>NZ_CP178621.1:1425656-2851312 GCF_047302465.1 Bdellovibrio sp. HCB337 | reverse complement strand
TTCGCTGTTGACGACGTCGCCCCATGCGTTTACTTCGCCATTACCGACAAAGTTATCGCATTTATTACTGTAATTCATATTATCCGAGATGATTTCAACATCGAGAACACCATCGGTGATCTCGTTCATATTGTCGGCGAATTGTCTGAATGCGTCCATAGCTGTTCCGCCGCTATTAGCGCAATCAGCACAGGTTCCAGAACTCGTAGCGCTGCTAGCGAGTGTCATGGACCCGGTTCTAAGATTACGGGTTGGACTAGATAACACAGCAAATCCTGGCTGTGCCATTATTAAAGTGGTGCATACGAGTAGGTGCTTCAACATAGTGGTTCCGTCCTTTGGAAGTAATACAAAGCAAAGGAGATGCCTGGCCACATGTGGCGCCATCTCGAAAAGAAACACATTTCGATGTCACAGCATTGAGCACAGGGTAACAAAATGCGGCTGTCTAAAAATGAGACACCCGCAAAATGAAGGGCTAATTATATAGAGAGGACTCTAGTCACCGTCGGAAAGGGCCTTGTCTTGCTCATCCAAAGTTTCAAGGATGAGGGCGCGATCTGTTGAGTGCAGTTTTTCAGCAGCCTTTTTAAAGAGCTCTTTATTTTTTTGATAAAGCGGCAGCATGATGTCTGAAACTGCAAAAGCAGACGGGTCGTTGATGAAAGTAATGATGGCGACTCTTTCCATTTGATGGACAAGGTCTTCGCTGAGCGTATTTTTTTCAGCAAGTTTTACGGCGCCTTCAAGATCGTCAAACATTTGATCAATTTTAAGCGTTTTGCCTTCTTTGAGTCTTGCTTTGTCGCCTTCGATATCGGCGATAGTATATGCCTTTAGTTTTTTGACCGCGTCCTCAACATTTTTAAATTCTGTTGCGGCATGTGCCAGAGAAGTCAGTAATGAAGTGAAAAGAATCAATCCTAGTTTTTTCATTTGAGTTTCTCCGCAGGCTTAATCATCACGCCGACAAGTTTATAGTTTCTGCTGGCGCGGCCGGCAAGCTCATTTTTCATGACTGAATTAGGCGCTCTAAAGTCACTGACATAGGAGCCGCTGGTACCATGGCCTGTTTTGATTTCGATATGTCCACCGTTTTTGCCACCTTTATAAATCATGATGGCACCTTTAGGTGCAGAAGCTGGATTTTGAATCATGCTGCTGAAGGTAGAGTCATCTAGTAAATTGATAAAACCCTCCGCCTTCAAGTTCTTAAGGGCATTGACGCCAATTTTAGGATTTGAGCGAGAAGGCACTTCTGGAAAGACGGGTGTGAAGTTCATGTATTTGCTCACCAACGAGCCACCTTTACAGCGAGTGCCACGACGAGCGCGGCACATGGCCTCTTTTACTCTGCGAAGGCACAGACCGATAGAGGTGCTTCTGGAGTGAGTCTCTGCATAACGAATCATCGCTTTAACTTCAGGATGTTCACTGTAGCCTGCAATTTCAGGGAAGTTCTTCCAGATGTTTTCACCAGAGACAGTGCCACGTCTCGCGAGGTTGACTCGACCGCAAGAATAACATTCAGGTTCTGTCCTCTGGGCTTGTCTGGTGACTTGTCTTGAGCCTTGAACTCTTTGAATAACCTGTTGGCTGTCACGTTGACTTCTAGGAGTCTGATTGAGCTGGCAATGAACACATGGAGGTTCGGCCTCAGTTCTTGAAGAATCATCCGAAGAGATCGCTTCATTCGGATCAGAGATCACGAATTTAGAAAAGTCCGGAGCCGCGTGAGCTAGTGGGCTCACGAAGAACAAGATCAATCCAATTGAAAAAAGAGAGCGATAGGTCAAGATGACTCCTTCCTCTAAGACGGATCGGAGTCTTGGAAAGAGTCTTAAGGCTAGAAATCACCTTGGACCGAGCGAAGGTCTGGGTTTGAGAACACTAGTAGAGCTTAGAGAGCTCCATACTGTATTTTCCTGGGGCGTAGTTAGCGAGACGGCTGTGGTGAAGATCTTGGAAGACCTTTTCTTTGCAAGCGTAGCTTGCAAAAGGATAGATCGCAATACCGCCACGAGGAGTGAACTCGCCAATCACTTCGATGTACTTTGGCTTCATGAGTTTTACGAGGTCATCGCAGATAGTTTGAATACAATCTTCATGGAAGTCGCCATGATTGCGGAAGCTGAACAGATAGAGCTTCAAAGACTTTGATTCCACCATTTTTTCATCGGCAATGTAGTTCACAAATACTTTTGCGAAATCAGGCTGACCGGTTTTTGGGCAAAGGGAAGTGAACTCGGTGCAGACGAAAGACGTCCATGCGACCTTGCCTGGGTTCTTATTATCAAATGCTTCCAAAATCTTTGGAGAGTATGTTGTAGGGTATTCAGTTTTCTCTGAACCCAGGGCAAAGTTTTTAAGTTCTTTTTGGCGAGTCTTTTTTGTCATGCCTAGTTCATACAACCAGGCATCTGTCGGGTCAATGCGGCAATTTGCGGAATCTTGCTGTATTTACCATTCACCTTAATCACGGACCAATAAACCCCTTTTGTTAGGGTAATACGGTTCCGATTCTTAATCTGCTGGGCCAAAATTTTCACACCACAGCTGAGATTTTTATAAGGGTCCAAGATGGTTTTGTTTGGGTCATTGGGCTTAAGCTTTCTATCAGTGTCCCAGTCGAACTCACAGAAAGGATAAGGCCTGATATCTTGATAGGAAAGTTGCATCAGTCCTTCGCTGTAAACCGGGCGGCCCGTGACTGGATCTGTGCCCATCGTGGTTTCATGCATACGATTGGTGGGATCGAAGTTACTTTCGTACTTTACGATCCCTGAAATCAACACACCCCAAAAGTTGATGCGCTCATCAGTCGTCAATTGGAAGTAGCGAGGGCAAAAAGCCGTGATGTCTTCGGCGCCTTGGACGAGGTCTGGCGTTTCTTTGTTAATGATGTCGTAAACATGACTTGTCCAATCCTTGCCTTCGTTATGGGCGTCTTCCCACAGAAGTGGGTAGGCTTGGTCTAATTTGCCATTGTCACTGGAAGCAGGGCTCGTAGAACCCGAATTGTTTGCACAACCAACGGTGTAAATCAGGCTGAGGGCGCAAAGTGCAGAAAAAGCATTTCTTATTTTCATGATAAAGTCCCCCTGTTAGGGGACCTTATCCCCCTGGCGGGGAACTTATGAAGCAAATTAGGTGCTCATCGGGACCATCGTCCAGCGGAAATCGCAAGTTATGGGAATAACTTCGAAAAAAATCGGCAAAAGTAAGTTTGTTTTCACTCCTGCCGACGAAGATTTGACGCTGTCAAAAACGTGACGCTAATTCAGCACACGTTTGATTCCACGGAAGAGTAAACCCATTACCGGAACTTGCTCGTAGATTTCTCCAGAGACATCGAAATAATCGCGATGATATTCGCAAAGACCGTTAGACGTGAACTTGAAATGCGTAGAGCCTTCCACTGAAAATTCACGTCCCATGAATCGCGCTTTCATGACCCAAGTGACGCAAGCTTGGTTGCCTTGTTCAACGATATTTTCAAAAGTAAAGTGAATGTCGCTGATACGGTTTAGAACTCGCAAGTAATATTGTTCTATTTCTTCCGTCGTATAAATTTCGACGAGCGGGTCTTTAAAGAAGGCATCTTTCGTGTAGTACTGATGCAAATGTTTGATGCTTTTTGCGGTTACTCTGGAATACCAATCTAAAAGATTGCTGAGATGTTTTGATGGCTGAGTTACTTTCTTCGTGGTGGCCGTAGTACTTCGAGCGGCTTGATGATTGCGGCGTGGACGTTCTTTTGTTGTTGATGAAGCTGTTGTTTCCATTAGTTTCCTCCATTCATAAGTGCATTCTTAAAAAACTCTGGCAGACTGTCGAATGACGTTCTCGTCATAAGTCGTTTCACTCTGAGATGGGTTCTTTGCTCTATTCGAAAAATGGATCGAATTCGTATTAATGCGATATGCAGGCGTAATGTTCCCCGGGCTTTTAGTCGAAAAGAACATAGGTACCAACTTGTTGAAAACACGGGAAAGGGGATCTGTATGATCCGCAATTTTAAACTCCTCGTTTTACTTGCAGTCTTTGGAGCATTCTTGACTTCTCCAGAAGTGCATGCGGCAAAGTCCAAGAAGTCGGCCAAAGCGGAAAAGAAATCTGACCGCAAGCCTGCGTCTGGCGGCAAAGGTTTCAAAATCAAAAAGAGCGGCGATTTTACCCGTGTGATCGATGATGAAAAGGGTATTACCTGTTATTTTGCGAAGACGGGCGGCGGCGCCTGCGTAAAAGGGTCACGCTAAGGCTCGTCAGCAGTTGCTAAGGGCCCGCTTCCATGATCTGATCTTTGACATGATCAAAGATAAAAAGATTCTGAGCTGGGCTTTCTATGATTGGGCCAACAGTGCCTACGCCACCACCGTGATGGCGGGATTTTTCCCTCTATTCTTTCAAAAATATTGGAGCACAGGTATCGAACCCGCAGTCACCACTGCGCGTTTGGGAAGTGCGATCTCTCTTGCCAGTTTGGTGGTTGCTCTTTGCAGTCCCTTCTTAGGGGCCGTGGCAGATTTGCGATCTTACAAAAAGACCTACCTTTTTATTTTTATGCTGATTGGCGTGCTCTGTTGCGTAGGTATGTTTTTTGTTCCCCAAGGCGATTGGATGTTCGCACTAACAGCTTATGCGATTTCTATGATGGCCTTTAACGCCAGCTGTGTTTTTAATGACTCGCTTCTGCCTTATGTGGCTGAGGGACGTCGGTTGGATTATGCCTCGTCGGTGGGTTATGCCTTGGGTTATCTTGGTGGCGGCATTTTGTTTTTACTGAACGTCATTATGTTTTTAAAGCCCGAGCTATTTGGCATCGCCGGAAAACCAGAGGCCGTGAAATGGTCTTTCTTGACAGTTGGCGTTTGGTGGTTGGTCTTTACGATTCCGCTGATGCGAAATGTGCCAGAGCCTAAGTCTGACTACAAAGAGCCTTTCATGGTGATGATGAAACAGAGTATGAACAATTTGTTTCATACTTTGCGGGCCATGGTGAAAAATAGAAACATTCTCTTTTTTGTTGTCGGTTATTGGTTTTACATTGATGGCGTTTATACGGTGATGACGATGGCCGTGGATTACGGAGTTTCAATCGGTCTTGAGGGGGATTCTCTGATGACCGCCTTGTTGATGACTCAATTTATCGGCTTCCCATTTGCCTGGCTTTTCGGGATGACCACCGGGCGTTGGGGGCTTCGCAAGCCTATTTTATTCTGTATTGGTTGTTATTCAGTGGCGGTAATTTTAGCCACGCAAATGAGCACCGCTTTGCATTTCTACCTTTTGGCCGCGATGATCGGGATGGTTCAGGGCGGGGTGCAGGCTTTAAGCCGCAGTTTCTTTGCTCAAATGATTCCGCGTGAAGCCAGCGGCGAGTATTTCGGGGTCTTTAACCTGGTTGGAAAGTTTGCCTCGATCTTGGGGCCATTCATTGTCGGTATGACTGTTTATATGACCGGCGAACATCGTTTTGGCATGCTCGGGCTTCTTGTGCTGTTCATGATTGGGGGCGGGTTGCTATTCAAAGTTAAAGAGCTGGAACGAGCCTAAATCCTTGATAATTCTTACATAAAAAAAAGGCCCCTTCATTCAGGGGCCAGAGTCTGCTATAGTCCGCCCCATGACTTACAACCCCCGCGACCATTATTTTAAGAAAGCCAAGCAAGAGAACTTTGCGGCCCGCTCGGTTTTTAAACTTGAAGAGATCGACAAGAAGTTCAAGATGTTTAAGCCAGGTCAAACGGTTTTGGATCTTGGGGCGTCTCCGGGTTCATGGTCTCAGTATGCTTCGCAAAAAATCGGGGCTGGCGGCAAAGTCCTCGGTGTAGATTTGAAACCCGTGACGGTAAATCTTAAGAACGCCGTTTTCATTCAAGCGGATCTTTACGATCTGCAATTAGAAGAGATTTTTAAACAGCACGGATTCCAGCCTCCGTTTGATATTGTCATGTCTGATATGGCTCCGAATACAACGGGCCATCGTTTTACGGACCAAGCACGCTCTATGGCGCTTTGTGAACTTGCATTGGATGTCGCACGCCGCTTCTTAAAGCCGGGCGGTCACTTTGTTTGCAAACTCTTTCACAGTGATGAGTTCGCAAAACTTCGTGAAGAAATCAAAAAAGACTTTCAAAAATTCGAGGCCGTAAAACCAGACAGCACTCGTAAGATCAGCAAAGAAATTTTCTTGGTGGGTCTCAGTAAAAAATCATGAATCTGAATATCATTTTTGAGAACTCTCACTTTGCCATTCTCGATAAAGACGCGATGGTGTTGACGACTCCAAGCCGTGAAGGCGAGTCCGACCAGCGTGAATGCTTGGGCCTGGAACTGCAAAAACAATTAAAACAACAAATCTTTCCAGTGCATCGTTTGGACTTCGAAGTTTCGGGGTTGGTGCTATTTGCAAAAACAGCTGAAGCCCATGCGAAAGCCAACACGTGGTTTGAACGCAAGCAAGTTTTTAAAACTTATCTGGCATTCAGCGAGGGGCAAAGCTTCGAACATATTCCTGCCAATGTGAAAAATCACCGCACGAAGATGGACCCCAAAGAAGGCGAAAAATTTTTTTGGAAAAGCCGTCTTCTTCGCGGTAAAAAAAGAGCTTATGATCACGCCACTGGAAAACCGAGTGAGACCGAAGCTGTTTATGTAGGCTATGATGTGTCTCAAAAATGGCATCGTTGGGAACTCCATCCCTTAACAGGACGTCCTCATCAATTGCGATTTGAACTAAGCTCTCATGGCTTTCCAATTGTCGGGGATGAACTCTATGGGGCCAAACGTGTCTTTAATAAACCAGGAATAGCCTTACGGGCTATTCGCATCGATTTCTCAAGGGCCGCAGGCGCAAAAGAACTCGGCTTGCCGCAGGTCGTGGAAGTGCCTGGTCTTTTGTAGCGTCCGTACTCCCTATTTTTAACAGTTTTTTGATAGTCATTTGCTGAAGTCACAAGCGTTTTTTACCGAAAAACAAGAACGCCTTTAATGATGGAGAGCTAATGAAAAAAATGTCGATTCAAATGCAGATGGCCCTGCCGATTGTGTTTATTGCTTTTTTAGCCATGGGATTTAGTGCATTTCTGAATACAAAAACCAGTCGTGAAAGCGCGCTTCAGAGTTCTGAGAGTTTGACTGAGAAAACCGCTCAAGCAAGTGCAAATGAGATTCGCTTGGAACTTGAACAGGCCTTTACTGTGGCTCGCTCTGTTGCTCAAGTAGAGTCTTCTCAGAAACTAGCAAATATCACACGCCGTGAAGATATCAACGTCGCCTTAAAAGAACTCTTGGTGCAAAATCCAGGTCTGATTGGAACGTGGACGGGTTGGGAAGCAAATGCCTATGATGGCAAAGATGCTCAGTACGCAAATACCCCAGGACACGATGCAAGCGGCCGCTATGTTCCTTACTGGAGTTATGACAAAGACGGCAAAGCAGTGCTGTCGCCACTTTTAGATTACGACAAACCAGTTGCTGGAGATTACTACTTAGTTCCTAAAGCACGTCAGAAGGAAACAATGGTAGAGCCTTATAACTATCCAGTGAATGGCACAATGGTTTTGATGTCTTCTGCGGTGGTGCCTATTGTGATGAACAATCAGTTTCTTGGTGTTGCTGGCGTTGATTTTCCATTGCTTAAAGTGCGCGAGAATATTTCTAAAGTTAAACCTTATGCTGAGAGTGAAGCTTATTTGATTTCTTCAGCTGGCAATTATGTGGCTCATCCTAAAGAGGAGTTGATCACGAAACCGGCTTCTTTTCCTGTGAACCAAACAGAAATTATGGCAGCTTTGAAAGATGGTAAAACCTATTCCGTGACTGGAATGGATCAAGAAGTTTCTTACCATTACGTGGTAGTGCCATTGAATCTAGGTCGCTCCGAGCAAAACTGGGGTTTGGTGGTACGCACGCCGACTTCTGCGATTCTTGCTAGTGCCAACAAAATGACAGTCTTCCAAGTAATGGTGTCTGCAGTTTGCGTTTTGTTGTTAGCAGCATGCGTATTTTTGGTTTCTAAAAAGATTGCCGTCGAGGTCAGCCGACTTTCTGGGCAGCTTAGAACTTCTGCTGATACGGTGACAAACGCGATTCAACAGCTGTCGGCGGCAGGTCAGGCGCTTTCTGAGTCTTCTACAAGCTCTGCGGCTTCACTGGAAGAAACAGTGGCCTCACTCGAGGAATTAAGCTCTATGGTGAAGTTAAACTCTGCAAATGCCCAAGAGGCTGCGGTGCTTTCTCGAAAGTCTTCAGATTCTGCCCAGCAAGGAGAGCATGAAATTAAGTCTTTGATGGTTTCCATGCAAGAGATCACTCAGTCCTCTAAGAAGATTGAAGAGATTATTAACGTGATTGACGACATCGCCTTCCAAACGAACTTGCTGGCACTAAATGCCGCAGTGGAAGCAGCGCGCGCTGGTGAGCAAGGTAAGGGCTTTGCCGTTGTTGCGGATGCTGTTCGCTCGCTGGCGCAAAAAAGTGCGGAAGCTGCGAAGGACATCCATGCTCTTATCAAAGAGAGCGTCGTTAAAGTTGAAACAGGGTCAAAGAAAGCCGTTGAGAGCGGCGTGGTTTTGACGAGCATCGTTGAGTCGGTGAAAAAAGTGGCAAATTTGAATAACGAAATTGCGACTGCTAGCGAAGAACAATCTAACGGTATTTCTCAGATTAGCAGTGCTATGAATCAATTGGATTCTTCGGTTCAATCTAATGCGTCTTCATCAGAAGAAATTGCCAGCACCGCGGAAGAGATTCATAACCAATCCGTCTTGATGGAAAATGTTGTCACACATCTCAATAAAGTCGTTTATGGCGAAGGCAAAAAGGCCGCTTAGTGCGTATGCGCGGTGAGCCTTTTGAGGAAATTCCTACGGAGGATTTCCTCTTTGTGCTAACCTGCGTCCATGGTTCGCTGGCTGTATTTAGATCTCAATTCTTTTTTTGCTTCTTGTGAACAGCAAGAAAGTCCCGAGTTGCGGGGGAAGCCCGTGGCCGTCGTACCTATGATGGCCAATACAACTGCCGTTTTAGCTGCCAGCTATGAAGCCAAAGCGCTTGGAATTAAAACGGGCACTCTTGTCGGCGATGCCAAAAGAATGTGTCCTGGTTTGCAATTAGTGAAGTCTCGCCACAAGACCTATATTCAATACCATCAAAAAATCAAAGAAGTTTTGGAAAGCTGCATTCCCATTCACTCGGTTTGTTCCGTTGATGAATTTGCCTGCGAGCTAACGGGGTCCCAGCAAAATTTGGAAGTCGCAACAGCACTGGCGATGAAAATCAAAAACGAAGTCCGTGAACGGGTCGGCGAATGTATGACCTCATCGATTGGTCTTGCTCCGAATATGTTGCTTGCGAAGATGGCCACAGATATGCAAAAGCCCAATGGCTTTATTACGATCGAGCCCGAAGAGTTGCCAAAGCGCCTGTTCCCACTGAAGCTTCGTGATATTCCTGGTATCGGGCCCAAGATGGAGCAACGCTTGAATCAAAAAGGCGTGACCACTATGGAACAGCTTTTGGGAATGAATGAAAAGCAAATGTATGGTTTGTGGGGAAGCCTGGTTGGAAGTCGTTATTACTATCTTCTAAAAGGTGAAAACCTTCTGGTGCCTCGCCAAAAAAGCCAGAGTATCAGCCACCAGCATGTTTTGCCTCCAGATCAAAGATCGTGGGAAGGGGCTCTCGGAGTTGCGCAGAAGCTTTTGTCAAAGACGGCAATCAGAATGCGCAAAGAGAATTTTCTGACAAGACGTTTGAGCTTGTCTGTGAAGTTTATGAATCACTACGAAAAATTCGAGAAGTCTTTGAAGGTGCAAGAAACTCAGGACACGGCTTTGCTGCTTTCTCACCTGAATCGCTTTTTTACAGAGATGCCTCGAAAATATAAACCTTTGATGGTTTCCGTGGTCCTTTCGGATTTCCAAAAGTCTGAAAACCACCAGTTTTCGTTTTTCGAGAATACAAAAAAAGAACAACTCTTCGGTGTGGTCGACAAACTCAATGAAAAATTCGGCAAAGACACTGTCTATTTGGCCTGTTTCCAAGACAAAAAAGATGTGGCTCCCACAGCAATTGCTTTCTCTCGTATTCCCGAACTTGAAGAGTAAGAGAGATTCAACCTAAGTCGGGTCCTGTTCCCTCAAAACGACGTCAACACTTCGCGTACCATTCTGTATGATAGAACGAGGTGTATAAACATCGGTTTTTACTTTTATTTCTAATATTTGGGCTGATTGTCTCGCAATCGGCCTTTGCGGTATCTGCAAATGCCGATGCATCTCTTTTTAAGAGAAGTTTAGAAATCTACAATCAAAATAATTTTTCAGGAAGCTCACGTATTTTAATTCAGTTGATTAAAAAAAATCCGAGCAACGGGCTCTACTGGTTTAATCTTGGAAATTGTTATTTCATGGCAAAATCCTACGAGAATGCGACGACTGCTTTTGGCAAAGTTGTTTCTCTTAATAGCCCGTTGGCTCCGGCTGCAAAGCTCTACCAATCAAAAGCTTTGGACAAACTCGGAAGGCGAGGGGACGCGAAAGTTTTGTTAGAGCAGGTTCTTCAAGGAAATCCGCCAACGGGAATTCAGCAAGAAGCGAAAAAAGATCTCGAGGCAATGACACTTGCTTCTTATCAACATGCCAACTATGCCGAGACAGAACAGAGCTTGAGGAAAATGGGCCCGAATCTTTCTGCCGAAGGCCGCTTGCTCTTAGGGATGAGTCTTGCAAAACAAAACAAGAAATCTCAAGCGGCAGGAATTCTAAAAGGGCTTGTTTCAAGGTCCGCTTTAAGTGGCGAAAATGAAGCTATGGCGCGAAGTCTTCTAGAAAACCTCCGGGAAGAAGAAAACCCGTACTGGCTTTTAATGGATTTTTCATACGGTAGTGCTAGCAACGTATACATGGACGGAAGAAGTGCCTCGCCACTGGCAAGTCCGTTGATGAGAGCTCAGTTCGAAGCAGGCTATCACTTTAACAAAAATCGCAGATGGTCTGAAAAAATCGCCTATGCCTATGGAAATGAAAATCCTACTGAGGCGACAGAGCTTGGTACACAACTGCATACTGTAGCGGCCTCATTGTTGTACCAGAGCTCCAGTTGGGACGCTACAATGACACCGTATTTTCAGAACGAAATTTGGGACAAATCCACTGTCAGTCAAAAGTCAGGATTGGCGACCGAGGTCGTTTACGGTTTTAAAAATTCAGATTCAACAGGAGCGGAAGTTCGTTTTGAACGCCAACAAGCGAAGACCACGACTTATGAGTATCTTACCGGAAGCTCCTATTGGCTGCGCCCTTACTATGAAACTGGATTCAAATATTTTTCTGCACAATTGCAATGGTTGATGGGTGTCGATGGAACTCAGGACATCAATTATAGCGATGGGTCGCGGTTGCCGCTGACTCAAAGCTATCAAGGACCAGGAATCCGTATGCAGTGGTATCCAAGTGAACGTACTGTTTTGGGTGTTTACTTGAGCCGCCTTGAAAGAGTTTTTAAAAACGTGTCCCTACCAAACGGGACCACCAGAAAAGATATTGAAACTAGTGCCTCATTACGATTTGCCTATTCATTCTCGGCGCAGTGGAGAGCTTATGCGCTGATGGAATATGTTTCCAATGTGTCAAGCTTAGAGGCCTCGGATGTCAGAGACAAAAACTACAACGCTACGACCACCTCTGTGGGTGTGAGCTGGGATGTGTTCTAATGAAAGATGAAGAAATTGTACGATTAGTTGCAAAAGTGCAGGGCGGGGATGAATCCGCGCGAGGACCGCTGATTCAGCTGACTCAGAATCGGCTGTATAAGTTCTGTCTGCTTTTGTGTCACAATAAAGAGTTAGCTGAGGATCTTTGCCAAGAGACCTTTATTAAAGCTTTCCGTAATATTCAGACGATTCAAAACCCGGCAGTGTTCTATGGATGGATGTGCCAGGTCGCCAAGAACCTTTTTATTGATCATACGCGGAGTGCGTCCTCCAAAGATCATGTTTCGGATGAGTCTTTGGGCGACGTTGCCGGGCGTTCGGATATGGACGTGGTTTTAAGCGTGCAAAAGGTTTTGTCTCAGTTTGAACCAGAGGACCGGTTTCTGCTAATGCTTGTCGAGCTTGAGGGGCATTCCTATAAAGAGGCCGGGGAGATCACGGGGCTAACAGAAGACGCCGTTCGATCAAAGCTGCATAGGCTTCGAAGCTTATTTATAAAAAAATTCAATAAGTCTGAAACGAATTCTGGGGATGATTCGTCTAACCTACGAAGGATAAAATAATTATGTCTAAAAATGAGACACTTACACAACAAGAGGAACAGCAGATCGGCGCGATCTTCTCTCAATTGAGAGATGCGAAGGTTGAAGCTCCTCTATATATGAAGACTCGAGTTCTGGCTCATTTGAACGAAGACGGAAAACAAAAAAAGAGCCTTCTTTTCTGGAAGATCCTATCTATGAGTTCTTTGGCTTCTTTGGCCATCGTGCTTTTCGTGGGTTTCCAAATGATGAACAAACATTCGGAGGAAGTTTTGGCAAAGCAAGCCTATGTTATCCATATCGACTTTAACCAAATGGATCAGCAAATGGTAGCGGGTGCTGAAATCGAACTTCCTGAAGATGTTCGTTTTGTTTCTAGTAATAAAGAGATTCAAAAAGAAAAGCGCTTGAAGTTGCCTGTGAGTGTAAAAAGCTTAGGCCGTGGCAAACTTCCGTTCGTAGTGACTTCAGATCTTGCGGGTGAGAAGTC
The DNA here is from genome assembly GCF_047302465.1 of Bdellovibrio sp. HCB337. Lineage (GTDB taxonomy): Bacteria > Bdellovibrionota > Bdellovibrionia > Bdellovibrionales > Bdellovibrionaceae > JACMRP01. The sequence goes on along the minus strand of NZ_CP178621.1, from coordinate 2,838,561 downwards.
CATCCGAGTTCGTCTTTTGAACGAAAAGGACGAATTGGTTCGTGAACAAATCTTTAAAGTTAAATTTGCTAAAGAAGGCGCTTCAGTCGCATTTTAATCGGAGTAGGGTATGAAAAACATCTTATTTAAAATTTTAATCGTAATGTGTGTAGCCCTTCCGGTATCAGCACAAACACTTATTCCAGCTACTTCAGAAGACCTTAGTGACTTTGATCGTCAAGTGACTCAGACGCTCAAAGAAAACAACCAAGGTCGCGAGTTCGGACAAGCAGTTGCAGAAGAAGCAAAAAAACTTGGTAGCGCAGCAGCAACAAACGGTAGCGCTGTGAAAGCTAAGAGTAAGGCAGCTTCTGGCAAAGCAACGAAGGATGCAAAAACTTCGTCACCTGCTAACAACGATCGTGGCAACTCTTCGAACGCACCAGGCAAAACCAAAAAGTAAGACAGAATTTTTTTGAACGACTCAAAAGAACGCAAGGGGGATGTAATGTCTAAAACACAAAAAACGGTGGCTATTTTTTCGACGATTGGATTTTTAGGAATAGTAATGCTGGGATTCCAGAACTGTTCCAAAACTCGTTTTACCGAGGCACCAGGCGCAACAATTCTAAAAACAGCAGAAATCGACGGTTCAACACAGACCACTCCGGGAGATGACGGCGTTACTGCCGGTGCTGGAGATGGTGAAGAAGAAATTCCACCAGGAGATTATCCAACTTATCCTCAGGAACCAACACCTCCTGTTAGTGATGGTAAGAAGAATCCACCTAAGGGGCCTCCATCAGGCGATGTCCATGCAATGGATCTTGTAGAGTGCCAAATGCTTCACCCAAACAAAAAAGTAGTACTTGGCAGCGAGTTTGAAGTGTCACCATCTAATTCATCTTCACATCGCGTATGTATGTCTCGACATGCATGCTTGGATCTGATCAATGCTTACGCTATTAGACATGAATGCAGTCTTGCTCCAGGTGCTGGTCAGGATGCGAATCAAGTGCAATGTACTGAGATTTTCCCAGGCAGCAAAGGGACATGTCATAATGCGACGATCTTAAGTGACGATCAGGTTTCTGAGATCTTAGATCTGTTGGCTTCTAAATAATTTAAATTCCAATACCGAGGAGTGTTCCCCAACCATAGCAGTCCTCGGTTTTTCCTAGGTCTATACCCCGAGTAATCGGGGTTTTTTTTGTTTAAAAGCGTCGATTAGTTTTTCAATATCCGCAAAACAAAAAATAGAATTATCAAAATAGTGCGAGAGGAATTGTGGCTCCCACTCGTCTTAATGGTATATATCCACTCCAAGATATATGTCCCAACGCCGAGGAGTGTTCCCCTTTTTTGCATTTCTCGGTTTTTCCTAGGTCTAAGCCCCGACTCTCCTCGGGGCTTTTTTTATTTTAATTTTAGAAAGTCCGAGAGGAATTATGCGGGTATTCCGTCTTAATAATAAGAGGGAGGACATCTTATTGATGTCTATCTCATGCACATATCCTTGCGCCCTTGTGCTCTTGTTACATCCTTGGCTTTTATAGAGGCCTAACCCCGAGTAAATCGGGGTTTTTTATTTTCTGCCGTCGGTACAAGTGCTTTGACAGTTGTCGCCTGAATATTCACAGTGATTTCTGAAAAACACAAAGTTCATTTTTTCGAAAATAAATTGAGATGATTGTGGGGAGTGTCTCGTCTTCAGAGGACAGGGGGATTTAATGACAAAACACGATGTTTTAACATTTCTAGTGGGCTTTATCAGTGCACTTGTAGTTTTTATTGGCGATCTTGCTTTCGCTAGAGGTGCAGGCAATACAGGCGGTGGTTGCTATAACCTCGAATTAATTGCGCAGAAGTCAAAGTCAGTCAGCCTTACAGGGAGCAATGGACACTCGTTATTTTTAGGTCTTGGCGTACGTACGAAAATTTCTCTTCAGGAGGGCGATTTTAACGTAATTGATCGCAACGGTACTGACGGCACAGCTTCTTTTTCGCTTCCGAATCCAGATCCTACAAATTCTGGCATTACAAAATATTCTGTGTTTATGCGACTTGTTGGCAAACCCGGCTCTTCAGTAAATATGGGCACTTGTGCATATGATGCCGTTGGTGAGTTGTTTTGCAGCCAAGATACAATCGATATGAGTCGCGTTGCCGGTACTTCAAAGTTCACGAATGTAAGCCAGCAGCTTCTATATATCTATGCGGATGTCGACGGAGATGGTGTGGTTGATCGTGTGCCACTTTTCGATTCGCGTTTAGAAGAATACTTCTGGCAAGTCGATACGCAAGGGCGTTTGCATGCTCAATTGCGCTTCTGTCCAGTGTCGACGCAAGTCGCAGCTCCGTAATTATTTAATTCCCAAATCCGAGGGGTGTTCCCCAATATAGCAGTCCTCGGTTAATTAGGCCTTAGCCCCGAACTCTCGGGGCTTTTTTATTTTTTCAAAAGGTTGAGTTCCCCAGCATGCCTTGATACCGTTTTATAGATTCAAGGAGGATTTATGAAATACGTCGGTGGCTGCCATTGCGGTAAGGTCCGTTATGAAGTTGAAATGAACTTAGAAGGCTTGATTGAATGCAACTGTTCTATTTGTTCCAGAAAGGGCCATATCTTAGGTTTTACATCCGAAGATAATTTCAAACTTCTTTCAGGCAACGATGTATTGAAAGACTATCAGTTCGGAGCAAAACGCATTCATCATTATTTCTGCACGAATTGTGGTATCGGCCCCTTCGGTATGGGAACTGGACAAGATGGTAAGAAAATGCGCGCCATTAATGTACGCTGTTTAGAGGGCGTTGATGTTGCTAAACTTTCTGTGAAGCAGATTGATGGCAAAAGCTTCTAGGCATTTATCTTTGTAAGAAATTTCAAGGGCTGTGGATAGAAGATATCAGGAATTTCCGTGCGGTCCTTTTTCTGGCTGGCTTTAACTGTGTTGAAGCTCAGCTTGTACCTAAAGACCCCTCTTTCTAAAATAGGGTCATGAAAAACACATTTATTGCTTTCTTAATCTTTAGTGCCGCAGTGGGGCTTTATGCTCCTCAAGCCACTGCGAAAGAAAAACCTATTACTCTCGAGAAGCTTCAAGAAGACAAAGACTTCGAATTGACTTGCGGCTGTGCCGTGACCAATCGAAATGGGGACTTCTTGGTCTTTAGTGGCCCTACCGAGAGAGCCTCAGCGATTGTTCGCATTGACGGCAAACGACGAAGTCTAAAATGGTCGTCATCCAACGAATTGGCAAGGGACGCCAGAGTCGGTGACAGATTCTATAAAAGTTATCGCAGTGGTACGACCAAGATGCGCATCAACTATAGAACCACCGAAATCTGCGAGCCTAGCGATGACTCCTGCGAGGTCACGAAGTACTCCATCGACATTCGCCTTCAGGACGGAAGCCGTAAAAATACGCTCCGCAACCTTCGTGGCGAATGCGGCTGCTAAGAGCCTATCCTAATATTAACCAAGCCCTGAACGCTTTCAATTTGTCTTTGATCGCGAAGGAAGCAGAGAAAATGTAGCCAAGCTACTTTGAAGTCTGCTTCCGACAAAAAGCAAAGACAAATTCAAATCGCCCCTCTGGGGTGGAAATAAAAATGGCCTACTGACTACGTTGGTCGTCGGCAGCATAGCACTGCTATGCTTTCTCCTCCCGCCTTGCATTAGGCCATTTCTATTTCCATTCAGGGGTTGTTTAATATTAGGATAGGCTCTTGGCTGGGGAACGGTGGGGAACAAAATGTTCCCATAAAGGCATAGACAGAGGCCCTCGGTATCCATTACAACGGGTTTATGGATTACCGAGATATACTTAAAGCCCAATTTCAGCGTCGCAAAGAGTTTAACCCGCGTTACTCTTTGCGATCGTTTGCTGTGAAGCTGGATCTGGCGCCTTCGAAGGTCTCTGAAGTGCTTTCTGGAAAAAAGAAACTTTCTGTCGAACGTTTAGAGGACATTGCGAAACGTCTTCAGCTGCAAGGAAAAGAAAAAGAGATATTTCTGCTTTCAGCAGAACTGGAATCTTCAAAAACCATCGATAAATCCCAACTTGCCCAGAAACTAAAAAAATTAGCTCAACAAATTCAGGCCGAGAAAACACAGCAGAGAAATGCTTGGTACTTTGGCGCCGTGAATGCCCTTTCTGAAAGTGAAATGGATCCTGAGAAGTATGCCGACCAAATGGGAGTCACAGAGCTTCAGGTTGAAAATGCACTTCGCTATCAAAAACGCATGCAACGTTTTTATCCCGAGCGCGAAGATCTGACCTTTGAACCGGTAAGCCTTGCAAAGAAGATCAGTGAGTCTTTAGAAAATGTAGATTCACCAGTACATGGTGATTTTGCGTTGCTGACTCAAGAAGAAGTGCAAGAGCTAACTTCTAAAGTGCGCAGTCTAATCAAGAAATATAAAACTGATAGAAAAAGTAAAAAGCCCGAAGACTTGCGTTTGGTTTATTTCGGTGCGGCTTCTATTTTAGGAAAAGGAGACTAGGATGCTACTTCGTTTCTCCCATATTATGGTCTATTCCCATCGCCATCAGGAGACAGTTCAGTGGTACTGTGAAAAACTGGGTTACGAGATTGATTACAATGCCCCTGGGGAATATGCATCTCTTCATCATAAAAACTTGGGAAGGTTGGCTGTGCACGTAGCAAACGAAGGAAATCGGGTGACTAGTCCTCTGCCGTACTTGCTATGTGATGATATTCACAAAACCGTTGAAGAACTTAGAGCCAAGGGTATTGAAGTCACCAATCCTGAACGTGAAGGAGAGAGTCCCTGGTTCGCTGATTTTAAAGATAACGTCGGCAATCGTTGGGGCTTTGAAGAAAAATAAAGGGAGATCTTATGATCAAGGGATATGCGGACATTTATTATAACGTCACAGACATGAAACGTGCAGAGAAGTTCTATCAAGAGGCTCTCGGCATGGTGACAAACTATGGTCACGAGTATTGGATTTCAATGTCTTTGGGGGATTTGCGCTTTGGCCTTCACTGGTTTGAAGGCGATGCAATTCCTAAAACGCAAAGAAACACTCATGGCCAGGACTGTGGCGGAACTTTGACGCTGGAATCAGACAATATTGCAGAAGATCGTAAACGTATCGAGCAAGCCGGTGGTAAAATCCTGGGTGAAGCCGATCAGGAGTGGGGTCACATGCTTGCGTTTGAAGACCTGGATGGCAATGTTTTGAAACTGATGAAGCCAAAGCGCTACTAGTAAATCTGTGTGCAGGTCGTGCTAGCTCGGAATAGCAGATTTGTATTGGTGAAGTTCGTAGGATCTGCACTTGTGTAGGCGCTTTGTATAAGTGGGTCGGTACAGCTGAGGTTCCGAATTGCATTCGTACAGCTATTATAGTTTGTAATGTTTGGGGAGACTGTTTGGTCTCCTTCAGCATCTGCAAGATCTTTGATGGTCGCATAACCACTGGCAGTGGCACCTAGTTCTTGAGTATATCCTTGGAGTTGAGTCACTTGAGCGTAACACGCAGTTATCAATGATTGTGAGTCGCAAGCGTCTACTTTGAGGCAGACGATCGCAGCGAGGCCGGAGGCACTACTATCCATGCCTGGCATTTGTCCACTATCATCACCATTCTGAGGATCTTTTCCAGGATTGCCCGTATTTGTTCCTGGCGATACGAACTCGCAAGAGGCTGTAAATATCATCATGAGTGTGACAATCAGAGCTGCAAACGTTTTCACTTTTCGTTCCTTTTTGAAAGCGGAAAGAGCTGGAAGTTGATTTGATAGACTCTTTCTTTATTTTTGTCTTCTTCAGCGACAGCTATCAACTGAGATCTGAATTCTTCGATCATTTTTTTAATTTTCTGCGCAGTTTCCTCTGACAGACCAATACTGACAGAAGAGATTTCTCGTTCTTGGGCAGGAAAGCGGTCCAAAGACTCGGCGGCTAGATTCAGCATCTTTTTGTGGTATTGAACCACACCGAAGTTTGAAAACTTGTGACCCGTAGAAACACTTTCCTGGCGGACCTGCCATCGATCTTTCTTCTTTTCAATAAGTTGCAAGGCCTCAAGCTTTTCCAGGGCTTCTTGAATCTCGGGACGAGAAACACTTGGAAGCAGAAGATCGTGAATCTCATCCTCCGTTTGCGGAGCGTCTTTTAACATTAACAATTCGCGAATAGGGATGTGATACCACTTCGAGTAATACTCAAACTGCTCTTTAGATAGCGGATATTCGTTTTGAAACTTCTTAATATGCAAAAGCTGGCGTGCGAAGTGTTCTTTTTCTGAAAGGGTCTTTGCTTTGTTGAAGTGAACCAGATGGCGAAAGAAATGACCTTCATCTTTATTGAGTTGAAAAATCTCTACCACTTTCTCAAGGCTTTCGGTGGAAAGATGGCGTTTGCCTTTAACAACAAGATTCAAAAAATTCGGTGACGTTAGACCCGCTCGTTGTGAAAACCAACGATAGGAAAAAGGTTTGCGGTCCTTCTTCCTTTGCTCAATCAAGGCCAGCAGAAGTTGGCGATAGTCTTGATATTGGAAAACGTTGATTCTTGCCACCATATATAGATCTTATCGGCTTACATATGTGTATACTAGATGAATTTGTTAAATATCGTTATAAATTATAAAATACAGTAAAAACAGTATGTTACATATAAATATGTATACTAATTGAATACGGAAATTGGTCTTAGGGGTCTCTTTTTAAAAGAGTTTTTGGACGATTGGAGGTGAAATTAAAGAAACACTCGAAGGAGCCCCATCATGAAAAGAACCATTATGTTTATGGCGTTGGTTTACAGTTTGTCGGGATGTAAATTCGTCACCGAGGCTGAGAAACAAGATCCGCCACTTCCTCCAAGTTGGAATCCCGTCATTCAAAAATTTTCCAATTGCAGTGAAGTAAAGACCTATCTCCAAAGTCACAGAAGCCCCGTGCAGAGCATTGACGCTGGCTCGGGTGCTGACAGTGGCACCGTCGTTGCCGATCAGGTGAGTGGCATTCAGGAAGGTGATATTCTTCAGATGAGCCCGCAGTTTTTCTTTTATGCTCGTCCTGGAGAGATTCAAATTGTTCAGAGATCTAGTTTGAGTACTTACAAAACTATTCCGACCTCTGAAACAGGCTGGTACAAGCTCATCTATACCAACGGCAAACTTATTTGGATCAGTGGCAGCTATAGTGGATCTTCGATAAAGATATTTGATGAAGCAAAGGGATTTGCATCTGTTTTCGAAAAATCCTTTGTGGGAAGCCCAGTTGAAGTGCGCCGTTCAGGCGAAAAAATCTATTTCGTGACCGAGTCCTATGTTTGGTCCTCTTTGGAAGATACAAATTGCTCCGAGATTTACCGTCCTAATCTCGAGGATGGAAGCTGGAATCTGAGCCATTTGCATGTTGTGGATTTTCACGAAGCTTCGGTATCGTCTCAAACACAGTCTTTTCTTGGAAAAGTGGACTTTATCTATATGACAGAAAACGAGCTTTTTATGTTCGCGAATGGCTTTAATGGCGGTCATATGAGAATCGTTGACTTGAAGTCGACAAAACCAAACTTCCATCAGGTGCAACTTATAGAGGGCCAAATTAAGGATCGTTGGTCTATAACCAAAAAAGAGGACGACCTTATTGTCGCAACAACATATAACGACCGAAAATATTCAACGATTAATAATAAACTGCATATTTTCAGCTCCGATGCTTCCGGCAAAAAATATAAGCTGGCCGCGGAGTCTCCATCCTTTGGTCTACGAGAAGATATTCGTGCAGTTCGCTACTTGAATGATATGGCCTACATTGTAACCTTCGAAAAAACAGATCCGTTGTTTGTTTTGGACCTTCACGACCTTAAAGATATTAAAATCGTCTCTGAATTAAAATCTCCTGGTTTTTCAACCCAGCTACGAGAGCTCACGAACATGCAGCTAGGAGGTTTAGGCTATGATGCTGAAGAGCAGTCGAATTTCTCTCTATTTCAGGGGCTTAAGTTTTCGCTCTTTGATTTAAGGGATTTCAAAAATCCTCAAGAGTCCGAAAAAATTATCTGGGGAGATCGAGGCAGTTACTCGGAAGCCACTGCAGAGTCGAAAGCACTTTATGTATCACCAGAAAAGGACCTGATTATGTTTCCGGTCGTGACGGTCAGTGCTGATACTCACAGCGGATATGGCAATCTCCTGGATTTTTCAGGAGCTGTCGTTTTGGATTTTGATGGACTTAAAATGACAGAGGTCACACGCTTAACGCACCAAGAATGGCGCGAATCTGTCTGTGGCGAGGGTCAGTATTTCCGGATGTTGTGGTGGAATTACGAGAATATTTCGATGGATATTCAGAGAGCTGTTTTGGTAGATGGAGTTCCGTATAGTTTTTCTCGCTTCGGAATAATGAAATATGACCGCAATTTCGCGGTCACAGAGAAGTTAGCATACAAGAACAAGTCGCCGATGATGCTTTGTACGCTTCGCCGTTAATCCAGTTTGTTTTTGAAACGAGGATTTGAAGGAAGGAATAAGAAATTTTTGATCTCTTTCCAACGGGGACGGGCGTCCGGCCCTCACGCAAGCGCCCCGCCTTTGGCGGGGTTCGCGCCATCCAGGCGCCGCTTGAGCCCCTTTTGTAAAGAGCCCAAAAATTTCTTATTCCTTCCTTCAAATTACTTCTAAATCAGAATGTTAAGGTACGAACGCTGTATCAGTTACAGTTTTAAAAGGGAGCTCTTCGGTACCGGCATCGGTGAAATTTGGATCGAGTTTGTCGGGAAATTCGAGGAAGGATTGTGAGGTGATATTTGTGGAGATCGTACCGAAGGCCCCAAGGTTTGTGTCTTTCATTGTTAAGGCGCGATAGGTGTTGAGTGTCGTCTGATGTTTGGTCTTCCCGATGAGGAAGGCGTTGTCGTTGCCAGAGCTTGTGAGTCGCTGGATGAGTTTTTCTGGATCCTTTAATTCTGGATTTTCTGCCATCAAGAGAGCGGCGGTACCGGTCACAAAGGCTGTAGCTTGAGAGGTTCCTGTCATTGTGCCGAATTTTCCCCCTGGAAGTGTAGAGACAATGTTGTGACCGGGGGCCGCTATGTCGACGCTGTTTTTGCCAAAGTTGCTTGAGGGCAGAATTCTGCGGTTTTCATCAATCGCTGTCACTGAGATGATATTCGAGATTCCGTAGTCTGCTGGATAGAATCCAAAAATGTCAGAGTTGCTTTTTTCGTTTCCTGCGGCTGCGACAAAGAGGATGCCTTGGGCTTGAGCTTTTCTGATTGCGGCTTCCTCATCGGGATATTTAGTTGTTCCACCTCCTGAGTAGTTGATAATTTTAGCTTTCATTTTAATGGCGTATTCTATGGCCTTCGTGGTGTTCGCGAGGTTCGCAGCACCATCTGCTTTCGGGTCATAGTATTTGAGTATCATAAGATTTGTTTTCGGGGTGGTGCTTTGGATAATTCCGGCCACGTGGGTCCCGTGGCCGTGCAGATCCGTTAGATCCTTGTTATCGCCAGCAAAGTTCCAGCCGTGAACATCGTCGATGTATCCGTTTCCATCATCGTCAATGCCGTTGGTGGATTTGTCTTTGCCTTGACCATCGACTCCGGTCTCGCCGGGGTTTCTCCATAAGTTTTCTCGGAGAACCGGGTGGTAAGTATCCACACCCGTGTCGATGACTGCGATAACAACGTCTTTGCTGCCTTGATGAAGAGGCCAAGCGAGGAAAGCCTCGGTCATCTGCAGACTGTAATTAAGCACCTCCGTCTTTGTCGGGGTTTTTGCAAACCCTTGGGTTGTAAGCGATGTAAGGATCATGAGCGCAAGAGTAGACTTATTGAGATTCATTGAGTGGCCCCGTATGGTTCTGGTAAGAAACTCTCTGGATTTTGTTTCCGTGTGTGACTTGCACTTGATCCAGATACTTTGTTCCATCGGCACGGGCCTTGTGCCGGAATTCGTAGGTCGTCTTAGTGATGACTTTACCGTTGCAGCGTTTTTCAGCCGTTGCGGAATAATTTTGCGAGTTTGTTTTTTGAATGAATTTAAAGGTCTCAAGACACTTGTTGCGATTATTGATACTCACAACCCAGTCTTTTTCAGGGTCATATGCGAGAACCTCTGAAGTTTTATCCGGGTAGAGGACTTTGACCAGGTTGTGAGTACCGTCATATTGATAATTGAATTGATTGTTCCAAGAGTTTTTTACGTGGACCAGATCTTTGCCTTCGTAGCGGTAAGTGGCGCCGGGAACTTTATCGGTGCTGAGGGATTGAATGCGCTGACGAAGGAGATCGGGTTTAACTTTAAGTTCCGTGTGATTGTTGATCGTGATCTTTTTAGGGAAGCCGCCGAGGTCGTAGGTGATATCGAGGCGGTCTTGGGTGGTATCAGTTAGGTTGATCAGAAGGCCTAGGTTATTATATTTTTGCAGGGTCTTTTTAGCGGTGGTTCGGGTGTAGATTTTGTCTTTGTATTCTATGATTTCTTTATCGGCGGATTCGTACTGGGTCGGGGATTTTTTCAGGAACTTTATCGGGGCATTCAGTCGGCAATCTTTCAGGGTTATTTGGTCACTTCGTGAGAGATCCAACCTTTTCTCGAAGTCGGAGCACCACCCGAATCCAAACAGCCCCTGGTGCAGGGAGCGGCTGTTGTAGGTCCTCCTCAGCTGGAAGACCCGCCGATCCTTTTTGATCTCTATATCAATCCAGGTTTTTACGTAGCTGGCATCCTTCATGTTGACATCAGCTTTTGTAGTGAGAGTGGTGAGGAGTGAAGAGAGGAGTGTGAGTCTGCGGAGAGTCTTCATGCCCGACACCATTGCAAAGCACAGACCAGGGTGAGAGGCGGATAAAATTCAGCTTAGGTGTTAGAGAGACCGAGGTGTCTATGCACTGGTAGGCAGCTACTAGTGCATAGACAGGGTGTTAGAATTCCTACAGGCCTACGCGACCTGTTTCATCATTCCAGGGTGTGGAGCCAGTGTATATTTGTTACGACCGGTTTGTTTCGATGTATAGAGAGCAGTATCAGCGCGTTTCATCCACTGATCCTGTGTCTCATTTTGAAGCCATTGGGCGATCCCCATAGACACTGTAAAATTGATCTTCAGCTCACCATGGACGAAAACTTCTCTACTGATCTTCTTTAAAGCCTCGTCCGCTTTCACGATTGCATGTTCATAGGTGAAGCTTGGTAGAATGATCGCAAACTCTTCGCCACCAACACGAGCTACAAAGTCGTCTTCACGGTGGAAGACTTCTTTTAACATCTTTACGCATTCCTTCAGGACGAAATCACCGATATCGTGGCCATAGGCATCGTTGATCTTTTTAAAGAAGTCGATGTCGAGGGTCACAAGAGAGACAGGCGTCTGAGAAATCACGGACATTTGCATGTACTTCTTCATCTGCTCATCAAAGCTTTTACGGTTATAAGCATTGGTCAGGTGATCTACGCGCATATTGTGATTGGCTTCCAAAAGCTGCTTCTTTACGGAAGACAGGTTCTTCTTCATGGAAGACATGCGTTTTGTTCGTCGTTCGTCTTTTTGCGATTGATACTTGATGTAAAAATCGATGAACTCGCGGGACTTAGAGCGAAGTGCATCAATAGAGTTCGCATCAACGGCCTCGCGCAATTGCTCAAGACTTTGCTTAGCTTCAGCATCTTTGGCTTGCTCGTATTGAATGTCGTCACTCAGTTGTTCTGCAAAATCCCAGATGATACGTTTAAAATCGTCAAAGGTATTTTGAATATAGGTATATTCATCAATGCGATAGCTAGAGAAGAATTGACGAAGTTGGAATAAAACCTTCTCTGAAGCTTTGTTGTCAGGATTCACAAGTCCTTTGACAAATGAGTCCAGCGTATCGCGAACGCGACGCAAGGGTTGCTTTTCTACTTCAAAAAGATGTTTGCTATAGATATCGATAATATAGAGAAGAGTTGCTCTATCCTCTGTCATATCGATATGAGGAGTTTCATTCGACGCCTGATTGGCATCGTTCCAATCCAAACCATCAACGAGTTTTTTTACCCATTGTTTCAAGTCACGCCTCCTTAGAAAAATCCAAAAAACTATTACGTATTTCATTCGGCATTTGTGGAGCTTCAGTGAATGGGCTTAGGTCTAAGGAGATGACAATGAAAGGATGTTTTGTCTTTTTCCTGGGCCGAGCTGGATACCTTGAAATCCAACCTAGACCTTTATACTGTAGACGCATAACCAAAGCCTTATTGTAAAAGTTTAAAGGACTCATCAAAATGATCCAAGGAGGGGATATGAATCGCTTCATAGCATTCGTCGTTGTTGTTTTCACGGCCTCAATGGCCCAGGCAGTTCCAGCAGGTTGGCAGCAGATCAAACCTGGAGGAGACACCCTTTGTGCTCGTGGCGGGGAATTTTCGTTTCTAGTACGTAAAGGGGATCCTAAAAAAATCCTCGTAAGTTTTGCAGGCGGGGGAGCTTGCTGGGACGATCTGACTTGCGATACCGACAAGATTTACACAGACACTGCAGAGAAAACTTTTAAACAAGTGGAAAAGCAGGGGGGTATCTATAGTTGGAATAACAATGGCAACCCTTATAAAGGATGGACCCATGTGTTTGTCCCATATTGTACAGGGGATGTGCATGTAGGCAGTGCCGATACGGAATATAATCGTCCAGATAACACGAAATTTAAAATCTATCACCGTGGTGGGATCAACGCGAAAGCCGTTATTAAGTGGCTTGCCGACAATTATCAGGTTCCGGATGAGGTTAACGTTGACGGCTGCAGTGCTGGTTCTTACGCTTCTATTTTGTGGACTCCGGCAATTGCGGAAAAATATCCGCAAGCTCGTATTGCCCAGTTCGGAGATTCTGGCGCTGGTGTTGCGGATTCTTTATTCTTTCCGCAGTGGCGTTTAGATCAGAGCTTACCCAACTGGATTCCAGCATTGAATCCTGCTGTGATTGATTGGGAAAAGCTCACAATCGTCGATATCTATAAATCGATAGCGAACCACTATCCAAAAGCGCAATTCGCCCAATTCAACCATCATCAAGATCGCGTTCAAATACTGTATTATGCGGCGATGGGTGGTGCAGCGATGGATTGGACCCCTCGTATGTTTAAAAACATGGAGGATACGGGATCTTTGGCGCCTAACTTTAAATACTTTGTTGCTCCAGGTAAAACCCATTGTTCTATCAACAATTCAAGTTTTTACACGACAACGACGGATGGGACTTCGCTAAGTTCGTGGTTGTGGCAAAAAGTGCAAGGACAAGATGTCGAAAATGTAAAATGCAAGGAGTGCTCAGCAAGTGTAAAATAAAAGTCTGAGCACAAGGAGGCACGATGAAAACCTGGGTTGCGGTTGTAAATCGATGTGAGGCGAGACTTTTTGAACTGGATGACCATAGAAAAAAGAATGCGGGGGGAAGGCTCAATAACAAGTTGAAACTCGTAAAGAAGCTGGAGAACCCGAGAGGTAGGCTCCGTAATGGAGAGATCGATGCTGACCGCCCAGGCTTCTCGAAAAGCAGTTTTAGTTATTCAGGCACGCGCTTAGCGAAATCCCAAGAACCCACTGAGCGCGTTGCCGAGATGTTTGCAAAAAGTATTTCCGAAGAGCTTGAACGAGCTATTGTCGACCACCAGTACGACGATTTGATCTTGGTGGTAGAACCCCATTTTCTAGGGAAAGTGCGCGCTGAACTCTCGAAAAAAACTTCGGGAGCTATCAGTACGACTCTGCACAAAGATCTTGTCAACGTCCCAGATCACCAGCTGCAGGATTTTATCTGGCCAAAAACTCACGAGGAGGAAGTTCAGATCAACCTTTAACAGTGCGTGAAAAACTGAACAGTTGAAGGAGATTTTATGATCCCGCGATCGATACTCGTGGCTGAGGATCTTGAAAATTACACCGAAGAAGGGCGTCAGCGCGGACGTACAGTCCGCAATGTCGCCCAAGATGTCTCGAAGCTCTTACAAGAAGATCTGCAGCTATTTTTTGCAGAAGACTTAAAAACATTCCCACAAAAAAAGATCCACAACGAAAAAGATATTTCTGCTTGGCACCACGACCATGAGGTGGCTCTGGAAGAGCTTGCCAAAGAGCTCTCGGTGAAAGCGCGTCCGGTTCTTAAATATGGGGCGCCGGCTGAAGAAATTCTTAAAGCCATTCACAGTTGGCCACGGCCCGAGATGGTGATTATGGGTACTCAAGGGCATCGTGGGCTTGAAAGGTTTTTAGAGGGCAGTGTTGCCGAAGAGGTGATTTTAAAATCAGAGCGCCCAGTTATGGTACTCGGGCCCTATTCGCAAAAGAAGTTCTTCAGTTTTAAAAAACACCGTCCTCGACGCATTTTAGTCCCGACAGATTTAAGCAGATCCAGCCGTCCGGCAGAACAATACGGTTTATCGCTCGCAGCACGATTAAATGCCGAGTTAGTTTTGTTTCACTCGGTTTTTGACTACATTAAAAAAGTTCACGACGCCAGTATCATATCTGGTTTTGCAAGTTTTGATATGGAACGTGTTTTTCAGAAGATGACCCGAGACGCCGAAAGTCTCTTGGAAAAGAAGAAGCGTCTTTTCCGTAGGACACTTGGTAACTGCGAGTATGTCATTGCCCAACAAAACAAAAGTATTTCCGAAGCGCTGCTTGAGGAATCTGCCAATAACTATTGTATGGTCGTGATGGGCACTCATAGCCGTAGAAACGCACTTACAAGAGCATTTCTAGGAAGCTCGGCCAGAGAAACAATATTACAGGCAGAGATTCCTGTCGTCGTTGTTCATTCTCATTAACTGGGGGCTTAGTGGCAGGAAAAGAGTCTCTTTCAAAACTTTTGAAGAAAAAAAACTTTCCAACTATGAAAAATGGCCGAGCAGATACGCAGATCAAAGATCTGCAGCTTCAGATATTAAGAATCCAGCAGGGGATATGGCACCAGAAAAAACGCGCCATCATCGTCTTTGAAGGCTTCGATGCTGCCGGAAAGGGCGGTGCCATTCGTCGCATCACGGAACCACTAGATCCTCGGGGGTATCAGGTGCACCCCATAGGCGCGCCCGAAAAAATTGAGCATGGAAAACACTATTTGTACCGCTTTTGGACGAAGCTTCCAGCACCAGGAACGATTGCGATTTTTGATAGGTCTTGGTATGGGCGCGTGCTCGTGGAAAAGGTGTGTGGACTTGCACCGAAAGATCGTATTCAAGAAGCCTATGAAGAGATTTGCCAGTTCGAAGAGATGCTTCTTGCCGATGGCATTGATCTAGTAAAAATATTTTTGGCTATTGATAAGAAGGAGCAGCTAAAACGCTTTGAAGATCGGCTGCGGGACCCCTACAAACAATGGAAAATTTCTGAAGACGATGTGAAAGCTCGCGCGCAATGGCAAGACTATGTGCGTGCGACAGATCTTATGCTTGAAAAAACCTCTTTTAAAAATTCACCGTGGCATTTAATTCCCGCCAATGACAAAGACTATGCCCGAGTCGAATCCTTAAACGTTATTGTTAAATCACTGAAAACAAATCGTGACTGGATGACCCGAAAGATTCAGAAAGCCGTGGATTTGAGTCTCGAGATGGCGCTTGAAGAGCTTGGCCTAGAAAAGGAATCGTTAAAATAGTATGGAGCTATTGGAAGAACACCTGAGTGATCAGATCAAAATCTTTAACCGGCATTTGAAAACTCAAACACATCAATTGAGTACTGAAGGAGTCCATCAGTTGCGGATCAGTACTCGTAGGTTACGGGCTGTTCTGAGTCTCTTAGATGAGAGTGGTTATAAAATTTCGCCAGATGTCAGCTCTTCGTTAAAACTTCTCAGACAATCCCTTGGGGGGCGTCGGCAATGGGACGTAGCTTTAAAGGGAGCCAAAAAATATCACTTAAAAGAAGAACGACTTCGAAAAAAACAAGCGACGGCGGGAATTCTTTTGAAGGACGCAATAATGAATTCGGATGTTCAAAAATTGCCAAAGTCTTTGCAAGCGTTGGATCGAAGCTTGAAGAGTAAAAAAATCCAAGTAAAGAAGACAAGTCTTCAGAAAATGCGCAAGAACCTTAAGCACTGGCTGTCCCATAAAAAACTCAATGTGCACGAAATGCACGAGCTTCGTATCGCCACCAAAAAAATACGTTATGCTTTTGAAGCTTTGGATCTGCCGACAGAGAAGTTGGAAGAACTTCAGGACCACTTAGGAAAAAGCCATGATCTTTTGATTCTGTGCGAGTATTTTGACACTCCTAAGTCTGTCAAAAGAGACGAAAAGCGAGAGCGGAAAAAGGCTAAAAAGCAAATTCGTCCAGCTTTACGATCAAGCCTTGATGTGCTGGAGTCGCTTCGCTAAGCTTTTAGTATGAAGAAATACCTATTTGCACTGATGATGGTGGGCGTGCTTGCTTGTACCTCCGAGGAAAGTGAAGTTAAAGCTTTAGCAATTGAAGAGGCTAAAGCACAATTCCAAGCGGAAGTCCGCGAAGAAATGGCTAAGAACATCACGGGCAAGCCACATATTCAAACGACAGCAGTGCGTGTGTTTACAGAGAGATCAGACTTTGAAGTTCAAAAGTTAGATATGCAAGGGAACTCAGCCTTGGCGGTTGTTCAGGCGCTGGCGGTACCGGCAAAGGCACGTACAGCAATGATTGAAATCATGGGGAAGTTAGACCCTGCGAAGGAACGAAACTTCAATGTGCCTGACGCGCTCAAGATGACTTTGCAGAACCTAGAGATGACCGAGACCCGCAGTTTGCATGTCTATAAAGTCCGTCTGACAAAAAGCGATGGCTGGCATGTTGTGAAAGAGCAGAAATAAAAAAAAAGACCGGGGTTTCCCGGTCTTTTTCGTTTCGGCCTCTACTATTTGCCTCGGCAGATTTCATCGAGAGTTGCGTGGCTCTCAGTCTTTTTACCGCCGATTTTTTCTTTCCATTTTTGAAACTTTCCTGGCTCTTCAGGTGGAGTGCGCGTTGGCGCGCAACCTTTGATCGTTCCAAATTGTGCAGTCAGAAGAGTACGGTGAAGGACAGTTCTTTGTAGGTTCACATCAAGCTGTGCTTTGATCTTCGCAACAGAAGCGACAACCATTTGGTCGCGAGCTTGCAAAACATCAATCAAAGTTCCATTGCCCTGTTCGTAATCTTGGCGACGAATCTCGTAAACTTCAGACATTTGCAGTTCTGCTTGATTAGCAAGATCCAACTGGCGGCGAGCCTCTTGAAGGCTGCCAACCGTCGATTCGATGATACGAGTGTTCTCTTGTTGCAATTGCAGGTCTTGCAATTTGATAGAAGCAATACGGCGCTCATTCAACTCGTAAGTCGGGAACTGAGCAAAACCAAAGTTCATGCTGCCGTTAGCTTGCATGTCTTTAAATCCTGCATTTGAAGTTCCAACAGCACGGCTACCGACAGAAGCGCCATTGATGAAGCTAAATACTTTAGACCACTTTTGCAAAGTAGCAGCTTTTACCAAGTATTGAATTTGCGCTCTTTCCAAAGAAACAGTGTTGGCCTTTTGGATGCTGACTTGAAGTGGTTCAAACTCGAATGGAGAGTTTGCAATGTCACCTGGCTCAAGACGGATGTTCACTTCCAAAGGCAGAGACAAGAATTTGCGAATCGCGGCGATCTCTTGTTTGTTCAGCTCTGCCAACTGAGATGCTTTCACGCCCGCCATTTGTGCTTGAGCTTGAGTTTGTAAAAGATCAGAAACTGGAACAAGACCCACAGAGCTGCGTTGTTTTTGGTATTCAAAAACGTCTTGAAGATCATGATATTGACGTTGGTAAATTTCTTGAATCTGACGGTCAGCAACCATTGTGAAGTACAAAGACACCGCAGAGCTATACACGTTCAATTGGATCGCGTTGTAAGAGATCTTTTCTGCTTCGAAAAGATTTTTCTCGGTATAGAAGTTGTACCAGTTTGAAGGCACCAAGAAGGGAACCAAAAAGTCGATAGAGGCAAGAACAAAACCGCCACCACTAAAGCTCAGTAGGCCACCAAGATTCAAAGAAGGAAGCAGGTTGGCGCGTGCGATGTTTACCTGATCTTTGGCATCATGAACTGCGTAGAGTGCTTGCAAAAGTTCAAGGTTGTTTCTTAGCAATTGAGATTGCAAAGAGTTTTGATTCAAAACAAAAGAGTCACCGCTGTAGGTAGGCATTGTGGGAGCGGGAGTTGCTGCGAATGTTTGCGAGCAAATTAGGGCGATACTCAATACTACAATCTTCAGTAATTTCATAAATGATCCTCTGACCGGCATCGTTTGAGTTGGAACAAGAACTTATATGCCAATCACGATGCTGCGGGGACATCATTCCTCGAAAAGGGTAAACTTTTCAAGTCACAAACGCCTTTGCCTTGGACGCTGCGTAGACCGGACAAACGTTTGTTTGCGAGAAATGAGGGGGAAAAGCCCGTTTTGGTGGCATTTTGAACCGACCTCCCGCAGCCCGATTCGGGTCATTCTCAAGCTATTTTCATCTGTTAAAAATGGGTAAAAAACAGATGGACAGGGGACCTATATGGAATAGGATTTCGAGCTTAGTCTTTAGGAGGACACCTATGAAATCCATCATTGCTCTTTTGGCGTTAACTGCCGGCCTTTCTCAAGCTCATGCCGACACTATGAATTGCACTATTAAAGAAGGCGGAGCTCAAACTCGCGAAACCAAAGTTCAACACGTCTATGACCCCGCCGTGGCTCATGCATTTACTACCTTTGACAGCGCTTACGCGACCGGCTTTGTTGCCGTGAACCGTGGTTATGGCGTTGTGAATGTAGTGAGCAGAGAGACTCAGCGTTCGTCTTCGTTTTATGGCAAAATTGGTGGTGGTAATATCATCGGCGGGACACTTTATATCGGTAAAGATGATAGTTCTTGGTTCAACGTTGAGTGCCAGTAGTTGTTAGTTCGGTTCGGTAAGCTTCAAAATAAAAAGGGCGCCTTAACAGCGCCCTTTTTGTTTTTTATTGTTATTAAATTTTAAAAGCCGACGTTGATAATCGGGGAGATCGCAAACGTTCCTTTGTGATGGAAATTTATAAGACCGATTTGAATGCCGTGAAGATTGTCAGCCACGTTTACAAGACCAATCTGAAATCCATAAACTTCTTTCGCGCGGTTATAGAGACCAATTTGGAAACCATAGATGTCGGTGAATGGGGCAATGTTCGCAAGCAATGCCAGCTGCAAACCGCTGACCGTCGAAGCTGCCGATTGGTAGTTCACACCCGCTGTGATTTGAAAACCATAGACGCTGGTTTTGTTATTGTTGATGTTGGCTAGACCCGCAAGCTGCAGGCCAAGGATATTGGTTTCGCCGCGAGTGTTATTGAAAATCCCTGATACGCCGATCCCTGTAAAAGTCTGATCGGTGATATTGCCAAGCACACCGACGTCTAGGCCGTATACGTCG
Source organism: Bdellovibrio sp. HCB337 (assembly GCF_047302465.1). Taxonomy (GTDB): domain Bacteria; phylum Bdellovibrionota; class Bdellovibrionia; order Bdellovibrionales; family Bdellovibrionaceae; genus JACMRP01. Next base: position 2,819,161 of record NZ_CP178621.1, on the reverse strand, counting down.
CGATGCTTACCCCAAAGAACACTGGCACGAACACCAGTGACTGAGAAATCACTCGGAGGAAACTGAATCGGTGGCACAATCGCCACTGATACCGGGGAGAGAGCCGCTTGGGCTGCGTTAAAGTGGAAGAGACCTGCTACAAAAATAAAAAGGCTTACATATTTTCTCATGCGTCCATTGTAGGCAGGAACAGCATAAAAACATAGTAAGCCCTAGACTTAAGTGGCAGGTTTTCTAGATCTTAGTCTGCGCAAACAGCGAAAGAAAAATCAGAATCTGCAAGACGATCCATCCAGTAGTCCACACAACCACCAGAGTCATATTGGCTGCACTCAGGAACGTTGTTTGAAAGTTGACCGTTCGTGCAAGTTCTTACACGAGAAGTGCCACCGCAAGTGTAGCTAGGACCCATGTCTTTGCTAGGATTTGCAGTGTAGTAGAATTTAGCGCTAGCACCGTCTGGGATAACAACGCCATCAACGCTCACGCAGTCAGCTGCTTTTGCGTTAACTGTGAATGCCATGAAGAAAGCCAAAGTCGTCACGAATGATTTCATGCGGATCTCCTTAAAATTTAGACAGGCTCAAAATTGGGGGGAGAGCCTGCCTTGGGGTTTGGGGTCGATTTCAAGCGCAATATACCCGAAAGTGTTCCATATAAAAGTTAAGACTTTGTTAGGGTTCTATTTGGAACCTAAACTTGTAAATTCCACTTGGAAGCGGCGTAGATACGGCCGTTCACTTGGATTTCGATAATGTGCACACCCGAGTAGTACTTGCGTGTTGTAATGGGTTTGAGGTGATGACGCTTATGGATACTGATGGTTTCCCCAGGTTTCATCGTCACGGATTTGAGTTTAAACACTTTTGGGGCCGTTTCTTTATTCGCCTTCACATGATGAACGACATAGTCCACGATCAGCTTTTGCGGTTTTTTCGCCTGTGATTGCAGCTTAAATTCAAATTCGATTTTCTCATTCATCTTAAAAGCCTGCTTTTGCAGCTTCAGACCGCTGACTTTGACCTTCACTTTGTGGTCTGCGCCAATAAGTTCCAAGGCCTTCGGGTTCCCGTCTTTGATCAACGTGCGAAGTGCCCGGTGGGTAATCCATTCGACTTTTTCTTGATGAGCTTTGCCGGCGGACTTTTGCCACTTCTTTAATAGGCTTAGCAAAACCTCGGGATTGTCTTTTGCGATATCATTTAAGTGATTGGCGACACTTTTTCTGACGTAAAGTTCTTCGTCGTGTTTTAAGTTTTCTAAAATTGGCAAAGCCGGTTTTGGATTCTTCACGAAGGTATCCAGGCGTTCACCCCAAGGCAAGCGAGGACGCGAGCCTTCAGAGGCCCAACGGCGCACGTGCACATTTTTGTCGGTGCTGCATTTTAAGAGAAATGCCATTGTTTGCTCGGGATGTTTTTTAATAAAGGGTCTAACCGCAAACTCGCTGGTGAAGAGTTGCGTGAGTTCAAAAAGCGCCTTCAGAGAAAGCTCAGGATGATCCAAACCATAAGTCTGTACAAACTCGGTATAAGGCCACAGATCAAAGCCTTTGATTTTACCAGGCTTCAAGGATTTAAGCAGAGTATTGACCGCTTGTTTAAAATCTTGGGGAAGCTGCGCACGCAATTGATCTCGAACCAATTGCACGCGGGGTTTTAACTCTAAAGGATCCAACTTCGGGGCGAGAGCCACAAATGTTTTATGATCAAATTTAGGATCAGCACTTTTGAGGGATTCTGCCATTCTTTGCAGTAAATCTTTGTTGATCCAGAATTTAAAAGCGTTCGGATTTTCTTCTTTTTTCATACTCGAGCCTCGTTGGGGCTGATATAACTACTAAGCATGGGTTCTAGTCAAATCATGAAAATAGCTGTGGTGGGGAATATTGCCGGGGGTAAGAGTCGCTTAAGCCGAGCGCTTTCTCGCGTGCATTCTTTGCCTTTGACCCATGTCGATAGCATTCAGTTTTTGCCAGGAATGAAGATTCGCCCTTTAGATGAAACTCGCAAGGCGCTTCTTCAGGTTACCAGCCAAGACAGCTGGATTATTGATGGTTATGGGCCTTTGGATCTGATTGAAAAACGTTTTCAGGCTGCAGACCGAGTCGTTTTTGTGGATTTTCCGATCTGGCGTCATTACTGGTGGTGTAGCAAGCGGCAAGTGAGCAACCTATGGAGTCGCCGGGAAGAGTTGCCGGAGGACTGTAGCGAATTGACCTGGGAGCATACCGTTAAGCTTTATAAAACGTTGTGGCAGATGCACACTAAGATGCGTCCTGAGCTTCTCAGGATATTCGCCAGGGATAATTTGAAAAACAAAATGATTATTGTGCGCAGTCTTTCAGAATGGAAGACTCTTTCGCAACAAGGCCTTTCGCTTTAGGCCTTGTTGTAAGAGAACACGCGACCTTTTTCCTCGAGAATTTTTTTTGTCTCACTCCAGCTTGGAAGCTGGTCACCCTCAAAAGTATAGATTCTGATTTCGGTTGCAATGCTGCTAGATTGCTTCATGGCATGTAAATGATATCCAGAGTGAGCAAACGCTTTTGCGTCAGCAGGGGATTCCCACGCGCTAGCTGTATAATGAAGATAGCCAAAGCCCGTGTTTTTCATTTTGCGAAAACCTTTTTGCTTTCGCGCTTGAAGGGTGATGTTAAATCCCATCCAAGAGAGTTTAAAAAATCCCCAGAGGCTTCTGAGGCGCAGCGAAGTCACGGTGATAGTCATGGTTGCTTGTCTCCAAGTTTGTATCCTCAGCATTGGATATGTTATGGTAATTGTCAAAGGCGGCAAAAGAAGGGCTAGACAATGGCGAAGAAAAAAATCTCGAAGCAGGATGAGCTTGATAAAACCTTTTTAGCTCTCAAAAAGAAAATAAAGCCTTATCAGAAAAAAATGAAAGTCCTCTTGGACAAGCCTCATCGCTATGAGTTGTGCAGTACTGCAGATTATGAAGTGACTTCAGAACGCACGGGCAAAACGACTAAAAAGAAAGACCCGTATTTTGTCGGACTGATTTTGCAAAGAACCTACGTCGGCTTCTATTTTATGGCCCCTTATATCGAAAAAGGCTTTATGGACGATTTTTCCGAAGCTATGCAGAAAAGACTTAAGGGAAAATCTTGTTTTTACTTTAAATCCACGGAAGAGGTTGGCCCCGAAGTCGATCGCCTGCTTAAAAAAGGTTACGCTGTTTTTAAGAAACGTGGGCTTCTTTAGAAATTCTTGTCCTCAAACTTTCACTGGGTCTTAATCCATTTTCTGTAAGAATAAAAACTTGAAACCAACATAGATTGGCAAAGGAGTTTTTATGTTTGAAAGTAAAAGAGCCATCTGGGACGCCAGTGACTGTGCCCTTATTCTGATCGACTACCAAGAAGAAATGTTTCGCAAACTTCGCTCTTCGGATCCTGCACTTGTAGAACTGAATGTATGCAATCTTACAAAAGCAGCAGTGGCATTTGATATTCCAGTCATTTTGAGCACCGTGGGTGTAAAAATGGGAGTCAATGGTCCCACGATTGAACGCCTGCGCAGAGAACTTCCAGGTGTTACTGAAATTGATCGTAGCTCTATGAATGCATGGGAAGATCATGCGTTCTTGAAAGCTGTCAAAGCGACTGAAAAAACACGTTTAGTGTTTTGCGCGCTTTGGACTGAAATTTGTTTGGCGTATCCTGTCATTGAAGCCCTCAGAGCCGATTATGAAGTTTGCATCGTCGTAGACGCTGTCGGTGGAGAATCTAAAGTAGAACATGATGTCGCGATTTCAAGAATGGTTCACGCGGGTGCAATTCCAAATACAACGACCGCGATGATTGCAGAGTGGTTCCGTGATTGGAAAGCGCCACTTGCGGTTAAAGGACGCGAAATCTTGGTCTCTCATTGGTCCGAGAAGGCGCGGCTGTCGGCGTCGGTGGACTCAAGCAATCCTCGGTCGCAAACACCTTACAGTGAAGAACCACCACATCCTCGCCACTAAATATTTATGAGTGGACTGCCGGATCACAATAAAATTCGGCAGTTTCTCTGTCAGTAAAAAAGAAGGACAGTTTTATGAAGCGAAGCTTGTTGCTTGTCAGCCTTTGTACTGATTGCGGCTGATATAATTTTCTCAGGAGGACACTATGGGAACTAAAACAGGAACTCAAGAGACAACCAATAGTAAGGGAACGCAAAAACCTCAGCCAAAACCTGCGGATCAGAAGCCGACTCAAAAAAACAAAGAGAATGAAAAAGACACCAGTTTCGTCGGCGGTATGGACGATGATACTCGCAGACCAGATATGGATATCGATGAAGAAGAAGACGACGAAGACATCAATCCAGGAAATGTTTAACTTATTGGAGCGTATGCATGCAAAAGATCACACCACATCTATGGTTTAATAAAAATGCCGAAGAGGCAGTAAAATTCTATACGTCCATTTTCAAGAACTCGAAAGTTCTGCAAACGGCCCACTATGGAGCGGCGGGAGCTGAAGTTTCGGGTATGCCCCAAGGATCGGTGATGACGATTCACTTTCAACTGGAAGGACAAGATTTTATTGCGCTTAATGGCGGCCCAGAGTTTCAGTTTACTCATGCGATTTCTTTGCTAGTGAACTGTGAAACGCAAGAAGAAGTCGATGCTTTGTGGAGAAAACTCTCTGGCGAGGGTGGAGAGTCCGAACCTTGCGGCTGGGTGAAGGATAAATTCGGAGTTTCGTGGCAAGTTGTGCCGAGTATTCTTGAAAAAATGGTGTCAGACAAAGTAGACCCGGTAAGGGCCGAGAAAGTCATGACAGCGATGCTTAAGATGAAGAAGCTTGATATTGCGGAGCTTGAGCGGGCGTACAACGATGTTTAGGTTAGGAATTATTAGCGCGTTCTTGGTGTTGATGGCATCGCATGCATTCAGTGCTGAAACCGAAGATATGACAGATCTTGCGACCGCCGCCGAGGCTGATGAGGTCACGCCAAAACTAGAAGGTCGTCCTTGGAATGAGTTCGAGAACGACTTTCTCACTATGCGTTTTGGTTACGGATTCCTGGTTGATACAGCAACCTACATGCAAGACGAAGAGAGTCGTCAGCAAATGGATTTAGAGCCCAAGGCGTATCTACGCGATTTGCGTTTCATTTTGAAAGGGCGCTTCAAGCATGCGCCCCGATTGTCATACTCTTTGGGGTATATGTATGACGGAAACACCGAAGAGTGGCGTTTTCGTCAGACGGGAATCATGATCAATGTACCTGAGCACAATGGAGATTTCTTCATTGGTCGTACCAAAGAAACCTTTTCAACCAGTAAAATCATGGTGGGGTATTTTGGATGGACCAATGAGCGTTCCACTGCGAATGATGCTTTCTTGCCGATTCTTGCAGATGGTCTTAAGTGGACGGGGTTCGGTTTTGGAAAAAAACTTGTATACAGCGCGGGTGTTTTTACCAATGTGATGACTCCGAAAGTGCAGAGCTATGCAAAGAATGATCACCAGGTAACCGCGAAAGCTGTATGGTTGCCACTTAAAAACACGGATAGCCCTAGCGTACTTCATTTGGCGATGGGGCTTCGTCATGGGGTCGCTCTGCAGGGAAATTTTCAATACAGATCTAAACCAGAATCATATTCGGCAAATACTTATGCGATCGACACCGGTAAATTTCCTGGTAAGGCCTCTGATATGTTGGGCTTAGAAGTTTACTATCAGCCGGGATCTTTAATGTTCGGTAGTGAGTATTACTGGAATCAGGTAACCTCCGCCGAAACGCAAAATCCACTTTTTCATGGTGGCGAAGTTTTTATGTCCTATTTATTTACGGGCGAAAAACATCCTTATAACGAGCGCGGTTATTTCAATGCCGTCGTTCCTTCGCGTTCGGCTTTTGCAGGAGGATACGGGGCATTAGAGTTTGTGCTTCGCTATTCCTATTCGGATCTCGATTCAAAACTCATTCAGGGCGGACGATTCTGGCGTATCACTCCGATGTTTAACTGGTATCTGTCGGAGTTTGTGCGTCTTGAGTTTGTCTACGGTTACAGTGAACTCGATCGTTTTGACCTACGTGGCAACACGCAATACTTCCAAACTCGGTTTCAGTTCACACTGTAAACCACAATCGTAAAGACAAAGCCCGAAGTTTTTGCTTCGGGCCCTGAGAAAAAGCTAACCTTGCTTTGCCAAGTAGTCGTCGAGCTTGTCGAACGAACCTGTCCAGCCTTGAGTCATGCCGGCTTTTGCTTTGATGAAAGTATCGAGCTCTTCCGGAGTTGTTGCTCCGTATGTTTCCCAAGTTATTGTCACGCGGGTTCTGTTCGGTCCTTCTTCTGTGAGATTCACAGTCGTCAGCATCGTTGCTGGCCACGTAGGAGCCATCGGGTGGCGTGCCATATTTTCTTTTTCATCGCAGAACTGTTGGGTGTATTTCACGCGATGAGGTTTATCCATTTCTAGGTAATGTGCGCGTCCATACATTTTCATTTGTCCATTCGTCATAAAATAGAATGAGTTTCCGCCAGGCTTGATGTCAGCACGGATAAACTCCATGTTAAATCCTGTCGGTGCCAGCCACTGAGAGAAATGTTTTGGATTTGTCCACATTTCATACATAAGGCTGATAGGGGCGTCGAAGCTGCGGTTAATGACAAACTGCTCTTTGTTCTCGGTTTCTTTGCCAAGGTATTCCGCAAGACGGTCCCAAGTCGAATCGCCACCAGCTTTTTTGATAAACTTGCGGGTTTCTGCAGCGGCCTCGGCAGTTGCCAACGCCATAGTCATGTCCATTTTGGTTTTGCCTTTGGTTTCCGAGAAGTTCACGGTGACACGAAAGAGCGGTGCTTGCTCATCGTTGCCACCATGATCATAAACCAAGCGCGCGTACTTTTCGACCTCATGGTATTTGGTTTTGTTCACCCAGTCTGTACCATCGGGACCATGCATAGTGTAGTGCCAATGGCCTCCGACGCGAAGGTCTTTGCTATGAGTGGTCAGAGTAAAGCCGCGGGGGCCCCACCACTGAGCCACTTGTTTTGGATCGGTCCACGCATCCCACACCATTTTTACAGGGGCGTCGTAGATTCGTTCAATATAGATTTCGTTGGGTTTATTTTTTGCGGCCATGTTTCTTTCCTTTCGGTTCTTTCTTTGCAGTCATAGTTTTTAAGTAAGCATCGAGGCGATCAAAACTCTCTTCCCAGAAGACACGGTATTGCTCCATCCAATCCGCGACGTCTTTGAGTCCGTCCGCATTGAGTTTGCAAGGGCGCCATTGGGCTTCTTTTGTTTTTGTAACGAGTCCCGCTTTCTCTAAAACTTTAAGATGTTTCGTGATCGCCGGAAGACTCATGTCTTTCAGAAACGGTTTGGCAAGATCCGAAACATTAGCTTCACCTTTAGAGAGATGAGCAAGCATGGCTCGTCGAGTAGGGTCGGCAAGAGCTGCGAACGTTTGGCTGAGATGGTCTTGCATATTTTACCTTTCGGTTAATTAACTACTTAGTTAAGTATAGGTCGAAACTAACCGCCTGTCAAATGGGGGTGTAACCTGTTGAAATTACATGGTTATAAAAACCCATTGCATATCATTAGAAAATATTCTAATGATATGGGGTATGAAGGAACTCGAGCTTTTAACTACCGATAATCAGCGTAAGGCGTTCTTGCATCCTCTGCGAAGCAAGATCTTAGGGATGCTGGCACAGCAGCCGCTGACAATTACGAAGGTGGCTCAAGAGCTCAAGGTTCATCCGGCAAATTTGACTCATCATTTTCGCAAACTTCAAGATGCGGGTCTTATTGTTGTTCATGAAGAGCGTGATATTGGCAAAGTGATTGAACGTTACTATGTGGCAGTAGCACGTGCTTTTGAAATTCAGCAAGAGGCTAACGGGGCCAATGCCAAGGTGTTATCGTTTTTGAAAAACGATTTGGCGGCTTCGATTCCGAACATAAAAACCGACGATTCGGAAAAAGTTCTAGGGCTGATTCAAAGAGCGCGACTAGATGAGGATACCTTTAATGAGTTTGCAAAGGAACTACAGGCTTTGGTGAAAAAGTTCGCCGAGAAGTCCAAGGATGAGGGCGACACTTATGCCCTTAACCTCAGCCTTTATCCGCACTCGGTGGATTATGGACCGCTTAAGAAAATTCATATTACGAAAAGAAAAGAGAAATCGAAATGAGTCCACGAGAATTAAAAAATACTTTGGGTGCATTGTTGATGCTTCTTGCAGGAGCATGTGCTTCGGGCTCGTCGACAGAAAGTAAAAAGAGAGAACCGCAAATGAGCGAATTAGAAAATAAAATAAAAACAATTCAAACTACATCGTCAATGCCAGGTCTGCAAGTCTTGGTCACTGAAGGCGAGAAAACCGTTTTTGAATATACAAATGGCATCAGAGCCGAGGGGCGACCAGAAACTGTGACCTCAAATGATCAATGGCATATTGGGTCGTGCACAAAGCCTATGACGGCATTTTTGATTGGGCGATTGGTGGACGCCAAGATTATTACTTGGCAGACAACTTTGTCTGAGATTGCGCCTAAAAATTATCAGTTAGACCCTTCGGTACGTGGAATTACAGTCGAACAATTGCTTTCCCATAAGTCGGGGTTGGCAGTGATCACTGATCCTGAAAATGGAAAAATTTGGGGCGAGTCTTATACAGATAAGATGACTCCACAAGTTGCACGAGAAAAGTTGGTAAAGTCTGCTTTAAAAATTCCGGTAAGATTTCAACCCGGTTCTAAGTTCGAGTACAGTAATACTGGCTATATCGTTTTAGGATGGATCGTCGAGCAAAAGCGGGGTGAAAGCTGGGAACAAGTGATACAAAAAGAATTGTTCCAAAGATTCGCCATGAACTCTTGTGGGTTCGGCCCCGCAGGTAGTGAAGATTTAAAATCTGCGAAACAACCCTGGTCACATATTTTAGAAAACAATCGTCTGGTTGCTTTGCCTCCGGGGCTTCAGGCAGACAACCCTCCGGCTTTGGGGCCGGCGGGGACCGTGCATTGTGGTGTTCGTGATTGGCACAAGTTTTCAAAACTCTTTATCGACAATGAAGGAGTTCGCTCGGGATTCTTGACCCAAGCCACTTACGACAAGCTGCTAAGTAACGACGGAAATGAAATGACGACCTTTAGTTCAATGGGTCGCTATGATCGACCTTGGGCAAAGGGACCAGCTTTTGCGATGGCAGGAAGCAATACCTATAACTTTGCAATTGTTGCGATTGCTCCAAACCGTCGTCGTATTTATACAATCAACACCAATGCGGGTCATGAGAAGGCCGACCAAGCAGCCGCACAGATTTTGAAACTGGTGGCTGACCTGGAGTAATTTTTGTTTAGATTTTTACAAAGATAGAACGTTCGATAGCTAGATGTAGGGCGCGTCGATATTGTCTGGGAAAAATCTTTCTCCTACACTCTTCTTATATCTTTTTATAGGGGAGTCAGATGCAGAAGTTCACGTCACAACTTGTGTTGGGTGTTTTATTAACTTTTACCGCTCAGTCAGTTTTTGCAAAAAGCGATATGGGCCAAGGACGATTGTTCTTAGGATCAACACAAGCGGATCCTAAAGAACTCAATACCGAGCTTACCACTCAAGGTATTAAGAACGTTGAACTGAACAATAAGTTTGGTGTCGAGATCACATTCCCAACTTTTGAATATCTGAATTTGGGTCTTCGTTATACCTACAACTTGATCAGCAATGACGAAGAGACGCCGGATCCAAACACCGACTATCTAGCGAAAGCTACTCAAAGCTCGTTTTTAGGTGTTGCACGCGTTCCTTTCTATAAAAATGACTTTGTTCACTTGGATGTTTTTGCGGGCATCGGCGTGAACAACTTAAGCTACTCGATCAAAACTGCTTCCCAAGACGGTAAGCTTGAGCAAAGCACAATCCCTACGTACGCAGCGGGTGCTTCCGCTTCATTTGGTTTCAAAAAATACTTTGTCTTCTTTGAAGGTGGTTACGAGAGCAATCTTGCGAAGGACCTTAAGACTTCAGGCAATATCAACGCGAACGTCACTAAGATCGACCTTACGGGTTCCTACTTTGTGATCGGCTTGATGTTTGACGGCATTCCGATATTCAAAATGTAGTAGAAAGCTATACTTCGGTCCTAGGTTCGTAAATTCAAGGGTTTAGCAATGACAGGAGCGTTCAGACACAGTGTCGTAGTCGGAACGCTCCTTTTATTTTGAGTAAGGCCTTTGGTCTAGATCCTTCTCTACAGGACTCTTAGGAATCATCTTTATTATTTACAGTAGAAGAGTAGAAAGAAACTACTCAAAGGAGTCTCGCTTGAAATTTGTTTCTATTATTGCCGCGGCTATTTTTCTTGTGTCCTGTGTAACTAGTCATAACTCTTCACAGGTTGCCGCAGGTACAGCCCAAGAACAAAGTGCTCGTACGCCATCGGCAACGAGTGACCTTACTGGAACTTTTTTAGGTGAAGGTCTTTACTCGAATCGCACGACAGGTCTTCGTCGCCCAGCGATGCGTATTTATCTTGATCGCGTTCAGGGGGAGTCTAACAGCTACCACGCAGTACTTGTAGAATACGATCAATTGTTAAACATGGGACTTCCTTACATCGCTGCACAAAAAGCCCCGGCTTTGAATAAAGTGATCGGTTACTTGGATAAGATTGCGACTCGTATCTCTGCCTATAAACTTATTCCAAGTCAAAAAAGTGGTACTTACCAAATGCACAACTTGGAAGTACGCAATGGTCAAATCGTTCCGGTATTAGCACCATCCATGCACTTGATCTTGGATCCTGCAAATAAAGAGAGCAATCCATTGGCAGGAGCAACGATCTCTGGAAATCCTGAAGGACCGATCTCGTTCCCAAGCGAATCTGATGAGCAAATGGGTTCTTTGAAAAACTTGGTCGATGTTTTAAATATCAGCCAATACAAGTTGGCAGCTGTGATCTATAAAAAAGCTCACTTGGGTTCTTCTTGGCGCGGTAACTGGAATGACCTCGAAGGTTCTTACCTTTCAGAGTATGGTCGTTTCACAGACGGCGTTCTTGAGTTGTATTCAGTGAACGGACAAAAAAGACATAAGTTCATCAAGACAAATACTACGAAAGCTAAGTACTTCACAAATCCGAAGTCTGCTGCGATCGAAGGTGAATATCTTACGACAGAGCCAATTCCTAAAATGTACATTCTAACTTCTGCGAACAAAGTAAAGACGGCGAGTGATAAGGAAATGACAGGTCGTATCGGTGTCTTCTTGGACGTTTTCGATGCATCTGCTCCTGAGGCTGGCGGTCACATGGTGACAGAGCTTGCACACATCAACCCACAAGATCCTGAAGATTTCATGATGTACTACGAGCATCCACAGCATTTGAAAAACGTGGGCGTAGAACCTAAGAAATAAGAACCAAAATTAGAAAACTCAAGAACCCCAAGAAGAAATTCTTGGGGTTTTTTCTTTTAAACAAGACATTGTATTCAAAATTTCCATGGTAGTCCTTTCTAGAGGGGGACCACCATGTGTTACTCGGCGAGCGTGAGCTACGGTTCTGCAGCGGTTTTGATGGCAACGGGGGCCGTAACAACTTTTAAGAATAACTCAAAACAACAGCGGATGGTTGCTGCGATTCCCTTTCTGTTTGGTCTGCAGCAGGTCGCCGAAGGCATCGTATGGCAGAGCATGGGGCACGAGTCCGCGAACTCATTGCGTGACCTAGGAGTCTTCATGTTCCTGACGTTTGCGCTGGTGATTTGGCCGACGTGGCTGCCATGGTCTTTCTATCCCATTGAAACCAACACAAACCGAAAACGGATTCTGAAAGTGATCGGAGTGACAGGCGTTGGTGTTTCAATCTTGGTGGCGTCGGTGCTCTACAGTATCAATGTTAAAGCCTACATCGCTGGTCACAGCTTGGCCTATGCCTTTCCAGGCTTTCAGCGTAGCTGGCCCGCAAACATAGAGGCTTTGTTGTATTTTACGGCGACGGTAGTGCCATTTTTTATTTCGAGCTTAAGAACCATAAAAATAGCGGGCTACTTAGTATTCGGAAGTATGCTTCTTGCAAAAGCTATTAATCGCGAGACTGAAACCTCGGTCTGGTGCTTCTTTGCGGCGCTCATCAGTTTTTATATCGCCGTCAATGTCCTGTGGCTGCAAAAAGGAAAGCTCAGTTAGACTTTCCGAGCTTCCATATAAAACCCGCGTGGCACGTTCGGAATATGGCGCGGTGCTGTTGGGAATGGCCACCTAGTTGGGGCAAACTCGCCAGCTTGGGTAGCAACTGCGTCCCAGCCAAGGCTTTTCATCATCATCTCGGGCTCGTTGGTGCCGAACTTCCAAGGCGCTCCGATGCTTTTCAAGAATTGCAACTGATTGACCATGTAGGGCGCATCTAGCAGCGTTTGAGTGAGGATATCAAAGAGCATGTAGTCTTTAGTTGAAGCTAGCGAATTGATTTTTTGGAAAACGCTCATGACTTGGGATTCTTCCAAGTACATCAGAAGTCCCTCAACAAGCCACAATGTTGGTACTTCTTTTTTGAAGCCTGCTTGCAGAAGATGCGGAACCCAATCTGTCGCAAGATCAACGGGGATTCTATGAAGTTGGCAGTGAAGTTGAGCTTTGCTGAGCTTGTCTTGTTTGTAATTAAGAACTTCTTTGCGATCTAACTCAAAGATGGTTGTGCCTTCTGGAAACGGCAAGCGATACGCACGCGTGTCCATACCAGCTGCGAGCATGACGATTTGTCTGACGCCGTTTTGGACTGCCTGATTGATTTTTGTATCCATGTAAGCTGTACGGATCGCAATCGCTGGTTGATCACCAGAAGCAGCGATGGCTTTTTGCAAAAGGTCTTTGCCTTCGTCTCCGGCTAAAAGCTCAGCATAAGGATCTACGAATAAACGGCCTTGTTCTTCGGTGCGATTTGTTTCAACGGCGCGCATGGCGGCTGTAAGTAGTGATGTCTTTGCAATTGAATCCATGACTTAGTTCCGTTCCCTTTAAACCCACCGCTGAATGGATTCTGCGGTGTCAGCTGGCTTTGTGTTGAAACAGATCTTAGCTTGAGGAGCTTCCGCATGGACGACATTAATTAATTTTTCAAATAGAAGAAAAAATTTTGGATTTGTTCTGACTCCAGCACCAATAAGCACGCAGTCATATTTTTTTGCGTTTAAAATATTTGAAACAGTTTTCTCTGCAGTTTCGCCGAGATCCACAAGGCATAGGTCCGAATCATAACCCAGTTTTTTTAAGCGGTCTTGATCGGCATTAAGACCCATCATTACCTTTTCGGCATTGAGTTGCATAGGAGCTAACTCTGGAGAAGAAAAATCGAGTAGGTTAGGATCAAAGCCGATCGCAAGTACTTTTTTAGCTGCCATGGGTGCCTCCGAAAATTAATCGTGGCACAAATGGCTGCTGTTGAAAACAACGATGTTTCTCCTGTTGTGGGAGAAACATCGTGGCATTTTTCAAAGATAAGGATTACTGCGCGTTAAGTTTCTGTGCGACTTTTGGATAGAGGGCGAAAGAAGCTCCAAAGACGATATGAGCCGCCCAATCCCAAAGCATTGGAACTTCGCGATTCCAAATATCAACACCATGCAGAGCGTTCATAAGAGTCGGAATCAGCACATACGGCCCGACCATTGAAATCACGCCAACGGCGAGTCCAAGTAAGAGCGCTGAGGATGTTGTTTGCGGTGAGAATTTCTTAGCAAGAATGCCATAGATCACGCCCCAAAGCAGAGACGGGCCCGCTTGATGCAACACAAGTCCGGCAAGCAGAGCTCCAAGGTGAAAATCCGGCAGCGCGGTTTCGCCAAATAACATAGAGCCAATGACCTGCACAGGGTATAGGGGGCTCTTTCCTAAGAAGAGTGCAAATACTAACATGACAACCACAGCCATAATAAGGCCGGCGATTTGCCCGGTGATAATGCCCGATAAGAGCGGGCGTGAGTCAGTATCAATCTGATTCTTTGGTAGCGTTGCTGATTTGATTGTGGTTTCCATAAGTCCTCCTGGTTTGGAAATTTCATTCTTTTGCTTATTTTCGCGTTCTCTATTAAAATGGTAAAGACTGTTTAAATTGTTTAAATAGGCGGGAGGCTCTTATGATCGGGCTGCATGAAAATCAAAAAAAGATTCTAGAGTACCTTCTCGACCATCATGATGGCGCCACATTGGATGAGTTGGCGGAATATCTTCAGATTACGAAAACAGCGGCGAAAGAACATTTGATCAAAATTGATGGCCTTGGTCTTCTGACTTATCAGGACCAAAAGGGGAGTGTGGGGCGACCTCGTCGCTATTACATGCTGTCAGAAAAAGGCAACGAAACCTTCCCGCGACAATACTCGTGGCTTTCGAATATCATCCTTGAACTGTTGTCAGAAGAAATGGGCTCGCAGAAGACGACGAAAATGATGGAGCGTCTTGCAGATAAAGTATCGGAAAGCATGAAGTCGCGTTTCGAAAACGCAGAGACTTCAGCCGAGATGATGGGTGAAATCGCAAAGGCACTTAACGAGCTGGGGTATCGTGCGACACTCAAGCAAAGCGACCTCAGAAAAGGTGCGATTATTGAAGCAACCAATTGTGTTTATCACTCTGTCGCCAAAGCCCATCCGGAACTTTGTCGCTTTGATATTCGATTTATCGAAAAAGCTTCCGGCGGTATGAATGTAAAGCTCGAAAGCTGTATTGCTCGCGGCGGATCGACTTGCAGATTTTGTATTAAACGGAAGACCTAAGGTCTAACTGATTTCGTAGATACCTCGGGCTCCAACTAAAAAACTATAAATTGGCGCTCTGTGACTGAATTTAAAAGTGGACGGGAATTTTAGGAGACCTCAATATTGATGAAGCGAGGTTAACCCAACTATGTCTGAAAAAGAAAACTGCAGTATCGAATTGATGACACCGGAGATGGCGGAGGAAGTGTTGGATATTCTTGCGCGCGCCTATGCGACCAATCCGATAAATCGGGCCGCGCTCGAAAGTTCTAGCATTGAACGAAATCGTGCGTTTTTCAGGATTGGACTTCAAACGATGAATGGGAGCCGATATGTCGCAAAGATTGGTGGCGAGATCGTCGGTATGGCCCACTGGGTGGACTCTGAAAAATGCCAACCGCCGGCATTGGACAAGTTGAAGTTGGCGCCTGCAATGATTCGAGACCTAGGATTGAAATCCTCACTTAGAATCATGAAGTGGCTTTCCGCTTGGTCTGCGCACGATCCTAAGCTGAAGCATAGCCACTTTGGTCCGATCGGTGTTGATCCGAAAGTCCAAGGTAAAGGAGTAGGGAGTGCCTTGCTTCGCGCGCATTGCGAGGATCTAGATCGTCGCAAGCTGATGGGATATTTAGAAACTGATCGCCCGGAGAATGTTCCCATTTACGAGAAGTTCGGTTATCGCGTGATCAATCAAACCGAGGTTTTGGGGCTTATGAATTATTTCATGGAACGTAAGCCGTCGTCGCAAGCTTGAGTCATCCTGTCGGTTTTGTATTAAACGGAAGACTTAAGGTCTAACTCGATTTCGTAGATGCCTCGAGCTGCAAGAACTTGTGCTGAGCTATGCAGTGGTCGAACATCTGTGAGTTCCCAAGAAAAATATCCTGGTTCCCACCTTGAAGCGCAGGCTGCAGGGATGTCCGACTCTTCATACACTCTGACTTTTTTAATTTTCACGAGCGCTACAGGGATCCCTTCAGGATCGATGTCTCCCTCGTTGCGGAGGAACTTCTTATTTTCAACGATTAAGAGGTCACCAATGAAGTCTGCAGGTGGTTGCCATGAACGCACTTCGATTGTTTTTTCTCCTCTAGCGATCTTGGTGCCGCTTGGATGGACTATAGAGAGTGTTTTGTATTTCATAGGCGGACCTTAGTTCGATTAGATATTGGGGCTTATCTTGGATATTATGAGAAATAAAGAGGAAATTTCTGTACGGTAGCCACTCGTAGTGGATGCTCAGGTTGTTGTGCCTGTCGGTCCTCTGATAGTTGCCTTCGGCCATTTTTGCAGCAGTATTGAAGTCTCCCTTGTTTGCTAAAGCTCAATAATTAAGCAAGCTTAGCTAACTTATTAGGCATTTCTATCTCTGACGACTCCGTTCTGGAAAATTTCCTGAATATTTTTATTTTTCTTCAATAATTCGGGTTGACATAAAGAGCAGTTTCTAAGAGATTAGCAAACCTGTTACCCACGTGGTTCGCTAGCTCAGCTGGTAGAGCACTTCACTTTTAATGAAGGGGTCGATGGTTCGAATCCATCGCGAGCCACCATTTTTTTGTTTTCTGTTAGTTCCAGGTACGTTCCCATCGTCTAGGGGCCTAGGACACCTCCCTTTCACGGAGGATACAGGGGTTCAAATCCCCTTGGGAACGCCAAATTTCTCACTATCTTTGCTTCATTTGCATTACGCCTGATTCGAAATTTACTTATTCACTTCGACTTCGTCGAAGTAGTTTCTAAAGGTCTTTGAGCTTAAGAAGGCATTTTGATTCTGCCCAATCTCTTTGCTAAGTTAGTCCCATCATTTGAAAGGACTCCACTATGGATGCTCACTACCACAAAGTTATGAATGCCCGCGACCAAATCAAAGACACCGGTAACAAGCTGTACTTCGCTTACTCTGGGGTTTTAGATCGCAATGCGTTTGAGCAATGGAAAGAAGAGCACAGCTATCACTTCTTTGAACTTCCCGAAGGCCAAGTAGCCGTCGCGAAAGACTATGATCTGATTTTTGACTTCCCATCACGCTGGTGGGGCGGGCGCGTGGCCGGCCTTTGCCAGAAAAAAGGCTCTGCCGTGTATGGACGTCTTTTTGAAATCCCTGCGGTTAATTGGCCCGTAGTGCAACATAAAGAGGGTGTCGTGACCGGGATGTCCGTTGAGCTTAAAATCAAAGTCGAAGCGGATGGTAAAGAATTTGAGGCAACGGCGTTTGTGACGTCTCCTCAGCGCGCAAGCACTGAAGGGCCTATCAGCGAAAGATACATCGAAGCCTTGATTGATGGAGCTCAGCAGGCAGGCTTGCCCACTGAGTACATTCAAAGCCTTCGTTCAAAAGCGAAATAGATTATTTTGTGAAAAGTGGTTTTACCCACAGAGTTTGATCACGACCAGGACCGATAGAGATCACGTCCACCGGAGTTCCCAACTGAGTCACGATGTAATCAATGAAATTCATCGTGGCACGTGGAAGATCTTTCAAAGTCGTAAGCTTTGAAATGTCCTCTTTCCAGCCTGGAAGGTACTCGATCACTGGTTCCACTTTTTCAAGCTCGTAAGAGTTTGGTGGAAGCTCGCTGATAGATTCGCCATTGATCTTATAACCTGTGCAAATCCCGATGCGCTCGTGTCCTGAAAGAACATCCAGCTTCATCAAAGCCAAGTTCGTGACACCATTCACGCGAATTGCGTACTTCAACGCCACAAGATCCAACCAGCCACAACGGCGTGAACGGCCGGTTGTTGAACCGAACTCGTTACCATCCATTTGGATTTTTTTGCCGATCTCATCATGAAGTTCTGTCGGGAAAGGACCCGAACCCACGCGAGTGGTGTAGGCCTTAAACACACCGATAACTTTTTGAATATGAGTTGGACCAATCCCAGCACCCACGCAGGCAGAACCCGCAAGAGTCGAAGAGCTTGTAACGTACGGATAAGTTCCGTGCATCAAATCAAGCATCGTTCCTTGAGCGCCTTCAAACAACACGCGTTTGCCACCTTTAAGTGCTTTTGCAATCACAGACGAAGTATCACGGCAGCGATAAGGCTCAAGTTCTTTGGCAACGGATTCAAGATCTTTCATCAAAGTATCGATTTTGAAAGGTTGGCCTTTGTAGTAATTTTCAATCAGATAGTTTTTTTCGCGAAGACCAAGTTCCAATTTCTTTTTCAAAGACTCGCGATCATAAAGATCACCAATCAGAATCGCACGGCGAGAAGCGCGGTCTTCATAGGCAGGACCGATTCCGCGGCCTGTAGTTCCGATTTTCTCGTCAGACAGTTCGTCCTCGCGAGCCGCATCCAAAGCCTTGTGATAAGGAAGGATCGCAGTAGCAGAATCAGAAATCATAAGTTGTTTTGGATTTTGCAGATGACCATTGTCTTTGAGCTTTTTGATCTCGTCGAGAATTCCAAAGACGTCGACAACCACTCCAGAAGTTACTACGCAAGTTGTGTCGGGATGAAGAATGCCTGAAGGCACTAAGTGCAAAACGGTCTTGATGCCATTAACGACCAGAGTATGACCGGCGTTAGCGCCACCTTGATAGCGAACAACAAAATCTGCATTAGCGGCAAAAACGTCGACGAGCTTGCCTTTACCTTCGTCGCCCCATTGAGCACCGACTACGACTGTCCCAGACACTTGATACCTCTTCAGTTGTGAGTGGATTCACAAAAAGATTCCACCATCCGTCGAGGACTGGCAAGAACTCAAGTGTCAGATTTAAATGGTGTTGCACCATACCAGGGAACTTGGGGCGGAAGTGTGTCTGAAGTGGACCCATCTAGGAAAAATCCGACTAATTTTTGAGCAGCAATGTTAGATGCCTTATAGAAAGCATCCTCAGTGGTGGCTCCAATGTGCGGCGTTAAAACAAGATTTTGATAAGTCAGAAGTTTTGACGTGCGTTGCAGAGGCTCTTTTTCAAAGACATCAAGTCCCACCGAACGAATCCAACCTTGCTCAATGGCCTCGCACAAATCTAGCTCGTGGATCACGGATCCTCGTGAGGTGTTGATCAAAATAATCCCACGGTGAATGTACTCGAAGTGCGAGCGATTCAACATGTAATCTGTTTCCAATGTTTTCGGAACGTGAAAGCTTAGAATATCAGCGGTCTTTAAAACCTCTTCGTAACTCAAGCGAGTCACTTTGTGTTTTTCAAAGTGTTCGTCTTCTTGGTAGGGGTCAAAAGCGATCACATTCATGCCGAACGCTTGTACCAATTGTGCGACACGAGTTCCAATGCGACCAAGGCCAACGACGCCATAGGTGCGACCACTTAGTTCAATACCTACCAATTGTTCGCGGTTCCAGTCTCCGGCCTTCATCATGCGATGGGCTTGCGACAAATTATTGGCGCAAGAAAGCACCAAGCCCAGAGTCAACTGCGCAGCACTTTCGATATTGGCACTTGGAGTGTGCATGACTGTCACACCCCATTTTTGTGTGGCCTCAAGATCAATGTGATCAAAGCCGCTTGTGGCAGTGATAATCACCTGCAGGTTGCGAGCTTTTTTAAGAAGCTCTTCGTTGATTGGAGTACGGCTACGAATGATCAGTGCGTGGGCATTTACGACATGTTCTAAAGGCAAATGCATCGGAGAGTCCGAGCGAATCACTTCAAATTGTGATTGCTGATTCAAATACAAAAATACGTCTTGCGCGAAGCGATCCGTAATGAGAATTTTCTTTTTCATGAATGGCTTTCCAGCCACGCTTTGGCTTCAGCAACAACGCTTTGGATTTTTTCATTGCTGATTGAATTCACATCGAAATGCTGCAGAGTTTTTCCTAAGGCCTCAAACAGTCTTAGCATTTCGAAATCTTGGATATAACCCATATGACCAACGCGAATGATTTTACCCTTCGCCTGATCCTGTCCACCCATGATGGTGATATTGTGTTTTTCCTCGAGATGCAGACGGATTTTTTGTCCATCCATATTTGCTGGGACGGTGAGGGCAGTCACAGAATCGCTTGGTGATTTTGCATAAAGGCCAAAGCCTAATTTTTGCGCAAAAATACGAGTCACTTCAGCGCGGCGATGGTTTGCAGCAAAAAGTTTTTCTAAGCCTTGTTTTTCAACCAAACTCAAGACCACATCAAGAGCGCGCACTAGCGCCACTGAAGAACTAAAGAAAGTTTCTCCGGCTGCATTGGCTTTTTTCTCACGACGAATATCAAAATAGAAACGTGGGCAAGTGGCTTTGTCGAAAAATCCTTCTGCTTTTTTAGAGAAGGCCACAAAGCTTAAACCCGTTGGCAACATCAACGCTTTTTGCGAGCCCGCGACGATGCCATCAATTTTCCATTCATCCATTGGCAGAGGAAATGCGCCCAGTGCAGTGATCGCGTCTACCAAAAATAAAGTGTTCGGCATTGATGCCGTCAATGCTCCGAGTTCGCGAATAGGATTTGTGACAGCCGTGCTTGTTTCACAAGCTTGGCAGAGAACTGCACGTGTGTCGGGGTGCTGTTGCAAAAGAGTTTGAATGTCAGAAGCTTTCGCAGCTTCTCCCCAATTTACGTTGTGAATAATCACTTTGGCGCCGAAGACTTCAGCCATCTGCGCCCAACGTTCGCCAAATTTGCCCGAAACAATAGCAATCACTTTATCGCCAGGACTTAAAACGTTGACGAGCAAAGACTCCATTCCGCCACTGCCTGTGGAAGAATGCATGTAGACGTTTTGTTGAGTTTGGAAGATCCTTTTCAAACCCTGTAAAACACGGGCAAGGATTTTATCAAACTCAGGTGTGCGGTGATGGATCATCGGCAGCGCCAAAGTTTTACGGACTTCTGGGTGCAAACTGACCGGCCCCGGTGCTAACAGGCTATAGTCTTCAGAATTGATATGTTGTGGCTGGTCAAGAGAGGTCATTTTCTAGCTCTTTCGGTCATTTCTTCCTTGAAAGTTCGACTCTGCTATACTCAACTAATCCCGTGAATACTTCAAGATTTTTTGTGTTTCTACTGGTTGCTCTATTGAGTGGTTGTGCTTATCGCGTTGGCATGTCAAGCCGCAGCCTGCCTGGTGGTTATAAGTATCTATCAATTCCAGTTTTTAAAAACAAAACACAAGAGGTCGGAGTTGAAGTAGGTTTCACGAATTCATTGATTCAAGAATTCGAGCGTTCCCAAGTCGGAAAAGTTACTTCAGAAAATTTATCAGACGTGAAGATTGTTGGCGTGATTGAATCGGTTCAATATCTTCCCGGTGGTAAAGCGGTTTCAGGGGATACAAACGCTCCATATCTTCCGACAGGAACTGTGCTCGCGACGGACTATCGAGTGCTTGTAACGGCCTCGGTTCAAATTGTTCGTCAAGCAGATAATACTCAAATTTGGGCAGGTACTTTCTCGGGCGAGCGCACGTACGTTTCTCCTCGTGTCTCGATAGCCGGTGTCAATTCCGTGAATCCACTTTACAATCTTTCTGCGCGCAGGCAAAACATTGAGTCTGTTGCGAACGACATGATGGCCGAAGCGCATGATCGTATTACTGAGAATTTCTAAATAAAGTTAATTGGGGACTCTAACGAGTGGCTTTGATCGATGCTCAAAAGTTTTATCGCGATTTGGAAAAAGGCGAGCTTGCTCCGCTATATTTCCTTTTTGGCGAAGAGCCTTATTTGCTCAATCAAAGTGTGGACCGCTTTAAGTACGCCGTGCTTACAGAGGGCGCCGTCGATTTTAACTACTCTCTTTTCTATGCTTCAGATGCCGATATCTCTACAGTTCGTGATGCCGTAGAAACCTTGCCGATGATGGCGCCAAAACGCCTTGTGATTTTGAAAGAAGCTCAAGAGCTCAATGATCGTGAGTGGGCAGAACTTGAGACTTTGATCACGACTCCTGTCGATAGCACGGTGTTTGTTATTTTGGCTTCACGAGTTGATAAAAGAAAAAAACAAATTCGTTTGCTTTTAGAGACTGCGGATTGTGTTGAATTCAAAAAACCTTACGAAAACCAAATTCCAGGCTGGGTGAAATACATCGCAGGCACCTTGGGTTTGGATATCGCAGAAGATGCGATTTTGCTTTTGGCAAAATTGGTCGGCAGTCATTTGACCGAGATCGAAGCAGAGCTTAGAAAGCTTGCAGATTTTGTCGGTACTCGCAAACGCATTGAAGTCGCTGATGTGGCTCAAGTCGTATCTCGTTCTAAAGAAGAAAACGTTTTCGATTTTACTCGCGCCATCGGCGAGAGCGATCGCGTTCGCGCTTTAGAACATTTGGTTCATCTTTTGGATCAAGGGCAAAGCGAGATCGGGATCGTATCGTTGCTCGCTCGTCACATTCGTTTGCTTCTGACTGTGAAACGTGGACTCGAGCAGGGGTTAACGGGAGCAAAGCTTGCGCACTCAGCGCAAGTGCCACCGTACTTCCTGGATAACTATGTGATGCAAAGTCGTTTGTGGCATGTGAAGAAGCTAGAGCAAACTCTGGTGGTTCTGGCTGAAACCGATAAGGCTTTGAAATCTTCTCCGTTGTCCTCTCATATTTGGCTTGAGAACTTGGTTCTTAAGACCTGCAGTAATTCTGCACATGCTGCTATCTAGGGCATTGCTAAGCCTATAGGGCTTTATAAAGCCGTTTAATTGAATACGAAGCATTGCCAAGTCGGCTATTAATGGGCCTAGGTCGGGTTAATTTAGGTGTCAAAAAACCGATACGTCTAGTATGAGTCCGCACGAAGAAAAGAACTATTTCCGCAGAAAATATCCGCGCCGAACCCTTCGCAAAAAGGTGGGTGTCCTGTTTGATGGACAATACTTTATTTGTGACTCGGGTGAAATTGGCGAGGGCGGAATGTCTATCATCAGCGAATACGCTCTGACAGAAGGCCGCGAGCTTGTGCTCAGCTTTCAAATCCCTGACGGAACATTTGTGATTTTACGGGGAATGATTAAGTCTGTCGCCACAGCGGGCGACAAGGCGATTCATGGAATTGCATTTGACCAAATTCCATTGGCCTTTAAACGACAAATCCGAGCCTTTGTATCGGCTCGGACTACCGCAACTAGAATCAATTAAAAAATCGAATCAGTTCGTTTGAGTTATTTAAGCTTCGGCCTGTGGGCCTATGGCTTACTTACCCAAAAGAGCTTGAACGCGTGCAGAAAGACGGCCGATTTTGCGAGAAGCTGTGTTCTTGCCGAATACGCCTTTTTGAGCTGCGCGAGTCAATTTGCTAGTCAAAGCGCTCAGCAATGCTGGAAGCTCTTTAACGTTTTTAGCTTCTAGAGCTTTGATAAGTTTCTTTTCTTCAGTACGTACAGCACCTTTACGTTTGCTGTTAACGGCAGTTCTACGAGTAGCTTGACGAGCTCTTTTTGCTGCAGACTTATGATTTGCCAAGGGATAACCTCCACACTAAGCTTTTTTAAACGAACACAGGTGATAACACATGGCCCCCGCCGTTTCAAGTAAAGAAGTACCTAAAAAAGTAGTTCGTCATGCTTTAAGCATGGCCTTCGGCACTTTTGCCAGCCGAATCTTGGGTCTTTTGCGGGATATGGCTTTAGCCGCCCTGTTTAGCCGAACCATTACGGACGCGTGGACCGCGGCCTTTCGACTTCCCAATCTTTTCAGGAGGTTACTCGGCGAGGGCTCTCTTTCCGTCAGCTTTATTCCAGTCTTTGTTGAAGCCCGGATGGACTCGAAAGAGCGGGCTCAGCAGTTGGCCAATGGCTTTTATACGCTTTTGCTGGTTTTTTTAGCTGTTTTAACGGCTTTGGGGATCCTTTTTGCCGAGCCGGTGATGAGGCTTCTTTTAGATGCCGATTACAGCCCTGACAAGCTCGAGATCACGGTCCGCATGGCTCGGATCATGTTTGGCTTCGTCTTCTTTATAACGACTTATGCCTACTTTATGGGGATTTTAAATACGCTCGGGCGATTCGCGCTGCCAGCGCTAGCTCCGACGCTTTTTAACGTCGCCATGATTGTGTCGACCTTGATGCCGGGTTCTTGGTTCCCGTTTGAAGGGGACGGCCTTGCGTGGGGTGTATTAATTGGCGGCGCCTTGCAGATGGGGATTCTGGTTCCGGCGCTTGTGAAGCTTGGGGCTATGCCGAAGCTTCGCTTGCAAGGACTGAATCAGGATATGCGCCGGGTGCTTCGTAATATGGGGCCCGGGCTTTTGGGGATGGGGCTTTTGCAGTTCACGACGATCGTGAATTTGAAATACGCAAGCGGCCTTGGCGAGGGTGCTATCTCGTACATTTACTGGGCGGATCGTTTGCTGGAATTGCCGCTGTCGCTGGTGTCAGTCAGTCTTGGGACGGCGTTGTTGCCTGCGCTATCTGCGCTTTGGACTCAGGGGCAGAAACAGCAGATGTCCGAGACCGCGAACTATTATCTGCGTTTGAATCTATTTATGGCGATGCCTGCGGCCTTGGGATTGTATTACTTAGCACTTCCGATCGTTGAAGTTCTTTTTATGCGCGGGCAATTTACTGGAGCAGATGCCGAAGCCACAGCTATGGTGCTAAGAGTTTACTCGATGCTGCTGATTTCAACGAGCTGTGTGCGAGTGCTGGTGCCTGCTTACTATGCGACCAAGAATACTTGGTTCCCGGCAGTGGTTTCTGCGATTTCGTTGGTGGCGCATATTACGCTAGCGCCACTTCTGATGCGGGAGTGGGGGCTTGAGGGTTTGGTGACTTCGGCATTGATCAGCGCGACTTTGAATATTCTTTTGCTGCTGGGATTTTACCCAAAACACATTGGTGATTTTGATTACTTTAAGCTTGCTTTGCATGTGGTGAAGTTTGCGTTTGCCGGAGTCGGAATGGTGATTATCTTGCAAGTCTATTGGTTGATGACCGGGTGGTTGGGCGAAGAGTTCTTTGCAAAAGTCGTCTCTTTGGCGTTCACGATCCTGCTTGGAGCGGCCTCTTACTTTGGGCTGAGTTACGTAATGAATACAGAAGAGTTGAAGGCGCTGAACCTCAAACAAAAATAGAGACACGTGTTTTGACCAAAGTCTTGGTGAGCGAGATTCGGGGAAATGGACTCGTTTTTTTTATGGAAAACGATAACATTTAACAATGCTGGTGCGACTCCTTCTGTCTGTTATTTCTCTGACTCTAATTCTATCCTCCGAAGCTATGGCCGGTGGTTGCTATAACGGTATCACGAATTGTGATTGGGCAAGCGCCGGAGGGCGGGGGCCTGCTGCCGAGAGTTCGTCAACAGGTGGCAAGGTTAAAATCAATCCGGCCGCAGTTCCTACAGAAAAAGGGTTTGGTCTCGAGACAATCACTTACGACGTTTACACGGATGTCGGCTTAGTTCGTGGTAACGGAAGAATTGGTGCCGCGATTTCTCCGTCGAATAGTGAAGAGACTTTCTTCGGTCCGCCTGGGTTTGCGGATCCATTTGAACTGGCCCTTCGCAAATACGAAAGAAAAAAATATCCCAGCCAAAAAGTAACCTTAGCGACGGCTTTTGATATTGCTCAAAAGAAAGGTTCTGGGCTTAAAAGTTATTCATTAAAATTCGGGGCTATGGGCCGCTACAATAAGCTGACGAAGGCGGCTTTGCCAGGAGCGGGGTTGACGGGGACCTTGGGGCCAATCAGTTTTGGTGGTTCTGTTTACGAAGATCAAACAAAAGCGGATCCTGATGATGTCAATATGGACGGTTTGAGTCCGGTCCATAGTTATCAAGTTAGAACTTATAGTGTTGGGTTGTTCTTAAGCTCGCTTGTTGTGGACTATTCTCACATGTCTCTGGATACCGATGATACCTACACAGTTCAGCTTTTGACTGCGAGTCTTTACTGGAAAAAACTCATCCTTACTGCGGCAAAAAGAATCGAAAACAGCCCGAATCCAGCTTATAACTTCGAGACTCAGATGCTTGAATATACGCAAATCAAAGAAGAGGTTTTTGGTGGTCTCCAATATAGTGTGACCAAGAATCTGATGCTTGGGGCTCTCTACAATTATTACCTTCTACGTGAGTACTCGATCTCCGCGACCTTGTTCTTTTAGGCTTCTTAGGCCTTCAAAATAGGTATCAAAATTTGATATAAAAACCACAAAATGAGCTAAAAATGGCCAATTGGGATCAATTTATGATACCTTCAGTTTCAGCCTTGTTTAGGGGCTGCATTTCCGGCATCTTGGGTTTCAAGAGAGTTGGCCACTCTCGAAAGAGACAGAGCGGCGGACCAGCGGTCCAAAGCTGAAGTAACTAAAAGGAAATGCAAAATGAAATACCTAAAAATCATAGTTAAAAAATTGTTCGTAATGAATGCAAGTAACTTCGAGGCCTACGTTTTAGAAAAAGAATTCTCGGTACCAACAATCCGCAGAAGCTACAGAGGATAAGACGATGCAAGAATTTAAATCGCAAAAAATCAAAGCCGTGATCAAAGATCTTTTGAAAAAGAAAGACATCACTTACGAGGACTTGGCGGAGCAGATGGAGTGCTCGGTGCCAACTATTAAACGAATCTTGGGGCCTGAAGAGTTAACACTGAATCGCCTGTTGCAGTTGTGTGAGATCGTGAATATTGATTTGGCGGAGCTTGAGGCGCTTAGTGGTGAGGAAGAAGCTCGCGACGAAAAGTTCACGGAGCAGCAAGAGGCTTTTCTGGCAAAGAATCAGAGCTATTTTGCTTACCTCATGAAGCTTTTTGGCGGAGAAACTCCAAAGCAGATTGCTGAAAAGTACGGTCTTACACAAAGATCAACGGACAAATACTTGATCGGTTTAGAAAAGCAGGGGCTTATCCGAGTTACGGGAAAACAAAAGGTGAAGCCAGCGTTCAGCGGTATGCCGTCTTTGGGGAATGGTGTGCTGGCAAAAGTGCATTACGAAAGTTTCATTAAAAATGCAGGGCAGTTTTTTGTAGATGTTGTGACTGAGGGATTTCGAACTGGGTTTAAAGACAAAGAGGGCGAAAAGACGAGGTCGGTATTTAGGGTGCACGCTTCAAAAATCAGCCGCGCTTCTTTCGAGGCCTGGGCCGAAGAGCAAGAAAAAGCCATGCGACAGTTGGAAAAGCTCGCCAGCTTTGAAGAAAAAACCAAAGACCCGTCTGAACTTATGACCACCGTGATTATTCAGGCAAATACACTCGTAAAAAATGACTACAAAGGACTCGAATTGCTCGAGAGTACCATGGGAACAGTAACGAATCTCTAAGCGGTCGTGTCATTAAAAGTCGCTTTAGTTAGAAACGTCATGTCACGGATTCGTGACGAGTTAGTATAAATGCTCTTTTTGATTGGCAAGCGACGCTTGTGTAAATAAACTTTTTGTTTTCGCTGAATGCGAAATAAGAGGAAATACATGAGCGTCAAAATTCCAAGCAATCCTGTTTCTGTTGAAAACTTCGTGAATGGAAAATTCCAAAAAGCGACCGGGCCCCAGATTAAAATCATGAGCCCATACAACGGCAAGGTGATCGGTGAAATGAATAGCACCACATCTGCTGAGGTCGATACCGCGGTTAAAGCGGCAAAAGCCGCGCAAGCCGAGTGGGCCCAAGTGCCGTTGAAAGAACGCACCAAGGTGATGTTTAACTTCCGTCAGATTTTGTTGCGCGAGATTGATGAAATCTCTCACTTGAAAAGCTCTGAGTCTGGAAAAAGTTTTGCTGAAGGCAAAGCGGGTCTCATGAAAGGGATCGAAGTTTTGGAGTTTGCGATTGCGCTTCAAAACATGGACATGGGCGGAAAAGTCGAAGTATCGCGTGGCGTTTCTTGTGAATACCGTCGCGAGGCTTTGGGTGTAGTTGCTAATATCACTCCTTTCAATTTCCCAGCGATGGTTCCTATGTGGACGATTCCGATAGCACTGACTTTGGGGAATGCTTATATCTGGAAGCCTTCTGAAAAAACACCTTTGACTTCGATGAAGATCGCAGCAGCTTTGAAAGAAGCAGGTCTTCCTGATGGCCTTTTCCAAGTTCTGCAAGGTGGACGTGAAACGGTCGAGGCGATCATTGACCACAAAGACGTGAAAGCTGTTGGCTTCGTGGGCTCAACCCCTGTTGCAAAAGCGGTTTATGAGCGCGGTACCGGAAAAGGGAAACGCGTTCTTGCTTTGGGTGGCGCTAAAAATCACATCGTTCTTTTGCCAGATGCAAACCCTGAGTTATCAGGTATGGGCATCAGTGATTCCTTCACTGGTTGCGCAGGCCAACGTTGTATGGCGGCAGCTGTATTGTTGGCAGTTGGTGACGTTGATAAACACATTCAGAAAATCGTCGAGCGTGCGGGGTCTTTGGTTTTGGGCCAAGACATGGGCGCGATCATCACAAAACCTCAGGTTGAATTCTTGAACAACGCGATCACTGCGGCTGAAAAAGCGGGTGCGAAGTTGTTGCTAGATGGTCGTAAGGCGAAAGCTCCAGCAGGTCTTGAAGGTGGCAACTGGATTGGGCCAACGATCATTGATAACGTAAAACCAGGCAGTGAAGCTGCGACTTTAGAGCTCTTCGGACCGGTTTTGAGTATTGTTCGTTGTAAAGATATTTCTCAGGCTATGGAAATTGAAAACAGTGTGGACTACGGCAATGCGTGCTCGGTCTTCACTTCAAGCGGTAACTTGGCAGAGAAAGTGATTCGTATGGCTTCCACAGGAATGGTCGGCGTGAATGTCGGCGTACCAGTTCCGCGTGAGCCATTCTCGTTCGGGGGCACGAATGCTTCCAAATTTGGTCACGGAGATATCACGGGCCATCACTCCTTAGACTTCTGGAGCAATGTTAAGAAAGTCACAGTTAAATGGGAAAAACAAGACGACGGCAATTGGATGTCGTAAAGAGGTTTCATCATGAAAGATATTAAAAGATCATCTCACGTAATTTTGACTTCGCATTCAAATCACGTTTTCAAAGATAGCTTGCCAATTCATTGGGGAGCAAAAAATCCGACAGACCGCGGTCCTATCATTGGTTCTTTGACGGACACGAAAAAACGTAATGCCATCGGCACGCACAGCGGAAGCTATGCGGTTTATCGTGCCCTTTCTATTGCCCAAGGAAAATACTCGACTCGCCACAAGCCAGATCTCAATAATACTGAGAGCCCGGTGAAAGTTGGCCCATTCCCATCTTGGAGCGATCCAGATAAAATGGTTTCGATTGATCCATGGGGATTGGACGTTCCAATTCATTTCAAAAAATTCTATGACGAAGGTTATGACGTTCGCCCAACAATTGCGGTGACTCAGGCCCATCTGCAAATTCCAGAGATTCACGATGCCATTGATGCTGGTCGCTTGAAAATTGACGGCAAGATCATCAAAGAAAATCGTGATATCCGCGTAACTAAGGTGGCTCTTGAGCCCGTGTGGTATTTGCCAGGTATTGCAAAACGTTTGGGTGTGGAAGAAGGCGAACTTCGTAAAATCCTTTTCCAAGAAACAGGTGGGATGTTCCCAGAGCTTGTGACTCGTCCAGATTTGAAAGTCATGTTGCCGCCTATTGGTAGCACGACAGTCTATATTTTCGGTGATGTTGAGAACTTGTCGAAACCAGATGTCGAACTTACTTGCCGCGTACACGATGAGTGTAATGGCTCTGACGTATTCGGTTCTGATATCTGTACATGCCGTCCTTACTTGATTTACGGAATCGAGGACGCTGCTCGTACTGCTCAACGTGGTGGTGTGGGCTTCATCGCTTACTACCGTAAAGAAGGCCGTGCATTGGGTGAAGTGACTAAGTTCTTGGTTTACAATGCTCGTAAACGTCAAAAAGGCGGGGACTCTGCTGCGACTTACTTCCACCGTACAGAGTGTGTGGCGGGGGTTGAAGATGCACGTTTCCAAGAGTTGATGCCGGATATTTTGCACTTCTTCGGGATTACGAAAATCCACAATCTGCATTCGATGAGTAATATGAAGTACGACGCTATCGTGAAAAGCGGTATCGAAGTTGTAAATCGTATTTCGATTCCAGAGGATTTGATCCCGGCCGATGCTCAAGTAGAGATTGAAGCGAAAAAAGCAGCGGGTTACTTCACTGCTGGCGAAGCAAAATCTGGTGACCAGCTAGAAAAAGTAAAAGGAAGACCAATCGATGAGTAATACTTCTTATACTGAAAAAGATCTGGATTTTCTTTTGTCGCCTTTGGCAATCCGCCAAAGCGCCGAGAAAATTTTGGAACTTACGCAAAAAGGTGAAACTCACTTCCAATATCACTCGGATCAACTGACTCCAGTCGTAGATTATGTCGTGGACGTGATTAAAGAAAACTATCCAAGCTTGAATATTCCTTTCCATTCTCGTTGGGGGCACTTCCGTGTTGGTGGTATTGATCGCGTTCAAGCTTTGGAAGCAAAGCTTGTTGGCGTAGATGCTATCGAGAAGGCGCGTACAAAACTGGATTTGGTCATTACCTCTGTTTTGTTGGACGCTGGTGCCGGCAATGCGTGGATGTACAATGAAAAGGGTTCTGGCAAAAGCTTTGGCCGTTCTGAAGGCCTGGGTGTAGCAAGTTTTTACTTGTTTATGGGTGGTTTCTTGTCTGACGACTCTGAAAATCCGCTCCGCGCGACGGCTAAAGGTTTACAAATGCTTTCTAACGAAGAGCTTTCAACAGTTTTCCAAGTGGGGCCGCAAAACCCATTGGTGGGTGTTGATGGGCGTCTATCGCTTTTGCATAACTTAGGAAAAACCATCGAGCAGAAAAAAGACCTTTTCCCAGGCGCTCGCCCGGGTGGTTTGGTGGATTACTTGCAAAACCGTTACGGCAAAAAACTGACAGGCCCGCAAGTGCTGCGTGCGGTGTTGGATGGTCTTGGTGAAATTTGGCCGGGACGTGTGCGTGTTGGTGGTGTGAATCTTGGCGATATGTGGTCTTACTCGAAAGTTCCAGGGGGCTTAGCGGCTTTCCATAAACTTTCTCAGTGGATGACGTACTCTTTGATGGAGCCTTTGATGGAAGCGGGCTTTGAAATCGTTGATGTCGAGAAGTTGACGGGTCTTGCGGAGTATCGCAATGGTGGTTTGCTTTTGGATCGCGGTTTGATCTCTTTGAAGGACAAGAGTCTTCTAGAGAAGAGCCATCGCCCGGATTCTGATTTGATCATTGAATGGCGTGGGCTTACGGTTTCATTGCTAGATCGTATCGGCGATGAGGTTCGTAAGAAGCTGAATAAAACTCCGTCCGAGTTCCCTTTGGCGAAAGTGCTGGAAGGTGGGACTTGGTGGGCAGGTCGAAAAGCTGCGAAGGCTCTTCGTGCGGACAGTTCGCCTCCTCTCAAAATCGAGAGCGATGGAACTGTATTTTAGAATAATTTTTAAACTATTAGAGAGATCATTTTATGAGCGACAAAGTTAAAGTAGTAACAAACCCTCTGTTAAAGCATAAGCTTGGATACCTTCGAGATAAAAACACTCATTCTCAGGATTTCCGCGAGATTGTTAAAGAGATTTCGAAGATTCTTGTCTATGAAGCGATGAAGGATTGGACGACGATGGAGACCATCAACATCGAAACTCCGATTGCAAAAACTCAGGCGGAAAGAATCGTTCGACCTCCGGTTGTGGTATCGATTATGAGAGCAGGCAATGGCATGTTGGATGCGGCTCTTTCAATGATCCCATTTGCAAGTTCAGGCTTTATCGGTATTTATCGTGATAAGTTCATCCATAATACTGTCGAGTATTACTTTAAGATGCCAAAAGATATCGACGGTAAAGAGATTCTGTTGTGCGATCCTTTGATTGCAACTGCGGATACGATCGTTGCTGCGGTAGAGCGTTTGAAGAATTATGGCGCCGGCAAGATCAAAGTGATCAGCATCTTGGCGAGCCGTGAGGGCCTTGAGAAGATTCAGCATTTCCATCCAGATGTTGAAGTGTATACTGTAAACATCGAAAATGAGATGAACGAACTGGGATATCTAGTTCCGGGCCTTGGCGATGCCGGGGATCGTTTGTTCCAAACGAAGTAGGAAGCTGCATGACGAGGCCACATATCATAGGTGTTGCGGGCGGAAGCGGGTCTGGGAAGACCCACTTCGCAAAAGAGTTGCAAAAAACTTTGGGCGATGACCTGTGTATGATCCTTTATCAAGATAACTACTATATTGATCAATCGGCAAAGTTCGACGGTGACGGCGGTTCGGTGAATTTCGACCATCCGAGCAGTCTTGATTTCGCTTTATTGGCCCAGGGCCTTCGCATATTGAAGACTGGGCAGAATATTCAGATTCCGATCTATGACTTTAAAACGCATACTCGCCAAAAAGAAACGCTCTTAGGTCTTCCTAAGAAAGTGATTTTGGTGGATGGGATTTTGATTCTTCACTCTCTGGAAGTGCGTGCAGAACTAGACGAAGCCGTCTTCTTTGATACTCCCGAGTCCTTGCGCTTTCAGCGTCGTCTTGAAAGAGACGTTCATGAACGTGGTCGCACCGAAGATGGTGTTCGCAAGCAATTCGAACTTCAAGTGCGCCCGATGCACAATCAGTTCGTAGAGCCTTCGAAGAATCATGCTCACACCGTCATCAAAGATTTAGGTGAATACAGCACGGCTCTGAAAGAGTTCAGCTCAAGACTCAGACGGAAGGCGCAAATTTAGATTTGCTCCTAAGAGTAGGTCTTTTGTTTTTCCTCCGAAGCGGGCGTACCGTTGTTTTTCTCAGGGTACGCGAGTGCCGCAAAAAAAAAGCTGTCCAATCCATCAACACGACTTTTGTGGCGATTTGTAATACAACGCTTTTAACGTTGGAATAAAACCTGCATTTATTTCTAGAAATTTTGAAATATCGGAGGAATATATGAAAAGCCTTATCGTTTTAGCATTAGGTCTTTTGGTTTCTGCAGGAGCTCAAGCGCTTGATTTGCGCAAGGTAGATCATCTCTCTTGCTCTTCTGACTCTCGAGGAACTTTTAACTTGGTGGATTTGCAAAGCTCACCTCGTTTTGTGCAAAGCCGTTCTCATGACTTGGAAGTTCTTGATACTTCAAAGCTATCTATCTCTTACGTTCATCCAAATGGAACTGAAACAAGACTTGAGTTATCAGCCTCGCCTCGTAAAAACTACGAAGGTGAAACTTACGAAAGCATCCTCTCTGAGGATACTGGTATGTCGCAAAGCCTGATTTGTGCTGTTGTAAAATAAGTTTTGGTGTATTCTCGATTTTATGAATGAAAGGCGCCCTCAAAAAGGGCGTCTTTTTTTGGCTAACCGCCATGAGCACCAAAGCTCATATCGCGTTCGTCAGCGCGGCCGACAAGTTCGCTTGGAAGGACGGTATCAATCTTGGTGTTGGCATCTATATAGCCAATGTATTTGTCATAACTAGGAAGGTCGTTGTTGATATTCAAGATCGCAACTTTAAGCATTTTTCCTTCTTTACCTAGAATCGCGACAGGAGTTCCGGGTCTAAGAGTTCCCGGCTCTTCACTCATCGGACTTAGTGGAAGAATGGCATTTTTCTTTTGAGCATCGCTATAGAATTGCACGCCTTCTTGAATAATGATCGGAAGGCTCATCGCGTGGTCAATGTAAGCGAAGAAAGTATCTAAATGGAGTTTTGCGTTTTCGCGGCCTGCCTTGTCCACCGGTGTATTCTGGACGACTTGATAGAGAAGATCTTTTTTCGATTTTGCAATTGCGATCGCTTTATCAAGTTGTTCCTTTGTGAATTTTTGGCGTAGTGAACCGAATCCGATTACGAACAATGCAGCTTCACGAGTGTTCAAGTTAAATTCTTTTCTGGTAAACTTGATTTCGCCGTAGCCAGTTACAAAACTAGACATATCCAAATCATAGATCACCGGAACGCGGCGTTTGTCCGGCATTTCAAACACCATGGCATTAAAGATCGCGCGACGGTTTTCTGTCGTCATAAATGGAGCTTCGTTAACACGAAGCTGAATATCAGCGTTACCTATTATTTTGTGGAAAAGACGATAGAGGGCGCCTTCGACAGGGTCAATGCCAGTCTTTTCCATTTCAGCAAATTCGTATTCCAAAACCTCAGTTCCACCCAGGCGTTCTCCGATTTTTTTGGTGGTTTCAACGAGGAGTGCATTACGGGTGAAAGAGGTTTTTGTACCATAATCAGTGTAACGAATGCGTGCTAAACGAGTCGCCGGAGTTTTAAGTCCAAGAGCTTCGGCAAGGCGATAGGCAAGACCTTCTCTCATCGGGCCGTTGTCGCCAATCAAGCGTCCCATTGGAGTATGTTCACCTTCTGAGTTGGTAAAAAGATGAGTGTTGACGCGAAAGTTTCGAGCACCCTGGAACAGGGTTCCTTTGAGATCCTCAGAATCT
Organism: Bdellovibrio sp. HCB337; assembly: GCF_047302465.1. Lineage (GTDB taxonomy): Bacteria > Bdellovibrionota > Bdellovibrionia > Bdellovibrionales > Bdellovibrionaceae > JACMRP01. The sequence goes on along the minus strand of NZ_CP178621.1, from coordinate 2,785,157 downwards.
TGAATTTCTACTTTGAGTTTTGGGAACTCGGACTCGTCAAAATACAGACTAGACATGCCCCGGCCGCGAGCTTGTCCAGTAAACGCTCTTTCTGGATGGCTGGAGTCTCTGAGGGCAATGGCGCCATAGTATTGAGGATCATTGAGTTCCCCATCCTCCAAGTTGAACCCACCGTCTGGTGCAGCCTTACGGATCTTCACGAAGTCTGCGGCCATCTCTAATTGCACGACAGTATCAGCGTTAAATAGGGGACTCTTCGAGGGAGGCTGAGCGATCGCCGCTGCTAAAGCAGAATGAAGGGTAATGGCGAAGCTCAGGGAAATAGCTAAAGATCTGTTTTTCATGGGACGAGTCCTTTCGGTCTATGAAAGGGCTTCTTTCAAGTTTGATGCTTAGGGAACGCTGGGTAATGCGCAATATAGATATGGCACATGTTTGTGAACTGGCTAAAGTTTAAACAGAGCGCGGAAAAGGGCTAAGAATCTCTGTTAGTTAGAGTGGCCGCGTCCGCAAAGTTCGGTGTATTTAATGAATTTCGTGATAAAGGAACAATCGCCTTTGCGATTGCAGATTGCGCGAATACAGCCGTCGTCCCAAACTGCTTGGCAGGCGCGAGTGATCTTTTCGATGTCAGAGTCAAAATCGCAGTGCTCATAGAAACAACCCAGCTGAACGCAAGAGGAACTGGGGTGCTGGCAGCGGTGATCGGGATTTCGATCTATATAAGAGCCTGGGGTATTCGCTATTGAAAGCATCGAGATTACACTCACTATCAGGAATGCACTTAAGGCTTTCATAGCGACCTTCCCCCTTCATATAAATGAAGTACGAATTCATAGTTTACGGTGAACTCGTCTGCTCTTACCTCTAAGGATTTCAAATTTGCAGACACGAATCAACACCATCCAGTGGAATTTTCCGTCAACACTTTTGACAGTTCAGAAGATGTTTCAGAAGAGCTTATAAGGTACAGGAAGGACTTCGGAATTGTGCTACAACTGTGTCTATGAAATGGGTGGTTGTTTTCTTCTTAACTTTGTTCACATCTTGGGGCGCTTTGGCAGCCGCTCCGAATGATTACGCCCTTCAAGTTTTGCAAAAAGATCTGCCTCGCAGTCTTCGTTGGTTCGGCCGTATGAACCAAGCTCAAAACCTCAGCCAGGTTGAAGTTTACGAACTCTATCGTTCAACGTTGCCAGAAGCTCAAGGCAATCAACAACAAGGCATTTCAGTCAAAGGCTCTATTGAACGTATGCTTTTGCTTTTAGAAGGGGCTCGTTACTTTGAGCAAATTCAAAAAGCTCCGGTTGAGTTTCAGAATAAAAAAGAAATCACGATGCGCGTTCTTCAAGCCGCGAAAGATGAAATGGATCGTTTCCAGTTCGGTGAAGATCCTCAAGTTCTGTTGGAAGAGTGGCGCAGTTTTGGACTTACGGATTTTGAAAGACTCTCAGCGGACCTCGTAGAAACCTTCACCGAAGTTCAAAGACTTTTGAATGAACCCGTTATGGTCGCTTTAGAGCAAAAAGTCGATGCGCAGTCTCCTGTAGAGGGGGCTGACGAGGGGCAGTCTGCAGTCGAAGTTGTGGGTAACGACGTCGAGTCCACAGAAAGCCTTGTTGCGGCAGATAAGAAAGAAGACGGGACAGCGCCAGTGGTTGCAGCAGCACCAACACCGGTGGTTGAAGTGGCTCCAGCGCCGACGCCAGAGCCCACACCCATGAATCCCACAGAAATCGCCTTTGAAAAACAAAGATTCACATCTTATATCCAATCCGCAGAAGCGGGACAAGTTGCCGGCGAATGTAAAGACGCTCGCACGTGGAAAACCGATCAGGCAGAGTCCTGCCAAAGTGATGACAGTCTTGAGTGTGATCGCAGTTATGCGCGTCAGTGCAAAAAGCTTCAATAACTTCTAAAAATCCTCTAGCATATTTGCTGGAGGACCTATGGCTCAAAATAAACTTGCTCCCATCGAAACTTCATTCTCGAAATTGATGGGTGTCCAATATCCGATTATTGCCGCTCCGATGTTCTTGGTTAGTAACGAAGATCTTGTCGTTGCTGCGAGCGAGGCGGGTGGAGTTGGAACCTTTCCGTCACTGAACTACAGACCTCCTGAAAAATTCAAAGAAGCTCTAACAAATATCAAAAGCCGCACCAAAAAACCAATTGGTGTGAATATTATTGTGAACAAAAGTAATACTCGCCAAGAAGGGGATTTGAAAATCGCCTTGGATGCCGGAGTAGAGTTATTCATCACTTCTTTGGGTAATCCAAAGTCGGTGATTCAAGACGCCCACAAAAATGGCGCCAAAGTTGTTTGTGATGTGACGAACTTAGAGTTCGCCAAAAAGGTACAAGATCTTGGCGCTGATGGCGTCATCGCGGTTGGCGCGGGTGCCGGTGGCCATGCGGGACCGATTTCTCCGCTCGTACTCATTCCATGGCTGAAGAGTGAATTGCAAATTCCAATTATCGCAGCGGGAGGTATTTCTCACGGTGGACAGATTGCTGCGTGTTTGGCGCTTGGTGCTTCAGCAGTCAGTGTGGGGACACGCTTTATCGCTTCTAAGGAAGCGGGTGTAGACATCGCCTACAAGCAAGCAGTTGTTTCTTCTACTCCGGAAGATATCGTGATGACGACAAGAGTATCGGGCACACCAGCAGCCGTCATTAACACGGACTACGTGAAAAAGCTTGGAACCGATTTACCTTGGTTGCTGAAGAGCCTTAAAGACAATCCAATGACCAAAAAATATGTTGTACCACTTATTCATTTGATGGGCATGAAAGCGCTTGAGAAGTCGGCCACGAATCCTTCTTGGAAAACCGTCTGGAGTGCAGGTCAATCTGTGGGATTAGTTGACGATATCCTTGAGACTGCAGAGATCTATCGCAGGCTTGTGAATGAGTATCACGAAGCAAAACAAAGCCTGCCATAAGCGCTTACGATAATGTTGGATCTTTTGGATTTGAAGTGAATGAGAGTGCGCAATATAAGAAAATAACGATTGCCATGTTAAAACTCCATACGAACATTTCCATGATTCATTCTCCTTGTTAATCAGAAGACGACCGGGCTGGTAAAAACGTTTCCATTTTTTTGAAAACTACGTAAAAAACCACTGTAGAAGTTTTTGGCGACTGTAAAAAGGTTGGTCTAGAGGCCTCTTAAAATGCTAACGGCACTCGGTTTTCCGAGTGCCGTTGAGTTTTTTAAGTTTCGTAGAATTTGTTCGAAATTTTGTGAGTTATCTTGTGCGCGGATAGTCCGAACATTGGGAAGTAAGTGGAGTGTTACTATAATGAAGTGTATATGCCGCACTTACTGATCTGCGCCCAACATTTTTTAAGCGGAGAATAACTGGTCTTAAGGTCATAGGCATAGTGGTCAAATCCGAAAACACAAATCCGGAGCCCCAGTTGCAGGCGGGTGCATCGAGGCTTTTTGCGAGATCCACCAAATTTTGTCCAGTCACTGCATCAATGACTTCAAAGATTAGCCCTTGAACTGCGATTTGATCTTTCCCTTTTCTCCAGTATGGATCATTGGAGAATGACACTCCAATTTGGAGGGATGTATCTGCATTAAGATAGAGTGAGCAAATACCACGAAGGTCCACTCTTAATTCTTTTACTTCGCCTGGATTAAGAGCGTAAAATTTTGAATCAGCCGTGACAAGATAGTCTCCAGAACAATAGACCGCCATATTCTCGGGACCAGCAACTTGTGCTGATGCAAAATGAGAATTGAACACCAATGCGCTTAGTATTAATAGATATCTCATAAATCCCCCTCCAAAATAATCTTGAACTGAGTTTAAGTACGTATTTGGTAGACGGATGAGATAGGGAAAAGGTTTCTCTTTTTCTGAGGTCGATGGAAAAGGGACTGTCTAAGCTTTGGGTAGCTGTTCAAAGTTTAGACCATTTTTAGAGTGCAAAGGAATTCCGCCGACCACACGGGGGCGGGGGCTCGTGATTTGAGCCCCATACGATTACTTTATAGAACGATTCTTCACCGAAAGAGTCAGCTCGTAGGTTGCAGTCTTTTCGGTTTCGCTTTTTGAAGGGACTGTGCAGTAACCTTTGAAGGTACCCTCGAGTCTTTCGCCAGTTGTCGTTGCTTTTTCAATCAAAGCACGAACCTTGTCCGCCTCATCGCAAATAAAGTGAACATCGCCATCATTGCGTTTCAGGAATTCCGCTTTGAAGTCTTTAAAGATGAAATCAATACGCTGACCACTTTCATAGATCGAAGACACGGCCGTGATTGCGATCGAGAGCTCTGCGCCGATACCCAGGGCGCCGAAATACATGACCTTAAGATGATTCTGGCTGCGTCTGCCAAGTTTGATTCTAATCACGCTACGGGTGGGGGAGAGCTCCACACATTTAGGGCTTACATATGCCAGGAGAGGTATTTTAAAGATCCCATAGGCCTTCAGGAAGAGATTTGCTTTGAAGAGGCTGACAGGTGCCTTAGTTGTGGCGGTTTTAGACATAAAAAAAGCCCTCCCGAAGGAGAGCTTTTAGGTTTGTCCGTATAAAACAAAGCGCTTAGGTTAGTCTCTCACTTCTGTTAGTGAAGTATAATTGTCATGGAGTTTTTGTTGACGGTCAACTTCTTTGCTCCAACGTCCAACTTCGCCTTCATAACCCTTTTTCTTGTTCTTCCAATCGTTTTCGGAAGTCGCCAAAGAACGGGCACGTTGGTCTACCATTTGTCCTTGTTGTTTAATTTGCTCGCCACGAGAAGCCCAAATCTTTTTCTCTTCTTGGACAGAGCCCATTTGCATTTCGTACTCAGCAAGATTTGCTTCACGCTTCTGGATGTTTTCCTGAAGCTTCGTCATCATTGCCTGGAGCTCTTGAAGTTTCTTTTCTTCCTGAGCTTTTTTATTCTTTTCTTCGGCAATTAAAGCCTGAATTTCTTTTTCTTGGCCGTCTACTTTAACAAGAGATTTTTTGTTTTCTTCAAAAGAACCTTGAACGGTCTTTCTTTGCTCGTCAACTTGGGATTTAGCCTTGTTGATTTCGCCGATGTTTTTGTCCACCGTTTTTAGATTCTTTTGATATTCACCCAAATTAGTTTTTGAGTTATCAAGATTCGACTTGATCTTTGTTAGACCGTCTTTTGCAGTTGTTTGAGCAAAAGCTGCAGGTGCTACCACAAGAGAGCCGCCGATGAGGAAGCTCGCTAGCATTTTTTTTGTGTTTGTTACGTTCTTCATATGCGTCTCCTTAATTAGTTATTTTCTAAGCTAGTGACTTTGTCCTCTTGAGGACAAACGTTTTTCAGAGAAGAGCGGTAGTGACCCACTTCGTCTTCCCAGATTTCGCCCTGGAAGTTCCAGTTGAGGCTCTTTGCCTTTTCAACTTTCAATTCCGGACGTTCTTTTTCGCTGATGTCTCCGCCAGCCATTTGGTAACGGATGTGCTCACCAGCACCAGAGTAAAGTTCGTAAGCTAAGACTTCGTTTTGCTCAAGCACGCGGTTCAAGCCGCCAGCTAATTGAGTCATACGACTTTTCAAAGCCGTACCTGCTTGTTCGCGAAGGTCAGACTTTTCTTTCTCCATGCGGGCAATGCCCATTTCACGAAGTTTTTTGATTGAAGTACGAGCTTTTTGAGCAATAAATTGTTGGATCTTAAAGCTCATTTGGCGTTTTTCAGCAGTTGCCAAGCTAGCTTTCAAAGATTCAGAATTTTTATCGTCAATGAGCTTTTTGCGGATCTCGCTGATCTCTCTACCAGCTTCACCAGCTTTTTTCATAACTGTCTTCTCGCGAGCGATCAGAGTCATTGTTACTTTGTTGAAGCGAGCAATTTCATCTTCGTAGCTGTTGATTTCAGTTTGTGGAACTGTGAAAGAAGGGTGACGAGCCAACTCCACGATGAATGGACGTGGCAAACCATCAACTTCTTTACGATCAGAATTCTTCAACCAAGCTTTTACCGTTTCATAGTAAGCAGCAGGGCGTTTCTCGTTGGCAGTTTGATATGTTGCCAATTTCGTTTTCAACGGAGTGAACTTCTTTTTCATGTCCGTTAGAACTTGGATACCGTCACCGTATTGGCAAAGGTTCAAGTAACCCACTGTGCGTACAGTGTAAGATTCAGGAACGAAAGCGTTTTTAAAGAAGTCCGTGTGAAGAGAGAACATATTTCCTGCAGCACCTTCATAATCTTCAGCCATGATTTGTGTCCAAGCTTGCTCAGTCATCGCTTGCAACCACATCGGGTTTGTTTTATCGACTTTCAAATACGCTTGGAAAGAGTCTTTGTATGCACCTTTTTGGAAGTACATACGACCCAAAGTCAAACCCGCAACGTTACGGATTGTGCCTTTTCTGTCATTTTCAGTCATTTCCATCAGCTTGTTCAAAGTGATGATCGCATCATCCACTTTACCTTGGCGGTACAGTGAAAGAGCGCTAATCATAGTAGCTTCTGGATAGTTCGGAGACTTATCACCAATGAAGATCAAAGCGTCTTCAACTTGGCCCAATTGACCAGCTTCAAGATAGTACTTGGCGCGGTACATTTGGTAAGTTTCGTTTTGAGTAGTGTCAATGTCGTACTTGGTGATCAAAGGATCCACGTACTTAACATCAGACACCTTCAAGATATTTACATTTTCAATAAGCTTCTGAACGGCTCTTTCTTGCCATTCTTTGCTTTTTGTATCGGTAGCAACTTTGATCATGCCCATGCGGAACTCAGAGTTCAAGCCAAGTCCCTTGGCAGTTAATGCATAGTTGAACCAAGATTCGGTGCGATACTCTGGGTCTTCCATAAGTTCAGAGAATAGACCGAAAGCCAATTCGTAGTTCTTTTGGTATTCCAAGAAAATCAAAGCCTGAAGCATTTTGTAGTCGTTTGGTTTCATCTCTACAATTGCTGCCAATTCAGGTTTAGCTTCGACATTATCCAAAACTGGATCTTGGATTTCATTCAAAACCTTAAGGTCTGGAACGTTTTGAATAGCTTTGCTGTTAGTAACTGCTTTCGCATTTGTTACCGGAGCAACCTTTGTCATGTCAAAGTTGAATTGTAAAAGGGGAGGGGACTGTTTTCTTGAAATTGGATTCAAGTTAACTTGTCCAGCCTCTGGAATACTCAACGGTTTGATGTTAGCAACGATTTCTCTTTCGTCGCCAATGTTCAAACGAGGAATATCATTTACGCGTTTGTTTTTTTGAACCAAACGGTAGGCAGGAACCTTGCTACTTTTAGTGTAAGTTTTTGTTTGCGCATGTGCCGTGCCCACAGACACACTCGCGGTAATCAAGGTAAGTAATAATTTGTTCGTCTTCATACGTCCCCCAAAAGTAACTAAAATCCCTTGCTAGTTCGTGGTTATTAGAACCAGTACGTAAGCCCCAATAGCAATGATGTATCGTTAATCATTTTCTTGCCAAGGTCGCGATCCGTTACCGCACCACCACCGACACTTGTAGGTAGTGTGACGTAGTATTTATATCTTTGTTGGTTAGACCAAGTATTCGCAAGTTCCGCACGAAGAGCTAAGTGCTCTGTGAAGAAGATCTGTTGGAATACGCCAAGTTTTGCTACCGGAGCAGACTCACTCAAGTCGCCTGCAGCTTGCTTAATGCTATAGTTCAACATACCAGCACCTGCAGAGAAGCCCATATCGAAGTAGATAATGGACGTATCCATGAAGCTCATTTTTGCGTAGAACGGTACCAATGTTACAGACAAGATCTGTGAAGATTGGAATACGTTGTGGTCTGGATAAACACCGTAGCGTTCATTGAACAACTTGGTGCTGTCGTTGTCGGTCAAATTTCCATTTTTATATTCAAGATCCAAGCCCCAACGTTCGTTGAAGAAGTAACCAACGTTTACGCTGGAAATACTACCTGCGCTGAAGGCGTCATTGAATGGTACGCCGGCGTTCAAGCTCAAGAATACGCGGTTCGCTTTGGTATAGCGTCTGTTTTGAACGACTGCGAAGTCGTCATCTTTCGCTGACCAATACTTTTGCTCAAGCTTTTTAATGTCAAGCTTGTCGGATCCGCTGTTAGTAGCCGCAGGCTTTGCAGCTGCTGGGGCCGGTGTTTGTGCGTATGCTAAGGAACTCCCTAAAAGCATCAACGTGAGAGTGAGAGTTTTCATTTTACTTGTTCCTCCGTCTTAGTTTGTACTCTTGAATAAGAATGGATAAGTGACGAGCACTTTTGTCCCTCCTGCTGGGGCTGGGAACTTCCATTTTGCAACCTTATTCAAGATACATCCTTCGACGGTCGCGTTTTTAAGTGTAGTATCACCAATGGCCTGAGTTTCAACAGAGCCGGTGCCAGCAATCGTAAATTTCACAGCAACTTTACCGAACAAATCAGGGTTGGCGCTCAATTGTCTTTCGTAGCAGTACAAGATCTGACCCAATTGGGACTTGATGTACTGAGCGATGACTTCGCGGTCTAAGCCGCCGACAATTTCACTTTCTTCCTCGATCAAACCAACACCACCGTTACCAGTGTTACCGGCACCAAGGCCGCCGATACCAGAAGTGTTTTTACCGCCACCACGGCCGGCAGTAGAAATCATCACGCCTTGAGCAGTGGAGTCTGTACCGTAGTCACGGCCAGAACGGTCCATGTTACCAACAGCTGCCAATGCACGACCGCTTACGCCCGAGCCAGCTTTTACACCGTTAGAAACGATGACGTTACCGCTTTTAGCTGCTTGAGCAGAAACTTTTCCGATCAAGCGAGAGATACGTGGATCTGAAACTGCCTTCAACATATTGGCAATTTTGCCAGCTCCAGCTGGAGCTGACGCGGCTTTCTGCTCTTTAGGTGCAGAAGGCGGTTGCTGAACTGGTTTCGCCTCAGCAACTTTGGTTTTCTTTTTCAAAGGATTTGTTTTAACAACAATTTTTTGTGCCGGTGGAGGAGGAAGCATCACAGCGATTTCCTCTTTCTTTGGACCCAACAATGAGAGTCCACCCACCATGAAGCCTACCAAAAGAACGATCATAAGACCTTTTCTAGCGTCTTTATCGATCAATGTAGCAGGAGTCATACGAGTCATCGCCTCTTCAGCCGTCAAGTAAACGGTTTTTTGGCGAACGAGATATTGATCTAAAGTGTATTGTACCCAAGAAGAGGAGTCCTTCGCAGGAATTACTTTCTTGGTAACAGCCATTTCAGGGATGAAGCTTTGACCCATCGGTACTACGCGGGTCTCGATAACCTTGTCATGCAATTTCACGAGGAAAAGCTGATAAGGTTTTTTATGGCCGTCATTTTCGTGAGAGTTTTTTTCAAGGCGATTGTAAAGATCTGCTTCTCTGATCACTGGGGTTAAGTGAACTGTAGAGTTTGCGATCTCAAGTGTTTTTTCGCTATCGATACAGATTTGGCACTCGTTTGTTGCGCCCACTGTATCCATGTTCATGTCAATATACCACCACTTGCCATCGCGGCACTCGAAAGTTCCGAGCATACCTTTAGAAGTAGGGGAGATTGAGATGACATCCGCTACGCGGGAAGCACCGAAAGTATAAACCTGCTGCGAGTTGCGCAGTTTCCAAGTTTTAACAGTGCCGTTCTTAAGCTGTTGCTTAACAATTAAAGTATTGTTCATACGTACCCCGTAAAGTCATTAACAAGTAAAAAAATACTTATCTCAAATAAAGGCTAGATTCACGAATGCGGCCGTCCATATCCTTTTGAATATCGTAAAGAGGAAGGAACTTAATACCCTTCTTCTGAACGAGATAGGCGCCGTCAGGATTTCGAATCGTACCTTTGAGGTTCATTTCACCGAAATTGACCTCTTGGACTTTACGAGTTACCTTTTGCTTCGCCTCTGCTGACACACATCCCAAGACAACAATTAATCCTACGATTAATGTTTTCAATTGTTCCTCCATAACAAGTCTTCGGAATTACTAGCAGAGCGACTTCATTTTGGTTCAATACTTATTCAATTTTTAGTACTACTCTTTATCTAAAGAGGTCACCTTTCCTTGCGGTGGGACCTGGCCCTTTAGATAAGTTAACTTCTTAGCGATCCAGTCTTTTAAATCCATCTTATACGTGACCTTGCCAATGCGTTCATAGACCTGCTTAGCAGTCGCGATATCAGATGATTTATAAGCCTCGATCAGGTGGGCCTGTTGTAATAACATGTCCACGTTGTCCTTTTTCTTAGCGGATAATTCAGCGATTAACTGAAGGCCTTTTTCTGTCTCTCCACGCTGTGCCCAAGCTTCACTGAACAAAGGTCCCATGTTGTAATTATACACCTGGTCTTGTGTGAGGCGCGAGAAATTCTCCGTGGATGTGATAAAGTCTTTTTCAGTGTAAGCTTTTACTGCAGCGAAAGTTGAGATTTCTGCCGAACCTATATTCATGTCTACAACTTTGGCAAAAAATGGAATCGCCGCATTGATATCTTCGAGCTGATACATGAGACGGCCCTTCTGGTATTGAACGAGCGCATTCTCACTTTGAGTCTTCATGAGTTCATCAATGAGCCACAAAGCTTTCTCTTTTTGATCGCGGGCTTCAGAAGCCAAGCTCAAGTAATAAAGACCTAATGTGCGTGTTTCTTTGAACTTAGCGAGCTCCAAACCAAGCTTCTCAGTGATATCGTATTGTTTTGAGACATAGCAGTTATTCGCGTTATCCAAGATCGCATTGATCTTCGCATCCTTTGTCGCGAACGTACGAGCGCAGGCTTTGGTCTGGCCCTTTTGCACGCGAGAAGGGCTCATGTCGGTCTTAGCCGTCAGATAAGCCTCGAATTGGGCTGCTGGCGGGTAAGACACAGACGGAGCAATGCTAAACTCAGGATTGAACTCAGTGTAGTCACGCTCTTTGCCATCTGTCGTAGCGCGAACCACAACCAATGTTTTAAGGCGTTGTTCGTTCTCTGCCTTTTTACCTTGGATCGGAGTCGTGATTTTAGTGAGTTCCTGTTTTAGGATCTCTTTTTCATCTGGCTTCAAGCCGCCAGGCATTGGCATGTTGTTCAAGCTATCGATGTAGTTTGAATAACAACGATCAAGACCTGCCAAAGCTTTGCGAACTACTTTTTCCTCTTTGCTGAGGCTTAAAGCATTCAAGTAAGCAGTTTGCGCTTTGTCGAGTTTCTCGGTCTTCATGCCAAGAACCATTGCAAACTTGTCCATCTTAGCTTTTACGCTTTGCTGGACCAACTCTGATTCCAACACTTGAGCTTGGATCAAACGGGCAGGGGCTTTATCGTCGTTAGAGATATTGCGGCCCATGATCTTCTTAGCAGCATCGAAAGCCTGAGTCTTTTTGCCAGAAGCTAAAAGGGCTTCAGCGCGTTCCATCAGGATTTGAGTTGCATAAGGCTCCATATTGATCGCCAAGATTTTCTCTTGAAGCTTTTGGTATTCAGGATTCTTGGTGTTTTCACCGTAAGTCGCCATGATTTTAGTAATCATACGAGCTTGGTTTTTGTTATCCATGCCTTGCATGAGTTTGTTATAGATATCGCGAGATTCTTTCGTGCGACCTTCAAGGCGCAAGAAGTCCGCCGCCATTTCAAGGTGTGAATTGGCGTGTTTCTTATCCATATCAGCGATGATTTTCAAAGTCTCTGCAGCTTTCAAAAGCTGACCGATTTCAGCATAAGATTTCGCAGCATCTTTCAAACCATCCAAAGTCTTTTTGTCTTGTGGATACTTCTTAGCATACTGCAAGCTTAGCTCTGCGCCTTCGAATGGACGTCCGTTAGCATAAAGAAGGCTTAGTGCTTGCCACAAAGAATCTTTCGCTAGAGCAGAGCCTTCGTGTTCTTTTGCGAAGTCCAAAAGCTTGCGAGCTGCAGCCGTTGCTTCACCAGTTTTAGAGAAGTCTTGGATTTCAGAGTAGTGAGACTCTTCCAAGATTTTTGTCATGTTCTTTTTGCGATCTTCGTTAGCGCCGCCAGCGATGATCTTTTTAGAAAGCTTTTGCAAACCAGCGTAGTCTTTCTTCATGTTGAGCATATCCAACATTAAATCTTCAGACTTTTTCTTAAGCTCTGGATCTTTGTTAGAGTCAGCAATAGGCTTCAACCACTTTTCAGCTTCTGGGAAGTTGTTTTCCTCGTAGGCAATATGACCCATCTTAAAGCGAACGTTGAATGAGTATTTGCCGTTTGGATGCTTCGTCAAATAGATAGTTGCAAGCTCTTTACGAAGAGCGTCTTTAGCTGGATCTTTTTCTTTGGATTTATCCAAAGCTTTTTCCACAGAGTAAAGAGCGCCGTAGTTAGCATCATGTTGAAGAGTAGGCTCTTGAGCGCGTTCGCCCACGAACTTATACTCAGCAGAAGCTTCATCGTATTTACCTAATTGGAACAAAAGTTCCGCCAAAGCAAAGTGAGTTTTTACGTCTGGCTTAGTTGGATCTTCGTTGTCGAGGATCAAACGGAAAGATTTCTGAGTTAAATCAGAGAAAGCGACGTTTTGTTTGTTCTTCAACCAGATTTCCCACCATTTTTTTGCGATCTCAAGAGAATCGCGACGGAAATCTTTTTCACAATGTTCACCAGCTTCTTCTGGCTTCTGTTGTGTTCTCCAAGAAGAGTTGGCTTTACAAAGGTCACTTGCTGCTTGAAGGTGACTTACAACTTTATCACGTTGCTTAAGGTCTTCATAAGCTTCAACAAGGTAAAGATTTGCTTTTACCAAGTAAGGATTTGATGGATTCTTATCGATGAATTCACCAAGGAAGATACCCATCTCTTTTTGACGGCTGTGTGAAAGGTACAGCTTCGCCATGTCCATAATTGCAGAACCGAGCTCGCTATTTTGAGTTGTCTTCTCGAAGAAGGCATAGAGCTTGTCAGCAGGGTAGGAGTCACCCACGAAAATAGTCAAATCGCGAAGAGCTTCTTTACGAAGATTGTGACGGTTTGTTGGAACCTCACCCTCTTGCAAAGCAGGATTTGATTTTACAACTTGAAGAAGGCGTTTGATCCCGTTTTCAGAGTCTTTCAAGTTGTAGTAAGCCCAAGCGGCTTTATACAACCCGTAAGAGTAAACGCGAGATTTTGGCATCTTCTCGATTTTTGAGAATTGCTCAAGTGCTAGTTGGAATTTACCCTGATCATAGAGAAGTTCACCCAAAGCGAGTGTACCATCCGCAATAAGAGGAGATTTAGGGTACTTTTCAACTAAGCGAGTAAAGAGGATCGAAGCCTCTTTGCTTTTGCCAATTTGTTGGTGTGCAAAAGCGTTATTGAAAAAGACAGCATCCATATCTTTAAAGTTAGGATTTTCTTTTTCAATACGTGAAAAAACAGAAATAGCGCGTTTGATTGCATCTGCGCCACGTTCATTTGGAATTGGGAAGGAGCTCATTTTAACAACCGGGTTGTTTTGATTCATATCAAAAAAACGACCGGATTTAGAACGTCTCATGTAAAGTTCAGCAAGACGATAGAGAAGGTCCGCGTTTTCTGGACTGCCTGGCTTTTTGGTTTTGATTAGCTTTTGAAGAGAATCAATCGCTTTATTCTCAGAACGAGTAATGAGGATCTCGGAAGTCAGAGCCTTTTTGTCGTTATCGGTTTCGTTTCCGCCTTCGCCAATACGCACTTCAGGAAGCAAGCCTTTGCCTGCCTCCTTCTTTGCGAAGCTTGGTTCAGAAACAACAATCGTTGCAAGTAGGATCCAGAAAAAACGTGAGCTCATATTAATCTCCAACGAGGGTCACTAATTTCAACTGCGGAAATCCAGCCATCGAAGCAGTGTACATCACTTTTCTCAATACTGAGTAAGGGAGTCCAGCGTCTGCTTGCAACAAAATACGTCCTTCTTTAACAGCAGGGTTATCTTTCAGTTTTTCGTCTTTAGCGAGTTTGTCGAGTTCGTTAAACAAAGGCAGAATGAAGTTAGCATCGTTTGGATCGATGTCTTTCGCTTCGAAATCCGCGTTTTTCATGTCTGCGATCTTTTCCTTGTCAATCTTGATCAACTCTTTTGAAACCACCAATTTGATAGATTCAACAGGGTTGGTAGATGATGTGGATTGTGGCAAACGCATATCCTTTTCAGGAATGATCTCAACATCAGAAGTCGAGTAAGTTTGCAACAAGAACACGAGCATGATTGTAAACATGTCGGTCATTGATGTGATGTTCAATGCGAACGTGCTTTTTTGCTTTGGGAGTTCATAACGTCTTCTCATGTGTTAGCCCTCCATCGTGTTCGCAAAGTTAACTTCAGGAAACATATAGTCTGTCTGAACTTCCTGATTTTTAACCTTATCAAAGACCGGGAACCTGATTTTATTGTCACGGCTTCTGCGTGCTTCATCCATCACATGTACGATGTCTTTGTAAGAAACACCCGCATCAGGAGAGATGTCGACCTTGAATACTTCGGGATTTTGAGTTTTTACATCACGAAGTCTTTCATGCAGTCTTGCAAAGTCGAAGTTGCCGTCCGCTTTTTTAGGAACGACTTCAACGCTTTCTTTGCCGTCTTTTTTAACGATGATCTTCACACCTTCTTTTTCTTTAACTTCTATAGTGATGTGAGCCGCTTTTTCGTCTTTATCTTGTTTCTCGATTGCCTGTTGAACCACTTGAGGCAATTGAGTTTCGATAACCGTCATTTGAACGAAAGCGGAAGACACGAGGAGTACTGGAACTAGCTTTACCATCACCGCGAGGAGTGGTGCTAAGTCCAATTCGAACTCATACTCATGATTAATTTTGACCTTTTTAACTCTTCTCATATTCATTCTCCGCGTTTCAGAGATCCCCGCCCAAGGGATCCCTGTCGAGATTCATTAATCCCTAGATTAAGAAACTTTTGTCGTAGGAGGAACTGAATGTCCGCCTTTTGGTGCTGCAACTTGGTCAGGGAATACTGTCTGACGGTTGAGAGTAGGGATATGAGAGCTAGTCAACAATTCTGTCAATTTAGAGCACTTCTCAGAGATCTGCTCGATCAATTGATTTTGACGAGAAGTCAAGAATGAGAAGAACACCATCGCAGGGATCGCAACCGCAAGACCCAAAGCTGTTGTATACATCGAGATAGAGATACCAGATGCCAACAACG
Source organism: Bdellovibrio sp. HCB337 (assembly GCF_047302465.1). GTDB lineage: Bacteria > Bdellovibrionota > Bdellovibrionia > Bdellovibrionales > Bdellovibrionaceae > JACMRP01. Next base: position 2,770,090 of record NZ_CP178621.1, on the reverse strand, counting down.
CTTGTTTCTGTGCAGGGTCAGCTTGCGCAACCGCTTGGAACGACAAGATCAGACCGTGGATTGTACCCAACAGACCCAACAATGTAGCAACGTTGGCTAACATTGAAAGATAGTGAAGGCGTTTAGTGTAAAGAGGAACGTTTTCAGACATTGCGATGTCATGAGCTTGGAAGATCGTTTCATCATCTCTGTCTGCTTTTTCAAGAATTGTTTTAAATGCGCGAGCCAATGGCTTTTGTTCCATTTGAGCGCACATCAACAAAGCCTCATCCAATTTCTTAGCGAGTACTAGGTTTTGAACCTTCGCCATGAAATCATCTACGTTCAAGCCGTAGCTGAAGTAAAGAGCCTTTGCGCGTTCAGCAACCAAGACCATCGAGCCAATGCCTGTAAGAAGGATAATCCAACCTACGACACCTGATTCATTCATAAATGTAATAAAACCCATAAACGTCTCCTCCAATTATTTCTTCAAAAGCATATTCTTAATTTCGTCTTGTCCGACTTTCTGCACTTGGAGGAAACGAACAGCATAATGCAGGCCAGATTTGACGTTGATTCTTTGTTTTGTAAAATTCTTTCTAATAACTTCGGCTTTCACGTTAAAACCTGTAGGGTTATTTTCACCACTACGGAAGTGAATGACGATTTCTTGCCCAGGCAGTAACAACGGATCATTCAAGAGCACAAGAGCTCCATTTTCACTGATAGATTTGCATTTTCCGTCGAAAAAGTTGGCATCATTGTGAGCATAAACATCGATGTCGACATCTATACGTGGAGATCCACGTTTGATGAAAGAACCTGTGAGGTGGTCTTGCGTCTGAATGAGACGTGCAAGGCGGTCTTTAGAGAACTCCTGAAGATCGCCAAGCAACATCCAGCTTTCCATGTGAGGAGCCCATACATAGTTGTAGTCAAAGAGCTCGCCCGTTTGGATCATGTGAATGAGCGCACTGTATTCGTAAGGACCGTACTTCATTTCACCACGTAGGATGTACCATTCTTGGTGACTTGGTGCAGTTGTTTGCTGTGCGCTCATTTGATTTCCTCTCTCTTATCCCAATTATTGTTTTACGTTAGCTGGATCGAAGTTAATTCTTACGTCATCACCATTCTTCGGAAGCGAGCTTCCGTTGAAAGTAAGAGTGATAGTCGCTGGATTGTAGACCCAACCATTCACTGGATCATTTGGTACTACTACGCCATTGACTGTAACCACGATACTTTCTGGAATTGGTTCACGAGATAGTGAGAACTCGCTAGAAAGATTAACGATCGCATCCGCTAAAACTTTCAAGCTGTCAGAGAAGTCTTCGCAAAGGCTGGCTTTTTTACCGCCAGTTGCATTTGCTAAATCGATATAGCGTTGACCAATTTTTTGGGCGCTGTTTTGCAACTTAGTCAAACAAGCTTGATCCAAGATGCTGATAGTGTTTACAGAGAAGTTCTTACCTGAACCCGCATTAGCAGTGAAGGTCGTCAAGAAATCCACGTAGTGCTGAACAGAGTACATTGTTGGATCAGCGTAGTTTTCCATGAATTTGTATGTATTCATGCCATTTGTATTGTCGTTGTGAGAGAAGTCTTCTTCGTCGCTCACGATGATTACAGCCAAGAAAGCATCTGGGCGGCGGAACGCAGAGTTGCGTGGATCCATCAAAGCTGTTTCAAAACTAGAGAATACGCGTTCGTCACCAGAACCGCTCGTACCTTGTTGGATATTCGTCAAGAATACGCTCTCAAGATTCGGAGTGTTTTTATCCATCACGCCACCACGAATCAAAGAAAGATCTTTGTAGTCAAAGACTGTCGGCTTGTCTTTAGCATGATATGGCGCCAAGAAAGCATCAGAAGTGACAACAGCCATGCGGAAGTCAGATTCTTTTTCTAAGAACTTTTGAATAAATGATGGAAAGTTGTCAGCCAAGTTCTTTTGTGAAGTCGCCATAGAACCGGAGTTGTCTACTACCCAAAGGATATCGACTTTACGTGGAATATATTGTGCACTTTGCTTATAGCTTGAACCATCGGACAACAGTGAGAATGAGTCTGCACCTTTTGAACAACCAACAACCATTGCTGCTACTGCTGAAGCGATTGAGAATTTAGCTAAGCGGCTTTTCACTGTGAACCTCCCAGTTCATGAGACCTATCGTCTAGATCTGTGGTCAGTTTAATGGGGCCAAGGGGCAAAATCGAAAAGTGCACGAAGTGCTTGAAACGACTTAAAGAATGGTCCAGAAATCTCACCTTGAGATTCGTTATGTATATGAATTACCTAGGGAAATAGGAAAATAACAATTTTCAAAAAAAATTTCTGGTGGCGAACTGTTTGACGGAATATTTAGCATTCTAAAGTCGATGCATAAACACCTGGAGCGAATGTTTAATAAATCGCAAAGTTTTCAGACAGTCGAGGCCAGGCGTGGAAATTTCTCGCGTTATCGCGCGCACTTGTGAATGTTGTAAAACTAACGGTCGGGGAACGAAGTCATACGAAATTTTCTCAAAATTTGTACTCCCTTTTTCTAGTTGGGGAGGCACAAGACATGCAAGAGAACGAGTAGGTACCTTTTTATGTACTCTGCTTTGCGAGTGTCCAGAACTTTTCTTTTTCCTCTGTAGAGAGAGTGGCGAAATGCTTTAAGACTTCTTCGGCGTCCTTCGCGGGAGCTGTTGCGTGAGCTTTCTCACGATAAACTTGCATCATCTTTTCGAAGCGGCCTAGGAATCGGTCATTGGCGATTCTCAAAACTTGCTCTGGATCTAGTTCATAGTGGCGCGCAAGCTGTGCGAGGCTAAAAAGCACATCGCCGAGCTCGTGTTCAATCTCGCTCATCACGTCGTTGTCCATAGCTTCTTGCAATTCGGCGACTTCTTCTTCGACTTTCAACCACACATCTTGCGGGCCTTCCCAGTCGAATTTCATTTTTTTAGTTTTTTCGCCAATGGTGAGGGCTCTCTGCAAAGCGGGAAGACTTGGTGGAACTGAAATCAGGGCGGCTTTCTCGCCACGTGCTGCTTTTTCAGCCTTTTTAATGGCTTCCCAGTTTTTCCAAACTTCATCAATGCCGCTGACGCTCACATCGTTGAACACGTGCGGGTGACGACGGACTAATTTTTCAGCAATGTTCTGAACAACATCATCGAAAGTGAAACTGCCTTCTTCGGTAGCTAGTTGTGAGTGTAAAACCACTTGGAAGAGCACATCTCCGAGTTCGTCTTTGAACTTGTGACTGAGCGAAATAAACTCGGGAGCATTTGTTGAGAACTGTTCCCCCATCTTACGTCGGTGAGCTTCCCTTTCCTCTAGGGACTCGACCATTTCGAAGGTTTCCTCGATGGCGTAACGCGCTAAAGTGCTATGATTTTGCTCTTTATCCCAGGGACAACCGCTAGGCCCACGAAGGTCTGCAACAATATCGACTAAAGCTTGAATTCGTTCACGAATATCTTTGAGATTCTCTAGACCTTTTGGCATATTTGGGGACCTCGACAAAGAAAGAGATTACTCCGAGAAATAGCACATAAGCCTGCGGATTTCGACAAAAAATCCGAAAAGTTGTATGATGATCGGGGATCTTAAAGCGGTATGCAGTTGCACAAATTTGGACCTAAAAAAGCAGACGCGCCTCATAAACGTGTCAACTACGAAGACCATAGCCTCAAGTTCCGTGAGTGGGCCACCCATTTAGGAATTGAGAAAACTTTCTTTGGTCGAATTTTCTACTCCGTTTTCGAGGAGTTGGAACGTCGTCTCTATCTCAAACGCATCGGAACCATTTTTGCCTTCTGCTTGGTTCTCTCTTACCTGATCTTTTTCCAATTAGAACTTCCTTACGACTTCCGTGTGGGCGACGTTGCTAAGCATGACGTCATTTCGCCATTTAGTTTCGAAATGACGGACGAAGTAACCACCGAAGAAAAGCGAATCAAAGCTGAATTTACGGTTCCGGTCGTTTATGACTATGACACGTCGGTTTTTGAGCGGGTTTCTATGGGCGTTTACCGCTCGTTCAGAACACAGCGCGCTTATTTGCGAGAGTTTGCATGGCCGAAATCCATGAAAGGCCGTGAAGAGGCACTTAGAGATTTCTTCCAACATAAACCTCAGTTCGAAAAAGAGTTGGGCGTCGGCATTTCTGATTTCATGTTCGAGTGGCTGATCGAAAACCGCTTCAACCCACGTGTTGAAAGCGCGCTGATTCGCAATCTAGAGAACTGGTACGAAAAGAAAATTGCCGAAGCTCCAGATCGCTTTATCCCTGGCAGTCAAAGTGCTGTCATTGCCCGCGTTGTTCATAAAAGCAATCTGGGCCGCGAGTTCACTTTGCCAAAAGGGGAGATCTTGGATTTGCAAAATCCAGATCATTTCGACTATGACCCGAACAATCGCCTCGTCGAGAAGATGACCGAGAGTGATCGCGCCAATATCTTGTATCTTTCGCGTTCATTGGTAGTGCCGAATTTGACGTTGAATAAGCAAGAAGTGGCTTCGCGCAAACAAACGGCGCGTGATGCCGTGATCCCTGTCAACATCACTATCAAAAAGAACCAAGTTATTGTGCCTCAGGGTAGTGTGGTTCAGCCATTCCAAATGGCGATGATTCGTCAAGTTCAGGCGATTCAAGCAGATCGTCGCGGAAACTTAATGACGCTCTCTTTGGCTACGTTCTTAACGTTGCTAATTGTGGTTTTTGCTTCTTACCTACGTCGTTTTACTCTGAATAAAGTCCGCGTCTTCCCGAAAGATTCAATGGTGATGATGTTGATCATTCTTTGCGTGGTTCTTATCACCAAAGTTTATCTCTTCATTACGGATGCAGCCTTTGCCACCAAGTTCGGTCATATTTTGACGCCGAAAGTATTCTTGTATGCAGCTCCGGTTGCAGCGGCACCTATGATGATGGGTCTGTTGGTAGCTTCTGGTGAAGTTGTGTGGCTCTTTACCGCGTTCATGGCTTTCTGCGTGGGCATCATGACGGATTTCAGTTTCAACTTCATGCTGGTCACGATGGTTGGCGGGATTGCCGCGGCTCGTGGCGTGTTCATGTGTAAAACACGTAATGATATTTACTTTGCGGGTATTCGTACCGGTCTTGTGAATGCGCTTTTGGTAGGCTTCCTTTTGACAGTCACGAAGATCGAGCAAGAAGGCACCTTGAACGAAGTGTATTACACAGTTCCAGCGGCTTTTATCGGCGGTATTTTTAGCGCCCTGCTAACAATGATGATCATTCCGATGCTTGAGTCGATCTTCAATTACACGACAGACGTTAAATTGCTTGAGCTCAGTAACTTGAACCATCCTCTTTTGAAAGAAATGATCGTAAAAGCACCTGGTACCTATCACCACTCTATGATGGTGGGAAGCATGGTGGAAGCCGCAGCAGAGGAAATCGATGCCAATCCGCTTTTGGGTAAGGTGATGTGTTATTACCATGATATCGGTAAGACCGAGCACGCGAATTACTTCATCGAAAATCAGAAGCCGGGGCACAATCCACACGATCAGATTTCTCCGTTCATGAGTAAAACCCTTCTGATTGCCCACGTAAAAGATGGCGTAGAGCTTGGAATGCAACATAAGCTTGGTAAGCCAATCATTGATGGTATCATCCAGCATCACGGTACGACTTTGATTTCTTACTTCTTCAATAAAGCTGTGGACCTAAAAAAAGCAGATGACTGCGAGATTTCCGAAGAGGACTTCCGTTATCCAGGTCCGAAACCTCAATTCCGTGAAGCTGCACTATGCATGCTTGCGGATAGTATCGAGGCAGCAGCTCGTTCGCTAGATGAACCAACACCAACACGCCTTCAGAATATCGTGCGTAATGTGATTCAAAGAAAGTTCCAAGACGGGCAGTTGGATGAGTGTAATTTGACTTTGAAAGATATTTCGAAGGTTGAGAACGCCTTCACGCGCATCTTACTTGGTATTTATCACCAACGTATCGACTATCCTCGCAGTGCGGGTGGTGGTTTAGGTGAAAAGGCATGAGGATCCTCGTGATCAATCAGAGCTCGGTGAGAGCTCCTAGGAAGTTCATCGAAAATTGGTGTCTACAGGTTCAAAAAGAGTTTCTTAAACGCAAAGTCTTCAGCAAAGAAGATGCCCGTAAAGAGCTCACGCTGGTTTTTCTGAATCCCGCACAAGCCAAAAAAACCAATCAAGAATTCCGTGGCAAGGACTATGCGACGGATGTCCTAAGTTTTGATTCTATGAGCCCCGATTCTTTGGGGGAGCTCATCATGTGTCCCCAAGTTCTGAAAAAACAAGCCAAAGAGCATGGTTTGAAATATCAAGAAGAACTCGGGTACATGATCTTGCATGGCATATTACACTTATTAGGCTACGATCATGAAACCGGGCCGAAAGATGCCGAAGAAATGTTTGGCATTCAAGACGCGGTTTTTGCTAAACTCCTGGATTGATTTTTAGTTTCTCTCGACAGACACTCTTTGTAGGGGGACAGCATCATGGCAATACAATCCATTGGCGAAGGTGTTTGGATCGCAGAAGGCTATTTGAATGACAAGGGGATGAAGTTTCCCTTGAGAATGACGATTCTTCGCTTAGATGCCAGTAACCTGATGGTGATTTCTCCAATTTTACCCACGCAAGAAATGATTCAAGACATCGAAGGCATTGGCCTTGTTAAATACATCGTTGCACCAAACTGCATGCATCACAAATTCGTGAATAAATTCGCAGCGGCCTTTCCTGGAGCTGAAATCTGGGGGCCTAAAGACCTTCATGATAAGCGTCCTGATATTTCATTTACGGATGTTTTGGACAGTCACCAAGTGGCACCGTGGAGTGCCTTTGTGGATATGGTCTCGATTCATGCAAAACCCCCGATGTTTGAAGAAGTGATTTTCTTCCATAAAGCCTCTAAAACGGTGGTCGTCACAGATATGCTGTTTAATTTTCATAAATTCGACAGCTGGTTTCAGGCATTGATTGCAAGAATCAATGGTGGTTACAAACGCCTGGCAATGACTCGTTTGGGTCGCGTATTTTTCAATGATAAAGAGAGCCTTCATAAGGCTGCTTCACGCATTCTGACGTGGAATCCAGAGAATCTTGTGGTCGCTCACGGAGATATTGTTGTAGGGCATGCTCACAATGTTTTACAAGAGCCTTTGGCGGCGTTTGCGAGCACGAACTCTTAGTTCTTTTCTTCACATCTCAGTCATATTTGGCCCATAAAAACCTGAGAATATCGTTCCTTCAAATTTCATCAAATATTTGGAGGAACGAGTTTATGAAATTCTTAGTGGTTCTTTGCGCATTCGTACTTGGTTCAAGCGTGGCTCATGCTAAAAAAGTCGCCCCGGCTCCAGATCCTGAAGATAAAACGGTGGTGTTAGTTCATGGTGCTTTTGCGGATGGCTCCTCTTGGAATGACGTTATTCCTCTTTTACAGAGTAAAGGTTTGAAGGTCGTGGCCGTGCAAAATCCACTGACCTCTTTGGCGGCTGATGTTGCTGCCACAAAGCGAGTCATTGACGGTCAAAGTGGCCGAGTGATTTTAGTGGGACACTCTTGGGGTGGGGTTGTGATTACAGAAGCTGGAAACAACCCGAAAGTGGCAGCGATGGTGTATGTTGCGGCCTTTGCTCCAGATGATGGGCAGTCTGCCTTGGAGCTTGTGAATAAGTTTGAAACACCTGTGGGCTTCAAGAAAATTAAGGCGGATCCGTTCGGCTTTTTGTATTTGTCTGAAGACGGCATGATCAATGATTTCGCTCAAGACTTGCCGGAATCCAGAACCAAAGTTATGGCGGTCACTCAAGGGCCGATTGGTGTGCAGACATTCAATGAAAAAATCACGACGGCGGCCTGGAAGACCAAGCCCACATGGTATGTGGTCGCAACAGATGATCACATGATTCACCCGGATTTACAGAACGATGTCTCAACAAAAATGCATGCGAAAGTAAAGCGCTTGCGAACAAGTCATGTGCCTATGAATTCAAAGCCTAAAGAAGTCGCCAAGGTCATTCTAGAAGCGGCTGACAGCTTGAAGTGATTTCGCAAACCGTCATTATATTGACTCTGGAGGGGGGCCCGCTACACTGGGACCCTTGAAGGAAGAGTCATGTCCATTGTCACTGAAATTTCTGATGTAAAGAGAAAGCTCGCAGACCTTGAGAAGTTCGGCCAAGAACTTCGGGGGTATCTTTGACCTTGATAAAAAGCAAAAGCGTTTAGCTGAGCTCGCTATGGCGGCTGAGAATCCCGCAATCTGGGAAAAGCCCGCCGAAATGCAAAAAATAAACAAAGAAAAAACACTGCTGGAAAAAGCCGTGAACGAGTGGAAGTCCTACAGCGGTCGCCTTGAAGACGCCAAAGTCTTGCTTGAGATGGCGGTCGAAGGACAGGACGAAGCCTCCTTTGGCGAAGTTAAAACTGAAATTGCAGTGATTGAAAAAATCGGTCGTGATCTTGAGCTCAATCGGTTGCTCAGCGGTGAAACCGACGCCAATAGTGCTTATTTAACAATCAACTCAGGTGCTGGCGGAACAGAGTCTTGTGATTGGGCTCAGATGCTTATGCGTATGTATACGCGCTACGCTGATCAGCATGGTTATCGAGTAGAACTTTTGGATATGACCGAGGGCGAAGGTGCTGGGATTAAATCCTGCACGCTTTTGATCGAAGGCCCTTATGCCTATGGATATTTGAAGGCTGAATCTGGCGTGCATCGTTTGGTGCGTATTTCTCCGTTTGATTCCAATGCCCGCAGACATACTTCGTTTGCGTCGGTCTTTGCTTGGGCTGAGGTCGATGATGATATTAATATCGAAATTCGTCCTGAAGATTTGAAAGTAGAAACTTTTAGATCTAGCGGCGCCGGCGGTCAGCACGTCAATAAGACGGACTCTGCCGTTCGTATGTACCATTTGCCTTCGGGAATTATCGTGTCTTGCCAAACTCAACGCAGTCAGATTCAAAACCGTGAAAAAGCTTTGAAGATGTTAAAAGCGGCCCTTTATGAAAAAGAGGTCGAGAGACAGAACGCCGAAAAAGATGCAATGAACTCACAAAAAAAGGCGAACGAGTGGGGATCGCAAATCCGCTCGTATGTCATGCATCCGTATCAGTTAGTCAAAGACCACCGTACTGATTTTGAAACCAATCAAGTCGACGATATCATGAATGGTGAGCTTGATGAGTTCATCATGGCTTACTTGAAATCGAATGCGACTCAGCCTCAGGCAGAACCGGCGGCCACTTAATGAAAGATCTTTTTTGGATTGCCTACAGATTGCTGTTCTCTAGACGAACATTGTTCGGGGGATCGGCAGTTTTCTCTTTGGTGGGACTCATTCTGGGAGTAGGCGCACTTGTTGCCTCGATGGCGGTGATGAGTGGATTTGAATCCACTTTGCGTTCCGCTATGGCGGATATGACGGGACATGTGCAGCTTGTAAAAAGGGCGACCTTTCAAGAGCCTTGGCAAGAGCTGGAAGCCAGAATCCGCAAGATTGAACCAACCCTAGTTTCTTCCGTGAGGTATCTGCGTACCGAAGCGGTGTTGGCGCACCAAGGTGTCATCCAAGGGGTGATGATTCAAGGGATCGACGAAGAAAAAGCTCCGGATGTTTTGAATTTCTCTTCGCGCTTAGTAGAAGGAAAGTTGGATTTGAAACCGGCAGAGTCTGGAAAAACTCCGGCTTTGATTGGGAAAAGAATCGCGCAAAAAGTGGGGCTTAAAATCGGCGACACGTTCCGTGTGGTTATGCCGATTCCGGATGCGCTTGATCCTGGAAGATTTCAAAGACGCATCGTCGAGTTTCAAGTAAGCGGCATTGTCGATATGGGCAAAACCGACTGGAACGAGCGCATGATCATTTCGACATTGAAGGCTGCTCAAGATCTAGTGCAAATCGGAGATCGTTACAGCGGGCTTTTGATGAAGTTTCAAGATATCAACTATGCGCGAACCGCCGCTTTCAACTTGAGTCAGTCATTGGGGCCTAATTACTGGGTCAGTGACTGGCGCGACTTAAATGAAAATCTTTTCGAAGCCGTGAAGATTGAACGTGTTGTTATTTTCTTTGTCGTTCTTATCATCATCGTTGTTGCGGCATTCAATGTGTCGAGCACTTTGTTTGTGAACGTCGTTCAGCGCTATGCTGATATTGCAATTTTGAAAGCTTTGGGGCTTCCGCAGAAGAGCATTTTGAAAATGTTCAGTTTGCAGGGGCTTTTGATGGGTGCTTTGGGCTTGGGGCTTGGGACTCTGTTTGGGCTTTTACTTTGTCTAGGCTTTACAGTTCTAGACAGTGCTTTGGGAATTTTGTCTGGCTCGGTGTATCGCGTGGATTCCATTCAGGTAGAAGTGCGTTTTGTGGATTGGATCTTTATCGCCTTAGCGACGATGTTAATTTGTTTTGTGGCAACTTTGGCTCCAGCACTAAGGGGTTCGAAGCTCAATCCAGTTGAGGGATTAAAATATGGTTAATGGAACTCCGGCCTTGATTCGTGCAGACTCCATCGTAAAAAATTATCCCCAAGGTGATGGGGGCGAGCTTCAGATCCTGCGTGGTATGTCATTAGACATTCACGAAGGAGAGGCCTTGTGTATTCTTGGATCTTCAGGTGCAGGAAAGAGCACTTTCTTGCAGATACTTGGAACGCTCGATCGCCCACAAAGCGGGCAGCTTTTCTTTAACGAGCACAATCTTTTAGAGATGGGCGATGAAGAACTGTCTCTTTTTCGCAACGAAAAGATGGGTTTTGTATTTCAGTTCCATCATTTGCTTGCAGAGTTTACGGCGCTTGAAAACGTCATGATACCTTGTCGTATTGCTGGGGAATCTGTTCGTGACGCTCGAGATAAAGCCACCGAATTGCTTTATCAAATGGGACTTGGCTCAAGAATTGAGCACTATCCTTCGCAGTTGAGCGGCGGCGAGTTGCAGCGTGTTGCTATTGCGCGCGCTTTGGTTCGTCGTCCCAAGGTACTTTTCGCGGATGAGCCTACTGGAAACTTGGACATGCAAAACAGTCAGCGTATTCAAGATCTATTTTTTGAACTCAAAGAACGCATGGGACTTGCGCTGGTAGTGGTAACTCACGATTTAACCTTTGCTCAAAAATTCCCCAAAATCCTGCGCATGAAAGATGGGCAGTGGGTCTAATGTTTGACAAGACCTAGGTCTTGGGCTAGGCTTTCATTTTATTTTTGTAAGTGCTCAAAATATCTTAGGAATTTTGAAAACTTTAAAACGAAGGAAGTCCGACATTGCGACCACAAAGAACACTGCACAGCTTGATTCTTATCCTCATTCTTTTGGTGATGACGAATGTATCGGTGACGGAGTCTTTCGCTCAGACTGCGTCTCGCACCAAAAAAGCAGCTACCAAAAATACCGCCAATAAAAATTCTAAAAAAACAAACGGCACGACGAATGGAACTCTTACTCGTGAACTTGTGGTGAAAAGCACCGATGTCACTGGGATGAGAAAGCTTGAGAAAGATGCGGTCCTGAATCGTTTGGTGACTAAAACGGGTGAAAGCTACACGGATGAAAAAATTCGTGAAGACGTGAGAGCTCTTTTCAAGAGCGGTTATTTCGTGAACGTTGAAGTCGATCGTGAAATCAAAGGCAACGAAGTAAGTCTCGTCTATCACGTAACTGAAAAGCCTTCGATCGTTGAGATTGTTTATCAAGGCAATGCCGAAGTGAAGAGTGAAGACCTTGCTGAGAGTGTAGGAATCAAGTCTTACGAGATCTTGAATATGAGCAAGCTCAAAGAAGCGACTGAGAAGTTGCAAAAGCTTTACGAAGACAAAGGCTACTTCTTGGCAAAGATTGAGCCTGTTGTTGAAGACGTTAAAAAAGACGAATCTGTACGTCTTGTTTTCAAAATCCAAGAAAACGACAAAGTAAAAGTAAAAAAGATCACAATTCTAGGTGCGAAGAAAATTTCTGAAGACACCTTGAAGGGGAACATGATCACCAAAGAAGGTGGCTTCTTCTCATTCATGAGTGGCTCCGGTGCGTACAAGCAGGAAGCTTTTGATCGTGATACTCAGGCTCTCCGTTACGTTTATTATAACCAAGGTTATATCCAGGCAAAAGTAGATCGTCCGCAGGTGTATGTGACTCCGGATAAGAAGAGCATCTACATCACGATGCGTGTAGAAGAGGGCGAGCAGTACAATGTCGGTGAAATCGATTTTGGCGGCGACGTTCTTTTTGCTAAAGATGAACTTTTCAGCGTGATCAAACTGACTCCTGGAAAAGTTTTTGCGTACGACGTTTTGTACAAGGACTTAAGCGACCTTCAAGCAAAGTATGGTGACTTGGGATATGCGTTTGCCAACGTCATTCCGCGCACTCGTATTGATGACAAGTCTTTGAAGGTGGATTTGCTTTTCGAGTTTGATAAGGGCAACAAAGTTTACTTCGGTAAAATCAACGTCGTTGGTAACAGCAAGACACGTGATAAAGTCGTACGTCGTGAGTTGAGAGTTCGCGAGGGCGAGCTTTACAATGAAACTCGCCGCCGTCTTTCTTTGGAAGGCGTCCAACGTCTTGGTTTCTTCGAGGAAGTAAACTTTAAAACTTCGACGTCTCCAGATAAGCCAGATGTTCTGAATATGGACATCATGGTGAAAGAGCGTAACACCGGTCAGATTCAGTTAGGCGCGGGTTACGGTTCTGTGACGGGCTTTACTCTTCAAGGTTCAGTCAATCAGACGAACTTCTTGGGGAAAGGTCAAAATCTTGGCGCCTCATTGAATATCAGTGATACAGGCAGCTACTATAACTTCACTTTCACTGAGCCTTACTTCCAAGACACATTGTGGTCTTTGGGCGGAGAGCTTTATCAAAGTTCAGATACAGGCCGTACTGAGTACGATGAGAAGCGTACAGGGGCTGCGGTCAGCATGGGGCATCCATTCTGGGAAGACTGGCGCGGGATCGTAAGATACAAATTGGATAAAACCAGATTGGATCCAGTCCGTGATAAAGATGGCAATCCAGTGACTGATTACACAGTATTCCCTCTTGATACAGCGAATGGTTACACAAGCTCGGTGACGACGACTGTTCAGTACGATACTCGTAATGACCGCTTCATGACCTCAAGAGGTATTTTGACCAGCTTGTCTTATGAGTACGCAGGACTTGGCGGGGACTTGAAATACCAAAAGGGAACAGGGATCTTCCGTTACTTCAAAAATATCTTCTGGGATGTGATTTGGAGAAACTCCCTGACTTACGGACAAATTTCGAGCTTGGGTGAGCAGGATCCTCCATTCAATCAATTGTATCTTTTGGGTGGACCTTACTCTTTGCGTGGTTACCGTCCATACACCGTGGGTAAACAAGTTTACTCGCCACAAAGATATGCTGATTTGACCGGGAAGGGTGTTCCACCAGAGCAAGCAGCTCAGCAAGCGATGGTTTTCTTCGGGGGCCAAAAGCAAATTATGTACCAAACAGAATTGCAATTCCCGTTGATCAACGAAGCTAAAATCATGGGTGTTGTTTTCTACGATGTCGGTCAGGCTGAAGATCACTTGATTGATGATCGTTTCTTCTCGGACGTTGGTTTCGGGATCCGTTGGTTCTCGCCAATCGGTCCACTTCGTTTCGAATGGGGCTTCCCATTGAATCGAGATCCTGTGTATCATAAGGATTCTATGATCTTTGATTTCTCGATTGGGACACCATTTTAATTTAATAGCTTAAGGATAAGTTTACTAAACACAAAGGATTCTGGAGGATAGATGAAAAGACAAATGACGGTGATCGCAGGTTTGATTTTGGCAGCAGGTTTGGTTCATGCCGCTGATGCAAAAATTGGCTTTGTTGATATGCAGAAGGCGATCCAAACTACGGCTGCTGGTAAAAAAGCAAAGTCGGAGCTTGAAGGTGAGTTCAACAAAAAGAAAAAAGAACTCGAGAAAAAAGAAGCTGATTTGAAAAAAATGAGCGAAGACCTTGAGAGAAAAAAATCTGTTTTGTCTGAAGAAGTTCTTGGTAAGAAACAACAAGAATTCCAAGAAGAAATGTTGAAGTACCGTGATGTGGTAGGTAAGAGCCAAATCGAAATCCAAAAGAAAGAGCGCGACTTGACGGCTCCTATCTTGGAAAAAATGAAAAAAGTAATCGAGAAAGTGGCTAAAGAAAAAGGTTACTCTATGGTTCTTGAAAACAACCAGGGAGTTCTTTACGCATCTGCTGATTCTGATCTTACTGACGCTGTTGTAAAAGCCTTCGAGAAAGAAAAATAGTTCGCTTTAGTGCGAAATTGAGGAGAGTCCCGTGAAAATCCATCCAACGAGTGTGGTTTCACCCGATGTTGAAATTGGTCCAGATGTTGAAATTGGTCCCTACTGCCTGATTCAAGGTAAAGGGAAAATCGGAAAAGGCACCTTCATCGAGGGGCACGTGACTCTCGGGTACAAAAGCGGAATCATCCAGATTGGAGAGAATAATCATTTCTCTCCGGGCTGCGTGATCGGCGGCCCTCCTCAAGATGTTTCCTTTAAAAATGAAGAAACCAGTTTAATTATTGGTAACAACAACACCTTCCGTGAGTTTTCCACCGTCAACTTAGCAACGTCTAAAGCCGACAAGAAAACTGAAGTTGGCAACAACTGCTACATTATGGCTTACGCCCATCTTGGGCATGACTGCAAGATTGGTAATAACGTGGTTATTGCTAATAACTCGCAATTGGGCGGACATTGTGAGGTTGAAGATAACGTCGTGATCAGTGCGATGTGCGGCTTCAGTCAGTTCACAAGAGTCGGTCGCGGCAGCTTCATCGCTGGCGGATCGGTCGTCAATAAAGACATTCCTCCATTTGTCAGAGCCGAAGGCCACTGGGCAATCGTGCGTGCGACAAATAAAATCGGTTTGATTCGTCGTGGATTCGGTCGTGATGAAGCAAACAATGTTCATAAAGCTGTGCGTATTCTTGTGATGGGAACAGGCACCGTGGATGAAAACATCGAGCGCATTCGTACCGAGTGCAAAGACAGTGAAAATATTGAGCACTTCATTCATTTCGTGAAGAGCTCTAAACGTGGTATCGCCATTGCCCGCAACCAAAAAGAGGTTTCTGATGAGTAAGCTTCGTGCTGCGGTTGTTGGCGTTGGTTACTTAGGAACTTTTCACGCTCAAAAATATACAAAGAACTCAAATGTTCAGCTTGTCGGGGTCTGTGATTTTTCTCCGGCTCAAGCTGACAAAGTGGCTGCAGAACTAGGTGTCGCGGCCATTCATAAAGCCCAAGATCTTGTGGGCCAAGTCGATATGGTGACTGTTGCGGCAAGCACGCAATCTCACTATGAATTGGCGAAGTTATTCTTGCAAAATGGTATCCACGTGAATGTGGAAAAACCGATTGCAGCAACAATCCCTCAGGCTGAAGAGCTGGTGAATCTGGCTCAGCAAAAAAATCTGAAGTTAGCCGTGGGACATATTGAAAGATTTAATCCTTCTATTATCGAACTTAAAAAGCACTTGAAAGATACAAAGACTCTGGAGCTGACACGCCTTGCGACTTACAAAGCTCGTGGTGCGGACGTCAGTGTTCTGCATGATTTGATGATCCACGATATGGATCTTTTGTACTGGCTTTCAGACAGTGATATCGAAAGCTTTACAGCGTCTGGTTCGAAACTGATTTCTTCAGAGCTAGATACAGCACAAGTTGCGTTTAAAATGAAATCTGGCTTGATGGTGTACATCAATGTCAGCCGTGTGTCTTCAAACATGCAGCGCTGGATTCGTGCGACTCAAAAGGGCAGTGTGTTGTATGCAAATACGGGCACTCTCGAGCTTGAAAAGAACGAGCCTGGCAGTGGTGACACGCCCGTGAAGGTCAGCACTTGGACTGTAACTAAAGAAGATGCTCTTCAAAAAGAAACAGATGCATTCATCGAAGCTGTGAAGAACAACACACCAACTGTCGTTAACGGTTTGGATGGTTTGAAAGCTTTGAAAGCTATCGAAGAAGTTAAAGCCGCTATTGAGGCGCGCTTATGAATGAGGTCATGATCGTCGCCGCTGAAGCGTCGAGCGTGACCTACGCCCAGCGATTACTAGAATACTGGCAAAAAAATAATTTTCCGGTCAAAGCTTTCGGTGTCGGCAGCCGTGACATGGAAAAATTGGGTTTTGAGCGTATCGGTAAGGCCGAAGAAATGGCCGTCGTTGGTGCCGCGGAAATTATCAGTGCCTACAGCCGCCTTAAAAAAGTATTTGATGACTTGGTGGCAGCCGCTGCGGCTCGCAGACCTAAAGTTGTTATTGTCATGGATTACCCTGAATTCAATTTGATGCTGTCAAAAAAGCTTCATGCTTTGGGAATTCCAGTTGTCTATTATATTTCTCCGCAGGTGTGGGCTTGGCGCAAAGGTCGTGTAAAGACCATTAAGAAGTACTGCAAAAAAGTATTCGTCTTATTCCCGTTCGAAGTTCCTTTTTATGAGGAACATAACGTGCCTTGCGAATTCGTCGGTCATCCGATTTTGGACGAGCTTGATGAAAAGCTTTACGATCCCACATATTTCAAAAACCATCGTAATCAGTGTGGCATTCGCGATGACGAGATCGTCCTTGGCCTAATGCCTGGAAGTCGTAACCTTGAGCTTAAGCAGCACTTTGACATTCAATTGGAAGTGGCTCGTAAGCTTTCTAAGAAGTATGCAAACTTGAAGGTTTTGATCATGGTGGCGCCGACTTTTGATAAAGAGAAGTTGGAACCGTATTTGGAAAATTTCCGTCTGCCATACGTCATTATGAAGGATGATCCTTCGCGCATGATCCATTTGGCGGACTTTGTTCTTGTTGCTTCAGGGACTGCTACATTGATGGTGGGCTTGTTGCAAAAACCAATGGTCATCATGTACCGCATGAAGGCCCTCACGGGACTTTTTGCTCGTTTGTTGGTGCATGGAGTGAAGTACTTTGGTTTGGTGAATTTGATTCTAAACCGCGAAGTATGTCCTGAACGCTGGCAAGGCGATGCGAACGCGGACACCTTGTTTGAACTTATGGATCGTTACTTCCAAGATCCCCAGTATACCGCGAAAGTTCGCGGAGAGCTTGGCGAACTTCGCCAGCATTTGGGTGATAAAGGAGCGACCGCTCGTGTAGCACGCTCTTTGGAGGAGTTCTTTAAGTCATGAGTGGTTTGAAGCCGCTGAGTTTTTTGTATAAAAAAGTGGCTGGTTTAAAGAACTACCTCTATGACCATGACTACGTGACTGCGTTGGAAATGCCAATTCCGGTATTAGCCCTGGGGAACATTACCATGGGTGGAACTGGCAAAACTCCGGTCACAGACTTTTGCCTTAAATATTTTCAGCGCCGCCGTGTAAAGGTGGCTGTCGTTAGTCGCAATTATAAGGCTTTGGTTTCTGAAGCTGCCCAAGTAAATTTGGATCACGAAAATGCCGCAGCGTACTTCGGAGATGAACCGGTCTTGCTTGCGCAACGAAATCCTCAGACAGATTTTTTTGTGGGACCAGTGAAGTTTGAAACGGCTCAGCTTGCTGTCGAAAAAGTCAGCCCTCAGGTTATCGTCGTGGATGATGGTTTTCAGCACCGCCAGTTGTATCGTGACGTTGATATTGTAATTCTAGATGCCACAGAGCCATTGGAAAACTACGAGTGTGTTCCTCTGGGAAGAGCACGCGAGTCTTGGGAGTCCTTGGCTCGTGCCACGGCTTTTGTTGTAAGCAAGGTGAACTTGGCTCAACCAGCAGCCGTGGATGCGCTTTGTGAAAAACTTAAAGAATTTGGCAAGCCGATTGTGCCGATGAGCTACGAACTGATGCGACTTCTCAGCATTCGCGGCGGGCCTGAAAAGTCTCTCAAGGGCATTGCTGGGCAGCCGGTGCTTTTGTTGTCGGGAATTGCGCAGCCATCGTCTTTTGAAAAGAGTCTTGAAAAGTTCTCTTTAGAAAAAAGAGGACACCTTGTTTATAAAGACCACCATCCTTATTCACAGACGGACATTGCTGAAATTCTAGAGAAATGGCAAAAGGCGGGAAGTCCCGATATCGTGACAACGGAAAAAGATTTTGTAAAGTTGCGACCTCTTTGGCCTGACAATGTGCCTTTGTGGTATGCTCCTCTCGAGGTGCGTATTCTATCCCAGGAAGATGAGTTTTATGAGATCCTTGATCAAGTTCTGCATTAAAATTCTGAGTTACTTTCTGTTTTTGTTGCCGCGTTCTTGGGTCCGCGCCTTGGGATCGTTCATTGGTTTTTTGTGGATCGATTTATTGCGAGTGCGCCGAGATGTTGTCTTTGGAAACTTGGCGATAGCTTTTCCTGAGTGGAGTGAAAAAGAACGCATCCGTGTTGGGCGCGAGAGCGTTTACAATATGGGACGAGGCTTTTTTGAGTTCTTCACGGTTCCTCATCTCAATCAAAAATGGCTTCAGAACGAAGTGGTTTTTGAGGGGCAAGAGAATCTTAAGAAGGCGCTAGAAAAAGGCAAAGGGATTCTGGCTCTGAGTCTGCACTTAGGCAATGGGGATCTGGCGTCGACGGCCATTGTGATGAGTGGCCAGCCAGTTACAATCATCACCAAAGTTTTTAAAAACAAATTCATCAATGACCTGTGGTTTTCATTTCGCGGCGCTAAAGGTGTTCGTTACATCGATGCTCATGGGGATAAAACCAGTTTTGACATTTTGAAGGCTCTGAAGCGTCAAGAAGCCGTGGTTTTTGTAGTGGATCAGTTCATGGGACGCCCTTATGGAATCGCCACGACGTTTTTTGGCAAAAGAACGGGAACAGCGTATGGTCTAGCTCTTTTTGCTCTTAAGACCAAGGCTCCTGTCGTGCCGATCTACACATACGAAGGGGCCGACAAGAAGATGCATGTGGTTTTTGGGGACGAAGTGCCTGTTCTAGATCTGGTTACCGAGGATAAAGATGCAACCATTCTTGCCATCACCCAAAGGTTTAATGATAAGATTGAGGAAATCGTAAGAAGTCACCCCGAGCAGTGGATGTGGGTGCATCGTCGTTGGAAGGATTTTTGAGTGAAAAGGTTTTACTATTTTGTTGCCTGCATTTTACTCATTGCCTGTGCTTCTTCGACCTTAAAGTATGAAAAGGCGAAAGAGCTCGAGACCAACACCGAGTTCGACAAGGCCGTGCGTATCGAGGGTGCTGAGGTCAGTACTTCAGGCGCCGATGTAGCAGCCACACCTGTGGAAAAAAATGTCACGACTCCGGCACCAAAAGCCACACCCTCTGAGTTAGAAAAGAACCTCATCCCAGAGAAGAAAAGTGACGTGAAAACGGCCGTCGTAAAGCCGCCTGAAAAAAAAGTAGTGGCGAAAAAAGCTAAGAAAGAAAAAAAGGCGGAAGAGCCTGCGGCTCCTCAACGTCGTCAGCCAGAGATCGAAGACGATGCTGGCTTTCAAGGGCGTCGTCCTCTGAAAGATCCATTCAGCGTTGGTGAGGTTGTTACTCACGAAGTTAGCTATTTCGCAACTACCGCGGGAACTTTGAAATTGAAAGTAGAGCCCATGGTGGCTGTGAACGGTCGCAAGGCCTATAACTTTGTGACCGAAATCAAAACGAGTCCGATGTACTCTCGTTTGTACAGTGTCGATGACCGCGTAGAGACTTTTGTAGATTTTGAAACCTTAGTGCCGAGGGTTTTTGCTTTGCATGTGAAAGAATCCAGCCAATTGCGCGAAGCACGTATGCTCTTTGACGAAAAGACCAATCGCGCCACTTTCTGGGAAAAGAAGGTCACTGAAAAAAGCGGTGCTGAAGAAAAAAAACAAGCTTGGGATATTTTGCCTTATTCCCAAAACGTATTCAGCGCGGTTTTCTATATGCGTAACTTCCAATGGGAACCCGGCAAAGAAATCGCCTTCCGCGTAGCGGATGACGAGCAGAATTTGATTTTCAGTGGAAAATGTCTCCGTCGCGAGAAAATCAAAACTGAGATCGGTGAAAAGAACGCTTTGGTCATACAGCCAAAAATTATTCTTAAGGGTAAGTTCAAGCCAGTCGGGGATATCTTGATTTGGCTTTCGGACGATGAGTACAAGTACCCACTTAAAATTGAGTCCGAAATCAAGATCGGGACCCTGGTTTCAGAGGTTATCTCGATAACTCCTGGACAAAAATAAGCTCTAGGTCGAGTCCTCAGACCGCCAAAACCCAAGTAAACTATTTGTATGGCGGTTACATCTTGTCGGCATTTCTCGGGTTATAAACCTTGCGGTAAAAACTCCTCTTGTGAGGATTCTTGCCTGCATAAATCTATTCCATCCTCATATGTTTTGATTGTGCACTTAGGTGCCATCGGCGCTGTTGTCAGAGCAACAAGTTTGCTTCGAGGCATAAAGCGCAAATATCCCGGAAGTCATGTGACTTGGGTCACGGATGCGCCGAGTGATCAGCTGTTGCGAAATCATCCTTTAATTGATCGCGTTCTGACGACAAAAGCTGACGATATGTTAACTCTTTCAGCTTTAGAATTTGATACTGCTTTCATGATTGATAAATCCTTGAAGGCAGCAGGAGTGTTGAAGCAGACGCAAGCAGATGTGGTCTTTGGCTTTAAAGCGGATGCCCGTGGCGGTGCCATTTTACCTGCGACACCTGCGGCGAACGAGCTTTGGCAGTTGGGCCTTGATAATCAACAAAAGTTTTTTGTGAATACCAAAGCGGAAACTCAGTTGATGGTGGAGGCTCTCGAGCTTGGCGAGTTTCAAAGAGACGAATACGATCTGCATCTTTCATTTGAAGAACAGTTAGAAGCGCTTCGTCGCCGCCAAGAGTGGCTGCAAGGGCGTGAAGTTACAATTGGCCTAAATACAGGCTGCAGTTCGGTGATTCCGTATAAAAAACTCTCTGTAGATTTTCAGCGACGTATCATTCAAATAATTCAAAACGAGTTGAACGTGACTGTTGTTCTACTTGGGGGGCCTGAGGACACTGAAAGAAATCAGCAAATCGGTCAAGGTTTGTCGGTGGTTCAGAGCTCAACGACATCGGGCTTGAGGGACGGTTTAGTGAGTGTTGCGGCTTGTGACGTGGTGCTAACTGGAGATAGCCTGGGAATGCACATGGCGATCTCGCAAAAGAAATATGTTGTTGCGTGGTTTGGTCCCACATGTGCTCAAGAAATCGATCTTTATGGACGCGGTGAGAAGATTTTATCGAAAGCCGCGTGCGCTCCGTGCTGGAAGAGGGTTTGCGATAAACAGACAATGTGCTACGATCAGGTCTCGATTGTAGAAGTGATTGAAGCACTTAAAAGAGGTTTTAGCCAGTGTCTGCCAACGTCCTCATCCAAACAGCCTTTCTCGGAGATTTGCTCTTAAGCATTCCGCTCATGAAAAAAATCAAAGAGCTGTGGCCGGATCAAAAGCTGATCTTGGTGTGCCGTAAAGGCATTGGTGAGTTTTTTGCGAAAACTCAAATAGTTGATCAGGTTTTTGAAATTAAAAAAGGCGACAGCGATTCCTACAAACAAGTGTTGCAAGCACTGAGTAAAGTCGACGTAGAGCGCGTGATTTCCCCACATGAGTCCCTTCGTACTGCTTTTTTTGTCAGTAAAATTAAAGCGCGCGAGAAAATCGCGTTTGCTAAAGCTTGGAACGGACTTTTCTATGGGCAGCGCGTTCGTAAAAATTACGAACTTCCAGATGCCATTCGTCAGCTGAGTCTTTTGCAGAACTTCGATACCAATCTTAAAAACAATATTGATGCCTATGCCGCTTACAGCGAAGCTTACACGGTGGCTGCCGATGGAAAATTGACGGCGACTCCTTCATGGGCATCGATGAGTCTGCGCGGGTTTTACAACCATCATTCTGCAGACATCGAAAAAACCCTGGCGAAGTTTTCGTTGAGTCGCGAGAAAGCTGCGAAGTCTGTGGCTTTATTTCCGGGCAGTGTTTGGGCAACCAAGCGTTGGACCGAAGAAGGTTATATTCAAGCGGGTCAAAAACTCTCATTGCAAGGTGTGCCTGTTTTGGTTATGGGCGGCCCTGGAGAAGAAGCTCTGTGTGCTCGTGTGGCGGGGCAAATTCCGGGAGCGGTGGATCTTTGTGCGAAAACCAGTATTTATGAATCGGCACTGGTGCTTTCTCAGTTAGCGGCTGTGGTTGGCAATGACAGCGCTTCGATGCACTTAGCAGCGACGAGCGAGACTCCGTCGGTGGTGGTTTTTGGGCCGACGGTTTTGGA
Source organism: Bdellovibrio sp. HCB337 (assembly GCF_047302465.1). GTDB lineage: Bacteria > Bdellovibrionota > Bdellovibrionia > Bdellovibrionales > Bdellovibrionaceae > JACMRP01. The sequence continues at coordinate 2,747,868 of NZ_CP178621.1, read as the reverse complement.
ATTTGGTTTTCGCCCATGGCAGGATCATGTTTTCGTTGTTGAAAAGCCGGATCTTGAGTGTAGACCCTGTGGTAAGCATGGTCATAAAAAGTGTCCGATCGGGACTCACGTGTGTATGAAGAGTATCAGCAAGGACGAAGTGCTGGAAAAATTAAAGGGAGTACTTCATGGGGCTTAAAAAAGCAGTGTACGGCGTTTTCGCAGTTCTTCTTTCGGCGTGCGTAACAGAAACAAAGCCTGCAGACAGTAAGCCTTTTGTGGCGACGGTTCCGACGGAAGTGGCAGTGAAGACAAATCCTCCGCCAGAGCGTGGGGACGTGGTGCCGGGAAATATCGTAGTGAAGTGCCGTACAAAGTTCGATAAAGATCCAAAACGTACGTTCTTATGTGGTCCAACGACGGTGAAGATCGTCAACGAGGTTTCTAAAGCGGATCAAGAGCATAGTTTTAAGGGTGACAAGGTTGCAATCCCAGTGGCGAGAGATGCCTCATACGCCATCGAAGTAAAAACCAAGGGCTGTGCAGAACCACGTAGCTATTTGGGAATGACCTCGGGGATGGTCGTCACAATCCAATTCGAAAACTGTGGCGGTGCTACGGTTTCTAAGTAAGCCTGTACTCTGATATCCAAGGATATGAGGAGAGCTAATGCTCCAAGCGGTAGAACGCCGCTCCTTCGGGTTTTGTTGATGGGACCTTGGTTGACGTCCACAGAGTGGTGTTGGGTGTGAGTTCAAATGTAGTGAAGCCCATGGCAAAAAATTCTGTTAAATTTTGAAGTCCCCATTCCGTATTTGACCTCTGCGGTCATCTTGGATAACTCCTAGTTATGACCAAAATTACTAAGACCCTGTCGACCTCTCCGAAACCACTTCCACCTTCTGACCAACTCGGATTCGGCCAGCACTTTTCCGATCACATGTTCGTCGCAACCTATCGCGAAGGGCAGGGGTGGCACCAGGCGTCTGTAGTTCCTTACGGTCCAATCTCTATGGATCCAGGAGCTTCTGTTCTTCACTATGGTCAGGCACTTTTTGAAGGCATGAAAGTCTTCCGCCAAGCCGATGGCAAAATTGTTTTCTTTAGGCCAGAGTTTAACTACCACCGCCTTTGCGAAGGCGCCGCTCGTATCTGTCTTGAAGCACCACCTATGGATCTTTTCATGGAAGGACTTCACCAAGTTATCTCCGCAGATGAGCGCTGGATTCCTAGCGAACCCAACACGGCCCTTTACATCCGTCCAACCCTGATCGGTACCGAGCCCTTCTTGGGAGTTCGCCCATCTCGCGAAACTATGTTTTTGATTTTGTTGTCTCCGGTGGGCTCCTACTACTCAGAAGGGACTAAGCCCATCAAGATTTGGACTGAAGAAACTTACCTTCGCGCAGCCCCAGGTGGTCTTGGCGCCGTCAAAGCAGGTGCAAACTATGCAGCTAGCTTGAAAGCCGCTCTTGAAGCTAAAAAACGCGGCTATGCTCAAGTTCTTTGGTTGGATGTTGAGCACAAAGGCATCGAAGAAGTCGGAACTATGAATGTGTTCTTTGTTTTCGATAACGAGATCGTCACTCCTGCCTTGAACGGCAGCATTCTTTCCGGCGGAACTCGTGATGCCGTTATTCAATTGTTGAAATCTAAAAACCTTCCGATCAAAGAGAGAAAAATCACGATTGAAGAAGTGATCGAGAAGATGAGCAAGGGCCAATTGAAAGAAGCTTTCGGTACCGGCACTGCTGCGGTGATTTCGCCTATCGGTGTGCTTGCGTACAAAGGCAAAGACTGGGTTATCAATAACAACGAGAATGGCCCTCTCAGCACTCAGCTTTTCACCGAGATCACTTCCATTCAGCGTGGCACTCAAAAGGACACACTGAACTGGTTGACTCCTTTAAAGCGCTCCTAAGGCCCATCCGCTAGAAGCTGAGCATTAGGACCTGCTTTGGTCCAGCAGTGGTATTGCTCGGGATTTTAGACATTTTAGTTTTTCCAAGATCAGATACCATAAACTAATAGTGATCTAATCTCGGAGACAAAATGAGTTCTGTTAGAAAGCTTCAGCCTCAGCAAACCCAATGGCCACAAGACAGAGAAGAGTACTATCAAACTCTGACAACACGAAACTTTCATTTCGTTTCTTCTGATACGCAAAAACGTCTTCGTGACATCAAAATCCTGATCGCGGGCTGTGGTTCGACAGGCGGTGCTTGTATTGAGCCCCTAGCGCGCTTAGGAGTAGAGAATTTCATTCTTGCTGACAACGGCGAGTATGAGCTGACGAACCTGAATCGCCAACATGCCTTCAAGGAAAATATTGGTCAGAACAAAGCACAATTTCATGCTGACAATTTGACGGGCATCAATCCTTTCGTGAATGTAAAATACTTCACCGAAGGCCTTTCGATCGAAAACATCGACTCTACAATTCAATGGGCCGATATCATTATCGACGCTATTGACGTGACCTCGGCGTCTGGCATTGCGATGAAGTTGCAATTGCATGAGCGCGCCCAACGCGAGCACAAAGCCGTGTTAACAGCACTAGATATCGGCTTCCGCCAATGGGGCCGTTCCTATGATTATAGAAATGAACACTTGGATGTCTTTGATGGTGCGTATGATGCCGCTAAAGCTGCTAAGCACCCGCTGAAGGTACTGTTCTCTTTCGTACCACTTTCTGCGGTTCCGGCGCATTCATTGAATTTATTGGAAGACCTTCTGACTAAAAGAGACGTTTCGGCTTCCCAGTTGGGATGCACGTCGGATCTTCTGTCGGCTATCATTGTGCCAGTGATTCTGCGCTTTGTTGAATCGGGCGAAGTGGTCGACGGGTGGGATATCGATTTAAATCCTCTCGCAAAACCGTTTAAAGCCAGAATGCAAGAGTCCTTCCGCGCGTTCTTCGCCCGTCGTCGTATCAAAAGACTTTTAGATCAAACTCTATAAGATATGTTTTAAAAGTTTTCCGAGCTGGGTGTAGATGAACGCCCCATCATGCTTCCCTTGAGGCACAAGCTCATATTGATGAGCCACCTTTTTATCAAGAAGAAGTTCATGAAGCATTCGGGCCCCCTCAGAGAGTCCGAATTCGTCCTCTTGGCCGACATCAAAATAGATCTTTTTCTTATTCCCCAGCTGTCCGGCTTTCAACTTTGCCAGGTGTAAAGGGTCGTGATTTGAGAAGTCACTAATATCAACGAACTCTTTTTGAAATTCTGAAACCAAGATATGCATCATTGCGTCCGAGACCTTCTGGCGCTGAGCATAGGCTTCTTGCTCCCGTTTATCGTTGTAATTAAAACCAACAAGAGTGGGGAAGTGAACTCCGACGCCTCCGAATTGATCCGGAAAACGCAGGAACATATTTAAAGCCGCTTGGCCTCCCATAGACCAACCACTAAGCAGTCGATTTTCGGGCTGTATTTTTAGTTCCTTTTCCGCCACCGAAATCACTTCTTTAAGAAAGTAATTAGAAAAGGATTTCGACTGGGCAGTGGGGTGATCGTGAAGAAAGCTGGTACCTATATATGGAAAAACAATCTGAATATTCTCGTGGGAGCCCTGGCTTAAGATATCGGCGACCAAGGGTAAAAGCCCGGCTTGCGCGGCCTGCGAGTCGTCCGCATTTCCGCCATGAAACATATAGAGTGTTTTAGTGACTGCCTTTCCTGATTTGGAGCGGAAGAAGCCGCAGTGCAGATCTTGGTTTAAGAGAGAGGAGTGAAGGCCGAACCTCTCGTAGGTCCATTGATTAACATCTTTAATTTCAATACGATTTTTTAGCATACGTCCCGCAATCGTTAGTAAATTAGATTTACTATATCTTGAAATTCGCTGTCTTTTCAAAGGCTTTCAAAAAACTGACTCTGTTCAATACACTTAAAAGTGATCCTTTCGATCATTGTTTTCAGGAGCGTTTTAGGAAAGTACAATCATGTTGATGTCTCGGATCGAATCCTATTGTGAAACACTTATGAACATATGGAGTAGATCTGGAGCGTGTTTCAAGAGTTAATAAACAAAAAACGTTTATTAACTAGACTTGATAGAAGCGTGGGATTAACCGAAAATTATTTATAAGAAGAGGTCTCCGATGAGTAAGTTCAGACTTGTGATTGTAGATAACGCTAAGGCACAACTTGATAATCCGGCAGCCCAGAAGATTCTTTCAGACGTCGTCTTTGCAAAGCAAAAAAACTTCTTACGTACAGAACCCAACTATGTGGTCACGGATAAGCATGACATGATTGGGACTCATTATCTTATATATGATACGACCGACTTTTTAGCGCCCAAACTTATCTTTGCGATCAGAACGACTTATTTAAGTCGTGCGACGGCTCATCGTATTGATACTCCGTTGATGAGTATAGTTCCAAAGTTAACACTACCATTCCAAGACGCATTTAATAGATTCCATGCAAGACACAAAGAAATCGTGGATTGCAACGCGTGGTTTGTAGATCCTGCTTATTCTAAGAAAAATTCTGGTCTGAATTTGTCAGAGATTGGGTACTTCCTAGTTTGCACTCATGTGATGAGAGCTGGTTTTGATAATATCGTCGGTTGCACAAATGAAACTTACGGAGCTTCTCGCTGGTTAGAACCTGTGGGTAAGACGATCAAAGATTTGATCTTTGAGCATCCTGCTGTGAAATCACCACATATGATGATCTTGGTAGAGAACTTCAATCTGGATCACTTCACAAGAGTTTATGAAGAGAATAAAAACCTTGTGACAGAAGTCTTTGAAGTCCTTCCACAACCGGAAGGGGCTGCGAAGGTCACACCGTTTGCGACCTACGCGGAAGAGCTTTACGGCGTGGAAGCAGTTAAACGGCGAGCAATTTCGTCGGCTGCGTAGATTTATATTTAAGGTTGTCTTACGGCAGGAACATAGATCGGTCGCAGGATCGGCTGTGAGATAGTCTGACCGTTGTCGTTTCTGCCCCAGCATTTCATGCCCGAGCTAGTAACACCACAGAAGTGTTGCTGCCTCATAGAGATTGCGGTGTAACTTACACCGGCATCTATTACAGTCGGAGTTGAAATTGAGAGTGCATGATTGTCTAGGCCAATACTTCCAAAGTCATTGGGTCCCCAGCATTTCAAAACACCACCTGTGGTGACTGCGCAGGTTGCATAAGAGCCACTTGTCACGAGCGAATAGCTGACGCCACTATCTATCACCGTAGGTATAAGTTTTTGATTGGTCGTACCATCTCCTAAGTTATTGTAGGTATTTTGGCCCCAACATTTTAAAACATCGGCAGTTGTGATTGCGCATGTATGGCTGGCGCCGCCGCTAACGGCTTTATAAGTAGTGCCGCCATCAATAACGACGGGTGTAGGGCTGTCGGTCGTCGAGTTGTTGCCCAATTGACCTGTGCCATTTCTGCCCCAGCATTTTAATACGCCTGTGGTGGTGATCCCGCAGCTGTGGTTCCAGCCAACAGAAATGTGCGAATAAGAAGTTCCAGAGTCGATAATCACAGGAGAAGTTTTATCAACCGTCGTGGTGTCTCCAACTTGGCCATAGAGATTGTATCCCCAGCACTTTACAACGCCACCTGTGGTGAGCCCACATGTATGATATTGTCCTGTGTTGATTTCGGAGTATGTCACACCACTATCTATAGTTACCGGAGAATTTCTTTGGGTGGTTGTTCCATCTCCAAGACGACCATTTCCGTTATGTCCCCAACATTTAAGAACGCCTGTCGAAGTGATGGCGCAGCTATGACTGACTCCGATTCCTACAGAAGAGTATATGGTTGTTGCCTCAACCGCGTTGGGGGTTTTGGTGCTTGTCGTTGAGCCTATCCCGAGTTGCCCTGAGGTATTTAGCCCCCAGCAACTGAGAAGGCCTGCGCTTGTAATAACACAGCTATGACTAGCCCCTGTGGAAATAGAGCTTAGTGTGCTGCGATCCACGATCATCGGTCGCATCTTGAGTGTGCCAGATATGTTTCCGAGCTGGCCATAGTCATTGCCTCCCCAGCAATTTAAAATGCCTCCGTTGGTTACACCACAACTATGAGTCTCTGCGATGCTAACAAGATTGTAAGAGGTGCCAGAGTGTATGACGACGGGGGACGAGCTTGAAGTGATAGTACCGTTGCCGAGTTGGCCTCTGTCGTTTTTCCCCCAACATTTCAAGATATTCCCGCTAGTGACCCCACAAGTGTGTGAGGTTCCGAGTTCAATCCGACTATAATTAGTGCCGCTATCAATAACTAAGGGAGTAGCCTGTGTGGCACCACTGCCATGACCTATTTGTCCATCTCCGCTAGAGCCCCAGCACTTCAATGCGCCTGCCGTCGTGATTCCACAAGAGTGATTGGCCCCGGTTTCAACAGAGGAATATGTAATACCGGTGTCAATCACCGTCGGAGACGCCCTTTGTGTCACGGTATTATCGCCGAGCTGGCTGCTTGCATTGTAGCCCCAACATTTCAAGACACCGGCGGTGGTTACGCCACAGGTGTGTAGTTCTCCTCCGGCAATTGCAGAGTAGGTTGTTCCGCTATTGATGATGACGGGGAGATCTTGGTTTGTAGTGTTTCCATTTCCGATAGCGGCGTTGGTGTTTTTTCCCCAACACTTCAAAACGCCGGCGGTTGTGATGGCACAAGTATGGTAATCGCCCAATGTTACTTTGGAATAGGATACGGCTCCATCGACAGTGGTCGGCAGAGAGCGTGGATTCAAGTCATTAACTCCCAGTTGCCCGTAGGTATTGTCGCCCCAGCATTTCAATTTTCCAGTGGTAGTGATTCCGCAGGCGTGGCTTTTGCCAATACGAACCATGCTGTAAAGACTGTTTCCAAGTAATACAGGTGTTGTACTGTCTGTCGTTGTGCCGTTAGCGAGTTGCCCAAAAGCATTGTCGCCCCAGCATTTGGTAGTTCCGCCCGTGGTCATAAGGGCGCACGTACTCTCGGCACCACCAGATGCGGATTGATAGCTGACACCGCTATCAATCACAGCGGGACTAGTCACATTGGGGGTGGTGGTTCCGTTGCCGAGTTTTCCCGAAGTAGCGGCTCCCCAACATTTTAAGACATTGCCTGTCGTGATGCCGCAACTGTGCGCATTGCCCAAGCCGACGTTAGAATAACTTGTTCCTGAGTCTGCAGTTGTTGGCGAAGATTTGTTGGCGGTAGTGGTATCGCCAACTTGACCTGAAGCGTTCTGCCCCCAGCACTTGAGGACTCCACCCGTCACGCCACAAGTATGATACATGCCCGCAGCGATAGCGGTGTATCCAGTACCAATCGTTACTGGAAGAAGTCTATCTGCTGCGGTTTGGGCATCACCCACCTGACCGTACTGAGTGTACCCCCAACATTTCAGAGTGCCTCCGGTCGTGATCGCACAAGAATGAGCGCCTCCTACAGTGACTGACGAATAGTTGACCCCCGAGTCGACAACAAGGGGGCTTGTTGACGAGGTGGTATTGTTTTGTCCCAAAGCTCCGTAATTGTTAGAGCCCCAACATTTTAAAACCCCTGCAGTGGTGATTCCACAGGTGTGAAGAATCCCTGAGGGGCCTCCGGAAACCCCCATGGCGATTTCCGAGTAGGCAGTACCAGAATCAATCACGATTGGAGTCGGTGCGGTTGTTGTGGTTCCATCGCCGAGTTGACCTTGTTGGTTACGACCCCAGCACTTTAAAACTCCTGCGGTCGTGATGCCGCAGGTGGAGTATTTTCCTGGGGAAACTTTGGAATAAGAAGTTCCAGAGTCGACCACCACCAACGAGAGTGAGTCGACAACGGTCCCGTTGCCAAGTTGGCCATAGTTATTCAAACCCCAGCATAACAAAGTGCCGGTGGACGTAATTCCGCAAGCGTGATTTTCTCCGGATCTCATGTAAGTGAAAACAGCATTTTGATCGATTTTCACTGCTGTATCGCGATTGATAGTGGTGCCGTCACCGATTTGAGCAAAATCATTAAGACCCCAACACTTCAAGTAATTAGCACTGTCGATGGCACATTGAGTGCCACCGCCGCTTGCAGTGTCTGATATCGTGCGATAGCCACCGGTCTCATCGTCGATAACAAAGTGAGTAGAGCTGAGCTCCGCACCTAGAGTGACGTTGTCTGTAGATTTCCCAGTACCTTTTAAATAAACGCCCAGAAAAGATTCTTGTTCTTGAGCTCCATTCTGAGGAAGGCTGTAGGTGATTTGCGCGGTGGTAGAGCCTTTGTTGATAGTCACACTGCCAGCACTGATGCCGCTAAAATTGACCGAGTCGGCGGCTGTGCCTAGTGTAGAGTAGTAAATAGTGATATCGCGACAGCTGGCTGTTGAGAGCGTCGCTGTGACGCTGACGGAACCATCGCCTTCATTGCTAGTAGCAGCGGCCGGAGAAAGTGTCAGTGTTGTTGCTGGTGGAGTGCACTGCTGGCCAGCAAGAAGTAAATTAAAATATGACTGCATAGGGTTCGCCATTGCGGAATTCACCGCAAGGCCAAAAACCAAAGCTAAAAGAGTGCTACGTACAGCCATTTAGAAACCTCTAAAAACTTAATTACTGAAATCCACCGGCCCAAGTAATGTAACAGTCCCAGCTGCTACCTACGTAAATCGTCGTGACACCATAGATGGTTCTCGTTCCATTGGTCGTGGCGGCGTTGGTAGGGCTGAAGTAGGCATTGTTGCAACCTGAAAATGTATAAGTTCTAGCGGTGGTGTCTGATACGATCACAGTGTAAACGCCACCGTTAACCATATTGGAAAGCGTGATCGTCGTGCCGCCGACAGATTGCAGTAGATGAATATTACTTAAAGAAAGATTTACCGCAGCACCGGAAGCAATCACGTTGGTCGGAGTGGCAACAGAACCACTGACCTCCAGTTTTGCTGAAGGATTCGAGGTGCCAACCCCGACATTGCCACCCTCTGTGATTCTGACGCGCTCGGTGGGTGAAGCTGAGTTGTTGGCCGTCGTATAGAAAGACATGAATGTTCCGCGATTTGCATCGGTGAAATTTTGTGCTGCTGAGAATTCCATATATGCAGTAGCCGAAGAACCAAAGCTGGTTGCTCCATAACCTCGGGAATAAACTCCACCTAATGTATCACTGGATTGAACCGCTGACGGAGAGCCTGCTGTGCCACGTGCACGGTAGAGCATGGCGGTACTTCCTTGAGCAGCCGTGTTGCTGTAGGTGTTTAAACGAATAGCATCGCCATCGGTTGAGGCGATATCCAATTTATAACCAGGAGTCGTCGTACCAATGCCTACTTCACCAGAAGGTTCAATGGTCATGGCTGTAGCACCATTGGCTTCGAAGCGGAAATCATAGTTATCGTTTGTTCCAATGATCATATGTGCGCCAAAACTATTTCCATCTTTAATGACACCATCGGACGGGGTCAAAACCGTCGCCCAAGAAAGAGTGCCAGAGCCGTTGGTGCTAAGAACTTGGCCACTTGTTCCTACAGTCGTTGGCAGTGTCAGAGTATAGCTTGTGAAAGAAGCTGGAGCGCGAACAGAAGCTTGGCTTCCACCATAAGTGGCATTCACATCAAAACCAGTTGAGCGAGTCACACCACTAACATCGAGTTTGGTCGCAGGAGCCGTGGCGCCAATACCTACAAAGTTATTGCTATGAATACGCATGGTTTCTGCGTAAGCGGTAGAACTTGTAGTTTGACCAAAGACGATCGATGGAGACCACGCACCTGCACCAGCCGTAGAAACAGTCCCGATATATGCATATTGATCATTCGAGCTCGTGTTGTAGGCGTTCATTTTAATGTAGGAAGCTGTCCCACTGGTATCTTGCCAGTTATTCACTGAAAGACTTACGCCACCTGCCGGGACTTTCAAAGATGCCGATGAAGTTGCATAGACTGTACTTTGAGTACTCGTCGCATCGACACCCTTGGTGTTAGCAACAGAGTTTGCATCAAGTTGCAAAATCTTATTTGCTACAGCCGCAGTCGTCTTATCTACAGTCACAACACCAGTTGGACTCATCGTCGCGTCACCGCTCATAAGTACTGTGTCAGCAACGTTAGATGCATTACCAAGGAAGAACCGACCAGCCCCTAAATAAAGTCCCAGAATATCGTTTCCATTCATGTTGATGTCACCAGACATCGTACCACCTGCCAGAGGCAGCTTCGCGTTGTCTGTCGAATTCGCCCATGAAAGAACTCCAGAACCATTTGTTTGCAGAACTTGGTTTGCTGAACCATCAGCCGTTGGTAATGTCCAAACAGTCGAGCCAGCTGCGGCGGCCGGCTGGAAACCAGTGTAGCCAGAAGTGGCGCCTGACATGCGGATGGCGCCTTTTACATCAAGAGCGGCTCCTGGGTTGTTCTTGCCAATGCCGACATTGCCGTTACCAGAAACAACGAGTTGATCCTGATGCCAGTTGCCCGTGCTTGATGATTTTGCTTGAAGAACTAAATTGTCTCCAAGATTGGTAGTATTCGTCTGAGTAGTAGAAATGGCGGCGCTACCAAAGCCTCCTGAGTTTACGAATAACATAGTGTTAAGGGCGCCACTAGTTGCGTTTGTATTTTTGATAGCGAAGGCAGGCGCGCCAGCTCCAATGATCGTGTCTGTGCTGGATAAATTTACTTCTAGTTTCGCACCCGCACTCGCAGCGCCAACTCCGACATTGCCAGAGCTGTCGATAAGGAGACCTTCATTGTTGCCATCTCCGCTCAGCCAGTTCGAGCCTAATTGAATATTTGTTGTCGCCGTGTGATTCCCTAAGTTATCAGCACCACTGCTCTGATTCACCCATGACAAGATGCCAGAGCCATTTGTTTGGAGGACCTGATTGGCAGTTCCATCATCACCAGGAAGAGTCAAAACGTAATCTGTAAAGGCACCTGAAGTTTGAATCGTCGCCTTACCAGTACCAGTTTGGATCTCAAGACCCTTCATAGTACCAACACCAGTACCGTTCAAAGCCAAGATCTTATTATTTTCAGCAGTTGTTGTTTTAACGACTGTCACAGAGCCTGTGTCACTGACGGCAGAGATATCACCAGCAAGAACGCGAGCCTCTGGGCCACCAGACGCGTTACCAACCCAAATGTTAGTAGCAGTCAATGATGGAAGAAGAGCCGACTGAGTAGCCCAAGTAAGGTTGCCCGAACCATCAGTTTGCAAGAACTCGTTGGCACCGCCATCGTTGTTTGGAAGTGTCAAAGTGTAAGTACCCGCAGTAGCTTGACCACGGATAGAGATCGAACCACTTGTAGAACCGTTAACATTAACACCTTTAGTAGTTGCTACTGAGTTAGCATCTAATTGCAAGATTTTGCTAGCTACTGCAGATTGAGTTTTATCAACAGTGATTGCGCCAGTATTAGAAATCGTAGCATCACCAGACATTGCGCGAGCTTGAGCTCCACCAGAAGCATTACCAACCCAGATGCTAGAATCAGCAAGAGCATTAGATTGTTTAGAGTTGAATGCAGACCAGTCAGCAGAAGTTAAAGCACCACGATTAGTTGCAGAAGCACTTGGTAAGCTGAATGTATGAGCTGAACCTGCAGAGTTTACTGCGAAGTCAGAACCAGCACCGTCAATCACGAAAGATTGAGTCACAGCTGACAAACCATTTAAGTTAGTAATACCAGCGCCAGAAACCCCAAGTGATTTTACAGTTGCACCGTCATAATACTTGATCACGCCAGCGTCATACCACATTTGACCGGCAACCGTGCCATCAGTGCTATTTGCAGAAAGACCGAAGTACTTACTAGCAGCCATGTTGATGTTGCCAACGTTATTCAAGTCTTGAGCGCCCATGTTGATCGCGCCAGACATAGTGCCGCCAGCAAGTGGAAGCTTAGAAGTATCGTTAACAGCTGCGGAAGTAACAGTAGTGAGGCGACCCTTGGCATCGTAAGTGATCACTGGAACGTAACCAGAAGTTCCAACTGGGCCACCTGCAGTAATCGTCGAAGCAAGAGTTAATGCACCAGTGTTGCTGATAGTAGCATCACCAGAGATAGAAACTTCGACCGCTTTACCGGAAGCATTACCAACCCAGATTTTTGAGTCAGCTAAGTTAGCTGTGTTGCTTACGCCCGAAAGAACTGAAGTCCAAGAAAGGATACCAGAACCATCAGTTTTAAGAACTTGGTCTGCGTTACCGTCATCAGTAGGTAAAGTCAGAACGTAGTTTGTGAAGGCACCTGAAGTTTGGATCGTCGCTTTACCAGTACCAGTTTGGATATCCAAGCCTTTGACGTTACCAACACCAGTACCATCGAGAGCTAAAAGTTTGTTAGCTTCACCAGTCGTTGTTTTAACAACAGTTAAGACACCTGTGTTGCTGATAGTAGCATCACCAGTCATTGCACGAGCTTGCGCGGCGCCAGAAGCATTACCAACCCAGATCAAAGAATCAGCCAAAGAGCTTGATTGCTTTGCCATCATAGAAACGTAATCAGCGTTACTGATAAGACCCGCAGTCACAGTGCCAGCGGCATTAGCCATTGGAATGTTCAACGTGTGAGTATCAGTTACAGAGTTGAATGAAGGTGCATTGCCTGAAGTGCCAATCGCAAATGTTTGAGTACCAGCAGTCAAACCATTCAGATTTGTGATGCCTCCGCCGGAAACCCCCAAAGACTTCACAGTTGAACCATCGAAGTATTTAATAGTACCAGCGTCATACCAAATTTGACCGGCAACGGTACCATCGGTTGTATTCGAAGAAAGACCAAAATATTTATTCGCAGCCATCGAAATGTTGCCAGTGTTAGTAATATCTTGACCGCCCATATTGAGTGCGCCAGACATAGTGCCACCAGCAAGTGGCAATTTTGACGAATCATTAACAGCCGCAGAAGTAACTGCAGTCAAACGACCTTTAGCATCGTAAGTGATTACTGGAACATAACCAGCAGTACCTACTGGGCCACCTGCAGTGATAGTAGAAGCAAGAGTCAACACACCTGTATTAGAGATTGTTGCATCACCAGTCATGCCACGAGCTTGAGCTGCACCAGAAGCATTACCTATCCAAATGCTGCCATCGGCAAGACCACTAGATTGTTTCGAGTTGAAAGTAACCCAGTCAGCGCTATCTAAGAAACCATCTGTAGTGCTATTTGCTTGAGCGATAGCAACGTTCGGAGCAGAAGCCGTACCACCAATAGTGATTGGAGCTGTGCCAGCAACGCTAGTGACTGAGCCAGAGCTCATAGACTGAAGAGTCCATGATGTACCGTTAGATACCAACACTTGGTTATTAGTTGCAGGACCTGCAGGCAGAGTTTGTCCTAAGAAAGTAGTGACTCTGTTATTACCAGAAACGATTGTTACATCGCCTGTTGTAGGCAAGTAAGCAGTCAACGGAGCTTTCACTAAGCGCCAGAATTCATCGTACTGAGTTTGTGAAAGAGCGTTGTTAGCATTTGTAGTTTGGTTAACAGCAGAGTCGACTTTTAAAAGAGAGCCAGTCCCATAGCCGTTCACCGCATAAGCCTGAAGGGCAGAGGGAACCGGAGAGATTTTCAACCATGGTAGATCTTGAGATGGGGTTGCCGCGCCCACTGTGAAACTCACGGCCAACATGCGGCCTGCAGTGGGATCTGTCGGTGCTGTCATAGTACCCGAACAGCCATTGGCAGTACCAAGCCCACTAAAGGATTTGCTGTTATTAAAAATATCCGAGAGGTTTTGAGGGCCAGTGGCGCCACCATGGAAACTCGACGTGAGCGCCCCTGGTGATCCGATCTCGAAAGAGAAGGTTCCTTTGGATACAGATAAATCAAGGTCTCGTTGTTCTGAGTAGAGAAGACATTTTCCATCGTAGTCATAGACGGCGAGAGTGAAAGTCACCTGACTTGCAGTGATTGGCTCATCATTGGAGTCAAAGATGCGTCCCGTGTAAGTCACTCCGGAGGCAGCGAAGGTTTGTTGGCAAAATAAAATGGGTAAAATTATTTTGACGAATTTCATGAAAATTCGTTGAAAGACAGTCGGCATTTGTAAGTACGTACTGTATTTATGCGACATATATGTAAAATATCGGTAAAAAACTTGGAAAGCTGTAATGTCGAAAACAGATATCGGTTTGTTGTCTATCCCTGAGTGAGTCAAAAATCAGTTAATGGCGTGTATAGAGTCACTCAGGTACAGAATCTGTCCGCATTTTATGTTGTTCCATTGAAAATAGTATGGAGGAACATGATAAGTCCAGCAGCGCATTGCTGGACGCAGGTTCTACGGGATTTGGTTTTTTTAAAAAATTAAACGACTAGCAGTTTCGTCGGTCGCATGGCGTGCTGTTTTAAATCAAATACATATTGAGTCTCAACCACGTCGTCTGAGAAGCGCACAACTTCCGTCTTCGGGAAGAGTGGTGCCATTCCTCCGAGGTATGGGAACCATGCCGATAGAAGACGGCGATAACGCATAAGACGCTTGATCTTTTGCGGGCTGCCTTTCAATTCTGGGTGTTGGGTCAAAGGCAATGTGGTTTTCAAAATGTACTTTTTGCCAACGAAGCGACTTTTGTATTCAAAGTTCGAATCAAAATAGTCAAAGTTTGTTGCCAGAGTTTTGTAAATATCAAAAAGGTTTTCAGACTCTTTGAAACTTTGCCCAAGTTTTGTTTCCTGAAGACTCAAGAAAATCACACTTGCCAAAGTATCCAACTCTTCTTGCTGAAAGCCGTGTTTAGAGAGTGCTTCTAAGAGGTCCGCAAAGTAAGTCAGATTGATGCGAACGTCTAAGTTATCATAGAGCATCGGTGAAACATTCAAGCTGTATAGAATTTGATCTGCGAAGTGTTGACCACGAGTAAGGACAATATAGCGAATAATATGGGCTGAAGTTCTAAGAAAGCTATTTTGGTTGTCCTCATAACGGTGTGGCAGAGAGAGATAGTCACCCATCATGCGTTTACGAGCAAGATCACGGTCGTAGTCGCCTGTATAAAGGTGGTTTTCGCCAATAGCTACGATTTCAGTCAAACGGCTAAAAGCATTAGGGTTCACAGTATGGTTTGCTTCCTTATTGCTCCACCAAGTAAGGCACTCTTCAGGAGTTAGTAAGATAACGTCCTGCAAACGGCGCAAAGGAAGTCCGATTTCGCGAATAACTTCGCGCAATCTTTTAGATTCGTCAGTAGTTTGGGGTGTTTTTTTAGTTTTCATAGTGGGTAGTTTGAAGCAAATGCTTTGGAAAGATCGTTAACAAATCGAATAGCAGCAATTCGACGGATCTCATTAAGGTCTTCTGGCTCTATCGCAATTAGAGACTGAATTTTCTCAAAGAGAGTGTCGTCGATTTTTTTGCCGCCGGATTCAATACGTTTATAAGATTGCGGAGTGAGGCCCACCTGAGATGCTACTTCTTGAAGAGAGAGACCCTGTTCATTGCGCTTTCTATTTAAGTAAAGGCCCATCAAGAACCTTACATGACGGTTTTGGTTTGGAAAAAACATATCAAGTCTCATATTTTTCTCCTCCTTGTTGCCGTGGCGCTAAAGTAGACCCTGAATGGTCTACTTTGATTTTCCTTGTTTAAAAAACTTTTCAGTGAGCTCAGCTTTGACTTCGATAATCGTAGTTTGCAAAACCACATCAAACATTTCGTTCATCGAAATATTATAGATTTGCGCGATTTTACGAAGTGTAGGAACCGGTGGGCGTGATAAACCACGTTCCCAGTTGCTAACGAATTGAGGGCTAGTATAGCCAAGCTTTTTAGCCACGGCGCCTTGAGAAAGACCCGCGAGCTTTCTTTTGTCTTTTAAGAACTTTGATAAATCCACTTTACATTCCGCCTTTACGATTTGGGGCCCTCAAACCATAGGGGTCCCTCATTTGGCTCATAATGCGACATCCATACCAGCTTTCGTTTGTCGATATTTTGGTTTTAAGGCCAAAATCCCTGTTTAGGACGTTTACAGGGTGCCGTAAATTTACGACGGATACGTCCACAATCAAGCTTTTGTTTACGTTTGTGGCCCCTACGGCCCCCTGTGGTATATATTTTCGTTGCCGCACTCCAACGAGCTGCTAGGTTATTTTGATGTACCAACTGCGCCCTTACCAACAAGAGGCTGTCCAAGCGACGCTCCGACATTTCAGGGAAGAGAAATCTCCAGCTATCGTCGTGCTTCCGACCGGAGCTGGGAAGAGTTTGGTCATTGCCGAACTCGCCCGAATAGCAAAGGGCCGTGTGCTTGTCATGGCGCACGTTCGGGAGTTGGTAGAGCAAAATCACAGCAAGTATATTTCCTTTGGCCTCGAGGCGGGCATTTATTCTGCGGGATTAAATCGGAAAGAGATGGATCAAAAAGTTATCTTCGGGAGCATCCAGTCTATTGCTCGGGCTCCTGAAGGATTTTTCGAGAACTTTTCATTGCTCGTTATCGACGAATGCCATCGTGTTTCAGTCGAAGGGGAAACTCAGTACCTGCAGGTGATTTCAAAGCTTCAGAAAATCAACCCAGGGCTTTGTGTCTTGGGGCTAACGGCAACTCCGTATCGTTTGGGGCTGGGGTGGCTCTACCAGTACAATACTCCTCAAAAGCTTCAGCAAACGACGGAAGAACGATTCTTTAAGAAATGCATCTATGAGCTTTCGATCAAGACCATGATCAAAGACAAATATCTGACACCACCGCTTAAGATCGATTCGCCGGTGGCATGTTATGATTTTTCAAGCTTGAAGCTAAATGGGACAAGCTTCGTGATGGCGCAGGTTGAGGCTTTACTCAAAGATCAAAAGCGCATTACGCCATTGATTATTAAAAACATCCTCGAGATGTCAAAGGACCGCCAGGGCGTGATGATTTTCACAAGCTCGGTGAATCATGCGATCGAAATCATGCAAAGTCTGCCGCCCTATGTATCGGCGTTGGTTGTTGGTGATACTGAGGACCGGGAGCGGGACGAGATCATCGAGGCCTTCAAACAAAAGAAGCTTAAATACCTGGTGAACGTATCGGTTTTGACGACGGGCTTTGATGCGCCCCATGTGGATGTGATTGCGATTTTGCGACCGACCGAGTCCGTGAGTCTGTATCAACAGATCGTAGGCCGTGGCTTACGTTTAAGCCCCGGTAAGAGCGATTGTTTGATCTTGGACTATACGGGGCAAGGGCATGATCTATTTTCTCCAGAAGTCGATGAGGACCGTCCTAATAGCAAATCCGTGGTCGTGCCGATTCCATGCCCGCAATGTGGGGTCGTGAACAACTTTTGGGGCCTGGTCGACGCCGAGGGCAATATTACCGAGCATTATGGACGTAAATGCAAAGGCGGCTTCGAAGATCCGCACACGCGTGAGATCGAAGAGTGTGGTTTCTTATTCCGTTTCAAAAGATGCGATAAATGCGGCGAGGAAAACGACATTGCAGCCCGTAGTTGTCGTAAGTGCGAGCATGTCCTTGTCGACGCTGATAAACGTTTGAAAGAGGCGATGGCTTTAAAAGACGCCCATGTGATGAGGGTCGATAGCATGGCCTTCAAAAAGAGCTACGACAAAAAGGGGAATGAGCGTTTAGAGGTGCATTACTACGATGCCGACGCTCAGCCTTTGAAAGAGTACTTCTACTTACGAAGCAGCGAAGACTGCCGCGTATTCTATTTTAATTTTGTACGTATGCACAGTCGATTGCCAGAGAAGAAAATTCACATTCACGGCATTGATGATGTGTTTGCGAATCAAACCTTGTTCCGCCAGCCGATGTTCGTCGTCGCCCGCAAGCAAAAACACTTTTGGGCGATCCGCGAGAAGATTTTCGAAGATTAGAAATGCCTATTACTTACAAGTGAGTTCGGTGATAGCCGAGGCTGCATAGGCGCAATAAAGAGTAAATGGCCTTCCGTAGCTGCCAACACCTTGTACAGGATACTTGCCTTGATACTCTTCGATAGAGTCCAAGGTGCCATTCACTCCATTGCCCGCAGATGCAAAGGCAGATTGCGCAGAAGAAACTTTTCCTTGCTTAAGACCAACGACTTTAGAAAAGCCGAGTTCTCTACATACAATTTCTGATGTTTGAGACGTTCTATTTGTGAAATCAACACAAGCGTCGTACCAGTAGCCTCCATCGCCTGTTGCGCGGGTGGCTTTGTAAACTTCCGCAGGAACAAGGCTCTCGCCGGCGAAAAGAACTCGTGGGTTGACGTAAGTTTCAGAGCCGTCGAAATTTTCAAACTTTTTATCAAATCTAATAGAGTTAGAAGCTTGTGCGAAAGAGGCAAAGGCCAAATTGATCACTACGAATGCGATTAGTTTCATCGTGTCTCCGATCGGTAATTTGTAAAATCAGAGCTAACGATGGCACCGGGGAAAATTCGAGTCAAGTGGTCCAATTTTAGAGGTTTTTGGACCACGCCGAGTGTCGAGATCTATAGAGGTCAAAAGCCGATCGTCGTTCAGTTCCCGATGCCTTTTTGCATAGTACACTTTAAAGAGGTACTTTTTGTGCCTACTACAAGTTCACCATGACCCGAAGGCTCATATTGAGGTTCGTATTGTCGGAAACTTACTTTGAGTTTGTAGCTATTGCTCAGCAGAAGCTCAAAGTTCTCCTCGTACCAAGAACAATCCCCACCACAATTGACTGACTCTTTTGGGGGAAGTGTTTTCTCTCCGCTATCGTAGGTGAGTGATACTTCTTCTGTCTGTGCAGTGTCTGTTCCTAAAAATAGAGTCGCATGCACAATGGCACCATTATAAAAGTTTGCCCCATAAAATGTAACTGCAGGAAAGGAGTCCCCGTTGGCCGAGTTGCAATAGACTAGCTTTTTATAGCCATCGCTACCACCATTGCCGCGGTCTTGACCGGCAGATGCAAAGCTCAATGAAACAAAGAGGCTCAATCCAAGTGTTAAAATAGGCTTCATAGTTTTCTCCGAGTTGATACTGGAACGAGTTGAATATTTAAATTGTAAACTTCCGTTTGCGCGCCGGACTCTAAAACGTCTGACATTCTTAAACGGAACTCTTTAATGATTTTCTTTGCGATGGCGATCTTTTTAAGGTCAATCGCCATAGTGATACTGGTAATATCCCGCAATTCAAAAGGTACTTCATTCAAGGCTAAGAGTGCTTGCTCAATGCTCTGGCGATGCGATACGCGCAAAGCCTGGGATTGAATGTCGCTGGAAGTGCTGACATTTTTATTGGTCTTTTTGAATTTGTTGTTGATGATTTCAATCAAGCCCAGTTTTTTAAGCTTTGCCAGAGCCTCTGTGGCCTCGATCGCCGAGATATTCAAGCGTTTTGCAATCCACTTGGGGTCGTGACGGAAATCTTTAGTGTCGGCCAGCGATAAAATAGCGAAGTGGTACCAATCAGCCAAAACACTGAAAACGTCGTCGGTTAAGAAGTGATAGTCATCACGATTGGAAAAACTGGCGCCTGGAACGGGATTTTCAATAAGCTCATCAAGACCCTTTAGCCCCAGACGTAGTGCGAGCTTATCTTTCATTTTTTTACTGACGGGTCTTTTGCCAGAAAGGATCTCGGAAAGTCTTCCTGCTGGAATTTCCAGATAGGCGGCAAAGGCACGCAACGAATAGTTTTTGTTGTCGCGCTTACGACGTAAAAATTCTGATTTTAGAAGTTCATTCATCATAGTCTTTCAGTCCCGGAGACGGGAATACCCCGATGCTGGTACTGAAAGCAAATGATTTTGGAACGATGTGTTCCCAAATTGGGAACACCCTAGGAGAATCTAGTCCTCGCTCGTATAGTCTTTCACGTTGATGCCGTACTTACGGATCTTACGAAGCAATGTGTTCTTTGGAATATTCGCCTGCGCCACCGTTTGATTGATGCGGCCGTTGTTGGCTTTTAGAGCGCTCACGATAAAGTCTTTTTCCATCTGATCTTTGAAAGCGTCAAAATCCAGAGGTCCCGCATAGCCCAAAGGCGCTGACTTCGGAGTTGCCTCTTTGGTCTCGCGGATGTTTTCTGGAAGGCTTGCAACCGTGATTTGTGATGAGTTCTCGACGATGAACGCGCGCTCGATCACGTTTTCAAGTTCACGGATATTTCCCGGCCAGCGGTATTTTTTCAACATCTCGAGAGCTTCTGGAGTGATCGCAGTGATCGCAGCGTTGTGTTGCGGAGCCAGTTTTTTAATGAAGTGTTGAACTAATGCGGGGATGTCGTCTGTACGCTCACGAAGAGGCGGCAAGAAGATCGGCATCACGTTTAAGCGATAGAACAAGTCTTCACGGAAAGACATGTCTTCCATCATCTTTTCAAGATTGCGGTTCGTAGCCGCAATAATGCGTGTGTTGGTTTTTACTTCACGCGTGCCACCCACAGGAGTGAATTTCTTTTCTTGAAGTACACGAAGAAGTTTTACCTGCATTTCGGGTTTTAACTCGCCGATTTCATCCAAGAAGAGGGTGCCATTGTTAGCCATTTGGAATTTACCGATTTTACGCTCGACAGCACCGGTGAAGGCACCTTTTTCGTGACCGAAAAGCTCGCTCTCCATCAAAGTTTCAGGAATCGCGCCGCAGTTAATCGCCATGAAGGAGCCACTCTTACGAGGCGAGTTGAAGTGAATTGCGCGAGCAACAAGCTCCTTACCAGTTCCATTTTCACCGCGGATCAAAACCGTCGTGTCGACTTTGCATAGGCGATAGATCAAATTGAAAACCTCGCGCATTTTTTGCGAGTGACCGACGAAATCACTTTCAATGTCGTCGTCAAAAATGGGATTCGACAAAGCCAAGTTAGAAACAAGCTCGCGAGCTTCCAAGCAAGTGCGTACGATTTCAGTCAGGCGTTGTGGATTCACAGGCTTTTCAACATAGTCATAAGCGCCATCTTTGATCGCAGTGACGGCGTCTTGCAGATTGCTATGTGCGGTCATCAAAACTACGAAAGTGCGTGGATCATGTTCTTTAATGGCAGCCAAAGCCTCAAGACCATTCATCTCGGGCATTTTTACGTCCATCAAAACCAAGTCCCAAGCTTGGTTACGAACTTTATCAAGGGCTTCTTTGCCGGTGCTGGCTTCGTCGATAACAAATTCCACATCTGGAATTGCTGTTTTTAAGATCGAAATCACCGAACGGCGTAGTTCCGCCTCATCGTCAACAATCAGAGTGTTTAAGATATTTGTCATAGCGTCACCTCTTGCAAGCTCTCGCTTGTATCATCACTTAGTGGCAGGGTAAATGACACGGTGGTTCCTGAGCCCACTTTACTGTCGAGATTCACACGGCCACCGTGTAGTTCAATAAAATACTTCACCAAATACAAACCAAGGCCCGTTCCTTTGGTTTTCATATCCTGATCTTTACCGCGGGTGAATTTGCCCCAAACAGTGTCAAGATCCTCAGGGCGGATACCTTCCCCGTTGTCTTTCACTTTAACGAAAATAGATTCCTCTGTTTCGCTCGAAAAAATAGCAATCTGACCGTCTCGAGGAGTGTACTTGATCGCATTTTCGATCAGGTTGACCAAAACCTCTTTAATCAAAACGGTATCGAATTCGACCGAGAACATGGGTTCGAGCTCTGTTTGAATGCGGATGTTCTTTTCGAAAGCCAAAGGACGAAGCTGTTGAATAGCTTCCTCGATAATTTCGTTGATGTCGGCGACTTCTTTGTTGAGTTTAAAATCACGCGACTCGACACGTAGAACCTTCAAAATAGATTGGATATAACGATTCAGTTCATCGCCGCTGCCCCGTAAGGACTTCAAGTCCTCTTGCAATTCAGGATTGGTGTGTTGGGTCAGCAGTCGATCCACGATTGCCTGAATTTTTGCAATCGGTGTTTTTAAATCATGGCTGATCAGACTGACGAAGTTGTTTTTGAGTTGCTCAAGTTCCGCCAGATATTTCTGCTCTTGTTGCAAACGGAAGTTCATGCGCTCGATACGGTTTGCTTGATAACCGATAAAGATCACCCACGTCGCCAACAATAAAATCGACGGAGAGAAAGCCGGAAGCCAAATATAGAAAGTATCAAAGACCCACGCCGAAAGAGCGGCAATTGAAAGAGCCAACCACAGCATAAAGACCAACGCGACAGACTGTGGGTATTGCATGATGATAAAGACCGCTAGCAGCGCTAGTCCCAGGAACATCAAAGCATAAATACCAAAACTGAACGTGCGGATCCATTTGTTACCCAAAAGGTCATCCGTGATGTGTGCCAAAGTTTCGGTACGGGAAAGCGCCCCCACCGGAGTCATATACTGCTGACCCGAGTTGGTCTCAGCACCAATCAAAATAATTTTGTTTTTAAACGCATCTTCAGGAACTTCATCATTCAGAACTTCCGCAAGGCTATACTGAGTGAAGACGCGGCTTGTACCGCGGTAGTTAATACTGATCCCCGTGCGCGAGTGAGGAAATCGTTTCTGAGTAATCTTCTCGACCAAGTGAGGCACGACATCGCTTTGTTCAAAGATGTGGCGGATCACGCCATCTTCGTCACGACGAAGATCATTACTGGCGATATTGTCATGGGCATCGTTTGTGAAAAGCGGCTCGTACAGGCGTTCAAAGTTGTTCGTGCTTGTCGACCAAATGATGCGCGGATCTTTAAAGGTTTTTTCCTCGATGCGATTTACATGCACGTCACCGACGTTGATACCAAAGTACAAAGTCACACCGACGGACTTTGGTTCTTGCACCAGAATTTTCCTGAGCATGTTCAGCCAGATTTCTTTATTCCAGAAAAAGCTGTCGGTGATGTCTGTCAATTCGCTGACGTTTGCGATCGAGTTCGTCCGCTTCTCGTAGACGGAGGTAAAATCGGATTGCTTGATGGTAATAAGAACTATTTGGGAAGAGGCTTTTTGATCGCCACGCAAATTAAAACGTTGGTCAAAAGATTTACCCTCATCGCTAGAGAGCGCGGTGACTCCGATCACCCAGCACAGCAGTGTGCGAAGCCAAAAGGCACGACGACGGACCAGAAGCTTCGCAAGAGTTTCATATCGACTAAAAAAGTGGGTGACTTTCACGCGATGCAACATAGCAAATTCTGCTAAAAATTCAAGAATTAAAACAACTTATGGAGTAAGATAGGCTCTATGCAGATATTTCAGGGTGTTGAGGAGCTTCCCCAGGACTGGAGCGCCTCTGTTGTCAGCATTGGGAACTTCGATGGGGTCCATTTAGGCCATCAAAAGCTATTACGACAGGCGGTCCAAGAGGGCAAAGGCCTGGGGCTGCCAATCGTGGTCTTTACTTTTTACCCGCATCCAGTCTCTGTATTGTATCCCGAGCGCAAAATCCAACGCCTTTTTGATCTTCGTGACCAACGAGATCAGCTGGATCGCTTGGGTATCACCCACATGGTGGAACAAGAGTTTACCCAGAACTTTGCCAAACTTTCAGCATCGGACTTTGTGCAATTTTATCTCATTGATAAGTTGAAGGCGAAGGCGCTGGTTGTGGGGTATGATTTTTCTTTCGGCTCGAATCGTCAGGGCGACATTTCCTATCTTGAAAAAGTTTGTAAGGAAAAAGGCATTAAGCTTGTTGTTGTGCCGGCGCAAGAAGAAGGCGGGCTGATTGTCTCTTCTTCGAAAATTCGTGATGAACTTAAACTGGGCGACCTTAAAAAAGTTTATTCCTTTTTGGGAAGAAATTATTATTTGCGAGGTATCGTTCATCACGGGGACGCGCGCGGGCGTACGATTGGTGTGCCGACGGCGAACATGACTCCGACAGTGGACTTTCTGGTGCGCCGGGGAGTGTACATCACGCAGACTCACCTCAGAAATAGAACGTATCAATCTATTACGAATATTGGTTTTAATCCGACCTTCCACGGAGAAACCAATCCGCCGATTAAAACTGAAACTCATATTTTTGATTTTGATGAAGATATTTATGGGCAAGAGATCCAAGTGGACTTGCTTGAGTATCTTCGTGACGAGAAAAAATTCTCGGGCGTTAAAGAACTGCTGACGCAAATTCATGCCGACATTCAGCAGGCAAAAGGATACTTCCATGGTAACAGGTAAGATCCTGGAAGTGACCGATCAATTAAGTTTTTCAGGGCAGCACCTGAATCATTATTTTCAAAGTCGTAATTGGCAAGCAGAGTGCGTAGCTCTGAAGGAACGTAATTTTCAAGAACTTCCGACGTGGCTTCCTTATGTGCAAGAGGGTGCTTTGTTGTTGCGAGTTCCGCCAGAACAATCTGCAATCGTGCTAGAGCATTTTCCGCAGTTGCCAACTCATGCACGTTGGTTACAAGTAGCGGACTCTTTGGTTTATGATAACGGGCAGTGGTGGCCGCGTTTGTTTGTGTATGACAGCCTTCGTACTTTGATTGTAAGTCGCTTCAGAGACCTGGATATTAGTCTTCATTCTTATGTCATTGGTGCTAGTCATTTAGGGCGTGCAGCGGTCGCAGCAATGGTGAGTTTAGGCTATTCCCGGGTCAGCATCGTTGATGTGGATGAAGAGAAACTTCAAAAAGAAGTGGCCCTCCTACGTCGTTATTTGTTGGGTGTTAGTATCGAGGCCGTTCCTGCTGATACGTTGACTGTGCAGGAAAAACCGGGCTCGTTGATGCTCAATACGATTAACATGCAGGACAATGGTACTGTTCTGGGGGATTTGTCCTATTTTAATTTTATGAAAACCGGCGGAGTGGTTGTGGATATCTCCGAGTGCTCTGCTCATAACCAACTTTTGGAAGAGGCACAGCGCGCGGACTTAAAAACCTTGTCTGGACTGGCAGTCCAGGCTCAGTTGGATGTCGACATGTTGAAGAAACTCTTCCCACAGCAATATATCACTTATGAAGACTACTTTGAGAGCTTCAGTGACATTTTACCTTCCCTAAAAAACCCTTCTTCCGTCTAGTTACAAAAAACGTCACCAAGCTATAGACTATTCTCATGTCTGTACTCAAAATTGGTGAGATCCTTGTTAAACAAGGTCTGTTACGTCCAGATCAGTTGAATCAAGCTCTTGAAGAGCAAAAGAAATCCGGCGGTGCGCGCCTGAGTCAAATTATCATTGGCTTAGGTTTTCTGAAAGATAATCAAATACTTCGTGCTCTTGAAAAGTACTATCAGGTACCTGGCGTCGAAGTAAATACTTTCGAAATTGATGCGAGCGTCGTCAGTCTAGTGCCGCGCGAGATTTGCGACAAACACACGCTGATCCCCATCCAAAAAGCCGGGACCACTTTGGTCGTCGCTTTTGCAGACCCTAGTAATATCGTTGTAAAAGAAGATTTACGTTTCATCACTCGTCATCGTATTCAGGCCGTTGTTGGTACTGAGGTCGCGATTGCTTCTGCCATTGATAAAAACTATGGTGGCTTGATCAGTGCTAAAGCGCTGAACTCGATGTCGCAAGAAACCCAAGACGAAGAATTCGGTGTCGGTGGCGGAGCCAATGTCGAGATCATCGACGAAGGCGGCGGTGGTGAAGATGCACCGATTATCAAATTCGTAAATGCGATCTTGGCCGATGCGATCAAACGTCGTGTATCAGATATTCACTTTGAACCTTATGAAAAACGTTATCGTGTACGCTTCCGTATCGACGGTGGATTGATCGAAGCAACCGCGCCTCCCTCTGGATCTGCGGCTGCGATTGCTTCGCGTATTAAAATTATGTCGAAGCTCGATATCGCTGAAAAACGCCGTCCTCAAGACGGTCGTTTGAAAATTCGTACCAATAAGGGTAAAGAGATGGACTTCCGCGTAAGCGTTCTGCCAACTTTGTTTGGAGAGAAGGTCGTTCTTCGTCTTTTGGATAAATCGAATTTGCAATTGGATATGACGAAGCTGGGTTTTGAGGAGGACGACTTAAAACTCTTTAAGCATATGATCAACATGCCTCAGGGCATGGTGTTGATTACCGGTCCAACGGGTTCTGGTAAAACAACAACGATCTATTCTGCCCTTGCGGAATTAAATAAGGCTGACGTGAACATCAGTACTGCCGAAGATCCTGTCGAGTTCAACTTAGAAGGGATTAATCAGGTTCAAATGAATCCGGATTTGAATCCGCCGCTGGATTTCTCGAGCGCGCTAAAATCGTTCCTTCGTCAAGATCCCGACATCATCATGGTGGGGGAGATGCGTGATCTCGAAACTGCAGAGATCGGTTTTAAAGCGGCCTCTACAGGTCACTTGGTCGTAAGTACCCTGCATACGAATGATGCGCCAGCAACGATCGTGCGTCTGACTGAGATGGGCATGGCTCCGTATATTATTACGGCGACTGTGAACTTGATCGTAGCTCAGCGTCTAGTCGGTAAGATTTGTGAAAACTGTAAAGCTCCGATTGAGGTTCCTCCTCAAACATTGGTGAATCTTGGCATTCACCCGGATGAAATTCCTGAATATCAACTGTTTAAAGGCCGCGGCTGCGCGACTTGCAATGGTTCAGGAGTCAAAGGCCGTGCGGCGATTTATGAACTTATGTCGATGAGTGAAAAAATCAAAGACGCCATCTTGAAAGGCGCCTCTGCAGGGCAATTGCGTTTCATTGCTCGTGAGCAAGGTATGCGTACACTTCGCCGAAGTGCTTTGTTAAAACTTAAACGTGGTGTGACCACGATTGAAGAAGTCTTAAATTCATCCGTGAAGGACATCTAATGAACGCAACCACCAACTACTTTGCTGAGGCTAGAAAGCGCAGATCTCAAGAGCTTTTATTAGTCTTGGGAAGTGAAGCTAAATGCCGCATACAAAAAAGCTGGGTAAGTCTTGGTGATTCTCCAGTTCTGCTCAGTGAGTGGAACCAAGTTTTAAAAGCTTTGCTAAAATCGGACCAAATGCAGCGTCTAGAGCGCGAAGGCAGTCTTGAAGGCTGTGCTCAAATGTCAGACGGCTTTCGTACTTCTTACAGTATTTTCCAAAGCCATGATTGCTTTAAAGCGCATTTCTGTTTTGAACCTTTGAATGTTTTCGAGACTGAGTTGAGTTTGCCAAATGTATTTTTGGAAACTGTCAGCCGCCGTCAGGGTTTGATCTTGTTGGCAGGTCCCGTTCATCCCTATAAGACAAATACTTTAGCGCAGACGCTATTTCGTTTAAATAAAGATCATGCATTTCATGGCGCGGTTTATTCGCGACAAGCGTTCCCTGGTATTCCTGAAGACAAGGCAAGTTTTGTCTATCAAAGTGCCGCAGTTGACGATGCCGGTGAAAATGGATTGTTCTCGGGCGCGGATGTTGTTGTTTTGCATGAAACCGTCACTGCAAAATCTTTGGCGCAAGCTATGGATCTTTGCGATGAAGGCAAAATGGTTTTGATGACGATTGCTTCGAACTCACTCATGAGTGCATTTCATAAATGTCTTGAGCTTATTTCGACAAAACCAAATCCGCACTCTCTATGGAGATTTGCAGAGCATTTGAAACTCGCAATGTCACAGCATCCGATGGCATCTTTGTCTGACGATACGATTTTGGGTTTTGAAATGCTTTTGAATACGCCACAAGTGAAATCTGGAATCGGGCAAGGGCAGCTGTCTTCAGTTGAAGGCTTGTTGAATGCCCAGCAAGAGACTAGCGGAGTTCTTGCTTTGAATCAGTCCTTACTGCAACTTTTAATTCGCCGTCGTATCGATATCAAGCAGGCCTTTTTAGTGACACACGATCCGGATGGTCTTGACCAACTTCTTAAGAAGGTAGGCATCTAGTATGGCACGTTTTGCATACACAGCTAAAAATATGGCAGGACAAACTCTTCAAGGAGAACTTGAAGCTGCTAATGAGAACGAAGCACGTGTGCGTCTCAGAGCACAGCAACTGATTCCACTACGTCTAGCAGCGGCAGGTCGTGGCGGTGTCCGCGCTGGGGTTAAAAGACCTACTGGCGGTGGTTTGTTTGCTCCGAAAGTAAAAACCAAAGACTTACAGATTTTTACTCGTCAGTTTGCGACGTTGATCAATGCCGGTATTCCGGTTGTGGATGCGTTGAAAATTCTATCTGAAGGTTTGCGCCCGGGTCTTTTACGTGATGCTGCTGCAAAAGTAAAAAGTTCTATCGAGAACGGGAAGCGCTTAGCAGATTCTATGGCCGGAACGGTGGGAGTTTTTGACCGCCTTTACGTGAATATGATCCAAGCGGGTGAAGAGGCCGGTATCTTGGACTCGATTCTGAATCGTTTGGCGATCTACATGGAGAAATCCGAAAAGATTAAAGGCCAAGTAAAAGGTGCGATGGTATATCCAGCTGTGATCTTGGTTGTTGCCGGGGTCGTTATCGCCGGTATCTTGGTGTTCATCATTCCGAAGTTCAATGAGTTTTATAGCTCTGCCGGAAAAGCACCGCCAGCTTTGACCCAAGCGGTTGTGGCTCTGAGTAATTTATTAGTTCAGAAATGGTATCTCTTTATCGGTGGTGCTTTTGCGATTCCATACGGAATTATGTATTACTTGGATACGCCAGAGGGCAAAGCGAACTTTGACCGTTATGTTTTGAAAATCCCTGTTGTTGGTGAAGTGGCTTTGAAGTCAGCGATTGCTCGTTTGAGCCGTACTCTTTCGACGCTGTTGTCTTCAGGGGTTGGTTTGATCGACGCGATTGAAATCGCCGCAAGAACTTCGGGCAACGGTGTGATCGAAGGAATCTTGATTAAGAGTAAAGAGTCCGTGACTCAGGGTCGTAGTTTCTCGGCGCCGCTTGCTAAAGAAAAAGTTATTCCTGAGATGGTGGTGCAAATGATCGCCATCGGTGAACAGTCTGGTACTATGGACGTGATGCTGGGAAAAATCGCGGATTTCTACGAAGATGAAGTAGAAACTGCGGTTAAGGCCATGACGTCTTTGATCGAACCTCTGATGATGGTGTTCTTGGGTGGTATTATCGCGGTCCTCGTTATTGCGATGTATCTGCCAATCTTCAGTATGGGTGATATCGTTGGAGGAGGCTAAAGCTTCATGATCGCAACGGCTACAAACTATAAGAACTATACTCAAAGACTGATCGTCGGGTTTTCCCGGATCAGTCTTTATCTATTGATCTTATTGGTTAGCCAAGTTTCGTTCTTGCTGCAAAAAAGCTTCATCAATTGGTCCTTAGTGGGACCTTTCTATGTTGTTATCTGTGCTGCTTTGTCGTTGCATGTG
The DNA here is from genome assembly GCF_047302465.1 of Bdellovibrio sp. HCB337. Classification (GTDB taxonomy): domain Bacteria; phylum Bdellovibrionota; class Bdellovibrionia; order Bdellovibrionales; family Bdellovibrionaceae; genus JACMRP01. Next base: position 2,718,830 of record NZ_CP178621.1, on the reverse strand, counting down.
CTTTATGTGCACTTCATGGACAAGCTTTCAGAAAAACGCTGGCTATACTTTGCTAGCTTTGTACTGGATTCTTTATTTTTATCTTTCTTGATTACTTACAGTGGGTTGAATCAATCTCTGTTCCTATTTTTGCATTTGGTGAATATTCTTTTAGCGGGTTTGGTATTCCAATCTCGTGGTGCTTTGGCGATTGCGCTTTTTAGCAGCATCTTCTTTACGATGGCGAGTTTCTTTGGGCCTGAAATGAAGGCGATGAACTACGTCTTCCTTCTTGCCTTGAATAACATAGCCTTCTTCTCGGTCGCAGGATTGTCTGGGTACTTAAGTGAGCAATTGCAATTCATGGGTGTTGAACTCACGAAAACAGGGCTTACACTTCGTGAAATTCAAGAGCTCAACAAAGCCATTGTCGGTCACATGCCTTCGGGACTTCTAACTTTTAATCAAGAAGGTGTGATCCTTCAGGATAATATTTCGGCGCAAAGTATTTTTGGCGGACGTACTTTGAAAGATGCCAATATCTCTGATGTGCTACCAGAGCTTGCTAGAAACGCTGACAAAAAAGACATTTTTTGGAAAAACGGCGAAGAAACGAAAGTTCTGCAAGTGAGTGTTAGCTCTGTTTTCAGCCCTGTGCTTGAGGGCGAGATGTATATCGCTCAGATTGAAGATCTAACTCGTCTTCGTCAAATGGAGTACTCGGTTCGCCAGAACGAGAAAATGGCTGCAATCGGTGGACTTGCTGCGGGTATTGCCCACGAGATTCGTAATCCGCTGGCTGGTATCAGTGGAAGTGTCGAGCTTTTAAGTCAAACTACGAACAACGATGATGATCGTAAGCTTATGAGAATCATCTTACGCGAGATTGACCGCTTAAACGGCCTTATCACGGAGTTCTTGGATTACTCTCGTCCTGAAGCTCCGCCAACAGACCCAGTAGATTTGACAAGTCTTGTGCGTGAAGTAATGGATGGTATGAAGACGAATTTGAAAGTTCGTCAGGATGTTGTCACGAAGGTAGATATTCCAGAAAAAGCAGTTGTTCTGGGTCGTCGTGATAAGCTGAAGCAAGCGTTTTTAAATATCGTAATCAATGCGTATCAGGCGATGGACGGCGTTCCAAGCGCAAGCTTTGAAGTATCTGTGAAGTATGAAACAAAGGCCTGGAAAGTAACAATGAAAGACTCTGGCTGTGGGATGAGTGAATCCACTCGCCGTAGAATGTTTGAGCCTTTCCATACGACAAAGAGCAAAGGTACAGGCCTTGGTCTGGCTGTGACTCACAAAATTCTCGAAGGACACGGAGCACAGATCTTTGTCGAGAGTACGCAGGGAGTGGGGACAAGCTTCACGCTGATCTTCCCTGCGGTGGATGTATAGGATTTAAATAAAAGATTTTGAATTTCTCACTCTAACAAGTGAGAATAAAGTGATTAGGAGTATTCATGAAATCCCGTATCTTAGTTGTAGACGATGAAGAATCAATCCGCGAGTTTCTAGAGATCATGCTCAAAAAAGAGGGCTATGAGATCACGCTTGCAGAGGACGGTCAAAAAGCCAAAGATCTTCTCGCTAAGAAAAGCTTTGATATGATCATCTCGGACTTGCAAATGCCGCATGTGACGGGGATTGAGCTTTTAAAGCATGTGAAAGAAACAGCTCCTGAAATCGTTTTCATGATGATCACTGCGTTCGGAACAACCGAGACTGCGGTTGAAGCTATGAAAATGGGCGCCTACGATTATATCACGAAGCCATTTAAGATCGACGAAGTTCGTTTGAACATCCAAAATGCTCTTCGCTCTCGCAATCTTGAAGTAGAAAATAGATCTCTTAAAAAAGAACTCGTTAAAGAATATAGCTTCCAAAACATGGTGGGTAACTCCCAAGCCATGCATCAGATTTTCGAAATGGTTAAGCGTGTGTCTCAGACACCAACAAACGTTTTGATCACGGGGGAGTCTGGAACAGGTAAAGAGGTCGTAGCGAAAGCGATTCACTACAACGGTCCTTTGAAAGACAAGCCATTTGTTACGATCAACTGCGGTGCCATCCCTGAGAATTTGATGGAATCCGAAATGTTCGGTCATAAAAAAGGTTCTTTCACTGGTGCAGTGGTGGACAAAGCCGGTCTTTTCGAAGTCGCAGACGGCGGAACTTTGTTCTTGGATGAGGTGGGTGAATTACCATTGACGATCCAGGTAAAACTTCTTCGTGCGATCCAAGAGCGTATTATCCGCCGAGTGGGAGCAACTGATGATATGAAGGTGGAAGTTCGTATTATCGCTGCAACTAATCGTAATCTTGAAGAGATGGTGCAAAAAGGCGGCTTCCGTCAAGATTTGTTCTATCGTTTGAATGTTATCAATATCAAAACACCAGGTCTTCGTGAGCGCCGTGATGATATTCCTTTGCTAGCGGGTCACTTCTTAAAGAAATACAACGAGCGTCTGAATAAGAACATCGGCGGTATTTCGACTGAAGCGATGGAGATCCTTAAAAAGTACGACTACCCAGGGAACGTGCGTGAGCTTGAGAACTTGATCGAGCGCACGGTAGCTCTTGAAGGTGGTGCGATGATCTTGCCTGAGAGCTTACCACCAATGGTAAATACGAGCTCAGGCCGCAAGATGGCTTCTTCTAACGAGATCGAAATCGGCGCAGAAGGCGTGGATTTGGATAAGGTGATGGGGCAAATCGAGAAAGAATTGCTTATTAAGGCGATTCACTCTGCGGGTGGCGTGAAAAAGCGTGCAGCGAAATTGTTGCACATCTCTTTCCGTTCTATGCGTTACCGTATCGAGAAATACAATCTTGGTATCGTCGGTGACGACGAGTTGTCTGACGACGAATAAGATATATAAACGACCTAAAACAAAAACCCACGGCTTTAAAACCGTGGGTTTTTTATTTTGTATTCAAAGCTAAATCTTAGTTAGCAACTGGAGTTGCTGTTTTTGTAGCTTCAGATTTTGCAGAAGCCTCTTTGGTTGTATTCACAAAGCGGTATGTATACTCGATTTGTGAGCGTTTTGTTTTGTCTTTAAGAATGTCGCCGAAGTTCCATTCTGCAAGAGCTTTCAATACGCAGTTTTTGATCTCTTGGGCAGCAATATCAGTGGCTTTCACCTGAGCATTTTCAACTTTGCCAGTAGGTTCTACCTCCCAAGCAAGTGTCAAAGCGGTGCCTGTAAACTCGTTACCAGCCTTCTTATGTTGAAGGATACAAGAACGTACGTATTGGCCGTTTGTGGCGATTTTCTTAAGAATTAAAGCGCGTCTTTCATCAAAGGCTGAACCTTGTTTTGCAGTCATCATCTTAGGTGCAGACGTTTTGATTTCGCCGCTAACCGCTTGCTGATTCAGAGCATTTTGCTCCATGCTAACGGCGACTTGGTCTTTTTTAGTAGCTTGATCCATTTCGTCGTCTTCGTTAGGAACGGCAAGAGCTTGGAAGAATTGATAGTCCGTATCAAGATAGATTTTTTCGGTTTGGGCCTTTTTAGCCTCTTCGTCTTGGGCCTTCATCTCCGCTAGCTGTTCTTCCTGCGGTGTCATATTAGAGGCTTCGGCATCTACCACCTGTCTCGAATTGATACTAGGAGCTTGGAGAGGAGAAACCTGATCGTATTGCCCTTTAAGGTCAGTCAGAGTTTGAGCCTTAGCTGCGCTGGCGAAACCTAGAATTACAAGTAGAACGGTGAAAGTCCTTTTCATATACATCCCCTTTACACGTTGATTTCAGAACGACGTCCCACTTGATAAACATAGTTTACCATGGTCCGTTTTCAAAATTCTAGAGTGCGCCACACAAAAAGAGTGTCGAGGTTTTTTGCATCACTCGAAATTTGACTAAAAGTTCGAGAGTGGACTGCGGACAAAGACTAGGAGTTCGACAAAAGAGGTATTGCGGGGAGCTCTCTGTAAAAGAGTTCCCCACTCGTAAAATCGACTTAAAAGATTCTATTTTTGTTTTGCTTGTTCGTAGAGAGGCATTACTTTTGGCAGTAATCCTTCGATATCTTTGATGCGAGTAGAATCTGTTGGATGCGTGCTGAGGATTTCTGGTGGTTTAGAGCCACCTTGAGAACCCATTTTTTTCCAAAGGCTGACAGCTTCGCGAGGATCATACCCCGCACGTGCCATAAGCTCCACGCCCATAGTGTCGGCTTCAGATTCTTGAGTACGTCCGTGAGGCAAAGAGATAAAGAGCTGCGTGAAAGCGGAAGCGCCGATCGCCGCAACGCCTGCATATTTTGGATCAACCACACCCGTAGCGACCAAGATAGCGAGTCCACCTTGAGTCGCTGTTTGCGTAACCATCTGTTCAGACATACGTTCGCGACCATGTTCACGAAGAGCATGTGCCATCTCATGACCCATGATAGCTGCGATTTCGCCGTCAGTAAGTTGCAATTTTTCAATGATACCTGAATAGAACATCATCTTGCCGCCCGGCATGCAATAAGCATTGAGCTCGGGACTGGTGATCACATGAACTTCCCATTTCCAAGACAAGGCGTCCTTACGGAAGATCGGAGTAAATGGAATCAGCTGCTTTGCGATATTAGACACCCTTTGGTATTGAGCAGGGTTTTTATCCAAAAGACCTTTTTTCTGAGCCTCTTGCTTCGTGTGTTCATAACCCTTTACCGAAGCATCAACGATTTCTTCAGATGAGACGGCTAAAAGTTGTTTTCTCTTTACTCCAGTAGCGCCTTCTTCGGTGCTAGTAGCACAAGAGACAAGCATAAGGAGTGACATAAAAAATGCGACGATATTTGTTTCCATAACAAGTTTTTATCCCTGAATCTTCTATCTTTCAAGAGCTGTTTGCCCGACATGATCAAACGCTTCTTTGACCTGTTCTTTACGTTGACCTTGTCGTCTGAAACGCTCCAGCAATAAATAAGTGATAGGTACCACATACAGAGTTAATAGTGTTGAAACAAACACACCACCAATCAAGGTAATAGCCATGGGGCGGAATGTCTCAGCACCGGCCCCTGAGGCTAAGGCTGAAGGCACAGCGGCAGCAATAGTGGCAAAGGATGTCATGATAATAGGACGAAGACGAATCGGGCAGGCAACGAGAAGAGCATCGTGAGCATCTTTCTTCTCGCGGTCACGCACGGCATTGGTGAAGTCGATTAAAAGTATCGAGTTTTTTTTCACAATTCCCATGAGCAGCAACAAGCCTATCAACGAATACATATTCAAGCTTTGATTTGTGAGTAGCAGCCCAAAGAAAGCGCCGCTAAAACTAAATGGCAATGCCATCAAAACCGCAATTGGATCTAAGAAAGAGTTAAACTGACTTGCCAGCACCATATAGGCGACAAAAAGCCCCAACGTAAACGCCAGTAAAAGACTTTGAAAGGATTCTTTAAATGCTTTTGCGGCACCGGCATCTTCGATCGTATACGTTGGCGGTAGTTCCTTTGCTTTTTGGCGGATAAAATCCAGGGCCGTTTGCTGAGAAGTTCCAGGAGTGAGGTTTGCATACATGGTGATAGCTCTTTGACGATTATTGCGGGTAATTTGCTGTAGGCTTGGTTTTTGCTCGATCTTTGTCACGCGAGAAATGGGAATAAGATTGCCACGTTCATTCCCAATCATCAGCCTGTCGATCTCTTTACGAGGATCCACGTCTTTTTCAAGTTGTACATAGATGTCATAGCGTCGTCCTCCTTTGGTGTACTGACCGTTTTTGACTCCACCAATCAACGCGTTGACGGTGCTTCCGATGTCCTCGATGCTAAGCCCATGCATGGCGGCCATATTGCGGTTTGGAACAATTTGAATTTCCGGCATGCCTTCTAGATAGTCTGAATCCACGTCGTTCATCATTCCGGAATCTATCATATCTTTTTTGAGTTTATCGCTGAGCTCAGCAAGCTTTTCCCATTCAGGTCCTTGCAAAACAAACTCGATAGGAAATCCGCGGCCTGTTGAAAATCCGCGAGAAGAGAGGTCTTGCATGAAAATGCGCAGATCTGGGATTTTACCCAGCTCTTTGCGGGCCAAAGCCATGAACTCTTGCTGACTCAGCTCGCGTCCGCTAGCGGAATCGATGCCTCGTTTTCCGATGTCCTTTAACGTGATAAACATAAATCCAGAGTTGGTATCACTAGCGCTCGCAGCCCCGCCGCCGCCAATGCCGACGTAGAAGCGCTCAATTTCGGAACGTGTGCGAAGCCATTTTTCAACAGCTTGTGCGCGCGTGTCGGTGAATGCGAGCGAAGAACCAATCGGAGTTCTTAAGCGCATAATGAAAAGGCTTTGATCCTGCACGGGGGTGAGTTCTTTGTTCAGGTACCTTACAGAAACAAACGAGGCCGCGACAAATAACAAAGAACCCACTAATACCGGCCAGCGGTGCTGAAGCGTCCAATGCAGACTTTTTCCATAAAGAATTCGCCCATGCTCCATGAGTTTTTCAAATCCATGACCGATTCTGGTTTTGCGCTCGCCCGTATGGACGAAGCTTGAACATCGCATGGGAGTAATCGTCAGGGATTCTAACAAAGATAAACACACGGCCAGAGAAATCGTTACGCCATATTGTAAAAAGAACTTTCCAATGATGCCTTCCATGAACACCACAGGTAAAAAAATCGCAATAATAGCTACGGTAGCGGCGATGGCGGCAAAAGTAATTTCTCGGGCACCGACGATAGCGGACTCTATTCGCCCAGACCCTTTTTCGTTGTAGCGAAATATATTTTCCAAAACCATGATGGCGTCATCAACGACAATCCCGATCGCCAAAGTCAGACCTAAAAGAGTAAACGTATTTAGAGTAAAGCCGGCAAAATAGAGACCAATAAAGGCCCCCATAATAGAGGTTGGAATCGCCAAAAGCACATTCAAGGTGGCTGTCCAACTTCCCAAGAAGACCCAGCAAACTAAAGATGTTAAAAGGACCGCTAGGATAAGATGTTTGATAAGTTCGCCAACGGATTGTTCAATAAAACGGCTCGAGTCAAAATTGATTTCTAACTTCATACCGGGGGGTAGTTGTGGTTGAACAAGGGCAAGTTGTTCTTTTACCGCGCGTGCGACAGCCACGGCATTTGATCCCAACTGTTTTTTAATTCCAAGTCCCAGTGATTGTTTTCCCGCAAAACGAGAAATGCGATACACCTCTGCCAGATTTTCCTCGACGCGCGCGACTTGGCCAATACGAACAATGTTTGTAGGGTCTTGGGTCAGCACCCCAGTGCGGCTACGAATCACAAGCTGATTGAACTCATTGACGGTTTTAGCTTCCCCCATGGTGCGCACGTTAAATGCTTTTTGCGGAGTTTGAATAAAGCCACCAGGGACTTCAGAGTGCTGACTTGTGATGGTATTCAAGACGTCATTGACCGAGATATTGTAGCGACGCAAAGCCTGAGGTTTCACCCAAACGCGCAGGGCAGGGTCCGTGTAGCCACCCAGGATAATTTCACCAACACCAGGAACAATCGTAAAGCGATCTTTAAGATAGTCCTTGGCGTAACTCATTAAAAAGTAAGGATCATTTTTTTCGTAAGTGAGTGCCAGCCACAGAATTGGTTGGTCGTCGGGGTTGGTTTTTGAAATCACCGGCGGATCAACATTGGTGGGTAGCAGGCGTTGTGCTTGGGCAACTTTGGTTTGTACTTCTTGAAGGGCCGAATCGATATTGCGATCCAGTTCAAACTCGATCGTAATATTGGCGACCCCGGTTTTACTGATAGAGGTAATTTTGACAACCCCCTCTACGGTGGAAAGGGCGTCCTCGACGGCGTCGACAACAGTCGTTTCCATGACTTCGGGGGCGGCGCCTTGCAAAGTGATGGCGACGTTGATTACTGGGAAGTCTACGTCAGGAAGCTGACTGATCCCCATACGTTGAAAAGAAATATAGCCAAAGATAATGAATGCATAAAAGAGCATCCAGGCAAAGACAGCATTACGAATGGAAATGTCTGAGAGCCGCATTCTTCTATTTTATGCGGCCCTCGTTCGTGAGCGTTCGAGGAGTTTATACAGAACTCCGTGTTTCTTAACAAAGAAACAGCCCTGTAATTTCGCCTGGCAGGGCGCTTTAGGGCAACTAAAGCCCCGCAGACCTATGTTTTGGCTGCGGACGGTGGAATTCTTTACCAGGGGGGAGTCACGGGTAGTGTAAAACCCGAGGCGGCCAATCAGTTTTTTTTGCAAAATGCCTTGGATGATATTAAGAATGCCAGACCCGTTCAGGTTCCCAAGCGCCGAAGCTTGGGGCGCGTGATTTCAGGCTCGAAAGAGAGTTCACATGTTTGGTAAGATTTTAGTCTTAATAGCTACATTTGTGATGGTGGCATGTGCGCATGTCAAGGAGGCAAAGGATACTCCCGTAGATCCAGTCACTGAAGATATGGCCTCTTGCGATTTGAGTTTTCCGAAGTCAACACTCTGTGCCTCTTTCAACTGGGAGAAAAAACCAACCGAGACTGATGCCGGGTCCTTTGTTTTAGAATTCCATGGGGATTTAGATCCTTCTCAATTTGTCGACCTGATTGTTCCACTGCATGTCGTGCTCTGGATGCCAAGCATGGGGCATGGCTCTTCACCAGTGACGATTGATCACTTGGGGATGGGGCAATATCGTGTTTCCAAAGTTTTCTTTAGCATGCGTGGCGAATGGGAAATTCGAATTCAGTTAAAACGAGGCGATGCCGTTGTTGAACAGGCGGTAACATCTGTTCGCCACTAGAATGTGTTCATCCATCCATATTTTAGAATACCATCATCAAATCATTCTAATTTACGCATTGGCCTGATGGCCTTATAAAAGCATCGATAGAATATCCGGTAGCAAAATCAAACTTATTAAAGGAATCTGAGATGAAAGCATTCGTAATGTCATTTTTCGGTTTCGCGGTTATTAGCTCTTCGGCTTGGGCCGGAAATATCGTTTGTAAAGGGGGCATTCTCAGCAATAAGATCGATCGTTTTTCAACACTAACGCCCTCTGGGCCAGATGTACTAACAGGGTACAAGGCAAATCACATCGTTGGTGGTTTTACTTTTATCGCGGCAAAAAATTCAGCTGGTCGTATGGATCTTTCGATTCGTAGCGACTCTAAAAACGACGAAGTAATTGGTGAAGCTGACAACGCAGACTCACTAACTATTCCTGTGGGCAAAGGTTATAAGGCGTCAGTATTTTGCGGTGAAGAGTAGTCGGTTTACGCGTGCTTGAGGTGAGACTGAATGGTTTGAAGAAGCACTTTCGAATTGATTGGCTTTGTCAGGTGGTCTGCAAATCCAGCCGCTAAGGTGCGGTCCTTGTCTTCTTTCATCGCGTGGGCCGTTAAGGCGACGACAGGCTCTTGAAATCCGCGTTTACGAAGCTCTGACAGAGTGCCATAGCCATCAAGCCCAGGCATTTGAATATCCATTAATACGACATCATAATGTTGTTTGAAGGCTTGATTAAGAGCCTCTTCGCCACTTTCAGCTTCGGTGACCTCAAGCCCTGAATTTTTTAAAATCGTTTTAATGAGAATACGGTTGATCGGAGAATCATCGACTGCCAGCACCTTGACCCCGGCAAGTGGATTCTGCGCTTCTTCGGTCGGACTCTCGGCAGGGGGGGCGGCAGCGACTTGATTGGCATCTTCAGCTCGAAATGAAAACTCAAAGACGCAGCCTTGACGAGGCTCACAATGAACGATCCTGACATCACCCCCTAAGGCGTGAGCTAAATTTCTAGAAAGCGCCAAACCTAAGCCCATGCCTCCGAAACGACGGGTTGAAGTGACATCTGCTTGCGTGAATGGTTGGAATAGTCGATTCGCCTGTTCTTGTGTCATGCCGATGCCTGTATCTTCAATTCTGAAAGTTACTTTCTTGCGTGTTCTGGTCAATTGCTCAGCCCGACAAGAAACTTTCACGGAGCCCTTTGAAGTAAATTTAATCGCATTTCCGATGAGGTTCAGCAAAATTTGGCGGATACGAACAGCATCACTCACAACAACTAAATCGGCGATTTCGGCGAGGGCATAATTCAACTGAATATTTTTATCAGACACGCGATCAAAGAACATGGCTAGGACTTCTTGAACCAAATCTTTAAGTTTTATGGGTGACGTTTCGATTTCGAATTTACCTGCCTCGATTTTTGATAGATCCAGTATGTCGTCAATAATACGAGTGAGCGACTTACCATTACGAAGAATGATATCGAGATATTTTGCTCTCTCTGCGGATTCAGGATCCTGCGTGGCAATAATTTCTGCAAACCCGAGAATGGCCGCTAACGGAGTACGAATTTCATGCGACATATTTGCCAAGAAAGCCGATTTTGCATGGTTGGCATTTTCGGCGGCTTCTTTTGCTGATTGAAGCGCGCGTTCGGCCATCACCCGGGCTGTGACATTATTGAGCGCAAGAAGTAGCCCTTCGATTTGATCGTTCACATCGTAAATGGGCTGATAAACAAAATCGACAAAGACCGAAAACTCGGTGCCATCTGCTCGTCGGTCAGTAATTTCGTAATTTTTACCTTCGAGGACTTTTCCAGTGCGATAGATTTCGTCAAGCTGTGCGATGATCCCGATTTCTTCTGTTTTGGGAAAAATATCTTTCACCGTCCGTCCCAAGACGTCGCGGTCGCCTAGAAAAAGCCGGCGGTAACTGTTATTCGTCATCGAATAACGATGTTCAGGTCCATCGAGAACTGCCATGGCGATGGGGGCTTTTTCTAAAATCGAGCGCAGCTTCCTTCGTTCGGCTTTGACCACTTGGTGCGATAGGGCCAAACTTTCTTCGGCGGCACGATTTCTAACCACCGATGCTGTCGTGTCGATAATCGTACAAAGCATTCCTGCAATTTTTCCTTCGGAATTAAACAGAGGAGAATTCCCGTAAGTAAAAAAGTTTCCTTGGGGCTTGCCATCGACGTCGATGTCGAATTGCACATCAGTTTCGTAAACGACTCCGCCGGCCTCGACTTTGCTGACGATGGCAAGTACTTGCTCCCAAACCTCGGGCCAAACTTCATGAAGGCGCGAGCCTAAAGCCCACGGATGGCGATGTTTTAGGATCGGAATATAGGAATCATTATAGAAGACCCTTCGTTGAGGGCCCCAGGTGCAATACATCCTAATCGGACAGCTAAAAACAAGGAGCAAAGAATTGATGAGACCCAAATCCCAGTTTTCAATGGGGCCTAATTCAGTTTTGCCCCAATCGAAGTTCAAGGTGGCCTGAACCATTTGACTGGTCTTCGCGAGTTCTCCAAATGGATTGACCTTCTTTTCAAATGCCACAGCCTCTTTCTACATAGACCTATGACAATTAAAAAGTCCTTTTAAAGAGACACCATCGTCAACTCCGTGATGCCATTCCTTCGTAATAAACAAAGAACGTGTCATTCGCCAAAAAAATAGGCGACCCTCCGTAGGCGCGCCGTAAAAATATTGTGGATCGCCTTAAGAAAAAAATCCCCTTAGAAGGGGATTTTTATGAGTCAGGATTTTTGAGCCCACTTTTAAAAAGTGGGCTCGATAATTAAATTTATTTATTGACCACGAACTTTGCCCAAGTAGAGAACCCATCATAAGTTGCCTTTACATCGTAGTCATAACCGAAGGACTGACCCGCCATATTGATTGATGCCGTATAGTTTGCGCATAGAGCTCCAGCTGGAATAGTCACACTTGCTGGAACAGCAACAGAAGCTGGCCAGAGGCTGACTAAAGATACCACCGCTCCACCTGCAGACGCCGCTCTCATTAAGCAAACTTTTCCTGTAATAGTTTTTTGAACCGCGTAGGAAATCGAAGCTTGAGCGAATGTATGTGACACCATGGCGTTTTTGGTGCCGGCAGAACAACTCCAATTTTGTTTCGCTTGGAAGCAGCGGAAGCCACCAGTAACAGAAGTATTAGTCGCAACCACACTTCCAGTCGCAGTGATTTGGTGACCGGCTGGAAAACTTTTTGCACAACGAAGATTCAGAGTTTTCACTGTGATTCTTTCGGTTCCAGGATTCACACCATTGGTACCACTTTCGCCGTTTTTCATGAAGTCAGTTGCTGTGGCGATGATGGCCGCATCAAAGTCACTGCGGCGCGCAGAATAAGGTGAGCAGTAATTTTCACCTTGAGCCGTGATGTTGAATGCACCAGTCACATTCCACGAAGCCAGAGATGGCACAATGAGGACGTTTTTAGTGCCGATTGCAGAACCTGATTTAGCCGTCATTGATACGGTTTGATATCTCATGCTGGTTGAAGTAGTTGTAAATGGAACTTGCGCGTTTGTGTTTCCACCTGAAACGAATACACTCGAAGGTACGCCTAAAACACTTGGCATTCCCGAAGAAATCGCAACGCTGACTCCAGTAGCTGGAGCCGCAATTTCTGTATACAAAGTCATCGAACCAGAAGAACCCGCATTAACTACCGACACACCATCAAGTGATACCTGTCCCGCAGATCCTCCCATAATACAGTATTGGATGGATTTGCTAACAGTAGAAGCTCCATCTGAAATTCTTGCTATACAATCAGCAGGACTTGTATAATTCAAAATTTGAATGTTCCAGGATCCGTAGGCGTCTGATTTTGTCACAGCGACACCATTTAAGGTAATCGTAGCATTAGGTTTCGAGGTGGGCCCGTAGGCATAAAATTCTGTGACACCGTTACTCAAAAACGCTGCGGTGACTATTAAGCTTGAACTACTACTGCCGCCACTTGCATTTGCTTCATGCGTGACTGCAGCTAAGCAAAAAACTAAAGACATCATTGCGAGCTTGAGGCTGTTCATAAATACTCCTAGTAAAGATTAAAAATCCCTAACATCTTTTAAAGCTTGCAACGTGAGTACCAGCTGCGAGGGCCTCATAAACTGGATTTGAAGATTGACACTCGTTAGAGAAATCGACGTATCAATGTCTCAAAAATCTTTATCTAGGTGAAACCAGAAACAAATTGGAGATCGACTAAAAAGAGATCACTACATCGGTTCCTTGTTCGCAGTCGAAAAAAGGAGTGACCTCATCTTTGTGAGTCGTCAAGAATGGTGACCTCACCCCGAGTTGAACGGGGATCTGTCGTTTAGGAAACGAAAGCTCTATCCACTTGAGCTATGAGGTCATCTCTAAATTCATTTCTAACTTTCGCCATTGAAGCTTGTCAATGTTACGGTCACCCCAGCAAACGAGAGTGGTAGTCCATGAGGACTTCAGTTCCTTAGAAGATCTTCGGGGGAAAAAGTGAGATGTTGGGGTGGTTTATCTAGCTGGATATTCAGGGTTTTTCCTGGAAAATAGCCCATGGATCCCCTGGTGTGTTTTAGATAGCTTTCAGTCGAAAAAAAGGGGTCTAGTAGAGCATTTTTTGCGCCGATACGGGGAGAAGGATAACACTCCACTGTGCGACGGCAAAGTAGATGAAAACTATAGCAGAAGTCCTATTACTACTAGTTCTTGCGTCGCCCATTTTACTTTGGGCGAACGAGGCGCCTATGAAGCAACGACAGGTTGTGAAAGTTGGCGCTGTCGAGTTTCCTCCGTACATACATATCGAGTCAGACGGCAAGGTGACAGGCATCTTGGCAGACCTTTTAGAGTTCATGAATTCCACGCAAAAAGATTACGAGTTTCAAGCAATGCCGATTTCAGCCATGAGACGTCATGGAGATTTTAAAAACGGCGTTTATGACTTAAGCTTTTTCGATAACATCGAATGGGGTTGGGATCGAAGTGCGGTGGATGCGTCTGACGTTTATATGAAGGGAAAAGAAATCTACATTGCAAGAAAGAAAGTTTATCGAGATCCGGCTTTCTTCTCTGATTTCACTCGGAAAAACATGGTAGGGATTCTGGGATATCACTATGGTTTTGCGGGGCACAATGCAGACCCAAATTATCTTCGTAAAAAATATAATATGCAGTTGGTATCTAGCAATGAGGGTTGTGTAAAGATGATCCTCTTTGATCGCGGCGATATCGCCGTGGTGTCGGATGTTTTTTTAAATGGATATTTTAAAAAGAATCCAGACGACAAATCTAAGATCATGATCTCAACAAAAGTGGATCAGCAGTACTCGCATCGAGTAATGGTCAGAAAAAATATTCGACCCACAGTTCAAGAGATTAATCTGCTTTTGACTCAGTTTAAAAAATCGAAGAAATTTAAAGAGATTCAAGATTACTATTACTCTGATTTGCCAGAGCCATAATTTTTCCCGACTACGCAGTGTCTATTTGTAGTTGTTATTCAGCAAATAAGTGATCGCTTCATATTGATAAATACCAGTAATTTCAATATATTAATAAATAAAATGTGGTCTGGGTTTTATATGATACTAAAATTTAGTGATCATATTTTGCGCCTCCGTCTAAGAAAAAGGCAATACGGAATTCGCTAATATTTATCTAAAGTTAGCTTAGGATTTCCAAGCGGAGTGGTGAGGACTTGAACATTTCTTAAAAATCGAACCTCTTCTAAGTCCATGACTTTCTTATGTTCACGTCCTGGGCCCTCTATTTGCACTAATAGTATGTATAAAATCAAATTCCCCAGGGATTATCCCAATTTTCTCTGGGTGGAGGGGGAGGCAAGCGCAAGTGCCTCCCTCTCATTTTTTATTGGCGGTAGGTGATCCCTTCGCCTTGAAGTCCCGGTACATTACCAGCGTGATCGTACTTCGAGAGTTCATCAATTACTCGACGCACTCCTGGAATGTGTTTAATGCCAGCAATGAGTTCTTGAACTTCGTGATTGAGGATGGGGCCTGCTAAAACCACTTCTCCGTCCGTCACAAAGATTTTAATAGCTTTCACGTGACTGACTTTGCGGCCGATAGCGGCGCGTACACGTTGCTCTAGTGTATAGTCGTCAACTCTCGAAGCTTTTTTCTTGTGTTGGATTTCTTGCATTTTTCCGTAGACGCGATTTCTAAAGTTATCAGCAGTTCTTTCTCCGAGTCGGCGAGTACGACGTCCATATTTAAAAATCTTATCTTGGGCATGTATACGACGAGTGCGTCCTTTTTGCGGGTCCAAGAAATACATCGCAACAGCACCGAGCGCTGCCCCGATAAAAATTCCGGTCAAACTTCGCGACGAAGATTTTGGTGATTTCATGGGAGTCTCCTTTACAACGGTACTCCCAAATTTATCACGTGCTTAAAGGGGCTAACATTTGTATTTGAGCAGGGGATGAAATGAAAAATCCTGCAAACTTACACTTCTTAAGAGTGATTCAAGCTTGCAGGATTGTAGATCTGCTAGATTAAGAAGGGTCTATTTAAGACCTTGTTCGGTAGCAATTTTTAGAGCTTCGTCTTTAAGCTCTGTAATGCGGTTTAGATTGAAGCTTTGGTTTTCTTTGAATGGACCAAAAGCTTGAACTACCGGAGCAGAAGTAACTGCCGGATTCGCAGGGAATTTGTCAGTGATTTTGCTAAGAGCTAGCTGAGCTTTTTCAGTCAGCAACCAGTTAGCAAAAATTTGAGCGTTATCAAGCTGAGTCGCATCTTTCAAAAGTGCAACGCCGTCGATGTTCACGTGAGCACCGATATCGTTTTGATTAGGAATCACAGCTTTTACTTTGCTGTCTGGAGTCGCACGCAAGTGGCGCATATAGTAGTAAGTGTTAGCAACGCCAACCGCACATTCGCCTTTAGCGACTTTAACGATGACTTCGTCCAAGTCTTTTTCAAGAAGTGGCACGCCGGCAGTATTGTCAGCCCATGCTTTCAACAAGCTTGTTGTTTTCTCTGTACCCAAAACATCTAAGAAGAAAGCGTACAAACCCAAGTTGTATTGAGCTTTTTTCTGACGAAGGCAAAGCTTGTCTTTGAATTTTGCGTCGCTCAAGTCTTCGTAGTTTTTTACTTCACCATCAGCAACAAGGTCTGAATTGTAGTAAATGATACGAGCGCGTTTTAAAACGGCAATCCAGTTGTTGTTAGCATCTTTTAAATGAGCTGGTAAAACGGCTTTGTTATCCAAAGCAATCGGAGTAGAAAGAGATTTTTTTGCCAAGCTGTTTAGCATCTCAGCATCTTTCATGTGAACCAAGTCATATTCAGGATGAGCTTTACCAGCTAGCAAATCGGCAACAACAGTCTCGTCGTATTTATACTCGACAGTGAAGCCCAACTCAGCAGCATGTTCTGCGTTGAAGAGGTCAACGGCTGGAGCTGCTTGCTCAGCAGGAAATTGGCCAACCCATTTTACAACAGTGTTTTGCGCAGAAGCGAATTGAATCGCACCCAAAAATGCGGAAAGAAAAATGAAATTCTTCATAGGACTCCCTTTTTAGTCTATTTAAGTACTGAAAGTCTTAGTTGGAAGATTTCAAAAGCACAACCGCGGGGGTAAAAAATCTTTTTGTTGGAAGTGAGTTGAAAACCCTGTGTCCCTACACAGAACGTCAGGCAGGCAGAAAATCTACTATTGAGGCAAGAAAAACTATGGATTTGTTTCACGTTGAGACACTTTCTAAAAAAATATTTAAGGTCGTACCTTGTTCTGTTAGGCTGGTTGAACTTCACGTCATTCGCACGTAATGAGGGCGTTTTATTGGGGGAAATATGCGAAAGACAGTTTCGATCATCACTTCACTTTTATTTTCAATGCAAGTTCACGCCAGCGAAACTTTCGATTTGGCTTTGCCAGAGGAAGTTACAAATACGAATTCTTCTGGATTTGTGAACTCTTATGAACAAGACTTGGGACGCAAGAAGCTTCCTGATAATTATGTTGTAACCACTGTTGAGGAGCCAGCACCCTCTCCAACGCGTGTAGAAGATGAGTCTCCTCAAGGTGCATACTCAAGCGCCTTCTCTTCTTTTAGAACTAAGAAGTCTTCCGAAGATTCAGAACAAGAGGCTGCAGATGCTTGGCGTAAGAGCCAAGAGAAGAGCGATAATTTCGATCTCGACAATCTTTCTTTTGCTGAGTCAGCACCAGAACCACGTTATGAAGCTCCACCAGTTGCAAAGCAACCTTATGCAAAATCTGGTAAGTCTTCGCGTGTAGTTAGCCGTAGCCCGGCTTCTGAAGAAATTCCACCTCCACAAGGCGTGGACTTGGGTAAAGAGCTAGAGAGTTTGGAGTCTTCAAAATCTTCTTCAGATTCTTCAGCGGCACCAGTTTCTGCGAAAGAGCGCAAAGAACACATTCTGCGCACAATCTCTGACAACTATCGCGACCTGAAAACTTGCTATCACGACGGCTTGAAAAAGAAGTCTGAAATGAAAGGCAAGGTTGTCATGGGTTGGGCGATGGATGCTCAAGGCCGTGTATCAGGCGTCGAAGTGCAGACTTCTCAATTACATAATAAAGATGTTGAGAAATGCATGGTAGATCGCCTTTCAGGTTGGAGATTTCCACGTCAAGCGAAGCTTGCAAGCAGCAAAGATCGCATGACCTATACCTTCCACTTCGTACCAGAAAAAGACTAAAAAACTACTTTGAGCGGCGATTGTAAAGTCGGCCAAGTGGTTTTAAGGGGCGTGGTTTTTTCAGCAAAAACCAAAACCCCGTACTTGCCATAATGAAGTAGGCGAGGCGCTAGAGTTTCTAAATTTTCACCACGGATCCAGGTAATGATCAGTCCAGGACGTGATAAAGATCGGGCCACGACGGCCATTTTATTCTCCCGCTTGGAGTAGGAAGTTCCAAGCAGGGTGATTGCCTCAGAGCTCACCACAAAATCTTGTCCTTTAAGATCTTCAGTCATCAGCTTTTCATAGGCTGGGGAATCCCCTAAAAGTACAACGGCTCCCTCTGCTGGCAAGTCCAGGAGGAGTTTATCATCAGTGACCGTGATCGGTGTCGCGACGGCAGATTGCCATGCTTGTTGATAGGCTGTTTGCTGCGCAGAAGTTCCACCTACAAGCCAAATATTTTTAGCGCCAAAAAGGTTCGAAAGACTGACCGGACGTTCTTGGATATTGAGGTCGCGGAAGATATCGAAATCCGGGTCGACTTCCAGGCTCACAGGTTTTGTCAAAAAGTGGGCGCTAAAGCTTTCCTTCGGGGTGTTCAGGTTCACGTACTTGAAAACTTGGCTGCCGTTTTCCATATTAAAGCGCACCGGCACCAAAAGCTCATAGCTTTGCGGGCTTGACTGGCTAAGTTCAAAATCTACTTGAAACTCATGGGACTGATTGGCTGTGAGCTTCGCACTTTCAAGCTTAATGGCAGGCGCTCCCGTACGGTCCAACCATTGGTTAAAGTAGGACTTTAAAGGCACCCCGCTGGTGGTTTCGAAGCTGCTTTGAATCTCTTCATAACTGATGCTGTGGCCACGATAATTCTGGTAAAGATCCCGCAGTGCTTGGGCAAAGACCTGGTCTCCGAGCTGTTTCTTGAGCATATGGAAGAACATCATTCCTTTGCCGTAACCTACGGCTTGAGAACTAAAGTTAAAGCGCTGCTTAAAGTCTCTGAGTGGAAAGTCCGCCGACGACTTCGTATAGTCTTGGAAAGTCATGAGGCTCTGACGGCGGTAATCGCGATCCGCTTGAAGCACTTCCTGCTGCCAGTGATCGGCCAAATAGGTTGTTAAACCCTCGCACCAGTTGCCGCGTTGGTAATCTACGAAAACACTGTTGCCCCACCAGTTGTGCAAAAGTTCATGTGGCAAAGACGAGTTCAAAATATATGGCAGACGGATAACTCCGGGGCCTAAAAGGGTAAAGCCCGGCATCCCGAAGCCGGTCTCCCAGAAGTTCTCGATCACGGCAAAAGACTTATACGGGTAAGCTCCCAAAGTTTTCTGGTAGTGGTCTAGGTAGCCCGGCAGGAGGTTCAAATAAGTTTGGGCTAAGCCAGGGTCATGCTTACGAAGAAAGATGCGGAGGGTGATCTTTTGGGTCACATCGCGAAGGGTCTGCTCTACGAAGGGGCCTGCCATCAAATAGATTTCCTGTTGAGGAATCTCAGTTTGGGAAAGTGGAGAAGCCAATATCCAGCCGTGCGGGAGGATGGCTGTCAGGATTTCGTAAGTCGCTTTTTCGGCAAAATCAGGAACCCAGTAAGTTGAGCCAAAAAGAACAGCCCCTTCCGGAGCAATCAAGCCTTTAGAG
This sequence comes from Bdellovibrio sp. HCB337, assembly GCF_047302465.1. Taxonomy (GTDB): domain Bacteria; phylum Bdellovibrionota; class Bdellovibrionia; order Bdellovibrionales; family Bdellovibrionaceae; genus JACMRP01. The sequence goes on along the minus strand of NZ_CP178621.1, from coordinate 2,699,762 downwards.
TCATTGTTGGTGACGGGATCATAAATCACCCCGGAGTATTGCAAAGTCACTTGTTGATCGAGCGTAATCAGCTCGTACTCATTTTGGTCGCCCGTTCTTAGCAGACGAACTTCATCGTTCTGAGAAAGGACTTTCACTTTAAGATCTTTGTGCAACAGAAACTGTGTTTTCGTGGAAGGCAGGGCAGAGATCGTATCAACCACGGTCAGATGTTTTACAGCCGGAGCGATAGAGATCTCCAGGCGGTGGTGAACCGTGGCAAAACCCAATGAAGAAAAACCAAGGATGAGGCTTGCAAAGACCAGTTGTGCTTTCATAGGCCCGATAACTAGCAGGGTGGTTCAAATAAGTCCATTGTCTCAGTTTGATTTGTCAAAATATCCGAGGCTCTGCCCAAGACATCGACGTCTCTGTCGAAGTCTCAGTCGGGTGTCAAAATGTTAACTCGTAAGTATGCGAATTACTTTGAGAAATTGGAATATTTAGCGGGTATTCAGGCTAAACATTGCTATACTGACTTCAGATTAAAACAATAAAGACGAACAAAACTCGCTGCACGTTGTGGTTGTTCCTTATAGATGAAGGGGTTTCTATGAGAAAGACAATTATCCTTGCGCTACTAAGCTCTATGTTAATTTCTTGCGCTACTATTCAGGGCTTAGTTGGAGAGTCTTCTGAAACACAATCACCAGAAGCAGCTAGTCTTGATGGCTCTTTGCCACAAACAAGCCCTGATCTTACGGCTCCAGCAGCTTCTGCAGACCAAGCTTATACATCTAATGAAATGGGCGATTCTAGCCAGGCTCCAGCTGAAGTTCAGGCTGCTGAACAGCAAACGGCTCATGCTGAAGCAATGAACGAACAACGTTCTACTTCTGAATTGGATGCGGCAGCACCAGAAGGTTCAGGTACAGACAGCTTCTACGCAAGCACTGCGACTCCAGGTATGCCACAACAAGAAACTCCGCCTGAAGTAGAGCAGGTAACTCCAGACACAGCTTCTCAGTTACCAACTGAATTGCCAGAAAAAGGTGCTTCTTGGGACCAAGCTGCTGCCAATACAACTCCAGAGACTAGCTACGAAGAACAGCAACCAGAAGAAAAACCAGTTTTCAAAAAATCTAGCAAGGGTTCTAAAAAGCACATTGCTAAGAAGTCTAAAAAACAAAACAAGATTGCTAAAAAAGACAAGAAGTCTAAGAAGCATATTGCTAAGCAATCTAAAAAGTCCAAGAAGCAAATTGCTAAGAAGGGCAACAAGTACGACTGCAAAAAAATTGCTAAGAACTCTAAAAAAGCAAGCAAGCGTGAAATCGCTTCATGCAAGGCTGAGATCAGAAAAATTGCGAGCGTAAAATCTAAGAAGATGGGCAAGCTTGCTAAAGCTGGCTGTCAATGCAACGTTCGCTAATTAAATAGCGTAAGTAAGTTCAATTAACAAAACCCTCGCGACTTCGCGGGGGTTTTTGTTTTTCTAATACTGAAGAACGGAGTGAATCTCGCTGTCGTTGAATTTCATCTTATTCAAGAACGTCAGATTAATCAGTACAGCGACGTGCTCAACTTTATAGCCTGCCTGGCGGCTTAAATCGATAGCGGCCTGGAGAGTGCCCCCAGTCGCAAGGACATCGTCTATAATCATGATATTGCCAGTGCCTGGTGGGAGCTCGATAGTGGCTTTGCCGTATTCCAAATCATAACTCGTTTGAAAAACGGGTGGAGGAAGCTTGCCAGCTTTGCGAATTGGCATGAATCCCTTTTTATGAGTTGCTGACAAAAGCATTGCTAAAATAAATCCGCGGGATTCGATGCCCGCAAAGTACTCAACTCTAGAAAGGTCGATGCCTTCTACAAGTTTGTGAGCTACAAAATCTAAAGCATCTGGATTTTTTAAAAGCGGTGAAATGTCTCTGAAAAGAACACCTTTATTGGGAAAATCGGGAACATCTCTGATGAGTGCTTTTAAATTCATGAAGCCTCCAAAAAAACTAGAATATGCGTGAAAATTAAGCTCTGCGACGATTGATGTCACTGTAAAAATTCTAAAAAAATAACAGGGCTCTGACTTTTTAGCTTGAACTTTGATTGATCGGGCTGTTAAGACGCCACCTGAACTTTGTATAAATCGGGAATAGGCCCGGCGTTTCTACCAAACACCGCAAATGTTTGACTACAAGGAGTATATGATGGCGTTCGTTCGCGCATTTTTTCTGACCCTGTCTGTTTCTTTTGTCTCTTTCTCTGTCTCTGCAGCTCCACTTGATGAACTCTTTGAGCAGCTTCGTGATTCAGCTCTTGATTACGAAATCGTCGGCACTGTTTGTGAGCAAGTTGCTCGTATCGAATTGTACAAGACTTATCCTCCAGCGAAATTTGAAATCGTAAACGGTATTGAATACGGCGACAACACACGCACTATCGGTGAATTGGACGTTGTTATTTTCGAAAAAGCTACAAAACAAGCGGTTCTTGTTGGCGAAGTAAAATGTTGGAAAGACAACTCTGCAGCTCGCGCTAAAGCGTTGGATCAACGTCAACGTTTCGTCCGCTCATTAAAAAAGAATATCTATCTTCATGATCACGACACTGATTATGACAAATCTCAATTCAAAAATGTTCAGAAATACGTTTCTATTGCACCTAAAGGTTCTAAAGAAGCTGGTTTTGAAATCGATATGGAAAACAGCCTTAAAGAGCTGATGGAACTCCGTAAGATGATGATGAACTGTCAGCACCAAGGACAATGTGCGACAGCGACTCGCGGTCACTAGTTCTTCGTTCGTAAATTGATTTAGATATCTCTCGCGCGGTTTCCATATTCAAAGATCTCAATGGGGGGATTTATGGGGCCGCGCATTTACACGTTCTGATCAGTATTTGATCAGCTTTGGGTATTCCGCCCGGTGTTTCTGCAAAAGCGTGTTGATGGTCTCGCGCACTTTCGGTGCAAGTTTCTTCGAAAAAATCACATAGTAGTCTCGTTCAGATCCCGCAATTTTTAAAGATTTCAACTTCACCTCTCGTTTGGAAGTGTGAACGATGTATTCTCCTACCGACGACAGCGGAGAGAGAAACGCATCCATTCTATTTTGCGCTACTAAATCCAAAGAATTTTCAATATACGCATTTCCAGGAACCAGAAGAATCTGGATATTATTTTTCTTCACGATCTCTGGAGTAGCCACCCCTTCGGTCATGCCGATGGTTTTGTTTTTATAAAGAGCAATGTTTTTGACTTCGTCCAGTGGGGTCGAGTCTTTTTTCACTAAGAGAGCCGCCGTATCTGTAAAGAAGGGCTCGCTGCTGAATACGAAAACTTTTTCGCGCTCTGGATTTTTGGAAATAAAGAACAGCATATCAGCTTCGCCGGTCTCTACAGCTTTGATGGCTCTTGCAAGTGGGGCTTGATGCCACTCGATAATTAAACCATGTTGCGCTTTTAACGGAGCTGCGAGGTACTGCTCTACAAAGTTGGGGATAGCGCCTTCGGGTTTAGGGGCTTCGACCTTCAGGGCGACATGCGGAGGCATGTCGAGAGTCGCAATAACAAAGGGCTTTGCTGAGGCACTCAAAGGCAGAAGGAATAGTAGTGAGCTTAAAAACATGCTGTGGTCCTCGTTAGATGTTTATTAGATCATAGAGGTAGGGGTTTCGCAAAAATAAGACGGGGGCTTCGAGCTGTTTCGAGATAAAATAGGCTTTGTTCAGGAGGATGTATGGCGACACGTTTTATGCGCTCTCATACGCACATTAATATCCATCCGTTAGAGCGATGGGTTCGAATTGTAATTGGAGCAGTCTTGGTGATCATGGCGTTCACAGCAGGCCCCGGAATCAACGGCTGGTACTTGATTGGTGCGCTTCCGCTGTTAACTGGAGTCGTCGGTTGGTGCCCCATTTACTATTTTCTGGGTATCAACACCAACCGTTTGGCTCGTGTGAAAGTGGACCACACGAAGAAGTGATCGGGGACGATCCATATCTATAGTGTTACATCTACGACCCAGCTGCCGCAGAGGGCTTTTCAGTGGGAGCACTTTTTGTATTCTAATCCTATGAACGGTCTGCACCGACGTAGGAGCAAAAATGCAGGGGTTTTGGCGTCTAAAATTTAGACAGTTGTTAACTGAAATAGGCTGTCCCGTTTTTGGAACAGCAATTTTGGTTTTCGCCTTGGTGTTTGTCCCGCCTTCGGAGACGCACGCTGGGGGGGCTCCTCTTTGCTCACAGATCTTCGTAGAAGTTAAGACGATCGATGCCCGGGAGACGTTTACAGCTGCCGATGTAGAGGTTCGTACTGCCGTTGAGCAGAATCGTGCTCAAGTCAAAGCCCTTTTGTCTGCTGACGAGGCTTTGATGGCAAAACTCTTAGCGATTCGTAGTGCCAAGCAGACCTTGGATATTTCCTATTATATTTTCTCGCGTGATAAAGGCGGATACTTGATTCTGAATGAGGTCAAAGAGGCCGTTAAGCGCGGAGTGACGGTGCGTTTGATGGTGGACTCCGTGGGCTCAATGCACATCACCCACACAGAGTTGCTAGCACTGATCCAAATGAGTCAAAAAGAAGGCATGGGAAAAATTGAAATCGTGACCATCAATCCCTGGACGACATTGCCGCGAGCCTTGGCGCGCATTGGTCATATGCTGACAGGCCGACGATCGGAAACTGTGGACTCGCAAGTATCACTCAACAATAGATCTCATGATAAAATTCTATTAGTCGATGCCGCGACACCAGAAATGTTGGCGATCATTGGAAGTCGCAATATTGCTGACGGGTATTTTGGCCTGAACCGTGATGGGCGAGAGGCCTTCCGGGATGTGGAGTTGATGATCCGCCCACCAGCAGGCGAAGCAAATACGGCCATTAGCGACGTTTTGCAGACTTATTATAACAGACTATTCTCAAACTATCTCAATAAGGCTTTAGCTGAAAAACTCTATCGTTTTTTCCGTGTGGATTACACCTTCGAAGTCGACAGGATGGAGAAGACTTATGAGGAATACGTGGCTCAAGAGACAGTTCGGAATCGCTTGGCGGAAATGCAAAATCAGGATTTCTTAAAAACGGGTTTTGAGGATTCCGCCGCAGGACTTGTACATGAAATACAAAACCTCACTCACGACAAAGAGCACTTTGTTCAGCGCTGGAAATACTGGAGACGTCAGGCCAATCCGGATTCGCTGATGCGTTCTTTGAAGGAAAGTATTTTAAATGCGAAGAAAAAAGTCACAATTGTATCTCCGTATCCACTTTTAGGAAAACGCGACATCCGCATGTTGAAAATCTGGCTTCTAAAGAACCCTCAGGCAGAATTTGAGCTTATTGCCAATTCGACGGCGACAAATGATAGTTTTGTGACTCAAGCTGTTTTTGACCAATACGTAGCACCTGCGTTGTTGAAGCTTAAACAAGACCCGGCAATTGGTGATCGTTTGCGAGTCTACAGTTATCACGGCTTAGATGCGCAAAAGCCCGAGCTTAAAGGAAATCTTCTTCACGCCAAGATTGCGATCATTGATGGCAAGGATGTTTTAATTGGAACTTCGAATTTTGATCCACGTTCGCGTATTCATAACTCAGAAATGGGAGTTTGGCTTGATGGTGCACAAACCGTCGAGCAATTCCAAAGCTACAGCAACAGTTTGATTGCTAAGTCTTACTCGTGGGGCGCCCCAGAGTGGCATCAGGCCCGCGAAAAAGGTTGGGGTAAATACCAACAAATCTTACAGCAGTACATCTATCGTCTGACCGAGGCCTTAGGTGGCATCCATATGCTGTGACCATCTTTGCTCCCATGAAAAATCTGTGAGCAGTCTATTGAGCCAAGGTCTTTTATATTTGATTTGGCGGGGCCTCTGGCTTGCATTTATTGACGCTCATGAGAAATTTCTTATTGAATGCACTTCGTGGTTTGATCGCTCTGTTGCTAGTTTTACTGCTGGCACCTGTAGCTTTTGGTCAGCCTGTGGTGTCTTGCGAGAAGGTCCTTGATAACTCGCCAATCCTTTATGTTCAACCGGGTATTGAGGTTGCCGCCAAACAGGGTGGTTTCAGTCCCGTCGCGTACTACACAGATAAATTGCGTGAGATTAAAGAATTGGATGGGTCTGCCCCTTATGCCGTTGCTCTTCGTGGTTTGATTATGACGAGAGCCACAAAAGTGACTAAGGAACTTATCCCATTGCCACTTTTAAAGACTATCCATCCCATCACTCGAGGCGCCGCTATTGAAAAGCTTGAGAAGCGCACAAAGGCTTTGCAGCAACTTGCAGCGTCTGACGACGGCTACCTTCATTTGAATGAAGCAACTTTGAATACGGTCATGCCTTCTAAAAACTCGATGCGTGCGATACGTGCGGATAACGGGGATGTGGTGGTTTTTGATGGCAATGGCCGTCTCGTAGCTATTCAAAATGCCTTTGCCGATAAGCAACAATACGTCACAGTTGAAGTCGAAATGCACCACTCCAAATCAAAATTGCTACAAAAAGTCTTAAAAAAGGTCCGAACAATGCGAAATGTTCTGGAAGACTAGCGTTTGCCATTGACAAGCCATGACGGTTTTTCCAGATTACCGCCATGGAAAGAGCTCTCTTAGCAGTTCTCCTCATTTTAGGAATTCAGTCGATGGCCCAAGCATTCAGCATTGGCACTCAAAATCTGTATCACTATAGAACTGCTTACGAAACCCGCGTTGAACATCTTTATAAAGAACATGCAAAGGGCGACTTTCCAGAAATTCTTGGCGTGCAAGAAGCTGCACGCTGGTCCTTGTCTGAAAATATCTTTGATGAGTTGATTCGCCTTACAAACTACCGAGGCATCTATCAGAATACCAACGAGTTTGGTGTTATGAATGAAGGTCTTGCTTTAGTGGCCGGAGTGCCGGGCCGTAACTTAGAATCCCGCGAACTTCCTGCTACGAAAATGTTCTCTCGTCAGTACATGAATGCCGGAGTGTTTCTGACTGACTCTGGCGAGATCATGGTTATCAACGTTCACTTTAGCCCATTTGCAGAAATGCGCCAAAACCGCGTTGTGCAGGCTAAGTTTGTGATGAAGTTCATTGCTGAAAAATCTGAAGGCTTGCCTGTAGTTATTGTAGGTGATCTGAATGACAGTTATGATTCATCGGTATTACAAGTTTTCCGCGATGCGGGCTTTGCCGATGCTCTAGATGGTAAAGAGTATACTTACAATCCTGACACCAACCCATTGGTGAAGGATAAGCAATATGGTCCTTCACGTCTGGATTATATTTTGTATCAACCAGCTCGCCTGAAAGTTGAAAAGGCGAATTTAATCTTCCAAGAGAACTGGGTTTCAGACCACTATGGTTTGGGTGCCGTGTTTTCTCTGATTCTGTAAAGAGCCCAGTTCAAAGAAAATTTTAAGGATTGATTCCGAAAATCTCGGCAATTGCTTTTTGTAAGCTGTCTTTAGGGACAAATCCCGAAGACATTGCTGGTTCTTCTCCGCTTGTAGGGATAAAAAGCAAAGCTGGAATTCCACGTACGCCAAAGAGTGCTGATAACTCTGGTGTTGCTTCGGTGTCGACTTTGAAAATGTCTACGCGACCTGCGTACTCGGTTGCGATCTCTTCTAGTACTGGCGAGAGCATTCGGCAGGGACCACACCAATCGGCGTAAAAATCCACGATCGCTGGGCGGGAGCCATTAAAAACCCACTCTTTGTTTTTTTCGAAATCAAAAATTTTCTCTTTAAAAGTTTGGATGCTTAAAACTTCCATACAGCCCCCTCTGCATAAACTAGATAATCGCTGATCGCCTGGTAAGATTCAAACAAAGATTTCTGTAAAATCGCTTCAACATTTTCGACGGTGCCCAATTCTTTTAAATAAGCTGCTTGTTCGCTGACGACATATTTCATCCACTCAAAACGAGTTGGGAAGTCGCTGAGGTTTGGATAACGTTTATGCTGAATTGCGAATTGGGTAAACGGTGTGATCTCGCGACCACCTGGGCCTTTGAGTTCTGCCTTGGCCATTTGGTTAAAGAGCAAAAGCGCATTCGCGGTTTTTGCGTCAATGCCGTTGTACATATGCTTTTGCAAAATATTGTATTGCTCAAGATAGATCAGGGCCATATTGGCTTCTAAATAGCGGCCCGCTTCCATATCAGTCCAAACCTGAATAAAGCGCTCATAGTGATCGACACCTACCTTGTCACTAGCTGCAAGTCGCTCCGAGATCATGAGCTTATTTAGTTCAACAACCTCTTTATAGCCACACGCCAAATACGCTAAGTGTTGCCAATAAATATCAGAATAAACGCGCCAGTTATTTTCGGCCGTTTTTTTGGTCACGTCAGAAATATGTTTTAACATTATGCTTGGAGCAGTTGGTAAGTCAGAACGAAGTGCTTTCAGGCGACCTAGGATGATTCCCGCACGTGAGTTATTAGGGAAATTATCAATCACACCTTCTTGCAACGCATGACCAATCGTTACTGATGCTTGAGAGCCCGCTGCGATCCAGAAGAATTTTACAGTCGGTTTTTCAACATTTTGATTCTTCAGCGAGTGCACAAAAAGCCTGTTGTACGCCTGGCTGATAAGAAGGTTTCTAAGCACCATGACTTCTTCGTCATCAAGCTGCATTTTGGCTTTGATCGGGTCGACCGAGATCAAGCTTTGAGCCTTCCATTGCCAATATTTCGGATTGTGAGTTTCACACTCGCCGATATAGGGATTTGGAACGGGCCAGCGGGTTGATAAAAACTGATCGTACTGCGCATAGTCTGATGCAAAGCAGATCTTGCTAAAGAAGAGGATTCCAAGGAATGATTTGAGGATGAGGTGTCGCATGGTTCAAGAGTTTCTCATAAGACGCGGCCAAAGCGGGGAAAACTGAGGTCCACTGGAAATACTTACTGGACTGTCCAAACTCTTGCCACTCGGTATGTCCCGAGAATCGCTCTTGCGGCTTCGTAGTGGACCTTATAGCGGCACCTTTATTGCTTTTTAACCGCAACGACTAGGAGACACCCCATGCGTTTGCTGACCCTCGGAATTTTGACAGTCTTGTTGAACGTAAGAATTGCGGTTGCAATTCCCGAAGCAGAGCTTAAAGAAGCGATGTCTTCTAAAGTGGCAGCTTATTTAGCGCAAAACGGGCGTTATGAGTCTATCTCGGGACAGCGGGGCTTGTCTCTTGCGAGCTTCACGCTAGAGGGAACTGGCGACAAAGGCGATGTTCTTTTGATTCCAGGACAAGGCGAGTTTATTCCGAAATACTACGAGCTTGCTTATGATCTTGTTCAACGTGGTTATTCGATGATTTACATTTTGGATCATCGCGGGCAGGGGGCTTCCGAGCGTTTGCTTCCACAAAGTCCTGAAAAGGGCAGCGTTGAAAGTTTCTCTGATTACGCTAAAGATCTTGGAAATTACATCCAATCCATTCGCAGCAAACGCCAAGGGCAGAAATTGTTCTTGGTTGCTCACTCCATGGGTGCGGGCGTTTCTGCATTAACTCTTCGTGAGGGCATGGTGGATGCGGTTGTGTTCTCGGCGCCGATGCTCGGCGTTCGCGCGCCGGTGGTTTATGACACTCGTTATTTAATGCCTTTGTTACTCACTCTTTGTAAGACTGAGAAAATGTGCAATAACTTTGCGCCAGGTAAAGAAGAGTTCAATTTGTATTTAGATTTCGACAAGAATGTTCTGACTCACAGTAAAGCACGCTGGAGTTTACATCAATCGATGCTTCAGGAGAATCCAAGCATTGGTATTCAGGGGCCGACAAATCGCTGGGTTTTACAGGCGACAAAAGCTGTAAAGCGTATTGCGAAGATCGCGCCGCCAAAAGATATTCCTATGTTGCTTTTCCAAGCGGGCGAGGACGAAGTTGTTTTGCCAAAACAACAAACTCAGTACTGCGCAAAAGCAAAAAGCTGTCAGCTCATCAAAGTCCCGGGCGCTCGCCACGAGATTTTGCAGGAAACTGACAGCCTTCGTACAAAAGTCATTGATAGAATCGATCGCTTTTTTGCGACCCACTAATTGACTTAATTCGTTCCTTTTTCAGAACCTGCTGGTTTTGCGGCTTCTGACTTGTCATCGGCAAAGATTGCGTCTGCATTGCCACCGAAGCTTTTCACAAGTTGAGCGCATTTTTTGATCAGCGCGGTTTTCGTGTTAGACTTGGAAGCATACACTTTGTTCGACAAGCGGAAATTTCTCAAAGCCGGCACTAAACTGTCATTGAAGTAGCTTTCGATCGTTTCGTGTTTTACATCTTCACACTTAACGTGGATGTCGTTGCTGATTTTGGTTCTTTTAACGACAGCTCCAGTAGCACGGCCGAATGTCGCTACATTGCCGTCTGATTGTTGGAAAACCAAAAGACCGTCTTTTTCATTTACGAAATAGACTCTTTGGTTGAAACCTGCTGCCTGAAAACACTCTGTGGCATCTTCTCTCGTAATTTCTTTAGCGAAGGCAATCGAACTTAAAAATACTGAGCACAAAAGAACTAAACTTTTCATTGTAGACTCCTTATAAAGTGATTCTTTCACCCTGGAGTCGGATCCAACAGTCCTGAACTTTCGTACGCGCTGAAAACCGCTCCCGTACGTAAAACGGTTGAAAGGAGCGCTTCGCTGATTACATCAAATGATCCCGTGATTTTTTAAGAAGGGCTCGTAAATCCGTTTTAAGAGCGCCTCCGCGTTGACTAGAGAAAACTCGTCTGGGGATTTGATGTCTTTGAGGAGTTCCGCAAAAATTTGATCTTGGAGGTGTCCCGCTTTCTGCACCAGATGATACGGAATCAGCGTGTAAGTCACCATTCCATATCGGGACTTAAAAAGGTCGGGGAATTTCTTTTCCAGTATACCTTCAACTTTTTTACGCAGTTGGAACTGAGGATCAGCGACCTTTTCACTCATCTCGTACCAGTTTTCAATCGCCATATCGGCAATGGCGTTGGCGTTCGGTCGTTGCGTTTGATCGTATTCTGATAAAGCCTCGGACCAATTTTGATTCTTGCGATCCAGAATTTTTAGAAAGTTCGTACAGTCTTCAAAGCCCGAGTTCATCCCTTGGCCAAAAAACGGGACAATCGCATGAGCAGCGTCACCCATTAATGCGACAGAGTTTTCAAAAACCCATTTTGAGCAGCGAACGGTGCCAAGAGCTCCTTGCGGGTTGTGAGTAAAGTCCGAAAGGTATTGCGGCATCAGAGGAATCGCGTCTGGGAATTCGTTCTTGAAGAGATCTTCTACGTCTTTGGTGTTCTTGATGTTTTCAAAACTGATAGGGCGGCTGGCTTTTGGTAAATACAGAGTGACTGTAAAGCTGCCATCCAAATTCGCAAGTGCCATCATCATATGCGAGCCACGCGGCCAAATATGCAGGGCTTTTCGATCTAAAGAGTTGGGTGCAGGTAAGAAAAGCTCTTTGTAATCTGCTGGCAACCACTCGGTGGATTCTTGAACTTGATCTGGATATTGCTTCGCTAGGTTTTTGCGAACTAGACTGCCAGCGCCATCTGTCCCGAATAGAAGATCGTAAGAATGCTGTTCTCCGGAAGAGAACGACACGGTTTTCTTTTTAAGGTCTATTTGCGAAAGCTCATGCTGAAAGTGAATTTTCGCACCAGCATTTTCGGCTTCTTCGATCAAAAACTGATTCAGCGCACTTCTGGAAATAGAAAGATTGCGCTCGTTTTCCTGCCCATAGGGCTGGTAAGCCAGTTCTCCGGTTTTTGCATGAATCATGCGCCCATAGACAGGAACTGCAAGTTCCAGAGCTTTTTGTAAAAGACCTGCTTGTTCTAAGGCATGCACACCACGAGAAGTGATGACCAAGTTGATAGAACGTCCAGCCTCGTTTTTTGACAAGCGAGGATCCGAACGTTTTTCAAATACAGTGACATCAATGTTTCTCTTGCGCAGAAGGACAGCCCACAAAGAGCCGACAAGGCCTGCGCCAATGATGGTGACCTTAGGATTCATGCATGACCTCTTTGAAGGTCTGCACTAAACGGTAGATGTCTTCATGAGAATTGTACAAAGGAGCCGGAGTTGCACGAATGATATCAGGCTCGCGGAAATCAACGAAGGCTCCACGCTCGCGCAATTTGCCGGCCCAAGCGCGCGGTGATTTTTTAAAGCGCAAACAGAGCATGGACCCGCGCTGAGGCAGTGGCGGTGTCACGATACTGACATGTCCTTCAAGCTCTGTACGGATTTGGTTTTCAAAATAGCTTGTAAGCTTTTCGCCTTTTTCGCGAAGCCCTTTCATCGTGGCTTTGTCAAAAAGTTCCATAGAAGCTCTTAAGCTTGCTAATTGAAAAATGGGAGGATTGCTAAGCTGCCATGCTTCGACAGTTGGGATAGCATCAAAGTCAGGTCCCATTTTAAAACGGATAGATTTGTTTTGCCCCCACCAGCCTTCAAAGCGCGGCAGAGATTTAGAATTCAAATGCGTTTGATGAACAAAGGCGCCAGCAATACCGCCGGGGCCTGCGTTCAGATATTTGTAAGAGCACCAAACTGCAAAATCGACTTTCCAGTCATGAAGTTGCAAGAACAAGTTGCCAGCTCCGTGCGCAAGGTTAAATCCAGCAACGGCACCAACACTATGAGCTTTCTCGGTGATTTTTTGGAAAGGGAAGCATTGGCCTGAAAGATAATTACAATTGCCAAGCATCACAAGGCATAGAGACTCTCCGAGGTCTTGGATTTTCTGCAAAAGATCCTCTTCGCGAAGGTGATCTTCGCCAGCACGAGGCTTGATTTCAACAACTGCTTCGCGTGGATCAAAACCATGAAAGCGCGCTTGAGAGTCAACCGCGTATTTGTCAGACGGGAAGGTGTTAGCTTCAATCAGAATTTTAAAACGAGATTTCGTCGGACGGTAGAAGCTGACCATCAGTAGGTGCAGATTCACCGTCAAAGTGTTCATAGCAACGACTTCTTCTTCCTTGGCGCCGACAAGGCGGGCAAAGCTGCCTGTGATATTTTCGTGATACGGAAGCCAAGGATGTTCGCCTTCGAAGTGGCCTTCAACGCCGTATTTGCCCCAAGCTTTGAGTTCTTGGTTGATATAAGTTTCTGCTTTCTTTGGCATCAAACCTAAAGAGTGCCCTGCGAAATACATTGGCGCTTGGCCAGATTTCGTTTCAGGAAAAACAAACTCATCACGGAAACTTCTAAGAGGATCTTTTTGATCAAGGGCACGAGCATCGGCTAAAGACATTTTTAACTTCCCTTCACGCTAACAGAGACCGCTGGTAAGTGGTCCACGTACAAACTGATTTTCATTCCAGGCTTCAACATTTCAGCAGCAGTCGCGGCTCCAGCAAGAACGATACTGCCGCTTTTCAGCGATTGCCCACGCTCTGCAAGCAAAGCGCATAATTGCACAACGGATTCTACGGGGTCGCCGGAAATGTCTTTTGAAAAACCGGATTGAACAAGTTTTCCGTCGACACTCATCTCCATTTTTAGATTTACTAAATCCAGACTCTCAAATTTCGTCACCCAAGGTCCCACGACGAAATCTGACGACGACGAGTTGTCGGCAATCACATCTTCCATCGAGAAGTATTTGAACTCGGTATAGCGGGAATCCAAAATCTCGAGCGCACTGGCAACGCCGCCGCAAGCAGCAAGGACTTGCTCGCGAGTGACAGTGCCCGACAGGTCTTTATTGATCGAAAATGCAATTTCGGGTTCGATTTTAGGGTGGATAGAGCCCTCAAGGACAAAAGTGCCCTCGTTAGCGACTTGCATCTTATCCGTCAAAAACCCATAGAGCGGGGAATCCAATTTCATCTGACGGCGTTTTGCCTCGGAAGTGAGTCCCATTTTCCAGCCGACTTGAGTTTCTCCGCTTTTTAGGCAGGCTTTCATTTGTAGTTCTTGAATAGTGTAGGCTTCGGCTCTGGAAAACGACGAGATTTCCTTGCTGATTTGAGGAATCGGCGTGTGATTGAGTCTGGCTCCGTGCAGCACATCGGCCCAATAAACCGTATTTATCTTATTGTCCTTGGTCATTTTTTCTTTCACCATTCAGCCCCGCCTTGTAGAATAATCGGCCTAAGGTTAGCTTGATGTTTTCAGAGAGGCAAGATTGGAAATTATCGATATTACTCCTACCATCAATTCTCGTATGGCGGTGTTCCCGGGGGATACCCCTTTTAGCGAAGAATTTCTGATGAGCACCGATAAAGGGCAGCATCTGACACTCTCAAAGATCACGACGACCGTGCATTTGGGGGCTCATACCGATGCGCCTAACCATTACGCACCTCGTTCTGAGTCCATCGAGACCCGCTCTTTGGATTTTTACTTAGGTCATGCGCAAGTGATCGAGGTTTCTTTACCTCGCGGTGCGCGCATTCAGGTTGCGGACTTGAAGGGCAAAAACATTCAAGCCCCACGGGTTTTGTTTAAAACCAAATCTTTTCCGAACCCTTATCAATGGAATGACGATTTTAATGCGCTCTCGGCAGAGCTTGTGAATTACCTGCACGAGAAGAAGGTCATTCTTGTAGGCATTGATACCCCGTCAGTAGATCCTGCGACGGATAAGGTTCTAGAGAGTCACTTGGCTATTCATAAGCACGATATGGCGATTCTTGAGGGGATTGTGTTGGATCATGTTCAAGAAGGCACTTACGAGTTGATTGCATTACCACTAAAAATTGAAGGGGCGGATGCAACTCCGGTCAGAGCTATCTTGCGAAAATATGCGGAGACACGCTGATGAAAAAGATTTTGAATTACATCAATGGCGAACTGAAAGAGCCCAAGAACAAAAAATTCTTGGACAACGTAAACCCGGCAACCGGCCAAGTGTACTCTTTGGTGCCAGACTCTAGCGAAGCGGATGTTTCGGAGGCTGTTGCAGCCGCAGAGCAAGCATTCCCTGCATGGTCCCAAACTTCGGTAGAGACCCGCGTTCGTTTCATGAGAAAGATTGCTGACAAAATTCAAGAAAAGCACGATGCACTGACATTGGCTGAATCTATCGATAGCGGCAAGCCCGTGAGTGTTTCAGGCACTGTCGATATTCCGCGTAGTAAAACTAACTTCGAGTTCTTTGCGGATGCTATGACTCAGTTTCATGGTGAAACTTTCCAAACAGATACCAGAGCTCTGAACTATGTGACGTATTCTCCACTGGGGGTCGTCGCATGTATCTCTCCGTGGAATTTGCCGCTGTATCTTTTCACATGGAAAATTGCTCCGGCACTAGTTGCCGGTAATACTGTCGTCGCAAAACCATCAGAGCTCACTCCGATGACAGCTTTCTTGCTCAGCGAGATTGCGATTGAAGTAGGACTGCCTAAAGGGGTGCTAAATATCATTCACGGCCGTGGCCCCGAGGTTGGTGCGCCGATGGTGAATCATCCAAGCATTAAAGCTGTGTCCTTCACGGGAAGTACAGCAACCGGCAGGCATATTGCCCAATCGATCGCGGGAAGCTTTAAAAAGATTTCGCTCGAGATGGGTGGCAAGAACGCCAATATCGTTTTTGCCGATTGCGATTTTAACAAAGCCGTTGAAACCACTGTGCGTTCAAGCTTCTCGAACCAAGGGCAGATTTGTCTGTGCGGTTCACGTATCTTTGTTGAAAAATCTATTTACGAAAAATTCAAAGCAGCTTTGGTTGAAAAAACGCTGCAATTAAAACAAGGCGATCCTTTAAAGCCCGAGACCCAACAAGGCGCGGTCGTCTCCAAAGATCATCAAGACAAAGTGTTTTCATACATCGAACATGCCAAAGGCGAAAAAGCCACAATCCTTTGCGGTGGCAAAAAAGCCGAAATGGGTGGCGAGTTCGCCGGTGGCTATTACATTCAGCCAACACTCATCGAAGGCCTTTCATATCAATCCAAAGTAAATCAAGAAGAGATCTTCGGTCCTGTCGCGACTTTGACACCTTTTGAAAGCGAAGACGAAGTTTTGAAAATGGTGAATTCCACTAAGTACGGCCTAGCGGCTAGCGTGTGGACTCAGGATTTAAAGCGCGGTCACAGAATCGCGCAAAAAATTGAAAGCGGCATTGTTTGGGTGAATACCTGGATGCTCCGTGATCTGCGCACTCCGTTTGGAGGCGTGAAAGAATCCGGTGTGGGGCGCGAGGGCGGGAAGCACGCTCTTGAATTTATGAGTGAAGTTAAAAATATTTGTATAGGAATGGAGTAGTCCATGTCAGAAGCTAAGAACTCAATGAAGGCCCCAGAACCTGTTGGAAATTATCCTCACGCACGTGTTGTGGGAAATTTATTGTTTCTTTCAGGCGTAGGGCCCCGTGAACGTGGCACCAAAGTCATTCCAGGTGTTGAACTGAATACGGACGGCAGTATCAGAGCTTATGATATCGAAGCTCAATGTCACAGTGTTTTTAAAAACGTTCGTTCAATCTTGGAAGACTCGGGCTCTAGCTGGGGAAATCTAGTCGACGTGACTGTGTATTTGACCAATATGAAAGCCGATTTTCCGATCTATAACCGCCTGTGGGCAGAGTACTTTAAAGAAAATCCTCCGTGCCGTACCACGCTCGAGATCAATGCGTTACCAACACCTATTGCGATCGAGCTTAAATGTATTGCGGTGATGGACTCTAAGAAGGGCGTCTAGTCATGGAAAAAGCCTTTAACTTTAAAAAATGGATTGATGAGAATCGCCATCTGCTAAAACCACCTGTTGGCAACAAAGTGGTCTGGAAAGACCGCGAGTTCATGGTGATGGTTGTGGGCGGCCCGAATGCACGCACTGATTTTCACGTAAATCAAAGCGAAGAGTTCTTTTATCAGCTTGAAGGCAACATGACCCTGAAGGTGATTAACGAGCAGGGGAAGATGGAAGACATCCGCATCACTGCGGGTGATATTTTCTTGCTTCCGCCAAACACTCCACACTCGCCTCAACGTGAAGCGGGGTCTATCGGTCTGGTGATCGAGCGCCGTCGCAGAGATGGCGAGATTGATGGCCTTCAATGGTACTGCGAGACGTGCGGCACCAAACTTTATGAAGAGTATTTTACGCTTAAGAATGTTGAAACAGATTTCCCGCCGGTGTTTGAACGCTATTACAATAGCGCACATACCAAATGCACAAAGTGTGGCCATGTGAACGGACGAAAGTGGGCGAATGCTTAAGATTGATATTCATACTCACATTTTGCCGCCCGAGCTCCCAGATTTTAAAAAGATGTTTGGCTATGGCGGCTTCATTCAACTGAAGCAATGTCCTGGCTGTACTGACTTTGATATGGTGGATGATTCCGGAAAGTTCTTCCGTCGTGTTCAGGAAAACTGTGTGAACCCCGAAGTTCGCTTACAAGAATACGACAAGCACCACGTGCATGTGCAGGTCCTGTCAACAATCCCGGTGATGTTCAGCTACGGCATCAAAGCCGAAGACGGCTTGGTGGTTTCAAAGCTCCTTAACGATCACATCTCGGAGGTCGTGAAGAGCAATCCAAAACGCTTCGTGGGTTTGGCAACGGTGCCATTGCAAGATCCAAAGATGGCTGCCAAAGAAGCTGAACGTTGTATCAAGCAATTGGGCTTTAAAGGCTTTCAAATCGGTTCGCATGTGAATGATTGGAATCTTTCAGATCCAGCTCTTTATCCTTTCTATGAAGCCTGTGAAGCCTTGGATGCGCCACTCTTTGTTCATCCATGGGATATGCGTGGCCAAGATAAAATGCAAAAGTACTGGCTGCCGTGGCTTGTGGGAATGCCAATGGAAACATCGTTAGCGATTAGCTCGATGATCTTTGGTGGCATCTTCCATAAGTTTCCTAAGTTAAGAGTGGCATTTGCTCATGGTGGTGGATCTTTCCCATTCACAATCGGTCGTATTCAGCATGGTTTTGATTCACGCCCGGATTTGTGTGCGGTGGACAACAAAGTTCCGCCTAAGGATTACTTAGGACATTTTTATTTCGACAGTCTTGTGCATGACCCGAAAGCTTTGAAATATCTTGTAGAGCTTGTGGGTGCCGAGAAAATCTGTCTGGGAACGGATTATCCATTCCCACTCGGCGAGCAGATTCCAGGCAAGGTGATTGAAGACGCATTCCCGAATGATAAAGAAACTCAAGAGTGGTTATTCTCGAAGTCGGCATTGAACTGGCTTGGTATGAAAAAAGAAGATTTCGCAAAATAAAGGACACGAGCATGGATTTACAGCTTAAAAACAAAAAAGTCTTAGTTATGGGAGCCTCTACCGGTATCGGCAGATCTATTGCTGAAGTTCTAGTACAAGAGGGTGCCGAAGTTGCGATCTGTTCAAGAAGCCTTGATAAACTTCAAAAAACCGCAAAAGAAATCGGCGCAAAGCATGTATTCACTTGTGACCTCACAAAAGCAGGCGAGGGCAAATCCGTCGTCGAAAAAGCCATCAAAGAAATGGGTGGCGTAGATATCCTCGTAACAAACACAGGCGGCCCAAACAAAGGAAACTTCGCAGACGTTTCAGACAGCCAATGGCAAGAAGACTTCCAAAGCCTGTGGATGAGTGTTGTAGAATCCTTAAAGGCAGCCCTGCCGAAAATGAAAGAAAACAATTACGGACGTGTCTTGTTAGTAACATCACTAGCAGCAAAAGAGCCATTGAACGGTCTAACAACCTCAAACGGCTTGCGCGCAGGTCTTGCGGGCTTAAGCAAGTCAATCGCGAATGAATACGCCCCATTTGGAATTACAATTAACTTGTTACTACCAGGCTACACAGCCACAGATCGATTGAAAGAATTAAAACTGACAGACGAGAGAATCAAGCAAATGGTCCCAGCAGGGCGTTTGGGTGATCCAAGAGAGCTAGCGGACCTAGCAGCCTTCCTAGCATCACCAAGAGCGGGCTACATCACAGGTCAAAGCATTCTCATCGACGGCGGCGTCACCCGCGGATATTAGTTTAAGAGCAAAAAAATAGTATGATTGAACTTGTGGACAACTGGAAGACGATAAGACAAGTAAAGACTCGGCTTTTATTAAGTATGATTTTCTGGATATTATTCGGAGTTTTTGGCTCAAAATTTAATTCAGAATTAATACTAATATTGGGGCTTGTTCTGATTGCGTGTGTGTTTCTTTATTACTCTATTAAAGCTTTTAATCTTGAATGCCCAGGTTGTAAAAAGCCCTTTTTTACTGATAAATTTTCAGTAAACCCACTAACCTCGAGATGTCGTAGCTGTAGAATACTTATTGGTGATACGTTAGAGGACCATAAATAGTTATAATAAAAAAAGCCTGTGCATTTCTGACCAGGCTTTTTCTCAAAAACTAGTGATTTAATTTTCTCAGTCCCTGCTAACCAGCCTTCATAGCGGCGCCCGCTGCTGTTGTTTTCTGAACTTCTTTCTGGATAACTTGCGCTGTCTTATCACCCGCTGCCAGAGCGCGAAGTAAATCCTTCGGGCTGATGATACCCAAGACTCTGCACTTATCCATAGACACAATCACGCGCTTTATTGGGGAGCTCATCATAGCTTTCAAAACCACCGCCACAGAATCTTGAGGCTCGACGAAAACGGGTTGTTCGAGATGTTCCAAGGCGTGCGCTAATTTTTTAAACTTTTCGGGTTGAGCTTGGTGCATGACCATGAGACGAACTAAAACGAATTCGGTCAATTGACCAGCGATTTCACCAGTCACCATAGTTACGGGCATCGAAGTGATTTTTTTTGTGGTGAACACTTCGACAGCTTCTGTAATATCCGTCGCCGCTGGGAGGGTAACGACTTTGTCTGTCATAATTTCTTTTGCAATTGCCATGCTTTCTCCGAAGTAAATAGATATCTGTAGTATCAATTTCAATTTGGGCTCGGAGTTTGGTCAACGGCCAGAGTGAAAACGCGACTCGACCTTCGTGATTGAAAAATTCAAGAGAAATTCAAGTTGAAATTTTATGCATCCTCATAGACGGCGGCGTTACCCGCGGATATTAGTTTAAAATTAGGTGTAGGAATAAAAAAGCCTGTGCATTTCTGAACAGGCTTAGGCTTTATATAGTCTGCTTACAATCGACGTGGCGGCGGCATACAGAGATTGCCTGAACATCTTATTTCAAGCAGTTTTTAACAAAGTCAGCATTCTTCTGGTTGATTACTTTTAATGTTTCCTGAAATTTTATTTCATGCCGTCACGGCAGCTCATTTTAATTTCCACGTTACTCTGATCAAACGTCAAAACCGCCGTCGTCGTATCCTGAGGAGTCGATCCATCAGTGTGAACAGCAAAGTTAGGGGCGTAAGGATTCATTGCTGACTCTAGGCTAATGTAGCCAACCACCAATTTGCCATTCTCAACGACTTTTGTAAGTTCCGCATTTCGCACATCTGGAATCTCATCACTCTTTTGCAACATCAGCGTTGCATTCGAATCCGAGATATCTTTAATGATCACAAATGGCTTCGCGCCATTGATGCTTTTCTGAGCCTCACAGACAATACCTTTAACGCGAATGGGGGCATTATCTGTCCCGATATTTCCCGAACCCACATCTGTGCCGCCGGCAAAAGATGAGGATGCCGCCAATACTACAAGTGCGAATAAGTACTTTTTCATTTTAGTTCTCCTTTTAAAGTTTGTGTTGAAAGCTAGTAGAGCAACCGTTGTGCCAAAGGTTTATGACCCTTCTCTGTGCTGCTGGTGCTTACAAGCCGTTTAAGATTTGGTCGAGAAACACCCTTTGGAGCAAAGCTGTTCTAGCTGGGCGCAAAATGAACACAAAAGCAGTGGTTTACAAGAGGAAATTCATATGCTGAAATTTTTTGAATGACATTACCTGATATGAAAGCTCCACCCGACGTTAAAAAATATCTAGATGCAAACCAGTACCTTTTGGACTTCTATGCATTTCGGAAAAATCAAAGTGGAGACTTCACGTACGAAGTGTGGTCTAAAATTCTGGGGGTTTCTAGCAGATCGTATTTGCGCTCCGTTGTGGCGGGTAAAAGAAGTATTCCAGAGTTGTTAACGCAAAAGCTTGCCGACTTTCTTGAGTTAAACTACGAGGATAAAGAATACTTCTATCTTCTTGTGATTTATTCCCAGTGCCGTGAGCCGGAGCAAAAAAAGCTGTATGCCACTAAACTCATCGAACTATTGAAGCGAGCTGTCGACTATACGGTCGTCAGTCCTCAAGAAAACTTGCTGGCGAATCCTTTGATCGTCATTATTAGAAATATTCTCACATATACAGATATCAAGCGCGATCAAGAGATGCTGGTGCGCTTAACGGGTCAAACTAAGGAAGTCATCGCAGCAAGCCTCCAAGTCCTGTTGAACGCGGGACTTGTTGAAGCTGTGGGTGATGAGTGGTGGGCAACGCAAAAAATTCTAAAGTTTGAGGATCAGGCCCACAATCAAGCTCTTCTGCAATATCATGAAGAAAGCCTTAAGAAGGCCATTGCAAGCCAACATCGACCTGCGAGTGAAAGAAATTATCGAAGTATTACCCTCGGCTTAAACGAGCAAGAGTATCAAGACTATCTGAAGCAACAAGGCGCCTTTATTCAATCCATATTTTCGCAGTTTGATAACGACGCACTTTCAGATCGAAGAATGTATCAGATTAATTTAAATTTGATTCCATGGACAGAAGCCCCTTATTCAGTAAAAAATTCTGGTGACGGGGAGACTAATTCTCCGTCTTCGTAGTTGAAGGCCTCGGCGTTCCTCGCGCATATTAGGAAATATAGCTTTCTAAAAACTGCGCGATTTTCATTTGATGGGAATAGTCTTGTCCATCTTGTATTGCCCACATGGCGCTCAGGCACATGTGAACAAATGAAAACTCTAAAATTCTTTGAACTGGCAGCTTTAGTGAATCAGCAAACATGTTTGCTCGTTCGATACAAAGCTTTTCGTTTTCAGAGATTTCAGGAAAGTCCCAAGGATTTTTTAGAATGGTCGCGATCTCATAACATGGATCGCCGATAAACCCCTTAGGGTCAAAACAAACGTATTCGCCGTGTTTTCGTTTCATGACATTTTCATGGTGCAAATCTCCATGAAGAAGTACGACCTTGTTTTGAGTGCTTATTAGACTACGGGCAACTTCGACGGATTTTTGAAAAAGAGGTCTGTGTTTTTCAGGAGAACCCGTAAAATCGTACAATGTCTTGAACAGAGTTGAGAGTTCAGGGATGGAGTGATTTTTTGGCAGGGGACTAGAGTGAATTTTCTTAATTATATGTACGAAGATCTCGGTTGCCTTGGTTTCGTTCTTCGATTCCGAATAAAAATAAAGATTGGGCCCCTCAAGTCGTTCAATGAGCAAGGCTCCATCGTCGGAAGCCTTCAGCTCTACAGATCCATTCCCATTCCAGGCCGCTAAGACTGAGGAGCTCGCCTTTTCGTCAATTGCACCAGTTTCTGTGAAGATCTTCAGTATTAGGTCTTCATCTCTTGAAACTTCATAAATAAAACTTGTAGGTGTTGTAGCTACCAACTTCGGATCGGACAGGTTCCATAGAGTTAAATACTTTTCTAATTTGCTACCGATATTTTGCATCTTCTTAAAATACCGAGTTTATGCAATTTAGTCATAAGAATAAAAAAGCCTGTGCATTTCTGAACAGGCTTAGTATTGAAAACAAGGGATTTTTAAAAATCTAACCACTAAAAAAAATATTCTTATGGCACTATCCTGACTTTCAAGTAGCCTGACAGCGCGGCCTTAAGATCGTGGACTGTAGTTTTACTACCTTGTACATAATGTCTATAGCAGACAAGTAAAAGATCACCTTTCTTTTCCAATGGAAAGACAAAGCGATCTAATACATAATTTCCGACATAACTGGTGCCAAATTGAGGTCTAGATAATTCAAACTTCATTTGCCCCTTGATAATTTTGTCTCGGAGAACTGGTGTATGAGTTGGAAGAAAATAGCTTTGCAAACCACAAGAAAAGTCATACAGATTATTGGCAAACTGACTCGACAATAGCTCCTCTCCTCTAACAAGGTACTTCCGCTCTACCAGGTTTACAGATTGATCGAATATGATTCTCGCAACCCCCTCAGGATTTTCAATTTCGAAGTCAAAGCTTAAGTCCTTCAGTTTAACATCACCTAACTCATATGAATCAAATCCACTTTGATCTAGATTCATGTTTTCTTTTGCGTTCGCACACGCAAGATTGATCATCAATAAAAAAGCAGTTAAGGCATATTTCATAGAAGAGTCCTATTTCAAAGAGAATTTGTTTGAAAACATGTAACACAAAATTTTGTGTCCATCAACTCGGGGCTGACCAGACAACCTAGACAGCAAAAATTATCTGTAAATTGGCTGCTCAATAACCCAATGCTTTTCGAACAGCACACAGACAAAAACTCACAGAGTTTTTGCACTGATGCCAAATACACAAAAGTCGCTGCAAACTTGCAGCGACTCATCCATTCTCTATCAATTGACAAAATACTTAGTGTTGTTATCATCAATGCTGACCGGAGACTTCCAAAATGAATAGTTTTTTGATCTATACGTTTTTTAATAGTTCAATTTTTATAAGCACGTCTGTTTTTGCAAACGAATCAGGTACGGACACCAAAGCCACTTTGAAAAAAACTATCGAAGAAGGTGGAATAACAACCTATTTGGTCTTATTGCTGGCTATATTCGGCCTCTTTTACCTTATCAATACTCTCAAAAAAAAGAGATAGCCCCCAGAAGTATAGCTTTTCTATTTTCTCATCCGCGAAGCTCTGCACCGTGATTCCGAATACACTCGCTGGGTGTGATCCTGCAAGTTAGTACCGAGACAAGAACACAGTTTCGCGTTCCCACCATACTGTACCAGCCGCGCCGATGTATTCTTTGCCTTTATAGTTTAGACGAGCGCAATTGTTGGTCACTGTGCCAACGGCGTCGCCAATTTGTCGATAGTCGGGCAGAGTCATCATTGTAAATCTTCCGCCAACCTCATCAACAGGTTCGCCCACCATGTCAAAGGAAAGAACAACACCCTTATCGGACGAGCCAGGGGCATTGGTTGATAGCTTGATGGAAATACCTTGAGGAGCCCGTGCGAATCTGATGGTGCCCGTATTTGGAGCCATCACTGATTTTATAAAGCGAAGCTCGTCAGGGTACGTAATTTTATTTTTAATAAATTTCCACTCCGAACAACCCTTAAAAACATCGCACGTTCGCTCACGCGTATAAATATTGAGTGTCGAGAGTGCGATGTGATCTTTTCCTGCGGGGATCAAATTAGTCACATTTTGCATCGTCATTTGAGGTCCCAGGCAACTTTTCGAATCAAATGGGTTCTCCACTTTGCCTGCTGGGGGCTTTACCACCAACTTTTTGACGATCTGACTTTCAAGGTATCCGCTGATTTGGTTTGAAATCTCGTAGTGCGAGGTTTCACCTGTGTTGACCTCAAAACCAGCAAGCCCAGCGTACTCATGATGAACCAAAACATACTGATCGGATTCTGGCGTCGTCATGAAGCGATCTCTGTTGCAGAGGATGCGTGATGTGCCATTTGCTTCGACAAAGTTCTTACAAGTTTTCTCGGCGTTGCCGACGAAGACCTTTTCATCGATACAACTCACCTTGGCCGCTTGAATCTTATCAAGCATATAGATGTTGTACTTCTCATGAGAAATTTCAGGAGGTAATTGAAGGTAGGCTGATCCACCCTTAGCAATCCAGGCCGTCAAATCATCTTGTACAGTTTTAAAGCGATATTCACACATATCGCCGCCATTGCCGTGATCGTAACCGCCACCGCCATCACTAGCCTGGGCGTGTGGTGCAGTTGCAAAAAGAAGAGCAACGAGTGAATAAAGAATCCTAATCATTTTGAAATCTCCGCAGTTTTCTTATGAGTAAGAGGGAATAATTGAATATTAAGTCTAAAAACTTCGTCAGCTTCACCTTGCTCAAGAATCTCGGAAAGCTCTTGGCGAAATTGCTGAATCAATTCTTTGGCTTTGGGTAAATTCTTAGAGGAAATCGCTATGGTCGTTCCGGTGATGTCACGTTCATTAACAGAGAACTCCGTTAAGGCACGTTTTGCTTTTTCGATGTACTGTGCATGAGCTTCGCGTAAGGCCGGACTTGGAATTCCACGAGAAGTAATGAAACTTTTGTGAGTCACTTTAAGCTGACCGCCATCACGAGAGATAAGCCCTGCACTTTCTAAATTTGTCAGAGCACGAAGGACCTTCGCTTGAGGCAAACGTAGCGCCTTTGCCATGTCTCCAGGAGCTTTCTTGGCTTTACGCAGGTGCAGGTAAGACAAGATCGCGTAGTGTTCCCAGTCCTTGATAATGTTCAGAACCTCTTCGTCGATGACAGGCGGTTTTTCGGACTCCACAGGGGCTGGTGTCATCAAGTCTGAAAGAATCTTCTTTTTATCTGCAGCAGAGAGTGGAAGCTTCTTCATGATGTGCGTAAGCACCTTGGCACCCACGGTGCGGCGCTGATTAAGAATACTTGAGAGTGTTCCCGAGTGGATTTCTAAATCTCTCGCAAAGGCTCTCAGCGAATAATTGGGGTTAGCCTTAGTACGGCGTTCAAATTCTTGAAGAAGATATTGTTGTAACATGGAAACGGTATTACCCGCTGTGGACAAGGGATTGTCAACCACAACGTGCTGCAAAAAAATCAGTGGTGCTGCATTTTTGCAGCGCTCGTGGTGATCGAAACGAAAAAAAAGGCTGTGAGATCATCACAGCCTTTTGGTTTAATCACCCATAGTCATTATATCTGCTAGGTGGTGTATTTTTATTTTCTCAGGCGCTGCCTTTTTGCTTTTCGCAGCTGTTGGGATGCGCACTTGCTCGGCAGGGAGTTTATCCTCTACCAAACCCAACTGATCCATAATTTCAATCTGACCTGACATTGAAGGTATTTTGTCCAGACGATCTTCCGCAAAGCTGACGCTTGTAATTAGAAGAGCGAGCAGGATCAAGGTTCCGATTCTCATAACTACCCCCTTAGGGCTGAATCCACGTACTTACATGAGAAAGATTTCGCCATCTTTATATATAAGACGTGTTTCGAACCCAATTCCTCTCGCCCCAAGGTGGGATAGAAAGTGACTCTTTCTGAGACACTTTCTTGGCTCAAGTTAGGGCTAGTAGTTATCCGAAGATACGGACTCTGTTAAAGAGATATCAGCTTTGATATAGCCATCGCAGAATCCTTCGTTGCAGTTTGCACGTTGTTTTTTGTCAGCCGAGAACGCTGCTGTCGCGTCGATTCTTTGAGTCACTGTCACCATGCCTTGCTCCTCACGATATTCGGTGTAGCTAACTTCGTAGATGCCGGCGGAAGTTCTTTTCGCTTTGACGTTGGAGTAGGCTTGATTGGTGATTAAGTAAGCGGCACTCAGGTTGCCCATTTCAGCCATGCTGTTATAGCCCAAGTAAACGGAATAGCGAGGGCTTACATCTGTGCTTAAGCCATGGTCTACAACGACGATGCTGATTTTCTTTTTAACAACATTGTCGTCAGAATCAGCTAAGCGAATTGTTTGATCGATAGTAGCAGGGCTAATTTTCTCTTTTGTTGGCGCAACAGATTTTGCATGAGCGGCAACAGTCATCATTAGGGCAGTAGTGAAAAGTACGAATTTGTTCATTGGAATCTCCTTGGATTTGTTGTTTTCAATGCCCCGGAAGATACCTAAAGAAAAAAATAAGTGTTGTGAAATCTTAGAAATGAACCTGAATATTGGTGACCAATGGTCACCATGATATATTGATTGAGTAAAAAAGAAAAAACCCAGGGAGTGAGCCCTGGGTCTGGTGTTTTTTAGTAACGGGGAGGACGATCTCTGTCGTCATAGCCCCCGTGGTGTCCACCATAGTGGCCACCGTGGATCGGGTAGCAAGTACCTTCGTCACTGTCGTAGTCAAATTCAAGGTCTCTGACTTTGCCTGTTGCAAGGACTCGGTTTTGGATATCGACAATGTCGATTCTCAAGTCATAAGCAGTCGTCTGAGAAGTTCTTTCAACACGACGCTCGCCTGGTTCTGTGATCGTGATGTATTCACATTTTTCTTCTTTAGTTTCACGATCCCAGCGGCATTGTCTTTCTGAGTGAATATAGTCACAACGTTCAACACTGCTGTGGTGGCTAGGTTCGTCAGTATCGATACTCTCGAGGGCGAATTTGATAGCAGCATTTTGGCCAGATTGAGAAGCTAAGATTTGCACTTTTGTGAAATCACGAAGCTCTCTAATTTTTAGATCTTTCAAGTCACTGCTGATTTTGAATGCAGCAGATTTGCCACTATCAGTATTGACCAAAAGGAAGTTGCCGGTCTTTTTGTCGGCTTTTAAAGTCAAACTAGAGATTTCCTCACGTACGTCTGCAGGCTGTTCTGGAGCTAAAATGAGACCGATTGTATTTAACGGTGACAAATACGGAGCGCAACGTGGAGTTTTTTGAATTAGTGCAGTCTCAGCAGAAGTTAAACTGCGCTTTTGTTGCAAGAGTTTGATCGAGATATCTGAGACTTTAATGAAAAGATCGATATCCGTTTTTTTACCAGTGCCTTCACAAATTGAATAGTTGGCATTTTTCTCTGGTGGTAGATATTTAAGGTTACTTCCAACTTGGCTATTGTATGTCGAAAACTTTAGAACGCTCCCATCGGTTGCGCGCAAATTAAAGTTAGCGACAACTTTTGAATCATAAACATTTTGATTTTCGATTTTAGGTAGTCCGCGGCTCATCCCCATGGCGGTTGCAGAGAATAGAGTAGATAAAGCCAATAGACTGAGTAGTTTTACTTTCATGAATCCCTCCCATCAAGGTTCGGAAAGGTCCTTTAGCAAGGCCCGGGCCAATCTTGGCGGTGTCAAAAGGGGCCTGCGGAACCAGGAGAGGGATGTTTCCAAGAAAAGACTTGTGCGCGGGGTCGGGCGTGCTAAAGAAGTGGGCTATAAACAACAGCTTTGTCTTTTTAATAAGGAGCTTCTATGAAATCCCTCGTCTTGGGCCTTCTTCTATTTTCTCAATACGCTCTAGCTGGCGATATCTTTGCTAAGGTAACCCCCGAGCAACCTGTTTGCTACGGCCGCGAATACAGCACCGCTCACTTAAAGTCAGCGCCAAAGCAAACCGTTCAAAAGTTTCAGGCAAAACTTGAAAAGAACAACGACGGTACAAAAATTATGAGCGTCGAGGTGACTCTTAAAGGCCATAAACATCAATTCACTAACTATCGCGCGTACTTTGTTTGTGAAGACAATAACCGTTGCTACATCGAGTGCGATGGTGGGTCGGTTCAATTGAGTAAGGCAAATGATGGCAGACTTGCGATTGAAAACAACAACTTCGTTCTTGAAGGCGGCTGCGACGGCGATGGCGAGACTGAAACTCGTATCCTAGAAGCAATTGCTGGCGGAGACGACAAGTTTTTGCTTACAGAGCTTCCTGCTCCATTCTGCCAAAATGTCAGCGAATAACTCGAGCATAGCAGGCCATTTCTGAAGGTCCTTGGTCCTGAAAAGCGACCAACGACCAGCGACATTTCCTTAAATCCGTCCTTTATCGAAAGCCACGTTATGTCGATAACATAACGTGGTTTTTCTTAAGAGTTTTCTCATTTTAGCTCTGCTTGTTTTTCAAACCTCGCTTGCGTGGTCTGCACCCGCCGAGGAGTTGGCTATTTTGAAAGAGCAGTTGCAAAAAGACGTCGGGCAGAAATCCTGCGCTTCTATCGTGCCGCTAGCAAACTCCGTTTACGAAAAAGATTCTAGTGATCTTCTAGCATTGCAAACCATCGTCAAATGCATGCGTTCAGAGCAGAACATTGACCACTATGCATTACAGGCTAAAGAGATCTTTGAAGACTCTAAAATCCTTTCGATTGTTCCAAAACTTTTAGAAGTGGCCCAAGTCAAAGACCTTGTTCCTATCTTACGAGAAGTGGAAGTCAAGAAAGACAAAAGCATCAGCGATTACCTGATGATCAATCAAATCTACGAACGCCTTGGCGAGCCTGAGAAACAAATCGAAGCTTTGCAAGGTGCGATTCAAGCTGCACCCAACGATCCACGTCCATTGTTGTTGTTGGCAGCAAAACATTTTGAAACTGGCCATCAAGATAAAAATGAAAACCTGTTCAATACCTATTTTGACCAAGCTGAAACCGGACAGAAGAAGCTGTACCTAATGGCCTATGTGTTGGCATTGGCTTACCCACTGGCACTCAGCTTGGGGTTAGTGTTTATCATTTGGTGTTTTGCTTTGATTCTTGGTTATCGCAAAATCGAGGCTTTGAACGATTGGCATGACTTAAAAATATGGACACCACTGCTTGTGCTTTTTGTACCGCCGTTGTTAGCGCTTCGCTTTTGGCAGACGGGGAAGGCTTTGCCGCTAGGGGCCTTGTTGCTCTTCATGGCGATCCAAGTGTTTTTCTTATTTGATCCGATTCTTTCTAAAATCTACGGTCCGGTTTTGCGCTTTATTGGAAAAATATTTTACTTTGTCTTTAGTGGGACTATCCTTGCGAAAAAGCTTGCGACGTTCTCTCCGGGAACGCGCTTTTTGATTGCGTTTACGACTTTGCTTTTCGTGGGGACTATCGCGCCAACGATTGAAGAAGCCGACATCAGATACGGTCTGTTGATCTTCTCGTCCTTCTTACTGTATGCGACGATTGGTTCTTTGATGATTAGCTTCTTGCGCTCGCGCAAAAGTCTTGTGGCATCTTTGCGTTGGATTGGCCTTGCTGCGACCATTCCGTTTTTGATTTCTTACGTGGTTTCAAGCTGGAGTAATTTGGGGGCGCCACTTCTGTATGGCCAAATGCCTTCTTCCTCTGCGATCTCAAGCCTTGAAAGCTATTTGGTATTCTGGGGGATTTCATTCTTCTTGGCGTTGCATCTTGGAAAAATCATCGCTCATGCATTTATTGAACCTATTACTGAAATCGTAGATAAAGTGGCCCTTATCGAAAAAGGCCAATTCGATGCCAAAGTAAAAGTCTTCTCGAAAGACGAAATCGGCGGACTTGGTCATGCCATTAATCGTATGGGTGTTGGGCTAGAACGCCGTGAGAAAGTCGAAAAGACTTTCCGTAAGTACGTTGATTCGCAAATCGCAGAAAAAATATTGGACGGCAATGAGTCTGACGTTCGTGTTGAAGGTACGAATGTGAATGCGGTGATTATGTTCGCAGACATTCGTGGATTTACATCACTCGCAGAAAAGACGACACCAGAAGAGATTGTTAAACTATTGAATCAATTCTTTGAGCGTATGGTGAAAATCGTGAAGTCCCACGGCGGCGTTATCGATAAGTTCATCGGTGACAATATGATGGTCGTGTGGGGAGTTCCGCATCCTATTGCTGAAGCAGAAAAGAGAGCCGTGACGGCAGCCCTTGCCATGCTTGAAGAGATGGCTCGCTGGAATAAAGAGCTTGAAAGCAATGGTTATTCAGAAATCGGCATTGGCATCGGAATCAATACAGGTCCTATGATCGCGGGAAGTCTCGGCAGCCCAGATCACATGGAGTACACTGTGATTGGTGACACCGTTAACACCGCTCAAAGAGCCGAGTCTATTGCAAAGAAGCAACAGCTGATTGTCACAGATGTGATGTATGAAAAAATCAAAGACATCGTTATGGCCACTTCGCTAGAGCCTATCAAAGTTAAAGGTAAAGAAAACTTGCAAGTCTGGTGGTCAGTCACAGGATTGTCGAAGTGATGCCTAAGAATTTTCCTTTTATCTTTACGACAATAGCATTCTTACTTTTAGAGAAACCGGCACAGGCTCATCCAACTATGGGCGTTGATATCGCCAATGCCGCGTTGGAGTCTCTGATTTTGTCGGCACCGTTTCCAAGCCTCGATGGGGGGCAAAATGAAGTGACTCCACAGTATGGGACGATTCAAACCGAACTTATAAATAAGCCAGGCGTGACGGACACTACGACTCCTGTTGCAAACTATTCAGGAGTTTCAAAGGGCCAGAGTGCAGGCTTTGGGCTGACATTTCCCTCGAAAAAAGATCTTAGTTACTTTTTCTACGTAACCGGTTCTTCTCAAACTGGTGAATTTAATATCACTTATGATTCGGCTGCGACAGTTCGTTACACGGATTTCAAAGCTAGTGGAGCCGCCGCTTTTGCAGCAGCTCAATATCGGTTAGTGGGTGACGCCAAATCCACATTCGCCCTTGGCGTTTTTGGGGGACCTGGATACTACTCATTTCAATCAAGCCTCAATTACGATCAAGTGGGATCGGGGCCGACACCTAGTGATGTGAAATTCGATCCGTCAGGCATAGGTGTCTTGACGGGTTTACAAATGGTTTTCCGCGTAGGTAAATTCCGCATTAATCCCTATTTCTTAGTTTTTAACGGTATTGGTGACGCCTGCCACAAGGTAAGTTTGACAGGTGGTCAGTTGGGTGACAGCAGCTTTAAATGTGGTGGCAATGACGGATATGCAGCAGTACCACCAGGCTTTGGCGGCTTAGGCCTTGCGCTAGGATATCAGGCGCTCCGCTTCAACGTCTGGTCCTTTCAGCCCGCGAATGACATAAGACCCCTCAAGGTGACGTCTTATACAGTGTCTTACGGCTTCGAGTTTTAGGGCCTTACATCTCGATAAAGGTGCGTGGAATTTTCCCAAGCAAGGCACCATCCTTGCGGATGTAGATAAAGCCATTATCCACGGCAATGGCTTCCACGCCACCAGCTTCTATCAGTGGAGTATACGGATCGCCATAGAAGAGACTCATCCCTGTCGTCATAGAGCCGTCCTTTTTGTGTATGACAAAGTCGTCACCGACTCCAACAACAGACTCAACACCCGTGGTTTCTATCAACGGCATCCATGGGTCCGACCACCCAACGATGCTATCATCCGTTTTGAGCGCGACAAAACCGCCACTAAAACCAACGACGCTTTTGACCCCAGAAGAAATTTTTGCGGTCGCCCCCGAAGAGTCTCCACCTTGGAAACTATCACCCCAAGTGATGACAGAGCCATCGGCGCGAAGAGCAGCAAAGGCGGTAGAGAATCCGGAGCGTGAAGCAACAACGCTGACCACATTGACTAAATCTGCAGTCACCATACTGGAGTCTTCACCAGGGCCAGTTCCCCAGCTAACAACAGTGCCATCGGCTTTGATAGCAGCAAAGTCTTGAAGACCCGCTACAATTTCTGTAACCCCCGAAGAGACAGCCCCTGCAACGGCAGACTTATCGGCGCCATAAAAATTGCTTCCCCAAGTGATGACTGAGCCATCGGCTTTGAGAACCGCAAACGCGCCATCTGAAGCTGCAACCTTCACAACCCCGGAAGTCAAACTTGCGGCAACAGCAACGGTATTGCCGCCCCAGCCGGCATCTCCCCAAACAATCAGGGATCCATTGGTTTTCAATGCTGCAAAAGCACGAGCGGTTTTGTAAATGCTTTCAACTCCGGAAGTCAGTTGAGCTGCGACGGCAGCTGTGTCAGTTGAATCGCCAGTACCCCAGACGACAACCGAGCCATCGTTCTTAATGGCCGCCATGGCTTCGTCATTGCCATAGAGTTTTTTTACGCCCGACGAAATTTGGGCAGCGACGTTGAAGGAATCCCCATAGGCGGGACCGTGCCCCCTAAAACTGACAGAACCATCTTCCATGACAAAGCCAACAACGTCTCCTGCAACTGCTGCGGATTTCGGTTTAGAAGGCAGTCTTTCTGCAAGGGCTGTATCTGTCAGAGTGTAGTAGATCGAGTCAAAGGTGATGTAAGTCCCGTCACTTTTACGCGCCATAAAAGTGGCGATATTGTCAGAAAGAATTTGTGTTACTCCGGATGCAAGCTGGGTCTCGATATCTTCGCCAGTAGGAGCTTCACCGAACATACCCCAACCAACGACGGCCCCGTTGCTTTTAAGCGCAAGGAATTGGTCTTTGTTACTGACGAGCGCGACCACTTGGCTTGCAACTTTTGGTTGTGCCGTCGTCCAGTCCGTCATGTAAGTGTTTCTTCCCCAGCTCACGACAGAGCCATCTGACTTCAGAGCAGCAAAAGACCAATCCGTGGCAACAACTTTAACAACACCCGTGCTGAGCGCCGCAGCCATACCACCTGGAATGTTTAGATGAGCACTTCCCCAAGTTACGACGGACCCGTTGGTTTTAAGGACTGCAAAACCGGATTCTGTTGCGGGGATGATTTCTTGAACACCACTAGAAAGACTTGCTGCCACCAAACTGGTGTCGCCTCCTAATGCGGAGTCACCCCAGGTAAAAACACTGCCGTCATTTTTGAGAGCAGCAAAGGCGTACTCGTTGCTGACGACTGTTTGAACGTTTGTATTTACAAGTGCACTGATGGCGCTGATGTCTCCGCCAACAGAGGCATCACCCCAGGCAACGATGGAGCCATTGGCTTTGAGCGCTGCAAAGGCGTCAGTTTTTGTAAACACATTAACGACATTACTTGCTAAGTCTGGCGCAACAATAGCGGTGTCACCGCCACGGCCGAGGTCGCCCCAAGCAACGACTGAGCCATCATTTTTAAGAGCCGCAAACGCATCAGAGTTGTTCCAAAATATTTTTTGCGCATTGGTGGCCATTATAGTTTCTTGTCCATAAGACCAGCCCCAGGTCCAAACATCACCATTCGATTTTAAAACAGAGAAATCATTCTTGGATCCGGCCGCATCTACAATCTCCGAATTTAGATCCAGTACTGTCGGATCAAAGGGCGTCATGTCACTCCAAAAAACTAAGCTGCCATCACTCTTTAGTGCGCCAGGAAATTCTTGAAATATTTTTGTGACTCCGCTTGTAAGTAGAGGCATCTTTTGCATGAGAGTTTGTGAGCGTGAGAGGTCTCCCCAAACGGCCACCGAGCCATCGCTTTTTAAAGACATCGAATGACGGTCAGTCATAAAGCTTGTGAGCGCGCTCTTTGGGCTATAAACGTAGGGTGAAGACATCGAGATACATTCGGATTGCTCGGAAGCATTGAAGCGCAAGCGTGCGGAAAAGTAGTGTTGTCCCGGAGACAATGTTGGAGTTTGCACGTCCACGAAAGTGGTAACGGCGCTATTCAACGTTTTTTCCGTCAACACCGATCCACTGCAGTCCGCAGAGTTATAAAGCACAATAGCTTCGGCATCAAAAGGCCCAAAAAAAGTAAGGTAAGGCGTTGGATCTTGATACCAAGCCTTTGCAGAGTACACCGTCATCTTTGCATCAGTGGGCTTGGTGGTCATATTGAGGGACGGTTCCGACGAAGAACCCAGCAGGCCTGCGTTGTAGTTGCAGGCGCTCAGAATCAACAGCGATAAGAGTGCGACAATTGTTTGCATATCTCTTTATCGGACTGGACATTGGTGCCGTAGAGGAGCAAAAGGTGTCGGCAAAAAAACTTTGTACGCTTCCTATAAAAGAGTGTTTGTTGAGTGGTGCAAAAGATGTCTTGTTTTGAGAGAATGGAAACCGTGCTAAAATATCTTTACAAAAAAACTCTAGGGTAGAGGATGAAGAAGATGAAATCATATTTCGCAGTTTGGTGCCTTGCCATTTTTTTCAGTACAAATGTTTTTGCGAAAACAGCAGAAAAAGCAAAACCCGTAGTGACGACCGAAGTGGCTTATCTTGCCGGAGGCTGCTTTTGGGGGATGGATGATTTGCTTCGCAAACTTCCCGGAGTGACTCACACGGAAGTGGGGTACATGGGCGGCAAAGTGCCCAATGCTACCTACAATACTGTAAAAACCGGGACCTCGAATCACGCAGAAACAGTCAAAGTGGAATTCGACTCTCGACGCTTAAGCTATGAAGACTTGCTACTTTATTTCTTTAAGATTCACGATCCAACGACTTTGAATCGCCAAGGGAATGATATCGGGACTCAGTACCGCAGCGCGATTTTTTACGGTTCCGATCAGCAAAAAAACACAGCTTTTAATGTTATTGCAAGAGTGGATAAATCCAAAGCTTGGGGTAAACCTGTGACGACGGTCGTGAGCAAGGCTGAAGAGTTCTGGAAAGCCGAAGAGTACCATCAGGATTATCTGCAAAAAAATCCTGATGGTTATACCTGTCACTTCATTCGAAAAGTCGAATTTTAACGAAACCCGCCAGCCGGAACTACTTTATCTGCTGAAGGAAGAAAGTTTTCATATCTGAATTGAGCTCAAGGTCTGCACATTTTTGAAACGCTCTGTTGGCAAGCTGAGCATTGCCCAGTTTTTTGTAAATGACACCAAGACATCCCCAAGCTCTTAAAAAGTTTGGTGACAAGCGCACGCATGTTTCAAGGTGAGGAACTGCCATTTGCGATTGGCCTTCAGACCAAAACAGGTGAGTTCCCAGTAAAAAGTGAGCATGGATATTCTGAGGTGAACGACGGATGAGGTTTTTAAGCAAAACCTCGCCGCTATCGTTGAGTCCTTGTTTGAGGTGTGATTTGCCTTCGATGAGCTCAATGTAATCTAAAACGTCTCGATGGGTCGGAGCGAGCAGATGAGCTTCGGTCAGTAAGCCCTTGATAAGGCTTGTGGGGCCTTCGGTATCTAAAAGAATTTTTGCATATAAGAGTAGGAAGTCTGCATCTTTTTTGGAGTCTTCATCGTTCGTATAAAGCTTTTTAGCCAAGCTGAGTGCTTGATCCAAGCGTCCACTTTCATAAGTTTTTATGATGGAGCTCTTTTGTATTGAGTTTTTGTCGTCAGACGAAGCCATAACAGTTTTGCAGAAGGGGCAAATGCCCACAGAGGGGCCACTCATGGCACCGCAGCCAGAGCAAATTAGTTCGAAGCTCATGAATTTCTCCTTCCACAATGAGAACAGAATCGTGCATCACCTTGAAGGGCCTCTCCGCAGTGGCGGCATCCACTGGATGTGCCGACTTCTGCAACGACTTTTTCTTTCTCGTGATAGTCAGCCCCTAAGAGCCCTTTTCCCAGCATCATACCCATCATCATTTGCAGAGGATCATTTCCTTGAGTGTCGTTGGCTTGACCCAAACTTGTGGCAGCTTTGTAAAGCAAGTATTCCTTTTGCGAGCCAATAATCTGGATAGCGGTTTTAGCCTCCATAGCTTCAAGCACTTCTTTAGAAGGTAATGCTGAAAGAATTTGGATTTTTTGGACACCCAATCCGTACTCATCAATCTCTTTTTTCACAGCGGCTTCGAGCTTTTTAGAAAGGGCGTTGTAAGAGGTCGCTAAGTCGTTGAGGTTTTTTACTTCAGATAAAACTTCAGGAAGAAGCTCGACGATTTGTCCTTGAAGGAAGTCTTCAATATCTGAGATCGAAAAAGTAGTGCGAGTGCCCATGAGCTTCGTATAGAAATTTTTTGGGTTTGTTAGTACCACGTTGAAATTTCCAAAAGCGCGAATAGGAACTGAGCCCAAGTCAGAAAAATTAGCCAACACAGGTTGCGGTGTGCCCCATCTGCGGGTTGTGAATGCCTGGCCAGACAAAAACACAAGCTCGCAACGAAGTGGACTTTCAAAACCAAATTTCCAATTTGCAAGACGAGTGAGGATCGGCATGTTCTCGGTTTGCACAGTGTGTGTTCCAGCCAAGAACATATCCGCGATTTCGCCTTTATAAATAAAAATCGCGCATTGATTTGGGCGCACAACGATGGTGGTCCCAGAATATAAATCCACAGAGCCTACTGCCGGAACTTTGGCAGCAACGAGGGCTCCTGAAGGATCTTCAAACTCGTATATTCCTTTAAACAATAAGGACTGATTCGACATGATGGTTCTCCGTAAGTAACCATCGGTTTTTTAAGCTATTTTCTTAAGATCCAGAGGCAAGTCTGGGCTTTTTAGAGCGTATTTTAAATAGAGAGACTATTGTGGTGTCTGTTTTTTTGTCCGCAAAAGTATATTCCAGATAAATATCAATTCTTGAGTCGAGATCTACTAAGCTTAAAAGAAGTCTGAATGAAATTTTGCAGGAGCAAAATTTTGGTGGCCCCGGGGAGAATCGAACTCCCACGCCCTTGCGGGCACTGGATTTTGAGTCCAGCGCGTCTACCAATTCCACCACAGGGCCATTTGGAAAATAGAAATATGTTCTAATGGAAAAAGGCCGCTTCGCACAAGCTGTTTTTAACAGTTCTTGGGCTAAGGAAGCGGCGAGTTATTCAGCGTGGGTATTTAGAAAGCGTAAATGAGGCGAGCGTTCGTTGTCGTGCTTCGATTCTCCATCAAAGCATACTGAGTTTCTTCACCGTAGTTCACCCAGCTATAGAAGACTTCCATGTTGAAATTCTTGCCTAGAACTAAGCCGCCACCGACTTGGTAACCGAGGCGAGCAGAGTAGTTCGATTCAGCTTCGCCAAAAAGAACCATCGAGTTCACACCTAAAGAGCCATAGACGTATTCTGGGGCTGACACCACAAAGTTCGCAGACGGCGCAAACATGTTAACTTCAGCAGTTCCTTCAGGGCGCTTCGTGTTTTTAAGAAGGCTGGCGTTCAGATCCCATCCCATGCCGCCACGGCGGATTTGCTTGTAACCGAATTTAACACCAACTTGGTTGCCGGTTGGGTTGCCTTCTTCTTTCAAGCCTTTCTGAACTGTGCCGGTGACTTTGCTTTTGACGTCGAATTGGCGACTGTTGATATTCACGTATTCAAAACCCAGGTTAAAGCCATCTACCATGTATTCAGAACGGATTGCGGTTCTGAGCGTGTCTGGATCGTAGTTGTAAGTCGTTGGGGCTTTCTTACGAAGTTTTGTATTTGAAGTGCCCTGGGCGAAAGCCATTGAGCTTACAAGGCTTACTGCAATCATTGCGGCCATCAGGTTTTTCATATCTAACTCCTTTTAGAGGGTTCACTTATCTATAGATATAACAAGACCAGTGCCACCTCAGATCTAATAGGTTCGACTTGGACGATTCACTCTGAGACAAAGCCGAAGAATGTTAGACAGGAATAACAAGGGTTTATGAAATCCTTTCAGGGAGTGTTTCCAAACTCGTCACTTTTTGCGGTTTCAGGGCCAAAATGCCCCAGCTTCCATAATTTCATTCGGGCTTTGATATCAAACACTTAGACGCAGCGGCCCAAAAACGGCATTTTTGGCACAGGCATTGCTCTACGCCTTTTGGACACAAAAAGCTAAACCACGAGGAGAACTCTATGAAGAAGTATTTCTATATCCTTGCGGCTCTAAGTATCGTTCCTAATTTGAGTTTAGCTCAAAGCACGAACTTCGATGCCGAGGTCGATCAAGAACTCGACCAAATGTATGCGCAAAAGCAGGCTAACACTGCTCCAGCGGCACAAGCTCCAACAAGTGCGAGCGTTGCAGGTTCTGCTGGGAATGGCAGCCAGCCGATTTATATTTTAAATCAGGCGACTCCTACTTCAAACGCAAATGCTCAAGCACAACAGATTCAAAAACAGCCAGTGGCGTTGATTGAATCTTCTCCGCTTGTGGAATCTCGTGCGGAACAGATGAGAAAATCTCGTCAGGACGCTGAGATCCAAACAGAGCAAAAAATCGTTGAGAAGTTGGAATCTTCTCGTCTTGAAGACGAGAAAAAACGTGCAGATGTTCTCTTTGGAAATAAGTTTGAACAATTGCAAGGTTCTACAACTCAGATCAGCGCTGAGAACTCAAATGTCAGCGTGAACACACAACAAGCAGCAGCTCAAGCTCCTGTTATTGTGACTCCGGTAGAGCCTAAAGAAAACTTGCGTGATGTAGTTCGTGAAGAATTGCAAAGCGCGATGAAAGTTGAAACTCAAGTAGCTCCAACTGAAGTAAAATACTTCAGCGCGATTGCTGGTATCG
This sequence comes from Bdellovibrio sp. HCB337, assembly GCF_047302465.1. Lineage (GTDB taxonomy): Bacteria > Bdellovibrionota > Bdellovibrionia > Bdellovibrionales > Bdellovibrionaceae > JACMRP01. Next base: position 2,661,002 of record NZ_CP178621.1, on the reverse strand, counting down.
GTGATTATCCGGATGTTAGAAACGTTCGTGGTAACTATGCATTCGGTGCGGCTTTCGGTACAAAGTTTGACGCCCTCATCGTTGAAGGTTCATTCATGTACTCTAACTACACTGTTGAGAAAATCGATGGTTACGTGAATCCATACTACCCAGATTTGATCGACGCTGATCAATATCAAGGTGCGATTGCAGCGAAGTACCAGTTGATTTCTGGTATGGTTCGTCCGGTTGTTGGTGGATTGGTGTCTTACAGCTATCGTAAGTACGACTGGTCACAAGTGTTGGGTTATAACAATCAATACAACAACAATGGTACAACAAGCGATTCACACGCTGTTGACTTGGGTTTGACTGCAGGTGTGGACTTGGAACTTAGCAAGAAGTTTACTCTTGGTTTCGAGTACCGTTACATGTTCAATCTTTCAAGCCGTGTGGACAATCAGGCAATCGTGACTGGACCTTACTACAGTGGTGGTACTCCGCTTGAAAAGCTGAGCTACTACACACTCGCTATCGCAGCTAAGGTGAATTTCTAGTCGGCGCACGCCGAGGAGCGGTAGGGCCGGATGGCCCGAACGCGGACTAAGTTAGATTTAAAAACTAATTCCTAGTGGTTGAAGGCCTTTATGAGAAATCATAAGGGCTTTCTTTTTTTAGGCGCTAGTGTCATCCTAAAAGCATGAAGATGTTTTTGCTTTTAGCATTCAGTGCTCTATCAATAGCGGCGACCCCAACGGTGATTTCACAATCTGTTGGGCAAGTGGGGGATCGTGTGGTCACCAGTCGTGAGGTTCAGATCTCGGCTGTGCTAGATCGCATTTTATTTCCTGCCAAAGATGCAAAGGCGAGCCTGCACGAAGTGCGTTTGGGCGATGCAGGCATGATGAACGAGGTGACCGCATTGCTCCTCGAAGTGGTTGTGGACCGCGAGGCTGAGAGTTTCTCGGTCGCAAAAATCTCGGAAGAACAGATTCAGCAATCTGTTCGCAAAGTCGAAAAAGCTGTTGATGGAAAAGCTTATTGGGAGTCTTTAGAAGTAAGTCCCGCAGAGCTAAAGAAGTTCGTGGCGCAAAAACTGACGGCGAAGGCCTTCATTCAATTTAAGACAAATTCAATGGTGGGAATTGTGAGTGACGCCGAAGCGCTCGCTTACTACGAGAAGAATCGTTTGAAGTTCGGCGGCATGCCGTTTACGACGTTCAAAGACAACATCAAAACCTTCCTGTCTCAGCAGCAATTGGAAGAGCGTACGCGCGCGTGGTTTGAAATCATCAAGCGTAAGTACAAAGTTCGTAATATCTTGGCTGAGAATCTCAATAACAAAGTAGGCGCGCAGTGAGTTTTGAAATGCGCCCTCTCACTCCTGATGATGAAGGGCGTGTCCTGCAGGTGGTGGCCGATCTTTATCGCGCCCATCCAGATCTTGTCGGTTTTCAGTGGCCCCCAGAGAGTTTGCGCGCAGAGTTCCGTTCAACGGAGGGGTGGGGGATCTTTGACGGCGGACGGTTAATGAGCTTTATCTTGTATCGTGTGACCCCGGTGGCGTGGGAGATTTCTGTGGTCGCCAGCCATCCCGACAGTTGGAAGCGCGGATTGACGCGCAGCCTTATGGGACATCTGATTGTTGTAAAACCTGCAGACCGCGAACTGTGGTTAGAGGTTCACGACGAAAATACGCGGGCTTGGCGGCTCTATGAGTCCTTAGGTTTTAAGAGAATGGGGATTCGCAGCAACTACTACCCCAATGGCGGCACGGCTTGGCTCTATACCCTGAGATAAACCCTTGCATCGCTTAGCCTTTTTTGCTAGTTTCACACTCGAACGGGCCTTGAAGGGCCCGTTTTGCGTTTTTCAGCCTCCGGCTGGATGCGTAGGCCCCGAGGGCCGGAGCTAGACTGATTCAATTCTGACTTAGTTTCATCAACTCGGGTCAGGCGAAATTAGACAGCAACTTAGGAAATCAAAACTTAATGACCGAATCAAATCCATCGTGGATGGCAAAAGTAGAAGAAGTAGCGCAAGAGGTAACCTCGCGTGAAGGTTGCATTTTGTACGATATCGAATTCGTTGGTATCGGTAAAGGTCGTACGCTCCGTTTATATATTGATAGAGAAACTCCTGCAGCAACTGCGACGGGAGAAGAGGGGCAAGGCGTTAGCATCGATGACTGCGCCAATGTATCTCGAGCACTCAATGAAATTTTAGACGCTCAAGAAGACCTGATTCCTGGCGAGGCCTACAACCTCGAAGTTTCAAGCCCGGGTGCAGACCGCATCCTGCGTAAGCCATGGCACTTTGAAAAAGTCGTTGGCAAAAAAATCTGGGTCAAAGTGGGCCAAGCTCTTGAAAGCTTTGGTGTCACAACCAAGGGCATGAAGAACGCAAAACAAATTGAAGAAGTATTAAAAGCATTTGACGGTGAGACGCTGAAATTCCAACTCAAAGACGAGGAAGTGAGTATTCCTTTCTCCGCCGTGGAAAAATCAAAAGTGCTTTTTGTTTTAACTAAGGGACAAAAAAAATAACCTAGAAGAGGTGAGTTAAATGGCTGACAACATGTTTACAGATCTCAGTCGCGTAATTGAACAAGTCGGTAAAGATAAAGGTATCGACAAGCAAGTAGTGGTAGAAGCTATCACTCAAGGTATGCTTGTTGCTGCCCGTAAGAAATACGGCACATACCGCGAGATCGAAGCCACCTACAACGAAGAAACTGGCGAAGTTGAACTTTTCCAATTTAAAGAAGTTGTTCCCCGTGAAAAATACATCGACGAAGAAGTTGAAATCCCAATGGATGAAGCTTTGAAACTCGATCCTCAAGCGCAAGAAGGCGACTCTATCGGTATCAAAATGGATGCTGGTGAACTTGGCCGTATTGCTGCTCAAACTGCAAAACAAATCATCATGCAAAAAGTGCGTGATGCTGAACGCTCTATCATCTTCAACGAGTTTGAAGAAAGAAAAGGCGAAATCGCTTCTGGTATCGCTCGCCGTGTAGAAAAAGGCGCGATCGTTGTCGATTTGGGTCGTACGGAAGCGTACATCCCACCACGTGAACAAATCCCTGGTGAGTCTTATAAACCGGGCGACCGCATTCAAGGTTACTTGTCGGAAGTTCGTCAAACGACTCGTGGTCCGCAAATCATCATGTCGCGCGCGGACGAACGTTATTTGATGAAACTTTTCGAAATGGAAGTTCCAGAAATCTATGACGGCGTTGTTGAGATCATGAGTGCTGCTCGTGAACCAGGACAACGTGCGAAAATCGCGGTTCGCTCTAAAGACAACTCTGTAGACCCAGTAGGGGCTTGCGTTGGTATGAAGGGTTCTCGCGTACAAAACATCGTGCAAGAACTTCGTGGCGAGAAAATCGACATCGTTCCTTGGGATGAAGACGTAACACGTTTTGCGTGCAACGCTTTGGCTCCAGCTGAGATCTCTCGCGTGTTTGTTGATGAAGCAAACAAAGAGATGGAAGTGGTTGTGCCAGACAGTCAATTGAGCTTGGCCATCGGTAAACGTGGACAAAACGTTCGTTTGGCTGCAAAATTGACGACTTGGAAATTGGATATCATTTCTGAATCTTCAGCGGCGTCTCGTACGGCAGAGTCTATCTTCAACTTGATGTTGATTCCTGGTATGAATCAAACAATGGCGCAAAATATCTTCCAATCTGGTTTCGGTTCTTTCCAATCTGTAGCAAATGCGCCAGTTGAAGAGATCATGACTATTCCTGGTTATGACGATCCAGAGCGCGCAGAGAAATTGATCAACGAAGCGAAAGCTTTGATTGCTAAGTATGAAAAAGAAGGCACGCCAATCCCAACAGCTCCAACAGCAGCGAAAGAAAGCAAAGCTGGCGGATCTGCGAAGGAACAAGCGGATCTTCGCTTGAAGCAAGAGTTGGAAAAACTCGGAGCTCAAGAAGACAGCGAAGGCTAGTCTCAGCTCAGGCCGGATGGCCGAGAACGCGGACTATAATTGTATTTAAGTATTTTGGGCGAGAGTTAAACTATTTTAGGAGTCTAAGTGAGTAATCCAAAAGTTTTTGAATTTGCCAAAGAAATTGGGATGACCCCATTGGCCTTGATGGACAAGATCCGCGAGTGGCACCTTCCTGTGAAGAGCCATATGTCGGAGCTTGAGCCGGAAGTTCTTGAGCAAATTAAAGTCAAACTCAGTGGCGGTGATAAATCGACTGAGGAAGCGAAACCTAAAAAAGCGGCGACTCGTAAAGCCCCTGCCAAAAAGGCAGCTCCTGCGGCGGCAGCAGCAGTAGCTGCAGCAGAAACCGCAGCGGCAGCTTCGGCTCCGGCAAAATCTACAGTAGTTCGTCGTAAGGCCACGGCGGGTGCTGAAGAAGCTCCGGAAGCAGTTAAAGCAAAAACTGCGAAAGAAGAAGCGGCAGAAGAAACTGCAAAAACGGCTACAAAAGTAGTTCGTAAAAAAGCAGCTGTTGTTGAAAAAGAAGAAGCTGAAGAAGAAGTAGTTCAAGAGGCGGCTCCGGCTGTTGAAGCACCGGCTCCAGTCGCTAAAAAAGCAGAACCTGTTGAAGCTCCAGCAGCGGTGGAAACACCAGCTCCTGCCGCAGCAGCACCAGAAGCGCCAGCAGCTCCCGTAGCAGCGGCAGCTCCGGTGGCAGCAGGTGTTGCTCGTAAGAAAGAAGTTACTGTTGGTAGCAGCGGTGTTGCAAGTGCAGCAACGGCGGCTCCAAGTATTGGTCGTAAAAATATCATTGGTCGCATGGATCTTTCCCGTGTGGCTCAACAAGCTCCACAAAGACCAGGTGGAGATCGTGGACAAGGCGGAGGCCAGGGTGGTGATCGTCCTGGTTTCGGTGGCGCTCCTCGTCCGGGCGGTTTTGGTGGTGCTCCTCGCACGGCTCAAAATCGCAACATTCGTGCGGGTTTCATGGCTGCAGCACCTGAGGTGGTAGAAGAAACAGCAGAAAGTCGTCATGGACGTTTTGACGATAAGAAGAAACCTAAATTCGCTCCGAGCGGTCCTCCGGCTGGCCCGGCGGCAGCAGGTCCTTCTGCAAAAGAGCGTGAGCAAGAAGAACAAATCGCAAACTTTAATGCGGTTGAGTTCCGTAAGCGTGAGATGGTGTTCCAGCCTAAAAAGAAAAAAGGCATGTTGGAACGCGCTAGCATGAAAACTCAAATTACTACTCCAAAAGCTTTGAAGCGTATTCTTAAGGTGAACAACACCATGAAGTTGAGCGATATGGCGATGGAGATGGGCGTGAAAGCTCCTCAACTCATCAAATCCCTCATGCAAAATGGTGTGATGGCGACGATGAATACAGCTTTGGACTTCGATACAATTGCATTGATCGTTCCAGAGTTCGGTTGGGAAGCGCAAAACGTATTTAAAACAGCGGAAGACGTAGCGACAGAGACTGCCTTCGGAAATCTCGAAGCAGAAGCTATCACTCGTCCACCGGTTGTAACCATCATGGGTCACGTTGACCATGGTAAAACCAGCTTGTTGGATGCTATCCGTAAAGCGAATGTGGCTGCAGGCGAGGCCGGCGGTATCACTCAGCATATCGGTGCCTACAATGTGAAGTTGGATGATGGTTCTTTGATTACATTCCTAGATACTCCGGGCCACGAAGCCTTTACGGCAATGCGTGCGCGTGGAGCGAATGCAACAGATATCGCTGTGATCGTGGTTGCAGCGGATGACGGTATGATGCCACAAACTGCAGAGGCGATTAATCACGCTAAAGCAGCAGGCGTTCCTATCATCGTTGCAGTTAATAAAATTGATAAGCCAGGTGCGAATCCTGAAAAAATTAAGCAACAATTGACCGAGCTTGAAATCGTTCCTGAAGAGTGGGGCGGTACTACGATCTTCGTAGAAGTTTCTGCTTTGAAGAAAACGGGTATTAAAGAGCTTCTTGAAAACATCCACTTGGTGGCTGAGTTGCAAGATCTTAAAGCAAATCCTCAACGTTCTGGTACCGGTCTTGTGATCGAAGCCAAAATGGAAAAGGGAAAAGGAAACGTTGCTACGTTGTTGGTTAAAGATGGAACTGTCAAAATTGGTCAGTACATCGTTGCCGGTACAATCAAAGGACGCGTACGTTCTTTGACGAACGACCGTGGTGAGCGTGTTCAAGAAGCAGGACCTGGTACTCCGGTAGAGGTTTTGGGCCTTGAGGGCACTCCGGCAGCGGGCGATCGTTTTGACATCGTTAAAGATGAGCAAACTGCGACTGAAGTTTCTGAGCTTCGCGCAGATCAAGCAAAGAAAGCAGAGTATACTCCTGCTTCGAAAATGTCTCTAGAAGACATTTTCTCGAAAGTTACTAAAGGTGATGTGAAAGAGTTGGCGATCGTATTGAAAGCCGATGTTCACGGATCTTTGGAAGCGATCAACGGCATGATTCGTAAGCTTTCTACTGCTGAAGTGAAAACACGTGTGATTCACTCTGCGGTGGGTGGTATCAGCGAATCTGACGTTCTTTTGGCGAATACTGCGAACGGTATCATTATCGGTTTCAACGTACGTCCTGATGGCGGCGCTCAAACGGCTGCAAAACGTGCGGGAGTAGATATCCGTACTTACTCGATCGTATACGAACTTGTGGATGATTTGAAAAAGGCAATGTCAGGTCTTCTTACTCCAGACATCGTCGAAAAAGTTATGGGTCGTGCGGAAGTCCGCAACATCTTTACAGTGCCTAAAATTGGAACGATTGCAGGTTGCTTCGTAGTAGATGGTAAGATCCAAAGATCTAACATGGCTCGTTTGATCCGTGACGGTAAGATCGTTTACGAAGGCAAGATTTCTTCTCTGAAACGCTTCAAAGATGACGCTAAAGAAGTGGCGACTGGTTTTGAGTGCGGTATCGGCATCGAAAACTTCAACGACGTTAAAGTCGGCGACAATATCGAAGCTTTCGTAAAAGAAGAAGTTGCCCGTGAATTAACTTATGAGGCGAATCCGTAATGAAAAAAGAGAGTGATGGCCGCAGAGTAGCTCGAGTCGAACGTGAGGTTCAGCAGACCATTGCTCAATTTTTGATTTCGGGCTTTAGATCGCCTTTGCCAGGTTTAGTGACAGTGGCCCGCGTGCAAATGCCCGCGGACCTGCGCATGGCAAAGGTTTATATCAGTGTTCTTGGAGAGGCCTCGAGTTTAGATGAAACCGTGGATCTTCTTCAGGAGCGTGCTTTTGAAATTCAAAATTACATCGGTAAAGAACTGAAAATGCGCTATTGCCCAAAATTGCAGTTCTTTGCTGACTCCAACACCGAGCAAATCTTGAAAGTTGAAAGAATTCTAGCGGATCTTGAGACTGAGCGAAAAGGTCGTGGCGCTTCTGATGCGTCCGATGACTCTAACGAAGAAGAGTAAATGACTCCATTTAACGGCCTTGTATTGGTAAGAAAACCTCCTGGGGTGACCAGCCATGATGTGGTGGCGCGTTTGCGTCGTATTCTTGGCACCAAGTCTGTTGGACATGCTGGAACTTTGGATCCTATGGCCGAAGGTTTAATGGTCGGTCTTGTCAATGAGGCGACCAAACTCAGTCAGTATATCTTAGAGGGCGATAAAGCATATCACCTGAAAGCTAAGCTGGGTGTTGAAACCGACACCTTGGATATCACAGGCCAAGTTTTGAAAACCAGCCCCGTCAATGTCAGCAAAGACGAAGTTGAAAAAATCGGTTTGAGCCTTCAAGGCGAGATGAACCTGAAGGTGCCAATTTACTCGGCCATTAAAATCAATGGGCAAAAGCTTTATGACTATGCTCGCAAAGAACAAGAAGTCGAAGTTCCCCATAAGATCATGAAATTCTGGGATGTCGAGTTCTTGGGTTTTGACGGTACCGAGGCTGAATTTAAGTTTAAGTGTTCTAAGGGCAGCTATGTTCGCTCTTGGATCGAGCTTTTGGGCGCAAAGCTAGGTTGTGGCGCCACCATGAGCGCTTTGACCCGTACATGGTCGGATCCTTATGCTTTAGAGCAATCCGTTCTCTTGGAGGATTTGGAAGAGGGCTTGAAGCAGGGGCGGGAAATCCCAGCGATGATTCCGATGGAAGAGGCCTTGGGCAGTGCAAAAAAGGTGCGTATTCGTGGCCATGATCAGACCCTTTTAAGTAACGGTCAGATTAGCCACGAGCTGAGATCCTTCTTGATTACAATGTTTGACCCTCAAAAGGACGAAATCATTCAGGTTTTGTCTCTGACCTCTGGCAAGCTCTTAGCCATCGTAGGTATCGAAAAAGACCGGGGTTTTGTCATAAAAAGAGTGATAAAGTATTGACCCTCGGTTCCAAACATGGGAGAACCGAGTCCGTCTTTTAAAAGACATCTCAAAACTGGCCGAGCGACAGCCATGACGCTCATACGCCGGTAATAAAAACCTGAAGGCTTTGGCTTTCAACACAAAGGAGACTTTAATGGCAGTCGCAAAAACAGTAAAAGGGCAAATCGTTAAAAAATTCCAACGCGGAGACTTGGACACAGGTTCTTCTGAAGTTCAGATCGCTCTTTTGACAGCAAAAATCAACGAATTGACTGGTCACTTCTCAACTCACAAAAAAGACCACCACGGCCGTCGCGGTTTGGTGACTGCGGTAAACCAAAGAAGAAAGCTTCTTGATTACCTTCGCCGTACTGACACTAAAAAGTACGAATCGGTGTTGAAACAACTAGATATCCGTAAGTAATCGGAAAAAGGCTCGGGAACCCCGGGCCTTTCTTGCTTTTTGGGGGCGGCGAGCCTGGACTTCCTCGCACGCGACCCGCAGGGCGGCGAAGCCCACGGTCGCAAGACCCGAAGGTGGACTTCGGCGGATGCCGAGACCCGCAGGGAGGCGAAGCCCACGCGGAGGGTCGCAAGACCCGAAGCTGGACTTCACCCAAAATAGAAGTCAAAATACGTTAGTTTTAAAAAATAAATGGCCACCAAGGCCCATCCCGCAAAAAAGAAAAAAGCGGGATACTACTATAAGGAGAATCAATGAAAACGACTGTTACTACTTCGGTGGGCGGAAAACAGATTACCATCGAAACAGGCCGTTTGGCGAAACAAGCTGATGGATCCACTCTTGTTACATGCGGTAACAATATGGTGCTTGTGACAGCAGTATCTAGCAAGAAGGCATCGACACTCGACTTCTTCCCACTGACTGTTGAATACATCGAAAAATTCTACGCTACTGGTAAAATTCCAGGTGGCTATTTTAAACGTGAAGGTAAACCAACGACAGACGCTGTATTGACAGCACGTTTGATTGACCGTCCTATTCGTCCTCTTTTCCCTGAAGGTTACAGAAATGAAACTCAGGTAGTGGCGACGGTTCTTTCTGCTGACGGCGCTTTCCCTCTAGAAATCTTGGCAAGCCTTGGTGCATCTGCGGCTTTACACGTTTCTGAAATTCCATTCAGCGGTCCTACAGCTGCGATCCAAGTTGGTCGCGTTGACGGTGAATTCGTAGCGAATCCAACTCCGCAACAAATGGAAAAGTCCGACATGGACATCATCGTTGCGGGAACTCGCAATGGTCTATTGATGGTAGAAGGTGAGACTAAGTTTATTTCTGAAGCAGATGTTTTGGCTGCTTTGAAATTCGGTCACCAATCCATGTTGCCTCTATTGAACGCGCAAGATGAACTTCGTGAAAAAACGGGTTCTAAATCAAAACGCAGTTTCACTCCTCCAGAGATCGATCCTGAGTTCCGTTCAAAAGCAGAAGAGATGTTGAAAGAACCAATCGCTAAAGCATTAACAATCAAAGTAAAACAAGATCGTTATGCGGCAGGTGATGCGGCTCATGCGGAAGCGAAAGAAGCATTGCTCAGTGGAATCACTGATAAAGAGCTTTTGAATGCGCGTGCGAAAGAATTGGCTTCTATCGTTGAAGATTTGAAGTACAAAGCAGCTCGTAGCATGATCTTGGACAAAGCGGTTCGTATCGACGGCCGTGATGTGAAAACAGTTCGTCCAATCGGTTGCGAAGTGGCGTTGTTGCCACGTGCTCACGGTTCTGGTCTTTTCACTCGTGGTGAGACTCAGTGCTTGGGGACTGTGACTTTGGGAACTGCTGATGACGAACAAATGGTAGATGCTCTGTTGGGCGACCAAACTCGTCGTTTCATGCTTCACTACAACTTCCCTCCATACTCTGTAGGTGAAGTAGGTCGTTTCGGTGGTCAAGGTCGTCGCGAAATCGGTCATGGAAACTTGGCTGAGCGTGCATTGAAATCAATCATTCCTGATCATGCAAAATTCCCATACACAATTCGTATCGTAGCAGAGGTTTTGGAATCTAACGGTTCTAGCTCTATGGGATCTGTTTGTGCGGGTACAATGGCGTTGTTGGATGCCGGCGTTCAAACAAAAGGCAACGTTGCGGGTATCGCAATGGGCTTGATCAAAGAAGGCGATCGCGTCGCTGTCTTGACAGACATCTTGGGTGATGAAGATCACTTGGGCGATATGGACTTCAAAGTAGCGGGTACTGCAACTGGTATCACGGCTCTTCAAATGGATATCAAAATTGACTCTGTTTCATTCGCAGTAATGGAACAAGCTTTGGCGCAAGCTAAAGACGGTCGCGTTCACATCTTGAACGAAATGGAAAAAGTGATTAAGGCTGCTCGTGGTTCGATCTCTGAGTTCGCTCCGCGTATCGAGACAATCAAAATTAAGCCAGACAAGATCCGTGAAGTGATCGGTGCCGGCGGTAAAGTGATTCGTGGAATCACTGAAGCAACTGGTGTTAAGATCGAGATCCAAGACGATGGTACAATCAACATCGCGTCTGCTGATCCTGAAGCAACTAAAGCAGCTATCAAGATGATCAATGACATCTGTGCTGAGGCTGAAGTTGGTAAGGCATACAAAGGCCGTGTTGTGAAAATTGCTGAATTCGGAGCTTTCGTTGAAATTCTTCCGAACACGCAAGGTTTGTTGCACATCTCTGAGATCGCAAACGAAAGAATCCGTAGCGTTACTGACGTTCTTAAAGAGGGCGATATGATTGACGTGAAGGTTCTTGAAGTTGACCGCGCAGGTCGTATCAAGCTTTCTCGTAAAGCTTTGTTGAACTAGTCGCGCGCTGTGATTCCTTTTCATAAATCGACATTAGACAATGGGATTCGGGTGCTGAGTGAACAGCACCCGAACTCTCGTGCTGTATCTATCGGGATTTGGGTGTTAACGGGAACTCGTGATGAATCCGCGGATGAGGGAGGAATCTCTCATCTTCTGGAGCACATGGTTTTTAAGGGCACTAAAACCCGCTCTGCTTATCAAATTGCAAAATCTTTGGAAGCTCTTGGGGGAGACCTCAACGCGTACACCACTCGTGAATACACTTGTTATCACGCTTTGGTTTTGAAGGATCATTGGGAGAAGGCTCTTGATGTACTTTGTGATTTGGTCAGCAACATGGAGATCACTGCCAATGATTTCCGTTTGGAAAAAGGCGTGATTCTACAAGAGATCGCAATGACGGATGATACTCCGGAAGAGTTGATCTATGACGTGCTGTTTGAAAAAGCGTATGCTGGGAATCCGGTATCAACGCCAATTCTGGGCACGGTCAAATCTGTGGCGAGTATGTCACAGAAAAAAGTGATGGATTATTACAAGTCTCGTTACACGGGTAAAAACATCATCGTCACGGCGGCTGGAAGCTTAGATCATAAGATCTTTGTTTCTAAAGTCGAAGAGAAGCTCGCGAAAAAGAAAAAAGCCAAGTTTTCTGCGAAACGTGAAAAACCACGTTGGAAAAAGGCTCGTGCAGTTCTCGAAAAATCTTCTGAGCAAACTCATATGCTGGTTGGTCTGCCAACGGCGAGTTTCCGCGATGACCAACGTTTTGAATCTTATATCGTGAATACTTTGTTGGGCGGAGGCATGACCTCAAAGCTTTATCAGAGCGTGCGCGAGAAGAAGGGCCTGGTTTATTCAATTCATAGCATGCTGAACACCTTTGTGGATTCAGGCGCTATGATGATTTACGCGGGCACTGACGTAAAGAGTGTTCGCAAAGTATCTGATATTATTTCGAAAGAGCTTCGTAAGCTTAAAAAAACCGGGGCTTCGGCTTCGGACGTGGAGCTTTTTAAGACTCAAGTCATTGGTAGCATTTTGCTGGGATCTGATGATATTGAAAACCGTATGACTTCGATCGCCGTCAACGAGATGGTTTTTGGCGAATACCGATCTGTAGATTCGGTGATTCAACAAATCCAAAAAGTGACTCGGGCTTCGGTGAACGAATTCGTTCGTAACGAGTTTGATACGGATAAGATTTCCGGCGTCCTTATGGGTGCGGGAGTCGACGATCTAAACTCATGGTGGAAAGATTTTGAGTTCTAAGAACTTATTGGGGGACATTCATGAAATCACTAACAGTAAAAATTAAAAAATTAGACAACTTCAAAGGCGAGCTTCCTCAATATCAATCTACAGGTGCGAGTGGCGTGGATGTGCGTGCACAATTGACGTCACCGATGACTTTGAAGCCAGGCGAAAGAGCGATGATTCCGACAGGCCTTAGCTTTGAAGTGCCAATGGGCTTCGAAATCCAAGCTCGTCCTCGTAGCGGTTTTGCGGCTAAACAAGGTGTGACTGTATTGAACACGCCGGGAACGATCGATGCTGATTACCGTGGTGAAGTGAAAATCATCGTGATCAACTTGGGCCAAGATCCTGTTTTGATCCAAGATCAAGAGCGCGTAGCTCAATTAGTAATTGCTCCCGTGATTCAAGCGCAGTTTGAATTGGTGGATGAGTTGTCCATGACAGAACGTGGAATCGGTGGTTTCGGTTCTACGGGCCGCGCCTAGGTACAATTCCTTGTTCATTTTCAGAACAGTTTGATTCCGTCGTAAAGTCTAGCTCAGGCGCTCCAGCATGTTATTTCTGACCCCTGCGGGTTAAAATAACAGCATCAGGAGTGCCCATGCCTAAATTTTCATTTTCTCTGGTATTAGTTGTTGGTCTTCTTTCTTCGCTTTCTGCGCAAGCAGACGGAGAACAGCGTAAGATGCTGGCTGAAAGATATTCTTTTGGTGAACTTCCATTTGAAAACGGAAAGTTTAAAAACGATCCCGTAGGCAATTATACCGTCGGTACCAATGAAGCCAAAACAAAAGCATCCTATGAATCCCAAGTGGGGTTTTCTCATCGTTTGGAATGGGTCACAGAAGAGATAGAGAATGATAATGTTCTTGCGATCTCTGAAGTAAGATTGAAGCCAGCGGTCGATACGGATGGGAAGCCAATCACAACCGTATGGTCGCGTACGACCACTATGATTGGAGACGAGCTACGTTCTATCACGACTTGCACGGGTGGCAGCAGAAAAGACAAAGAAGAAAAAGTAATGTGCGCGACTGCGACGAGAAGAGCCTGTGATCGCGTTTTAGCGGCGTACAATTCTGCAAAGGGCATGAATAGCATGAGTATGACAGACTCTGCGAAGGTTTCGAACTATTGCCAAGGCGTTTTGTTGGGCTATAAAAATATCGCAGAGGCTTTTGCCAAAGAGTCGCCGCAAGTAGGTGGTCGCCGTGAAGATGTTGCTGATGGCGACACGAAACGACTTACAAAGCTCATCAATAAAGCTACGAAAGATGCGGACTTGAAAGCGACAAACATCAATAATAGCACCTCATCCGCTGACGGCCTTGGAAAAACGGTTGAAAGTTTTGCAGCTTCCATGGACGGTTTGCAGACAATGCAAACGGCTATTGAATATTGCAATGACTCGAAGTCATTCTTCCGCGGCGGAAGCGCATCGGGCACTACTGGCGCCGCTCCAGCGGGTGCAAATAGAGCCACACAATAGTTAATGAAACATCTGTAAGATACGGACATCTCTCTTAATTGTCAGAAATTATATTTCCTTGTGCGGAAATGTAGACTTTATAGCCACCGCTGGTGGTTTCTTCGATTCTGTTGCTGTAATCGCCTGAAGAGCTTTGGATTTTGTAACCAGCCGCTGTTTTTTCATTCTGTGCGGAGCTTGAAACAAAACCTGCAAGTTGCGAGTTGTTGAATACCTTGCCGACCTCTCGAAGATCGAGAAGTTGCGCATCCATAGAACAACCACTGAGTAGAGTTAGGGCGGCGAGAGACATACTAAGATTTTTCACTCTGTTGAAGCTTTCCATCTTGTATAATAGATCGGCGGACGTGGCCGAGTCTAAAGGCAGATTTTCACAATGGGATGGAAATACGAGGCCAATTTATTTTTACACTATAGGGTCTTATTTACTTGTTGAAATGCGGACAAGAAAAACGTCTCAAATTAGTTGCTAGCAGGGATGGCCTGTTGTTGGGCCGCACGGTCTAAACGAGAAAGACTGACTTTGTTAGCGGCCCAAACAAGCATGACAATCGAGAATAAAACCACGCACAAGCGAATCGCACGGCGCTTTTCCATTTGAAAATTTTCAGTGAGTCCCACTGTCATCAACATAGCTGCAAAGGCAAAGCCGATCAGTGTGATTGGCGGTAAAAGACTTGAACCAATTTGTAAAATGAAAAAAGGAATGCTGGCGAAAACAGATAAGGTGAAAAGCTTTCGTGCAGACGCGGATCTCTTTTCAAAAACTTGGAAGTAGTAATACAAAAAGGCCGTCAACACAGACACCATGACCATCGAAACAATCGGAGTCAGGATGATGCCAGCAAGGATACTAAAGAAGCCTGGTTTGGTAAGGCCTGCGAGAACTCCAGAGGCCATGGCACACGAAACTTGCACCCAAACAAGGGTTTTCCAAGACCAGTCAGGAAGGCGCGCGATTTCTTGAATAGGGTGTTTTAAAAATTGCAGAATCGATTTTGCAACGTTCTTGATATGGGGGCCCAAGGCGGAAGCTTCACTGACGTCTCTCATATGAATAATATTGCAACATTATTGACCTAGAGTGGCAAGGACAAGTTCAAGAGCCATTTAAGATAAGAAGTCCTGTTCGCCTCTTTCTTGCATACGCTGCAAAAGCCATGAGCTGGCGTGAGGGAACTGCAGGCCTAGATCGTGAGCTGTTGGGAGCTTTAAAGAGCGACAAGCCCATGTATGAAGCCTATAAGCGAAAGCCAAAGCAATACTTGAAGGTTGGTCCTTGGAGGAAACGGCAGAGTCCTCTTTGAGAACAGTCAGGCTTGCGGTTTTTGCAGAGCTGTCGAACACTTCTTTAAGTTCCGAAGCCGTGAACTCATCGCAAATAAAATGATACTTAGTCGAGGTCTGGTCTTTGTTTTGAAGGAATTCGGTCATGCGACGAAGTCGCTCGGGGCCCCGCCAAGGAAGATGTAGAGTGAAAACATTGTAGCCATGTTCTGCGAGAACCTCTGGATACGCATTCCAATACTTTCGAAAATAGAAAATGCTACGAGGTCCAGTGATAAAGACAATCGGGTTGCGAGTCAGAAGGCAATTAGGTTTTAACTGAAAACGGTATTGACGATGTTCGCGGTAGAGATTTGTGATAAGTGCAAAAGCGAAAAATAAAAACGGCAGAAAAAGAAGGGGAAGGATTTGTTCCATCCCCTATAGTTTTACAAAGAAGTGTCTAAGCGCAAAGCAAAATCGACGGAATTTTTATCCGTGTTTTTGCCGAGAATAGAAGTGCGTCCGCCGACCTCTAAACCCAAACGGACATTTTTGTGAATCGAAGCCATTGCAGAAGCTCCTACTGTTAAAGAAGGCGTGAACTCGTTCACATTATAATTTTGTTGATCGTTGCTGGCTTGGATCAGGCGGCCCGAGAAGCCTGTAAACAAGTTAAGTTTCCAAAGGTTTACGATGTCGTTGGTAAAGCCCAGGCGGCCGTCCATTTGCAGAATCTGAAGATCTTCACGAGTAATTGAGCTGCCAGAGAAATTACGGAAAACACCTTCAGCATAAAGATTTGGAGAGTCTAAGTGCATGCTGCCAGCTACTTGTAAGCCGTTTTGAGATCTTTCTGAAGTTTTATGGCGGATATTCAATTGAGTCATGCTGTGCACGTAACCAACACCCAAAGAGATTGCTGAAAGAGGCGCTTTCTGCTTGCGTTCCACAGTAGATTTTTTGGTATTCAATTCGTTCACCAACTCTTCGTAAGTGACCTCTTGGTAGCCTTCATTGAGGTTTCCATAAGCCCAGACCATTGTAGAGGAGAGTTGAAGAAGCACGCTTGAAAAAATGAAAACGAAAATGTTCTTGTTTGTCATATAAACCAGTCTAGCAAATAAAAAGCGCGAATTGCAAAAAAAGCCCCTGGCTCTGGACTTTCACAGAGATCCCGAACGGTGGATAATGAATGAGTGGGGGCGAGATGTTGTTTTTAAAGTCTAAGACCAATTGCTATTGCGCTTTTTGTCGTACTCCACGCCGCATGTATTTAAAAAAGAACATTGGTTTTTTAAATGTCATGTATTCCTTCACAGCGGCTCTCGTTGTGATGTACGCATTTTGGCAAGAATTCGATCCGCGTTTTTTGGTCATCTTCGCTGTCTTTCTTGGGGTGACGGAAACATTCATTCAAATTCGCTGGCGCCTTTCGGTGTTTTGTAAGCAATGTGGTTTTGACCCAATTTTGTATGTGAAAAATCCTGAGGCTGCAGCGGACAAAGTCAGCGCGCATCTGCAAAAACGTCGCGACGATCCAAAGTTTTTATTGGCAAAGCCTTTGAATTTGCCGACCATCACTCCTGAAAAATCTCAAGCCTTGCAAAATAGAGACAAGAAGGGCTCTTTAGTCTCTCGTCAGGCCTAAAAAAAGATTGAGAAATGAAGCTGTGCGGATTACTCTGGCTTCACTATGAAAGCACTCATTATCATTCCAACGTACAATGAAAAAGAAAACATTCAAAATATCGTGCAGGCTGTGTTTGCACAAAATCTAGGCGTTGATATCCTTGTTGTGGATGATAACTCTCCGGACGGCACGGGGCAGATTGTTCAAGAGATGCAAAAGAGCCAACCAAAGCTGCATTTGCTGTCTCGCCCTGGAAAGCAGGGACTTGGTCGTGCTTACATTGCAGGTTTTAACTGGGGAATGGAACACGGCTTTGATGTGTTGACGGAAATGGATGCGGACTTCTCGCATCGTCCTGAAGACTTGGGCCCGCTTTTGGGGAAACTGAAAACTCATGATTTTGCAGTGGGCTCTCGCTATGTCGAGGGTGGTCGCACTGTGAACTGGGGACTCATGAGAAAAATTATTTCTCGTGGTGGCGGTATCTACTCTCGTCTGATTTTGGGCTTTCCATTGAATGATTGGACCGGCGGTTTTAACTCTTGGAAAAAAGAAGTTTTGCTTGGAATTGATCTGAGTACCGTGACCTCTAATGGTTACAGCTTCCAAATTGAACTTAAATACAAAGCTTTGAAAAAAGGATTTAAAGGAGCTGAGTCTCCGATTGTTTTCGAAGACCGCCGTGTAGGACATAGCAAGATGTCTTTGAAAATTGTGATCGAAGCTTTCTATCGTGTTTGGCTGATGCGATTTAAATAAGCATGAAAATTTGGACGTACCTTGTATACATGATTTTGATTTTTGTTGGAGTGAGTGCTCAAGCTCAGTCGCAAAAAGCTATAGTCGTTAATCAGGGCGCACTCGTATACAAAGATGCTGACTTTGACGCCGAGGTCGTGGGTCAGCTCAAAGCCGGTCAAGTCTATGATGTTTCTCTGAAGCAAAAAGGTCCTTTCTATAAAATTCGTTTAAAACCCGGATTGACGGGATGGATTGCCGACAATGACATCCGCCTGAGCAAAGGTGGCAAAGCCGCGGCAGCCAAGACTCCAGAGAAGGACGCAAAAAAAACCGACAAACCCGCTGATGATAAAAACTCCTTCCTCGAGAAAAAGCGTGTGAAGTCGTTCTATTCAAGCCGCTATCGTGGACCGATTTTGGCGTATTTGAGTTATGCCGAGAACACCATGGGAAAAGTTCGTACGTCTAATATGCCTTTTTATGGCGTGAGAGTTGCGGGCCCTAACACTATGTTCAGTGGTGATTTTAGAACAGATGCAGAGTTCTTATTTCACTTTGGGGCTCCTAAGTACTACGAGAAGGGGACAGGGTATCCAGCGAACGGTTGGGTCTTCCTAACAGACTTCACTTTTGAAACTGCTTCTCCGCAAAGCAAGTGGCACATGCTGACTTATGGTTTCGGCCCCATGTTTAAATACACGCACTACGAGGTGACTCTTCTTCAAAGCGGTAAAGAGGTTTCTTACAGCTTGGATGACATGACCTTAGGGGCGGTTTTTGACCTTGGTCTTCACTTTAGAATCGCTAACACCTACGCGCTGCGTTTTAACGTTAAGTACTACTGGGAAAAGACCCAATATTGGGGCGGCGCCTTCACTTTTGGTTTTCCTTTTTAAGCCCCTCGCGGTACTGAATTTCTATGTCCATTCAGTTATTGCCTCCTGAAGTTGTCGATCAAATCGCCGCTGGTGAAGTGGTGGAAAGACCCTCCCATCTTGTTAAAGAGTTGGTGGAAAATAGTATTGATGCGGGTGCGACTTCGGTCACCGTAGAATTCGCCGATGGCGGCCGTTATGTGAAGGTCGTTGATAACGGGAAGGGTATTCCTCCAGAAGAGTTGCCAAAAGCTCTAGAGCGATTTGCGACCAGCAAGATTTCAAAAAGTGATGACCTGTGGAGTTTACGTACCTTCGGCTTCCGCGGTGAAGCTTTGGCTAGTATCGCGGCGGTCAGTAAGTTGAATCTAACCTCACGTACACCAGAGAGTACACAAGCGCATCAGCTCTTAAGTGAGTTCGGTAAAAAAACAAGTGTCGATCCGGTAGGTGGCTCTGCGGGGACGTCTATTACAGTGCAAGAGTTATTTGGTAACGTTCCTGCTCGTTTGAAATTTTTAAAGTCAGATGCTGCCGAAGCCACACAAATTAAAACTACCTTGAAGGCCTTAGCGTTGGCTCACGCGGATGTTGAGTTCCGCATTTACGAAAAAAATGAACTGGCGTTTTTCTGGCCAGCTTGTAAATCCCGCAAGGACCGTGTGGAGCAAATTCTTGATGTAAAGCCTATGTATGATGGGCATGCTCAGCGCGAGAACGTAACGGCTTATGCTGTTTTTGCAGATCCTCACCAGGTTGCGAAGACGGGTAAAAACATTTGGCTTTTTGCTCAGAATCGCTGGGTTCAAGATCGAAGTATGCAGGCAGCGGTCATGGAAGCATTCAGAAATCTTCTTATGCACGGGGAGTATCCGATTGCTGCCGTTTGGGTCGAAATTGATCCTGAATACATCGACGTCAATATTCATCCGACTAAATCCCAAGTGAAGTTTCATAACCCGTCATTGGCTTTTAGAGCCGTGCAGGCAGCCGTTCGCGATACACTTGAGAAGGCTCCATGGGTACCGCAAGGGAAAGCACCGGGCGTGGCTCTGCCGCTGCCAGAGTTGGATTTGCATGCCTCGGCGATGGCGAGTGCTACACAGGCCGCTTTTTCCCATCAGGATTTTCAAGTAACTCAGTTTAAGAAAAAAGAATTTCCGCTTCAGATGGCGGTCGAACAGGCCGAGCAACGTCGTGAAGCTTTAGAGACCTTGCACACGGATGAATCAAATCCTTTTGTTCGCCGAGTTGAGCAGGCTGTCAATCCGGCACCTCAATATGCAGGTGCAGAGGCTCGAGATGTTTCGACGTCAATGCCGACAGAGGCACCAAAATATTGGTCGTCTTTGGAGGTATTGGGGCAAGCTAATTTGACTTACATCATTTGTCAGTCTCGCGATAAGTTGGTCTTCGTCGATCAGCATGCGGCTCACGAACGTGTTGTATTTGAACGACTGATGACTGCTTGGCGTGGCGGAAAAATGGAAGTGCAGGAATTCTTATTCCCGCTTGCCGTTGATTTGACACCGGATAAGGTAGAAGCTTTGCAAAATCTTTTCCCAGATCTTGAAAAGCTCGGAGTTTTTGTCGAGGTCTTAGGGCCAGGCACTGTCGGCGTAAAGGCGGCTCCTAGTCTTATCAAAGAATCTGTGATGAGCTCTGTTCTAGATAAAATGGCGACCGAGGCTTTAGATCTTGGCGGCAGCTTCCGCATGGAAAAAGTTATTGGTGATCTTTGTGCCACGATGGCTTGCCACTCGGTGGTTCGCGCAGGCCAAGCTCTCAGCACAGAGCAAATGAAAAATCTTTTGAGTGAAATGGACGACTTCCCACTTTCAAGTTTCTGTCCTCATGGTCGTCCAGTTTCTGTCGAGTATCCTTACGCTAAGCTTGAAAAAGACTTCGGGCGAATCGTTTAATGAAGACACTGAAGCCAGTTGTTTTTGTGGTAGGAACGACGGCCTCTGGAAAAAGCCAGTGGGCTCTGGATATGGCAAAGCAAGTCTCGGGCTCTATTATCAATTGCGATAGTGTTCAGCTCTATAAATCCCTCAATATTGGTGCTGCTAAACCGACCACGGAAGAAATGGTCCAGGCGCCGCACTATTTGTACGACTACGTCTCAGCGGGTGAGAGTATGACGGCCGGTAATTACACGCGGGACTTTTTTACCTGTATGGATAAGTTGCCTATGGAAAAGCCGGCTTTTGTTGTTGGCGGCACCGGCTTTTATTTTCAAGCCATTGAAAAAGGTATGTATCCAGTTCGGCAAACGCCGCCTGAGATTCAAAAAGAAATCGCCGACATTTTGACAACGGAAGAAGGAGCAAAAAAGCTTTTTGAAGAGTTTCAGCGTTTTGATCCTGAAGCTGCTCAAAAAATTCATCCCCAAGATCACTATCGTTTGGGACGTGCAATGGAGCTGATCCGTGCCGAAGGTAAAAGCCTGACACAGATCCAAAAAGAATTTGCTGATACCCAAGCTCCTTTTCCTTATCCGTTATTAAAGATCGGACTACGCTGGGATCGTGAAGTGCTCAAGGAGCGCGTGAAGTTACGTACGCAAAAGATGTTGGATGCAGGACTTATTCAAGAGGTGAAAGACTTAGTCGCTCGAGGGTATGGCGAGTGGTCCGCTTTGCAAAGTGTCGGTTATAAAGAAGTTCTTGAGTACTTACGTGATGGTAAATCTGAACAATGGCTCTTTGATGAAATCGTTCAGAATACTATGGGACTTGCAAAAAGGCAGAGAACTTGGTTCCAGCGTGATCCCAACATTCACTGGTATGACGGAGCCACGGGTTTTGACGAAGCGATGGATCGAGTTCACAAATTCCTGGAGGAAGTGTGAGCAAGGGTAAACTCTATGCTTTAACCGTCATGGGAGTTTTTGCAGTTCTTCAGTTGTGTGCAGCCATCTCTGAAAAAGAAATGTTTCCTCTAAGTCCTTTTGCGATGTATTCGCGTCTTTACGACGCTCAAGATTTACGAATATTGCGTATTACTTGTGCGAAACCGCCTATGCCTAAAGAGAGATTTATTTCTGAATTCGATCTATTCCGTCCGGAAGGGGATTACATCTCAGATTTAGGGGATTTTTTATATTCGGATTTGCCTCTTTCCGAGCCAGGACGTCAGTTTGCTGCAACTATTCTGGCGCCTTTGCACGAGTATTTAAAAGACCAATGTGCGAGTTTAAAGGTGTATCGTTACACTTGGAAGCAGTTCACAGGACAAAAAAGATTTAAGCCAGATCAGAAAGAGCTGATCTTCGAGACCTCGCTATGAAATTGAATTCTTGGTTTTTTCGCGAAGAAGGCAATTCGATTTTGTCGACCTTTAAGTCGATCTTGTGCCTGTACCTGCTTCTTTTTCATAGCACGCCAAGTGATTTTAATTTGTACGGAACTGGTGGAGCCCACACTCCCGTTGGGTTTTTTCATATTCTTCCTCAGCTAACGAGCCAGGGATTCTTGCAGGTTCTGTCGTTTGTGTTTCAAGCAAGTCTTCTTCTTGGCACTATTGGTGTTTTGACGGGACCAAGTCTTTTGGTGGCGGCGGTGTCAGGTGCCTATGTTCTTGCAAATCACTATAATTACGGAACTGTCGGACATGGGACTACTCTGATTTACACTTGTTTGCTGGTTCTGGCGCTGGTTCCTTGGTCTGCGTGGAAAAGGGACTATAACGGAATTCATGCGCGCTGGCCCATTGCCTTTTTGAAGTGCTTTATTGTCGCAAGCTACTTTATTGCAGGATTGCAGAAATTGCGCTTTTCAGGATTTGAGTGGGCGTGGTCCGAGAATCTCGCGATTTACATGTTTCAGATTTCTAGTACGCTTGCTGGCCAGATTTTGTTGGAACTCCCTCCAGTGGTGCTGCGAAGCCTTGCGCTCTTTGCATTGTTGGTCGAGCTGCTATCGCCGTTAGCATTGTTATCGCGCCGAAGTGGTTATGTATTCGTATTTTTATGGGCTTCATTACATTTCGGAATTCAGCTGACGATGGGACACCACAAGGGGTTCTTATCGCAGATTCCTTGCTTACTCGTTTTTTGCGAAGGCCTTCTTTTATTCGCAGGTAAACATGCCCGCTTGCAGTGGGGGCGGCTGGTAAAAGTCCGATAAAATCAAAAAGTCGAAGTGCTTACCTAAAGACTTCACCATATTTTCTAAAGAATTTGCCTCTAAGTACGCGCGGTCCAAGTTAGTTATGCGTAGATCGGTCGCTGGCATTGGCGGATTGCGCAGGAATTTTTGGCAGTTTGTAGGGAAGAGTTTATTCTCGGATAAATACTTATTGTAGAAAGCTTTATCCTCGGGACGAAGTACAGATTTTTCAGTAATAGCCTGTATTGCTCGTGGTCGGTCATAGGCGAAAACTTGAGGGTAGGGATCGAGCATAATGTCCACATTTTGGAAATGTTTTTTGAGTGGAGCCAAGAACTCGTAAAATTGCGGCATATTTACAACAGTGGCGTAATCAAAATAAGTCTGTAGAACACCATCACGTGTTAAGCATTTTTTAGCTAAGGCAACGAATTCATCACTGTAAAGCTTGCTGGCATTAAAATTCGAAGGATATGTCGAAGTATTAAAAATCAGATCATAAGTTCCTGGTTTGCAATCCCTGACGAAAGAAAAGCCATCCTTCATATGGATATGTAAATCGTCGCGCTCGCCAAGATTATTATTGTACTCTTTCAGAATTTTTAGATTATCAATCACCGTCGGAGATATTTCCA
The DNA here is from genome assembly GCF_047302465.1 of Bdellovibrio sp. HCB337. Taxonomy (GTDB): domain Bacteria; phylum Bdellovibrionota; class Bdellovibrionia; order Bdellovibrionales; family Bdellovibrionaceae; genus JACMRP01. Next base: position 2,637,919 of record NZ_CP178621.1, on the reverse strand, counting down.
CCATGTCAGTTTTTTGGCTAAGAGCCGAAACTGCCCAAGCAGCTTGGCCGCTGCCAATTCCGATTACCAGAGATTGTCCAAGGGGGCGATCAAAATATTTGGATCCAGCAATACCTACCATCATCTCAAGCCCAGACCAAACATCGTGTGAAAAGTGTCCATCTACAACATACATTCGCTGTGAAGGATTTTCTTTTTGCGTCTGTTCTGGCCACGGGGTGGGACTGTCTTTGAGTTTGCGGGTGACCAAAGCGATGCTAGAAAGCGCGTGTGAATAAACAGCGACGTCTGTCATCTCAATCATGTGGCGTTGGTCTTTAGCGATTCTATTCAGATACAAAAAGTCTTTTTGTTCTTTTTGAAAAGCCCAAGGACTTAAAAGAATCAAAGCGCAGATAGCGACAACACCCATAGTTTTTTTAGGGACCTTGGCAAGAAAAACGAAACCCAGAACCATGCTTATCATAACAGCAGTAGTCATATATGGGCGGTGCCAAAAATGTGGGGCCATCAATCCACCCAAAGCAAATCCTAGGATGTTTCCAAAGCTTGCAAAAAGATTTAAACCGCCGCTTGCCTGATCGACGTCTAAGCTTTCTGAAAGGCGAGAAGTTTCATTGACGAAAATCAAACTTGAGATAAAAACAGGCAGGGTTAAATAAAGAGCGAGCAGCAAAGAAACTAAAAAATAATTTTCCATGCTACCAGAGAATAAATCAGTAATAGAGACAGGCAGAACTGAAAAGCTTCCTTGTTGAAATAAAAAAGCAAAGGCCATTGTTAGAAACAAAGCCGAGCGAGATATTTTTTGAATCTTTTTAGAGACAAGCCCCGCCAAACTCATCCACACGAAGATGGATGTTGAGATCATGGTGGCGTGTAGGCGAAATGCTTCGGTCAACGCATTCTGAGTTTTGATCGCCCAAAGGACTCCGTAGAAACTCAAGCTTGAAGCTAAAAAAACAGTGAGTGCTGAAAGGCCATAGTTGCGAAACCAAAGCGCGATACTTTCAGCTTTAAAGTCCTTGGCCTGGACATGAAAAGCACCGGCTCGGAAATACTTCAACAAAACGAGCCCCAAGGTGATTTGACAAAGACCCAAAAACAAAAGTGAGTTCTTCACAGAGCCGGCATGAACAAAGTACCACTCAAAAGCAATAAGCCCAATGATAGCGCCCCAATGATAAAGTCCATAGATAAGACCAAAGCGAATTTGGCGTAAGTAATAGCTGTACAGTGGAATGTGTGTTCCTAAAGCCAGTGCTGGAGGTAAAAGACCCAGGATCACCAACCACAAGGGAAGATCCCACTGATAAAAGGGACCTGATAGTAAAAAACAAAGTAGCAACGAGTAGAGACCTGTGCAGAGTTCAATCCAAGGTAAAAAACGTCTCAATCTGTAACCGTGATAACTGCCGAGAGCTGAGCCAAGGATGAAGGTCAGCATGACTGCCATAAAGGTTGTATAAAGGTCTCCAACAGTCATAGAAACAACTTTTTGGAAAACCGTTTGGGCTGATAGGTTGATCAATCCTGAGAGAATAGCTAAGTAAATCATGCTCTCTCAGGTTGAGACTCCTGGACGTCGATGTCAAACCAAACTCGAACTAGCTTAGTCGCAGTTTTTTGGGATGGCTCCGCAAGTACCTGAATTGGTAAAATAGGCTTGGCCATTCGTACAAATTTTGTATTTGGTGGTGGAGTATATATTTCCGTTTTTTGCGCCGGTGCTGCGGCGACATCTGTACGTGGTGTCACTGCACCAACTGCCGCAAGCCGCAGTCGTCGAACCAGCTGGCGGGGTGCCGGAAGCCACTGGTGATGAAGGAGTCGGAGAGCCAGATGGATTAGCCGCAACAGGAGTTGGAGTAGGTACTGGTGTTGGTGCCGTACAATTCGACGCAGAAACGTGAAGCTGTCCATTACCACACTTGATAGTGATGGTCCCGGCATTCACAGCGATGCCATCACTTGAGATCAAAGTGGGAGTCACCGACGTGCAATTGTAAGAACGAGTTTCATTGTGGTTAAGTTCGTTAACTCTAATTTCAGAAACGCCCGTAGTATTGGGGCTTTGAAAATGTGTATTCAGCTTTACAGCTCCATCGCGGCAGTGAAGGGTGCCGGCGCCGTAAGTTAAAACACTTGCAGCAGCTGGAGCTTCTGCCGGAGCAGCCGTGCCGTCCTGGTTATACTTTTTTCCTGTATTCAGATTCAAAGTAGATTTTCGTTCTTGAGAGGGATCTTCTGGTTTAACCATTCGGGATTCCCAGCGATTACGACTACCGCTTCGGGCCATCGTGGAAAGGCTCACAGCGACGAGGCCACCTGCAATAGCAAATAGAAAAATGCCTTTAAGCGTTTTCTGTTTCATAGGTCCCCCACGACGTCCTTACTACTATGGTTCCTTGTTTTTACAGAACTGTAAATGGCCATAGTGTCTCTTATTTATACTGATTTTTAAAATCGTTCGCTTTGATTCCAGGAGTGAGTGTCCTGACTTAAGACTTAGGGCTCGAAAGAGGTTTGTTTAGCCATTCTCAAAATGAAACAAAAAAGAAGGGACTCGATTGAGTCCCTTCTTTGCAATGATGGTTATCTAAATTTGCACTAATAGCAGCCAGTAGGCTGAGCTCCACAGGCTCCAGAGTTGGTGAGGAGGACCTGACCGCTTTGGCAACGTCTATACGGTATCGTGGTTGTCTGGTTTTTACCAGCCTGACGTCTGCATGTATAGACCGTATCACTACACCAGCTTCCGCAAGCAGCGACAGAATAACCTGCAGGTGGAGTTGGAGTTGCTGATGGGGTTGCTGTCGCTGTAGCAGTTGGTGAAGGTGCCGGCGTTGGAGTTGGCGCGGTACAGCTCGACGCTGCCACATGCAGCTGACCGTTTCCGCACTTCACGGTGATCGTGCCGCCATTCACAGCATTGCCAGTTGAGTTCGTGAGTGTTGGAGAGATATCAGTGCAGTTAAAGACTCTAGTGGCATTGTGATTCAACTCAACAATTTTAATCTCAGACACGCCCGGGCTGTTAGGGTTGTCAAACTGAGTGTTCAGTTTAAGAACAGCATCGCGACAGTGGAGTGTGCCTTCACCGTAAGCGATAACATCTGCAGGAGCTGGAGTCTCAGCCGGAGCGGCCGTACCGTCCTGGTTGTACTTCTTTCCTGTATTCAGATTCAAAGTAGATTTTCGATCTTGAGATGAGTCATCCGGCTTAACCATCCTGGATTCCCAGCGGTTCCCGGAACCTCGTCCTAGCGTGGAAATACTTATTCCGACGATTGTTAAGGTGATCATCCCCAACGAGAGGATTTTAAAATTAATTTTCTTCATTCGGCCCCCAAAAAATAAAAAATGCTTAATATTCCTTCAATGTTTTTAAGGCACACCCGTCAAGAAAATATCCCATACCGAGCCTTTAACAATGTTTCCTTTTTTGTCTTTATAACTAAACTCACCAGGACCCAAAATTTTGCCAGAGTTGCCGGCAAAACGAGTCGCATTGATATAAGTCAAAGAAATCGAACTCACGCCCATGTCGGAGATTTTTTTGACTTCACTCTTTTGGCAACGTCCGTCGCCGTTTTTATCATTCCAGAGTTTTAGCGAAGAGAAGACCTTGTCTTTTTCATCAATGATGTTGTCTTTATTGCTATCGTAAAATGCAAGGTTCTTAAAACCATCTTCGAAGCCGTTGATGTCACCGAAGAGCTCGCTGCCATTGTCGATCTTACCATTCTCATCTTTATCCAAGGCTAAGAAGAAAGTTTCTTCCTTGAAGTCCGGCCAAGAAATCTTAGGAGGACCCTTTGGAAGCTTCAAGTCGCTCGTGTAAAGAGGAAAGTGCGAGTTCTTGCTGATGCCTGGCGGATTCTCTGGCACGGCAAACTTCAAAACAAGAGGCGAGAAGTAACCACCGCAGAATCCGTTTTCTCCGGGGAAGCCTGCCATGATTTTGATTTGCTTTCCGTTCTCAGAAGCATACCAAGTGATACCTGCAGTGAGGGGGCCACTCCAGCCCATGAATTGCTGTGGCGGAGTTCCCTCGGGCAACTCTTGATCGAATTGGATACTTTTAATCAAATTGGTTTTACCATCAAGATCTGTCAGTTTTCCAAAGTCCTCTTTCGCCGAAAGCAGATCTAAGCCGATCGCACGAGTTCTCTTCATGGCGACGCGGATATTGCTGTCCCGGATATGTGCAGTAAATTTATCTGTAACGGTCGCACCTTCAGGATCAGTACTGACTGTTGAGGTCGGTGTTAGATCCATATTTAAAGACTCTGTTTTTGAAATCGCCGTAGCCGGGAATTTGATACGGAACCACTTATAGCTTCTATCTCCTGCTTGATATTGAATTTTAGCAATAATATTAGATGCGGGGCTAACAGGGTTTGAAACACCACGTAGGTTTGTGCCGTAGCAATACACTGTGATGTCCATGTTGGTCGTGTCGCCGTTACTGCGGCTTATGCTCATTTGCGAGTCCACGACGACGTCATTCATATTAGGGCCAGACAATGGTAAAATGCTGATATCCGACGTGCTTGTTGTTGTCGGTGCAGCTTTAGTTGTTGTGGATTGAGCAAAGCTCTGATTTCCCACAAGTGAAAGACCCAGCGATAATGTTAGAAGCTTATTTGATGCTAATCTCATTTTTGGATCTCCATGCTGATAAGTGGAAGAGTGACGGATTTCCTTTTGAACTCCACTGATCTGATTTTTTCTGCAACAGAGACTTCTTCCTTAAAGCCTGCAGGGCTCCATTTCTGCATGTATAGGTCGACATATCCGGCAGGATAAGTGCTATTAGCACGCATTTCAAAACGTGTGAGTTGCGCCGGTTCAATTTTTACAAACGGAGAGGCTCCACCCACTACTGGTAGAGTTCTGAAGAATTGGTCAATAGAGGTGTAAGTCGCTTGAGTTACTGGGTGGAAATTTAAAATTCCCACAGTCGCTTCGCCGTTAAAGAGAGGCACCAAGTCGTCTCCCACTACTTTTGTCACAATAGATGCAGTACGTGGAGGCGTCATCAGGTTGATGGTGTTATTTGCGAGCACCGGACGTAGATAGGTCGGGCAGGTGAGAATAAAGATTTTTCCAGGTGCCCAGCGGTTTTCAAAATACTTGGTCATTAGTTTTACGTTGGCCATCTTACCACTATCATCCGAAATAAGTGGAATTGAGTTAATACCGCGATAGCGGATTGTTCCATCTAATCTGATATCCGCTGGTGAAGAGAGCTCTTCGTAGGCGTGCATCGGATCATAGCTCATGGAGTTGAAGTCGCCTTCCTCCGTAGCGATAAGATAGAAACGCTTATTGGGATTCGCTGCTGTCATCGTAAAGCTACGTTCGCCAGCCGTGCCAAAAACGCTTTGAGGCATGTCCGGATAGTAATCGAAGAAATTACGATTATTATCGTCCGTCATATTGAGGCGATTGAAGCTCAAGCTTGATTTCTTCAAAATATTCATCGCCATGATGCTGAGAACTGCCATTTGGCTTTCATCCGCGGACTCTTTTTCGTACCTAGTCATACGGGTGATGAAGTCATTGATGAACATAGTATTGCCCAAGATCACGAAAGTCATGATCCCAATGGTCACCATGATCTCGATGACACTGAAGCCTTTTTGGTTTTGACCTACTTTACGGTGATAAAGTAGCTGAAGTTTTGCTTCCACTTTGCCTCCGCATCAGTGCTCACTGCCAAAAATTTAACTTCGTAAACGTTACGAACAATCATACTAGGAATAATAATATAACCAACATAAGCCTGGCAGCGAATGACTGTGGTTTTGCTTGCGCACTCGCTTCTTTGCACAATGCCGTTGTTCGCTATGGCCAACGGTAATTTTGCAGGATCCAATAATTCTTTTTCTTTTGTATTGCTATTGTCGAAACTTACCTGAAATAGGGATAAGTTAAAACGAATGCTCTCGGCCATCGCGTGGATTGCATCCCCAGCGACACGACGAAGCTTCATCTGGTTATGCAAACGCGCCAGGAAGCTGATGTAGCTAGCAATACAAGCAGCTGTAATCGAGCCGATAAGCAATGCTATAAGTACTTCTAGGAGTGTAAAGCCTTTTTTATCCATTACATCCCCTTCGTACGGCCAATTTCTTTAATCAGGAAGCGAGTCATGGCCCGTTTACAACTCACTTTCACTTGTCCTTGTTGAACGCCGCAATCTGGATCGACCGTTGTCCACTTAAATGGATCCGCAGTTCTGAGACTGACAGGATTACAATTGTAATGTGTTAAAGCAGAAATCGCTCCAATATTTGGCATCCACATAGGTGGTAAGCTTGGGTTCGAGCAATTTAGCAAAACCCCTTTTTTATCTTTACCAAGAACACGCGCTTGGCGCATTTCATAGACAGATTGAGGATGGTAGATGGTGCTCCAGCGAATGCCAGCTTGATACGCCGATGGCGCAATATCTACGGCTCCCGCAATGAAGGTGCCAATGATACGTAAAGGAGTTGCACGTGGTTTGATCGTGAGTTTTTCACAACCATAGAAGCCAGTTACGAAATTCGCACTAGCTTCGATACTGCACTCTTTCCATAGGGAGGTGATTCTAAATGTCGGATAGACACCACCTGCTGGGTTGTAAAGACTTGAACCTGAATCGAAGAACAAAGTACCGTTGTTGTATCCATTTGGTTTATTGTCAGGGTCAAAGCTCCACGCATGGCGGGATTGGTCTGCAAACGACACTGACCAATCCGCTGAAGGGAATGAAGTATAGAATGCATCGGTGCTTCCGGGAACGGTCATGCAGCGTGCATCAAACGCACTCCAATCGGTGCCGGCGCCATCAGGCGGTTTTTGGAGAGGATCATAAATCGGCATACGAGTGGGATCGTCCACAAGCATGTTGTTATTGAACCAAGTTCCAGCAGTTTGGCGATAAATATCGAAAACGCCGGCGCCTGTTTTGTAGAAGGTGAATCCGTTAAGTTTGTAAGGACCCATTACAGGGTGAGTCGAGAGATTGTTACGAATGTTCTGTGTATAGTTATATCCATAGTCCATGCCCTCGACCACAAACTTCACAGAGCCTTGAGTAAGAACTGTGCCGGAAAGATAAGGGCCTATATTAAGAGAACCTGGATTTCCGAAGTTCACATCCAAGTTTACCTGATTGAATTGGTCTTTGCCGTTAACTTGGTGTGCTTTTGTGGTGACGGTGATCACAGAGTTGCCTGGGCCCGTAGGGTAAAGCTCGATTTGGCCATCACGAGGCAAGAAGAAGGTGTTGAAGAACACTTCATTCTTACCAGATGCTGGGCTTACGAGGCCTTCATAGATCACCTTTACTTTTAGGACAGCGCCGCCATTCCAGTCATTCACTTTACCTGCGACATTAACCCCAGGAACATTGGTTGCGATTTCCGTAGAATCGCCGCCAGAATCTGGGAATTGTTCAATTAAGTTATCGATATTTCCGATATTCAAAGAGAGGTCGAATCTGTTAGGACCTGGAGAACTGTTGAAGCGACTATAAAGTTGAGTGTCTCTCGTTATTGAGAGGTCAAAAGATGCCATCACGCGCTTACGGCACAGTTCGAAGTCCGTTGGTGGAGTGCCGAGATTGATATTAAAAAGTTTATCTAAACCGGCATCGCGTTCTGGGTCCAACTCAAAACCCGCTAAGAGTCCCGAGAATGAAGTCAGATCATGATTATACATATTATTGGCGCCACCAGCATCTGGCGGGTTAAAGAGTGTTTGACCCGTGCCTTGATATACAAGACCGCCGCCGATAACAACTTTGTCCAAGAAGACCACGTTGGTCATGGCTTGTGATGCTGATTGAACCTTTGCAGGCAAGTGCACGTTGCCGTTCACGTAGATTGGGCTTTCAAAGCGAAGGCCCGCAGTGCTTGAAGCGGCCACACGGCCAAATGCCACATCGCCGTTGTTTACAGATGGTGGTTGGTTGATCCCCAAATAAAGATTGTTAGGTAAGATCAAACCAAAATAACTGAGCTCGCGAGGATACACGACAACTTTGGATTGAAGCTCCAAATCTTTATAAGCGCTATTCGGGTTTGCGACTAGTTTAATATGAATACGAAGGGGAACTTCGCGTCCTTTGTTGGTAGAAATTGCCGAGTCGTCGCGTTCAACTGTGAATATCACAGTATTGTAGTTAGTGCCTGTAGGCTTCACGATCCCAAAAAGCGGATGGCTTTCAGTGACTGAGGCCAAATTCACGCTTTGGGTGATTTTTCTCAAGCGAGTGGCTTCAACGGGCATTGGGTGCGGAGTTTTTGACGTCGATAGGAAAATCAAAGTCTCGTCACTCAAAAGAAGGCGAATCGTGTTGCGTGCATGATGAAGATCGCAGGCATTATCTTGAACCCAAGTTGGAGAGAAGCACCAGCTTTGTTTGATTCCGTTGATGGTATACGCGAAGAGACCGTCAAGAACGATACGATGATCCATTTTATTGGAAGAAGACATGACCTGGCCGATACGGCTTTGGATCCAAATTGCAGAGAGCATAATCATCACGCAGACGAAAACGCTCATGCCCAAGGCTGTTAAAAGAACAGAGCCTTTGACTTGTTGCAATCGACGGTCAGATTGGCGACTTGACGTGTGGTTAGCCATGTAGATCACCTTAAAATTTGTTACTTTCCCCAGACAATATTATCGGCTATGTTCCACTAGAGAGCCAGAAATAAGTGCTTTAAATTCCTAATGATTCAACTATTGCTCCTAATTGGGGAACGGAGTGAGTAGAATTTTGGGAAGAATTGTTTCACAAAGAGACAGCTCTCTATGACTATGGACCAGAATGAGATTCATGTTCGAGGATGTTTACGAATGTGAATGAGTTCACTTGACGTCACTAAAAGCGATTTTCATACTGGAGAGAATTATGAAAAGCATGACTGGATACGGCACCTCGAAGACCCAACAAAAAGATCTCACCATTGAAGTTAGCATTCGTGCTGTGAACGGGCGTTTTTTAGATACGCGCTTTCATTTGCCTCGGGAGTTTGTTCCTTTCGAGGCAGATCTTAAGAAAATTCTCAGCGAAAAAATTCTTCGTGGGACTGTCGATGTTTTTGTAAATCGTCGCAACAAAGCAGTTCATGAAGCGGCGGAAGTGCGTGTGAATGAGGCTTTGGCGAAAAAATATCTTCAAGCTTTTCAGAAAATTTCAAAAGCCACCAAGCTTTCTGCCAATGTTCACTTGGAAGTTTTAGCAAAAATGCCGGATGTAATTCAGGTCGAAGAAAAGCACGAAGTTTCCACTCAGGAAGAAAAACTTTTGAAAGCGGTTTTTGCCAAAGCTTGTGCGGATTGCGTGAAAGAGCGTGAGCGTGAGGGTAAGTTTTTGCAAAAAGAACTCGAGCGTTTGGCTCATGACTTGGAAGTGCAAGTCGCCGTGGTCAGCAGTTTGCGTGAAGACGCTAACCGCCATTTGCAAGAGCGTTTTGAACAGAAAATCGGGGCCCGTTTAAAAGGCCAAGAGCTCGATCCGCAGCGTTTGACTCAAGAAATTGTGATTCAGCTTGAAAAAGCCGATATTAATGAAGAGCTGGTGCGTCTGAAAGAGCATCTGAAAAACTATAAAGATCTGTTGAAAAGTGCTCAGGCGGAAGGCAAAAAGCTCGATTTTTATACTCAAGAATTGCTTCGAGAAGTAAACACGATCGGTTCAAAGTCTCAAGTAGCCAAGATCACTCAGGCTGTGGTAGAAGCTAAAACACTTATCGAAAGACTTAGAGAACAGGTACAGAACGTAGAGTAATGTGACTGAATGAAGACGAGAATGATCATTGTCGCAGCTCCAAGCGGGGCGGGCAAAAGCAGTTTTGTGGAACGAGCTTGTCGCGAGGAAAAACGCCTCGAGGACACGGTGACCTATACCACAAGATCTATGCGCAAGGGCGAAAGCCAGGGGCATCCCTATCATTTTGTCACTCGCGAAGAGTTTGAAGTGAAAATCAAAGAGAACTTCTTTGTCGAGTGGGCTCAAGTGCACACCAACCTGTACGGAACCCCTTATTATCAGCTGGAGAACGCGTGGCTGCAGGGGAAATGCATCATTATGGACGTGGACGTTCAGGGGGCGGCGACTTTTAAGGCCAAGTACCCGGATGCAGTTTCGATCTTTATCCTTCCACCAAGTATTGATGAGCTGCGTCGTAGGATTGAGAAGCGTGATGGCGGCCTCCCGGCGGACATTGAGGTTCGTATGGCCAATGCTTTGAAAGAGACTCAGCAGGCTTCCAAGTTCGATTATCAGATCGTAAATGATAATTTTGAACACTCTTACGCGGAATTTAAAAAAATCATTGAAGAATTGGTGTCTTAGAGATACCTTGTCCCCTTTCGGAGGCAAAAAATGGCTCGCGTTACCGTAGAAGATTGCTTGAACAAAGTTCCAAATCGTTTCGCTTTGGTTTTGATGGTTTCAAAACGCGCAAAGCAATTGCTTAAGGGCTCTGAGTGCACAGTTGCAGCTCGTAACAATAAATACATCGTCAGCGCGCTTCGTGAAGTTGCAGCTGGTAACGTAGGTTATGACAACCACATGGATCCGGCGACTCTGCACAATGAAATCGAAAGAGATCTGAACAAGTAAGACTCTTAACTTAAAGTAAAATTCAAAAACCCGATGAGCTTTCACTCATCGGGTTTTTTATTGTCTTGAGTCCTACAAACAAACCTCTTTAGGTCTAAAGTCCTAAATGTCCGAAAATACGAATAAATTTCGTCAAACGGGCAGGCTCTTGCGACGTTTCTTCCTTGGTGCTCTTCTGTAAGTGCGCTATGCTTTTGAGATATGCCAGAGACAACGACAAGTTATGTCGAGGGTGGTCTCTCCCAGAGACCCACAAAAACTTTAGAGGAGCTGCTGAACAAAATCAGATCCTATTTCCCACAGGCCGATCTCAAAGTTATCGAGAAAGCTTACTACTTTTCAGAGAAGGCCCACGAGGGACAGATCCGACGTTCAGGAGAACCCTATATTTCTCATCCACTTTCAGTGGCCGGGATTCTGGCTGATTTGCATTTGGATTTAGATTCTATTGCGACCGGGCTTTTGCATGACACCGTCGAAGACACTCATGCCACTCTCGAAGATATTCGCCGCGAGTTCGGTGACGCTATCGCGCAGCTTGTGGACGGGGTGACCAAGATCGGTCAAATGAAGTTCAAGAATAGCTATGAAAAGCAGGGCGAAAACATTCGCAAGATGATCGTGGCAATGGGGCGTGATGTTCGCGTGCTTTTGGTAAAGCTCTGTGATCGTTTGCACAATATGCGCACGATGAACTTCATGCCTTTCGAGAAGCAAGAACGTATTGCTCTAGAAACACTTGAAATTTATTGTCCTCTTGCAGGTCGCATGGGTATCAGCTCTTTAAAGATCGAGCTTGAAGACTTGTGCTTCCGTTATTATCGCCCGGATATGTACTACGAACTTATTCAAAAAGTTCGTAAGACCGAATCCGAGACCACCCGCTATATCGCTGACGTGAAAGATATGATTTCTCAGGATCTTACACGGGCGAATTTTAAGTACGAAGTCTTTGGGCGTTCGAAGCACTTGTGGTCTATCTACAAGAAAATGCAAAGCCGGAATATCGACTACGAGCAGCTTTACGACGTTCTTGCGTTCCGTGTGATCGTAGAAAGCGTGGCTGAGTGTTACGGCGTATTGGGTTTGGTCCACTCGCTGTGGAAGCCGATTCCAGGTCGTTTTAAAGATTTCATCGCGATGCCAAAGGCGAATAACTACCAATCTCTGCATACCACCGTGGTAGGGCCTGGTGGGGAACGTATCGAAATTCAAATTCGTACTCGTGAAATGCACTTGGTCGCAGAGCGCGGGATCGCGGCCCATTGGAAATACAAAGAGCGCGGTCAAGTCGACGACGATAGTGAATTTCAAAAGGCGAACTGGCTTCGTGATCTTGTGAACTCTCACCAACAGGTGAAGAGCGCCGATGAGTTTTTGGATAGCGTGAAAACCGATCTTTTCGAGAGTGAAATTTACGTTTTCACACCGAAAGGGGACGTGCGCGAATTCCCAGAAGGGGCGACGCCACTGGATTTTGCCTATGCGGTTCATACAGAGCTTGGTAACAAGTGTGTGGGCGCGCGTGTAAATGGTAAGATGGTGCCTCTGCGCTATCAGCTGCAAAACGGGGACACGATCGAGATCGTGACTTCCAAAACACAGGTGCCTTCGAAAGATTGGCTCAAGTTTGCAGTTACAAATAAAGCAAAACAAAAAATCCGTCAGTACGTAAAGGAAGAACAGCGCCGTCGCTCTCTGGCATTGGGAAAAGACTTGGTGGAAAAAGAATTCCGCAAGTTTGGTATGGCGGCCGTGAAGTATCTGAAGGGTCCCGAATACGAGGTATTCCTTAAAGAGAACGGTCTTAAGGATGTCGAAGAGCTTTATGTGAAGGTCGGTTACGGACGTTTAGAACCCAAACATTTGGTGACACGTCTGACTCCGGAAAATATCGCCAAAGAAGCGGCGAAGACCGAAGAAAACACCTTCATGGAAAGAGTGGTCAAGGCCGCTGCTCAGAAAACCCGTCGTAGTAACTCGCTTGTGAGTGTCGATGGGATGGACGACGTGCTCGTGCATTTTGCGAAGTGCTGCCATCCGATTCCAGGGGATCCTATCAGCGGATTTATCTCTCGTGGTCGTGGGGTGACTGTTCATCGTGCGGATTGCCCGAAGGCTTTTGAGTTGGATCAATTACGCAAAGTCGATGTAGCGTGGACGAGTGCTCAGGCCGTTGAAGGCCAAGAGCGTATGGTGCGTGTTCGCGTGATCAGTCACGACGTACCAGGCCTGCTTAAATCCATGTCTGAGGTGTTTTCTGTTCAAGGAATCAATATTGAATCTGCACAGATTCGTACAACAAAAGACAAAAAAGCGGTTTGTAACTTTGAAGTCAGCGTGAAAGACGCGACTCAGTTGAACAACGCTATCTATGAGCTCCAAAAAATCAAAGGTATTCTAGGTGTAACCCGCGTCTTCCACTAAGAAAGACGCGAAGTTTTTAAAGATTCCAGGCGTAGCCGGCGCGAAGGAAGATGATGTTTGCGCTGACTGTTGAAGAAGTTGGGAACAAGCCGTACTCGATAGAAACTGGCACATAAGTTTGACCAGAAAGTCTGATATCCATACCAGCAGAGAATATAAAGATCTGATTAGCTTGCAAGCTTGAAGCATTAGAGAAAGCCGTGCTGGATTTCGAAATCGGGTAGAGGTAACCAAGACCGCCACCGATCCAAGATTTGTACTGACCTTGCATGAAGTTCCAGCGACCAATGCCATACATCGATAGGTAATTTAAATTCACATTACAGTCCGCAAGACAGGATACGGGAGAAGTAGAGGTATTACTGCCTTTCACCACGTATTGCTCAACACCCACCATCGCACGTGCCACGAGAGTCGGAGAAAGAGCATAGTCATAATATCCCAAAGCACCAAAGCCAGAGCCCGACATATTTGTTTTCAAGCCAGTTGCATTGATGTTCATATTGTTCATCAAATAACCGCCGACGACGCCGTAGGAATTTCCACTGTGGCTGCGATCGCTGAGTTTTTTGTCATAGTAGCTATCAGATCCGCCAGTGGTTGCCATCGAACCACTTCCGCCGCCGCGAGATTGTAAGGTGTAGCCCTGCTTCGCGCTTCCTTTAACGATTTCAGCAAGAGCGCGATCGCCTTTGACTTGGGTGATTTTCACGATGGCAACTTTTTTACCTTGAGGATTCAGAACAAAAAACTCTGATCCAGGAGAAGCGCTTTCACCTTCGAGCGAGACCATGATTTTATTATTTTTGACTGCAGACACAGTTGCGGACAATGCGAAGTTCGAAACAAAAAATATAGAAAGAGCGAATAAAACCGTGTACTTCTTCACGCCAGAAACTCCTGGTTAAAATAAGGATCTTCTATAGTTTCTAGCAGAAATAAAGATGTGGCAATCCGAAGGCCGACCTCAGTCGGGGCCTTCTAGTCGATATCCACCAGGCTCCGTGAAAGTTCGTCTAAAAAGCTCTGTTTGTAGCTTTGCCAAACATGTTTGGATTCAAATCTATAGATGCAGGACTCGGTTTTGTTGTTATCAGTCTTCGAGAAGACTGTGACCTCTACCTGACCGTCGTCAAGACCCTTGCCCCAGACCTCGTAGTCTTGGTTCATTTCGACGAGTTCGTGAGTGCTGCTTGGGAATTCCTCTTTCAACCAAGTTTCAGCAGCGCTGAGTTCGCGGCAGCTTTGTAATGAGAAAGCTTGGATAGAGGCAGGCGCTTTGGACTCAAATTGCTTACGCCCTGCTGATTTATAAAATGAGCAGGAAGTGAGAAGCATAAGACTGAAGAGCAAAGCGGAAGTCTTAAACATAGAATAAAATTCTACGCCTAAGCTCTAAAAAAAGAAAAGACCCGTTTTCGTCAAACGGGTCTTTCATGAATAAAAATGTTCGAAAGTCCTAGAACGGAATGTCGTCAGAAGAATTGAAGCTTGGTTCCGGTCCGAAATCTTGATAGCCGAAATCATCGCCACCAGAGCTTCTGTTTTCAGTAGATCTTTCACCACCAGCAGAGCCAAGGAATTGCACAGTGTTTGCTACGATTTCAGTTGTGTATTTCTTTTGACCTTGTTGGTCTTCCCAAGAGCGAGTTTGCAAACGACCTTCTACGTACACTTGGCGACCTTTGCTTAAATGCTTTCCGCAGATCTCAGCAAGTTTGCCCCATACAACTACACGGTGCCATTCAGTGCGTTCTTGTTTTTGACCATCTTTGCCCATCCAGTTTTCGCTGGTAGCGATGTTTAAACGAGTCACAGTACTGCCTTGGCCAACGGCTTTAACTTCAGGGTCAGCGCCCAAACGGCCTACGATAATAACTTTATTTACACCAGACATAATCCCTCCAATGAGACTATAAGGTTTTTGTAATTATTGAGAAGCTTGTCAATAAAGACTTCGAAAAGCTTCTGGATTTGCCTGCATCTTCAGCAAACCAAGGACCAGGGCCTGGGTCAATAGTTTTGGAGGCGGAGCGAAGTGACATTTGAGATTCGGCCGGATGATTCCGGCCACTGAATTAACGCGCGGCGCCTATGCTAGGCGGAACCATCGTGCTGGCAGCAGAAACTTTGAATTTGTATTCAGCGCCATCTGGGGTCGCTGTTTTATAAGCATCAATAAAGGACAAGAAGAGGGCTGCGCGGTCTTGAAAGTTGCGTTTCGTGCGCAAGTTCACATTGAAAGTATAGCCGCCTAAAACAGGGTTTATCGTGCCACCGGCGTTCATCAAAGAAAGATCCATATTGCCCGTGATAGAACCGCGAAGCTCATCGCCGTCTTTACCAATTTGGCCGTTCTCGATGATGAGTTTGCCACCTGCTAAGCGGCCTTTGATTTCGACCGCCGACAACTTCAAATCTGGCATCGTTAATGGACCCATCGGAGTCGTTACATTTGAAGGCGGAAGCTCAAACTGGCTGATACTGAGGTTCACATCCATGTCTGGTTGTTCTGTGAAGGTGAGATCCACCAACGCAGAGCTTTCCAAGTCTAATTTGCCTTTCATCATGACGGGAAGGCGGGCGACCTCGCGCAAATCCTGAAGGCTTAGCTTTTGTGCTTTGACTTCAATTTTTTGGCGCTCAACACCGTTCTCGGTGCGTGAGCCAGAGCTCACACTGACGTAAACGTCGCCTTTGAAAAGGCCTTTCGCGTTGACCGAGCCATAAGGCTTTTGTGCGATCAAACCACCCACAGATGGAGTGAATTTGATTTCTTGAGCAGAGACGCCGGCAACTCCTTGAGCTTCGACAAAGACTTGCTCTACTTTCACACCAGGAGCCGGGAATACAGACATCTTGAGTTCTTCGAATTGCAAAAAGACTTTATTGCCAGTCAAGCGTGCGACCTGAGAAGAAACTAAATCTCCCAAATCATTCATCGGGAAGAGAAGCAGTAAGAACACCGCTGCTGAAACAATTGTAATGAAGATTTTAAGCTTCGAATTTAAAAGGGCGCGCACGGCTTTCTGGATGAGTGCAAACATTAACGGTTTCCTCTTTTAAAGGGCTTACGACCTTTGCCACCGCCGCCTTCGTCATCATTGGCTTCTGGCATTTCAACTTGGGCCTGAGGCACCGCCAAAGAGACCAGCTTAAAATCCACGTCAAAGTACTTAGGATCTTCAGCGTTGGCTGTGACACTCATGCTGCTCATTTTAACACTGGTGCTGACACTTTGAATGTTGTAGCCGATATCAATGATCTGGCGCAGATTCAGTTTCGCCAAAGACACTTTCAGGCCGGACTCCAAAAGGCTTTTTGGAATCAAGCTTGTCTCGGCCGTGATGACTTCGATACCCTTCATCTGCTCTGGCAATAAATTTGCCATACGCAGTTGATTTTCGATATTGCCGCGAAGAATATCTGCAGACGGTGCAGGTGGTAAATCTGGAACTTCTGAGGATTCGCGAGTCACTTTTAGAAGTTCACGAATAAGGCTGCGTTTTTCTTCGTAAGTCGTTACATATTCTGTCGAAGTTGAATAGTAAGAGTAGGGGATCGAGATCACAAAAAGAGCCAGAAGCGCACCGGCGCCCATCATAGCTAGCTTCTGATTGGTCGGCGTCAGATTCTCGAAGCGATCTTTCATCTGATTGTAGAAAGAACTGTCTTCGATACGAGACCAGCTTTGTCCAAGTTGAGATTTTAAATTGTCTTTTAAATCATCTAAATTCATCTTGGATCCTATTGAACGGTTTTAGTGATGCCGCGATCGACTTTAAAGTTAAATGAAAAAGCTGCTTTACCACTGACAGGTTTTAACTGGCTACCACGAGAACTTACTTTGCCGTCGAGGGATAAATTACCCAAAGCCTGTTGCAAGACGGACACTTCGTTTTGATTATTGACGTAGCCATCGATCGTTACTTGGTTGTCTTGAACGTGAAGAGCTTTCACATCCAAAGTGACCATGTTCTTTGCTGGAGTCGCGTCGTTGATTTTCTTCAGAATTTCCATCGTGGAATTCATCGTCGCGACATTACCAAGAGTTTTTAAATCTGCAGCGCGCTTTTTATTTTCGCGAATGTATTTTTTGATATTGGCCTCAGTAGCCTTGTTGCCCGAGAGTTTTGCCACGTTCTTGGCTTGGGTTTTCAAGGCATCTTCGGCACGGTCTGCAAGTTCCATCGAGAAAGTTTCACGCATCATCGAGTAAATGAAGAAAACCACCAAAGCCGCGGCTGCGGTCTTCATGGTCGGGCCCCATTTATCCCAAAGATTGCGAACAAAGTTATTTTGTTTTGCGAAGTCACCTTTTAGGAAATTCACAGCTGGATTACGAGGTTTTTTCAAACCTTCAATCGCGATTCCCAATGCCAAACCAAACGTGGTGTCGGTTTTGGCGTTCTTCTCGAAAAGAACATTTGGAATCATATCCAGAGGATAAACTTTGTTCACCGGTACTTCGAGTTGTTGAGTCAGGAAAGGTCCCAAGTTTTTGATGCTGGAAGAGCCGCCAGTTAGGCCTACTTGGGTGATGATAGCGTTGAATTCGCTTCTGAACTCAAGAATAGAAAGTTGCAAATCACGAACAAGTTCACGCACCGACTTCGCAATAGTTTCAGAGAAAGTAATTTGATCGAAGGTAGCGCCTTGTTTGTTTGTCAGAATGAAAGCTTTAGTTTGAATTTCCTTAAGAGCTTCCAAATGCGGAATTTCATACTTTTTAGCAACGCTGTCAGCAATGTTCTTTGCGCCCCATAGAATGGTTCTGACGCCAATCAAAGAGTTTCCTTCAAAGGCGCAAACCAAAGTGCGAGTGTGACCCATGTTCAGAGTCAAATGCACATTGCGCTCTGTGCGAGCTTCGCCTTCAAGTAAAGACGAATCCAAAGGCGGGTGAGCTGGTGGCGGTTCGTTCCACTTTTCATAGATATTTGCGAAAGCGGTTCCCTCTGTCGAGATCAACGCAGGATCAATGCCAGCGTCAGAACATCTTTGCAGAAGAGTGCGAACATGGTGTTTCGGAGCTGCGCAGGCCAAAACCTCGGCAGCATTGCCGAGTGTGCGTACGACCTTCGCATCAAAAATCGAGTTGTCGCCAGAAAAAGGGATGTCTTCCTCGAGCTCGAAAGCCAAGCTCTTAGAGATTTTCATGCGATCATTAAACGGAAAAATTTTATTGCGGATACTGACTTGATCCTGGCGAAGTGCCAAACAGTAGCGGGTTTGCGCAGGATCGTATTTTGCCGAAACCTCTCGTAAGAACTCGATGATCTCGATTTCTTGATCGTGAGCGGCATTCAAACCAAGCGGTCGCTCAAAACATTGAGTGACTTGAAAACCCTTGCTTGTAGTAAGCACCTCAACAACTTTGATGCTACTACTTCCAATGTCGATACCGATTGATCTCATTTGTGGCCCTTTTTCGCGTTAACGCTCGCCCCAGTATACAATCCTAGGCGGACCTTTGGGAAGTGGAGCACTCTGACTTTGGGCTGGGTTTTGTGGGTTATTTGGTGTCGGCGTCGGAGTTGCACCTGGCTGCTGTTGTTGCTGCTTCTCTTTGTCGACATAACCTTTGACGGTATTGGCAACACTTTGCAGATCCATCACGACAGCGACGATTTCGCGAGAAACGCCCGCGTACTCGCCGGTGCTCTTAATGCGGAAATTGGTAACTTTGTCGAAAACCAACGGGGTCTCTTCGGTTTTTTCGCCAAGGCGCGCGCCACGACCGGTGATAAAACCCCAAAAGTCTTCTTTGTTTTTAAACGGACCACCCAAGTTTGGATCACCACGGCGTTTGATGATCTCATCCGCGATTTCGTCGGTGATTTCTGGATCCAACGACTTCAAAACTTCTTTGCTGGCTTCGTTAGGGTTGATAGCCTTCATCCCGTAAATGGTGATGGCAGGCTCAAGAAGTTCATAGAAGTCTTCGTTCATGCCAGGAACCATGCGTACTTCTTGAATAGTACGGAAAGCACGGTTTGGCGGGAAGTTGTCAGGATAGTCACTGTAGAACGCGCGCTTATCGCCACCATTTGCGCTGCTGCGAATTTTAGATTGCCAGTCCGTGATTGCATTCACGAGCTCTTCAAAGCGATAGTTGCCGTATTTACGTTGGAATTCCTGATCGTCTTTGATTTTACTTTGGAAAATTTCAAGGATGCGACGACGGGTGCTTTCTTGCAAAACTTTAGACGGTGACACCAAGTCGCCCAAGTCAATTTTCGAACCTTCGTCTTCGATAGTCACAACGTAGGAGGCATCCATGATGGATTCTTTAAGGCTCGATGCGATTTGATCTTTATCTACGGCATTCAAGCCATCTGGAACGGGGACAGGCCATGCAAATGGAAATTTCCAGATTTGATCAAGCATCTCAGAGTTGCCACCCAGCTGTTTTCCGAATTGCGATTGAGCCTGTTGATAGGTTTTGATTCTAAGCAAACTAAGATCTACGCCAGCACGAGCGGCATAATAGGCTTTCAATCGATTCAGCGAGTTCACATTGACGTTGTACTCGATCAAAGAATCGTAAGAGACTTCCATAGCGATCCAAGAGATCACCAAAACGCAGGTTACGGCCATAATCAGTGCCATACCTCTTTGATTATTAAGGAGTCGCAGCCCCACTGGCGTTCGCATTTTTTGCCTCTTCGTTATTCGGGAATCTTATCTGAGAAACAATTTGCATCGAATACTTTTTCTTTTTATTTCCGGTCCCGCGCTCTATCGTCATCGAGATCTCAACAGCCGTCGGGAATTTGCCTTTAGTAGCGGTATCGCCACCATCGTCGGTTCTCCAGCCGTTGTTCCAGTCGTCTTTACCTTTACCGATATAACGTAGTTTGAATTCAGAAATGTTTTCTAAAAGAACGACCTCGTCGCCACCTTTAGTCACGTCTTCATCCACCCAGCTGGTTGTACGGCGCCACAGGCATTGTGAACTGCCTTGTTCGCCCGTCAAACTTTTGCAAGATTTCAAAGAGTAGCCAACTTCCATGAAATCAGCCTGCTTCAAATTGCGAATCATGCGGGCATTATTCATAGTCACAAAGTCCACGGTGTTCTCTGTGCCCACTAGGTGAGTCACAGGATTGGATCTACGAGCCATGCTTGGATCCGGCGGCGGAGTCGGTGTTGGTGGAGGAGGCGGCATTCCCGGAGCCTGAGTTGTCTTATTCATAAGCTGGGTGATTTCAGTCTCAACATCGCGATAGTGGAATGCTTGATTGATATCAGCATCAATCAAGCGAAAGGCGTCACGCATGCGCGAGACATCATCAATTTGTTCTTGGATTTTTGCTTTTGCACGAATGGCTTGTTGAATACTTTGCGTCGCAAGAAGCGTCAGCGTTCCTAGGATCGCAACCGTAATCATCACCTCAATCAGAGTAAAACCTTGCTGCGAAGAAGGGCGTTGCATTACGGACCTGCCCCTCCGGGAGCAGAAGCTCCACCAATAGAAAGAGGTTTGTTGTAGTCCACAAAGTACGTCACGATAGAATATTCCAAAGGCTTTTTGCTACCTGTGTAGATCACGGTGACTTTAACTTCTTTAATTGTTTTTCCAAGATGATCTGAAAGCTGCTGGATCACGGTCATCAGCATTTCGTTGGCGCCGCCTTCTTTACTCATCATGATAGAAGAAAGGTTCGGGACTTCGAACTTTTTTGAAGTCATCTTCCAGCGGTATTGTGGATATTCAGAACCGAAGTCGTCTTCTTTTTCTTCATCGATACTGTCGATAGGTTTACCGCGGTACTCAAGGTCGATCTCGGCCATCTTACGTTCAAGCAATGCCACGATATCTTGATTGAGTTGGGTTTTTCGGATTCGGACAAAGCTACCACTCCAGGAACTTGTTAGTAGCAAAATTCCCGTCGAGAGAATCACCACGGCAAGTAGTGTCTCAAGTAAAGTGAATCCTTTTTTGTTTTCAATCACCGACTTAAATCCTTTAAGTTGACAGCTTTCTCTACAATATCAGCTTGACCTGTTAGGGGATTAAAGACAAGCGTCCAGGTGATTTTCTTATCGGTGAGTTGAATCGCAGAAGCCTCCATAAGGCCTTCTGGAAAGAAATGAATATAGGCAATCCCATTCGTGACGGGCTGAGACATGTTGATGGTTTCTACCTGCGCAAAATGCAGATTAGACGGCAGAACCTTTTCTTTTTTAGATAATCTTTTGTCTATTTGGAAAAGCGGTGGAGGAGCATCTTTGTCGTCGTCCTTTTTGCCGTTTCCTTCCATCTCTTCTTTGAGTTTTTCTTTGTCAATCAAAGCGGGGCCACTAGCTTTTTCAACCCAATAAGATTCCTGTCCGGATTCAATACGGATCACTATGCGGTAAGTGACATTAAATAATTTTGCTTGATTGCGGACTTCTTTGACGAGAACGGTAAGACTGCGTGCAGTCTTTTTGATGTTGGCTTCTTTTTTAATAAGCCGAGGGGCTCCCACCGCGATCAGACCTGCGAGAATCGCGATCACGATCATGACTTCAATAAGCGTGAAGCCCCTTTTGTTCATGAAACTCCTTAGGTCTTACTGTTCGTAAGGAATATCGGCGTTGAAGGAAGAACCGCCTTCGCGACCGTCAGCTCCTAGAGACTTCAAAGAGTACTCAGAGCCATTCAATTCGTAAACGAACTCAGTGCCCCATGGATCTTTCATGTCTTTGTCTTTTGCGTAAGGTTCTGGTCCCCAGTTAGAGCAATTTGCATCTTGTTTTGACAAGCCTTCCAACGATTGAGGGAATTTGCCGCAGTCGTTGTAGTACATGCTCAAACCATTTGCGAGTTGTCCCATTTGGATTTTTGCTTGGCCGATATTTGCTTTATCTTTTGATTTCAAAAATTTTGGAGCCAGAATTGCCATCAAACCACCGAGGATCGCGATTACGATCATGATCTCGATAAGGGTCATACCTTTTTGATTGTGCAAGAAAGACTTTTTTGAAGATGCTGTATTCATTTGGATTTGCCTCCACTTCAGGTAGAAAGGCTACCTTAGTAAAAGCCCCTTGTCATGTCAAACCTAGGGGCAATCCAGTATTGTTGCGGCGACCTAGCCGCCAAAGGCGCTTGTCATATCAAACATTGGAATCATGACAGAGAATACAATGACTGCAATAACTAGACCCATGATGACAATCACCACAGGGCCCATAAGACCTGTCATGGCATCCACTTTATTTTTAACCTGGAAGTCATAAGCGTCGGAGACCTGAGTCAACATGTTCTCAAGCTCACCAGTTTTTTCGCCAATGCTGACCATGTGAATCACGATCGGAGGGAACTGTCCCGATTTTTTCAAGGGACCTGCGATCGATTCCCCCTCGCTAATATTGCTGCGAGCGTCCTCAATCGCGAGTGCAAGAACGTAGTTGTCGACGACGTTGCGAACGATGTCCAATGCTTGCAGCATAGGCACGCCGCCTGTTAACAACGTTGCCAAAGTTCTGGTAAAGCGAGACACCGCAACCATTCTTGTAACAGGACCCATGACTGGAAGATTCAAAGAGATTCTATCCCACTGTTGTGAACCGCCTGGAGATCTTTTCCAGTTGTTAAACAGCAGGTAGGCAATCGCAATACTTCCAAAAATCAAATACCAATAGTTCACCATGAAAGTACTGATGTTGACCAAAGCAACTGTGTACCAAGGTAGTTCCAAATTGGGTGCAGACTCAAACACCGTCACCATTTTTGGGATAACGAAGATAAACATCAAAGAAAGCAAGCCGAAGGTTACAACTAACATGATAATCGGGTAGGTCATTGCGCTGCTGACTTTCGAGCGCAATTCTGCGGCAGCCTCAGTGAACTCTGCTAGACGCACAAGGATCACATCCAAGCTACCAGACATCTCGCCGGCTTCGACCATTGAGATATAAATCTTGTCAAAAAGGTTTGGATATTTTGCGAGAGCTTTGGCAAAGGGGCTACCTTCATTCACCATGTTTTTACAATCGGCGATTGCTTCAGACAAAACAGGGTTTTCCACTTGCTCAGAAACGGCGGTCAAGCAGTCCACCAAAGGAATATTTGCTTTTACCAGAACGGCTAGCTGACGAGTCATCAGCGAAAGCTCTTGAACCGTCGCTTTGCCGCCACTATGAGCCGTGCGTTTTTTCTTGCCGGATACTTTTTTCTTATCGCGAATCTCTACGACAAAAATGTTTTCTTTTTTTAGACGAGTACGAGCGGCGCGGAGATTTTCCGCATCAATAGTTCCTTTGACATTTCTACCGTCACGGGCCAGGCCCTTGTACTCAAAAATAGGCATCTAAAAAGAGCTCCCAGTTAGCCCGGATCTTGTGGACCCTAGGCTTCCTTTAAATATCCAATTGCGTATTCGCGTTCAGTTCTTCGATGGAAGTGATTCCAGCTAGGACCTTAGTGATTCCATGGTCGCGGAATGTTTTCATTCCACTGGCTGTCGCTTGTTTTTTAATCGTATTACCGTCTTTACGTTGCAAAACCAGAGAACGAATATCATCGTTCACGATCAAAAGCTCTTGAATGACACTTCGGCCTAAATATCCTTTTTGATTGCAGTGATTGCAACCCACAGCTTTGCAGACATTGCCAGCAGTAGCTTGTTTGCGAGTCACTCCCAGGGCGTCCAATTCAAAGTCAGAAGGCTCGTAAGGAACTTTGCAATGTGGGCAAAGAACACGCACGAGACGCTGAGCAATTACACCCAAGATCGAAGTTGCGATCAGGAACGGTTCAACACCAATATCAAACAAACGTGGGAAGGCACCCGCAGCATCGTTCGTATGCAGTGTGGATAGAACCAAGTGACCTGTCATAGAAGAGGTAATGGCAAGTTCGGCTGTTTCCAAGTCACGAATCTCACCCACCATGATGATGTCAGGATCTTGACGAAGGAAAGAGCGCAAGCCCGATGCAAACGTCAATCCGATCTTGGCATTTACCTGTACCTGGCCAATACCATGAATACGTTGCTCCACCGGATCTTCAACGGTCAGGATATTTACGTCTGGTTGATTCAGTTTACTCAAGCAGCCGTAGAGTGTCGTAGACTTACCAGAACCCGTTGGACCAGTCACAAGTAAGATCCCATAGGTTCTCAGCAAGAGATCATCATCAAGCTTTTTCAAAGTTTCTTCATTGAAGCCCAATTGATTAAGCTCCAGGACGACGTTGGATCTATCTTGCAGACGCATAACCGCACGTTCACCAAACGCGGTAGGCACGGTAGAAAGACGGATATCGATGTCTTTACCGCCCACTTTCAAAGGAATACGACCATCTTGAGGAAGGCGTTTTTCGGCGATATTTAGATTCGCCATAACTTTGATACGAGAGGTGATCGCATTTTGCAGCTTTTTAGGTGGTTTAAAGATATCAAAAAGAATACCGTCGATACGGAAACGTACCACGATGTCTTTTTCATAAGGTTCCACGTGAATATCGGATGCTTTTTCTTTTACTGCACGGAAGAGAAGGCTATTTACTAGTTTAATCACCGGCGCATCGTCTTCGCCAGCATCAAGAAGGTCGACCGTTTGGTCTTCAAGGTCGTAGTCCTCTGCATCGATATCATCCAAACCTGAAAGGTTTGCCGTGCTTTTTTCATAAACACGGTTGATAGCATCTTGGATCTTTGAAGTCGTTGTGATGAGAGGTTTTACTTTTTTGCCAAAAAGAACTCGCAAGTCATCCATGGCTTTCAGATTCAGCGGATTGCTGGTCAGAGCCGTGACGGCCTCGTTTTCCTCTTTGTAGGGGAGGATCGAGTACAGTTTTGCGTAGTTAATAGGAATATCGCGCACAAGGTCCGCGGAAATATCATTTATAGGAATGTCTTTGATAAAATCCAGGCCCATCTCTTTGCAGAGATCGCCGACAAGTTCATCGGCTGTGGTGTATTCCTTGTGAGATAGAGCTTCGCCGATGGTTACAGGGCGAAGCACTGACGGGTTCTTCAGGATTGATTTCACCTGATCTGCCGTCAGTGACGTGCTTTTTTGCAGAATGTTCGTAATATCCATTGAAGCCATGAGTTCGTTGACTCCTAATTTCTATTCGCTGGCGTTGTCGTCTACAGGTTGAGAAGTCTTTTTGCCTACGCGATCAATTGTTGATCCATAAGGATCTCTTCCGCCTTGAGCTTTGATGAATTGTAAACGTTCATCAAGCTTTCTATTAAGAATCGTCTTTTGATCTGTTGGGTTACGAATAATTTTTGGAGTAAGGAATACCAACAGATTTACTTTTTCTTTAGTTGTTGAACGTCCTTTAAACAACCAGCCGATGATTGGCAAATCACCTAACAAAGGCACCTTAGAAATAGTCTCAGACTCACGATCTCTGATCAAGCCACCAAGCACCGCTGTGTCTTCGTTTTTGATAACCAAAGTGGTTTTAATGTTACGAGTTGCTAGAGGTTGCGAGTTATCTGAAAGATTCTTTGGTAGAGCCGCAACTTGAGTCAATTGTTTAATCTTCTGATCGACTTCCATGCGGATTGTATCAGAAGACGGGCTGATAAATGGTTTGATAGTTAGCTTAATAGTTGCTTCTTCAAACTGAGCAGAGTTTGTAATCTGTCCCGCAGCATTTGTAGTCTGCGTGATGCTGACTGGAACCTTATCACCCACTTCGATCTCAGCTGTTTGGTTATCAAGTGCCAAAACTTGCGGAGTTGAAAGGATGTTTGCTTTTGTATTGCTCTTAATGAAGTTAATGAAGCCAACAAGACTTGGAATCGTGATTGAAGTTCCTGGTTTTGTTGGATCTGTCACTGTCACGTTCTTACCTTGGCCGAAACCAAGAGTTGCGCCAGTACCGCCGATGGGGCTAAGCAAGCTTGCAAAGTCGAATCCGTTACTGACGAAGCCGGCTTTACCCACGCCTTCGTTGAATTGGTAATAACCAACGCCCCAGTTGTTTGCATCACTATTCGCCATCTCCATGATGATCGTTTCAACGAACACCTGATCGCGGGCAATGTCCAATTTGTTGAGGATATTCAAAACAGCTTCGTAGTCTTGCTTGCTAGCTGTGATAACGATGCTATTTGTGCTCTTATCAGCTGTGATTTTTACATCGCCACCGAAGATCTCTGTTGTTTGCTGAGCCGTAGGGTTTCCGCCGAGAGGGCCCAATAAGCTGCTAGCAGGTTTTGGAGCGGCATCCTTTGTGATACCTTGAAGAGTTTGTGCAATTTTCTCGGCATCACCGTTCTTAACGTAATAAACGTAAACACCGCCGTTATCGCCAGCGCGAACACGGAAGTCCAATTGTGCAATCAGTTTTTTCAAGCGAACAATGCCTGATTTATTTCCCATCGCAATGATCGAGTTTGTACGGTCTTCAGGGATCGCCATAAAGAAGCTAGTCCCTTGTTGAGCGGTCGTGCCTTGAGAGCG
Organism: Bdellovibrio sp. HCB337; assembly: GCF_047302465.1. GTDB lineage: Bacteria > Bdellovibrionota > Bdellovibrionia > Bdellovibrionales > Bdellovibrionaceae > JACMRP01. The sequence continues at coordinate 2,611,443 of NZ_CP178621.1, read as the reverse complement.
GGTAAAGCGCGGAACACCAGCAGAGAAAGATCCAGGAGAAGTGCCGGCACTTTTTTGTCCCTTATTTACGATTTTATCGACGAGATCCGCAAGATCTTTGGCTTTTGCATATTTAATAGGAATAACTTCGATTTGGTCTTCAAAGCCCGGAACGTCCAACTGACCGATGATCTTCATTACGCGGTCAATATTTGAACCGTAGTCTGAAAGGATCAAAGAGTTAGTCGCTGTATAAACGGACATTTCACCGTCTTTAGAGGTGAGGATTCTTAAGTCTCTGTTCACTTGCTCCGCTTGAATGTGCTTCAAGTGGATAATACGCGTGATCATCTGATCGGAGTTAGGATAGTAAGAGCCAGAATAGGTCTCGATATTATCACGTTGAGCATATCTTGCAGACTTGATCTTTAGGAAACTGCCGCTTGGAACTACGGTGAAGCCGTTGATAGCAAGAGCAGACAAGAATGCCTTATAAGCTTCAGCAACTGTGATTTTACTTGGAGCGACGATCGTGATTTTACCACGAACGCCTGGGTCGATGATAAAGTTCTTACCTGTCAATTCAGAGATTGCTTTGATAACGTCCGTGATTTCCACGTTCGGGAAGTCGAAGGACTCGATAGTCTCTGGGAAGTTTTCATTCGTGATGTCTTCAAGGCCTGCTTTTGCAAACTTACCTTGTTGAGATTTGCTCAAAGCGCCTGGTTTTCCACTGTCAGCGCCGCCGGGTCCTGCGCCACGTACGCCTGAAGATCCAGAGCCCGAATCAGAAATAGATGGTGGAGGTGGCGGGAAGTCCGCAGCACTTGGCATTGGAGGCGGTGGCGGAAAGCTTTGCGCCATTGCTATCTGTGTTGTCAAAAGCGAGGCAATTCCTAGCGCTGTCTTTTGTCTGTTTTTTACCTTCATCTTCATCCACCTTCCTTTGCGGACACGAAAACAAATACCAATCCAAAAACAATAAAAATTACTGAATCGTATAGTCGAGGGTCTCTACGCGACCGCCGCGATCTACGCTCATTTTGATGTTGTTGGAGTTTTTAAACATATTAAATAGTTCCATGGCTTTTTGTGGGGTATCCACAGGCTCGCCATTGACGTTTTTGATCAAGTCCATGCGTTGAATACCCAGCTGAGAGAAAATGCTGTTTGGCTGGAAATCAACAATGCGGTAGCCGATCACTTCGCCAGTGACTTTGTCACGAGCAGGAACGGCACGGGCTTGCATCAAGATGCTTGAGAGATCATTCAGATATTTTTGCAAATCTGCACGCTTAATTGTGAACTTGTTGTCACCCATGTTTTTGACTTCGCCAGATCCTTGAGACGCAGGCGCCGCTGGAGCCGAAGCGCCGAAAGCAACTTTGTTATTTCCGAAAGGTTTCATCTCGATAAACTCAAGCACGTTAGTGTTAAGGTTGCGGAAGACGATTCTTTGTCTTTCAACCTTCAACAGAGTTGCGAGGTTCTCGATATTTCTTTTCGGTGTGTAAGAGAGGATTTGGTTTTTGCCGCGAATTTCGATCGCAGCAATAGACTTATCCGCGTTAGAGTGAACAAGGGTTCCAATCAAATTCAATGGCAACTGAGATGGTACCGGATCTGCTTCTTTAATGTTGTTCGGATCTTGTCCCTTGGCGATCAAAGGATCAGGAATCACGCCATCTGCAGAGAAAATATTGCGAGAGATAATGGTGTTGTAGGCACCACGAGAAACTAAATTGTCATTGAGAAGTTTTTTAGGACGGGCAGGAGGCGTTTGATTTGGCAGCATCAAATCGCGATAACTCAAAATCAACAAATCCGCGATGACAAAGCCGATGAAAACAAAAAGTAAGTAGGAGAGCCATTTTTCAAAAGCAGGGCGCTTTTTCTTTGCTTGCTTTTTGTTATCTATCGCCACGATAAATCCTTTGCCAATCCTTTGTCATATCAGGGATTTGAATCCTTCAAGTCCCGTACCTATACTAACAAAGAGGCTTGGTCCTGGGCAGGAAGAAAATTGGACCTAGACCTAAGCCCGTCAGGACTCGGTGATAGGGATTAGATCTGGTACCTTTATGGGTATGAACGTGGTCTACTTCACCCTTGGTGAATCCATTGCAGACATCGAAATTCGCTCGCAGCTACTGCGGGTGCCTGAAGTTATGGCGGATCTCCGTCAGGCGCAGGAAATCGTGCCGAATATGGATTTGGTTTCTATCATGGGCTCTCAAGAGTTGTTTATGCAGCAACCAAAAGAGTTTCAATTGAAGCTGGCTCAGCTTCTTCAGGAAGCTTTGTTTAAACGTTGGAAGCTTTCGCAAGTAAAGTACGACACGATTGTAGAGCGACGAAAGTTTAGTGATTCCAATGAGTGGCGTAAAAATATTAAGGAATTACTTCATCAGGCGCCGGAATTCCATATGTACGTTTTCGGACCTGGTTTTGATGATCTTGAATACGAAATCGGCAAGCTCAAATTCAAAACTCCGCCGCAAATTTTCTTGCACGAAGTGATCTCGGAAGACCCAATGCTAGATTGGTTTTGGCCAACGATCATGCAGGGCGCGAAGCTCTCTGCTTAAGCAGTAAAAACTCACGATTAAAATCATCTGAAGGTAAGAAGGCTCCAAATTGGTTCTTTGGTTCCTTTTTGGATTTGCATTGACGGAGTAAATAGCAGGGAGCCACCTGATTTATTCTGTCGACACAAGAAGCGACAGGTGGCTCACTGCCAGGCGGTTTACACATCCCCTCTGCGGAAAGGGCGTCAGCTGAAAATTCAGCCAACAAAACCGCCTAAATTTTTCGAACCAAATACCAAGCGTTTAAATACGTGGATCATGGTTGTCTGTGGGGTCTGGGTGTAATTACAAGATGAGATTGATACTGAGAAATCCTTAAAGCGAATCTTCTGATTGGCTTAAGGTGAAGTGGTCATTTGAATGAAAATCTCCCCAATAGTAAAAAGTCATAGAACGCAAGGTGGTGCCTTTATAAACGAAGTGAGTTGAATTGCAAAGTGGGATTTTCGCTTTGTGAAAATTTCTAGGCTGTGACCAAAAGTTCGGACGCGACTGTCTTTTTTAGATGAAGAAAGCTTCCAAACTGACAGCGATGTCGTTAGACGGATTCAAAAAATCAGGCGCGTTTTGATCCGGAGGAACCATGCAGTAAAGCCCATGCGGGATCTTCGCGCAAACCCAGTTTAAAGGTCTTTTATATATGAGTTCTTCACGGGTTTGTGGGTAAATTAAGAAGTCGTTCGAGCGGGCGCGGTCATAAGCTGCCCACAAAAGGGATTCAAAAACGTCCTCATTATCCGCAAACAGGTGGGTTAAATACTGGAATTGAAGGGTTTCTTCCAATTGCAGGCGGTAAGCAGGTTTTGTGAGGTTGCGAGTCCACCCAAAAAGCTTTCCGAACTTTAAAAATTGACGGAAATTATGAGCCTTCAAGGAATAATCAAGAGGGACAAGCTCTTGAATTCCATCCGCTTTCCAGGGAGCACAACAGCCAACAATGTTATTGTGGCGGTCAAAGGCTACGAGGAAGTCTTCTAATCTTAAACCACGCCAACGGTGAAGTTGTTTGAAAAAGCTGTAAGAATCCCAGTAGGTTGATAGGTTTCTTTGGATGCTTTTTTGGGACAAATAGTAGATTAAAGCATCTGCATTCACAGACGAGCCGTTCCGAATCTGAAGGTGAGGGAGCGGGTTCTGAGCCCATGGAAAGCGCCCATGAACGCTGACTAAGTTAAAGCGACGGTAGTTAAAATATCTTGGCAATGCCCGCTTTAAGTTACGGGGGCGAACAAAAGTATTTAATGCCGAGGTCTCTGTCATGTTTAAGGCACTGAAAAAGTGTTGGACCCCGTAGGTATTGCTGATGTCCTGCAAGGTCGGAACAAAATGATCAGCCCATTCGATGATCGCGCGACGGTTGTTGCTGATGCGAAGGTCGCGGCCATAAGCAACTGTTTTAATTTGGCCATTAATCATGACGTCTTTAATAGTAAAAGAAGCCATTCCTTGAAGATGATCCTGATCGTCCTTTAGAAGGTAAGTGCGGAAGCGATCTGATTCAACGGCATAAGGACCAAAAAAATCCCCGCGGCGATCCACTTTGAGTTCAAGCACTCCCTTCAGCGGAAAGCCTTTGTAGAACTCGAGAATGGTTTGATTGTCCGAGGGTTTTGCAACCTCAAGCCGCATGCGAGAATTCATTCAGACTTTTTCCAAAGCACATCTTCAAAGCGGGTTTTTAAATTCACCCAGCGTGCAGCAACAAATAAGAAATCACTCAAGCGATTTAGATACTTTAGGCAAATATCGTAACGTGCATCTTTAACCATGACTTCTGCAGATCGACGTTCGGAGCGGCGGCAAAGAGTGCGCGCGACATGCAGGTGGGTCGAAGTCTCGTGGCCTGCTGGTAAAATGAAATTGCGAAGCTCGGGCAATTCGCTCGTTAGTTCGTCAATTTTTTGTTCCAAGAACGTGACATGTTTTTCTTCTAAAGCGGGAAGCTTTTTGAAAACTTCTTCATCGGCGCAGGCCAGCAGGCTGCCGACATTAAAAAGCTGATTTTGTATCTTCTCAAAGAAAGGATCTAAAGGCTGCAGTTCTTGAAGTTTTTGAAGGCCAACGCGAACAACGCCCAAATAGGAATTTAATTCGTCGACAGTGCCATAGGCCTCAACGCGGGGGTTGAATTTCTCAACGCAGGAGCCATCCACTAAACGCGTGGTCCCTTTGTCACCGGTTTTGGTATAAATTTTTGCTTTCATTCAGTTCCCGTTTTAAGCTTACTCTATCAGCATGACATTAAGGAGTAGACAATGCAACTTCCCCCGTACTCACTCTTGGTGACCATTCCTCACTCTGGTGAAAAACTTCCGCCACAGGCTACGTGGTTGAAGGGGTTGCCAGAAGAGATCCTGATGTGCGACGTGGATCGTTATGTCGACTTTCTTTATGAGCCAAGCCTTCAAAAGTTGCATCTTCCTTACGCAAAAACGGAATGGCATCGCTACGCCGGAGATTTGAATCGTATCCCCGAGGATGTGGATGCTGGCAGCGTCGAAGGTAATAGCAACCCTGCGGGCATGCATCGCCGGGGTTTTTTGTGGGCCATTACAACATACAATCATAAGTTGATGAAGGGACCTGTTTCCGCAAAAACTCATCAGGAACTTGTAGAATTAATTTATGAACCTTTTCATGCGAGTGTGCGAAAACTCTATGAAAATTACGAAAGCGCTGGTCGTAAGAAGGTTTTCCATATCGATGCTCACAGCATGCCTTCGGTGGGGACTAAAGAGCATCGCGATCCGGGCGAGCGTCGCGCTGAAATCGTCGTCAGTGATTGCCATGGAAAAAGTTGTGATCCGCGGTTCAGAGATTTAGTGATCGCTGCTTATGCCATTGCGGGATTTAAAGTCGGATTCAATTGGCCATATTTCGGTGGGAGAGTCAGCGAACATTATGGACAGCCGTCAAAAAACCATCATGCAATTCAAGTCGAGATGAATAGAGACTTGTATATGGATGAGGTCACTAAAAAACTAAAACCAGCTGAGGCCCAAAAAATTCAGGCCAAAATTGAAGTGGCTCTGAATTATATCTGTCAAAATTTGCCTAATATTCAGAACTGACAAATAGCGTTGTGGTAAATAGGTTGGCCCGCGCGGACAAGTTGGATTAAATATTTGCAATCATGTCAGAATCCGATGTCGCTCCGAAAATGAAGGTGTACCTTCGTCGCATTATTAGATCCTTAGCTTCGTTAAAGCTTGCTGTTGTAGTTATTCTTTCTATTGCAACATTGGTCGCTGTAGGCACCTTTGTTGAAGCCAAGTACGATGCAACAGCTGCGAAAAAGTTGGTCTATGACACTATATGGATGAACTTTATTATGGGTTTCCTTGCTGTGAATCTGATCGCGGTGATGGTGGATCGCTGGCCTTGGAAAGCTCGTCATACATCTTTCGTATTAGCGCACATTGGAATTTTGGTGTTGATGCTTGGTTCGATCATCACCGGCAAGTTTGGTCTTGATGGCAGCGTTCGTGTTGGTATCGGCCAGTCGGAGCAGTATGTGGTTGTTCCTGAAACAGATGTTTTGGTTTATAGCTCTTTCGATGGAGATCGTTACACGAAACTAGCAGAACAAAACGTGGATTTCTTTTTAAAGCGACCAACAGCGCAAAAGCCTTTTATAGTTCCTGGTTACAATACAGAAATTAAAATCACAGATTACAAACCTTACGTGGTTCCAGCTCGTAAAGTGACTGCGCCGAAAGAGCCGAATGGGCGACGTGGCGCTGGGCTTCGTTTCCAACTACAAAATGCAAATATTAAGGTCAATGTGATCGAGTGGTTGGTGCAAAAGCGTCCAACGGATATTGCGACTCATAGTTTTGGTCCTGCGAGCGTGCACTTAGGGCCTGCGCCTGAAAAGGGGCGTGGTGAAAATGAAATCTATTTTACTCCAAACGGGACTGAAGGTCTTAAGTACGTTGTTTTTCAAAAGGACACTGAAAAGCCTTTGAAGACGGGAAGCCTGAAAGAGGGAGAAGTCTTTGTTCCGGGTTGGAAGATGCCAATTGAAATTCGTGCGCTTCGTTATTTGCCAGAAGCTGAAGAAGATTGGGATTTGCAAGAGCGCGAGGCGCCGACGCCACTAACGACCTCTGCGGTGAAGATTGAGTTCAACAATCAAGAGAATTGGATTCTTTTAAATGACACCGTGAAACTGTTTGGTCCGGATGTTGTCTATATAGTTAGTTACGGCAATCGTCGGATTGACCTTGGGTTTCCTATTAAGCTGAATCAATTCAAGATGGATCGTTATCAGGGAACGAATCGTGCGATGGAATATAGTAGTCGCGTAGAAGTGCCTGATATGCCTGAGCAGCTGATTTCGATGAATGAGCCTTTGAAGTATCGTGGCTATACCATTTATCAAGCTAGCTTCGAAAATGCGCCTAATACTGAAGAGCCGGTGGCTTCTATCTTCTCGGTCAATCAGGATCCGGGGCGTTGGCTCAAGTATTTGGGCTCGTTGATTATTTCACTCGGTATTGTGATGTTGTTCTACTTTAAGAAGAAAGCCAAAAAAGGAAATCCAACATGAAGCGTTTGCAAGTCATCCTTCTCCTTATTTTGTCACTCCTTGTTTTTAAAGGGGCCTATGCGGCGGCTCCAGGTTCGGCACTCGGATCCTTGCCGGTACAATCTGATGGTCGTGTGAAGCCCTACGATACTTTTGCAAAAGAAATGCTTGAGATTGTCTACGGCAAAAAAAGCTTTGAGGGGCGTGGGGCTGCAGAGATTATCTTCACCTGGATGCTGAGTCCCTCAGCGTGGAAAGATAAAAAAATCTTTGAAGTTCGTAATCATGAAGTATTGAAGGCCTTGAAGCTTTCTCAGGAGCAAAGGTACTTTACGGGGGACGAGCTTTTTGACAATGATAACTTCCAACTCTTGATGCAAGAGCTTCAAGCGAAGCGCGATTCCAAAGAAAAACTCACTCCATATTTTCAAGCACTTCAACGTTTAGAGCACCAAATGGTGGTGTTCCGTGAAATCGCAACCGGGCATATGATGCGATTGATTCCGCCTAAAGAAGGAACGGCGTGGTTGTCTGTTGTTGATTTTCAAGGCGATCAGCAGGTGGCTTTTGCTAATTTGGCAAAAGCGTTTGTAGAGCATATTGGTGCCGTTGCACAAAACACTCCAGCTGATCAGCTGGAAAAAGCGGCTCAGGCTTTGGACGAAAGCGTTTTGAAGTTCCAGGAAGTGGCAAAAAGCAATAATCCTGCACTTTATGATCATGACACGCGTATTAAGGTGGAAGTTCACTACAACAAGTTTCATCCGTTCCGTTGGGCGTATGTCTTATATATGCTCGCGGCGATCTTCTGTCTGCTTGTATGGACGATGAACAAGCCAGGGCTTATGAAGGCGGCCTGGGTTTTTGCGGCAATTGGTTTTGTCCTTCATACCTATGGCTTTTGCGTTCGTATGTACTTGATGGACAGAGCTCCGGTTACGAACATGTATGAAACCGTGGTGTGGGTGTCGTGGGGGGCTTTGGTCTTCTCAGCGATATTGGAAATCATTTACAAGTTCCGTGTGATTTTTTTGGCGGGAACTTTGGGTGCGATGGTGGCTTTGATCGTCGCGGATACCGCACCTGCCGTCTTAGATCCGTCACTTCAACCTTTGGAAGCGGTTCTGCGCAGTAACTATTGGCTGACAGTTCATGTAATGACAATCACAATCAGTTACGCGGCTTTCTTGTTGGCATTTGTGCTCGGGGACATCGGGCTTATCTATTATATTAGAGGCGAAGAGAAGCATCAGGCGAAGATTCAAGCCATCGCCACTTCTGTCTACCGCGCAATGCAAATCGGTGTCGCCTTCCTTGCTCCCGGAATTATTCTTGGCGGCATCTGGGCAGATTATAGCTGGGGGCGCTTCTGGGGTTGGGATCCAAAAGAAACTTGGGCATTGATTGCTCTTCTTGGTTATCTCGCAGTGCTTCACGGCCGCTTGGGTGGCTGGTTTAGAAACTTCGGCATGATCGCAAGTGGTGTGATCACATTCAGTCTTGTGATCATGGCTTGGTACGGAGTGAACTTCGTTCTCGGTGCAGGGCTTCATTCGTACGGTTTTGGGGCCGGCGGTGTGGAATACGTTTCTGCATTTGTTGTCGCTCACTTTTTGCTCGTCCTTTACGCAGGATTAGTGCGGAAGAAATAGTCAGCTAAGCTTCTGAATTCTCATCAAGTTTGCAAAAAGGGAGTAGACAACTCCGTCATTCCCCTTTTAAATAGAGCCATCGAAAAAAAATATGATGTGGTCCAGTTCAATCATCAGGTAAAGGAAGATTATGCATCGGGTATTTAGAACTTTTGCAGCGGTGGGGCTTCTTGCGCTTAGCCTCGCGGGATGTAAATTTCAGCCAGGGTGGGGATACAATCAAGGATATGCTCCAGAACAGCCAATTCCATTTGATCACTCTCTGCATGTCGAAAAAAATCAAATTCAATGTCAGTACTGTCACAATCAAGTAGAGAGATCGAAGCATTCAAATGTTCCGGCTCTTTCAACTTGTATGAACTGCCATCTTCAAGTGAAAACCGACAGCCCTCATATTCAAAAATTGCGTGATGCTTACGACAAGGGTGGATCTATTGAGTGGGTGCGTGTCCACATGCTTCCAGACCATGTTGCGTTCAATCACTCTGCACACATTGCAAAAGGTGTGAACTGTCAAACATGCCACGGCGAAGTCGAGAAAATGAAAACTATAACTCAAGTTCAGGATCTCTCTATGGGCTGGTGTATTAACTGTCACCGCCAACCAGAGAACAAAGCTCCTTTGAACTGTACAACTTGTCACCACTAATTGAGTTTGTGGAAGGTACTATGTCTGAAAATAATCATCACGATCATGAGCATACACACGAGCACTCTGAAGCTGAACTAGCAGCAAAGAAAGCAGCTCGTCCTCAAATCGAAAGAGACAATACATATTGGCTGACTTTGGAACATTACAACAATGATCCTGAGTTCATGAAAAAAGCGGAAACTGAATTCCAATCTTCTCCACTGCGTGAAAAAGACGGTGAAGGCGGTTGGGCACGTCGTGAGTTCTTGAAACTTATGGGTGCTTCTCTGGCAATGTCGGCTGCAGGTTGCATCCGCCGTCCAGTGCAAAAAATCGTTCCTTACAACAAGCAACCTGAAGAAGTTACTTTGGGCGTGGCGAACTACTACGCTTCGACATACTTTGATGGCAGCGAAGGCTTGGGCGTTCTTGTAAAAACACGTGAAGGCCGTCCGGTAAAAATTGAAGGGAATCCAAAGTTCCCACTCAATAACGGTGGTATGAGCGTTCGTTCTCAAGCAAGCATTTGGAACATGTACGACCCTGAAAGACTTCAAGGTCCTAAGTACAACATCTTCAATGAAAAACGTACGAACAAAGACACAGTTGGTATTAAGTGGGACAACCTCGATGATAAGGTTGTAGCTCAACTTAAAAAGGGCGGCGTTGTTGTTTTGACTGGCAACATGGCTTCTCCATCAACTCGCGCAGTTGTTTCTGACTTCGCACAAGCTTTCAAAGCAGACCATGTTTCTTGGGAGCCAATGGCTCACGAAGATGTTCGTGAAGGCCAAAAAGCGTCTTACGGTGATGCGGTTGTTCCTCAGTACCGTTTTGACAAAGCAAAAATGATTGTATCTATCGATGCAGACTTCTTGGGAACTTGGTTGAACCCAACGACGTTCACATCTCAGTTTACAAGCGCTCGTCGTGATCCTAAGAAAATGTCAAAATTGGTTTCTTTCGATTCGACATTCTCTTTGACTGGCGGAAACGCGGATATCCGTTTCAAAATCAAACCTTCGCAACAGCTTGATGTTGTGATGGGCTTGATCAACGCTCTTGTTGTGAACAAAGGCGTTTCTTCATACGCCAACAACGAGAAATTCAAAGAAAGCTTAGTTTCTTACGCGAATGCAGCACAAAAGCTTGGCGTCGAGCCAGCATTGTTTGCAAAAGTAGCTTCTGACCTTTGGGAAAACAAAGGGGAATCATTGGTTGTTGCCGGTGGTTTGCAAGCGATGACTTCTCGTTCTCGCGAGCTTCAAATCGCAGTGAACTTCTTGAACAGCCTTTTGGAAAACGACGGCAAAACTGTCGATGGAAAAAATGCTCTTCCAGGTATGAAAGCATCTTACTCTGACATGGAAGCTCTTATTAAGAGCATGAACGAAGGCAAAGTAAAAACTTTGATCGTTCACCGTGTGAACCCAGTTTACGGCCTTCCAAAAGAAGCGGGCTTCGTAGAGGCTCTCAGAAAAGTGGAAGTGGTTGTCTACACTGGCGATCGTATTGACGAGATGGGCGACAATGCCACTTTCGTAGCTCCAGACAACCATCCTTTGGAAACATGGGGTGATGCGGAGTTTGCAAAAGACGTATTTGCAATTCAACAACCTGCAATTCGTCCTATGTACGACACTCGTTCGTTCCAATTGACATTGATGACTTGGGCATACTTGGCAAAAGTAGGTCCTAAGCGTTTGACTGATAATGAAACTTTCTATGACTACTTGAGAGCTTTCTGGAAAGAAGAAATCCATCCGAAGTTTGGTAAAGGCAAAGGCTTTGAGGACTTCTGGTCTGATGTTCTACAAAACGGTTTCGTTGGAGATTTCGACAAGTCTTCTTCAGCACGTTCTTTCAAATCTGAAGCTTTCAGTTCTATTAAAGCAGCTGCGACTAGCACCGGTTATGAGTTGGTTCTTTACCCAACAATTCAATTGGGTGATGGCACTTTGGCCAACGTAGCTCAGTTGCAAGAACAGCCAGATCCAATCACTAAAATCGTTTGGGACAACTATGTTTGCGTTTCTATCGGCACTGCCGAGAAAAACGGTTTGAAACAAGGCTCTGTTGTTGAGTTGAAAGTTGGCGATAAAAAAGTCGAACTTCCAGTTCACATCCAACCAGGTCTTCATGACGATGTTTTGGCAGTTGCAGTTGGTTACGGCCGCACAAAAGCGGGTAAAGTAGGTAACGGTATTGGTAAAAACATGTATGAATTCGTTTCTTTCAAAGACGGCGCTGTTTATTCAGGTCAGTCTGCTGGAATGACGAAGCTTGCGAAGAAGTACAACTTGGCTTCTGTTGCGGGTAACAACTCTATGGAAGGCCGTATGATCGTGGCAGAAGCTACGCTCAAGGACTACATGAAGAGTGAAGGTGCTGGCGTTCATAGACACAAAACTTGGAGTTTGTGGTCTGGTCACCAGTACAACGGTCACAAGTGGGGTATGTCTGTTGACTTGAACACTTGCACAGGCTGTTCAGCTTGTATGACTGCTTGCCAATCTGAAAATAACATCACTGTTGTTGGTAAAGAGTACGTTCTTCAAGGCCGTGAAATGAGCTGGCTCCGTGTTGATCGTTACTACGTTGGAAACCCAGAGGATGCTTTGGCAGTCTTCCAACCAGTTATGTGCCAACACTGTGACAATGCTCCTTGCGAAACTGTATGTCCGGTTCTTGCGACTGTTCACAGTGACGAAGGTTTGAATGAAATGGTTTACAATCGCTGCGTAGGAACTCGTTATTGTTCAAATAACTGTCCATACAAAGTACGTCGTTTCAACTGGTTCAACTATGCGAAGTTGATCGAGAAGCCAATGCATATGGCTTTGAACCCAGATGTTACAGTACGTCCGCGCGGGGTTATGGAAAAATGTACTTTCTGCGTTCAAAAAATCAAAGAAGGTAAAAACAAAGCGAAGCTTGAAGGCCGCAAGTTGAAAGATGGCGATGTGAAAACAGCCTGCCAAACAGCATGTCCTTCTCAAGCAATCATTTTCGGTGACTTGAATGACCCTGAAAGCCAAGTAGCAAAAATCTTTAAGGACGAGCCTCGTTCATACGCTCTTCTTGAAGAGTGGCATGCGGCTCCATCAGTGCGTTATCTCTCTAAGATCCGCAACAACGACAAAGAGACCGCAGTAGCTCATGGGAAAGGTGGTCACTAATGCTTCAACGTAATAAGCTTGTCCTTGGTGACAAAAATCTGAAAGACATCACAGAAGACATCTGTGCTCCGATTGAAGCTTATCCTTCTAAAGGGTGGCTCGGTCTTTTCACGGGTGCTCTTTCTATCTTGGTATTTTACGTCATCATCTTGGGGATCGTAATCGGTAAAGGTATCGGTCTTCTAGGGGTGAATCACCCGAATGCATGGGGAACGATGATCGTGACCTTCGTATTCTGGATCGGTATCGGTCACGCCGGTACATTGATCTCTGCGATCTTGTTCCTCTTCCGTCAAAAGTGGAGAACATCGGTTGCGCGTACAGCAGAAGCGATGACGGTTTTCGCCGTTATGACCGCGGGTCTATTCCCGTTGCTTCATACAGGTCGTCCTTGGTTGGATTACTGGTTGTTCCCATATCCAAATCAACGTGGTCCTTTGTGGGTTAACTTCCGTTCACCACTTTTGTGGGACGTTTTCGCGGTATCTACTTACGCGACTGTTTCTATGGTGTTCTGGTACGTCGGTTTGGTTCCGGACTTTGCAACTATTAAAGACCGCGCAAAAAACAAAATCCGTCGCACAGTTTACGGAGCTTTGTCTTTGGGTTGGAGAGGAACTGCGAAAAACTGGTCACACTATGAAATGGTGTACTTGATCCTTGCAGGTCTTTCGACTCCGCTCGTTCTTTCAGTACATACAATCGTCTCCTTCGACTTCGCCGTGTCTGGTCTTCCGGGCTGGCATACCACGATCTTCCCACCGTACTTCGTTGCCGGTGCGATCTTCTCTGGTTTCGCGATGGTTGTGACTTTGATGACCTTGGTTCGTATCGGGGTTCCAGAGTTTAAAAACTACATCACTCTTGATCACATGGAAGTGATGAATAAAATCATCATGGCGACTGGTTTGATGGTTGGTTACGCTTACGGTTCTGAGTTCTTCATTGCTTGGTACTCTGGCAATGCTTACGAGAAATACGTATTCTTCAACAGCCGTGCCTTCGGTCCTTATGCTTGGTCATACTGGACGATGATTACTTGTAACGTTTTGATCCCTCAGGTGTTCTGGTTCAAGAAGTTCCGTCGTTCTATCCCTGTGATGTTCGTCGTTTCTATCTTCGTGAATATCGGTATGTGGTTCGAGCGTTTCGTGATCACGATCACGTCTTTGCACAGAGACTTCTTGCCAGCGAACTGGGGTAACTACCCATGGTCATTCTTTGACGGTGCGGTTTTGTTCGGTTCATTCGGTATGTTCTTAACATTGTTCTTGTTGTACCTACGTTTCTTCCCTGCAATCTCAATTGCCGAAGTGAAGCCTGTATTACCTGTAGGACGTGACGATAAAGGAGGGCACCACTAATGGCTCAACGTAGAATTGGCGGTATCGCCGGAATTTGGACAGAAGAACATGCTGTTGTAAAAGCAGCAGCTAAAACCCGCGAAAAGGGTTTTACAAAATTCGATGCCATCACTCCTTATCCAGTGCACGGCATGGAAGAAGCTTGTGGCATTAAAAGATCTTGGATTCCTTACGTAACTTTCGTTGCGGGGATGACGGGTTTGTTGGCAGGTCTTTGGTTGACATGGTGGACTTCTGCCGTGAATTGGCCAATCAACGTCGGTGGTAAACCGTTCTTCTCTTTGCCAGCATTCATTCCAATCATGTTTGAGTTGACGATCTTGTTCGCAGCTTTGTGCTCAGTAGGCGCTTTGTTCTACATCACAAATATGCCAAGCATCGATCCTCCAACGATTGATCCTGATCTGACTTCTCATAAATTTGCGATCTTCATCCCGCAAAACGACTCTGGCTATGACGAAGCTAAAATTGAAAGCTTCTTCAAAGAAATGGGCGCTGCGGAAGTGAAGAAAGTGACGGAGTACTAAGATGAAAGCACAATTTGATAAAATCATCCTTGTGACAGCAGCGGCTTTGGCGCTTTCAGCTTGCGGAGCTAAAGGTAACAAAACCAACGTAGAGTTGATTCAAGATATGATGGAGTCTCCAGCGATTAAAGCTCAGGAGTACGACGAGTCTTCTCCGAATCATTCAGGGATGAGAGTTCCTGCGGATAAAACGGCTCCTGTTGGCTTCACACCTTATCAATTTAAGGGGAATCTTGAAGGCGCTTCTAAAAATCCAAATCCTTTAGCTGGGAAAATGGACGACGACGTTCTTATGATTGGTCAAAAGTACTTTGAGACCCAGTGCATGGTTTGCCATGGTCAAAAAGGTGCTGGAAATCCAGACTCTAACGTTGTGAAAAACATGGCTTTGAAACCACCTTCCGTTGTCACTGACAAAGTGAAAGGTTGGACAGATGGTCATCTTTACCATGTGATCACTGAAGGGCAGGGGGTTATGGGACCTTACGCGTCTCACGTTCCTCAAGCTTATCGTTGGCAAGTAGTTAACTATATTCGTTTCTTACAAAAAGAATCTAAGTAGGTTTTAGATATGGCATCATCAAATCATTCACACGAACTTCACGTTGGTAAGTATGAAGCTTCTCAGAAGCTGAAAATTACCAGCTATGCATTCATCGCCATCGGTCTTGTTACCTTTGTTGTTGGACTTATGAAAAACCAAGAAAGAATGTGGGCTGCTTACCTTGTAGCTTTCTTCTTCTTTGCATGTATCGGTCTTGGCGGCCTTTTCTGGTCAGCTATCCAAAACTTGGCAAAAGCAGGCTGGAGTGTTTCTGTCCGCCGTTATGCTGAAGGTTTGACCGCTTACATCCCAGTGATGGTTGCTACAAGCTTCATCCTGATCTTGGGTCTTAAGTATCTTTACCCATGGGCTGATCATGACAAAGTTGCAGCAAGCGCTTTGTTGCAATCTAAAACGACTTACTTGAACACTGCTTTCTTGATCATTCGCTTGATCGTGTTCGGTGCAGGTATGTTGGTTTTCCGCCAAATCTTGGTGGGCAACTCTTTGAAACAAGATAAAACTGGTGATGAGTCTCTTACTCACAAAAACGTGGGTTTCTCTATCGGTTTCGTTTTGTTCTTTGCCATCACGTTCTCGCTTTTCAGCGTTGATATGTTGATGTCTTTGTTGCCAACTTGGTACAGCACCATCTTTGGTATCTACTGCTTCGCAGGTCTTTTCCAGTCTCTGTTTGCAGTTATGATTCCAATGGCAATCTTCTTAAAAAGATGTGGTTTTGTTAAAGGATACGTGACCGAAGAGCACATTCATGACTTGGCTAAGTTCATGAAGGGTTTCACAGTGTTCTGGGCTTACATTGCGTTCTCTCAATTCATGTTGATTTGGTACGCTAACATTCCAGAAGAAACTGAATACTACATCATGCGTGCACAACACGGTTGGATGGGTATTTCATTTGCTCTTTTGATCTTCCGTTTCATCGTTCCGTTCTTGGCTTTGTTGCCAAGAGGTTTGAAGCGTAACGAAAACCACTTGTTGGCAGTTTCTGCATTGGTTCTTATCATGCAATACACTGACATCTATTGGATGGTTTACCCGAACTTCTTCCACGGTCACTTGGCATTCGGTTTCTGGGAAATCGGTATGTTCTTGGGCTTCGCCGGTTTGTTCTTGTTCGCGGTTACTCGCTTCTTGAGCAAGCACAGCTTGGTGCCTTTGAAAGATCCTCGTTTGCACGAGGCTATCAATCACCACGTCACTTACTAATACCTAGTAAGATATTCGGTTCGATTCGAAACCCACGTCTACCACGTGGGTTTTTTTTCGTCTTTGAAACGGGGATTTGGCAGAGAGGGAGGGCTGGGCTTAGGGAACTTCCCAAAGGGGTACAGCCTTCCGGGCTTCACGCCAGCGTCCGCCTTCGGCGGATGCGCGCCATCCAGGCGCCGCTGGAGCCCCCTTCGTGAACTTCACTAAGCCCAGCCCTCCCTCTCTGCCAAATTGTTTCTCATTCGAAAGGCTTGTGCGCTGGTTGTGTTGTCGGAAAATAAAAAGCGCAGACTTTTTAATCTGCGCTTTTCGATATATGTTTTGGCTATTTAGGTAGTGTTCGACAAAAGCTCGGTGGAAAGTGACGTGAGCTGTTGGATTTTCTATTTCCAATCAAAATAGATTTGTTCAGGGCCGCGCTGGCTATAGCGAATTCTTAGCGGCTCAGAAAGTCCGTTTTGAACGAGGTCATTGAGAGCTTCGCCATCACAACTGTCTGGCGTAAAGCCAAAGGCGATGCGCTTTGAGGTGCCAACTTTTTGGCCTTTGTTGTTAATGCCTTCAACATTTAGGTGGACAGCACATTGATTGAAAAGTCTGAAGGAGTGGTTTGATTTCAAAGTGTATTCTTTGTTATTATAGAAACTCACTGTGTCGCGACCCGTTTTTTTAAGGTCTCCAGAAAAAGAAACGTAATCTGTAATTTGCATATCACCGCAATTGACGTAGATACGACTTTGACAATATTGGTGAGTCACAAGAAAACTGACTTTTGTAACGGTAAGTCCTTCGCTAGGAAGGTCAAAGCTTCCACTGAAAACACCTACACTGGATATCATTTTGGTTGTCTTTCTCACGGACAAATCGAGATTAAATGCAGACGCAGAAACAGATGAAAAGAGCCCTAACGCTAAAATCAAAGACTTCATAAAATATCTCCCTTATTTTTGAGGCGAAAAAATATCATAAGACCCTAATCCGAATTATACAAAAAACATGGTTTTGTATAAATTACTTCTAATCAGATGGCATTAAGCAATCATTTTTAGCTAATGGCTTAACCCGTGGTGCCCCGAGCCTGCGTTTAGAAAGCATAGCATTTTTGTTTTTGACGCCAGAGCCGCTGAGTTTTCTCATGGCCTACTTGATAAGTGATTTTAGTTTCCTTTCGATGCTTTTACTTCATTGCGTTCTTTTTCCCGCAGCGTTTCCATTCTAGTTGGAAATCTTGTTGGAGGCTTACGTCGGCGCTGTCTAAGCTTAGCATTGCGGTTTCGCGTGGCTCGCCTGTGCGTTTTGCTGCGCCTACTGGGTAGTAAAGCACCATGTGCGTGCCTAAGCGTAACCGAATGTTTGGTGGGCCACAGGGAGTATGAATGCGTTCTTTAAGAGGCTGTTCTAAGCGGAAAAAATAATTGTCAGTAAATGGTCCTTGCATCGGGGCCTCACGAAGCATCGCCGGTGGCATGCCATCGGTGCGATAAGAGAATCGATGACGAGCCGATGCGCCAGCAGGTAGGTGTGCGAAGCCGCGATAATCAACGGATTTAACTGCCAAGGACCAACCTGCTGGAGTTTCTATTTCAACTCGGATTTGGCAATTTTTAACTTGTTGGCCATCATTGGGACGGGCCGTACCTGCACCGACTTCCAATGTGAAATCTGAAAACAACACAGAGATTGCTTGTAAATCAGGTGCGAGGCTAACAGCTGTGTTTGTGGCTTCGCAACCTGCGCCGCCAGTTTGTACTGAAAGGATTTTTGCAGAAGGCGGTAGCTCCGTTTGGCCTAATGCAACCTCAGTTGCTAAAAGAACCAATAAAAACAACGCAGCTCCGTTGATAGCGTAAAGTAATTCTTTCCAGGCTGGTTTCATTTTTCGCCCCTCCGCAGAGGGGATATTGCAAACCCGGGGCCTTCTTTTTGGAGTCAAAACGACACCTTAAGGATTGCTTGAAGGCAGAAAGTGCCTGCTGAATTTGGTTTAACTTGAAGCCCCAGGTTTCAAACTAGTCGGCCAAATTGTTTCTCATCCGAAAGCTCTTTTGCACTGTTTGTGTTAACGGAAAATAAAAAGCGCAGACTTTTTTATCTGCGCTTTTCGATACTTGTTTTGGTTACGTAACTGGTGGTTTGATAACTAATTCTTTTTAAGATTATCTTTAAAAAAAATAATTAGTAAGGCAATTGCCACAATGACGGCACCGATGCGAATCCAGTCTTCGCGTGGAGATATTGCCACTAACACCATTCCAGCTACGCCAGCCAATAGGGGCAGTTGTTTTACTGATTTCATCGAGAGCTCCGATTCACTTTCGTCTTTCAGTTAAATTCCAAATTTAGCGGTTGGCGGTTCTTTGAATTTTTGCGCATCTGAAATGGATGTACATGTTTGCTTCTTTGGACTCAGTAGAGGTGCTGGAATAATTATTTCCTCGTGTTGATCCACTGGTAAATACTTGTCCCGTGCCTTCAAGTCTTGAATCTTCTCTTAGGATCTGAGGACGGCCTGGAGCGCAGTAATGTCTCATCTCTTCGATGGCTTTTTCGCGGTTTTTATCGGCTAAAAACCAACCGGTATTATATTTCACTGTACCACCACGAGTAGGGGCGTAGTTTTTAGTTACGATCTGAGCACAGCCAGACAATAACAATAAAAAAGCGGGTAGTACGAGTTTAAGAGATGTCTTCATAGATCCTCCGATATGACCTATGAACTGCAGAGGATATGCCACTCAGGAGTGAGTATATGTTTTTATAGGTGTCTCATTTTGAGAATGGTCAATTTTTGCCCCTTGATGGAAAGGGAATTATCACTGACACAATGAATAGAGCTATATGAAATTGCACTTCATGGTTGTCTCCAGGGTGCCTAGTCGACGGATTCGCCGAAGCGAATTGCATTTAAGTAAGGATCGTCGATTTGCATTTCGTTCATGCCCCAGGGTTGTTTTGTCAGTTCGTATCTGAAAGGGGCACCACGTTCTTTGAGTTCTTTGAAGAGGGGCTCGATGTTTTGTACTCGGATATAACAGCTGCTAGCGCTTCCTATGTCTTTTGCTTCTTTTTCTGAAGCGGCTTTCCAGAAATGGATTTCTGTTTCGCTGCGTTTTACTGAGAGGAAGCCGTGGTCGATCATTTTGGCTACGACTTTAAAGCCTAGCTTTGTTTCGAAAAAGTTTGCGGTTTTTTCGATGTCGGCCGTTGGTAATTGGGGGATTGCTGGTCCTAGCTTTGTCTCACTCATAGCTTTCTCCGAAGGGTCTTACTTGCGATCGACGATCATCACTGTGAGGCGGCTCACGCAGACGGTTTCTTTTTTGTCGTTGTGGATTTCGATGTTCCAAACGTGCAGGCTTTGGCCAACGCGGATAGGAGTTACTTTTCCCCAGACGAAGCCAGATGTTGCGGACTTTAAATGGTTGGCGTTTATTTCGATTCCTACTGGCATTTTGTTTTGAGTAGGCAGGCAAAACACCGAAGCAATGCTGCCCATGGTTTCTGCCAAAGTCACAGACGCGCCTCCGTGTAAGAGACCCGCAGGTTGTTTGGTGCGATGATCGACCGGCATTTTAGCGATCAGGTAATCATCACCAATTTCTGTGAACTCAATTCCGAGGTGATCAACCATGGTGTTGGCTGACGCTTTTTTTAAGGACTCTAAGTCCGGCTTTTTCGTCCAAATCATGCCTCAATATTAGAAGCATTAGGCCCATGAAACAAGTGGACCTTTTTAAAAACCTCAAATTTAAATTTTCGTTTTTGTGGTTTGACGTTTTACTGATGTGGTCATCAAAAAAGAGTCTTTCTAATCTATTATTTTGATCAATGTGCCGAACATAGGGCCGTGGTTTCTTAAGGGGCGTTTTGTTTCGTAATGAGAGTCATTGCTTTTTCATCACATGTTTTTCTGATTCAAAGATAAACTGAGGGAGGTCTCGTTTGCTGGAACCTTTGGGGGAATTTTGAAAAAAATATTGCAGGTGATCGGTGTGCTCGCTTTGGCGGGTGCTTTAAATGTTTTGTATGTCAACATGAGCAGTCTTAGTCCCAATCAAGGGCGTGCCACGGGTTTAAAAGAAGCCACCCCCGAAGAATTGAAAAAGCTTAAAAAAGTGAAGATCAAAAAAATTCGCGCGAATAAATTGGCTTTGGAAAGAATCAATTCGGAGCGCCGTGAGCGCGGCCAAGCGCCTCTGCCAGAAGCGCCCGCGGGCCTTCCAGAATATGAGACCGAAGTGAGCCCTGAGTTCGGGGCGAGCGAGCCCACAGGTTCGGCGTCCACTTCAAGTGACGGCAGCGTTTTTGGCGCTACTTTGCCAACGGGAGTCGACAACAGCAATCTCGTCTCCTTCCCGGTCATCGGTGATCAGGGAACTCAAAATTCTTGTGTGGGCTGGTCCACCACTTACTATTTGATGAGTCACGAAGTTTGTCTGACTCTGGGCTGTAACAACAAGACCTCTCGCACGAAAGTTTTCTCGCCTCGTTGGACCTATAATTTGGCCAGTGACGGCGCCGATGGCGGCACGAGCTTTGAAGCCGCCCGCGGTATTACTGAAAAACATGGGGCTGTGACACTTTCGGAGCTTCCCTATAATGTGAATGACTATCGCTCTTGGGATTTAAATCCGGAGCATTGGCGAACGGCGATTTCGTGGCGCCTCAAGAGCAGCAGCATGATCATCAATAACGACGCCGGAATTGCCATGGCTAAAGAGTGGCTCACGAACGGGCATGTGTTGAATTTCGGAACCTATATTTTCAGTTGGACCTATAACACCATCAAGACAAACCCGAATGCGTCCAGCAATCCTTTCGTTGGTCAAAAGATTGCGACCTATATGACAGGCAGCAAGCAAGGCCCTCACGCCATGACGATCGTGGGTTTCAATGATGATATCTGGTCCGATATCAACGGCG
The DNA here is from genome assembly GCF_047302465.1 of Bdellovibrio sp. HCB337. Taxonomy (GTDB): domain Bacteria; phylum Bdellovibrionota; class Bdellovibrionia; order Bdellovibrionales; family Bdellovibrionaceae; genus JACMRP01. The sequence continues at coordinate 2,590,292 of NZ_CP178621.1, read as the reverse complement.
ATGGTCAAGTTGATGCCGGAGAGCTTGGCGCCTTCAAAATTGCGAACTCTTGGGGAAGCAGTTGGGGGAACAGCGGCTTTATGTGGATTTCCTACGATGCCTTCCGCCTTGCGACAGCTGTGCCTAATATGCTCGTGAGCCGTCTCCCGATACTTGCTGCACAAGGACTCGCCCTTGCACAGACGTATACTCCTTACACACCAAAACTTCTCATGAGATTCACGCTCTCACATTTGGCGCGCGGAGCAATTATGCTGGATCTCGCTTCATCATCGTCATCAACGACGACGCCACAAACTTATTGGCGCCCGGGAGCCTTGTATATGAGAGGCGGTTATTATGCCTTTGATGGCAGTACTAGCAGGGAAGTTGATGGCACATTTTACTTCGACGCTTCAGATCTGCTGACGACGTCGCTGGATCAGCTGAATCTGCAGAACTTTTATTTCCTTTATGTTGACACTTACTCTGGAAATCCGCTGACGATTCGCTCGTTCGAATTGGTCGATCCAGCCTCCGGCGCCGTCTTGGCCTCGTCCGGTGGTCTGCCCCTGTCTATTGATAATGCCCGAAACCAACTGATCGTCGGCAATGCTATCAGTCCACCGCCAACGCCGATCCCTACACCGACGCCAACATCAACGCCAGCTCCAGTGGTCGACACTCAGGCCCCATCAGCACCGATGGGAGTCAGTGCTCTATTGGCAACAAACGGAAAGGGCCGAAAAGCAGCCGTTGCGGTGAAGGTTCAGTGGAGCGCAGCCTCAGACAATGTGGGTGTGAGCAAATATTTGATTTATCGTAATGGGGTCAAAGTGGGTGAGACTACCTCGTTGAGCTACTCTGATGGAGCGACAGTCGCAGGAGCTAGCTATTCTTATCAAGTGACTGCGGTCGACGCTCAAGGCAATGAATCGCTGAAGTCGAACTCGGTCACGATCAGTAGATGATCGTGGTCAGGCTAACCTCGGAGCAATGGGCGCATGAAACAAGTGTATTATGTAGGTTTGCTAGCGTGTCTGGAAAGAATTAGAAATACGCTAAAGCTGCAAGGGTTATCATTGTAGCATTGTCAGTCGCTACGCCGTCTTTGTTAAAATAAACATCTTCATCCGCATGATCGAAGCGGCCTTCGACATAAAGATTGAGATGATCTGTTAATTTGATTTTGTCTGTCAGGTAAAGAACATTCACGTGATCGGCGGCGGCGTAGCCGATGTCATTGGCTCCTCGGACCATCTCATAGCGAACGCCAAAGTTATTAATACCATAGGTATATACGGCCATAGCGCTGGTTGCATCAAACCAATGGGTAGAAGCTCCCTCTACCTGATAAGTCTGAGCATCATAGGTTAGTACCAACAAAAGATTGCTGGTTGGTTTGTAAGATACCCAAAAGTCAGACGAAGATTTCTGCGTGGTTCCCGTGGCCGGAGCCTCTGAAGCATCTTTACCTGTCAAATAGCCCGCAAACCCCGTAAAGTCTGCGAACTTCATCATTATTGAAAGCTCTGTTGCTTTTGTCGCAGCATAATCTTCACCAGTGGCGCCGAAGTTGAACTGATTGTATGTCGAAGCAGAAGCCGTAAAAGAGTCACTTATGTAGTTGGCCCTTAGCCCCTCACCAGATCCTGGCACGATTCGTTGATAGGCGATCGAGTTATTGTAAAAGGTATTCTCGTACCTCAAAACAGAGTCATAGCCCATTGTCGTTACGAGACGGCCAAAGCCCAAATGCAGTTTCGGAGTTACCTTATAGAAAACTTCCAATTGGCTTAAGGTACTAAAATTGGCCGTTGCGGTTTTGACTCCATCGGGTGAGTACTGCCTAGGAGTATAGTTTAAGCGAGCTATAAGTAGAATCTGCTCAGCGTTTTTCTTCAGGCGTAATACAGCATCATTAAGTCGATATGTTTCATTCGTAGCACCTTCGGTGTAAGGAATGGGGATCCCTTTGGAGGATAGGAAGTTGTAATCAAAAGCAACTTCCCCCTCGGCACCGATGCCATCAAATTCTGCCGCCTCTGCGTAGAGCCCCCAGAAAACCACAATTAGTAGTAAAAATTTAAAACGCTGCATATTCCCCAAAAGTAATTCGGTTACTAGGGAATGGATATAGGGACTGAAGAAATACAAACTATTTACGCTCCATAAAAGGTATTCGGAACATCTCGAGAGCGGGACGGCTCTGCTTGAAACAAGCCTGGACCTTGGGTGGCTATTCTTCGGTCTAGAGTTGCGGCCTTGGGCCGGTGTGTTGGTGGATTTTCATTAAGTGGAATGTCCAGGAGCCGATAGGCTCTACATGGGAAACAAACATATATCATTTGACCTCAAAGTTTTCGCTCTAGGAACGGCTTTCACGTTAGTTTTGGGTGTGGCTACACATACCCGTGCTGCCACCGCAGACTACTACAAGTGCAATGATCGAGTCGGGGGCGAGTATAACTATGGTCGCGCTCCTCAAGCCTGCAACGCCAACGCGTTTGGTGAAGATCGTTTTGTTGTTAATACTTATGGAACACTGATCTTTAACGATAGTGAAGTTCGCGCTTCCGAGCGCTCTCGTTATGTTGATGAAATGAACGCCGTCATCCGTGATGCTGCGACTTACTACATGAAGAAGCGTAAGCCCGCTGTAAGCTCTACAGAGCTTTCTTGGTGGTTGATTGGTGTTCAAGCGACAGCCAGTCACGAAAGTTACTGGAGTCACTACCGCAAAGCCACTGACGCTCGTATTAAAATGATGAGAGGTGACTACGGTCACGGCCACGGCATGATGCAAATCGATGATCGTGCGCATTTCTCAGTCATTGATTCGGGGATCGCTTGGAATCTTATCAGCAACCTGACCTATGCAATGGACATCTACTATAAGCAGTGGGAACGTGCTCCTTCGCAATCTTGTGTGAAGTCTGCGACGGATTATGAAGCTCGCGTGCGCTCTGCATGGGCGGCTTACAATGGTGGCGCTGGAAAGATCTGTCGTTGGAAAAATCCTAACGATAAATGGGCTCAGAACGATAAAAACTTCTATGAACACTACAGCAAACGTCTTTGGCAAAAGCACGTAACCAATGCCAACAAGAAAGCTTCCATTGACGTTGCCTGCTTGATCGAGAAAAAAGAAAATTGTCCAGCACCTGGTAGCGGCGAAAGTACGACATTAAAACCTGGAGTTCTTTATAAGAATGCTTCTGGCGTCTACTGTGTTGTGAACAATAACAAAGCTTCGTGCGTAAATGAGGCACGTGATGCGATCTGCTTAAAGGTTGTAAGCGATTATTCTTCGAATGAAGCAACGCTTGTCAAAGACTCAGTTCTTGCGAACTACGCTCCAGTGACTTTGGATCGCCATAAAGTGTGCCCGCAGTATGAAAATACTTTGTATGCTGTTGGGACTCAGATTGAGGTTTTGAAAAATACCAATCTGCGTGCGACCCCTGGTGGTGGTATTGTGTCTGTAATTCCTCAGAATCAAGTATTGTCTGTATTGGATTTTGAGCTTCGTAATGCGCCAGCAAATGATCGCTATTACAAAGTGAAGTTCCAAAATAAAGAAGGCTACATCTTTGCTGGCAATAAGACCGACTACCAGTCTTGGGCAGTGGTTGATGAGTCAAATTCATGGCCTGCGACTTTGGCTCGTGTTGGTGAAACGGTAAAGATCATCAATGCAGCTGGAATCAATCAGCGGACAGCTCCAGGCGGGGAATTAATCCGTTTGATTCCAAAAAATACGCAATTGCAAGTTTATGATGTGTTCGTCGAAAGCTCTAACAACAAGGTCTACTACAAAGTCAGCTATCAGGGGCAAGTGGGATATATCTATACAGGATTTATCCTTCCGACAGATACAACGGCTGAGTGGACTCAAGTCCTTCGCTAGAGATTTAAGAGGTGAGTATGGATTCGTTAAAGTCGAAAGCTTTTATTGTTGGTACTGTCATTTTAGCGGCCCTGTCTTTGTGGCAGATGAAGTCTGTGCGTAAAGCAGATAGGGTTTCTTCAAAAACGACGAAACCAGTTTCTGAAAACATGCGTGCACCGGCGAATACACAGACGCCGCAAAAACCAACGACAGCGACGGTGAATCCCACTGACAAAGACAGCTTGTTACAAGCTTTGAAAGATACCAAAGCCTGCTACGGAAACGAAGCCTGTGATTTTCCACAAACAGATCCAAAATCTTACGAGATCGCCGTAGGGCAAAAGCTGCATGGGCTTTTAAAAACATATCGTGCTGCCTATGCCAAAGATCCTGCAAATCTTGCGCAAACAGAAGCCTTGGCTCGCGAGTACATCGAGAGCACGGACGAGTTTGTTCAAGAATCGGCTTTGGAACTTATGACGGACCTGCCGCCATCAGAAGAAAATCTTAAAGCATTGACCGAGTCGTTAACGAATACTTCGGATCCTCTCTTGGTAGAGCAGGCGATGAATGAAATGAAGCGCTATATGGGAACTTCTTCAGAGTATGTGGTGCATCACTACCTGACAGAACTTCTTGGGCGTGGCGCCGTTTTTTCGTCTGAACAAGCGGTGCGTGGTCTTTTTGGATTTATCAACGCCAATAGCTATCAAACTTATGCGGATCTTGTGCGCACATTGCCTGTGGGATCCAGCGTTGGCCGTGACTTAAGAGCTCTTCTTGAGGAATACCGCCGTCAGCAAACTGGCGGGTAGGATCTTTAACATTTCCAATATTCCAGAAATTCGTGCATAGTCTTCCTATTAAAGTTCATTGAGGTGAAGACTATGGACAAAATTTTTCGTGCTCTGAAGCAATCATTTCAAGCCTGCGGTAATCCACGCATTTTGTTTTTGCTGTTTTTGCCATTTATGCTGGCTGTGTTTGTGGGCCTGGTATTGTTTTTCACTTTGGGAACCTGGTGGATTACAGCTGCAAGCACGGGCATTGAACAGTCTTTTGTTATGCAATACATCTCTGAAAAGTGGAATATCCTGAGCAGTGATTCTGCGGCATCCGTTTCTTACTTCTTTGTTTTGATCGTCACAATTTTGCTATTGATTCCTTTTTCATACTTAGTTGCAGTGATCTTGGTATCTTTAGTGTTGTTGCCATTCATACTTCGAATTCTCGAAAAGAAAGATTATCCGTCTTTAGATAAAAAACGTGGTGGTAGTTTTTCCGGAAGTCTTTGGAATACTCTGAAGGTGAGTGTGATTTATTTAGTCGCGCTCTCGGGGACTTTGTTTTTGTGGTTGGTTCCGGGATTTGCAATCGTGATTCCGCTTCTGCTAAGTGCTTACTTAAATAAAAATCTTTTTGTCTATGATGTGCTGGAAGAGTTTGCGAGTGTTGAGGAAAGACAGCGCATTGAAAAGGAAAATCGCGGATTGTTGTATGGTCTGGGTGTGATTCTGGGCCTTATCAATTACGTCCCCTTGGCCTTTGTCGTGGCCCCGACTTTCGCCAGCCTAGCCTATAGCTATTTTTGCTTGAACGCGCTGAAGGACCTGCGGGAAAATAGACCTTGATCGAACGTTCAAGGAGTGAACATGAGATTTCAAGGATTGATTTATATCATCGCGACTCTTGCGATGGTCGGGTGTGCACATTCTAAAGTTCAACAGACAGAAACTACTGCGCAAATAAACGCAGCGACAGTGGTGACACAACCAGAAGTCGTGGTGCCTTTAGCTACAGTCGCAGAAGCGCCGGTAGTGCCAGTTAAGAAAGCCGACAACAATGGCTTTCTGATCTGCAAAGCTAAGAAAAATAAATTCTTTTATGACTGGAACGCAAGCTCGTTGTTGTCAGGTGAAAACAATCAAAACACTGTGCGTTTTGAATTCCGCTCGGCAAAACGTCCCGCTGGTGAAAAAGGTGAAAACCTTAAAGCTGGTGAGTGTGGTTGGGCTGAAGAAGCACTTGCTGGAAATAAGAAAGCGAAATCCCAAGTCACTTTTAAAAGTTTGTCTGATGAAGTCACGCATAACTTCTACAAGCTTAAAACTGGCAAAGTTTTTAAAGTACCAGTTCGCCAAACCCAAAATGGAATGATGGCGGCCCCTGGCACTGGCGTGAGCGTTGTACGCTAAGGTTGAAAGACCATGCCTTGGAAAGAAAGAGTTTCTTCTTTCCAGTGAAGTTCGAAAACCCCACAGTTAGGAATCGGTAACATCTCTGTGCGATCAGGGCAGAGATGATGTCCCAAACGACGAATCATAAGGCCGTGAGTGTAAACCGCGGCCTTTTTAAATTCATGCTTTCTAAAAATATCTTCCAAATGAGTTTTGAATCTGTGCAAGGACTCGTGATGAGTTTCGCCACCTGGGAACGCGAAGTTGGCGTGAGGCTCTAGAGAAATCCATTTTTCCCAAGCGTCGCGTCCATATTGGGCAACAACTTCAGTTTCGGTTTTACCTTCGATGTCTCCTAAAAGAACTTCGCGGAGGCCGGGCATTTTAATAATGTTTTCAGATTGAGTTGAAATCTGCGCCGTTTGAAAGGCGCGATCTAAATCACTGCTAAAGATTTTATCCATCGAGTGCTGCTGAAAAAACTTTTGCAGAGTTTGTGCCTGAGAGCGGCCTTCCTCATTCAGAGGGATGTTCGTATGCCCCTGCATTTTTCTTTGCATGTTCCAGTCAGTAATTCCATGTCGAACCAAATACAGTGTTTTCGTCATGGAACTATTATTACTTCATTGCGTTCTTACGTCCACATCGTTTCCACTCAAGGCGGAAATCTTGCTGAAGGCTGACGTCCGCACTGTCTAAACTGAGAATCGCTGTTTCGCGTGGACCGGTTTTGCGCTCGTTCTTCACTGGGTATTTTAAAACCATCTTAGATTTTAAACGTAAACGAATGTTTGGTGGTCCGCATGGAGTGTGCGGGCGTTCGCTGAGGGGCTGCTCTAAGCGAAAGAAATAGTCTTGATCAAGAGGGCCTTGCAGAGGGGCTTCACGCAGATTTGCCTCTGGCATTCCGTCAGTGCGGTATGCAAAACGGTGCTTCGCGATCGCGCCCACAGGAAGGTGAGCATAGCCGCGATAGTCGACCGAAGCGATCGCCATCGACCAACCCGGAGGCGTTTGGATCTCGACTCGGATCTCACAGTTTTTCTCTTGTTTTTCTAAAAGGGGATTTGCCGTGCCTTGGCCAAGTTCCATGTTGAAGTTTGAAAAAAGGACCGACATTGCCTGTAAATCCGGAGACAGACTCACCGCTGTTTGGGTGGATTCACAACCCGAGCCTTCAACGCGTGAGCCGATAATACGGGCGCCTTCTGGCACCTCTGGAGTTTGCCCCAAGGCGATTTCTGTTGCCAAAATAATAAGCAAGAAGAGGAAGGCTCCGTTTACAGCGTAGAGTAATTCTTTCCATGCGGGTTTCATCTGTGGTCTCCTTAAGGGTGCCTATTATGGTCACTCTCGGCCTCTTATATTGCAAAGAAGGGGCCCTCATTTTGGGTGTCAAATTGACCCCTTTTTAGGAGACGGACTTTAAGTTTTACTTGAGCTTTAAGAGTCTGTTTTTGGCTGAAACTTTGGTAGGCGAAGGACGAACTTGGTATTGGCACTTGTGCGATCCAAGTATATTTCCCCATGATGTTTCATAACGATTTCAGAAACAATGCATAGACCTAAACCCATGCCTTTGCCCATTTCTTTGGTAGAGAAGAAAGGTAGCATGATGTTATCAGCAACATCTTTTGGAATTCCGCTGCCCGAGTCCGTGACGTGGATTTCAACATTGTCGTCTTTTTCGAAAGCTTCAATCAGAATCCATTTTTCCGGCAACGAGGCAATAGCATCGTGAGAGTTATTGAAGAGGTTCAAAAGAGCTTCTTCAATTTGAATCAAATGACATTCAAATTCCAAGTCATCGGGAATATCACCAATGCGAATGTCGATGCCATGGTTGTAGAAGCGCACTTTGCAGAAATCTAAAGTTTCTTGGATGATCTCACGCACATTGATGCTGTCGATGGGGCTGTCATCTTGGCTATGGGCAAAGGCACGCAAAGATTTTACGATCTTGGCGATCTTGTCTCCGGTCTTGCTAATGCTCTCAGAGGCAGATTTGATTTTGGCGGCATCTAAATTGCCATTTTCAGCCATTTGCAAAAGCTGAAAGGCGCGTGCCTGAATCACCGTCAGTGGATTATTGATTTCGTGAGCGATACCGCCAGAGATTTCTCCGAGGACTGCCATGCGCGATGTCGAAAGAAGGCGCGTCTTTTGGTCCTCGATGAATTTTTGCTTAATAACATCTTGAGTGATGTCTTTGGCGACCCCATAGATTTTGACCATCTTACCATCTTCAGTGGCCGTATCGACACTGCCATGCATTTCGATAAAGTGAACTTCGCCATTAGGCCAACGAACACGGTATTGAAAGCGAAGACCGGCGCTAGTTCTCAGGTCCTCTAAGAGTTTTTTATTGGTCGCTGTGACTGTTGGAAGATCTTCAGGGTGGACGTGAGAGAAAAACCACTCGATGGGATCTATTTTTTGACCTTCGGGAACGCCATGCATGCGGCGAACTTCTTCGTCCCAAACGACATCAGCAGCTTTATAAGGGTCTTTGGTAACCGTGGCTTCCCAAATGCCCATATGTGCTGTTTTAAGGCAGAGATTTAGCTGCTCAAGAGTTCTATTCTCAGTCATTGATAACTTTTTATTGGCTTGGAAGGCGGATGTCAAAAGACCTGTGGCACTAATTGGCCTCAATCATATAACGCGTCCCGAGGTAATCCTAATAAAACCTTAACGAGACGGCGCCAGGGCAGGGTGCTAATGTCCTTTCAAACCAGTGAGGTGTTTAATGAAACAACTAATGATTTCTGCATTTGTCCTTTTAGCCGGTTTAAGCGTAAAGGCCCAATCAACTATCAAAATTGACGGTTCTAGCACCGTGTTTCCTATTACTGAAGCTATGGCTGAAGAGTTTCAAGCATCTCAAAAAAATAAGGTTCGCGTCACTGTCGGAATTTCTGGAACTGGTGGCGGCTTTAAAAAATTCTGCCGTGGCGAAACAGACATTCAAGATGCATCTCGTCCAATCCAAACTGCTGAGCTTGAAGCCTGTAAAAAAGCAGGGGTGCGCTTTATTGAACTTCCAATTGCTTATGATGCAACTGTTGTAGTTGTGAACCCTAAGAACGACTGGGTCAGCGAAGTCACTATCGATGACTTGAAAAAAATGTGGGCTCCTGAGGCTCAAGGTAAAGTGACTAAGTGGAAACAAGTTAAAGATGCTTGGCCAAATGAAAACTTGAAACTTTTTGGCGCGGGTTCTGATTCTGGAACATTCGACTACTTCACGGAAGCTATTGTCGGTAAAGCAAAATCTAGCCGTGGTGACTACACTGCGAGTGAAGATGACAATACTTTGATCACAGGTGTTGCTAACGACAAGTTTGCTTTGGGTTATGTTCCTTTGGCGTACTACGCTGAAAATAAAGGAAAGTTGAAAGCCTTGGCGATCATTGGTGGCGACAAATCGCCAGCAAAAGGAAAAGCTGTATTGCCTTCTAAAGAGACTGTTGAAAATGGAACGTACTTCCCATTGTCTCGCCCAGTCTTTATCTATGTCAGTGAAGCTTCTTTGAAGAAAACTGAAGTTGCTGACTTCGTAAAATTCTACCTAAAAAATGCCGAGAAGTTCGTTCCTGAAGTGAAATACGTGGCTCTACCGAAAAAAGCTTACGAAATCGGTATGGAGAACTTGAACAAGAAAAAGCTAGGCACTGTGTTTGCTGGCCACTCCGATGTGGGTATCCGCATCGAAGATTTGATGAAAAAAGAATCTAAAGAGTAATGCCAAAAACCAGTTCCCAAAAGCTTACGGAATTTACCGCCGCCGACCATCCAGTTCGGCGGCTTCGTCGTTTGAAAGAGAAAGCGATTGAGTTCGTTTTGTTCTTAGCGGCGGCATCCAGCGTCCTTGTGACGATTGGGATCGTGGGTATTCTTATTACTGAGTCCTTACCATTTTTTAGTCATGTAAGTCTGAAAGACTTCCTGACTGATACAGAGTGGACGCCACTTTTTGAAAATGCCCGCTACGGGATTTTGCCTTTGGTGTGTGGGACATTCTTAGCAACTGTCATCGCGTTGACAGTTGCGATTCCGCTTGGAACGGTGGCGGCTGCTTACTTGAGTGAATATGTTGCTCCGGGGCCTCGTGAAATTTTGAAACCAGTTTTGGAACTTTTGGCGGCGATCCCTACGGTTGTGTATGGTTACTTTGCTTTGCTTTTTGTAACCCCGCTTTTACAAAAAGTATTTCCTGATCTAGGTGGATTTAACGTTCTAAGTGCCGGTCTTGTAATCGGAGTCATGATTGTTCCTTATGTAAGTTCTTTAAGTGAAGACGCTATGAGAAGTGTGCCGAACCATCTTCGCGAGGCTTCCTTTGCGATGGGGGCTTCTCGTTTTCAAACGGTCTTCCGTGTGGTGATTCCATCCGCGTTCTCAGGAATGACCTCGGCTTATATCTTAGGGATTTCGCGCGCGCTTGGTGAAACGATGGTAGTTGCAATTGCGGCTGGTATGCAGCCGAATCTAACTTTGAATCCTTTGCAACCTGCAGCGACGATCACGGCCTTTATCGTGCAAGTAAGTCTTGGGGATTTACCGCATGGATCTGTCGGATATCAGTCGATCTATGTGGCGGGTTTAACATTGTTGACTCTGACTTTGACCTTTAATGTGATTGGTATGTGGCTTCGTAAAAAGTTCCAGGAGCGTGAGTAATGAGCGACATCCGGGATCCTATTTTACGCGACATCCGTCGCCGCAAGACGATCGACTTTATGTTCGCAGTAGCGGGCCTGATGTCTTTGCTTTTTGCCTTGCTGACATTGCTGGTTCTTGTGGTGGATTTAGCATCAACAGGTGTGCCACGTTTGAGCGTCGAGTTCTTTAGTAATTTCCCGTCTCGCTTTCCGGAACGTGCCGGAATTTTGTCAGCTTGGGTGGGGAGTTTCTGTATTATGCTGACCACTGCCTTGTGCGCAATTCCTTTGGGCGTGGCTGCAGGTGTCTATCTTGAAGAGTATGCGCCAAAGAACTGGGTTACGCAGTTGATAGAGCTCAATATCATTAACTTGGCGGGGATTCCGTCGATCACCTTTGGCTTAATGGCCTTGGGGATTTTCGTCTACAAACTGGGGTTAGGCCAAAGCATTCTGACGGCTGGTTTGACTCTGGGCCTTTTGGTTTTGCCGATTATTATTGTAACAACTCGGGAAGCTATCCGTGCCATTCCGAATTCTATTCGCGAGGCTAGCTACGCCGTTGGCGCCAGCAAGTGGCAGACGATTCGTTATCATATTCTGCCATACTCTTCGGGCGGTATTTTGACGGGCGTGATTATTTCGTTATCACGTGCGATCGGAGAGACCGCGCCTTTGATCACGATAGGTGCTTTGACCTTTGTGGCGTTCTTGCCGACGTCTCCTGTGGTGCATGAGTTTCCGTTTGTCAGTTTCCAGTGGCTGAAAGATCCGTTCACGGTTTTACCGATTCAAATGTTTAACTGGTTGTCTCGTCCTCAGGCTGAGTTTCACGTGAATGCAGCTGCGACGGGGATTGTGCTATTGTTGATGACCTTGTTGTTGAATGGAGTCGCGATTTACATTCGCTATAGATTCCGTAAGAAAATGAAGTGGTAGTAGTATGAAGATTAGAGCAGATGTCAAAAATTTGAGCTTTTTCTACGGTCCAAAACAAGTTTTGAAGAGCGTTTCTTTGCCGATTTATGAAAACAAAATGACGGCTTTGATTGGTCCTTCTGGTTGTGGAAAGACGACGCTTCTTCGTTGCTTTAACCGCATGCACGACCTGTATGCGACGACCAACTACCAAGGCGAGATCATTCTTCATCCGGGGAATAGAAATATTCTGGGGAAAGAGATCGATCCGATGGAAGTACGCATGCGTATCGGCATGGTTTTCCAAAAACCAAATCCATTTCCAAAGACCATTTTTGAAAATGTCGCTTATGGACTTCGCGTTCGTGGCGTTCGTAAGAAAAGTTTTATCGAAGAGCGTGTTGTGAAATCTTTGCAGCAAGCGGGTCTTTGGAACGAAGTGAAGGATCGCTTGAACGCTCATGCTACGGACATGTCGGGCGGGCAGCAGCAGCGTTTGTGTATCGCACGTGCTCTTGCCACAGAACCCGAGATGTTGCTTTTGGATGAACCAACGAGCGCTTTGGATCCGATTTCAACGGCGCATATTGAAGAGTTGATTACCGAACTTAAAAAAGAAGTCACGATCTTGATGGTGACTCACAATCTTCACCAAGCGGCGCGTACGGCGGATTATACGGCGTATATGTATTTAGGTGAGTTGATTGAGTTTGGAAACACGGATCAGATCTTTACGACCCCGAATGACACTCGTACCGAGAATTACATCACGGGTCGTTTCGGGTAATATCTTTTGTAGGACTGTGGGCCTTCCCAGGCTATGAGGATTTCCTCAGAAGTTAGACGATACCAGAGCTGGGCAATATATTCGTGCGGCTCTGGATACGTAAAATACTTTTCAATGAGTGGACGGTACATCTCTGCCATCTCGGGATTGGCGGTGCCGCCGTATTCACTGCGATGATACCAACGAAGTGCGCCCATCACAGGGTTTTTCTCTCCAAGCTTGGTGTTGCCAAAATTTACCGGACGAGTGACGGAGTAAATGTAGCGACTGAGTTCTGACATCGGTGTTGGTTTATAAACCGCAGCCAGCAAGTGTTGCACGACGATGTTATTGTCATCGACGTCATTTTGATTTTTAAGCCGCGGAATCCAGTGGTCATCTTTAAAATGCAGTGGCATGGCAGAAAGAACTGTTCCCACAAGTTCAACCGAATCCAAAACTAGAAGCACAGGATAAAGGGGTGCTGTCCACCATCCGCCAGCACGAATGAACTGTGCGATATTCAAGTGCATAGGGTCGGGAATTTTCTTTTTAGTTTGTCCCTCACCAATGCGAATTAGATTTTGCGCGAACATCCCGCGCTTGGCTGTGGCTTTGAAAAGCCGCCAGAGTCTTGGGTAATCTTCGTAAGCTGCGCAGTAAGCAATGACGGGAAGAACTTGGTCCCGCGAAGTCGTGTCAGGATTTGAGTACCACTTCGTAGGATCTGGATGACGAACATAGATACCAGGCTGAACTTCGAATTTGTCCATCATCTCCGACGCTGAGGCAGGTCTGCGCATGGGAGTTGAGCGTGCGGGGAGTGTGACTGTGTTTGAGATTCGGTCGTAGCGAAGTTTTTGTGCGAACGCATACATGCCCTCTCGGTGGAGACTGTCTCCACCATCCATGTCTTTTTGAACAATGATGGCGTAGGCATCGATATACATATATTTCTATTGTAGGTTAGAATAATTACTCTAGGTTTTTTATCTGGCGAAAGCGCATACTCTCGAGGGAAAAACGAAGCTTGTCTCAGCCTGAGACAAAGGTATGATGTCCGAATATGTACGACCACGACGAGAAAGAAGAAAAGCCACCTATCGAAGTTCCCCGCGAAGTTTTAAGTAGCGATGCTTTGAACGGTATTATCGAGAGTTTCATTCTGCGCGAAGGCACCGATTACGGCCGCGAAGAAGTCAGCTTTGGCAAAAAATACGAGCAAGTCGAGCGGCAGCTTGATAAGGGCGACGTAAAAATCGTGTTTGATCCCAACACCGAGAGCGTCGGAATCGTAACTGCCCAAGAGTGGGCGAAGTTAATTAGACAGCTTTAAGTTTGGAAGTCGTAGCTTCCGATTTGATGGAGAGCTGTTTTTGCTTCAGGGAGTTCGTATTCTTTTTCAAACTCTACAATGAGGCTTCCGTCTAATAGAATGCGCGGGTCGATATTGAGTTTTAAAATCTCGCGATAAGCTTCTTTTGCATGGGGCTTTTTGCGAACATTTCTAAAGTATGTCATTAAGCTGCTTAAGAGAATAAATGGATAAAAAATCACGAACAAAAACAAGTTCGATGTTTTAAGCTCGGAAAAATAAATTTTACTAATTTTGAGGCCTGCAATTTTAGCCAGCAAACGCATTTTTGTAATGCCAATCAAAAAGACATGTCCATAGTATTGATTGTCGTTGTGATCACGATTGAACCAAATACTATCGTATTCATTGACGGACATGATCCGGCTATGGCGCTCACTTTCGGTCAAAAGGTAAGAAACTTTGTGTTTCAAATTCGAGTGGTTTGGAGTCGTGATAATTAAACTGCCATTTTTCTTTAGAACTCGATTGAATTCTTTAAAGGCCGAAAGCTGATCAGGGAAATGTTCTATTCCTTCTTGGCAAATTAAAAGATCCGCCATGGAATTAGGCAGGGGAATTCCCTCGGTGGCATCGCAGTACTGACACTGAATGCGTTTCTCGTTAAAGAACTCTGGAAAAAGATCAAATGCATGCACTGTATAGCCATGGTCCAATAGAAACTTTGAGGTTTCTCCGTTCCCGGCAGGTAAATCAATGGCGACAGGATTGTTTTTTGCTCGCGCAATTAAGTTCTGACTAAGAGCTCTAAAAAATATATCCTTAAATGTCATGCGGGACAGGGTAGTTGGAGGAATATTTGCTTGTCAATATGAAGGAAAGCGTCCACTTGTCTTTAATTTAGTGCTTCTATTTTTAAATTAAATTCTGGAGCAGATGGTGGTTATTGCTTAAGTAACGAGCGGTGATTTTTCAAAAACCAGGGATTTATAGTCTGCAATTTGCAGCGTCGATATTATTTTGAAGTCAAATTCAGAATAGGCTCGCTCCTGAGCTTTTGCAGAAAGCGAAATACGAAGATTGTCATTAGAGCAAAGAAGTACCAGCCCCTTTGCAAGGCTTTCGACGTCTTTAACGGGAACCAAGAGGCCCGTACTGTTGTCGACAATAGCATCACGAAGCCCAGGAATATCTGTCCCCAGAGCGCAGATTCCTGCAGCGGCTGCTTCAATAACTACAGTTCCAAAACCTTCCCGGTAGCTTGGGATGCATAGAAAATCACAAGCGGCCATATAGACATCGGGTTTTTTTTGAAATCCCAAATATTTTATCTTGGGATGAGTCTTAATGGTTTGCTCCAGCGCCTGATCTTCCTCAGAGAAAAGTCTTTCCATGTCTCCTAGTAAAATGAGGTAAGCACCAGTTTCTTCACAGGTACTAGTAAACGCCTGAACTAATTCATGGATGCCCTTATCCGGCGTAATCCGGCCGACAAAGAGAATTCTTTTAGCTTCCTCAGGAATACTGAGTTGTTCAGAGAGCAGGGCGCGCGCAGTTTTGAGCTCTGGTCGCTGAAATTTATGAGGATCAATGCCTCCGAGAGAGCCTTTGTTCAGGCAATACAATTCGCCTGTTTTAGCAACTCCCTCGTTGAGTAGATATTGGATCTGACTGTTGCTATCCGTATAGGCACGAGTGTCTAGTCGAATCACCAAGGTGTCGAGTTTCTTTAAAAACCAGCGCAAAGGCCCTTGAAGAGTTGCCCAGCGTTGGCCCGTGAAAGTATGAATTCTAACCGGGGTTTTTGTGAGCAGACCCGCAATAGACGTGATCAAGCCTGCCTTTGGAGTCAGTGAGTGAACGATGTCGTATTTTTCATTTTTTAAGTGTCGCCAAAGCTGCCACAGGCTGCGGAGGTCTTTGAAAAGTGAAATGTCGCGGGCGATTTCAATTTCAATAACTTTAAAGCCATAGGTCTTTTTTAAGTATTCACCATAGGCCTCATGACTAGTGATGAGAGTCACCTCGATATTTTGTCTCTGATACTCTTGAATGTTATTCAGCAAGTGGACAAAAAAGTTTGGGACTGTGGCTATTAGACCCAATTTTAATGTTGAGGTGTTCATTGGCGGTACGTTCATACTTATTTGGAATTAGAAGATGCGACGCGTTTTCTGTCAAGCCGACTAGAATCATTGGCCGCAGAAGTTTTTTGGTTCGAAAAAACTTAAGAAATGGATGCTTGTTGGTATTCGAACGGGTTTTGGTTTTAAGGGTGAAAATCGAGAGAACAACAGCAAAATTGTCGACTGACTCGTAGTGAAATATTGACCCAATCATTGGCGAAAGATAAGTACATTAAATTGCTTACAAATAGCGAGTAGGGAAGTATGAAAAAAGCGTTAATTACAGGTGTAACTGGGCAAGATGGTGCTTATCTAGCGGAACTCCTTCTGAGCAAAGGATACGAAGTTCATGGCATCAAGCGTCGTACTTCGTTGTTCAATACAGATCGTATTGATCATTTGTTCAAAGATCCACACATCCCAGGACAGAGCTTTATTCTCCATCATGGAGACATGACGGATTCATCGTCCCTGCTCAGAATTATCCAACAAGTACAACCGGATGAGATCTACAACTTGGCCGCACAGAGCCACGTTGCGGTCTCGTTTGAAGAGCCTGAGTACACGGCTAACAGTGATGCGATGGGCGCTTTGCGACTTTTAGAGGCAATCCGCATCTTGGGCCTGACTAAAAAAACTCGTTATTACCAGGCTTCGACCTCTGAACTTTATGGATTGGTTCAAGAAACTCCGCAAAAAGAGACAACTCCTTTCTATCCACGCAGCCCCTATGCGGTGGCGAAGCTCTATGCTTATTGGATCACCGTCAACTATCGCGAGGCTTACGGCATTTATGCCTGCAACGGGATTCTATTCAACCATGAGAGCCCATTGCGCGGAGAAACTTTCGTTACTAGAAAAATCACGCGTGCTTTGGCGCGTATTAAGTTGGGAACTCAGGACTGTTTGTATCTTGGAAACCTGGATTCAAAACGTGACTGGGGTCATGCAAAAGACTACGTAGAAATGCAATGGATGATGTTGCAACAAGCGAACCCTGAGGACTTTGTTATTGCAACTGGCATTCAGTTCAGCGTGCGTGAGTTTGTTGATGTCGCAGCCAAAGAGTTGGGCATTGACGTGACCTGGAAAGGCCACGGCGTTGAAGAAAAAGGCTATGACAAGAATGGCCGTTGCATTGTGGCTGTAGATCCACGTTACTTCCGCCCAGCAGAGGTAGAAACGCTTCTTGGCGATGCTACAAAAGCAAAGACCAAATTGGGTTGGACACCGAAAATCACTTTTGCAGAGTTAGTCACCGAAATGGTGAAAACAGACCTTCTTTTGGCTGAACAAGAGATGAAAGCTGGGACCCCTAAAAAGGTCGTGAGGCTGGATCAGTGAAACTTCTAATTACGGGCGCTGGTGGGATGGTCGGTAAAAATCTCTTAGAGAATCCCGACCTCTCTCGCTATGAAATTCTGAGACCAACTCGTGCCGAGTTGAATTTGGGCTCTCGCGAGCAGGTAGAGTCCTATTTAGACAAACACCGACCTGATTTTGTGATTCACGCGGCAGGCAGAGTGGGTGGCATTCAAGCCAATATTAAAAATCCTGTGGCGTTTCTTGTAGAAAACGTCGATATCAACCGCAACCTGATCGCCTCTTGCCACAATGTGGGTATCAAGAAAATGATCAATCTTGGTTCATCTTGCATGTATCCTCGTAACGCCGAAAATCCTTTGAAAGAAAGTATGGTCCTTCAAGGCGAGTTAGAGCCGACGAACGAAGGTTATGCCTTGGCGAAAATCATGGCACAACGTCTGTGCCAGTACATCATGAAGGAAGATCCTTCTTTCCAATACAAAACTTTGATTCCTTGCAATCTCTATGGGCGCTTTGATCACTTTGATCCCGTGAACTCACATCTGATTCCAGCGGTTGTTCGTAAAGTGGATGAAGCCAAAAAAACGGGGGCCACGCAGGTCGAAATTTGGGGAGACGGCGAAGCTCGTCGCGAATTCATGTATGCCGGGGATTTGGCAGACTGTATTGCTGCAGGCATTCGAAAATTTGATTCCCTTCCGGCTTTGATGAATGTGGGCTTAGGTATCGATTATAGCGTGAATGAGTATTACAAGGCCGTGGCGGATGTGATTGGTTACAAAGGTGGATTTACTCATGACCTCACCAAGCCGGTAGGAATGAAGCGTAAGCTTGTAGCTACTGAAATCGCTCAGACGTGGGGATGGAAGAGTCAGACCTCCTTGCGCCAGGGAATTGAAAAAACATACGAATATTATTTAAATTTGCCTCAATAAAGGGACGATTATGGAAATGTTTTACCCTCTAGCAACTTCAAGCTGGGATCATTTGGAAGTCGAAGCGATCCAAAAGGTTATTAAAACTGGCATGTACACAATGGGCGCTCATGTCGCCCAGTACGAAAAAGAGTTCGCGAAATTCCTCGGCGCCAAGTACTGCGTTATGTGCAGCTCGGGATCGACTGCCAATCTGTTGATGGTGGCGGCTCTTTTTTATCGTAAAGAAAATCCTTTAAAGCGTGGCGACGAAGTCATTGTTCCTGCGGTTTCTTGGAGTACGACTTACTTCCCACTTGCGCAATATGGTCTGAAACTTAAGTTTGTAGACATCGATATCGAGACTTTGAATTATGATTTGAACGCTCTGAAGTCTGCGATCACCGACAAGACAAGAATGGTCATGACCGTCAATCTTTTGGGAAATCCAAATGACTTTTCGCAAATCAAGAAAATGATTGCGGGTAAAAATATTGAGCTTGTCGAAGACAACTGCGAATCCTTGGGCGCTACTTTTGAAAGCCGTCAGGCGGGCACTTTCGGTACCATGGGAACTTATAGCAGCTTCTTTAGCCATCATATTTCGACGATGGAAGGTGGAATTGTCTCTACGGATGACGAAGAGCTTTATCATATTCTTCTTTGCTTACGAGCTCACGGGTGGACCAGAAATCTTCCGAAAGAAAATAAAGTCACAGGCACAAAAAGTGACAATCCCTTTGAAGAGTCTTTTAAGTTTGTGCTTCCTGGATACAACGTTCGTCCCTTAGAAATGAGTGGCGCGATTGGTTTGGAGCAAATCAAAAAGCTTCAACACTTTGTTGATATCCGCCGCGAAAATGCGGCTGTTTTCCAAGAGCTTTTTGGCAACCATAAGGATTTCTACATTCAAAAAGAAACAGGCAAAAGCAGCTGGTTTGGTTTTAGCTTTGTGATTAAGCCTGAATCAAAAGTGAATCGCTTGAAGCTGATTGATCATCTGACTAAAGCGGGTGTGGAGTGTCGTCCGATTGTGGCCGGTAACTTTGCAAAAAATGAAGCCTTGAAGTGGTTTGAACATGAAATCCACGGAAAACTGCCAAATGCAGAGTCTATCGACAGCCATGGTTTCTTCGTCGGCAATCATCAAGTGCCGATGACCTCTCAGATTCAGCGTCTCAGAACTGAGTTTGATAAAGGACTGGCCCTAGCAAAAAGCTAGGGCTTATTTGTTGCTTATTTTGTGACAGCTTCCAGTTGTTCCAACATGTAGTCCATTTTTACTTGGTCTAATGCTGGGTGTACGCCGATCCAGAAAAGTTCTTTCATGATGCGATCGGTGTTTTTCAAGTCTCCGTGAATACGATAGTCGACGTTTTTGTAAGCAGGTTGTTTGGTTAAATTGCCTGCGAACAAAAGGCGAGTCCCGACCTTTTTATCTTCAAGGCTAGAGACCACCTTTTCGCGATTCAATCCTTCATTGCAGTATAGTGGGAATCCGAACCAGCTTGGATTTGTCTCTGGCGTTGCTTCGACAGGAGTAAAGTACTTCGACAAAGTCGGGGACGACTTGATGCCTTTGTAGAGGTAATTCCAGTTTTTTCTGCGAGCTTCGATGAAAGATTCCACTTTGTTCAATTGTGAAATTCCAAGGGCTGCTTGCATGTCTGTAACTTTCAAATTGTAACCGACATGCGAGTAAATATATTTGTGATCGTAACCCTCTGGAAGATCGCCCAGTTTCCAACAGAATCTCTTATTGCATGTGTTGTCTTTTCCGGGCTCACACCAGCAGTCACGGCCCCAATCGCGGATGCTTTCTGCAATTTTTTTCAAGCGACCATCTTTAGACATCACGGCGCCACCTTCACCCATGGTGATGTGGTGAGCCGGGTAAAAGCTGCTGGTTGCATATTCGCCAAAGCTGCCAACGGGTTTGTCTTGAATGGTGGCGCCAAGAGCATCACAGCAGTCTTCGATCAAGAAGAGACCTTCTTTTTTGCACCAATCCGCAATGATATCCGCGCGGTAAGGATTCCCCAGAGTGTGGGCTAAAACTACAGCGCGCGTTTTAGAGGTTTTAGCCTCCATGATCAGTTTTGGAAGAGCATTTATTGTGGCTGCATCGACGTCGATAAAAACAGGCTTCCAGCCATTTTGTACGATCGGATTCACTGTGGTTGGAAAGCCAGCAGCAACCGTGATCACTTCATCTCCGGGAACCAGTGGTTTCATACCAAATTTTTCTAATTCCGGAGAGCCCAGAGAGGAAACCGCCACAAGATTGGCGCTGGATCCGCTATTCACCAATAACGACTTGGTCGTGCGGCCGAAATATTTTCCAAATTGGGCCTCGAACTCCCGTGCATAGCGACCCGCTGTCAGCCACATATCAAGCGATGCGTCAATCAGGTGTGCGAGGTCGTTTTCATCCACCACTTTCGCTGTGACAGGAATGTAGGTAGAGCCTGGGATAAAGGTTTTCGGTTTATTTTCCTGAAGAAACAAGTTCTTCGCAGAGGTAATAACCGCTGCACGCTGTTCTTCATTTCCTGACGGGGATACTGGCATTGTGTACTCCTGATAGAGTTAAGATTCTTACCAAGACAGGCGTAGCTATGGCAATCTATAGCCGACAAATAATTTGGTGCAGAAATGGCTAAATACATGTATTTATTGCTAAAGATCTTATAAAGTTCAGGCTTCACGAGGAGAGTCGAATGAAAGTCGTGCTATTGGCTGGCGGTTTCGGAACGCGCATCAGCGAAGAAAGTCATTTGAAGCCAAAACCTATGATCGAGATCGGTGGCAAACCTATTCTCTGGCACATCATGAAAATATACTCTCACTATGGTTTGAACGATTTTATCGTTTGCTGTGGTTATAAGGGTTACGTGATCAAAGAATATTTTGCGAACTACTTCTTGCACACTTCAGATGTCACTTTCGATATGAAGTCTAACAAAATGGATATTCATCAAAGCAGTTCTGAACCTTGGAAAGTCACTTTGGTGGATACCGGCGAAAACACGATGACCGGTGGTCGTATCAAGCGAGTGAAAGATTATATTGGTAATGACGACTTCTGTCTGACTTACGGTGATGGCGTGGCTGATGTGAATATCAAAGACCTCATCGCATTTCATAAAAAACACGGAAAGATGGCAACACTGACTGCGACTCAGCCGCCGGGACGTTTTGGCGCCTTGAATTTGGAAGACGACAAAATTCAGAGCTTTCAGGAAAAGCCCGAAGGTGATGGCGGTTGGATCAATGGTGGCTTCTTTGTTTTGAACAACAAAGTGATCGATCTTATTTCCGATGACCAAACTATCTGGGAAAAATCTCCTATGGAGAAATTGGCAGCGAACGGTCAGATGCACGCTTTCTTTCACAAGGGTTTTTGGCAGCCGATGGATAGCCTCCGAGATAAAAATCTTCTTGAAGATCTTTGGCAAAAAGGAAAAGCACCATGGCGAGTGTGGTAAGTTCTTTCTGGAAAAATAAAAAAGTCTTTCTGACTGGACACACGGGATTTAAAGGCAGTTGGATGAGCTTGTGGCTTCATAAAATGGGCGCGCAGGTGACGGGTTATGCCTTGCAACCTCCGACGAATCCTTCTTTGTTTGAGGCAGCGGGCATCGCAAGCCTTATTCAATCGCACATTGGTGATATTCGTGATTTCGAGAATCTGAAAAAAGTTCTTTCTGATGCAAAGCCTGACATCATTATTCACATGGCGGCTCAGCCATTGGTGCGCTACTCTTATTCGAATCCGATTGAAACCTACATGACGAATGTGATGGGCACGGTTTATCTTTTAGAGGCCGCAAAGGCGGTTCCTTCTATTCGTGCCATTGTGAACGTGACCACAGACAAGTGTTATGAAAATAAAGAATGGCATTGGGGTTACAGAGAAAATGAAGCTCTTGGCGGCTATGATCCTTACAGTAGCAGCAAAGCTTGTTCAGAGCTTGTGACTTCGGCGTACAGACAGTCTTTTAAAATCGCAGTGGCGTCAGCCCGTGCTGGCAATGTTATCGGCGGTGGTGACTGGGCGGAAGATCGTTTGATTCCTGATATTATTAAATCCTTTTCGAAAAACGAGTCTGTGAAAGTTAGAAATCCAAACTCTATTCGTCCATGGCAACACGTTCTGGAACCTCTCTGCGGTTATTTGGTATTGGCGCAGAAGCTTTTTGAACAAGGAGCAGATTACGCTCAGGCCTTTAACTTTGGTCCGACGGAATCCGATGCACGTGAAGTTGAGTGGATCGTGAAAAAGATGGTTGGCATGTGGGGCGGTGACGCTGCTTACACGCTAACGAAAGATCCTAATGCTGTTCACGAGGCGACCTATTTGAAACTAGATCACTCCAAGGCTCGAACCCTTTTGCAGTGGGAGCCTCGCTGGGGACTCGAGAAGACATTGGAAAGCATTGTGACCTGGAGCAAGGCTTATGCGTCTAACAAAACTCAGTGTCGTGAAGTGACTCTTCGTCAAATTGAAGAGTACGAGAAATTTTTAGGTTAATCATGTTGCCAATTGAAGACCTCAAACACGTTTTTACACAGACAGAGACTCTTTGGAATCAGCTCCAAGGGAAAACGATTTTTTTGTCTGGTGGAACGGGGTTTGTAGGAACGTGGTTGTTAGAGAGTTTTCTTTATGCGAACCAAGCATTGTCCTTGCAGGCAAAGATGGTGGTTCTATCTCGAGACCCGGACGTATTTTTTAAAAAACATCCGCACTTAAAAGACGAAAAATCTCTGGCTTTTATCAAAGGCGACGTTCGTTCGTTTGCTGAGCCTGAAGGTGCGTTTGATTATGCGTTTCACGCGGCTGTCGATCCGGCAGCGTCCCTCGGTGGATCTCAGGCGTTGGACGCTTTCGATGTCAGTGTTGCTGGCACCAAACGAGTTCTCGAGCTTTGTAAAACAAAAAAAGTAAAGAAAGTTCTCTTTGTCAGCTCTGGCGCGGTTTATGGAAAACAACCTGCAGATATCACTCACGTCGAGGAAACTTATGCCGGTGCACCGGATTTGAGTAAGAGCTCGTCCATGTATGGCGAGGGTAAACGTGTGGGCGAGCTTATGAGTCGTCAGTATGGACAGACTTATGGTTTTGATGTCAGCATCGCTCGTCTTTTTGCATTCGTTGGCCCGGGCTTGCCGCTAGATGGTCACTACGCCGTCGGGAATTTTATTCGCAATATTCTTTCCGGCGAAAATATTTGTATTAAAGGCGATGGCTCTGCGAAGCGTTCTTACATGTACGCTTCTGATATGGCGATTTGGCTTTGGCATATCTTGTTTCGCGGAGAATCTTTTGCGGCCTATAACGTGGGTTCCGACAAAGAGCTTAGTATTTTGCAATTGGCGAAAAAAATTATTTCCATTGAAAATCCGAAATTAGAAGTCGTTGTACAAGGTGCTTCGACAGGAAACCTGTCAGGGGATCTTTATGTGCCATCTGTAAAGAAGGCCGCTTCTGATTTGGGTTTAAGATTAAGCGTGCCTGATGATGCCGCTTTAAAGAAAACTATTGAATTTTATAAAAAAACAGCGGAGGCCCAATGAATTCAGCTGTATTTGATGCAAAAAAACTTCGTAAGACTGTTTTGGATATGGCCTTTAACGGATCGACGGTTCATATTCCCTGCGCTTTTTCGCTAGTTGAAATTTTGGCTGTTCTCTATCGCAATCATTTGAATTTGGCCTCGGGCCCCAAAGATGAGAACCGTGATTTTTTAATCTTAAGTAAAGGCCACGGTGTGATGGCTCAGTACGCTTGCCTTTTCGAGCTGGGCTGGCTGACAGATTCGGATGTGAAGAAATACTTCGCGGACGGCACGCGCCTTAAAGGTTTGTCAGACTCTCACGTCGAGGGACTTGAAGTGACTTCAGGCTCTTTGGGGCATGGTCTTTCTGTAGGTGCTGGCATCGCCCTTGGTTGCAAACTGAAAAAGACCAATCAGCAGGTTTATGCTATCGTCGGCGATGGCGAGAGCAACGAAGGCTCGATTTGGGAAGCTTTACTTTTTGCCGCTCATTGGAAGTTAGATAATTTGTGTGTCATCATCGATGCCAACGGCTTTCAAGCGATGGGGCCGACGAATGAAGTTATGCATTTGTCAGATCTTGGCAAAAAAATGGAAGCATTTGATTTTGATACGATTGTTCTTGATGGCCACGATGAGGCTGCTCTTCATGCGGCGTTTTCAGAATTAAAATCAAAGAAAAATGGCCGACCCAAAGCCGTCGTTGCAAACACTGTGAAAGGCAAAGGCGTGTCTTTCATGGAAGGCAACAATGTCTGGCACTATACGAGACTTAATCCAACGACCTATCAGGAAGCTCTTAAAGAGCTAGGATTCTAACAGGGGGTTCTATGCGTGAAGCTTTCTCTAAAGCCTTAGTTCAAGCGGCGAAGGACAATTCTAAATTGTACCTCCTCACAGGGGACCACGGTTATGCATTGTTTGATGGTCTTCGTAAATCCAGCCCAGAGCGTTTTATCAACGCCGGGGTTGCAGAGCAAAACATGGTTGGGGTGGCCTCTGGCCTATCGAAAATGGGCTTTTTGCCTGTGATTTATGGTTTGAGTGCATTTGTCCCAGTTCGTGTTCTTGAACAGATTAAAATAGATTTCTGCTATGAAAACCTTCCCTGTATTTTGATAGGGGATGGCGCTGGCGTTGTCTACAGCCATCTCGGAACTTCTCATCAAAGCACAGAGGATATCGCTTGCCTGCGAGCCATTCCGAATATTCGTATTCTGTCTCCGGCAGACAAATTTGAATTGGAATCTTGTTTTCAGTTAGCGCTGCAAGCAAAAGCGCCGGTCTACTTAAGATTCGGAAAGTCGGATCTCGGAGATGTTCACAAAAAAGCTCCTGACATTGCTTGGGGCAAACCTCTAGAGGTCAAGTCGGGAAGTGGCAGTACCGTTTTCTATGCTACTGGTTCGATGGTTCATCAAGCCCTGCGACTGGCGAATGAGAAATATCCAGATGCGTCCGTATACAGTGTGCCTTGCCTAAAACCATTGGATGAAAATCATTTCATTCAGACCTTCAAAGGCAAAAAGAACGTCATTGTGATCGAAGAACATTCAGTCTATGGCGGCTTAGGATCTGCCGTGGCTGAAGTAGTGTCCTCTGTTGGGGGCCCTCGGGTTGTCAGATTGGGAATCAAAGACCGCTTCTCGAAAATGTGTGGAACCTACCAGTATCTGATGAAAGAGCACGAATTAGATTTTGAAGCTCTCGCGCGAGATGTGGCCATTCAGTTAGAAAGAGTGCTGTAAGGATACGATGTGCTTTTAATCGCATTGGGGCGTGTTGCTCAATTTTTGATATTGTTGCTGATCATGCGTGTTGCAACCACGGTCCTGCCGCCTTCTGAAATGGGGCGGATGTCTTTGCTTGTTACCACAATCGCTTTGTGCGCTCTGTTTTTTATCAATCCCATCGGTATGTTTATCAACAGGCGACTGCATGAGTGGAATGAACAGGGGCGCGTGAAGCACTACCTGAATCTTTACTATGGGTATCTGGTTTTTATTTTTCTTGTTGTGAGTGGATTGCTTTCGCTCACCAATCATTTCATTTGGTTTGATTTTCAAACGGAAACGATCTGGCTGATTGTTTTGATCGGTGGCTCGTTGCTTTTTAATACCATTAATCAAACAGCTATACCGTCTTTGAACATGCTGGGATATCGCGGCTGGTTTATGGGGCTGACGATTGCGACATTGGCGGCTGGTTTTATCCTTGCGTGGACACTCGTTAAAAATTACTCAGGACGGGCCGAGTACTGGATGCTGGGTCTTCTGATTGGGCAGATTATTTTTGCTGGTATCGGCATCAAAGTCTTTCTTAGTAAATTGCGACCACCGCAGGCGCCTCTACAAAAATCGAAAGTAAATTTTAAACCCATTCTGATGTTCACATGGCCCATTGCTATTTCAGTGGGCCTCAACTGGTTGCAAATGCAAGGCTATCGATTTCTGTTGAATGATTCGATGGGGCTTGCGGCCTTGGGCTTGTTTGTTGCTGGTTATGGTGTGAGCGCAGGTTTGATTTCAGGCTTTGAATCTATTTTAACGACCTACTTCCAGCCTCTCTTTTATGAAAATGTCAGTAAGGGTACAGGAGAGCAAACGACACAGGTGTGGGAAAACTACGCCAGTGCTATTATCCCTTCTGTTGTTTTGCTGGTGTGGATGCTCTCCGCGGTGGCGCCGGAACTGACGCGTGTTTTGTTAGGTGTGCAGTATCGGGATTCGTATATTTATGTAACGTGGGGCGCAATTGCTGAAGGAGCACGGGTTGTCGCCGGTGTTTATACCTTGGCAGCTCACGGTCGCATGAAGACACAGCTTTTGCTTCTTCCCAATCTTGTAGGCGCGATTCTGTCCTTAACGTTGGTATCCTATTTGGTTCCAAAGATGGGAGCCATCGGTGCTGGCGTTGGTTTGACGGTGGCGGGTTGTTTGATGGTTCTAGTGATGCACTATACAATTGCAAAAGACAGCTCGATTCGGTTGCCGTACCGCCGTTTAATGCAAAGCTTACTTATGGGCGGAGTGTTGTTTTTGGGCGTTATGTCATTTAAAACTCTAGTGGCAAATACAGGAAGCTTGTTTTACGCGCTGGTATTACTTGCGATTGCAGGAGTGGTCTTTTTAGTGATGCAATATCTGTTGCTAAGACGTTTTCAACTAGCGAAATAAATATGGAATTCTGAATATGCAGGCTCTTAAATCGTATATAAGAAAAAATAAAAGACTACTGAGTGTTGTTCGCTACATTCTGTATTGGACGTCTAACTTCGGAATCGAGTTGCCACGCATTTTGGCAATTCGAGCTTTTCCTGCAGTAGTGAGAGAGTACTTCATTCTTAAAAGAATGAACAAAGAGGCCGGGTCCAAATGGAAGTTGCGATTTTCCATGCCAAGTCTGCATGATCGTTATGAAGAGAGCGGCATTATATCTGGCCATTATTTTCACCAGGACTTGTTGGTGGCTCGAAGAATCTTTCAAAGACAGCCGGTAAAACACGTGGACGTGGCTTCCAGAGTAGAAACTTTTGTGGCTCACGTGGCGGCCTTTCGCGCAATCGAAGTTTTTGACATCCGTCCGTTGGATGCAAAAATTAAAAACATTACTTTTAAACAATGCGATTTCATGAATTTTCCGAAAGAGCTTTTAGGCTATGCAGACTCAGTTTCTTGCCTGCATGCCTTAGAGCATTTCGGGTTAGGTCGTTATAACGATCCGATGGACATCGATGGGCACTTGAAAGGTTTTGATAGCCTGTACAAAATTTTGGCGCCAGGCGGGATTTTATATCTTTCGTTCCCGATCGGCGAAGAACGAATCGAATTCAACGCTCATCGCGTGTTTGCAATTAAAACAGTTCTAGAGTGGGCGAAAGATCGTTTTGAACTCATTGGCTTTTCCTATGTCGATGATGCAGGGGATTTGCACGAAGATGTTGTTCTCACTCCAGAGGCCATCAATACCACTTACAATCTTGATTATGGTTGTGGAATTTTTGAACTTAAGAAACTGCCTGTGACTGCAAAGGTGAACTAAAATGAAGATTCTATTGGTGTGCATGCAGCACGACTATGGGCAAGCCTCTCGTGGGCATTCTTACGAGTATACAAATTACTACCACTCGCTAGTTCAGATGGGTCACGAGGTGATCCTTTTTGACTATATGGCTGAAATGCAGCAGCAAGGTAAGGCGCAGATGAATGCAAATCTGCTTCGTCGTGCGGAAGAGCTAAAGCCTGCCGTTGCTATTTTTCACCTGTACACGGATCAGTTTGAGGTCTCTACGATCCAAGCTCTGCGCGCGCATACAAAAACCCTCTCGATCTTTCATGATGATACCTGGAGAAAAGAGTACGCCTATTTTTGGGCGCCCCATTTTGATTTTTTCACGACTCCAGATTACTTTTCAGTTCGCAGATATGCGGCTCATGGCTTGAAGCACGTTCTTTTGTTTTCCTATGGCTGCAACGAGAAAATGTACTACCGCATGAATGAACCTAAAATCCATGACGTGTCTTTCGTCGGCAGATGGCACCCGTACCGCCAGTGGTTGGTGGATAAGCTTGCCAAAGCCGGGGTTAAAGTTGTTGCCAAGGGACCAGGCTGGAGCGGTGGCATGGTTTCACACGATGAAATGGTGAAACTCTTTAATCAAAGTCGTATTAATCTGAATATTTCCAACTCTGCCTCGTGGGATGCGCGTTACCTGTGTTCGTCTTGGCGTGCTTTGGTAGATCGTATTCGGTCAAAGAAGTCTGTGGAACAGCTTAAAGCCCGACATTTCGAGATCAATGGATGTGGTGGTTTTCAGCTTTCTTACTATGTTGAGGGTCTTGAAAGACAGTACGCCATTAGCGATGAGATGGATGTATATGGCAGCATTGACGAGCTTGTAGATAAAGTGAAGTTTTATCTCGAGAACGCGGATCAACGTGAAGCTATGGCCAATGCCGGTTATCAGCGCACTTTGAAGGATCACTCGTTCTCGGCGCGCTTTACGAAGCTCTTCCAAGAGATGGGGCTTAAAAATGGCTAATGCAGCTCCGTTGGTGTGCATCTGTATTCCTTGCTATAACTCCGAGAAAACGATCGGCGAGACTATTCAGTCGGCTTTAAAGCAGACTTATTCAAACTTTATCATTCGTGTTCTTGATAATGCCTCGACCGACCGAACTTTGCAGATCGTGGAGTCTTTCAAAGACGAACGCATTACAATCTATCGAAGCGAAAAGAATATTGGGGCTATCGCCAATTTTGATCGTTGTATCGAGCTTGCCTGCGGAAAATACACAGAGATTTTTCACGCCGATGAGGTGTATGAGCCGGAAATCGTAGCAAGGCAGGTAGAGTCTTTGGAAAGTAATCCAGAGGCCGGTGTCGCGTTTACAGAAGCCTTTTTGATTGATTCTGAAAGCAAAGCTTTTGGTCAAACCTCGGTTGCAAGATACCTTGGTCGCGAAAAAGGTCAGACCGTTTTATTGAATTACGAAGAGTTATTCCCGGTGATTTTGCGCGCGGGTAATTTTCTTTTGTGCTCTGGGGCGCTTGTCAGAACAGAGATCTACCAAAAAGAAATTCAGAAATGGAATGGCCAACAGTTTCTGACCAGTTGTGATTTAGATGTGTGGCTGCGTATTCTTGAACAGCACAAAATTCTGATCATTCTAGAAAACCTTATGAGTACACGCACGTCACAAACTCAGGCGTCGTACTTGGAGCTCAAGCGCAATACCAATCGCGCGGACATGTTTTTAGTGTTGGATTACTATCTGCAGAAACCACGATCCCAGAATGCGGTGAAAAAGTCCGATATTCTTGGTTATCAGGCGCTGGAGCGCATGGACATCGCTCGCCGTGCGATGAATATGTATTTGATGGGGCAGACGAAAGAGGCGGGAGCTCTTTTGAAAGGACACTTTCATTTTGAGCTTCTGGCGAAGGCTTTTGAGTCCAAACGAGGCATGTTGACCTTCTTGCTGATTTCATACTTAAAATTCGTGTTGTTGCTGGGCTTAGATAAAATGGGCCATCATATTTTGCATGCAATTGTCATTAAGACGAAGAGATGAGTAAAAATATGGTCTCTAAGAATGTCTATATTGATCCCTCCTATGAAGCTTTCTACGGCGATAAGTTGTTTGACCTTTCAAATCCAAATTTGAATCGAGATGACCAATTATTGCCTTTTGTGCGAATGCGTGATGAGGCCGCTAAGTCTGGGATGACCGTAAAGACTGCGGACTTTCTTTCTGCTGAAAGCAGCTCAGGGAAGGGTGGCGATTACTATTCTATGGGGATTCTTCCGGACTACGAGAGTCTGAAGGCCAAAGGGGTTACGGCTCAGGCCTATATTCTTTTAGAGCCCCCAGTTGTTGCGCCGAAGTTTTATCAGAATCTTCCGTCTTTAACTGCCAACTTTAAAAGCGTCTATGTTCATAATACACATGGAGACGGTTACTCTTTAGAGGGTGTTCGTAAGGAAGTTCTTAAGAAGATTTACTGGCCACTTCCCTATAAAGGGGTTCTTGAAAAGTTTTGGAACCGACGCGAGAGAAAATCTCGTATTGTTGTCATCAATGGACACCATAAACCTATCAGCTCTAAGAATGAACTTTATAGCAAGCGTATAGAAGCCATTGCTGCGCTGGAAAAGTATGACATCGTCGATTTATTCGGACGAGGTTGGGATAAGTGGCTGACCAGATGTAGTTTGTGGCTGCCATATCTTTTAAATCGCAGTGCTTTATTAAAAGCTTACAGAGGCGCTTGCGGTTCAAAATATGAAACCCTGAGTGAGTATAATTTCTGTCTTTGTTTTGAAAACATGAAAATGAGTGGCTACATTACAGAGAAGATCTTTGATTGCCTTTACGCGGGCACTATTCCTCTCTATCTAGGGGCACCTGATATCGAGAAGTATATTCCGACCGAAGCTTTTGTGGATTGCCGTAAATTTAGCAACTGGAATGAGATGCTGAACTTTGTGCGCGCAATGACACCTGAGCAGATTCAATCTATGCGAGAAGCCGGTCGCGCCTTTTTTGAAAGCGAACGAGCTCGTCCGTATTATCATTCATTAGAGAACATTATTGGCGCCAAGGGCGAGTAGCTGACGAGGGGATATGTCCACATTGCACGAAAAAATTCCTGTCTCTGTTGTCATTCCTTGCTACCGTTGCAAAGACACTATTGTGCGGGCGTTGGCTTCGGTGGCAGCGCAAACAGCTCTTCCGGCGGAAGTGATTTTGGTCGAGGATCAAAGTGGCGATGACACGCTTCAAAGACTGAAAGAGATTGCCAAACAATATCCAGAGAATTGGATTCGAGTTCTAGAGCAAAAAGTAAATGCGGGACCAGGCAGCGCTAGAAATGTTGGCTGGGAATCTGCCCAAAATCCATATATTGCTTTTTTGGATTCTGATGACAGCTGGCACCCACAAAAATTAGAAATTCAGTACTCTTGGATGAAAACCCATCCAGACGTGGCTTTGACGGGGCATGGAACCCAGCAGGTCGAAGGCACCACGGCACCTAATGACAAGGTTTTGGCAGTCGTTGACCGTCCAGTGATCGCAAAGAAACTTTTGTTTTCAAATCAGTTTCCGACTCGTTCTGTGATGCTTCGTCGTGATGTTCCGTTTCGCTTTTTTCCGGGAAAGCGCCATTCTGAAGACTATTTGCTGTGGTTGACTATTGTTTTGAATGGGCACAAAGCTTACGTTTTGGAAGCACCTTTAGCGTACTCATTTAAGTCAGATTATGGCGATGCTGGGCTTAGTGCCCAGCTTTGGAAACATGAAAAAGGTGAGTTGGATATGTACCGTCGGCTTAAGAATGACGGCCTGGTCTCTGTGGGAATGTACTACCCACTTTTGGCATTCTCGTTTCTTAAATATCTAAGACGAGTGCTTATCACCGCGAAGCGAAGCAGATCTGCCAGAGCTTAAATACAATTGCTGTAGATAAATACTCGTCGTCCACGCAATGATAAATAAAATCATAAAGCGGTTTTTCCCTATCGAGAAATTAGCTTCAGTGAGGCCTCCGATATAAAAACATATCATGGCACCGATACCGCCAAGCCCGATCCCCATTTGTAGTGGAGAGGTCGCTTTTCTATAAGCCAGATACGCGGTTCTCAGAGTGAAAAACATGAAGTACAGGTAGCACAGAAGACCCAAGATCCCGGTTCCCGCTAAAAAATGCATGTACTGGTTGTGCGCGTGTCCCTCAAAGTAACCAGCTGGCACGCCCATTCTGTCATAGTACTCGCGCAGCCGTGCACGGTTTTGTCCATAGCCTGCTCCCAACAGAGGTCGATCTTTGAACATCTCCCAGTTGGTTTTCCAAAGTGTCAAACGTTCGCTATCCCCACGTACAGAGAGATTGATGGTTGTGGTAATGCGCTCGCGAATTTTTTGACTGCTTGCAAAGCCGATCAGCCCAAGGCCAATCAGTCCGGCAGTCAGGAGAATGCCCCATTTTCTATTAATCAAATAACCCATGACTAACAGTCCACTCGCCACCCCAATCCACACTCCACGAGTGAAGGTTAGAAGAATCGTAGCTGCAGTAAGAATGAATGCGGCGTAAATCCAAGGGGACAAACGCTGCTTTGTTCGCCAATGAGCTAAAAGAACTCCGATGAAAACCATGAGGAGCGGACCGTAGGTATGTGCTAGTGGCATTGAGTGATTGAAGATTCCGCCGGCTCGCCAATTTGCAAAGTTCTGCAGATTGATGGCTCTTTGGGAAAAGGGTTCTGCTAGGGGATTGTAGCCCAGAGCATAGATAACAACGGCAACAAGAGAGCACAGAGCAAGGGCGACGGCAAAAAACTTAAGCACTTTTGGGTTTTCACCAAAGACCGACCAGAACAGGATGAACACATAGAAATCCAGAATCCAGCGAAATTCAAAAAACAGATCCTGCCAAGAGGATGACAGTGGGTTGAGCGCGAGCCCCAGTCCGATGACAAAAAGCCAGCTTCCCCAGAGCCACCACAATCCAAGGCGTGGCCAACTCCACGGCATTTTGTAGTATTTCGCAGTCCAATACAGAGAGGTCAGGAGCATGGCGCCGGCAAAGAAATCCATTCCTGTTTGTGAAGTCAGCAGCGAAAACTGCATGAAGCAGAGGAGAAGGAGCCCCCAAAGGTATTCCCGACGAGACAAGAACTCTCGAAGGGCGGTCACGGGAAACGAGTTCATTTACAATTCCTCTAAGAAAAGAGAGCAGCTCTTTTCCCGGAAAACAGGCAAAAGGCGTATACTAGAAGAAGGGCTTTACATTGACGAGGCAAAAGTGTGTTTTTTGTAGCACACGCGTTAGGTGTCGAAGGGGAATTCGTTTGTTGATGCGCCGTAATAAGTTGGGATTTTGGTCGTCTTGCTAGTCGTCTTGGTCACGATATTGTAAGATGTTCGTCTATCATTTTTCAGTGTTTGCGGGGCGCCATGCTTGAGAAGTTCTTAAATTTCACCAGAGATCTTTACGATCCAACGGCTAGTGGCAAATTCATTCCTTTGCATGAGCCACGAATTTCTCAAAGAGAAAAAGACCTCGTCCAAGATTGCATCGATTCGACATTCATTTCCTCTGTTGGTGAGTATGTCGGAAAATTTGAAAAAATGATCTCGGAATATACCAACATTCCTTTTGCCATCGCGACAACCAATGGAACCTCGGCATTGCATCTTTCCCTTGTGGCGTTGGGTGTAGGGCAAGGGGATTTGGTTTTGGCTCAAGCGTTGAGCTTTATTGCGACTGCTAATCCGATTGCATATTGTGGTGCAAGCCCTGTTTTTATCGATAGCGCCAAAGACAATCTTGGGATGTGCCCTGAAAAACTCGAGGACTTTCTAAAAAAAGAAACCATGATCAACGCGCAAGGGGTTTGTGTTCACAAGGCTTCTGGGCGTGCGATCAAAGTTTGTATTCCAATGCATGTCTTTGGCCACCCAGTAAAAATGGACGAGATCGCGGCTATCTGTGAGAAACATCACATTGCAGTTCTTGAGGACGCGGCGGAAGCCTTAGGTTCTTTCTATAAAGGTCAGCATGTTGGCAGAGCCGGCAAACTTTCGATCTTTAGTTTTAACGGAAATAAAATTGTCACTTGCGGAGGCGGCGGGATGATCGTCACCTCGGATCCTGAGCTTGCAAAACGAATTAAACATTTATCGACAACGGCAAAAGTTCCTCACGCATGGGAGTTTGTCCACGACGAGGTTGGATACAACTATCGTTTGCCAAATTTGAATGCGGCTTTTGCCTGTGCGCAAATGGAAAAAATCACCGAGTTTGTCGAGGATAAAAGAAAAACGGCAGAAAGCTATCGTCAGTTTTTTGCCTCAGTGGGAACAAGGTTTATTGTAGAGCCCGCGAACTGTCGTTCGAACTATTGGCTGAATGCGATTCAGTTGGAGAGTCTTCAAGAACGAGACGAGTTCTTAAAAGCCAGCAATGCAAAAGGGGTGATGGCGCGACCGATTTGGAAGCTTCTTCCCACTTTGCCGATGTACAAAGGTTCAATTTCAACGTCGCTTGAGAACGCGTCTTTCTATGAAGCGCGAATCGTCAATATCCCAAGCAGTGTAAGGTCTTGCTAAAATGGATAAAGTAGTCATTTTCGGAATGGGTGGACACGGGCGCGTTGTTGCCGATGCATTAAAGCTCGAAGGGCGCTACGAGCTTGTGGGTTTCGTCGACCGTCAAAGTTCGACTTCATCACAAGGTAAGGTTCTCTCAGAGCCTGAATTGGTTGCTTCGGGTATCAAAAAAGGCGTTGTCGCGATTGGTGACAATTTTGTACGTGCCGAGATCAGTAAAAAAATCCTGCAAATGATTCCTGATTTTGAATTTGTTCGCGTCTTTCATCCAAGATCGTCGGTGTCTCCTTCGGCTGTTATAGGCCCGGGCACGGTTGTGTTGGATGGCGCGGTTGTGGGTCCGTTTTCTAAAGTAGGTTCTCATGTAATCCTCAATACTCGCAGCAGTGTTGATCATGATGGCGTTCTTGGGGATTTTGCCAGCCTGGCTCCAGGGGTGACCTGTGGCGGCGGCGTAGTCTTGGGAGAATATTGTGCCATCGGTCTTGGAGCCAATCTGATTCACAACGTAAAGCTTCAGGATCATGTCGTGGTTGGTGCTGGCGCCACGGTTTTAGAGGATCTCCCAGGCAGTGTTGTGGCTTATGGAAATCCTTGTAAAGTAATCCGGTCCAGAGCGCCGGGCGAAAAGTATTTGTAGAGGTAGCGGATGGAACAGAAAAGATACGTAAGACTTATTCCTCGTCTTGATATCAAAGGTCCAAACTTGGTGAAGGGCATTCATCTTGAGGGATTGCGGGTCATGGGTGATCCAGCGATTTTTGCCAAACACTATTACGAAAATGGGGCCGATGAAATTTTTTGTATGGACGTCGTGGCGAGCCTTTACGAGCGCAATAGTCTGACAGAAATGATTTCCCAGATTGCCTCGAACATTTTCATTCCTATCACCGTCGGTGGCGGAATTCGTAGTCTAGAGGATATTAAAAAAGTATTAGACTCAGGAGCCGACAAGGTTTCTTTGAATACAGCGGTCATTCGCAATCCGAAGCTGATTGAGTCTGCGGCCCATCGTTTTGGGTCTTCGACAATTGTCGTGACGGTTGAAGCGATTAAACAACCTAATGGTTCTTATTTGTGCTTTGTCGATAATGGGCGCGAAGACACTGGCGTCGAGGTGATGGAGTGGGTTCGCCGAGTGGAATCCTTGGGTGCCGGGGAGTTGGTTATTACCTCAGTCGACCGTGAGGGGACGGGGGAAGGCTTTGATCTCGACTTGATCAAGCAAGTGACCTCATTGGTGAAAATTCCTGTTGTGGCCCATGGGGGAGCGGCGTCTGTAGATGACATCGCCAAGCTTGTGACCGAGACCACCGTCAATGGAATTGCCGCAGCTTCTATTTTTCACTACGACCTAGTCGCAAAACAGAGCACCATCGCAGACCCTACTGCCCAGAGAGAGGGCAACACCAGCTTTCTGAAGGCAAATCGTTCCTTCGCGAAGATTAAACCAATTTCCTTGAAAGACGCGGCAAATAGACTTAGAGAAATGAAAGTGGTATGCAGGGCTCTATGAAAAAAGTAGTGATAGTCGACTACGGCGTTGGAAACTTGTTTAGCATTAAACAAGCCTTGATGGCGAGTGGCGTAACGCCTATCGTTTCTAGCGACAAAAATGTGATTGCATCTGCCGATGGCGTTTTGCTTCCGGGGGTTGGTGCATTTGGTGATGCTATGAATCGCCTGCGCGAGCAGGGGCTTGTTGATGTATTGCGCCATGAAGCGCTTGCGGGGAAGCCTTTCCTGGGAGTTTGCTTAGGTTTGCAGCTGATGTTTTCTAAAAGCGACGAGTTTGGCAGCCACGAAGGCTTGGGGATTCTTCCAGGCGTGGTTCGTAAGTTTCCTTCCTCTTTTGACGGGCAAGAGCTCAGCGTCCCTTTCATAGGCTGGAACTTCCTGGAAACACAAAAGGAAGACTCGTTTATTGCTGGCCTGGGACCGGAATCTAAGTTGTTTTTAGTCCACTCTTTTTATGTTCAGCCTGAAGATCCATCTTGTGTGATCAGCACCTGTCGCTATCATAACTTTCAATACCCAGTTGTCCTGAGACGCGGTAATGTCTTTGGCGTTCAGGGTCATCCAGAGAAGAGCGGATTGGATGGTCTCAAAATTTATGCAAATTGGCTGAACAATCTATAAGGGAATGTAATGGAAAGATTTGAAACTAAATTTGGTCTTCCTCACGATGTGAAGTTTTGTAAAAAGTGTGTGATCTCGAATCAGCGCCCTTCATCGGCCGCTGAGCATAAGCACACGAAAGATACAAAAAAATCGACTATCGGATTTGATGAACAAGGTATTTGCGACGCTTGTCGCGCGTCTGAGTCTAAAGATCGCATCGACTGGAATATGCGTGAAAAAGAGTTGGTCGCATTATTGGACAAGTATCGTAGCAAAGACGGTTCTTACGACTGCCTAGTTCCTGGTAGCGGTGGAAAAGACAGCGCCTATCAAGCGCACATTCTTAAATACAAATACGGCATGAACCCACTGACTCTGACATGGCCACCAATCATGTACACGACTTACGGGTATGAAAACTGGAAGAACTGGATTGAAATCGGTGGCTTTGACAACATGACTATCAAGCCGAACGGTCAGGTTCAAAAGCTTCTAACTCGCCTTTCTATCGAAAACATTTTCCATCCTTTCCAAACATTCATGTTGGGACAAAAAAACGTAGCGCCAAAGATTGCGGCGAAATTGGGGATCAACCTGGTATTCTACGGAGAGAACGAAGCAGAGTACGGAAACCCTATTGCCGAGAACAACTCTTCATTGCGTGATAAATCATACTTTAGCTCGCAAAACCTCGACAGTATTTACCTTGCGGGTCTTCCGTACAAAGAGTTGAAAGAAAGATACAAACTTTCGGATGCGGATCTTAAGATTTATCTTCCGATCGAAGAAAAAGACTTAGCCAATAAAGATATCAACATTCACTACCTGGGCTACTATTTGCGCTGGACACCGCAAGAGGTGTATTACTACGCGACGGAAAACACGGGCTTCAAAGCACGTCCATTCCGCAGCCAAGGTACTTACTGCAAGTATCACAGCATTGACGATAAGATCGATGATCTTCATTTCTATACGACTTACATTAAGTTCGGTATTGGCCGTTGTTCTTACGATGCTTCTCAAGAGATTCGTAACAACCACATCTCTCGTGAAGAGGGTGTGCAGTTGGTTAAAAAGTTTGATGGCGAGTTCCCAGATCGTTACTTCAATGATTTGATGACTTTCCTAGAGATGAAGCCTGAGCGTTTCCACGAGCTTTGTGACGAGAACAGATCTCAGCACTTGTGGAAAAAAGAAGACGGGCAGTGGAAACTTAGACACGCTGTTTGGCATCAGTCATAAGTCATAGATAGAGGACGTTGTGATGGGGCAATACCAGATTAAAGTTCCTCATGGGATCATGTTTCATCATTTTCATGATGAGCGGCATCCGACTGGGCAGGGAAGTATTTCAGGGAAAGACTTCGAAGATCTGCTTCACTTTATTGGTCTGGAAAACATCACAACGGCTCAAGATTGGTTTGAAAACTATGGCCGTCCGGGCTTTGGTAACAAAGTTTGTATCACCTTCGACGACAGCTTGAAATGCCAGTACGACATCGCTAAACCGGTGATGGATAAGTATGGTATTAAAGCCTTTTTCTTTGTGTATAGCTCTGTTCTAGAGGGAAAATCCGAGTACCTTGAGGTCTTCCGCTATTTCCGTAGTAAGTACTTTAAGAATTTCGACGATTTTTATGAGGCGTTCATGGCCTATCTTCATCAGTCACCGATGGCGGATGAAGTCCACAAAGCTCTCTCGACATTTGATCCGAATCAATACCTTCAGAATTTCAGCTTTTACACGGTCAATGATAAAAAGTTCCGCTATCTTCGCGATCACATCCTTAAGGTCGATCGCTACAATATGGTTCTTTTGGATATGATCAAAAGGGCGGGCGTCAGTCTTGAAGGGTTGAATGAGATTCTTTGGATGTCGGCAGAACAGGTGAAAACCCTGAATAAGGATGGACACTTTATTGGCCTGCATTCGCACAGTCATCCGACAACGATGGGCTTGCTGCCGCTTGAGCAGCAGCGTGCGGAGTATACAACCAACAATAAATACCTGCGGGACCACCTTCACTTACCAGTGGTGTGCATGTCTCACCCGTGCAACTCGTACAACGCCGGGACTTTGGAACTTTTGAAGGATCTCAATATCTCTATGGGTTTTAGAGCCAATATGCAGAGTGGATTTGAGAGTCGTCTCGAGATCCCGCGCGAAGATCACATTAATGTCTTTAAAATGATGAAAGCCTAGTCATCCTATGAAAATTGCCCTCTTTACCAGCAATCAACCGCGTCATCGTCACCTGATCGAGTGCTTCTCGAAAATTGCCTCTGAAGTTTTGGTTGTCAGCGAGGTCACAACGATTTTCCCAGGAGCCACTGAGGACTTTTACAATAAGTCGGACATTATGAAAGACTACTTTACGCGTATGCAACAAGCAGAACGTAATGTCTTTGGTGATCCAGGATATGGTCCAAGCAACGTGCGCGTGTTCCCTATTAAAATGGGGGACGTCAATAACATCCCGGTAGCTTGGTTTAAGCAATTGGAGTCTGTGGATTATATCGTCGTTTTCGGCGCTAGCTGGATTCGTGGTGAGTTGTGCGACCTACTTCTTCGCAAAAAAGCTATCAATATTCACATGGGAGTTTCTCCTTATTATCGCGGAGCCACTTGTAATTTCTGGGCTCTGCAAGATCGCCGTCCTGAGATGGTGGGAGCGACGATTCACTATCTTTCAAAGGGCTTGGATTCCGGCAAAATGATCATGCATGCGCTTCCGAAACCTCGATTGGTGGAAGGGTTCGAGCTAGGGATGTTGGCGGTGAAGGCCGCTCACGAGTGTTTGACGTCCTTATTAAAAGACGGGTCTATCTTTGAACTAGAGCCATTGGTGCAGGATAAGTCTCAGGAGCTTCGTTACTCTCGTAGAGCTGAATTTAACGATGAAGTGGCTCATGATTTCTTAAACAACCCTCTGTCGGCGGAGTTTATTTCGCAACGATGTGCAGACCGGGATTTGGGCTTATTTTTGCGCCCTTTCCTAGCATAAATCTATTCTGTTTCACCTTCCTGATAAGGGCGTCGAGATTGACATTTCGGGTGGAAACGGCAAATATTTGTTAACTTTTTTTAGCATATTGATGGCCTCAGATCGAATAGGAACGTCTCCATGAAGAATGTATTAGTAACAGGTGCCGATGGGTTTATTGGATCTCACCTTGTAGAGATGTTGGTTCAAAAAGGACACAAAGTCAGAGCGCTGTCTTTGTATAATTCCTTTAATACTTGGGGCTGGCTCGAGGATTCTAAATATCTAAAAGACATTGAGGTTGTGACTGGCGACGTGCGCGATCCTTTTTTCTGTCGCGACATCACTAAAGGAGTCGACAGCGTCTTTCACTTGGCAGCGTTGATCGCCATTCCTTATTCTTACGTCGCTCCACAAAGCTATATCGAGACCAATATCACAGGCACAGTAAATATTTGTAAGGCAGCCTTGGATCATGGCGTTCAAAGAGTGATTCACACCTCAACGAGCGAAGTTTATGGAACTGCGCGCTATGTTCCAATTGATGAAGCACATCCGTTGCAGCCTCAATCTCCGTACAGTGCTTCGAAGATTTCTGCGGATGCGATGGCGATGAGTTTCTTTAATGCCTTCAACTTGCCACTGACGATTGCGCGACCATTTAACACTTTCGGACCACGCCAATCGGCCCGCGCGGTGATCCCGACAATCATCTCTCAATTGTTGAGTGGGAAAAAGAGCATCAATCTGGGTGATGTGACTCCGACGCGTGATTTTAACTTTGTAACTGACACTTGCCGCGGATTTTTGGCTTTGGCCTCTTCTTCGGATACAATCGGTAAAACGGTGAATATCGGGTCAAACCGTGAAGTCACGATTTTGGAAACTTTCAATATGATCAAAGGGATTTTGGGATCCAATGCTGAAATCCAAGTAGATCAGCAGCGAATTCGTCCTGAGAAGTCCGAGGTTCATCGTTTGTGGTGTGATAATACTCTGATTAAGAAGCTGACGGGTTACGAGCCTCAGGTGACTTTTGAAGAGGGGCTTAAGCAAACCGTTGAGTGGTTCTCGGAGCCTAAGAATATTGCTAAATATAAAACGGATATTTACAACGTATGAGAATGAGTCCCGATTTTTTTACGAAACCGAGTCATACATTGCGTTCTGCGATGGAAGCTATCGATCGCAACTCCATGCAAATTTGCTTCGTGCTGGATGACGATGGCAAGTTGATTGGCGCCCTGACTGACGGGGATATTCGAAGAGCCCTTCTTAAAGGAGCTACTCTTGAGCAAGAAGTCGGCACTTTCATGAGTCGTGCTCCGCGCTTTGTTCCAAATGGAATGTCTCGTGCAGATATCGTTGAAAAGTTGAAATCATGGAATGTTCGTCAGTTGCCAGTGGTGGACGAAAAGGGAAGAGTCATCGGGATTGAAACTTCCGACGATCTTCGCGGTCTTTTGAAACGCAACAATCAAGTGATCCTGATGGCTGGTGGATTCGGCAAAAGACTCAGTCCGTTGACAGACACCTTGCCAAAACCTTTGTTGAGAATTGGCGGTCAGCCAATTCTTGAAACTATTATCAAAAGATTCCGCGATGTTGGATTCTACCGCTTCGTTCTGATCGTGAACTATCGTGGTGAAATGATCCGTGATCATTTCAAGGACGGCAAAGAGCTGGGCGTGGAAATCGAATATCTTTGTGAAGAGACTCCTCTCGGAACTTGTGGTGGCCTTTCTTTGTTGAAAGAAAAACCGACTGAGCCTGTATTTGTGATGAACGGGGATATTCTTACTCGCGCAGACTTTGGTGCGATTCTGGATCAACATTGCTCAACCAACGCAACAGCAACGATGGTGGTACGTGAGTACTACACGGAAGTTCCTTACGGTGTTGTGAAAGTGCAAGGCGATCGTATTCTATCT
This sequence comes from Bdellovibrio sp. HCB337, assembly GCF_047302465.1. Taxonomy (GTDB): domain Bacteria; phylum Bdellovibrionota; class Bdellovibrionia; order Bdellovibrionales; family Bdellovibrionaceae; genus JACMRP01. The sequence continues at coordinate 2,549,002 of NZ_CP178621.1, read as the reverse complement.
ATCGAAGAGAAACCGAAGGAGATGTCCTACGTCAACGCGGGCGTTTATGTTCTTTCTCCGGAAGCTGTGGCTATGATTCCACAAAAGAGCTTCTTTGATATGCCTAGCTTGTTTAATATGTTGAAAGATTCCGGCAGAGAGATCTGTTGTTACAAACTGAAAGACTATTGGGTGGACATCGGCCGCATGGAAGATTTCCACCGCGCTCAGGCTGACTTTGAAGGTCATTTTGGAAGTTGAGATGAAAAAAGGGCTTGCGATTATACCTGCTAGAGCAGGATCAAAAAGAATCCCAGGCAAAAACAAACGCCCTTTTCTTGGTAAGCCACTGATTCAGTGGACGATCGAAGCTGCGCTCAATTCGCCAATTCCTCTGGATGTTGTGGTCTCTACGGATGATCCAGATATCCTAAAATATAAAGATCTTTATCCAAGCGTTGATTTTCTGTCACGCTCTGCTGAGCTTGCCCAAGACACAAGCTCTTCGTCAGATGTCATTGTTGAAGTCATGAAAACCAGAAAACAGGCGGCGGACTTTATTGTTCTGTTGCAACCGACTTCACCGTTGCGAGGGGCGCAAGTCGTGGGCGCGGCTGTTCAAGAATTTTTATCTAGCTCCGTACCTCAGATGGTCAGCGTGCGTGCATGCCGTGAAGTGCCTAGCCATATCTTTTATGAAACATCTGAAGGAACTCTGACACCTTTGTTGAAAAACCAAGTGGAATTGCGTTCTCAGGATTGGAAAAACGTCTGGACTCTGAATGGCGCGCTTTATTTGTCAGATTGGGATTTGTTTTTAAAGTCTAAAAGCTTTTTTGGCGCACAAACAAAAGCTTTTGTAATGGCCGAGAATCTTTCTGTGGATATTGATACGGAAGAAGACTGGAAGCGGGCAGAGACATTCGCCCAGGGACTTAAACTATGAAGAATGCATGTCTTGTTATTGCCGAAGCGGGTGTGAATCATAACGGAGATCTAAAGCTTGCAAAGCAGCTTGTGGATATTGCCGTAGAGGCCGGTGCGGACATTGTTAAATTTCAAACCTTCAAGGCCTCAAGCCTGGTGACTCAGGAAGCGAAGATGGCGGCTTATCAAAAAGCCAACACTGGTAAAACTGAGTCACAATACGAAATGCTTAAAAGGCTCGAGCTCAGTCATGAAGACCATCACACGCTGATGCAATACTGCCGTGAAAAGAATATCGAGTTCTTGTCGACGGGTTTTGATGAAGAAAGCCTGCTTTTCTTGAATGAGTTGGGTTTAAGAAAGTTTAAAATCCCGTCCGGAGAAATGACCAATTATCCGTATCTGAAGCTGATGGCATCTTTTAAGCCAGAGCTTTTAGTAATGTCGACGGGAATGGCGACGATGGCAGAGGTTAAAAACTCTTTCGATCTTTTGGTGAAATCAGGAGTCGATAAAGAGCGCATCGTTGTTCTTCATTGCACGACGGATTACCCAACAGCCCTTAAAGACGTGAATTTGAGCTCTATGGTAGCCATGGGGAAAGAACTCGGTTGCCGAGTCGGTTACTCCGATCATACGACTTCCTTGGAAGTACCACTTTCAGCAGTGGCTTTAGGTGCTACGGTCATCGAAAAACACTTCACTGTAAGCAAAGACCTTCCGGGGCCAGATCACAAAGCGTCCTTGGAAGGAGCTGAGCTGAAAGAAATGGTGAAGCGCATCCGAGACTTCTCGACCTATTGGGGATTGCCAGAAAAAAAGCCCACATCTCAGGAACTGCAAAATCGCCTGGTTGCCAGAAAGTCTATTGTGGCAAAAACCGACATCGCAGCTGGCGAAGTGCTTAGCGAGAAGAACCTGACGACGAAGCGTCCTGGAACCGGAGTCGATCCGATGCAGTGGCCATCGGTCTTGGGAACAAAAGCAAAACGCAGTTTCAAGCAAGACGAGTTGATTGAGCTATGACGAAAATCAAAGTTGGCATTGTTTCGACAAATCGTGCGGATATTGGTCTTTTAGACTCTACACTTCAAGAGACACGTCATGCTCGCGGGATCACTTGGCATTTGATTCTGTCAGGAGACGTCCTTAGCAGTGCGAATAAGGCTGTGGTGAAGAGAGTGGCGGCTTATGGCCCTTCATTGCGAAAAGTACCGATCTCGCTCAAAAACAAAACGAATAAAGACATTTCTCAGGCGTTTGCAGAAGCTTTTCAAAAGGCGACGAAGCTTTATCTTAAAGAGAAATACACTGCGGTTCTTATCACTGGGGATCGCTTTGAAATGTACGCTTTTGCATTAGCGGCGTTCTTCTTAAAAATCAAAGTCTTGCATCTTCATGCAGGGGAAGAAACCCTGGGTGCGATTGATAACGTCTTTAGACACTCGATTTCACTTTTCGCGGATGCCCACTTTTGTTCGACTCCGAGCTATGCTCGTCGGGTGCAAGAACTTAAAAAAGATGCCCATCAGGTTCGCGTGGTGGGGGCTCCAAGCCTGGATGGACTTCGCGACTTTGAGGTTATGACGAAGGCGCAATTTGAGGACTATACAAAGTTTAACCTGGATGCGCCTACGGCGTTGGTGACCTTTCATCCGGAAACCTACGCGGAAAACCTACAAGGGAATCTGCGAGAGTTTGTAAAAGCCCTCGAGAGTCTGAAAATTAAATTCATCGTGACGGCTTCAAATGTTGATGAGGGCGGAGACCTTTACAACCAAGAACTTAAAAAGTTCTGCACACGGGATACTAAGAACCGTGTGTTTATCAATAGCCTTGGGAAACTTGGTTATTTCTCGGCTTTGAAATATGTGGATGTAATGCTTGGGAATTCTTCGAGTGGTATTATTGAAGCCGCAGCTTTTAAATTACCGGTCGTCAATGTAGGCCGTCGCCAAGAGGGCCGTTATCAGACGAAGAATATTTTTAACGCAAAAAATACTCGCAGCTCGATTCAAAGCGCCGCTAAAAAAGCGCTGAAGACTGGTAAAAGAAACGTATCGAATCCTTATGTGCTAAGATCTAGATCGGCTCCGCTGATTGTGTCTGGCATCGTACAAGCTCTTAAAGGCAGTAAATAGATAGGAATTAGATTTGTAGAATGAAACTTTTAAAGTGGCTGGTTTTTTATTTTAGCAAGTTGTCGGTGATCCCACATGGTAAGGCTTATCAAAAACAAGTCATGGAAATGGCGCGAACTCGTCACTCTGGGGTGTCGCCACTTCTAAAAAACTCTCTTTGTCAGCACGATTGCCATAGCCGCTACTTTTTGCGCCGTGTGTGGTTTCTCTATAACCTAGCTTCGATATTTTTATTGCCAGTGCTGATGGGTGTTCTCTTGCTGCGTAAATCTAAAGACGCCAAGAATCCGATTGCAAATATCAGCCTGACAGGTCGATTTCCTGAGGAAGTTAAAAAAGACTTCTCTCCGACTTATGTGAAGATGCCGTTTGGATCTTTGCGTGCCCGGGACTATAAATATTTGCGCGCGATCCTGTTAAACTCAGGGTTTAGGCCTTATTTCATTCTTCGTACTGTTTGGAAGTTGGGCGTCTATTCGGATTTGGTCGAGATCTATTCGCCGTCCAATGTTTTGGTGACGCAAGAGATGACCTTTGAGTCTAGCTTTTTGACCCAATACCTTCGAGATCTTGGAATTTGTCACGTCAACTACATGCATGGGGAGAAGTGGTTTTCCATGCAGGATGCGTTCTCGAGTTTCGAGATCGCTTATGTTTGGGAAGAGTTCTATAAAAAACTCTTTGAAGAGCTCGGATCTGACACGAAAGAGTATCGCTTTTTTAAAGCTATTCATCCGTTGCCAGAGCCGGTTACCCAACTTGATGCGATTACTTACTACCATCAGCTGAGCTCGAGTCCTAAAGAGTTTACAGCTGTTTTACAGAACCTAGAGAAGTTTGCCCACAGTCATAAGTGCGAACTTTTGGTTCGTTTGCATCCTTTGCAGACCAAAGACTATGAAGTGCAGATGCTTCGTGATCGAAACATTCAACAAGAGAATGTTCGTGAAGTCTCGCTCGAGAAGTCGGTGACACGTTGTCGTTATGTGTGTTCAGAGTCTTCGTCAGTACTGTATCAAGGTTCTTTGCTCGGAAAAACCTTGGTTGTGGACAACACATTTCCAGAAAGAATCGATATTTATCGTGATTTGGATTTTATTGTTCTTAAGAAAATCGAACATATCTATTTAGTTTGACGTGAGCAAACAGGAGTCTAGGAAAATTCTATCGATGTTAAAGAAGAGTAACTATAGATCTGACATTGACGGACTTCGAGCGTTTGCTGTTTTAGCAGTTTTGTTTTTCCATTTTTTCCCGCACCACCTGAAAGGTGGTTTTGCGGGGGTTGATGTTTTCTTTGTTATCTCAGGATATCTAGTTACTGGGATTTTGTATTCAAACATTCAAGAAGAAAAATTCTCTTTTAAAGAGTTTTACTTTAAACGAGTTCGAAGGCTTTTTCCAAGCCTGATTGCCGTTCTGGTCGTGTGCTGCATGGCGGGCAGCCTTTTATTGGTGGCGGACGAGTTTGCAAATTTTGGCAAACAGCTTTTTTCTAGTGCCTTATTTTCGACGAACTTCGTACTGTTCAGTGAGAGCGGCTATTTTGACAGAAGTTCTGACTTAAAACCGTTGTTGCATATATGGTCTTTGTCGATCGAAGAGCAGTTTTATATTTTTTGGCCTTTTCTGATATATTTCCTTGGGAAAAATAAGAAAGTACTCATTTATTCTTTGCTAGGAATCACAATTGTGTCGCTGGGGTTGAATTTGGGTCTGACAAAAAACCACCAGGCATTCAGTTTCTATCTGTTGCCAACACGTTTGTGGGAGCTTGCTATCGGGGGACTTCTGATCTTTGTGAAGCCAGCAGAAGTGCAGGGTAGAATTCGTTCTGTTCTTTCGCTAGCGGGATTTGGCCTGATTCTATTTTCATTCTACATTCTAAATCAAAATAAGCAGTTTCCAGGTTGGTGGGTTCTATTACCAGTTCTTGGAACTTGTCTTGTGATCATAGCTGGGGAATCTAGCATTGTTAATAAGATGATCTCGGATAAGCGCATCGTGTACATTGGTTTGATCAGCTATCCACTGTATTTGTGGCATTGGCCTTTGATCTCTTATGCGCATATTGTAACTAGCGGTTCTGTGGGACTTACTACCAAGATTGTCCTGCTGATTGCATCTTTGATTCTAGCGGTCTTATCTTATGAATATTTGGAAAAGCCACTGAAGGCGATCACGTTGTCATTTAGGTCTATTGCTAAAATGGTAACACCTTTGGTCGTTTTGGGTTTAGTCGGATTTTCGGTCTGGAGCATGAACGGAGTTCCCACAAGATTTAAAAGACTTGAGGCTGCACGGGTTTCCAAAGAGGCCTTTAAAGCCGGAAAAGATTCCGAGAACGGTCGCATCTGTAATGAAAAAGTTATGGAAATTGAAATGTGCTCGATTTCCGACGCCACTCGACCGCCGACGGTGATTTTGATTGGTGATAGTCATGCTAGCCACTTGTATCCGGGGTTAAAAAAGTACTTTGATTCTATTGGCGAAAACCTTCTCCTTTTAGGAAGAAGTGGGACTTCGCCATTAATGAATGTCGTCAGCAAAAGAAATCCGGAAACGACGTTGGATGACGTGTTTGAATATATACAGAAAACTAAATCCATCCATACAGTTGTGCTCAGCGCTTTTTGGGGCAATTACTTTGAAGAAGCTGGTGTTCAGCTAGCAAGTTTTAAGTACAAGAATCTTATTCAAGATAAATTGAACCCAGGTGTTGAGAAGCAAGAAGACGTTTTCAACAAGGCATTTTCTCGGACGCTGGAAAATCTCGCAAAAATGCAAAAGAAGGCGATCTTTTTCCACGACATTCCGTCATTGCCATTTCCGTTAGACAGCTGTCTGCCAAGACCCTTTGTGAACAAGCTTGCAACCTGCCAATTTTCTGAAGAAGCCGAGCGCATAAAACAAGAGGGCTATCGAAAAGCGGTGGAACCTGCTTTGGCGAAAGCTCTTAACGTGAAAGTCTTTGATCCTATGTCTTTCCTCTGTGAGCAAGGGCGATGTCCTATTACTAGAGACAATACGATTATGTATTCAGATGATTTTCATCTAAGCATCGACGGCGCCGTCATGCTGATGGATAAGCTTTTTGAAAGCGGAAATATTTAAGTAAATCTCGGGAATTCCTCAACAGATTAGGATCTCATAAAGAGACGTCTTCTCAGCGTGAGACATCTATAATTGTTTTCGTCATATTTACACCTACTCAGAGCGCTCCTTCGATATAATAAACAAAGCTTGTGTATAAACACGATATGTACGTTTCCGGGAGGTTCTTTGATGCGTGTGATACTAACCTCAGCTTTGTTATTACTTGTCTTAGGCGCTTGTAAACCAAGTGAAGAAGAAGGACAAAGCAACAACAGCTCAAACGATTTCGATACATCAACCGCGTATGAAGTTTTAGCTGAAATTCCCTTTCAGAATTCTGGTATGTTCTTCAAGAGTAACGGCGATATTGTACTTACTAATAGGAATACCATTTACTCTTTACAGAATGGTCAATTGACGCTCTTTAAGAGCGCCATCGATACGTATGGCGATTCAACCTGCCGAGCGGAGACTTTCGTGTATGGAGATGTTCACGCTATTGGCAGTGACGATAGCATCTACTATGGCGGTTTTAGCCCCTATTGTAACCATGGACAGCTTAATGGTAGGCATCGTGCTGTTAAAATGGATACCAGTGGAAACATCAGTACAATTTTGTCAGACTATCATGATGGAGCTAATCATGTTGTCTTAGGTAAGAACGGCGAAATATTCGTAGCTTCGGCCACTCAGATCTACAAATTGAACTCTGATGGAACAACAGTACCAATGATTCAGGGTGCTGCTTTGGCAGATATACAACAAAATGAAAGTGGAATTGCTGAGTTTATACCTGTTCCAGGTGGTTTTTACATTGTTATGTATGGGCTGATGGGCTGGCGAAGCAATCCTAATAGACTGATGTTTGTCTCAGATTCAGGAGACATGAGTTTTATTTACGGTGGTGAAGAGGTGCACAGCCCTTTATTGTCTGATACGGGCGATTTGTATATCAAAACACATGATCAAATTCTTAAAATTTCTCCAAGTGGAGTCGCGACAGTTTTTGCGGACAAATCAGTATTGAAATCACGATATGGCTATTTAACTGCATTAAGAGACGGCTATTTGTATTATATATCTTGCGACGGTGGCAATAATAACTGCGAGCTTCGTCGCCTCCAAATGTAAGACCAATTCGAAGATTTTTTTAATCTAACGCTTATCTAAAGACGGTCGCTATGAAAATAGCGACCGTTTTATATTCAGTATGTGGCATCAGTTATTTGCGGAGAAACTTTTCGTAGACGAATTGGCGGACTGTATTCGGGAACAGTCGGACCGGAAGTCTTGTCGCCAAGTTGATCGTCACGTCTAAGATGTTGGCGTAACCAATTTTATAAAAATACTTTTGCAGCTTAATATCCTGAATCGCATAGCGAATGCCGCCACGACGGCGATACATAGATTGACCACCGCGCACATAAAGAAGAGCCGGCTTGATATTCTTGAAAAGGAATCCCTTTTGAATCATGCGAGCCCAAAGATGATAGTCTTCGTTCCAAAGGAAGTTCTGATAGTTTCCAGCCGCAAGCACAGCACTTTTACGGTACATGACCGTCGCATGGTTAGTTGGAGAGCGGTGCTTACCATATTTCAAAAGCTCAGGGCCACCTTCAGGAAGTTCGCGAATGAATGTAGCGTCTTCGATAGTGTGTTCAAACTCAATCACACTCGTACCGACAAGAGAAACTTCAGGATGTTGTTGAAAGGTTTCATACTGAAGGCGAAAGCGATCAGGGTGACACACATCATCAGAGTCCATGCGTGCAATCAGCTCGTTCTTACATGCTTCGATGCCTTGACGGAGAGCCATTGCCAGTCCGCCATTTTTTTCTAAAGGAAGATAAACCAGCGAAGGATCCTTGTAAGACGCCAGCAAAGTTTCAAGTTCTTCTGTCAATGGGCCGTCTTTAACGATGAGGATTTCAGAGGCTTTGAGGGTTTGGTTTAAGAGGCTATCAATGCTTTCACGCAACCACGCAGGATTATCATTTCTATAAATCGCCATCAGTACAGAAAACATGGGCCCCTCGGCATATATCTTAGTTGATATTTAACAGTGTAGTTTCTACTATACATCTATCCTAAAAAATAGAGTTTATAATGCAAAGTGCCTCGAAAAATAGTTTTTGGTATCTGACATTCAACATCTCTCGTTTAGCAGTTGTTTTTGTCGGCACGATCTTGATTTCCAGAGTAATGGGACCACATGACTTTGGAGAGTTTAGTTATTTACTATCTATTTTTCTTTATTCGACGGCTCTAGATTCTCTATGTCATGAAAGCGTTGTTAAGAAAGACATTCTGAACTCCAAAGAAGAGGGGATTGGCGCTGTCCTGGGCTCGGCTTCCATGCTTTGTGTCATTTTGTCTGTCATTGCCGGGGCCATGATTGGCGTCTTTGCCTTATTTTTCTTGGAAAATTCGGCCCATCTTGCCGCTTTGCTGTTATTTCTTCCGGGTGTCTTTTCAAAGCCGACCAACCCCATTGGGAACTATTTTGATTCAAAACTGCTGTCTAAGTATTCAAGCTTAGCACTTTTTTTAGGCGGATTTTTCTCTATCCTTTTTAGACTTGGGAGCTTGTACTTTTCAAAGGACTTAGTTTTTCAGACGATCGGTTATTCTTTGCAAGGGCTGATCTGTTCTGCCGCTTTGCTGCTTTTTTTTCGCGTTCGATCTACCGAAAAGGCGCCATGGAGCGTTGATTCCAAGACGGTGATTTCGATCTTTCGGCGAAGTGCGCCGATCTTTTTTTCGACGATTCTATTTATGTCTTTGTCTCTGAGCGATGTGTTCATGATTAAGCATATTTTGAGTGCGCACGAGGTAGGCATTTACTCTGTCGTGATGCGCTTTAGCGAGCCCTGGGTCATTATCAGTTCGGCGCTGTGCACGTCGTATTTTCCGGTGATTTTTCGAGAGGCTGGCAACAAGCTTCGACAGCGCGAGATCTTTGTTCAAGTGAACAGCATCTCGGCGTTGATTGTTTTAGTTCTTGGGATTGTACTGACTCTTTCGATGAATATTGTCGTACCTCTGACAGTGGGGCCACAGTTCAACGAAGCCATTGCCGTGTTTGCAATTTATTTCTGGGGCGTGTTTTTTCTGTTCTGGGCAAATATTCAGCACATCTGGGAAGTTCATAATGGGCACTACTATCTTTCGCTCTATAAGACTTTATTTTCATGTTGTGTGAAAATAGGCCTTAATTTATATTTGGGCCAAAGATTTGGTTTAAAAGGTTTTGCGGTCGCGACCGTCGTTGCATATTTCTTCTTTGGCTTCGGATTTAATATTTTCGGAAGATACACTCGGGAATATATGCGCATGCAGATGGACTCATTAAGATGGAGCTCTCTCTGGATGTCTTTAAGTATAGCGTATTCGAAAGGGGTCGCGTGGAAAAACAGAAGATTCTAGTTCTAGGCGGGAAGGGAATGCTGGGATCTGCGTTGGTGCCTTTTTTGGCGGCCCAGTCGTCTTGGCAAGTCTTCACCCATTCTCAGCGAGAACGCGCAGATTATACTTCTGATCTTTCAGTCTACGAAAATGTAAAAGAATTGCTTTTGCAAAGCCGACCAGACTACGTCGTCAATCTGTTGGCGTTAACGGATGTTGATTTGTGCGAGCGCGAACGTGAGCTTGCGTACAAACTGAATGTCGCTCCGTTAAAGAATTTAGCACGTTGTTCTTTGAAGGATTCTATTCCTTTTAAGCTTGTGCATATTTCTACGGACCATGTTTATGACTCAAAATTGGCTAAAGAGAGCGATGTTAAAATTGTAAATCATTACGCTCTGACAAAATACTTGGGTGATGAGATGGCGGGCCTTTGCAATGCGGTTGTTCTTAGAACAAGCTTCTTTGGTGTCGCCACTGAAAAGAAAAAGAGTTTTTCAGACTGGGTCCTGGAAACATTGAAGGCCAATAAACCCATCAATGGCTTTGACGATATTTATTTCTCTCCGGTCCATTCCACGACTCTGTGCCAAGGGATCGAAAGATCTATAAGTCAGTTTCACCCGGGAGTTTATAACTTAGGTTCCAATCAGGGGATGAGTAAGTACGAGTTCATCGTGGAGCTTGCGCGTCTTCATGGTTTGAATGAATCCTTGGTAAAACCAGTGAATTATAAAAATGTTGCTCTGACGACACCACGTCCGCGCGATATGCGTATGGATGTTTCTGCGTATGAAACCAAATTTAAAGTGAAACTACCTACTCTTCATGAGGAGATCCGTAAGTGTTAAAAATCGACTTTTTGCAGAAGCGGGAAGAGCGTCTGACGGAAATTATGTATTATGTGGCCTTTGCCTGCCTCATAATTCCTTGGGGATACGTGGTTGAAGAGACCGGGGACTATTCTTTCCTTCCTAAAATGGTCTCGAATCTTTTGTTGGCCGCAGTTGGTTTGCTGGTGGCTTTTGCTCGTCCGATCGAGTGGAAAAAGCTGGCTCTTGTTGCTGCTGCGGGCATCCTCATGGGGATTCACTACTTTAAAAATGGTTACCTCGAGCCTCATTACCTATATCAGGTCGTCTATTTAGAGTTGGCGGCATTGATTTACTTTTCTTCGCCTGAAGTAAAAAAACGCATTTTGAAGTACTCTCCCTATCTGTTCTATATATTTCTGATTAAAGCTTATTTCTTCCGTAACGGACTTTTTGTGCACGGGGGAACGTTCTCGAGCAATCTTTACTCAGCAATGTTGATGTATTTTTGCTGGGTCGAGGTTTCTCAGAAACGATATTGGAACCTGCTGATTGCTTTGCCAGTAATTGTTATTGGCGGATCTAAGGCTGTGTACATGGGCATCACAATTTTCTTAGTTTCTAGCTTTATCATTGCTAAGTGGAACTCAGGTTTTATTCGTAAGCTTCAGAGCTTTGGCCTTCAGTGGTTTTTGGCTACGGCCTTCCTTGTGACCTTGGCTATTACTTTGGTTATGCAATCCACGGCATATTATCAAGATTGGCTGAGTGGAATTGAACCCCATCGTAAGGCAATCACCGAAAGAAATATGATTCTTTACGGCTTTGGTTTAACTCAACAAGATGAAGAGACGAAAAGCCAGCTCATGGAAGAGAAAAGACGCGCTCTCAAAGACGCACGTCCCATGTCTGAAGTCGATACTAGCTTGGGATTGCGCTTGAATCAGTACGACTACATGTACAGCAATTTGCCAAAGTACTTTTTGGTAGGAAATGCAGCGGGTTCTTCGTGGCAGATGTTTGGTCATAATCCGCACTCGGCGGTGATTGACTTTATTTCTCGTCTTGGTGGACTTTTCTTTTTACTTTGTATGTTTTTCTATCGTCGCCTTTTTGCAAGTATGAAGAACTTGGCATTTAACTTAAGTTTATTGCCGATCTTGGTGTTCCAACCTTATGGCTTTACCATTGGCCATGTGTTGCCATTGATGGTTTTGTTGTATGCATTGGGATCTTGCCCGAAAGAGCAAAAGAAAGTGGCATAGTCTCCAGAGTCTCCTTAAGAGGGGACTCTGACTGAAATCATCTTATCTTTTGTAGTATTGCTTGGTCTCTTCAAGACCCATTACGATGCGAACCAATTCATCGACATCTAGCTGTTCAGTATTGTGAGAGTTGTACTCTGAAGCTTGCGTGATAACCTCTTCCCCATCATCCAAATAGATGTTGTAGTTCAGGTCACGGGAATCAGGTCTGATTCTGTAATAGTCTTTTAAATCAATGGCGCGAACCATCTCTTCACGAGTTAACAAGGTCTCGTAAAGTTTTTCACCATGGCGAGTGCCGATCACCTTAATTGGATGCGACTCTTTGTTAAGAGATTTCTTAATAGCTTCTGCAAGTTTCAAGATGGTCGCAGCAGGACTTTTTTGTACAAACATATCGCCGCTATCGCCATGCTTGAAGGCAAAAAGAACCAGGTCAACGGCTTGATCCAGGGACATCATAAAGCGTGTCATGCTTGGATCAGTAATCGTAATTGGTTTTCCAGCCATGATTTGTTCGATAAAGAGCGGAATCACAGAGCCTCTAGAGGCCATGACGTTTCCGTAGCGAGTTCCGCAGATGATGGTTCCACTTTCAGAGGCAAATTTAGAAGCCGCGATATAAGTTTTTTCCATCAAAGCTTTGCTCATGCCCATAGCGTTGATCGGATAAACGGCTTTGTCGGTGCTCAGGCAAATCACTTTTTTAACGTTGCAATCAATGGCTGAGTTCAGAACGTTGCTGGTGCCCAAGATATTTGTGTTAACTGCTTGCAAAGGATGGAACTCGCAAGAAGGAACTTGCTTAAGAGCGGCGGCGTGGAAAACGTAATCAACGCCTTTCATGGCAGCATCGATACTTTGGCGGTCGCGAACATCGCCGATATAAAATTTTAAGCGGTCATTTCTATAGAACTGGCGCATGTCCTCTTGTTTCTTTTCGTCACGAGAGAAAATACGAATTTCTTTGAGGTTGTGATTCAAAAAACGGCGCAGAACTGCACCACCAAATGAGCCAGTACCTCCAGTAATGAGGAGCACTTTATTATCGAATTCCATAGGAAACCTCGTATGCGCAAAAACAGGAAAAAAGTGGACTGATATTATGAGATTGTTAGCAACTTGCAAGCTTGTCAGCAGCGAATTTCAGCTGATCTAACGCAATCCGACAATCCTTACTGGCTAAACATATCTCGAAGACCCTCTTGTGTCGAGTAGGGTGCTTTATAGTTTAGGGCCGTATTGGAGCCTTTGCTATCCAAAGCCAAAGATCCGAAAAGACGTAGAGAAATGCTCGGAACCGCGTTGAAGAGGATGCGATAGAAGAAAAATGGGAGGGCGAATAAGTGTGTTTTTTTGTCCATAGCTTTCGCGATGCCATCAACAAGCTCTGCGATAGAAAGTGGCTGAGGATCTTGAGGTAGAAAAATTCCAGACTTTTTTGCTTGAATGGCTAAACCAATAAAGTGGCAAAGGTTGCCAACGTAAATGACGCTACGTTGATTTAAGGTGTATTTCAGTGGCAAGAACGGAGCCACGCGAACAAGCTTTGCGAGAGCCAGAAGATTTCCTTTGGCCCCTTTCCCATAAACCATTGGCGGGCGAATGATAGTGACGACGAAGTTTTCGGACTTCATTTCCAGTAAGTTCTTCTCTGCCTCTAGTTTGCTTCTTCCATAGGCGTCTTTGGGATGGCAAGGGGTGCCTTCATTCAATGAAGGTGCAGGGTTTTTCAGAGTTCCCGAGTCCCCGAAAACATGGGCTGTGCTCAGAAAGATGAATTGCTTAACTCCCTGATCTTTAGCTCTTTGAGCCAGGCGTCGGGTGAGTTCGGTATTGATATCGAAGTATTTCTCTTCAGGAGCACCTTGCATCTGGTGAACCAGGGCTGCGCAATGCACTATGCTATGAATGCCAGACATATCCAGGCTTTCGGGGGTGCTTTTGCGAAGGTCGACAGTTTGAATCTCGAAGTGCTGACCCTGGTCTTTCATGAAGCGACCGCCAACAAATCCACTAGCTCCGGTAAGTAATACTTTAATAGCCATAATTCCTCTTCTCATAACGATTTTACTGACGGTTGAGAATAAGATTCTAAGGGCGGGAGAAAGAAATTGTAAAGGCCCACCTCGAGGTCTTTATCGAGCACCATAATGCTCTACGTCTAAACTCGGAATGTAGTCCTAAAATATGCTTTATTTGATCTTCCCAGTACGGAGTGATAACTTGATTTCCTAAATATTTTTGCGAGTAAACCTATTGGCGTTTCAGGACATGATTAAAAGAATTTTTGATTTTGTTGTAAGCTTCGTATTGTTGTTTGTTATTGCACTTCCAGTCCTCCTGATTGCTATTGCAATCAAGGTGAACTCTAAAGGGCCTGTGATTCATTGGTCGCAACGAGTGGGGCGTAGAAACAATGTGTTTTCGATGCCCAAGTTTCGTTCGATGAAAACGGACACGCCTCAGGTAGCTACACACTTATTATCGACGTCTCAGAACTATGTCACAAGTGTGGGAGCTTTCTTGCGCAAATCAAGTTTGGACGAACTTCCGCAGCTCTGGTCTGTTTTGGTAGGGGATATGAGTTTTGTGGGGCCTCGTCCCGCTTTATTTAATCAAGATGATCTGATTGCTTTAAGAACCGAGAACGGGGTCGATGCTTTACGTCCTGGAATCACGGGCTGGGCGCAGGTCAACGGACGTGACGAGCTTTCGATTCCGGTAAAAGTTCAATTCGACAAAGAATACCTCGAGAATCGTTCTTTTTGGTTTGATCTGAAGATTATGGTTTTGACGGTACTCAAGGTTTTCATGCGTGAAGGCATTCACCACTGAGGTAATGAATGGGACTTATTAAAAAGTTAAACTATAGGCATTTAATGACAGACCTTTTGTTGGTGGTCTTCTCTTTCTATGCCAGTCTCTTTTTACGTGTAAATATCGACGAGGCCCAGTACTTCATTCCGGCTTTAAATAAAATTCTTCCAATCGTTTTGGTTTTCAGACTTTTATGCTTTTTGTATTTCGAAACCTACAACATCATCTGGAGATACGTATCTGCAATCGATGCGTTTCGCTTAGTCAAAGCCATTTCGGTTTCCTCGGTTTTGATCGTTGCTACGACCTACCTGTTTAACCTCGGCGCCATTCCGCGCTCTGTGTATTTCATCGATGCGTTCTTGTTGGTTTTCATGCTTGCAGGTATTCGTATCGCCAGACGCTTATTCTATGAATACCAAAGTAGCCGCCAAATGCAAAAGTACGGTGCTCGCACTTTGATTTATGGTGCTGGTGTTATGGGCCAAGGGGTTCTGAAGCGTCTTTTGGTAGACAAAGACCTCAAACTTTTTGTGGTCGGGTTCATCGACGATGATCCAAAGAAGATCGGAAAAAGCATTTCTGGTTTTAAAGTTTTCGGTCCTGGTGAAAATCTTGAGACCTTTATTTCCGCTTATGCTGTCACTCAGGTTGTGGTTGGTGTGCCAGATCCATCTGTGGATTTCTTAAAAGACCTTCTCAGAGTTTGTGCGAACCACGGTATTAAGCCATTGGTGTTAAATCAGTCTGTGGATACCGAAATTCAAACTCCACTTCGTCAGCTTGAGCTTAAGGATCTATTGAAGCGAGATCCACACGAGATCGACCTTACTTCCACCAAAGAAATGATCTCTGGAAAACGTGTCTTGATCACGGGTGCTGGTGGATCTATCGGCAGCGAGATCACCAGACAGGTTTTAGGTTTTGGTCCGTCGCGTTTGATGGTTTTGGATCACTCAGAATTTAATCTTTACAATATTGACC
Organism: Bdellovibrio sp. HCB337; assembly: GCF_047302465.1. GTDB lineage: Bacteria > Bdellovibrionota > Bdellovibrionia > Bdellovibrionales > Bdellovibrionaceae > JACMRP01. Next base: position 2,533,573 of record NZ_CP178621.1, on the reverse strand, counting down.
AAGAGCTAAAGCAGTCTGCTCGATATGAAGAGACTGTGGTTCCATGCCTAGTTGATATTAAAGATTCAGATGCCGTTTCCAACGTGTTTTCGCAGTACGCGCCAGAAATCGTTTTTCACGCGGCCGCTTATAAGCATGTTCACTTGGTTGAATCCAATCCGCACACTTCGATATTAAATAATGTTTTGGGAACAAAAAACTTGCTGGATGCGAGTGAAAAAACCGGGGTCGAGAACTTCGTTCTGATTTCCACCGACAAAGCCGTGAATCCAGCAGGGGTTATGGGTTCTACCAAACGTATTTGTGAAGTATTGACCAGCTTGACGGGATTTAGGACGAATCGTCGTTACTGCGCGGTTCGTTTCGGCAACGTGCTTGGAAGCAGCGGCAGTCTGGTGCCACTTTTGAAGAAGCAAATCGAAAACGGCGAGTCACTGACGATTACTCACAAAGATATTACTAGGTACTTCATGTTAATTGACGAGGCTGTGTCGCTTGTTCTTAAGGCGGCATCGTTCTCGAAACCTGGTGATATCAATGTTTTGAAAATGGGTGAGCCGGTTAAGATTATCGATGTTGCGAAAACCTTGATTACCTTGATGGGTAAAAAAGAAGAGGACATCGGAATTCACTACACGGGGCTTAGACCCGGCGAGAAAATGTTTGAAGAACTTTATATTTCTGGAAATGAGTTGGATACAGAGCATCCGGACATCTTGGTAGTTCCGAAAGGTGATGCGCTACCTGCAAACTTCCGAGAAATTGATTTTATGAACGAAGTTGAGGCCATGCTTGAGGCTTCTCGAAGTGGCGATAAAGAAGCCATCTTTGTGCTCAGCAAATTAGTAAACTCTAACTATGAGCATCCTACCTATGAAGGTCAGCTTAAAGCCATCAAGCTTTCAAAGATGACTAGCGACAATTAATTACCCGTTGGGGCTTTCTGTTTTGTATTTTTGGAAGTTCTCTTTGAGGATGTACCGATAATAAATAGAAATCCCCATTGCTGAAATCAGCAAGAATAAGTATCTATTTTTCGAGATGGAAAAGTTAGATTCAGTCAGTGATCCAACCACAAAACAAATCTGCGCGCCTAAGGCACCTAGAGTGATGGACTTCAGAAGCGTTTCTTTGGCGTCTGTTTTCCAGAATGCCATAAAAGTGTGATGTAAAATCACGCCTAAGAAAATCAGATAACAGATTAAGCCTAAGATCCCGGTCCCAGCTAGTAGTTGAATGTACTGATTGTGAGCGTGGCTGATAAATTGATCTTTTGGATAGTTCAACTTATCAAAATAGGCTCTGAGGTGTTTTTTATTCTGACTATAGCCTGTACCAAGAATTGGATAGTCTTTGGCGATCTCGATATTTCCTAACCACAGAGCTTTTCTTTGATTGTCACTTTCGTTGACCTTGGTATTCGTTGAAAGTGTGCGCTCTCGAGCGACAGGGGATATCGCCAGCGTCATTGCAAAGGTGGCAATCAAGCAGGAGGTGAGTGCAAGGCCATACCAACGACGTCCGACCAAAAGCGATATGCAAACCACACCGACAAGCATGCCCAGCCAGGCACCGCGGGTCATGCTGAGGGAAGTAATGATTGCGGTCGCAAGAGTTGTGATAAGGGCCAGATATTTCCAGGACGCCATATTCTTAATACCCACCAACAGAAACCCAGCTACAAATACAAATGCCATTCCATAAGTGTGAGCAAAAGGCATCGAGTGTCCAAAAGGGCCGCCAGCGCGAGGGTCTTCAGCGAAATAGTAGAAGCCAAATGAAAGTGCGACGACTCCAAGAAGAATTGTCATCAAGATTTGGGCTTTTTTGTCATCCCAGTCAATCCAAGCCAAAGTGAAGCAGAGAACCTGGAAGCTCAGCATCCAGCGGAATTCTAATAGGGCTTCGATGGTGTCTTTATTTACAGGATTGTTGTTGAAGAGTCCGAGAGCGATGATGACTAACCAAACAATCCAAAGTGCGCCAAGTCCGGTTGTTTTAGGCCACAATAGTTTCCAGTCGTTTTTCTGCTTGGAGATTGAGAAAAGAACCCAGCCTCCTGCTGAAAAAATCAAAAAATCGGCAAAATCCATGAGGGTTTGAGAAGTTAAGCAACCGAACCAAAAAAAGAAAAGTAACCAACTTACAGCGAGGTCTAGATTTTTACGCATATCCTTAAAACATAACTGGTCTTAGGTTAAGTTCAACCTTAAAGTTCACCGCCGATAAGGAGCCTATGATCGTCCTAGTCGTACCTTGCTATAATGAAGAAAAGCGTCTTGACCTTGAAGCCTTTGAAGAAGGGGCGCAAGGGGAAGTACAAATCCTATTTACTGACGATGGGTCTAAAGATAATACCGTCGCCAAGATTCAACAATTCATTCAAGGTAAACCGAATCTGCACGTTCACCGCTGTCCTAAAAACGGTGGTAAAGCCGCCGCCGTTCGTGAGGGCATGCTTCATGTTTTGACTCATCCAACGCTTTCTAAAGCGACGTGGGTTGGGTTCTGGGATGCGGATCTTGCAACTCCACTTTGGGAAGTTCCCAACATGATCCAATACGCAGAACTTTACAGCAACGACGTTGACTCGATTTGGGGAAGTCGCGTGTATCGTCTTGGCAGCAAAATCGTGCGCTCACCAAAACGCCATTATCTGGGGCGGGGATTTGCAACACTGATTTCCATTCTTCTGCGAGTAGAATCTTATGACTCTCAGTGTGGAGCGAAGCTCTTCCGCGCAGAGCACGTGAAAAAAGCTTTCGGTGAAGGCTTCCTCAGTAATTGGATTTTTGACGTCGAGATCATGCTTCGTTTGAAGGGGCATAATCTTATCGAGTATCCACTTCGCCAGTGGGAAGACGTCCCTGGCTCGAAGGTGAAAGTCTACAAAGAAATCCTTCGTGTCTTCCGTGATATTTTGAGAATTCGCAAAAAGTATCTCGATTAAAAATCACTGAGTTTGAACTCATGTCTGCCACAAGATCTCCCAGGAAACCCTTGGGAAATCGCCTTGTATTTTCCTTGAATCGACTGCTCGATATTTGCTTGAAAGATAAGAGCAGCACATTGTCAGATTACTCTGAACAAACCGTTCGATACATAGATCTAGGTCTTGTTAAAAAGCTGTAAAATTGAGCTCATTCTGCCGTTAAGTAAACAGGATGAACTATTGGCAAAACGGCAAGAAAAACAATAGGCAGGCTATGAGCGAGACTAAAGAGGTAGAATTACCCAAGACGATGCTTATTCTGAAGTCCAACGTCACGGCGTTGGGCACGGTGGAAACCTTCTTAAGGAATCGCGGCTGGAAAATATTCTCGACTGCCAACCTGAAAGAAGCCCTCGTACAAATCGTTAAGAACAAGCCAAGTTATGTCCTCATCAGTGTCGATCATCCAAACAAAAAAGTCCGTGCCTTGCCAAAACTTTTAAGCCAAGCGTTTCCCGTTGCCACGATCGTTTTTGCCGAGAACCAATCTTCATCTTCTTACAAAGTTTTGAATGAAGCTGCGACCGAGTATCGTGTGTATCCGCCAGTAACAGGACCTGCGATTGAACGTTGCGTGAACAAATATCTGAAAGACCAACAGACGAAAATGACTGTTGAGTCCGCAAACGACAACTTCAAAGGCGATGGCACTAATAACGGCAACGACACGATCTCTATCAAAGGTGGCGGTGACGGCAATATTTCTATCAAAGCCGAAAGTGGCTCTATGGGAGGCGACGCCAGTCGCTTGTTCTCACAATTTCTGAATGAAGACGGTGCGAATGGCACAGCTGCAAACGCGTCTACGAAAAACGACGATATCTTCGGCGGTGCCCCTTCGAGCTCTAGCAAAAATGAGTCTGGCCAGTTTGGCCAAGTAGCTGTAGGCGGAACCAACGACGATCTTAGCGGAAACTCCATCGCTGGTGGTAAAACTGGTGACGGAAAAAATGCGCAAGTAGGTTCGGGCAAACAAGATAACAATCTGGTTTTTGCGCAGCCTATGGAAGAAGATGAATCTTCACCGTCGCAAGGTTATGTGCCTGGAGGAAATCCTTTTGGTGGTAACCCGCAAGATGACATTGCTTCGGGTGGTCACCTCAAAGGGAATAACGGAGCCCACCAAGATGGAAAAAATGGTTTTGGTAAAACCTATGTGCAAAAAGGCTCTAGTGGTGAAACCAATGGCTACATCCCACCGACAGATGATTTAGGTGGTTGGGGAAATGCCCAAGGTGAAAAAACCAATGGAAGAGCGAATAGCTCTCAGCAAGATGGACCTGGATCTGAAAACGGTTGGGGCCAGCAAGGAAACGACGATCTTGGCGATGGTTCCGCGGCAGATCAAATGGATCGCTCGGGAACTGCGCATGACGGGATGGGATCTCGAGAGTATCGTCGCAGACAAGCTGCGGCGGCGGCATGGGCGCCAGCTACTGATATGGACGAGCTACGAAAACGTGATGAGCTTCGCGCTCGTAGTGATGCAAATGAAACTTTGATCGCGCGCGGAACGCAAAAGTCTTTAGAAGAATCCGTAGATCGCGGTGACGGTGTTATCAAAGAAAAACTTCAAGACACCACAAGTGCTGCTTGTATCATGGTTGAATCGGATCGTTTCTCGGGATACTTGGTCGCTGTGATGGGACAGAATAAAAAAATCGATACGAACTTCATTGAAATGATCAAGCAAAGACTCTTTAAGTTCCTCAAAGACAACGGCGAAGACGTTGCTGACAATAACTCAATGGATGTTAAAATCCGTCAAGTGGACTTTGAGCCTTGGGCTTTAGAATACGCAGACTTCCTCAGAAAGTCAGTTCATCAAGGCAGTGAAGTTGTCATGGCCTTCTTCCCGCGAAGACCTATCAAAGCAATTTTGGAGGACTCTCATCATCAAGACATGGCAAAGATTGATCTCAAAGAACTGCAAGGAGATCGCCAGGTCGAGTTTGATCTGTACGTTTATCTTCCAACGAATAACAAGTATGTCCTTTACACTCCTAAAGGCGGTGTTTTTTATAACAAGCAAATGGACCGTCTTAAAAAACAAGGCGTCACCCACATGCATATTCAAAAGGCTGCCGTTCAAGCCGTTTCGAAGTATCAGGCTCAGAACTATTTGAACGACATGGTCGAGGACTACGAACAAAAACAGGAACTCGCTGCTAAAATTAAAGCTGCCTAGAGCTTTTCCTCGAGTGTCTTGATAAATGACACGCCTGCACATTCTGGAATTACATCTTAAATGGGGCTACCATTATTCTTTGAGATCTCATCAAAGAAAGAAAACCTATGAAAACATACTCAGACATCACGAAGACAATTGGTTCCACTCCTCTTGTGGAAATGCAACGAATTGGCAAGGGCCTTCCTGGAAAGATTTTTTTGAAGCTCGAGTTTTTTAACCCATTAAGCTCCGTCAAAGACCGTATCGGGATCAACATGATTGAATCCGCCGAACGCAGTGGAAAATTGAAAGCCGGGATGGAGGTCATCGAGCCAACGAGTGGCAACACGGGGATTGCGCTAGCGTTTATTTGTGCTTCTAAAGGGTATCCGCTGACTCTCACGATGCCAGAGACCATGTCGCAAGAACGTAGAACTTTGTTGTTGTTACTCGGCGCAAAGATTGTGCTAACTCCGGGACCTCTGGGAATGAAGGGCGCGATTGCAAAAGCGCTTGAGCTTATGGATAAAAGTAAAAGCGCATATATGCCAAGTCAGTTCGAGAATCCATCAAATCCAGAAATTCATCGCGAAACAACTGCACTTGAAATCTGGCGCGATACCGATGGTAAAGTGGACGTCGTAGTTTCAGGTGTTGGCACCGGGGGAACGGCAACAGGGATTGGGCAAGTCCTTAAGGCAAAAAAACCTTCTGTAAAAATCGTGGTTGTCGAACCGGTAGAGTCTCCGGTGCTTGCCGGTGGCAAGCCGGGTCCTCATAAAATCCAAGGTATTGGTGCGGGTTTTATCCCTAAAAATCTTGATAAAAGTATCATCGACAGTATCGAAGCCGTGACTTCAGAGGAATCTTTGAAAACTGCTCGTGACGTGATTAAGCAAGAGGGGATTCCTGTTGGAATCAGCTCAGGCGCTGCGATTGCCGCAGGTCTTCGAGTGGCAGCTAAAGAAGAAAACCGTGGAAAAAATATTGTTGTTATCGTTCCAAGTTCTAGCGAACGATATTTGTCGACCTTGTTAGCAGAACAAGAACGCAACGAAGCTCAGCAGTTGACGGTTTCTACTCCATTGGATGAGTACCTTGTCAAAGTCACCTAAGTCGAAGTTGTTTTCGAATCCTTTTTATGTTCCAGCGGCCCACGAGAGTTTGATTCTCATCGGGGCCTTTAGTGAAAAAACTTTGCCGCAGAATAATGTCAAAGCTTTGATCTGGAATGTCTATAAAGGCAAAGATCCGCGCTGGGAAAGTGAATTTCGAGACATTATTCGCGGACATGACCTGGTACTTTTACAAGAAGCGGTGACTGATCATCGAATGCCAAAGATTTGGCGCGAGCATTTTGGCAAATATGCCTGGAATATGGCGGCCAGCTTTCATTTAAATCCCACGGAAGCAACTGGTGTGGTAATTGGCGCTAGGGCTGAATGTTTTGATCTTAAATTCGTACGCACTAAAAGTCGCGAGCTTTTTTTGTTAACACCTAAGATTGCTTTGATTTCCCAATTCAAAATCGAAGGTCGCGAAGATAAGCTCTTGGTCGTGAACACGCACTCCTTGAACTTCACGACAACGTCGTTATTCATTAAATCCGTCGAAGAAAAAATACGCGAGATCGACGCCCACAAAGGCCCTTTGATATTTGCCGGAGACTTCAATACTTGGAATACCAAACGTTGGATCTTGCTCGTGCAGATGCTTTCAGAGTTAAAGCTTTATCCTGTTGAGTTCCGAGAAGACAATCGCTTCTTTAAACTTGATCATGTCTTTGTTCGTGGAATTAATATCCATGAAACTCATGTCCTGCACGGGTTTAAAGGGTCTGATCATACGCCACTAGAAGTAGTGATGAGCTTTGAGTAGCGAAGGCTACCAAGCTCGGTAAGCGGCGGCCTTTCCGACGTCTTGAAGATCGCTATTGACCTGTTGCAGAGCTTTTTTGAAACTTTCCTGAATCAGTTTTTCTTCCTGCGCTGAAAGCTTGACGTCCGAGTGTGAAACCGTAATTAGTTTTACGGGACCACGGTTAAGGTCGCCGGTTTTCATATCAACGCCAAAGAGAATGCCTTTAAGCTTATTAGGCTCCATTTTATCGGCCAAGTTTTTGCGAAGAGCCTTTTCGATCGATTCTCCATGCACGCTTAGCTGTGTGCGGGTTGAAGCATCAGTAACTTTATCAGAGACAAAGCTTAGTCGGAACTTTGACGAATACCCAGCCGCACTCAGTCTTTCTAGAATTTGCTCTTTTTCTTGGTCGGCAAGGGCTCGCGTAGGCAGCGCGACACAATCATCACCACTACAAACAGTTTTAACATTTTGTTTTCCCACAACATCGTTAAGCACACCTTGGAAATCCTGCTTTTGCCGACGGAACTGTTCTGTGACGGCTTTTTCAGCCTTGCGAGTTTGTTCTAAAGCCTCATCAAGAGTTCGAGACTCAGCAAGGGCTTTGGCGGTGCCGCTTAAGTTTTTAGCCCCCATCCCGGCCATATCAGCTGACAGGCCGCCGAAGACCGCCTCATCCAGATTTGCGACTTCACGCTGGGCAATATGAATTCCCGGAGAAAACTCATCGACCACCTTTGAGTAAAGCCGCATTTTTGCGACGGTTCCCATGGGAAGCTCTCTTAAGCCAAATCGGTTTTTAAGGTCTGCCTGAGACTTTGCGATGTCGTCCCCATTTTTGCGTAGAATATCTAGTGCGTCTGTAGAGAGTGTTTTGCCATCCATCACCGAGGTACGAGCCAGTTCATTTTGCAGGCCAGAGCGCAGGGACTCTGCTTTATTCATTTTACTTGTCAGATTCGCCTTCATGTCTTGTGAAGCATAGTTTTGTAGCGAGTTTCCATCTGCTTGCCGTGAAAAACGAGAAGCCAGCGTCGCTTGATCGGCGGTTTCGCCATAGCCTGCACGGAACCATTCGCCGGGATTGTCGGAGGAGTTTACAATTTTATTTTTAACCATGGCGTCTTTGAATTCTTGATTTGTTTCTTGAAGGATTTTGTTCAACCTCTGATCCATATCCGGTGGTCCTTGGCCTTTAAAAGCAAAACGGCTGGCTTTAAAGTCCGAGTAAGAAACAAGCTCAAGATCCGGATAAGTTTTCTTAAGATCCTTATACAGATTTTCGACTTTGTTTTGTAAGAGGTCCTTGTGGTAATTCGTAAGACTCGTGACGAGGTTTTTGTCTTTCAAGGTATCGTTAAGCTCTTTCATGACGGAGTTCTCGACATCAAAGTACTTTACGTTGGAAGGCTTGGTATTTTCCGCCAATGACATCCACTTTAGGTTTTGCTCACTCGTAGTCGGAGAGTAGTGAAGGTATTTCTTATTGAGTTCGTCACGAGTGAAGACTTTTGGGGCTTTGGCCACGCTTTTGGCTGAGCCAGACTCTTTTTTCATAGCCTGCAGGACTCTTCGCGCCTTGATAAGCTTTGCGCCCTTGCCAACAACGACAGTCGGGTCGACGAGGCTAGCAAAAACGTAGCATTTCATTTCTTCTTTCGCTAAACGAGTCAGGCAAGAGTACTCGTGGTATTTGGCGCTTGCCATGTCGCCTGCTGTTTTCCAAAGGCCCGATACTTTATTGCGATTTTCTTCTTCGCTGTTTTTTGGTTTTTGTAGTTGCTTCGGCAAATAGGTGGAGAAATTGTTTTGAGCGACTTCGTGAAGCATCTTTTCGTGGTCATGGACAACGGCCTTGTCCCAAACTTTCTGTGCGATTTCTTTAATCGCCGTAGCCGTATCGACCGCCGAGTCTTTGAGTCCTCGCCAGCAACTGACAGCCTCGTCAGTGCCGTTGATAAGAATCTGCTCGCACATTTCTTTAGGTTGGCAACTGACGACAAGGTCTTTAAGATCCGGATGATCTTCGACAATCTTGTCGCACTGATGGGCTTTGGCGTTGATCGCACAAGCTTCAAGAGAACGCTTCAATCCTTGGGACTGATGTGTGCATTTGCTTTTAAGATATTCGTTGCAGTCGCGGTAGATAAAGAAATTCGAATCCGAAGCTTCGAAGGCCTGTGCACTCACAAAAAAGAGCAAACAGAAAGCTATTGGAAATACACGTACATACCGCATACTTAACTAACGGTATGAATACTCGAAGTCTAAATATAAAAGACCTGTAAATTACGTTTCAATTTGAGACTAGATTTTCATCAGCGGACGGTGATGAACCTGCGTGAGTAGAGGAATGGCCGCGCTAACCAACGCGCCTAACAGCCAAACAAAACCCACTTCAAAACTAAGCTCGTGGCCCAACATTGAGAGTACCCCAAGTGAAAGCAATGAAACACTTCCAAGAGCTAAAACAGAGTTTTTACGTAAAACGACCCACTCGAATTCGCCTAAGAAAATCTTCGCAAGCCAGAAGCTTGTTCCCAGATAAAAAGCTCCACAGAATCCAAAGCAAGCAACGCTTCCGGCCGCCATGAAGTAGTGCATAAGGCCATGGCCATCAAAGAAAAGACGAAAGCCAAATTGAGGACATAACATTAAAGTCACGACCGAACTGAAGAGGTGAATAAGGCCAAGCTTTGTTGCCACCAAAGAAAGACTTGGGAAAATTTCTTTTTTGAGATTTTCCAACGCACTCGTAGGGAGTTGTGCATGACCTGATTCTAAAAAGGATTCAAAATCTTTCATAGTTCCTCTCCTGATTTTGCTCCATGCTTCTTTCGCAAAAACCGCAAACTGCGACTGACAATTTGGCGGACGTTGCTTTCGCTTTCATTCAGCTTGCGTGCGATTTCTTCGTACTCAAGCTCGTTCAAATACCGGTCTTCGATAATCTGTCTTTCTTTTTCGCCCAAATCCGTCAAGAGGCCAGACACTTCTTGGGCTTTCTCTATATTAGGGGTCATCTGCTCGGCTTGTGACACAAAATCGTTAAATTCTTCATAATTCTTAAGTTCGCGTAATTTATAGTCTTTTAGCTCTGACCGGGTAATGACATAAACCCAGGCAAGGGCCGCGTATTTAGGATTGTACTGAGTGCGTTTACGATAGATCTGTAGAAAGACAATTTGCACAACGTCTTGGGCTTGTTCACCATTAAGCCCGCGTTTTAGAGCGTAATTGTAGACTTTGTTAGAATGGCGTTTGAAAAAGTGATCTAAAGCCGCATCTGCGTTATCGTCTTGTGCAAGACAAAGCAAGAGCTCTTGATCAGTTTTCGCTTTCATAGTGTCGCCTTTACGTAAAAACACGCGCCAAGCAAGTGGCTTTGAGTTACTATAATTGAAACTATGCCTGAAATACAACAAGAGTCTAAAATGGTAAACAGTCGTCTACTCAAAGCCATTGAGTTAATTGAAAAAGAGAGTGATTACAAATCACTGACTCTTGGAGAATTAGTAAATCTGCTTGGCGAAATGGGCCATGGAATTATCATTTTGCTATTGTGTCTTTTTTTTCTGCAACCGATTCCTCTTCCAGGAATATCGACACCGATTGGGATGATCATCATTCTGCTATCCACGTTGCAGTTTCTGAATCAGAAACCCTGGGTCCCGCGCCGATTTCGCAACCGGGAAATTCCGCAAAAGGCTTTGCACAAAATGGCGGTGATTGCCCGTAAAATATGGTCCAGTATTGAAAAGTTCCTGCATCCGCGTTTGTTGTTTTTAACCCGGTCTCATGTGTTTCGGTTCATAAATTTGTTGCTGCTAATATTAAGTGGCTTTTTGTTGGGCCTTCCTTTGCCCATTCCTTTCAGCAATACGATTCCAGCGTTAGTTATTTTGTCGATTGTGTTTGCTCAGCTCGAAGATGACGGCTTCTTGATCATCGGCGGTTATGTGCTAAGCCTGGGGATGTTTTTTTTCTTCTATTCACTGGGTGCGGGCGTTTGGAATTTTGCGCAAAGACCTTGGGCTAGCCCCTTTTAAAACCATAGCAGTCTGCAAAAGCGGGCGTATACTGAGAATATATTCTTCTGCGAACCCCAAGGACAGCTCCTCATGATTTTCGGAAAAAGTGTCAGTAGTACCGAGCAAAGCCTAAAACTTTCTAATGTCGATGCGTTTTTGTACAGCCTCATGGTGGGTGCGGGTGAATCTTATTTGCCAGCGTATGTTCTATCAATCGGCATGGGTGAAGTGTTCGCGGGGATCTTGGCGTCGTTGCCGCTTGTAAGTGGCGCAGTTCTGCAGCTTTTTACGCCACGTCTTGTGCACAAAGTGCATTCGCATAAATACTGGGTGGTGCTTTCCACATTCTTGCAGGCCTTGGCATTTGTGCCGTTGATTTATTTCTCAGTCACGCGAGCTCCAAATTTCTGGGTTTTGTTTTTGATTCTAACTCTGTACTGGGGTGCGGGTTTCTCGGCGGGTTCTGCGTGGAATTTTTGGATGGGTCACTTGGTGCCTGAACAAAAAAGTGCCAAGTACTTTTCCTTCCGTGCGCGTGTTCAGCAGTTGGGGATTCTTTTAGGAATCATCGGCGGCGGTGTGGCATTACACAACAAAGTGGAACTCGGGCCATTCTCGTCCGTGTTTACGTTGTTGTTTCTTTTTGCCTTTGCTTGTCGATTGACGTCGTCGATTTTGCTCTCTAAGAAAATGTATCGTTCCGAGTGGGGAGTCCAAGATCAAGTGCATCGCTTGCGGGATTCGTGGGCGATCTTCTGGAAAGGGCAGCATAAGAAGAAGTTCTTTGCTTACCTTGTTCCTTTCCAAGTGGCGGTTTATATCTCTTCACCCTTTGTGACGCCGTATATGTTGGCACAAATGAAAATGAACTATGGCCAGTACATGGTGGCGATTGCGGCCCTGATGGTGGGAAAGATTATTTCTCTTTCAATCATGCAAAGAGCAAAAACGAATTTCGATGGTTTCAAAGTCATGATTGCGGGTTTGCTTTTAGTGTCTCCAGCGCCAGCGCTGTGGGCGTTGAATGAGAATTACTTCTACATTTTGGCTTTGCAGGTAATTAGCGGCATGGGTTGGGCGTGTTTTGAGCTAGGTCTGTCGTTGGTTTTCTTCCAGGATCTGCGTCAGGAAGAGAAAGTTCCGGTTCTTACGATTTACAATCTTCTAAACTCGGTTGCGATCATTGCAGGCACGTTCTTAGGGGCTAAGCTTTTGACTGCCATGGGCGAGCAGAAGACCAGCTATTGGATTTTGTATGCACTGGGCGCGGCTCTTCGTGTGGCTTTCTGTATCCCAGTGGTTCGTCAGTCGTTGAAGTGGAAAAAGATTTCCGATCAAGAAGATCAGTCGCTCTCAAAAGCTTCTTAAAAACTCGCGGTGAAGGTCCTTGTCTTTGTAAGGATCTTCGGAGCTCTCTAGATCTGTCTTGCTGTAGCCCGAGAATAAATCAAGCACCGACACGTTGTCTGCATTCAGCTGAAAACGCACGCGCCAGGTTTTATAAGCAAGAACATAGTTTGAGCCATCAGCAGAGACTCGTTTTTTATCGCTATTGATAGGATCGTATTCCAACTGATTCAGAATGAAATCTTGAAGCTGACTAAGTCCCTTTGCCTGCAAGAATGAAATCTGTTTTTTCGCAGTCTCAGAAAAACTCACAGCATAGTTTTTAACATTCTCAAGCCAGCCGATTTTAGATTCTGGAAATGCATCCGCATAGGGCAGATAAGGTTTAATATCCAAAACAGGCGTGCCATCTAATAGGTCCGCACCTTCGATGGTTAAACGAAGGCCGTTGATCTTCACAAGCTTTACGCAACTCATGCCAATGGGATTCGGACGATATGGAGCGCGAGTCGCGAAGACTCCGACTTTTTGGTCGCTTCCTCGTGGCGGAAGAACTTTTGGTTTCCAGTGAGTGGTGTTGTGATGAAACACATAGACGACCCAAATGCGTTCAAAGCCTTCCAGGTTTTCCAGAGCTTGTTCAAATTGTTGACCAGATTGAAGAACGATTTCACCTTGAGTGCTAATGCGATCTAAAGGCTGTCTTGCAGCTTCATAGGGCGCTTTAGCTTCGGAGTGGTAGGTGCCAATAGGTTCAAAGTTCATTGGGCACTCCACTGACGAGAGAACTCATAAGTGGCAATCGCGGTTGCGACACCGACGTTCAAAGAGTTCTTTTGTCCACGCAGAGGAATCTTACGAACTTCAGGGCATAATTCTAAAACTTCAGGATCAATCCCGAAGCGCTCATTGCCTAAAATAAATACCGTAGGCTTTTCAAGCGGAAATGAAGTTTCCAAGGGCACTGCATGCGAAGTGGTCTCGAGTGCTACAATGTGGTTTCCTTCGCTTTTTAGTTTTTTAAGAAGCTCCACAATCTTAGGAGCTTCTTCCCATTCTACAAGAGAGTCTGTACCCATTGCGGTTTTTGCAAGTTTGTCTTGGGTTGGAAGGGGAGTATAGCCGCAAAGGTAAACGTGCTTTACACCAAAACACTCGGCTGTACGAAAGATCGAGCCCACGTTAAATGCCGAACGCAAATTGTGTAAAACAAAACTGAGGGGAATTTTCTCAACAGCTTTAGCGGTCTGATCTTGCGAGAAAATCAAAAACTCATCATCGCGCAGTTCTTTTTGTAAGAGTCTTTCGACGGGAATGATCCATGAAACATAATGTTTCATCGTCATGTCCGTGGTGAGGTGTGGAGCAATGGCCGCGATTTTGCGAAAATCTAAAGACTCGTGAGTCACGAAAGCTTGAAGGGATTCTTGAATGGGGGCAAGGGCTTTAGCGCTAAAATTCTGAGACTGGGCCTGTTTTTCCAGGTCCAGCATCAGACGATGAATATTTTGAAGCGCTTTTAAGTCCTTTGGATCCATCAGGGGAAACTACTTCACGCGGCTTCCGGCCTTAGCACCGCTGTCTGGTGAAAGCATGTAAAGGTCACTGCCACCATCTCCAGCGGCAAGGACCATGCCCTCAGACATGCCGAACTTCATCTTACGAGGAGCCAAGTTCACGCACACCAAGACTTGGCGGCCAACAAGCTTCTCTGCAGAGTAAGCAGCTTTAATACCGGAAATAATCTGACGAATTTCTCCGCCACCAATGTCGACTTTAAGACGTAACAACTTATCTGCTTCTTTGATTTCTTCTGCTTCAACAACAGTACCAATACGAAGATCTACTTTCATGAAATCATCAAAGGTAATTTCTGAAGACTTCTCGGCGTTACGATCTTCTGTTTTCACTGCGGCTCCTGTAGCTGCTGGTTTTGCTGAAGTAGAAGCTGCTTTCTTTTCAGCAGCGATTTTCTCGTTCAAGGCACGGCTTTCTTCGACCATTGCTTTGACCTTGTCGGCTTCGATACGACTTGCCAAGTGCTCATAGTCTTGAATGCTAGTGCCCAAAAGAATCTTTTGAGAATCCGCCCAAGTGTATGGCTTTTCACCAAAGAGCTTTTCTACTTTCGCAGTATAGTGCGGAAGAACTGGTTTTAAATAAATCGCAAGCACGCGGAAAAGATTCAAAGTCGCTGTCAGCACTTGTTTAGTGCCAGCAGGATCTGTTTCCAGAGTCTTCCACGGAGCTTTTTCGTCAAAGTACTGATTGGCTTTATCCGCAAGCGCACGAATCTCGTTCGTAGCTTTAATGAAATCACGAGCTTCGTAATACTTCGCAATCTCTTCGCCTTTGGCGTGAGCATGAAGAACAAGCTCGTTACCTTGCGCGTTCATGGAGGTCATGACACCATCCATTTTCTTTTTCAACATCTGTGCACCACGAGAAGCAAGATTTGTGATTTTACCCACAAGATCTGAATTCACGCGAGTGACGAAGTCTTCAAGGTTCAAGTCGATATCTTCGGCGGTGCCATTCAATTTAGTGGCATAGTAATAGCGCAAGAACTCAGGATTCAAATGATTCAAGTAAGTTCTTGCAGCAATGAAGGTGCCTTTAGATTTAGACATCTTCTCGCCATTCACCATCAAGTGACCGTGAACGAAGACATGATTTGGCGACTTGAAGTCTGCAGCCTTTAAGAACGCAGGCCAGAAGATCGTATGGAAGCGAGCAATGTCTTTGCCGATGAAATGGTAAATTTCACGACTTGGATCTTGCCAAATATCCTGCAAGCTCTTGCCTTGTTTCTTGGCCCATTGTTCAGTGGTGGACATGTAACCCATTGGGGCATCCACCCACACGTAGAAGAATTTTTTGTTGTCGGTGCCAGGAATCGCAAAGCCGAAGTAAGGCTCATCACGAGAAATATCCAAATCCAAAAGATCTTCGTTGAACCACTCAAGCATTTTCTTAGCAACATCATTGGCCGTGTGCTTCGGAATCCACTCTTCAAGATATTTTTTGTAGTCGTTCAGTTTAAAGAAAATACTTTCGCTGTCTTTCAAGACTGGAGTAGTGCCGCAAATAGAGCAGTGCACTTCCTTCATGTCTGATGGTGAATAGGTCGCAGCACATACGTCGCAAGAATCGCCGTACTGTTCTTTAGCGCCGCAATTAGGGCAAGTGCCTTTCACAAAACGATCTGGCAAGAACATCTTGTCGTGATTGCAGTAAAGCTGCTTAATCGCGCGAGTCGTGATGTGGCCGCCGTCTTTGAACTTCTTGTAGAAGTGCTCAATCAGAATTCTATTTTCTTCTGAGTTCGTAGAACCGTAGTGAGCAAACTCAACTTGGAAGTCTTTAAAGTCAGCAACATGCTCTTCATAGCTTTTCGCAATCAATTGTTCAGGTGTGATTCCTTGCTCGCGAGCTTTCACCATGATCGGTGTGCCGTGAGTATCATCAGCGCAAATGTAAACGCACTGATGACCGCGCATGTTTTGAAAACGATTCCAGTAGTCTGCTTGAAGATATTCGACCAAGTGGCCAAGATGGATGTAACCATTGGCGTAGGGGAGTGCCGTGGTCATTAAGATTTTACGTGAAGATGTTGCTGTACTCAAAAAGTCCTCCCCTGCGAGATGGCAAGGGAGGTTTAGAAGTCGTCCAAAAGGACTATCGGAACTCTACCTTGCCCGTGCCAAGATGATATAAGGCTGTCTGAATTTTTACCTCACCAGTGTTTACCGCGTCACGCACGATTTGGCTTCTAGACACTAAATCTTTGGCAACGCCTTCGGTATTGGCCCAACCTTCCACGGCCGCATGCTCAGATACGGGTTTTCCGGCGAAGCTCTTAAGGTGTGGTTGCAGGTCATGAACCAATCCATTCAACCAAGGGCTCCCTGCGTCAGAGCCGTTCAGGGTTGCTAAAGCCGCTTTCACAGCGCCGCAAGATTCATGTCCCATAACCAAAATAAGATTGCTGCCCAAGTGCTCGATCGCGTACTCGATGCTGGCGATAGCGCCAAAATCCAAAGCCTGACCTGCCGTACGAACGACGAAAATTTCACCAAGTTTTTGATCAAAAACAACTTCAGGTGGCACGCGCGAATCGCTGCAAGAAAGAACGATCGAGTGAGGTTTTTGCCCCTCTGACAAACGAGTACGGTCTTTTGCGCGATCGCCATCATTGCGTAGAGAGTGTTTTACGAAACGGGTGTTACCGTTTTTCAACCAACCCAAGGCTTTTTCGGAAGGAACCGAACCGCGTTTTGAGTGCGCCGCCGCCGGAGCCGCGTGTTGATGAGAATCTGCTTTTGCAGCCGCAGGCTTGAGTGTCAACTTCATCGCCTCGGCTTCTTTAGCTGCGATTTTGTTAAACTCAGCGACCTCTGGAGGAGGAGTCGGAGCAGGAGCCGCCGCTACTGGAGCTGGACTTTTTTGTGCGGTTTCAGTTTTTGCGGGTTGTTTGCTTGCACAAGCAGTAAGGCTTAATCCAACCAATGTCGCGTACAAAATTCTCATATAAATTTCCTTCCACCATAAAGCGGGGTAGTATTTAAGGGTATTTTAAACACATCTCGTTTAAAAAAGGAGTCTTTGTGAGCATTCCTCTTCTATCGTCCGAGGAGATTTTAAAAAAACTCTCTCTCTACTCCTATGAACAAAAACAAACCTATTTTGCGATGTATTCGTCGTGGTATGGCGGGATCACTAAAGACCCCTCATTGATGTTAGTGCCGATTGATGATCACTTGGTTCACCGTGGAGATGGCGTCTTTGAGGCGATGAAGTACGTTCACGGCAAAGTTTATTTGATGAACGACCACCTAGACCGTCTAGAGTCTTCGTCAAAACAAATCGGCATCGAATGGCCGATGAGTCGCACGCAAATGGTCGAGATGATTCATCAGGTGATTAAGGTTTCTCAAGCAAAAGACGCGATTATTCGCCTGTACATGTCTCGTGGTCCTGGTGGCTTTACGACGAATCCTTACGAGTCTGTGGGGACTCAAGTGTATTGCGTGGTCACTCAGCTTAAACCGATGTCTGAACAAAAATATCAAGACGGAGCTAAGATCGGAAAAAGTCTGATCACTCCGAAAGAGCCTTGGTTTGCGACGATTAAATCCTGCAACTATCTGCCAAACGTGCTTATGAAAAAAGAAGCCGTGGATCGTAAGCTTGATTTTACAATCGGCTTTGATAGCCATGGCTACATCACGGAAGGCAGCACCGAGAATATTATTTTCGTAAATGCTCACAACGAGCTTGTGCGTCCGCCACTCAAACAAATCCTTCGTGGGACGACGATGATGCGTGCTTTGCATTTAGCCGAAGACTTGGTTCATCAAAAGCAGTTGGCAGCGGTCACTGAGAAGATGATTCACGAAAAAGATCTTTTAAAAGCCAAAGAAGTCATGATGGTGGGAACCACGTTAGATGTACTGCCTGTGACGGAGTACGAAGGTCATAAAATCGGTGACGGCAAAGCCGGGTTTATTTCCCAGTCTTTGCGTCGTTTGATTGTCGAAGATATGAAATAGAATTTAGATCTCGAGCTGGATTTTTTCTAGAAGCTCGGGATCTGTTAGAACTGCTTCGCCACCTTTGGCAATGGCAGTCAGTGGGCTTTCAGCCACGCGCACTTCAAGGCGTACTTCGTTTTGAATGCGCAAATCAAGATTGCGAATCAAAGCACCACCACCAGCCAAAGTGATTCCGTTTTCAATGATGTCGGAAACAAGTTCGGGCGGAGTGTTTTCCAAAGCGCGGTGAATAGCATCGATGATCTCTTGAATGCAGTCATTCATCGCAAGACCGATGTCTTCTGAAGAAACCTCGATCGTACGAGAAAGGCCACTCTCGGTATCGCGACCAGTGACGGTCGCGTTTGAGATGTCTTTCTTAGGAACCGCCGTGCCGATAGAAACTTTCAAGTACTCTGCAGTGGCCTCTGAAATGATCAAGTTTTTATAGCGTTTGAAATAGTCAGCAATCGCTTCGTCAAGCTTGTGTCCGCCTACGCGGCAAGCTTGGCAATACACGATATCAGCAAGGGCGATGACAGCAACTTCTGTTGTGCCACCGCCGATGTCGATGACCATGTTACCTTTAGCAGCTTTCACAGGAATGCCTGCGCCAATTGCAGCCGCCATTGGTTCATCGATCAAAAACACTTGCTTAGCGCCAGCCCATTTACAGGCTTCAACAACCGCGCGCTTTTCAACGTCAGTAACTCCGTAAGGCAACGACACAACAACACGAGGGCGAGAAAACACGGATTTAACACCGGGCTTACTCAAGAAGTGACGAAGCATAGTTTGTGTTGTCTCGAAGTCAGCGATAACGCCGTCGCGGATTGGTTTTTGTGCAATGATATTGCCTGCAGTTTTTGCAAGCTTCTCTTGAGCATCAATTCCGACACCCATGATTTTCTTTTTGCCGGGGCTTGGCTGAGTGTAAGCGATCAGTGAAGGCTCGTTCAGAATAATACCCTTACCGCGAGCGGCGATAAGAGTGTTGGCTGTACCAAGATCTACGTAGATATCAGCGGCAGCATTAGCATCAGATTTAGTCAGCCAAGAAAAAAGCTCCAACATACTATTCAAAGAGTCCTTTACTAGAATCAAACGGGAAGGTCACAGTGCCCGAGATGTATGAATAAGAATCATTCAATTCGAAGCCAGCTTCAAGGCCAAAAAACATTTTTGGGATCTCAGGCGTTTTGTATTCTGTTCCGAACATGATTTGGGAACCAGTGAAGTTCTTCTCTTTGGTGCTAGTAAAGTCCAAGGCAACGGCCGCATACGGGATGAAAAGGCCGTTTTCAGTGTCGACCTTTTTGCTGAAGATCGGGGCTACTTGCAAAGTCAGGACGTTTTCGCTGGAATTGCGGGCATAAAAGGCACCACCGCGAAAACCGATTCCTGGTTGGTTATCGACGTCTGGGAACGGAACGTATTTGAAAGTTGCTCCAACGTTGAAATCAATCACGCCCGCACCTAACCACAAACGGGTAGAAGTCGAGTCCGACATCGGCGCATCAAAAAACACCGTGGCATTAGCTCCGCCACCTTCGTTGGTGAGGAACTGAGGTTCAAAACCCAACTGGTAGTTGGTAGCTGCCGGGATTTCAGCGGATTCGCTGATGGTCAGGTAAGCCATGGCAGAAGATGATACAAGCAGTGTGCCGAGAAGAAATGCTAAGAGTCTCATAGAAGCTCCCTTTGTTGTTTAAAGTGAAATGTTAACGACTCGACTTATGTTTGACAAGACATTGAAGTGTTGGGACTTTTAAATAATGTCAGTGAAGTTACCAATCAGTCTTGTAGTTGTGACCCTAAACGAAGAAGCCAACATTGAACGTTGCTTGAAGTCTGTGCCATTTGCCTCGGATACCGTGGTGGTGGACAGTTTTTCGACGGATCGCACTGTTGAAATTGCTCAAAAACTGGGCGCAAACGTCGTCCAAGAAAAATGGCGTGGCTTCGGTCCGCAGAAGGCTTTTGCTGTTTCTCAGGCCAAGAATGATTGGGTGATTTGTTTGGATGCAGACGAGGCTTTAAGCCCCGAACTTCAAGCAGAGATTCAAGCCAAATTCCAAGATCTGCAGGCGACTGTGGGGTACGAGCTTCCGCGCCGAAGCTTCCATTTAGGTCGTTGGATCAACCATGGCGGTTGGTATCCGGATGCTCAGTTGCGCCTTTTTAATCGACAGCATTCGCAGTGGTCTAACGATGTCTTGCATGAAAAAGTTCAAGTGAAGCATAAAGAACGTTTGAAGCATGACCTGCTTCATTGGGTCTTTAGTAGTTTAAGTGTTCAAGTGATCACCAATGATAAGTACTCCACACTGGGAGCCGAGAGTTTGGCAAAGTCTGGGAAGACCTCTTCTTTGTTAAAGCTCATTTTTAGGCCGTGGGGAAAGTTCATGGAGTGCTACTTCATTAAGCTTGGCTTTTTGGATGGTCTTCCTGGATTTATTATTGCGGTTGGGGCTGCGTACTCGATGTTTCTTCGTTATGCGAAACTTTGGGAAATGGAAATGAAGAAAAGGACCAATTCGTGAGAACTTTAAGTTTTACTTTAGCTTTTTCGCTATTCATTTTGGGCCTTCAAGGCGCGTGGGCCGCACCAAAATACCCGTTTGTGGTGGAAACTCATGGCCGGGTTCTTTGGAGTAACAAGAACGACGACGAGGGAAAGTTAAAGCCAAAGCAGGTTTTGATTGAAAAAGCGACCCTTGAGACCGAGGCAAAGTCCACAGTGGTGGTCCAGATCGATGCCCATCGACGTGTGACCCTTTCGCCGAATAGCCGGATCGAAATGCCATCTATCAGCTGGGAAACGGGTGAAGCCCCGGTCATTCTTTTGAAGTTCGGCCAGATCCGTTGGAGGGAAGAGGCCGGGAAGAAGTACAACATCGCTTTGCGTTCGGACCTGTTTGAGTTCCTGACCCCGGTGGGGGATTTTGTTTTTAACTATGACCCGAAGAAAGCTTTGGCGGAAGTGAAGGCGATTCAGGGAACGATGGAGTTCTCGGCGATGAATGCCGAGGATGTGGCGTTGGTCACTGCCGGTCAGAAGGTAAGTTTTCAAGGTGTGCGTGAGGGCGACGAGATCGTTTACGACGTTCTTTTAAAGGGTAAAAAAATCCCGCGTGGAAAATTGAGCGCAGTTGATGCGTTTACTGCGGATGAGAAGAAGCTGTATTCAGAGGCCGAGGCTAAAAAAGAAGCTGCAGCAGTTCGTAAGAAAGAGGCTGCAGAGGCAAAAGCCAAAGAGCGCGTAAGAGGTGCGGACGAGATCTGCGAGAAGCCTTTTGCAAAGCTTAATCAGTGTGCGTGGACTTGTGAAAACAACCCTAAAAACGAGAAGAAAGTCTGCCGTTTGGAGCAGCCGGAAGTGCGTTGTGTGCGCCGTCGTTGCAACGCCAACGGGGAGTGGGCTGAGGCTGCCGAGGTCCCTGGGGAAAAGGCGAAAAGCCTTTGTGGGATTCAGCCAAACGTGAAGGCTTGTGATTACTAACTAAGCATTTCTTGTGTAAAATCAGCGCTTTGGGCCCCGGCCGGGGGCCTAATCAGGTTAAATTTTGCCCCATAATTTTATTTGCACTTTGCGCCGCAAAGTCATATAAAGGTGACCTCTTTTCTGTGGTGACTATAGCTCAGTTGGTTAGAGCATCGGATTGTGATTCCGAGGGTCGCGGGTTCAAGTCCCGTTAGTCACCCCAATTTCTTCTTCCGCCAATGTGGCGATACCAAAACCGAGTCTTTGAACTCGGGTTTTTTTTGCCTAAATTCGAAAATAACAAATCTAGCGAAGTTCGTAAGAATTTTGTACGTGTGGAATTATTTACTCTCGGTTCCAGCAAAAGACCAAATTGACAATAAAAGCAAAGTTAAGTTCAAGTGCCTTTTTTGGATTAGCGGAGAATATCATGAAGAAAAATATCGGTCTTTTTCTTGTTCCATTGTTGGTTTGGATAGGTTGTGGTTCTATTTATTACATCGCAAAGGCAGATTTTTCTTTAGTCGATGTTAATAGGCCAAAAAATTTAGATCTTTTTCTTAAGAATTTTTTTTCTGGCGTGTGTGTAAATGCTTGGCAACCAGATATGCACTATGTTGAATCGATAAGTCGTGGGTGTTCCTACCACTATGTTCCTCCGGCTTTAGTGGTTGGATATAGCATTTTATATATGGCAGGAGACTCTGGTAATGAATTTAGATTTTCATTTGATTCCTATTCTAATCGTGTACTCAAGGTCAAGTATGTTGTAGGACCGCTTTTTCCGAGCCCTCTGGGATTTGATGAAAGGCAAGAGTCCGGAGTTATGACTATGGATCTATCGAGATATGAGAATCCTGGTGATGATATCCTTGTGCAGTTTTTGCCGCACATTCCGTTAGGGGGGCATTTAGTTAAGTCTATTAATGAACAACCACCATTTGATGAGATTTCTAGGAAAAAGAGAAGTGGCTGGGGGACGACTCTTGTGTACAAGCTGCTTAGTCTTGTGGATCCAGAGAGAGGAAGCTCGACCATGACTTTTGGACGAGAGCAAGCCTACTTCCTGACGACCTCATATAATAAGTTGTATTTAGATTTGAGAGCATATTTCGAGAGTGGTTCTATGAAGCATTTTGGGTATTCAGATTTTTTATATTTTAGCGCCGCGATTCTTACGTCTTCTGCTCTCGGAGACATGGCGCCTGTGTCGTTTTGGATGAAAATACTTGTATCCCTTGAAAGTCTTTTTGGGATTATTTGGTTAGGAGTCGTGGCGGGGTGGGCGCTCGAAAACTGGGGCAAAGGCCTAAAATTGCCTTTGAGAAGAGGAAGTACTTATAAACCGCAAAGTTCACTTTTATGGCATGGACATCACATAACGGGTAAGCAAAGACATCCAAAGCATTTAGGCAAAATATGATTAAGAAAATTCTATTGGTATTTGTAGCAGCTTGTCTCATCTGTTTTTTAGGTGTTGTAGGATTCTTTTTGTGGCTCATGGCGGTCCTCAAGATCAGTGTCTCGATTCTTGTGGATGTTGGGATTACAGTACGAAGGTTTGTCGAAAAAATGAGCCCAACGCTCAAGAACTCTGTGATAAAAGTTTAGGACGTTAAAAGGCATCCATTTGCAGGCATCGAGGCCGAAGGCGCAACCGAGAAACTTAAAACCTCGCCTCCCGATGAAGTCGTGGGTCGCGTTGTTAAATTATCTCTTAGGATTTGCATCAAAATATATTTAGTCAGATACTAATGCAATGGCGGGAAAGATCAAAGACCGAACAGAAACAGAAGCAACTGCAACTGAATCAAACTGGAAGTGGGTTGCATTTTGGACCTCATTTATTGCAATTCCTGGAGCTTTCTTTGGAAGCATGCTTTGGCAGAACTACCAAGACAGCAAGGCGAACAGTAGAGAAATATATAAGCTTTGGACAACTTTGCAGAAAGCCAATGAAATCCTTGATGAGGGAAATAAGGGGCCAGACTCAGATAATGAAAAAGCACTAAAAGCGATAAGCGCAATCGAAAAAGAAAAACATCCTAAGACTTGGAATAAGTACGTCGCGGGTACTGAGGGAGATTTCGATAGATTCTTAACAAGAGTTACAACTGTAGTTAAGGACAGGCATCCGCTTATATATGAAACTGTCGGATTGAAGCAGGAAAGCGATAGATACATAGCTAAGAGCGACATTGACAGTAGTTGGCAAATTGAATCTTTTCCCGCAGGCCTTGCCGGTCTTGCTTACAACACGGCCAAAGTCAATTCGATGGGCCAACCGGTTTCAGCCTTTCCTTTTGCTAGCATTAGTAGGTGGACCCTTGTCACAAAGGGAAGCCATTCGAAATCTTCGCTACCTACGCTTGATCTCTCCGACAAAGAAGTGCGCAGCCAACTTTCCGAGCTAGCAAACAAAGAATCGTCTAAAGAATTGGCTGCACTCGCCTTGAAGACTAAAGGCGTTCTCGTGCCGGAATTTACAACGGACCAAGATTTACAGAATTGCTTTGAGACAAGTGAAGGTCTCGTTGAAATTAACTATCAGGATCCCAAGTGTAAAACTTCAGCTGAGAACTATCTTGTGGCGGCTAAAGCAAAAGCAATCTTCGAGAGGGATTCGGGTGCGGTCTGCGGAGCAGCACTCATTCGACTAAAAGGTATGTCGGTTGATATAGATCCTTGCCTAGCACCTGGGTCAGCTATCGCGGCTTCTGGATGCCAGCGATCGATAGAGGCCTATATTCGAAAAATGACCAAACAGCCAGATGGCCATGAAGACACACACCGGAACTACCTTCTGCAGCACTGTAAAGACGAGATAGGCAGTCTAAAAAAACAGCAACGTGCCCTTTTTGAAGGTCCATCTAAATAGGTTAATGGATGACCAGTGTCTGAATCTCAGCTAAGTTGGCGTCTTATTAGGGCTAGCTACGAGCACTCCCTTTTTTTTCTTCCCTTAAATGTTAGATTTTAGCTGATTAAGCAGTTCCTTAGCACGGAAACGTACTGTCTTGTTGGTCACAACGAATCCAATTACGACTGCGGCAAATATATCAAGCAGTAAAACAAAGAACGAAAATTCATACACAGTTTGGTGAATGAGCCAAATTAGGGGAATTAGCACCAGCGCTAATAGTGCTGGAAATAAAATAACTAAAGCGGTCCAAAGTAAAATTCCAGATACGCTAACTAAAAGAAATTTTAAAACTGAAAGCACCCTTTTCATAAAGCAGGCACTTACTTTCTATACCCAGAGTATTCATGAAAGTAGCGATGAAGTCCTTCAGCGATCATGCGAGTTTTTTCTGTGTCTCCTGTCATTTCCATGCGGTCTTGAAGGATTGTATTTAAGTGTTTTTCAATGTCATCTACGCTCCCACCTTGAGTAAGTAGAGTGTAGATGGGACCAGCATATGAGTCGTATTCATTCAATGGAGATCCCACTTGAGCCAAATCTTCAATGACTCCGATCGGATCCCAAACTTGGAGATAGCGTCTAATGGTTTCCATTGCTTCTTTCATTTTAATAGATGAAAATTAAAACGTGTTTAAGTCAATTTTTATATTTTTAGTTTCATAACTGTAAAGAGGCTCTTGAGGCATAGGACACTTGGGTGAAAAAGGTATTTTCTTGGCTGAATAAATTAGTTCATTTTTTGTTTTTAGCGGGCGGCTTTTATTTTATTTTCTCCGGGATTTTATACTTAGTCTGGTTGGAGGGGTTAAACTATTGGGGTTGGGCGAAGTTCGATCCCAATACTGCAGAACTAATAAACAGTAAGTGGGAAATACGAGTTCCAGCAATAGTTTTGAGTATGCTACTAGCATGGTTCTTACAAAGTAAGATTAAGAAACCTTGGGCGCTGGGTTTTTTAGTATTTTCATTTTTATTCTCTTTGCTCCTTAGTTTAGGAGCTATTGGTCCTCGGAAGTTTCTGTATCGTGTGCCAGAGCGATTGATTATTTTGGATAAAATATATGGCAAGCGGATAGATGGTTGCGCTATTTTTAAAGTTGGAATGCATAGGGATGAGTTTAATATTGTATTGAAACAGTCGGGGCATTTACTTGGTGGTGATGATCCTATAGCAAATGTAGACAATAGATTCTATTCTATTTCTTGGACTCCGGATCCGCCAATAGAGCCTTCCGTGGGGCTCGATAATGTTTATCGAAGCGTTTACTTCGATCGAAAATCAGAAAGGATTGTAGAAATCCATTGTTTTGATGGCACATGGTTAAAAAATAAAGATGCTGAACCTCTCACCGCGCAGGAATATAGGTGAGAATTGTCTAAAACTAACTTTACAGTTCATTCTGCCAAATTTTTTGTCCTTCTCGCGTTTCTAGCTGCGTGTATGCACAATGATTTAAAAGAGGTAAAGATGGATCCTAATGACCGTAGAAGCCGCTTTGAAGTAGAACAGGAATATAATCGTCAAGAGCAGGCAAAGAAAAAAGAATTACTTACGCAGTCATCGCTTGGTGTGTATTCGGTTCCAGACTCCTGCCAGTCATTTAGTGCCGCCAATTTAATATTTCCTTATGCTTGCACGCATGAGTGGGTTGTCACTTTACAATTGCAATGTAAACTCACTAGCGATGGGGCGATGCCAGACTTTTTTGTGCCTTTAAAATATAAAAACGTTGAGATAGACACTGACAACGCTAGTCTGAAAGAAGAAACGAAGCAAAAGTTCCCGGTGTCAATGCAGACAGACAGTGAGGGTACTCTTAAATTTGCTTTCGTGAGCAGTGGAATTCACCCTTTTAACCTCATCCTAAAACGTAATGGCATCGCGGTTCGATTGACTGAAGATATGACGAAGGCACCCATCTTAATGGGCTTTGATTTTTGCGGCCCTAAAAAGCAGTAGTATGCTCAAATAGCATAATAAGTTAATTTCTATGCACTGGAGCGTGGTGGCGTAGTTCTGTATAAACCCTGATGTCATTAACATTGAGGAGTTTGTATGAAGAATGTTTTATTTGCCGTGGTTCTTTTGGCTTCTAGTTTGAGTTTTGCGACTGATAACTTGAAATGTTTTGATCAAGCAGAAAAAGAAGGCGCGAAAGTTGAAGAGATTTCGGTTCAAGAATTTCACGAGCAGTTTTCTGTGGTTTGGGTTTGCAGACTTAAGAAAAATCCAAAAATCGAGCTTTATCGGTTCAGCGATGGCGGCACTGTCGTAGATGTTTCCGTGAAGTCTGTTAGCAGTGGTTGCCAAACTCGTGCTGTTGAAGTCAGCCAAGATGATCAAGATGGGCCTCTCGATGGTGACAACAGCCTTTGCCTTCCATAGACCACCTGGTTTCTGCGGCAGTTTTCAGTTTATGAAACCATGTTGCCGCAGAAATCCCGATAGCTGCCCTTAGGTCCTGTATAAAAGCTTTTAGAGGGTTGCTACTATAAAAACATGAGCAAAAACAAATGGGTCTTCGGTCTTACGAGCGGCTTTGCTGCATGTCTTGGTGTTTTCTATTTTTACTCCTCTTCAGTTCCATCCGGTTCCTATGAAATGGCCTCAGGCGCTTACGGATCGATGGACAAAGCTAAAACAGTTTTTACCTCGCAGATGAATAAAAGCCTCAGTTCTCAGGGGGTGTTGGATCGTAAAATGTTGACGAGCATGATTACGGCTTACAACAATCAGAATGCTCCTGCGGGCTCTGGTGTGGATCCTTTGGATCATTTTATTTCAGCGCTTCCCGAAAACTATCGCTTTCATTTTACTCTTGTCCATCGCAGTTTCAGTCCTCAGAAATCAACGCCTTCAGCACCTCGGGTGATTCTTTTTGGGCCTGATGCCAAAGTACTTATGGCCTTTAATAGCACCGAGCCCGTCATTGAACTCATCGAGTGGAATGACGAGAAAACGCAGTGGGATTTTTCAGAACTGACCTTTCAAGAAAATAAAATCATCCGTGACAACAATCCTGCAAAATGTGTGATGTGCCACGCGGGGACCCCAAAACCTTTGGATATCAAGAATGCGCCTCTTTATAAGAACGCGCTTAAACCGATTTTCCCGCAGTATCCGTTCTGGCCAGGATTTTACGGCAGCGTGAACGACATTGTCGGTCTTAAAAAGCCAGGCTCTCGCGACACGATTATGCTGAACCTCAAAGATACGAAGGAGCAGGTAAGAGGCCTGACCTTTGATTCGACCGAAGAACTCTTTCGTCTCAGCAAGCTTTTAGAAACAAATCCAAAATACACCCAACTTATTCAAGAAGAGCTGCAAGTTCACCAAGAGCACTTTGAAAACTTCATCAGCGGTATTAAAAGCCGCGCACGCTATCGTCACTTAGTGACACTGAAAGACTTTTACCAGCGCGAAAACCAAGCACTTCCGCCATATCTAGAAGCCGCGCCATTTCGTCGCACCTTTGACAAAGAGTATGGTCATTATCTTTTGCGACCGAATTTCTATTTGTCATCACTGCTGACATTCCGTCAGGCGCAGGTCATTGCTAAAGAAATTCAAAAAAGTCCTATTTACGCTGACATTAAACATTCCCTGATTGCCCGAAAATACAATTGCGGATCGGTGAGCGTGAATGGATTGAAAATTCAAGAGCTGGATCCAAGCTTTGATTTGCTCTATCCCAATCAGGCGACCCAGGACTCTCGTGATAAGCAGTATCTGTTAGCTTATCAGTACAACTTAGTTGCAGCCGCGAAAGGTGGGGCGGCTGCACTACCTTTGCACGCCTGGAACTTAGAGGGCAATGAGGACATCGCAAGCTATCACTATGGTAACGTGTATTCGGACTTGAACGAGGTTGTGTTATGGAATCTTGCGACCTCTGCGTTTCCAACACTGAAAAGTTCCAATGCTAGAAGTGCCGCTGAAGAGCGCCACTTTGAAATGCCAGCCGGTGCCTACTTCAAGCAGTACTTAGAAGAGGCCAAAGGTTTTGTCTCGCGCATGGGCCAAAAGGAAATAAACTTTGCAGGGAAGTCCAATTCTTATTACGACTCGGCAACTCGCTTTAAAGCGCTTCCGGTTTCCGCATATTGTGATAGCACCTTCATTCCAGCTGCGAAAAAAGAAATGGAAAAATTAGCAGAACAAAAAAAGGTAAACAAATTGCCTCACCAAGCATATGCGCTGGATTCGCGTTTGTATTCGTTAGCCGAGATTATTCCAGCTAACGAGCGCGCCGGGCTTAATGCCACGAAAATGGCTTGTATGGGCTGTCATGCTTCTTCGCAAGAAATGAAAGAGTCCGCAGGGATTCAGCCCCAGTTGAACGTAGACTGGTACTCGAACGGATATTCGCAAGATTTGCACAGCAGGATTCAAAGTGTAGCGCATCCGCAAGCTCAGCCTCGAGAGTATAAAGAACTTCTCTTAGAGATTCTGTCAGAGGCGGTGTTGCCAGTGCCTTATGGCAATCGCATGCCTTATGGGCGTCGTCCGATGGAAGACTTCGCAGAAAAATGCGAAAGACTGATTATTGAAAATGCGTATAAGAGTTCCGGCCCACCAAAAATGAGTGAGCTTGTAAACTGCGGCAAAGAGTCCGATCCTCAGTCCTTTGGGTGTCGCTGCAAAAAACTCAATCAGCTACAGCATGTTCTTTACAAAGAACTTTATAAAGAACCCGCGACGAAGTGATAAAGACGAGAGGTTTTTGTCATGAAACCATAGCTTGCTGGTGTGGTACCCCTTCGTTAGCATGAGCTATGATTTACTTTTTGAAACTCTTGTTTGTATTCGTAGTAATGGCAGCATCCGAAGATGCGCAAGTGGGAAATATCCACATGTCTATCTCTGAGAATTGCCGGATAACTTTTGCTAACTCACAAAACCAAAAAGCTGAGTGGCAGTTCCCAGCCTCGGGCCCCTGTTACTTTGCTAAAGATCGCAAAGGCAAAGCGAAAATCTATCAGCATATCAAGAACAACTCGCCCGAAGCGCCAAGACTTGTGCTGACTCATTCCTCAAAGCAAATCTCGCAAAGGGATTGTGAAGGGCAAAGTGTAGGGATCGTGGTGAAAGACGACAAAGTTTTGGTCTCTCTTCCGCCTTATATGAAGTACTCGATGTGCATTGGACCTCGAGATGGTGTGGATGAGAAAAATTATTCTTATTACTGGTTCACTGTCCTTGAAGATGGAAATAATTCCGAAGTTTCGTTTCAATAAAGTCATTATCAAGATGCATTAATGTGTTTTTTGAAAAGTGAAAAACATGTTTTCTTCCGTTTCTGTAAAGAGAAAGATTTTCTCGATGAAACTTAGAGTAGGATGTGAGCACAAGTCAGCCAAAGGCTTAGCTTGAGAATAGGAGATAACTTTATGGCGAATCAAAATCCAAACAAAGAGCAATCGCAAACGCAAAAACCAGGGTCTAATCAAGACATGGGCAAAGAACAACGCAGAGAAGATACAACGACTCAAAAACCAAGCGGCGGTACTACAGGTACTGAAGGCAAGCCTCAACAAGGCGGCGGTGGTAACCGTAACCAAGATCAAGAAAGAGACGTCGGTTCTCGTCGGGAAGACAGAGACAAATCCGGTGGCTCACGCCAAGAGTAAAAGAAAGTCAGCTTTATTGATTTTCATGAAGCGCCCCAGATCCTGGGGCGTGTTACTCAGTCTGGCTAAAAATAGCTTAAAATTGTGGCAGCAGCGGTGCGCCGGACCCCCTCGGACTTGACAAAAAACGGGGTGGCGGGTGTACTGCTAAGTTATGACAAAGCCTAATAAAACTCCTGCAGATGCACCAAATTTTCTGAAGCAAATTATCGAGAAAGACCTTGAGACCGGAAAGGTCCATGGCGAAATCGTCACGCGTTTTCCACCAGAGCCTAACGGCTACCTGCATTTGGGACATGCGAAGTCTATTTGTTTAAACTTTGGTTTGGCACAAGAATACAAAGGCCGCTGTCATTTGCGTTTTGATGACACCAATCCTGAGACCGAAGAAACCGAATACGTTGAATCTATCCAAGAAGACGTAAAATGGTTGGGTTTTGATTGGGGCGTACATCTTTATTACGCTTCAGACTACTTCGATCAATTGTATCAATGGGCTGAGCAACTCATTAAAGATGGCAAAGCTTACGTGGATTCTTTGAACGAAGAAGAGCTTCGCAAATATCGCGGCGACTTCACAACTCCAGGTAAAGACAGCCCGTATCGCACTCGTTCTGTTGAAGAGAACTTGGATTTGTTCCGTCGCATGCGCGCGGGCGAATTCGCAGAAGGTCAGCACATTTTACGTGCGAAGATCGACATGCAATCTCCGAACATGAATATGCGCGATCCGCTTTTGTATCGCATTCGTAAAGCGCACCATCACCGCACAGGGGATAAGTGGTGCATTTACCCAATGTATGACTATGCTCATCCATTGTCAGATGCAATCGAGCATATCACGCACTCGATCTGTACTTTAGAGTTCCAAGATCACAGACCATTCTATGACTGGTGTGTGGAAAACGTTCCAGCACCGGCAGAGCCTCATCAATATGAGTTTGCTCGCATGAACATGACCTTCTTGGTGATGAGTAAGCGTAAGCTTTTGCAACTGGTAAAAGAGAAATTGGTTTCTGGTTGGGATGATCCACGTATGCCGACTATTTCTGGTGTTCGTCGTCGTGGTTATACTCCAGAGTCTATTCGTCGTTTTGCAAAACGTATTGGTGTTGCGAAATCGGAAAGCGTTATCGATTACGACATTCTTGAGAGCTGTGTTCGCGATCATTTGGATGAAGTTTCTCATCGTGCGATGGCGGTTTTGGATCCAATCAAAGTTGTGATCGAAAATCTTCCAGCAGGACATAAAGAGTACATCGAAACGTCTGTGCATCCGAAAGACAAAGAACTTGGTCACAGAAAATTGCCTTTCACAAAAGAAGTTTACATTGATGCTGCGGACTTTATGGAAAACCCATCAGAGGACTTCTTCCGTTTGGGCCCAGGCCGCGAAGTGCGTTTACGTAATGCTTATGTGATTAAGTGCAAAGAAGTGATCAAAGATGCTTCTGGCAAAGTGACTGAGCTTCGCTGTGAATATGACCCTGTCACTTTAGGTGGTAAGCCAACGGCTGACGGCAGAAAAGTAAAAGGGATCGTTCACTGGGTGTCTGCGAACGAATGTCTAGACGCCGAAGTACGTATCTATGAGCGTCTTTTCAGCGTCCCAGATCCAGAAAACGTACCAGCAGGACAGGATTTCAAAGTAAACTTGAATCCGAACTCTCTGAAGGTGATCAAAAACGCAAAACTTGAAATCGGTTTGAAAGATGCAAAACTAGAAACTCGTTATCAGTTTGAGCGTGTCGGATACTTCTGCTTGGATAGCAAAGATTCAAAACCTGGGCAGTTGGTCTTCAACCGCGTGGTAGATCTGGCTTCTAGTCACTAGTTGATACTGAGATAGCAAATAAAAAAAGGAGACTTTAAAGAAGTCTCCTTTTTTTATGCCTTAACGAAGCGGTGTCACCTGAAGGGCATCGCTTTCGTTAGCGTGGACGCGAATGATGTTCACGGTGTTTCCTCCGCCTTGGCCAGGGCGGCCTTGGCTGGTCAGGATCACGGCCGATAAATCCGGAGCAACCGCAAGTCCCACAGCATATGGATCCACATTAATTTTCGAAAGAACTTCTAGTGTTTGTGCATTTAGAGTTACAAGCTCTGACGTATTGTTAACGGCTACGAATATGTATTTCCCTTTCGGAGAGATATCCAAGGTTCGTGCACCAACGCCGACAAAAGCTGACTTCCATTTTGGTCCCTGAATACGCTTACCTTTCGCCGAAACCAAAGCATTGACGACATCGACAAGAGGCGCTTTTGAAACATAGCCCGAGATATTTGAGCTTGCATAGATCGTGCTGCCATCGGGACTTAAAACCAAGTGTCTTGGTGTTGATGCGATATTTAGAATCGTACCCAAGTAAGTTTGAGTCGGGATGTGGAAGCCCGCAATCCCGCCTTTACCCATGCGGGCAACGATCAAGTACTGACTGTCTGGCGTGAACACACTGCCGCGCAAGCAAAAGCCACAAGTCTTATCGCGATCGGTGTTTTCAAGGCCCACTTGACTGAGTTGTTGTTCCACCGTCAGGTGCGTAACATAATTGTACTGACGAGGATCACCGCTAGAAGTGTCAATCAAGCCAACGGTGTTGTCGCCCCAGTGAATAACAGCTACGTACTTTCCGTCTGGCGAAGCGGTCACGTACTTCGGAATCGGGCCCGTTGGCATCACGCGGACAATTTCATCCGTTTGTGTGTCGATAATTGCGATGGCACCAGGGGATTGACCAAATGAATCCCAATCACGGCGATAGTATGGCACCCACAGGTATCTGCCATCGGCTGAGAGCTCGCTCTCGACCGGTTTTCCCATGAATTGATTCACGTCACCTGTTGGTGGCTGAATAAAGTACGGATAATCAAATACAGTGGTCTCGCCTTGGAAAAGAGCCGCGTTTTTGTCTGTAAAGCGATGACGAATAGTTTTTAACTTTTGCAGTTCTGGCCACGAATAAATGACGGTCTTTCCACCCTCTAAAGAATTGATATAGATCTTTTTCGCATCTGCTGAAAAGCGCACCGATTTAGGAGAAGAAATATCTTTGTCACGGATATCCACGGGGAGCTTATTTGGAAACTCGCTATAGCTAATGCGGGCGTAACCTTCCAGCGAAATCATCTCTTGGGCAAAGGCTGACGATAGGCTGAAAAACATCATGATAATGGCAAGGACATTATGTTTTTTCATGCCCTTGGAGCAGAGCAAGTTTGCCGCCAACATTTGGGGGTGTAAGAGCGAAATACTGGGTTTTAGCGGGGATAGATGGGTACAAATTACAGAAATCACCAAAGTTTAGACGATAAAGAGCAACGTCGTTCCTTTAGGTCACGTCAGGGAGTGACTGGGCCAAGATCTGACAGAAAATTCTGAAGTTGAGTGGGTAGGATGTAAAAGCAAGAGGGTGTGTTAACTTGAATTCAGAAGTTAATAACACCAGGTTTTGTACAGCTGTTTTTCTACGGGGTCTCCAGCTTTCTCCTTATACGTGGGGGCCTCGTAGGAAAACCACCTAAAATCTCCCTTTATTCCGCTTGAACAAATTCAGTCAATCATTCTAAAATAATAACCAGTTTATACCCTGTGCATCCACGTGATTTGGTCTTGTTTGGCGCCGTAGATTTAGAAATAATAAATAAGCGCGGTTAATTGGGGGAAGCTTGATTAGAACTATTATTTGCGATGACCATTCTCTTTTTCGTGAAGGCCTTTCGAGCCTCCTTAAAAACTACAATGACATAGGCGTGATCGCTGAAGCCAATAATGGCTTTGAACTTAAGACCACACTTGAAAAGATCGAATGTGATGTGTTGCTGACGGACTTTTCTATGCCGGGTGGCGGAGTCGAACTCATTAAAGAACTGCATGAACGTTATCCCAATATGGCTATTATTGTTTTAAGTATGCACTCTGAAGATCACTTTGCGATTCGCGTCTTTAAAGCTGGCGCCGTCGGTTTTATGTCGAAGAATTGTTTGTCTGAGAATCTTGCCGATGCTATTCGCAAGGCGTCTCAGGGCCAATGTTTTATGAATCCAAAATCAACTCAGCTTTTTGAGTCCGCACAAAGCCAAAAGAATAAAAAAGGCGAAGGACATGAAGGTCTTTCTGATCGTGAATTCGAAGTCATGGTTGGAATTGCGGACGGTCGTTCTTTGACTGAAATTGGCGAAAGTTTGTGTCTCAGTGTAAAGACTGTCAGTACATATAGGTCCCGTGTTTTGAGTAAGTTAAATCTTCATAGCAATGCTGAGATTGTTCATTATGTTTTGTCCCAAGGTCTTTCGAGCAAATTTGCGCACGATAGTGGGGATATTTCTAAAAAAGACGTTTAGCTCTTAAGAAGCTTTTGTTTATCTTCCTCGACGTTTACTGGGGTGATTTGACAAAGCACAGGTTTCGATGTGTTATGAAATATACATATTGAACCGGGTCCTGCGTAATTAAACGTCAGGAGTTTATCGAATGGTAGGGTCGCCATTACGCATGGGTGTAAAACCTAGGAGCGCATATGAGATTTGCCATTTTACTGTCCCTAAGTTTTTTGCTTTCAAATTGTTCCTCTACACAAGATAAAGACACCACAAAATCTTTGCCGGCCTCTATTGTCACAGCGGCAGATACTGCAAAGCCTGCATTTGAGAAAATCCAATACATCAGTGAGTTTAAACAAAAAGACAAAGTAGTTGCTAGCGCCAACTTAAGCTCGGACGACGCATCTATTGGTATCAAGTTTATTGCAAAGGACCTTTCGAAAGGCACTTATGTGCTGTTGCTGATCAATGACAATTGCCAAAACATTCAAGGCAAGTTGACGAGCATTCAAAAAACACAGGTCGACGGTGAGAATACAATTTTGATTTCAGAGTTTACCGCCAAAAAAGACTTGAATGAAAATCATTCTATAGAGGCTAAAGGTGGGGTTTCGCCTAAGGACTATTTGGCGAACCGTTATCTTGCAATCTATAGTGCCAGTAAGAAATCAAGCCAGTACACTTTTATCTCTTGCGAAAATCGCCAGTAAAAATTCACACCCAAGTCACACGGGTGTCGCTCGGGCTTCAAGACTCTTGGGGAACGTAAAGTCTCAACTGTGAATCATTTAAGGAGGCTTTATGCGTTCACCGCAGTCATCTAGAAACCGTCGTGAGTTGAGTCCATTTTCTAGCAGATCATTATTTGGGTCACCCATTGATGACTTTTTTCGTGAAATGGACCGAAATTTTCGAGACATCGACAGAGGATCCCTTAGAGATCGCTTGCTTGAAGAGCGAGGATCAGGCTCGCTTGCCGAGTTCAATCCTTCCGTGGACATCGAAGAAAGCGACGAGATCTTCCTAATTTCCGCAGACCTGCCAGGTATTAAAAGAGACGATATCAAAATCGATGTGAGCGGCAATACCCTGCGCATTTCTGGTGAAAGAAGCCGTGAAGTTAAAGAAGAAGGTTACTACGAAAGATCCTCGGGCCGATTCTCTCGCAGCTTTAGTCTGCCTGAGGGCGTCGACGCAAAGAAAATCGAAGCAAGCTTTGAAGATGGTGTGCTCAGAGTAGCATTGCCAAAAACAGAAGTGAAAGAAGCCCAAGAAGTGAAGATCCAATCGGGTCAACCTCAGGGACTGCTGGATCGCTTTCTTCACCGTGAAAAAACAGTGAAGGCGGGCGAACAAAAGTCCCAAGAAAAAGGCAAACACTAATACGAAACCCCTCAAGAGGCCCCTAAAAAGGGCCTCTTGTTTTTTTGACTTCGAGGACGTATGGATCGCTTTAAAAATCGTCAGGAAGCGGGCCAGCTCTTGGCCGAAAAACTTGTCTCTTATAAATCCTTATCGCCACTGATTTTGGCTATTCCCCGAGGCGGAGTACCTGTGGCTTTTGAGGTCGCACAAAAGCTTGATGCCGAGATGGATCTTCTGATGGTCAAAAAAATTGGTGCACCCGGAAATCCCGAGCTTGCGATAGGAGCCGTCAGCGAAGACGGCAAACCGTGGTTTAATAACAAAGTCATTCGCGTAATTGGCTTAGACCCCAGAGACCTTAAAGAGATCGCCAAAAATAAAAGCCTTGAAGTTCAGGCGCAGGTCCGAAAATTACGCGGAGAGAGTCCTGCTATTCCCATGAAAGATCGCAATGTGATCGTCGTTGACGATGGTATTGCGACGGGCGCGACTTTATTGGCGGCCATTAATATTCTAAAAGAGCGACACGCGCGCAAAATCATTGTTGCAGCCCCGGTAGCGCCGCTATCAACGTTGCAAGAAATCGAAAAAGTCGTCGACGAGGTGGTCTGCCTTCGGACTCCGTTTCCTTTTATTGCAGTCGGTGACTGGTACTCGGAATTCCGGCAAGTTGAAGACCAAAAGGTTCTAGAGTTTGTAGAAAAAAGCTCTCGCCCGAGCGTGCTAGCGGAAAAAGAAATTACTATTCGTGACGAAGACGTTCACCTTAAAGGCGATCTTCAACTGGTGAAAAATATGAAGGGGATTGTGATCTTCGCTCATGGCAGCGGCAGCAGTCGTAAAAGTCCCCGCAATCGCTTTGTTGCTCAGGAGCTCAATAAAATCGGTTTTAGCACCTTGCTCTCAGATCTTTTGAGTGAGGATGAAGCCAATAATCGTAATAATGTTTTTAATATCGAACTTCTTATTCAACGTCTTTTAAAGGCCACCGATGAGGTCATTCAATACTTGCCTGATGAAGATACGCCTATTGCGTATTTTGGTGCCAGTACTGGTGCCGCAGCCGCGCTAGGAGCTGCCGCAGAAAGCGCCAGAAGCATTTTTGCCGTCGTCAGTCGAGGTGGGCGCCCGGATTTAGCGGGTTCGTATCTGGACGAAGTCGCAGCGCCATCATTACTGATTGTCGGAGGAGAAGACTCGCCAGTGATTTCTCTGAATGAGCGGGCTGCAAAGAAATTAAAAAACTCAAAACTTGTGATTGTTCCAGGGGCCACACATTTATTTGAAGAAGCGGGCGCCTTAGATGAGGTCGTTGAATATGCGTCAGAGTGGTTTCTTCGCCACGTTCCAGGGCAGCGAAGAGGGAAGCCTATCAAAGAAACTACTATTCATCGTGGGATTTAAGCTGAAATCTCGCGCGGGTGCTTAGCAACATATTCATCAACAAGACCGTTGATGTAGTTTTGTGCATTGTACTTAGCAACGTCATGCGCGGCCTCTTTAGGGACGTGCATATGAGTAACACCCTGGCGCTTTAAGCGATCCAATTGACGGGTATAGAATACGCCGCCCTTTGGAGTATAGAGGACGTACTTATCGTTGTTGCTTAAGTGAATATAAAGATCAAACTCAACGCGACGATCACCCACGAGATCTTTAAGGTGAATTTTCGCCATATCAGGATGTTCCGAGTCTTCAAGAGGAATCATCACAGGATTCTTCGGGAAGAACGCCACCGCCAACTCGTCGCCACGGTGAACGGATTTACGCAAGAAATCAGCATACTCCATAGCCCAAGGTTCAAACTCCACGGGTTTAAGTGTGACATCTAAAGTGTCATTCTCGGAAACGGGCTCTCCGTTTTCGCGTAGAAATTTAAACAGCAAGCGCTTCATGTTTTCTAGGAACGACTCTTCCATCTTCTGGTCAGCGCCAAGGGCTGCGACCAAATAACCAGAGAAGCGATCTGATTCGACAATAATACAGCCAGAATTCGTGACGTTTTGAATTTTGTGATGAACTTTGCCATCCAGAATTTCCACGCAGCCAATCAAGGATCTCTCTGTTGCACGCGCAATCAGAGTGTCCTCGCCAGAGTGCATTTCTTTTTTCTCGGTAAAATGACGAAGCTGGTATTCAATTTCTTCGTCACGGCGAGTGCGAGCTTTTTTCTCGGCATAGCTGCTTGCAGTCACGTGAACGCTGCCAAACGGTTTAGCAGGCTTTTTACCTTCGATAAAAATAGCAGCCGGAGCCGGAGGCGCTGTTTTCAATGGTTGTGGGAAGATCAGATTTCCACCCTTAGGAGCATCATCAAAAACAAACTGTGGAGGCTGATGCTTTTTAACCTGAACAGGTTCAGTGTGTTTTACGAACAAACCTGCAGAGAATTGATCCCGCGTGTGTTTCATAATACAGCGTTCGATGGCAGGACCCGTTACTGGTGCAAAGACTTTGTATTCACACTGAGACTCTGACAGAAGATTGAACGAGTTTGCAGACTGAGTCTCGGCAAAAGTCATGATAGCGATTTTAAATTTATGCGCGATCAGCTTTGGTAGCATTTTGATTTTGCTATTCGAGTGATCGACGCTAATCAGGATGTACGAGTACTCTTGTTTGAGTAGCAGAAGCAGAGCTTCTTTGACATCTGTTGTAGAGTAGACAGCCCAGCCACGGTTACGCAAAAACATTTCCGAAGTCGCAAGACTGTTCGGATTTGCTTTTAGGATCAACATGGATTTTGGCAGCTCTTTAAGCTGTTCTTCCCCTGAGAAATTCATACTTTCTTAACGGCAAAAAGCGGTGATAAATGCAGGTCGAGCGCTAGACCAAGGACTGCTTATCGAACAATTTCTTCAGCTTTTAAACAGAAATAGGCACAATAAACATATCTCGTCATGGCAGCATCTTGAGAAGAGGTCGCTTGGAACTACTATCCCGACAAACAAAAGGTAAGTACCAGGACTCGGATCTTCGTAAAAAAACGGGATCCCATTACACGCCAACCCCTTTGGCGGATTTCCTCACCCAAAGAATTCTTCTGAATTATGATCTGAAAAACAGATCTGAAGTTTCTATTTTCGATCCTGCAGTCGGCGATGGTGAGTTGTTGTTGTCCCTTGCACAAGAGCTTCTTCGCCGTGGAGTTATGAAAGTAATTGTCGCAGGATCTGATATCAACGGCGATGCTCTTAAGCTTGCCGAAGAACGCTTGTCAGAATTGGGTGTACAGGTCGAAATCGATCTTAAACAACGCGATTTCACAGAGACACTGGAAGCCCCAAACTTGTTTTCTTTTGGTCAGGATCAAACTTACGATTTGATTATCGCGAATCCTCCGTATGTGCGTACTCAAGCTTTGGGCTCGAAGCACTCTTCCAAACTAAGTCGTGATTTTTCATTGGATGGACGTATCGATCTTTACTACGTTTTTCTTTTGGGCATTAAAAAATTCATGCATTCAGAAACTGTTGCGGGTTTTATTGTTTCGAATCGTTTTATGACCACCAAAGCAGGCGCCAGTGTCCGCTCTGGTCTTTGGAATCAGTACCAGCTGCATGAAGTGTGGGACTTGGGCGATAGCAAAATCTTTGAGGCCTCGGTCCTTCCGGCAGTGTTGGTCTTTTCGGAAAAAAATCAGAAAGAGCAAAAAGCACCGATCTTTACATCAATGTATACGAGCTCTCAGACTCTAGAAGAGTCAAAGAGCGCGCCGTTATTTGATGCGCTTTTAGAGGGCTCTGGCGTTTTTATCGATGAAGAAGGTGTCGGTTTTGAAGTTAAAAAAGGACACTTGAAAGTTCCTGAAAAACTTGGCGACGTATGGAGAGTTTCAAATTCTGAAATCGACGATTGGTTTCAGACGGTGAAGGCGCACACGCAATGCTTCTTTGGCGATCTTGGCAAGATCCGTGTTGGTGTCAAAACCACAGCCGATAAGATATTCATTCGTACAGATTGGAGCAGCGAAGAGTTGTGCCCTGAAGCAGAACTCTTAAAGCCGTTAATCACGCATCACTGTGCGAATCGCTACAAACAAGCCGAAGAAAATCCACGAAAGATTCTGTATCCTCATGCTTTCAGTGAAGGGCAAAAGACGACGGTTGATTTGACCCAATATCCTCGCGCTTTGCAGTATCTTGAAAAATACCGCTCACAGTTGGAAGCTCGCGATTACCTAATCGAAGCGGGCCGAAACTGGTTTGAACTTTGGGTCGCGCAAGAACCAGCGCTTTGGCAAAAACCTAAAATGGTCTTCCGTGATATTTGTGATAAACCCACTTTCTGGTTGGACGAAAGCGGCGCTATTGTAAACGGGGATTGTTATTGGCTAACGCTCTTTGAAGGCATGTCTGAAGATTATTTGTGGTTAGCCGTTGCCGTTGCAAATTCCTCGTTTATCGAGAGTTACTATGACCATAGATTCAATAACAAACTCTATGCGGGACGCCGTCGTTTTATGACCCAGTATGTAGAGCAGTTCCCAATTCCAAAACTAAGCCCAGAGCAAAAGACCGAAATCCTAACTTTGGTAAAAAGCATTGCTCAGAATATTCCAGCAGACACTGCTCAGGACGAGGCGCGTTTAGATGCTTTGATTTGGCAGGCGTTTGGTCTTTAGTTCCAGACGCGACGGCAGCTCTTTATAGGAGCCATCTGCAGGTGAGGCACGATATTCAAATAGCGGCTCTCCAGCCACAAAGAAAGATCTCTTAATTCTTGTTCTTTAAAAAACTGACTAGCTGGACTGAGTTTTCTGCCAAACTCTTCAGCCGCCACCGGGTCTAAACTGCGATCCACCAGATCCGCCACTTTTTCAATCGTATAAAGAGCTTCCACCATTTCTGGTGAAAGATGGCGTTCGTTAAAGAATTTTTCGGCGATCGAATGATCAATGGCATTGATATCACTGACAGTGGACATCAGGCGAGCGCGGGCCTCTTCGTTTGCGGGTGGTTTGCCATAAAATTCAAAAAGGCGCGGCAAAGAGTTTCTCATTGTTTTTGAGCTGTCATGAAGTCTTAGAAAATCCTTTAAGTCTTTCTTAGAAACATTTGGAAAGTGGCTTGCTGCCAAAGTCATTCCAAGGACAACAACGCGCTCGCGATGAAGTTCTATGTGCTGTTGGAAGTCTTGGATTTGCGTAACGTAATTCTGAGCGTGGCTGATCCCGCTTGCGAGAGTGACGAATAACATCCCTGTAAGAGCCCACATTAAAGCGGGAAGGCGTACATGCCTTAGAAAGTCCACATCCGTGTCCTTGGTTAATTTTTAAAGTCATCATTCTAGAGAGCAAATGGGGTGCTTGCTGAAATGTGAATTAATAGTCTTTAGGGAACGAACGTTGTCGAAGCTTTTGACAGTAAGCCCAATCATGTTAAGTTTAGTGCTTAGGACGGCCCGGGGCCGAAATTAAGGAGGATTTTTAATGATGAAAATAATTGGTATCGCAGCTTGTATTTTGGGTTTTTCACTCGTGGCTTCTGCTCACCAGCATGAAGGACCATGCATGGCTGATAAAGAAGCTTATTGCAAAGACGTGACTGCAGGTCATGGTGCAATCGTAAAGTGTTTGAAAGAGAACGAAGCGAAACTTAAGCCTGAGTGCCAAGCACACATGAAAGCGGCCAAAGAGGCTATGAAAGACGTCAAAGAAGCTTGTCACGAAGATTTCGAAAAGTTCTGTCATGACGTAAAGCCTGGTGGCGGTCGTATTATAAAATGTATGAAAGAACACGAAGCTGAATTGTCAGCGACTTGCAAAACTGAAATTGCAGAGAAAAAAGGCGCTCGTAAAAAGCGCTAATTTCCGCAGCAGATTTGGAGAGCTTCTTCCGTACTCTCAGTCACTTGGAAGAGCTTTCCATATTGCGGTCTTAAAAGGCCGCTACTGACAGCGTGTTCAACGAATTTATGAAGGTGGTGATAGTACTGGTCGACATCCAGGATCGCCACCGGCTTTTGATGATAGCCAATCTGTGACCAAGTCAGCACTTCGAAGAGCTCCTCGAGGGTTCCGAAGCCCCCAGGTAGCGCGATAAAAGCATCAGCCAAGGTCGCCATTGTAGCTTTTCTTTCATGCATATCATTCACAACGCGAAGATCCTGAATACCGGTATGACCTTGCTCTTGATCCATCAATTTACGTGGAATGATACCGATGACTTTCCCGCCGTGCTCAAGAACAGAATCTGCAACAACGCCCATAAGACCTACGTGACCGCCGCCATAGACAAGCTCGATGCCCTTTGAGGCAAGGAGTTTTCCAAGTTCTTTGGCTTTTAATGTGAAGTTGGGATTGTTTCCGCTGCTCGCGCCACAATAGACGCAGATTCTTTTGATTTTCATAGACGCTTTCATAGGGGATTTTCCCAGAAAGGGCAACGTGGAATCAGGTTTTAGAATCTTTTAGCGGCGGCGAAGATTGGTGCGTGCGCGTACAAGCTGCTTCACGACGTTATCATCGTCCTCGTCAAAGATATCGCCCACAAACTCTTCCAGGATGTCTTCGATAGTGACGATGCCCACGGGATCGCCATTGCTAATGACGATCGCCATATGCTTACGCTGGCCTTGCAGCATTTTGAGGGCGCTCATGATGTCGGTATTTTCTTCAAGGTAAAGAGCGCCACGAACGATGCTGAGCCAATCGGTTAGATGGGACTCTTTAAAAAGATGGAACTCTTTAGAATTCAAAATCCCGGTGATGCGATTGCCTTTTTTAACGGGCGTGCGGGTATGTCCTGTCTCTGCGATGATCTTTGCCACTTCTTGGATGCTCATTTCGCTATCAAGAACGCTGACCTCTTTGACGGGCACCATGATTTCTTTAACGGTCAGGCGGCGCATGATCCCGAAAGAGACCGCATAGCCTGGGCTAGCATCGGCTCCCGGGTCAGTCCCAGGGCTGTGCTTGATTCTAAAAAGGCGTAGTAGCAGATTGGTGCTATTTTCTAAAACGTTGATGATGGGGCTTAAGACCTTGTCAGAGACTCGCAAGAACGGGGTCATCATAAGGGCAATGCCGCTTGGGTTTCTGAGCGCAATGGCCTTTGGGAAAAGCTCGCCAAAAACCACGCTAAAGGCTGTCAGGGGGATAACGACGAGGGCCAGGGAAATGCTTTCTGCGGTGTCTGGAGAGACCCCGAAGCGGCTTTCAAAGTAAGGGGAGAGGCTTTCCTCGGCCCCGGCACCGCCGACGGCGGCAGCAATGGCGCCCACAAGAGTGATCCCAATTTGAATGATGGAAAGAATACGCTCCGGGCGTGATTTCATTTCTAAAAGCTGTTGGGCGCGATGAGAGCCATGGCGAGCCAGCTCGCGGAGTGAGGCTCTTCCTGTAGATACAAAGGCCATCTCAGTACCTGATAAAATGGCGTTCAGGATTAAGCACAGTACAACAACAATGAATTCCAACATAAGTTCTCCAAAAATTAGTCATAACATTGCTGAGGCCAAAGGCACAATGACACCACGCCATGCTGTTCCATGGAATTTTATTGCCAAGAACTGAACAGGGTTGTTAGCAATTATACCCGAGACACAAATATATGTCGGAAATAAGGTCCGATGTTTCTACCTGCCACCACTACAATGGCAGACTATTTGGAGGGGAAATTGTTCAAGTCGTTGTCGCTCGCTATTGTTCTGTCTTTTGTATCTATCAGCACATTCGCATACTCAAATTCAGGGAACTTTCCAAAAGGCCCGGATTCTGCATTAACTCCAGGAGCTCTTTGTGAGCACCCAGATAGCTACCGCTATCCAGAGAAAATCGCTTATTGCGAACGTGATGTGTCCTCAGACCTTAAAAAAGAAATCTTCGTAAACTACGACCAA
Source organism: Bdellovibrio sp. HCB337 (assembly GCF_047302465.1). Lineage (GTDB taxonomy): Bacteria > Bdellovibrionota > Bdellovibrionia > Bdellovibrionales > Bdellovibrionaceae > JACMRP01. The sequence goes on along the minus strand of NZ_CP178621.1, from coordinate 2,490,074 downwards.
CTCGGTTACCGCACTCGCGAGATGAATCGTATGGCGTTTAAAATCGACCATTACATTCCTCTTTGCATGGGTGGCAGCAACAGCGTGAAAAACCTGTGGCCACAACACGAGAGCGTGTATCAAATCACAGATCCTTTGGAGCCTCTTTTGTGCGAGAAAATGGCTGACGGCCGTATCTCTCAAAAGAAAGCTGTTGAGTACATCGTAGAGGCTAAAAACAACCTCGACGAAGTTAAACGCATCATCCGCGAAGTAAATCAGCTGTAAATCTTCTGATTTTGTCACAAAAGGCCGTCCTCTTACCTATCTAATATGGTAAGAGGAGTGCTTATGGAATCACCGCAAAACACCACCAATTCGTCTCAAACCGAAATGGATCTCCAGCTCATTGGCATGACCTGTGTCAATTGTGCGGCAAAAATCGAAAAAACTCTGAATAGTCTTGATGGCGTTAAAGCCAGTGTGAACTTTGCCACTGAAAAGGCTCACGTGGCTTATCCTTTGGGCAGTATTTCTACCGAGGACCTGATCCGTGCAGTTCAAGGTGTCGGTTATCAGGCTTTTGAAATCAATTCTGAGCTTGGTGCTCAGAAGGCCAAAGAAGAGGCCGCTGCTGAATACCACAAAGACCTTTGGCATTTTTGGATCTCTGTTCTTTTAACAACTCCGTTTATTATTGAAATGATCATGATGTTCACAGGCCGCGGGCATGAATTAATGCCGCGTTGGTTGCAGTTGGTATTAGCGACGCCGGTTCAGTTCTGGATTGGGTTTCGTTTTTATCGCGGGGCTTTTTATGCTCTCAGATCAAAAAGTGCGAACATGGATGTCTTGGTCGCTCTTGGGACCAGCATGGCCTATTTGCTGAGTGCCGTGGTGACGATCTTAGATTGGCACGAACAGCATGTGTATTTTGAAGCAAGTACGGCCATTATCACTTTGATTCTTTTAGGCAAGCTTATGGAATCTCGTGCGAAGGGGAAAACGTCGGAAGCTGTCGAAGGACTTTTGCGTTTACAACCAAAGCACGCGTTTGTTGAGCGAAACGGCGAGATCGTCGAGATCTCTACGGACGAGCTACAAAAAGGGGACGTGCTTTTAGTTCGCAATGGCGAATCCATTCCTGTTGACGGGATTGTGGTTGAGGGCACCTCTTCTGTTGACGAGTCAATGCTGACTGGGGAAAGTATTCCCGTTCAGAAAAAAGTCGAAGATGCTGTTTATGCGGCGACTTTAAATCAAGAGGGCAGTCTTAAAATAAAAGCCACCAGCGTTGGGTCGCAAACTCAATTGGCGCAAATTATTAAAATCGTGACAGCGGCTCAAGGATCTAAAGCGCCGATTCAAAGATTGGCTGACAAGGTTTCTGGAATTTTTGTGCCGATCGTTGTTTTGATCAGCGTTCTTACTTTTTTTGGAACTTGGTTTTTCACTAAAGACCTTCAATCGGCTTTCGTTGCTGCGGTCTCAGTCCTAGTCATCGCATGTCCTTGTGCTTTGGGGTTGGCAACACCAACCGCCGTTGTGGTGGGAATTGGTAAGGCCGCTCAAGCTGGAATTTTATTCCGAGATGCCAAAGCTTTAGAGCTTGCTGAAAAAATCGATGTTTTGATTTTAGATAAAACCGGTACGATCACGGAAGGCAAACCCGTCGTGACTGAATTGCAGGTTTTAGATCCAAGCTTTACCAAAGAAGGTATTTTGCAAATTGCAATGAATCTTGAGCAGGGATCTTCGCATCCACTAGCGCACGCGATTCTTGAAGAAGCTAAGAAGTACAAATTGAAAGCACAACCGGTGGCGGGCTTTGAAGCTCTTTCTGGTCGTGGTGTAAAAGGTCAGATGAACGGCAAAGAGTACTTCTTGGGTCGCATGGATGGCGAAAGCAATATGTCTTTGGTGGTTGATGGAAAGGCTTTAGCGAAGTTTGAAGTGAAAGATCGTATTCGTGAAAGCTCTCGTGAGGCTATTGAGCGCATCCAGAAAATGGGTGTCAAGGTCATGATGCTGACTGGGGATAACGAAGCCACAGCCCGAGAGATTGCAGCCCAGGCGGGGATTACAGACTTTAAACACAGCGTGAAGCCAGCAGACAAGGCCAACGTCGTTTTGATGATGAAACGTAAAAAACAAAAAGTTGCAATGGTTGGGGACGGGATTAATGATGCCCCAGCTTTAGCGATGGCGGATGTCAGTTTCTCGATGTCTTCAGGAACTGATATTGCGATTGAAACTGCAGACGTGACTTTGATGAAGAATGATTTACGCGCGGTAGCCCAAGCGATGAGTCTATCGGGCGCGACCCTTCGTAAGATTCGTCAGAATCTATTCTTCGCATTTATTTACAATGTCTTAGGAATTCCTCTGGCCGCTTTAGGAATGCTGAACCCGGTTATCGCAGGTGCTGCCATGGCGATGAGCTCTGTGTCAGTTGTGAGTAATTCTCTGCTTTTAAAGCGAAAGAAGGTCTAGGCGCTCTGTTCTGGAGTCTTTGCTTCATAGTTTGACCTTTTCTTTCGGTCGGTCTCTTTCTATGATTAAGGGATCAATCTCAAGGAGGCTACGATGACTAGCAAAACGATCCGACCGGCCTATGTTGCAGGGGCAGCCCGTATACCATTCGTTAAATCTGGAACCAAATACCGCAATGTGAAGACTTACGATTTGATGTCGGCAAGTTTGAGTCACTTGGTTCGTCAATACAAGTTGCAGGGTAAAATCCTAGGAGACGTCGCACTCGGTGCTGTGATGAATAGCTCGATCGAGTGGACGATTGCTCGTGAGGTTGTTCTTGGCAGCGAGCTTCATCCATACACTCCGGCTTATTTCACACAAAGAGCTTGTGGCACTTCACTAGATGCTTCTTTGCAACTTGCTTTGAAGATCGGTGCTGGACAAATCGAAACGGGTATTGCTGGTGGTTTTGATACCAACAGTGACTTGCCGATTTTATTCCCACGCTCTTTTGCTAAAAAGATTTTGAACTTACGTGACGCCAAAGGTTTTGGCGGTAAGCTTGGTTCGGCTTTAAGTTTTGGTCCTAATGACTGGAAGCCTCAGTTCCCACGAGTTGAAGAAGCTCGCACGGGTCTTTCAATGGGCGAGCACTGTGAGCTGATGGTGAAAGAATGGAAGATCTCTCGTGAAGCACAAGACGAAATCGCTTTCTTAAGTCATCAAAATGCGGCGAAGGCTTATGATGAAGGCTTCTTTAAAGATCTCGTATTTGAATTTCAAGGTGTCACTGCCGATGGGATTGTTCGTAAGGACACTTCGATGGAGAAACTTGCGAAGTTAAAACCAGCTTTTGATAAAAGTGCTGCCGGAACTTTGACAGCAGGGAATAGCAGCCCGCTGACAGATGGATCTTCGACAGCTCTTTTCTGTTCTGAACAAGGTTTGAAAGATCTGAATGTCGAGCCTTGGGCACGCTTCGTCGACGCGCAAGTGGCTGCTGTGGACTTTGTTCATGGCGATGGCCTTTTGATGGCACCAACAAAAGCAGTGGCTCAGATGCTGGCTCGTAACGGTTTGACGTTGCAAGATTTTGATTATTACGAAATTCACGAAGCCTTCGCAGGACAAGTGCTCTGCACTTTGAAAGCGTGGGAGTCTGACGAGTACTGCAAAAAACATTTGGGTTTGAGCAAAGCTATGGGATCTATTGATCGCAGCAAATTAAATGTTAAAGGTAGCAGTGTTGCGACAGGACATCCGTTTGCGGCGACTGGGACTCGTATCGTCGGCAGCCTTGCAAAGATGCTTAAAGGCACGCGCGGCAAACGAGGTTTGATCTCTGTTTGTACGGCGGGCGGTATGGGTACCGTTGCGATTTTAGAATCCGTTTAGTGAATTAAAGAAATCTCTTCAATACGTTTACGAAGGTGACGCTTCATCGGTTCGATCTCGTCATCTTCGTGATCGTGCCACAGGTATTCGTTACGAAGTTTTACAATTTCATGCGCTTGATTTGTATTCACATGTGGCGAAGCTGTATCAACCAGTCGGCGCATGTGGTAATCGACTTCGCGTTTAAAATCTCCGTATTCAGTGAAGCTAAACTCGTCGAGGGATTTGATGAACTCTTGCCATGGATTTTCCATATTGAGATCTCCTCTCAATTTCTATGAAAACATGCGGTCGTCTTGACCCGTGTGATGAAGCCTTGTAATTTTCTTCTTAGATTCAGGGAGTAGTTGGTTTCGCAAATACTAAGTTGTTTGTGAAAATGACTGGTCGACATACTGAGTGTTCAGGCAGCTAAAAGCTGCGAACCTCCGGCCAAGCAGCGGCAATCCAAAATGCCGTCGACGAGACTGACCAAACGAATACAAAAAACGAATTGCGTGAAGCAATGATGTCTTTGTGTCGTGAGGTCCGTCTTGTTTTCAGAAGCAGAAGGCCCCACCTCAAAAGACATTCAAGAAAAGAAAGCGAGTGCCTTGTGTTAGAGTCCCTGGAGTCCATCAGTAGTTCCTTTGTTCTAGTTGCCGTCAGTGAAATGGGAGACAAAACCCAACTTCTAGCATTCTCTTTAGCTGCAAAATATAAAAAACCGTGGCCGATCATGGCGGGCATTTTCGTCGCAACCATTCTGAATCATGCACTAGCGTCGTGGGCAGGCACATGGGTTTCATCACTTCTAAGTCCACAGTGGATGGCGCTGATTTTAGGATTGGTATTTATCGCGTTTGCTTTTTGGACATTGAAGCCTGATGAGGCGGACGATGTGAGTGATAAGGCGACCTTTGGTCCTTTTTTAACGACGTGTATTTTGTTTTTCCTGGCAGAGATGGGTGACAAGACTCAGCTTGCGACAGTAGCTCTGGGCGCGCAATTCAAAGCCGCGTGGCTTGTGACTATCGGAACGACTCTGGGAATGATGGTGACAGATGGTTTGGCAGTTGTAGCGGGCGATAAAATCTCTCACAAGATCAACATGAAATACATGCGTTGGTGCGCAGCCGGATTATTCTTTGTTTTTGGCTTAGCAAGTTTCTGGAAAGCTTATTTTGGCTAATAAAAAACCCAGGGGATAAGCCTGGGTTTTTTTATTTCTAAACTTTGAAGAAAATAAACTAAGCGTGGTTCTTTTTCTTCTTTTTGCCGTTCTTTTTGGCTTTTTTGGAATCTTTTTTAGATTTCTTTTCGGCTTTCTTAGATTTTTTAGATTCTTTTTTTGCCGATTTTTTAGACTTCTTTTTCTCTTTTTTCACTTCACCAAGTTCTACAGCTGCAGGATTTGCAGGTTTGTCCACAGGTGGAGCAGGAGGAGCTGCAATCGCGCCCGAAGACTCAGCAGGGCCGTCGTCTAACATCGGATCCATCGCTGGGTCGTTCATAGTCGGAGCAGAAGCGTTAATGTCAGGGGGAGAAGGTGGGGCTGCGTCCTGAGCTTGAGCTGAAAAAGATAAAAACAAGGCTGCCGTAAGAAGATACGTGGCAAACTTCATGGTCTGAGTTCCTCCAAAGGGGGTTGTGTTTTTAGCATATGCACAAAGGTTCACAAAGTCTTCACTTTATTTTAAATCTGAGATCTCAGTCTCGGAGGCCGAATGTCATCAGTAAAAGTTTATGAATACGCTGGCTGCAGCACCTGCAAAAAAGCGCTTAAGTTCTTAGAAACCAAGAAAGTGAAATTTCAAAAAATCGCTATCGTCGATCAGCCACCGACGAAGGTCGAGCTCAAATCCATGCTTCAGTTTTTGAAAGAAGATGGCGGAGATCTCAAAAAACTTTTCAACACTTCAGGTGTTCTCTACAAAGAAATGAAAATCTCAGAAAAATTTCCGACAATGTCTGAAGCCGACGCGTTGGATCTACTTGCTAAACACGGCAAGCTCATCAAGCGTCCATTTGTTTTAGGAAAAGATTTTGGCATGGTGGGTTTTAAAGAAGATCAGTGGAAAAAACACTTCTGAAAACAATCAGATAACAATGTTGTCTGACATGGCACCTTGACCTTATCACGATTGGACACATCTTTACGTAAGAACGATCCTATGAAGGATCCTTCTTATTAGGAGAAAGAGTTATGTCCATTCCAACCGGTTTTCTTCCTGTTCTGCCACTTAAAAATGCGGTGATCTACCCCGGTGTGGGTCAGGCGCTCAGGATTGGTCGTGAGAAAAGCATTCTTGCTTTGAATAAAGCTCACGAGAATCAATCGTGGATATTGGCGATCGCACAAAAATCTCCGGATCAAGGGCAAACCCTTGCCGTGGAAGACCTTTGCACCGTGGGTACGCTGTGTAAGGTAGAGTCTATTCGTGGCACCGGAGAAATGGGCTTCCAAGCCATCTTGCGTGGTCATCAGCGCATGAAGGTCACTGACATTGTGTTGAAGGATCAATACTTTCAAGCCATTGCGGAACCATTAGAAGATATCGTTGATATCGATGAGTCCACAAAAGCGGCGTTGTTAGAAAGTCTGAAAACACAGTCACGTCAAATTTTACGATTTATCCCGAGCAACACTGAACAACTCGATGAAATGATCGAGAATGTTGATGATTTGGGCTTCTTGTCCCATCTCTGTGCTGCGCATTTGGATGTACCAATGCGTGATAAGCAAGAGTTGCTGGAAAATATTAATCTTAAAGATCGTGTGATGGCACTTTTGGTGCACATGCAGAACTTCAAAGAGAATCTGCAAGTGCAAGCGGAAATTCGCAGCAAAGTCAGTTCAAAGCTTGGGCAAACTCAGCGTGAACATATACTGCGCGAACAACTAAAAACCATTCGCGAAGAATTAGGTGAAGATGATCAAGGCGCTGGCAATAATGATAAATATGCTCAGCGTATTGAAGAAGCCGGCATGACTGACGAGGCTAAGAAGGTAGCCTTGACGGAATTGGCGCGCTTAAAAAGCATTTCTCCACAATCGCCAGAGTATCAGATCATCAGCAACTATCTAGATTTGTTGACGGCGCTTCCTTGGAGTAAAGCATCTCACGAAGGAGAGATCGATCTCGAGAAGGCACGCCAAATATTGGATGACGACCACTATGGCCTGCAAAAAATTAAAAAAAGAATTTTGCAGTACTTGGCGGTGATGAAACTTAAAAACAATAACAAAGGAAATATTCTTTTGTTCGTGGGACCTCCGGGGGTTGGGAAAACCTCGTTGGGTCAAAGTATTGCGAAAGCATTGGGCCGTCAGTACGTGCGTGTCTCTTTAGGGGGCGTGCGTGACGAGGCCGAAATTCGTGGTCATAGAAGAACTTATGTGGGTGCTTTGCCTGGACGAATCATCAGTAGCATGAAGAAAGCCGGCGAAAACAATCCGGTCTTTGTTCTGGATGAGGTCGACAAACTTGGTCGTGGATTCCAAGGGGACCCGGGCGCTGCATTGCTAGAGGTTTTGGATCCTGAACAAAACAATCACTTCAACGATCATTATCTTGAAGTAGGTTATGATTTATCGAAAGTGTTCTTCATTGCGACAGCCAATAGCTTGGAAGGAATTCCAGGACCGTTGATGGATCGCTTGGAAGTGATCGAGGTGAGTGGTTACACCACCGAAGAGAAATTCCATATTGCGAAGAACCATTTGTTATCAAAACAATTTGCCGAGCACGGAATTAAGCCCGAGCAATTGGAAGTAACTGATGCAGCTCTTCATCACGTCATCAGCCACTATACTCGTGAAGCGGGTGTGCGTGAACTGCAACGTAAAATTGCAGCCCTGTGCAGAGCTGCGGCTGAAAAAGTGATTAAGAGTGCCGATGCGACCGTCGTCATTGACACCAAGGACTTGGAAGAAATTCTAGGACCTGAACGTTACACGGCGGAAGTTGCAGAGAATGCAGCTGCTGCCGGTGTTGTGACAGGACTTGCGTGGACTCCGGTCGGTGGCGACATCTTGTTCATCGAAAGCACGCGCATGCCTGGTACGGGTCATTTAATGATTACGGGCCAGCTTGGTGATGTGATGAAAGAGTCGGCACAGATTGCGCTGAGTTTGTTGAGATCTCGTTTGCCAGTGATCAATCCGTTGGTTGATTTCAGCAAGCAAGATATTCACATCCACGTACCTGCAGGAGCGATTCCGAAAGATGGTCCGTCAGCAGGGATTACTTTGCTAACAAGCCTAGCGTCACTGTTCTCGCAACGTAAAGTGGATCCGAAGCTTGCAATGACAGGCGAGATCACCTTGCGTGGAACTGTGATGCCGGTCGGTGGTATTAAGGAGAAAGTCCTTGCCGCCCACAGAGCAGGTATCGAAAGAGTGCTTCTTTCAAAACGTAATGAGAAAGACCTCATCGAAGTACCGCAAGAAATCCGTCAGTCGATGAAGTTTATTTTTGTAGAGAATGTGAATGAAGTTTTAAAAGCCGCTTTGGAGTTGGACGTAGACTTGATGAGTTCAATCTATATCCAACCAACGGCGCTGATGCAGCCCCCTCAACAAGGGGGCCTCAGTAACAACTAGAGGGTCTACTTCAAGATCTCTGCCTTAAGTTTGGCAACTCCATCATCACTTGGGGTGCCAAATAAGATCGAAAAGATATCTTGAAGAAAGCCCGCCCCTCCCGAAATTGTGGTGGCTTTGAGGTTTGAGTCTTCATAGACAATGACTTCAGAGCCATCGCTGCGTTTAGAGCCTAGAATCGTGAACGTAGATCCCTTTTTGGCTTCGCCACCGGTCTTAACAGCGTCTAAAAACTTTTGTACTTCTGGTTTTTTGATGTCGACCTTATTGATTTCAAGAGCGTCTTTAAACGAAGTTTGAACTTTCTCGGCATCGACATCACGCAAGAAATGAAGTTGCATTGCGACTGGAGCCGCGTCCGTGATTGTTTTTAGAGGCTCCGATTTTTTGAACTTCGTATTGTCAGTGACGAAGAGACTGCCAATATAAACCTTCACGTTGATCATAACGACTTTTTTGTTACGAAGGCCTGCGCCTACGAACTGAAGCTTTTGTCCTTCGGAAGTGCTTGCGGAAGCGGGTAGAGCAACTCCCTCAATTTTCTCGGTTCCTGGCTGGACTTTTAAGATTTGCGCGAAAGTTACAGATGATGAAAATAGAGCGGCAGCGAACAGTGTTTTGGTCACGAAATTCATGAAGAGCCTCCTCGAAGTTAAAAAAACTATTCAATGTTTGAAAATTCTTGTCAAGGCCAGACCTCGGTCTTGTGTTTTAGGGCGCTATTTAGTCAAGGAGCATTGCTAAGTATCCGAAAAGAGATGGGGGGGAAGTCTTTTGGAATCCACAGCAAAGCAAGATCCAACTGCATTCAAACGCATCGAGTTTTTGGTAGTCACCAAGAACGCGGAGCTTTTGTCCGTCAGCAAAGATCTTGTGGAACACTACAAGTTCAGAGCGGAGTACAGTGACTCGGTTGACACCGTGGATGCCGACACTCGCCTGAGCAGTTCCCCAATGATGATTCTGATTTCGTTGGAAGAAATTGAAGGTCTGCAAGAGCGCATGAAGAACTTGCAGCAGCTTCGTGCCGCGTTTCCTCGCTCGCACATTGTTGCGATGGTGGCTGGCGATGAAAGTACCGACGATTGCGAGATGCTTCGAGGCTCTGGTGCACGTTACTTGGTGCTTTTGCAAGAAATCAAAAATAGCAGCAAGCTTTATTACCTGGCAGCCTTATTGGTGCAAGGAACTTACATTCCTGTTCCTGTATCGGATTTATTTCCAAGCACTCAGGTGAATTTCAATGCCTATCACAAATTGGTTTTGAATCAAAAATTCCTGCCGGTGATTTTCTCGGGCTTCACATTCAGTGACAAAAAATACCGCCAGTTAGAAACTGCGCAGCAAGTGTATGTCCGTCGTGAGGAGCTGGGGGAGTATCGCAAATATATCGAAACATATCATGATCAAGTGGGTGCTGCGCTCAAGAAACGTTGCCGTGTGATGATGATGAGTTTGATGGCGCTTTATAGCGAAATTTTACTTTTGCTGAGTCTTGATTGCGAAGCCGGAAAGAAAGATCTTGTACAGTCGAAGGTTTCAGAATTCGTTCAAGGCTCGCAAGATCTTGGGAGATATCTAAAAGATTGTCCCGATGTGTGGAACGTGATTGCGAAAGCTTTGGATTTTCAATTCTGCCGCTACGAACGTGGCCCCTATATTTTAGCGTACGCTGTTTACATTTCTTTGAAAGCGGATTGGGGACAAATGCAAGACGTCGTCATGACAGCTTTGCTGGCGGATCTTGGGATCTTGGATTTGACTCCGGAAAGTTTTAAAACTCTTCAAAAGAAAAACGAAAAACATTTGAAGCCAGAAGAGCTTGAACGCTATCGGCATCATCCGATGAATTCACTGAATCGAGTGATGTTACGAGAGCTCGAAGTTTCTAATGAAACTAAAAGTAGTATCGTGTGCACGCATGAGCGTAATGACCTTAAAGGATTCCCGAACCAATCTCCGGCAGACAAGATTCCGGCGGAGGCTCAGCTGATTCATTTCTGTGAGCTTTTGGATCGTCGTGTAAGAGCCAGCCTGGAAGACGGTATCTTGACCCATGACTTCGTTCGTAAACAGGTGTGGGAAGAGGAAAAAGACTCTTTAAAGCGTTTTAATGCCGCATTTTTGGACAAAATCGAAAAGGTCCTCGTTGCCTAAGCCAAAATGACCTGATAGTTTTTGTGGGCTTTTTGCAATGAAGGAGAGCCCACGATGCCTTTTAATCCTGAACTCTGGACCGAGATCAAAGACTTTAAATTCAACGATATCACTTATCATCGCGCCAAAGATCAAGGCACTGTTCGTATTGCCTTCAATCGCCCAGAAGTTCGCAATGCCTTTAGACCACAAACCGTGGATGAACTCTACACCGCGCTTGAGTACGCACGTGTGTCTCCGGATGTGGGGGTTGTCATCATCACTGGGAATGGGCCTTCACCAAAAGATGGCGGTTGGGCATTCTGCTCTGGCGGTGACCAACGCATTCGCGGCAAAGACGGTTACAAATATGAAAATGCGCAAAGTCAGGCTGTGAACAAAATGGACCTTGCGCGCTTGGGGCGTTTGCACATTCTTGAAGTGCAACGTTTGATTCGTTTCATGCCAAAAGTAGTCATGGCGGTTGTTCCTGGTTGGGCTGTCGGTGGTGGACACTCTTTGCATGTTGTTTGTGATTTAACTCTAGCAAGTAAAGAACACGCAGTGTTTAAGCAAACAGATCCAGATGTGGCAAGTTTCGACAGCGGATACGGATCTGCTTATTTAGCAAAAATGGTGGGACAAAAAAGAGCGCGCGAGATTTTCTTCTTAGGCCGTAATTATTCCGCACAAGAAGCGTTCGATATGGGCATGGTGAACGCCGTGATTCCTCATCAAGACCTTGAGAAGGTCGCCTTGGAGTGGGCCGCAGAGATGAACTCTAAGAGCCCGACAGCAATGCGAATGCTTAAATACGGCTTTAACATGGTCGATGACGGTCTTGTAGGCCAGCAGCTCTTTGCTGGCGAAGCAACACGCTTAGCGTACGGCACGGAAGAAGCGCAAGAGGGACGTGACTCTTTCTTGGAAAAGCGTCCGAAAAATTTCTCTAAATTCCCTTGGCATTACTAGTCTACAAACTAGACCTGTTGTCGCGGCAATGTAACAGAATCGCTCGTTTTTAACGACATCTCCTTTGTAAAATCTGTGAGGATAAACAAAGGAGATTCTATGCAACCTTCTGGCGTCAGCCAACATGAAGAAAAACAAAGAAAACCCTCTCGCGAGGAGAGGGAAAGCGGCCGAGGCATTCCGGGGTATACCTACGGGAGCAAGCAAGTCGCAACAAGTCCTCTTTCACTCGAGGATCTCGAGCTCTTAAAGCAAACCGTGCTTTGGACCGACGAAGACACCAAGTACATGCGAATGTCCAAAGAGGTTCTGGAAGATCAAACCGATCAGATCTTGGATGTTTGGTATAGCTTTGTAAAGGTGACGCCTCACTTGGCGATGTACTTTGGTCATAACAAAGACCACAAGCCCAACGAAGAATATATGGAATCTGTCCGCTTGCGTTTCAAGCAGTGGATTCTAGATACGGCGGATGCTAACTACGATCAGGATTGGCTCAACTACCAACATGAAATTGGCCTTCGCCATCATCGCACTAAAAAAAATCAAACCGATGAGGCAGATTCAGTTCCAATAATTCATTTCCGCTATATTCCGGCTTTGGTGTATCCAGTGACGGCAACACTGAAACCTTTCTTAGCAAAAAAACACGATCATGATGCGGAAGATGTCGAGTGTATGTATCACGCGTGGCTTAAGTCCGTGATCATGCAAGTATGCCTTTGGAGTTATCCTTACGTAAAAGATGGAGATTACTAACATGAAAGCCTACGTCGTGGATCAAGCAGGACATCGAGAAGGAATGCACATTACCGAGATGGAAAGACCTGAACCAAAAAGCGGTGACGTCTTGGTAAGGATCCAGGCTGTAGGTTTAAATCCGGTAGATTACAAGTCGGCGGATTGGGGGCACGTAGCGTGGAGTTATCCACACATTCTTGGAGTCGACGGTGCTGGCGTTGTGGAAAAAGTCGGGTCTGATGTCAAAGGCTTTAAAGCCGGAGATCGCGTCTATGGACTTTTCGACCTTACTCGCCACGGCACTTTTGCAGAGTATGCGATCGGGAAGGCGCATACTCTTGCAATGATGCCAGGAAAACTTTCTTTTGAAGAAGCCGCCGCGATTCCATGCGCGGGGTGGACCGCTTATCAAGCGTTCCACCGCCGCTTTCATTTAAAACCCGGGCAAAAAGTTTTGATTCACGCGGGCTCGGGTGGTGTTGGCAGTTACGCCATTCAATTGGCGCGACGACAATCTTTGCAAGTTCTAACCACTTGCTCTCACGAAAATGTTCCTTATGTGCGAGATCTTGGTGCTGATTTTGTTATCGACTATCGCACGGAAGATATTTTTGAACGCGTGATGAACTACACGGATGGCAAAGGCGTGCACGCGATTTTGGACACCATCGGCGGACCGCTTGTAGATGATAACTTTAAGCTACTAACTTTTGGCGGTACTTATCTAGGACTCGTGGATGTACCAGATACAAGCACAGCACCTATGTTTGAAAAAGCGTTGAATGTTGGAATGCTGTTCTTAGGCGGAGCTTTTACAATGGGCTCGCTGGAAGATCAAAACGACTTGGCTGTGATGGGTGCAGAAATGAATAGGCTCATAGAAGATAAAAAAATATCTTCAACTCTCACGGAGGTTTTGCCATTTGAAAAGATCCCAGAAGGACTAGACCGTTTGGCGACTCACAGAGTGCGTGGAAAGCTGGTAGCCCGGGTCTCAGAACACCTACCTTGACAAGTTTAAAAACAAACACATCTTTAAAGTCTCAAGGAGGTTTTGTGGAAAACCCTCAATTTAAAGATTTTGTCATCCGCGAGACTTTGCTTTCCAGAAAACCAAATCCCTTGGCCTCGGTTGCTATGGCCATTGCGACTTTATTTGTGGTGGCACTCAGTATTGTTGCTTGGAACGATTGGGGCGGAGCCCAGGATATCATGTCTGCCTCTCGCGAGACCGTCTTTCAAGGTCATCAATATTGGAAGGCCTGGACAACTTTGTTCGTTCATGGCGATGCCAAGCACTTGCTTGGAAATATCTTTTTATTCTTTGTCATGGGAGCTCTTTTAACAGGCTACTTCGGAATCTTTTTGGTTTTAGGAGCCGCCTTCTTGATGGGTGGTCTTACGAATCTGATGGTTCTTTCCCTGATGCCATTAAAAACTCAACTCATCGGACTTTCCGGAGTGGTTTTCTGGATGGGCGGGGCGTGGCTTTCTTTGTATTTTTTGATCGATCGAAAACGCAATCTGACTCAAAGATCTTTAAGAGCCATGGGTGTTGCCCTGGTTCTTTTTATGCCGGCAGAAACTTTTGATCCGTCGGTCAGTTATAAGAGTCACTTTATTGGATTTGCTTTAGGAATCATCGCAGGGCTTCTGTATTTTGCGATTGAGAAAAAAGCCCTGCGGGAAGCGGAAGTACGGGAAGCGGTGCTCGACGATGACGAAGGCACCGCAGTTCTTTAAGAACTAATTAGTTAGAACGCTCAAGACGAGCTAGTTGAGTGCGAAGGCGTTGACCTTCTTGAGACACCTTCGTACGTTTTGAACGAAGACCGTCTTTTCTCTTCTTCTCTTGAGCAATCATTTTCTTAACTTGATCAATACGGTTCTTAAGCTTCTTGTTGTCTTTTTCGATTTCACGGATACCTTCTTGAGTCTCGCGAGTTTTTAGCTTCGCTTGAGCCAATTGTTGCTCCGTCATCTCTACTTTAGCTTTAACTTGAGAGTGCTGGTGTTCAGCTTTTCTCTTTTCGTTGTCAGCTTTCTTCATACGAAGTTGCGCTTCAGCTTGTTCTGTCTTTCTAAGTTGCAAACGCTTTGCAGCCAAATCAGCCTTAATACGAGCGCTTTCAGCACCCTTAGCCAATGCACGCGATTGACGCTCAAGATCTTTGATATCGCTATTCAATTTTTGGATCTCGAATACAGTTTGCTTCTCAGCAGCTTGATACTCTTCGTTGTCATAACTAACAACTTCAGTCTCAAGAGCTAAGCTCGCTTTTTCCTGATTCATCGTGTTCATTGTAGTGTTAAGTTCGTTTGAAAGAGCCTCACTACTGTCCATACCCCAAGCATTCATGCCGAATAGGACTACCGCCGCTGTCATTGTTGCCTTCATATTAATACCCATAAAACCTCCGAGTTTTTTAATCATCGCAGTGGAATATAGCAATCCTCGGGCCTGGCATCAGAGTGCCCTAATTTGTCGCTTGGATTTTTGTGCGGGAAGAAATTTCTTAAAAGTGACTAGTTACGCGACACTTTTCTGTTGTCTCCGAACTCGGGATTTCGGGGCGTGCTGGGGGCTTTGGAGCTTTCCTCCATCGGCACGGCCCTCCAGGCCTCGCAGCTTCGGAGCGCTTGGGTACAAGCACTCCGAGGGCCATCCGGGCCCCGCTGAGGCCGACGGATGAAATCTCCAAAGCCCCCAGCCCACCCCGAAATCCGTCTTCGAATCCTCCCACGCTCGACCCGCATCTGTACTATTAGGAATCGCGCCGACGATAGAACTATGTATTTAGGGCGCGCGCCTGGGTAGTCGCCACTGAATTGAAAACGGGTGGCACGATTCGCAACACTATATATACGCGCCAATCCTCTGTCGTTTTGTAGCGGCGGCGAAGAGATGGGCGCGGCCTGAGGGCTTTCCGAAATCCGCGGACCGCGTGCGGAGGTGGAACGGGGGGATTTGAACGAATTTTTGAGGGGAAGCAGGGTTTTTTAAAGCCGCGGAGTCGATGTTGACGGGCCCATGGATGGGCCCCTCCGGCTGTACGCAGTCGGAGGAGTCACAGCCTGGAGGGCGGGTCGACGCAGTGGCTTTAAAAAACCCTGCTTCCCCTCAAAAATTCCTTCGTTCGAAGCCCCCAAAGAGCTATGATCCTACCAATGACAACGATAATTTTCGGAATTCTGTTCCTACTAGGTGTGGGACTAATAATAGCAAGGCCGCTAGAGAAAGCGACTGGGATCTCGATGTATTGGGAGATCGGGGCTGGGGCGCTTTTAGTGGTGATGTTTGCTATTCATTTGAGTTCGACCTATGTTCAACCCGCGATGATGGAAGAAGAGATTGCTAAACGGCCTTGTGGTGAAGATAGTCCCCAAGGACTCTGTTATAATCTCACTAAATCTTTGTGCGAAACTGCTTGGGCTAGTGCTGAAGCTCGGTGCAAAGCTGAGGTTTCTGGGATCTTGAAGAATCGTCCGTCTGCTTTGGTGGGGCCGATTATGAATCGCTGTCGTGCTCAAAAGATGGACTTGGAATTACGCTATAATCGCGCTAATACCGATACCGGTTACTGCAAATCCTACTTTGAGTTTATTGAAAGAAGATAGGTCGCTCTTATGTCTATGACCTTGGATCAAGTTTTTCTAGAAGCCTATAAAGAGGGTTCTAGTTTTGACGGTCTTAATTCTGAAACGAAAACCACTGTTCAAGAGCTTTCCAAACAGATCAATTCTGACTTTGCCAGCCCCAACGGGGATTACTACAGTCTTGAGACTCAAGAAAACATTGCTCGCGAGGCCGCCCATCGTTTATCCAAGGTTTTGTCTTCGAAGGCCGAGGCCTCTCGTGCCGAGATTCAAAAAGAGTGGGGCGATATTGTTGGCGATTTTTATCGCACTCAAGGGTGGGGACATCCCACGCAAAAAACGAAACCGAAAAAAGTCCTAAGCCAAGATCAAAAAATCGTGCGTGAGCTTGCGCCTTATATATGGGTCGCATTCCAAGCATGGGTTATCATGAAACTCATTATTTATTACTTCGGTATCGAGGCTGCGGACAATCCGGATGAGACTCCGGTCTTTTTATACCTAGGCATCGCCTTTTCATTTTTCTCTCTGTTCTTTTTCGCTTGGCGGAAATTTAAAAAAGGCGACTGATGTTTTTATTCATCTACATCCTGATCGGGATTTTATTAGGACCTAGCTTTGTGAAGGCGACTGCACCTGAGTGGTTGTTTTCATTAGCCTCGTTCGGTTTTCTTTTTGTCGCCGGTTTTGAGTTGGATCTTCAGAGTTTAAAAAAAGATGCTTCTATTGCAGCGAAGCTTGCAACAGGTGCGTTTCTTCTGCCTTTTATTGCTGGGATAGCTCTTGCGTTTTTTGCACTTGGTAAAAGTGATGTACAGGGACTTTTGGTAGTTGCAATTGCCTTTGCGATTTCCGCGTTGCCAGTCGTCGTACAAATCTTGAAAGATTTAAAAATCTACGAAACTCGTCAAGGCCATATCATTGTCGCTGCCGCGACAATATGCGATCTTCTTGCGTGGGTTATCTTTACGATCATTATTCCCGTAGAAGCTCGTGAGAAGTGGATCATGAGTCATTTGCCTGTATTCTTTTTCTTTATTGGGGTGGGGCTCTCGAGCATTCTTAAGCATACAGATCGCATGATTCAGATTTCCACAAATCTTGGGAAATTCGTTTTTGGTCCGATTTTCTTTATCGGTGTCGGGATGAAAATCAACTGGCAAGAGACCTTCGATCTTAAACAGTGTTTACTAATTCTGGTCGTGGCAACTCTCAGTAAAATGCTCGGAGTTTTTGTGACAGCTCGTCAGGTGGGCTTTGACAAGAGGGACTCGTCATTGTTGGCATTTGTTTTAAATGCTCGTGGTGCGATGGAGATCTTATTTTGTGCTATCGCCTTTAAGTTGGGGCTTATTGATGCCACACTTTTTACCAGCCTCATTATCATGGCGGTACTAAGCTCGGTAATAGCATCGCCACTCGTTAAGATCTTTCTGTCATCCCGCAAATAGTTGCCAGTATACACGTGGCCGTCACTTGAGTTTCGATTTTGAGAGCGAGAAAATAGGATTTAGAGGTGAACAATGCCCAGAAGCACGGTTCTCGTTATTCTAGCCATTTTGCTCCTCATGGTCGGATTTTGGAGTTTTTATTCCGATACTGGCATTAGATCTCAACCTCAAACAGCCGCAGACATTGTCGAAACAGAGCCACGTCCTCCCGCACTCAGAATAACAAGAGACACGCCCTCTGCCGAGGAACAAGAAGCTCGCGAACAAAAACAAAAAGAGTTAGCTGATAAACAAGCGCAACTAAACGCCGAGAAAGAACGATTGCAGTCTCAGGCGCAAAGCCTACAAACCCTTAAGCAACGTCAAGGTACGACCGGCGAAAGAACAAGCAGGGCTTATGCCTCGCAAATAAATCAGCGCGATTTAGAGATTCAAAATCTCTTAGACACTATTAGTAACTACCGAGACGCCGAAGAACAAATTAATCAACAAGCGAGTGCCGCCCTTGTGAATCAAGACAATGCTGCGCGCTTAGCGCGAGAGCAAGTGGACACCAGTATTCGACTGGTCGAGCAAGAGATTCAAAGTCTTGAGAATGAACTTAATTACCTTACGAATTTTCCGGGCCTTGATTACACACAATCGCAAGCCAAGGCTGAACAACTTCGAACCCAGATTGCGAATCAGAAAAACCAGCTCACGGCTTTAAGAAGTCAGCGTGTGGATATTTCAGCAAGCGTCTTTGGAAATTCAAACCAAGTTAAAAGTTTGGCGGATCAAGCTCGGCAAGAGCTGCAAAGCTCGGTTCAAGCGACTCAAGAACGCATCTTTGACCTAAGAACCGAGATTGATCAACTGCAAGGGGCGCAGCTTCAGTCCCAAGAACAGGCAGAGAATTTAGAAGCGCAAATATCTCGGGCAGAAAAAACCGTTCAAGAGAAAAGCCAGCAAGTGCAACAGCTCGAACAAGAGGTGCAGCGCTTAGAGGGTGAAACTCGCCAAGAGTAACTAAGGCATGTAAAGCTGACTTACACGGCACTTTTTATTGGTTTTGTGTCGATAGCAGTAGGGGCTAACAAGCTTGGGATCTTTCCAGATACCCAGTTGTTTGGCTTTAGCGCCCTCGACATCCTGGGCGTAAATTCCTTTAGAATACTTGGTAGAATCAAAAGCCCAGCCGTTTAGAACAATCTCGCGATTGATATTTCGGCCTTCCATAAAGATCGTGCAGGTCAGGCGATCAAAAGAAGTTCCTTCGCATTCCAGTCGCACGACTTTGTTTTTTAATTTGGATTCAGTGAAATCGCGGGCTTCTTTGCCGTACTTTTGCGAAAGCTCAGGCGTATCGATCCCGGCAAAACGAATCTTGAGATTTTTATTGTCAACGATCACGCGACAGGTGTCACCATCGTGACATTTTTGAACAGTCCCAATGAGTTTCTGCACCTGGGGCTTTTTCTTTTTACGAGCCTCGGCGTTTATCGATGAAAGGGTCAGAGTAAAGAGTATTGGAAGTAATGGAAGAGCTTTCAGCATATCTGAAAGTCTTCCGTGAATTTATACTTCTGGCAAGTGGTAAAGCTAAAGCAAAGGAACCAAAGCTTGAAGATAATCTTCATAGCCAAGAAGGTCTTTGCGGGTCAGCTTGATCTCGACATCGGGGATCGTAGGGTGATTCTCGAGAAGTGGAATTTGGTCAAAAGGCACGATAAGTCCTTTTTGAACCTCATCCTCAATGAACACCGTATTCGTAGGCAGAACGTGAGACTGAAAAGCGCTGTTCGGAATGCTTACAAGGTAGAGGTTGAAAGGATCGCGGAAGTAAGCGCCGCCTTCCTCACCATCAGAGATAAAACCAAAACCGGTTCCATTAGTAGCTTCACCAACAATGGTCCCACGACCTGTTGCTTTAAAGCGGCGAACTGAATTGTCACAAGCACTGACACATTGAGGGCCGGTCAAAACTAAGACTTTGCCATTGAAAATACCTGTTTCAAATTTCGCCTGACGCTCTAAAACCCAAGCAGTTGTTTGGCTTTGAGTCGCTTGGGCTTCTTGGAAGACTTTTAAGTACATCTCGGCTTCAACCTTCGTTTTTTTAGGATCTAGCTCTGAGAGGTAATCAAAGATCACAGGCAAGGCTCCGGGACGTGTTGAGTGAGAGCGTCCTTGGTAAATCAAAGGACCGCTTGTGTTTTCAAACAAGCTAAACATTTCAGCGGCTAAACGGGAAGTGCCGCCACCATTTGAACGCAAATCCAAAATCACATTTGCTTTGAACGCTTCACAAGTTTGCAAATGTGTTTTGATCACATCGATAAATCCTGCTTTTAGAAACTTATCTCCTGTTGGCTCATAGATCGGGTAGCGTGGAGGTTCCGTGCCTTCAGAAAGACTAAAACCCGAAATTTGCAAATAACAATGCATCTGCTTGTTGAGCTCAGCATAGCCGGTCACAACAATGGAACCGCTATCGGTTGTTTGGCTCGAGTGGTATTCGTGACGATTGATGAGCGTTTTAAAAAGCTCGCTGCCATCTTCAAAACCCTCACGTTTTGGCAGTGTATTTGCGCCAAGCTTAGAACTCTCAGAGAGGCCTCGGCGAACAAGTTCACTTTTGGGCTCAAGGCTGCCAGTTCCGGACCAAATGACCCACGGAAGAGTCGCTTGGAAAGTGGAGCCGTCCTCTAAACGTAATTTGAGATCGATTTTGGCGTTCTTCGGATAGTGGAAAGTGCGCGTGAAAAGATATTCTGAAACGTCTGCACGAACAGCTAAGCGGGATGAACCAGAAATATAGGGTTCTAATTCCTGAGCGGCTTCTAGAGCAGGGCGGCCGTCGATTTCCTCAACTTGGACACCGACCTTAAATGCTTTCGTGTAGGTGCCCTCGGGAACTCCAGCCAGTTCTTCAAACTTAGCAAGAAGTTTGGGACGAGTTCCAGAAATAATGAGTTGATCACCAACCCACATCCCGCCAGCGATGCCTGTAATAATCTTTGCAGAAGTAATGATCTTACTGACCGCGATGTGAGTATCCTGAATACGCGCAAGGCATTTGCGAACTTCATCATAGAACTCGACCGTGCTCATCGGAGCTGTGGTTGTGTCTTT
Organism: Bdellovibrio sp. HCB337; assembly: GCF_047302465.1. Lineage (GTDB taxonomy): Bacteria > Bdellovibrionota > Bdellovibrionia > Bdellovibrionales > Bdellovibrionaceae > JACMRP01. Next base: position 2,469,629 of record NZ_CP178621.1, on the reverse strand, counting down.
CAGGCACTCATCAAAGATTTCGTCGCCCGATTTACCAATGAGGGTTTTCTTAAGGTCGTAGCCCACATAAGAAGCCTTAAAAGCGGTGCGAAGGGCTTCGATCGAAGTCTTGCGCTGATCTTCAGTAAGTTTTTTATCTTCAAGAAGTTTATCCAGATCGTCTGGATTATAGACTGCAAGATTTTCCCCAAGATTTACGGTGTTCTGGTCGACTTTAGACTGACAACCAAGAAGAGCACCCACCAAAAATAGCATGACCCCAATACGCATATTTTTTTCCCCTCAATAAGGGGTGGTTTCTAGCATAAAGTGGGAAGAATCTCGACAGTCATTTTCTTCGATAACACAGATGTTGAAGAAAATTCGCAGCCGCAAAGTGTTAATCAACTGTTCCTAATCGGCTCGAGAATGTCATTTGTCGCCCTATTGACAATATCGGCACTGGTTATGTCATTTCTGGCAATAGGAAATCCCCTAGAGGCATGAGAATCTATGATTGTAAGTCACATTACTTAAAAGGGGACACTATGGGCACGTCCGGTAAGAAAACTAAAACAGTGGTCTTAATTCACGGCGCTTGGATGACACCTATTTCCTGGGAAGGATTTAAAACCTACTTTGAAAAGCAGGGCTTTAATGTGATCACACCGACCTGGCCGCTGATGGATAAGTCGATCGAGGAACTTCGTGCTCATCCTGACGATCATTTTGGGGCTTTATCTTTTAAAGAGATCGTCGATCATCTTGAAAAGGTCATTCGAGCACTGCCAGAGCCGCCACTTTTGGTAGGACATTCCATGGGAGGATTGGTGGTGCAGCTTCTTTTAGATCGCGGAGTCGGAGCAGCGGGCATCTGTATCGATCCAGCCCCAATAGCGGGCGTGATTCCGGATCTGCGTTCTTTGACTTCGGCTCTGCCTGGGCTGCTTCGTCTTGCGGGATGGAGAAAGCCCTACATTTTGTCTAAGGAAGCCTTTGATAAAAACTTTGCGAACACCACACCTGCGGTGCAAAGAGATGTCGACTATAAACGCCTTGTCGTGCCGGCTCCTGGAAAGATCTTCTTTCAAGCGGCGACAGGTATTGGTACTCGCGTCGACGCCAAACACCGCAAGCAGCCGTTGTTATTTATTGCGGGGGAAAGTGACAGAACCGCAGCGCCAGCGATGGTGAAGGCGAATTACAGAAAACAAAAGAAGTCCCCAAGTAGAACAGACCTAAAAAGCTTTGCGGGGGTTTCTCACTATCTGATTGCTGAGCCTGGTTGGGAAAAAGTGGCCGACGCCAGTGTGAAATGGGCTCAAGAGGTTATGTAGCTACTTGACCGCTGTTTCCTGCATGTTAGCATTTTTCTATGAATAAGAACGTCATAGGTCTTCTAATTGTCGTCGTTGTTGCTTTTGCATCATTTAAATTTGGGCAAAAATCTGTACAGGCACCTGAAGCTGATGAAACTTCGGCCGAGAACAAAGCCAAAGAGGACTTGATCGAACTTACTCGCGCAGATTTCGAAGAGTATCAAAAACTAAAAACTCTGGAAGAGCGCTATCAGAAAGCGGATGAGATTCTTGGTAAAGTCGTAACCTTGTTTTTGGCCGACTTAGGCTTGCGTCTTGCCTATAAACCGGTCCCAGCATCGCAGTTGCAAAGCACTTGTGAACCTTGTGCGGTAAATCCTGTGAACCAACCGCCACCAGCCCCAATTCCGACAGCGACCGTGACAGCCTCAGCAACTCCGCCGCCAAATACGCGGGCGAATCAAGCCTGGCGCAGTCTAGAGGCGTCTGTTACTCGCGAAAGAGATCCCGAGCAGGCACTCAATACTCTACGTAAAATGGAGATCCCTGACATTTCCTCGACGGTTCAAGGCGGCGCGGACTTACGAATGCGTGATGCCTTAGAAATTGAAGGACACTTCACCGGAGAGATCCGCTTTTTCAATCGCAAGGTTCATAAGAGTGATTGGAACATCGAGTGGCAGATTGGTATCAAGCGTGGAGCCAAAGTGAATGGCGAAGGCTTTATTCGCATCACCGATAAAGCAGACGGAAAGCAGCTTAGCCGTACAGCCTTCGACAGTGGACGCTTGAAAGACTTTAGGAAAGCTGATGGCAGCCGTGGTTTGATTGTCGACGTTTATGGTGGCGACGGCTATATCCAGATTTACCAACTGGGTGGCAGTAAAGACGTTTGGGTTGGCAACTTCTATGAAAAAGTCGGGCTTGGCAAATTCGAAATGAGCGGTCAGGTAATGCTCAACCGCGTTCCGTAAAGATCTGTTATTTTTTAGAAGACAGATCTAGTGCAGAATCTAGTTCTTGCTTTAACTTAGAAAAGTCATAGTAAGGTTTAAACGAACCCTGTTTTTCGTAGGCAAGCTGTCCAATGATTCCGTAGGTTGATAGGGTGTTTTTAGGTTTCATCGAGTAAAGCGGATCTTTGACGGCATCCTCGGCGCTAATAATCGTCCATCCGCGGCTTCGAAGCTCACGCACAAGATCGTCAATAAAAAGAACCGTGGCGTCTTTTTGGTGCAGCAGAATAATGTGCTTTGGAGACCTGCCAAGGACATCGACTGCGACCTTATCGTAAAATTCGGCACCCTCGATGATGTGCTTTATAAACAGAGCCTTCACTTTTTCGTAGTTGATCTTTTTACTCAGTTTTTTTGCATCATTGAGTCTTTTTGAAAAAACAGGATCTTCATTCTCCAGAGATGCAGAAACGTTTTGATATTTATTGGTTTCTAGCCAAGATCTGAAGAGATCGCGTGCCTCTCTGTCTTTGCCTTCATTGAAAAAAGGAAAACGAAAGTATTTCGAACCGGTCATGAGTCCGTTCATAAGAGTTTCTGATTTTTGGGTGTCTTCAATAACCTTCTCAACACCGGCCTCATCAAACCGTGGATGGGTGCAGGTGTGATTGCCAATAATGTGGCCGGCGTCTTTAAATTGCTTTAATTGAGCATAGTTGGACTCTGGACTGCTTCCATTGCAGGGGTTTGCAAAAATCAGAACCGGAGGACTGTTGAGCGATTTAAGCTTCTTTAATAACTCGGTAGTCCGTGCCTTAGAAGTAAAATGGAGAGCGTCGTCCCCAGGAGCGTCATCAAATGAAAGCGCCAGTTTTTTAGCTTGCACCGTGGTCGCAAAGAGAAAGAGAACCAGCAGAAATTTCATTTCAGGTTCTCCTTAAGTTTTTACTATGACCTTCACGCGGTTCATTCCACCATCCGGTATTGCTGTCACCTTTACTTGTGAAAAACTCTCTTTGGTATTCAACCCAAAACGGATTTTATTTCCGGCATAGGCTTTCACATTGGTTTTTGCGACCAACGGAATCCATTTATCACCACTGAGTCCCTCGATACTGAGTTCCAGCGGGTTGTTATTCACGAAATATGTAAAGTCGATATCAATGCGCTCGATGCGGGATTCTTTGCCAAGAGCTAGCACCATTTCTTCCGAGTGGCCCTTCTTACGGCTGCGTGCTGACTCTAGTCCATCAAACATATGCAGAGGCGGGTACGGTGAAATCACCTGTGCCGCCGGTCCATAGTGCTCATTTGATGCTCTCACAACTTTGCCACCGAAAGCGACACTAGCCGCATCGACTTCCTGACCCTTGAAGTGCTTCCAGTTGTTCTGGATATCTTCTGGAGTCAGAGCAAATTTCGGCGCCAAGGCTTTGATCGTTTGCGGAATTGCATCGCTAAAAGTCACACTCGGGGCCTCTTCACGAGGTTTGAACTTGGTTTTCTCTGCCTCTGGCAAAGACTCGTTATAAAGGCCAAGACGAGTAAAGCCACCATCTGGATAAAGCTCTACACGAATACGACTAAACTGCGTATCCCCCGTATTGAGTTTCAAAGCCTTGTAAGCGTGCCCCTCAAGATCGGTCTTAGGCAGAATCTCTTGCCAGCTTTGAGTTTTGGTATTGAAGCCATCAAGACGGATCGACACAGCTTGGTTACCTAAGTGGTACTTTGTAGAAGCGCCGACATAACGAATGTCAGATGGTTTTTTCAGTTCAAAGACCAATTCATCAAATGGTTTTGGATTGTGACGAACGGTCTCCCAGCTATCCATGATTTTGCCTTGGCGACCAAAAAGACCTGGGTCAAACACCGGCAGATATTCTGACAGTAAATTTGAAGCTCTGGCAAAACGCTGATTCGTTACTTCCAGCACTTTTCCACCAACAGCCAAGTTATAATCCGCCAAAGGATCACGAGGACCCTTAACGACGATTTCTTCCGGCAGATCTGCTGTGAAAGCGCCAAAGATCAAATCACGATAGCCGATATTCACGATCTGCTCTTGCGGGATTTCTGAGCTGACAAAAGTTTGTTTAAATTTATCAGTCTCGATCCCTTTCATTTTCAGCTCTGTGAAAATCATTTGCGCGACTTCAGAAATGAAAAGAACGCCGTTCAACTCAGCATTACATAAAATCGTAAATCCAAGCCCAGCATCAGGACCGTCATAACAATGTACAAACAAGCAACGGAAGCCATCGTTGGCACCTTGGTGAATCGCAAGGCGATTTGGTCCAGCTTCGGCAGTAAAGACTCCAAGCCCCATGTTTACGCCCATAAACTTTTGGCAGCCTTTATCGGTGCCGAAAAGCATTTGAATCGCGCAATCATGCGAAATCGGTCCTGATCCATTGAGGTCTCTGAAGGCTTTAGTAAGGTGGTTTAGGAATGTGCAGACATCACCTGCTGTACCCATGGCACCAGCTGCGAAAGACGGGAAGATCTTGCGTGTGCCTTCGATCTCGTTGCCGTCCACTGTATAGCCGTGGGCATAGTCGTGACCTTGGATATTTTTTTGTTCAAAGCTAAAGCTATTCAGCCCTAGATCTTTTAAGAAAGCGTTGGTGATCTCGGCGATTGGTTTCTTCTCGAGAGTTTCAAGAAGATATTCCAAAACCATATAGCCGCCACCAGAGTATTGGAATTGAGTCCCGGGCTTGTTGATAACACCGACGGTGCCATCCAAACGCTGACGTAGATTCGGCAGCTCTTGATTCAGTGGCACTCCGTCCACGTAGTGCATATTCAAAGCACCGTGGTTCATGAGATGCGCCAAAGTCACTTCGTCGGCCCACTCAAAATGAGTTTTATCCAAAGACTTGATTCTAAAATCAGAACCGGCTTTTGCAAAAATCGCGTTCACCGAAGTGCTAAGTGGAACTCCGGCTTTACGGAAATATTCAATGGCAAAAGCGCTGGCAAAAGATTTACTGAGCGAAGCCACCTCAAACCAAGTTGCCCACGTAGTTTTTGTAGTTCTCTTGATCGCATCGCCAAAACCCATGCTTTGAACTTTGCCGAAACCTGCGGATATCGCAATCTGAGCGCCAGTCACATGATGTTTTTCTAATGCCGCTTGAACTTTCTCGTGAAGCATATTGATCGGGTGAGCATTAAAACGCTTACGAGTGATTTCCCACAATGCCTCACGGGCATTGTTCAACTCTTGCTCTTGCGTATTGTTCATACGCGTTTTCAATGCTTCTAAAAGCTCTTTACCGGATTTTCCTTGAGCCGAAATCAAGAATTTCATTCCGAACTTTTGAAGATAGTCTTTGCCAAGTCTACGAAGTTCTTCTTTAAGGGTAGCTTCTTCGTTAAAGACCAAGGCCTGCTCTTGGCTTGCCATAGTATCTAGAGTCTTTTTGTTTTCGCCAATATCACCGTGGAAACTTGCTGCGGCGAGAATGTTCTTCAGGTCAAAGCTGTGAATCAGACAGCTTGCTTCAGACTGGCTAAGAATCAAATTCTTCGCCATCATGGTTGCAAAGTGCTGGCTTCCGCACATGCCGAAGTAATAGTTAAATCTTTCGATGTAAGACTGGATTTTATATTTCTCAGGATCGATCGCAGAGATTGCCTTCCACGGATCTTGTGCTTGACGAACGGATTCGATCGTAAACGGCAAGAGAAGCTCTGAAGCAAACTCGACCGGTTTTTGGCTGGTCATCAAATGAATCATCAGATTCATCGCAACCGGGTACCACTTCTCGGTACGTTCGTCCCATTTTACTTGCACGATTTTTTTAGAATCAGACAAGTCTTTACGAATAAAGTGCAGCTCTTCGTGAGCAATCCTTAAGAAGTCCTCGATAGAGAAACGTTTGTGGTGAAGCTCGTGCCAGACTTCCCAGCGTGAACGCTCGGCCGTTGCCAAGTCATCCATCACGCGCACGGGAATACCGTCAATTTGCGCTGGCAGGGCCACACAGCCGTTTCCTGAGAGCCAATCGGTTAGATACTGCAAAGATTGAAAGACATTATAGCGAACTTCATCTGGATGGTTGTTCGCTATATATGTGGACTCTTTAATGTCAGCCACGATCAACGAGCGGGCATAAAGAGGATTGTCCATATCCAGGCCCTCGATGTCAGGACCGCGAATAAAGCCCAAGATCTCTTCGTGATATTTTTTATCCAGCAAAGAGGTCACAAGCGTTTCAAGCGAAGCTTTGTCGCCGCTTACGTATTGTTTCCACCCTTGGACCAGCGCCATACCCAAACGTACGAAGTCAGGATGAGCCACCCAGAAGCCAGATAGATCGCGCTTCATCTGAGTAATGACGTCTTTGATAAAGCCTTTCATCGTGACTTGGAAAGAGGGACTTGCAAGGTCGGTATCCATCGGAAGAATGCCATACATTCCGCCGATTTTAATGCCACCACGGCTGCCAACCACTTCTGCAAGAAGGTGATGTGACGCTTTAATGTATTTGATGACGATATTTGGATCGGCTTTCACAGGAATGCGGTAGTTACCGTCTTCCTTAAACAGTCTTGCCGTAGATCCGAGGTAATCATGCCAACCTAAAGAGGCGCCAGCGAAGTACGGATAAAGCTCGTCAATGAGTTCATTGGTTCTGAAAACTGCACGTGGATTTTCCAAAACGATCAGCAAACGAACAGTGCCAAGTTTGTAGCTGCTGTGTTTTTGCTGAATCATTTTTTCAGCGGTTTCAATCATGACTCGAATGTAACGAGCTTCTTCTTCGTTCTCGAGTTTCGGTACATAAAAGGTCAATGCTTCAGGGTTATGCCAATGCTTAAATAGATGCAAAGCAAAGTCATACATATGCAGAGGCAATGGATTGCCTCTAAAGAACAAGAATGTGCATGGAAGAGCTAATCCCGGGAAGCGCTTAATCGGCAACGACAGATGGTCTTTTTCTAAGTGGTATTCTTTTTTAGACTTAGGATCTGCGAAAGAAAGATTCTTCTCGAAACAGCCAGTTAGGTTTTCACCAGCAGAGATTAAATCCTGACGAAGAGGAGTCTTCGAGTCCTCATCATCGGCACCCCATTTTGGAAAGTCCGAAGTTTTCGCTAAAAGCTCAGCAACGATCGCGGGTTCACCTTTAAGTTTACGGTGATACGCATTCATCGCATTCACAGAAAGTTTTGCGTCATCCGGAGGTCCAAACAAAGTCACATGCGGACCTTGTAAGAACTTTGGAATAGGCGCGATGTCTTTGCCACCACCTTTACGGCAGTACAGACTATTTTTAGGACCAATAACAATACGACCCTTGGAATCTTCGTGGCCTAGAATTGTGTGATAGCGGCTTTCAAGAAAATCAATACCCAAGGACTGATTCAGTTCATAACAAGCTTTGGTTCTTTGATCGATAAAGTGACGATCCACAATACGTTGTTCAAGAACTTTATTGAGCTCACCTTTGACTTGGTCATAAAGCTCACACAAAAATTTTAAAGACTCTGTATTTTCAAGTCCGCCAAGATCCCCAACCTGAGTCAGTTCCGCAATGCCAGGAACGGATTTTAGTTCCTTCTGTAAATATTGAAGGAAATTCTCTGAAACATAATCTTGGTAGTAGGGGATTTCACGTTTTGCCATAAGATGAAAGAATTAGCTTCCTCTGTAAGTGGAGTAACCAAAAGGATTTAACAAAAGTGGCACATGGTATTTTCTTTGAGTGTCCGTAATCTTAAAAATCACTGGCGTGTTCATAAAGAAGGTTTCTTGATTTTGTTTTTTGAAATAATCTTCGATATCAAAAGTAATTTGGTAGGTGCCTGCAACACGTTCGCAATCGAAAACGAAACGGCCATCAGAGTTCGTCTGGCCTTTGCCGATCTCTTTCCAAGTATCGCCTTCTTTTTTCTGCAAGCGGACGGCGACTGATTCTGCAGGGAAACCTTTGCTGGTATCTAGGATGTGAGTGCTGATCATTTCTTTAATCCTTACTTGCTAAAAGTGATTTCTAAATCCAGTTTGCCGTGGTCTGCGACCGTGATCTCTTTGGTTTGTGTTCCCAAAGTTTCATGCCAAAGTTCCAACGTGTAATTTCCCGGAGGCAGATTCTTAATCGTGAATTCCCCAGAAGAGTTGGTCACGCTAAAGAACGGGTGGTCGACAACGGCAATGTAAGCGCTCATCCATGGATGCACGCTGCATTTGGTTTGCACGAAAATCTCGGGCTTTTCAAAAACCTTGGTGAAACGGTCGTTTTTGTTAGGCATCGATACGTTGAAAGTCTCATTCAACTGAGTCAGCGATCTGACGTTGTGGAAAAGAGCATCACTATTGATGAACTCTACTTTTTGGCCAACACGAGTTGCAATCACACGTGGTTCGTACAAACAGCCAATTTGATCAAGCAATACGGGCTCGCTAGGAACATCGGAATAAACTTTGCCCTCAAGACCTTTGGTCACGCGAACCAAAACGTTTTTAAGCTTGCCGTCTTTGATTTCGACTTCGTTGGAGTAAGCATCACCCTTAAAGTGACTCGCACACGCAAATGGGAGATTCAATTTTTCGCCTTGAGGAGCTGTGCCCTCAAACTTTACGACCCCTTTGACTTCAGAGTCCCCCAATGTGCCCGGAGTTGCAGGTCCACTGACCACTGGAACATCGCTGTGTGCAGAGTCTTGGTTAGAGCTTGCCGTATTCTCGCGAGAGAAAAACATCACACCCGCGATAAGCGCAATACCAATACCGGCAAAGCTCTTTGCACGAGTTGGATTCTTAAGGCGAACAACGAAGTATTCACGGATCGCGGCACCAGCGGCACTAATCACCAACAAAATAACCCAGTTCCATTTATTGCCATAGGTCTGAGAGAAGTGATTGCTCAACATCAGGAAAATCACAGGCAACGTGAAGTAAGTATTGTGAGTCGATCTGTTCTTGGCGTTTTTGCCCCAGTCTTGATTAACAGGCTCGCCTTTTTTAGCAGCCTCGACCATTTTTACTTGGCGAGGAATGATGCGCAAAAATACGTTTGCGGTCATCCAAGTTCCAAGCATCGCGCCGATGTGGATATAGGCCGCGCGCCCACTCAATGTTTTGCAAAGGAAATAAGACATACCAGCAACCCACAAAAGAGTCAGGATGTGACCGATCATCGGTTTGTGTTTTGTAAGCTTTGAGTCCCACAAGAAGTCATAGAAGAACCAAGAGACCAGAATACTGCCAACACCAATACCAACTGCTTGCCAGTAAGTGACGCCAGAAACGCTAGAGTCCAACAAGAAGGTCCCACTGCCTGTGTAGAAGATCGCGATAAGCAAGAAGATCCCGCTCATCCAAGTCCAATAAGATTCCCACTTAAACCAGTGAAGCTCATCCGGAACTTTGGTTGGTCCCATGAGAAGTTTTTCGACGTGATAAAAGCCGCCACCATGAACCATCCAAAGATCGCCGACATGGCCTGCGTTTTTAGAATTTGGGTTTGGAGTAAATGTACGGTCGAGCCACATAAAAAAGATCGAAGTTCCGATCCAAGTAACACCAACTGTGATATGCAACCAACGCGCTAAAAGAAGGATCCACTCATAAATTTCTTGATTCACAATAAGCCCTTTTTGCCTGAAATAGTTGAAGGGACGATTAGAGCATTTGCCCAATGAAAAACCAACAATTTTAAATTGAGTTTCTGAGGGGATTTTGCGCTGACTTCTCGAGTCATTCAGCGTTTTTTGGACGCGTCCAAATGCAATTGAACAAGTTCGGGGTCATTTGGTTTCTTCTCGCTTAAAGCCAGCATAGCATCGACCTATGAAGTTTCTTTTTGTGACCCGATATTCACTTTTGACAGCCCTGGCCAATCAAATCCTCAAAGAAGGGCACGAGGTCAAATATGCCGTTCTTTCGCGCTCTGAAAAAGAGGTCGGAGACGGTTTTGTCGAAAAGGTAGAAAACTGGGAAGAACACAAAACTTGGGCCGATGCGATCATCTTTGATGACTCGGACTTTGGCGATATCTGCGAGCGTCTTCGCAAAGAGGGCCTCAAGGTTGTGGGCGGTACTCGCTATTCTGACAAGCTTGAGTTTGACCGTGAATTTGGTAGCGAAGAAATGCGGGCTGCAGGTTTGAACACGATTCCATCTTGGGAATTTCAAGATTTTGACAGTGCCATTCATTTTGTCAGAACGACTCCGGGCAGATACGTTGTTAAACCTAGTGGCAAAGCCCAGAACGACAAGGTTCTGTCGTACGTCGGTCAAGAAGAAGATGGCAAAGATGTTATTACGATCTTAGAGCGCTATCGTAAAGGGTGGGGGAAAAAGATCCGTCGTTTTCAAATGCAAAAGTTTGTTTCCGGAGTCGAAGTTGCCGTCGGCGCCTTCTACAATGGCAGTAAGTTTTTGCTACCCGCGCTTATCAACTTTGAACATAAAAAAATGATGAATAATGACATCGGTCCCTCGACCGGAGAAATGGGAACGACCGGGTTTTGGGCGAGTGACACCAGACTTTTTAATGAGACTCTTGGTAAGCTAGAGTCCCGCATTAATGGTTATGTGGGGTACTTCGATATTAACTGCATTGTGAATTCCCGCGGTATCTATCCGCTCGAGTTCACGCCACGTTTTGGCTATCCGACTTTGAATTTGCAGCTGGAAGGTATTCTTTCGAAATGGGGAGAGCTCATGTACGCCCTTGCTGCAGGCCAAGACTTTCAGCTTCGTACCAAAAAAGGTTTGCAACTAGCGGTTGTCGTGGCAGTTCCTCCGTTTCCATTCACGGACTACGACACGTTTAAAAAATTCTCGGAAGACGCTCCTGTGGTTTTCAAAAAACCGCTCACGGAAGGTGTCTATCCTTGCGAAGTAAAATTGGTTGAAGGGGAGTGGCTCTTGACCGGCACGTCTGGTTACTCGGTTGTGGTCTCGGGCTCAGGATCGACCATGGATGATGCGCGAAAAGAAGCTTACTCGCGCGTTAAGAATATTCAAATTCCAAATATGTTCTATCGCACCGATATCGGCGAACGCTGGCATCGAGACAGTGATTTGCTGCAAACCTGGGGACTACTGACTTGAAGCAACTCGGTTCGGAGTCGCCTTCTTAGAAATAGCCAAAATGCTATCTGCATAATCTCGGCTGTTATTGTATTTCATGAGGGCTGTAACCTTGGCGGAAGACTTGCGATTCTTCCAACCACTTTTAGACAAGTAATAAGCCACACTCATGATCGCATCACTTGGTTTGTAAAGGTTCGGAGTCGCCTTGGCTTTAAAGGACTTAGCATAATCACGATAACTTGATGGGATAAACTGAGGCAGACCAAAAGCTCCGGCATAAGAGCCACGCAAAGTTTTAATATTCAAATGCTTGTTCTTACGAATTGCGGCGAGCGCGATAATTTGCTCGCGGGCCCATTGCGCTTTTTTCTTGGTTCGCTCGGGCATGAGTTCTTTGATTCTAGCAGTGGTAAAACGACCGTCTTTTTTGTTCTTTTGGATTGCTAGCTTCGTGAGCTCTTCGCGGTTCTGTTTCATATCCGCTTGTAGGAGGTGCAAAAAGACGCTGACGGTGTGAAAACGGCCCACATCTTCACCATGGCGGGTTTCGATCCAAATCAAAGATGAAATCACAGAGGGCGGAACTTTGTACTTTTTCTCGGCAAGATCGAAAGCCTTTTTGTTAGCGCCTACAAACTTCTTAGCGGCGCGCACGGCCTCAGGGGTTACATGATTCATATGCTGACCAGGGGGTTGCATAAAGCCCATCAGATTCAGTGTCAGCACCATTTTAAAAGTATCGGTGTCGTACTGTTTTAAAGACTCATCAATAAAGCCTTTAGAAAGTCCCATGCGTGTGAGTTCTTTTCTGACCCAAGTTTTGTTGGCGGAAAAAGAATCTTTTTTGGCATAAGCCGTGGCACTAAAACAAAGACAAAGAAAGAGACTCACGAATATCCGCACTACGTAACCTCTTGAGAATGTGTTGGATGGTATCTATCTATGATATTTCGAAATAGCTTTCGGTGCTGAAATATCGCTCATAAACGCGTCCTATGTCTTAGCTTGATATGTTCGAGATCGAGACGTTTTGCTGGGCCGCGTGAGCTAGACCCCTTTTGCTACCAAAGGTCCTGGCATCGTTTTTGTACTGGCAGCGATGCGACAGGAAAAAACCGGTCAAATTGAACCACCATTTTTAAGAGGGGACGCTTATGAAACTAATGAAAATTGGAGCTGCGCTTTCGTGTTTGCTCGTACTTGCTGGCTGTAAAGACTTTGCAGGATATACAACTGTGCATCGCAAAATCACTTTGGTAGATGGTCGCAAGAACATAGACATCCAGCCTGGTCAATATTCAGGCAAATTGAAAGTAAATAGTAAAAAGAAGATTGTTTTAGAAATGCAACTTCCTTCTGGAAAAGAGAGTTTCACTTTTAAGACGACCCAAAACCTTAAAAAAATGAATTCAGGCGATCGCATTCGTATTAATGCGGGCGTCAGCGGTCAGCCATATGCGGTTGATGGCTTGTATGATGTGGACTACCGCAGTGGCGATGTTCAGAGCGGAACTGAGTCTTGCACTTACTACACGCGCGAATACAGATGTCGCCAAGTGAGCGAACCAGAGAGATGTGAAACTGTCACTGAATGTGATCCTGCGAATCCTTCACAGTGTGCGACTCGTACTCGCTGCTTCGGTGGTGGTGGAACTCGTACAGAGTGTGGCTATGAAGATGTAAGTCACATTGGCTCTCGTGATGTTGAATACTACTACAGCACGACGACAGAATCTGTGAATATTAAGCTTTACGATAAGGACCAAAAGGCTGTTGCGACCTTCTCTGGTTCTGAATCGGATTCTGATAGACACACGACGCGCACAGGAAATTGCTATTAATATTGAGATCTCAAACTTGACTCATTCCTGATTGCCAGAGCTTTCAGGAATGGGAAAATAGACAGCTTCGTTTTATTGCGCGTGTTCGTCTGGAGGAGGGACGGCGTTAAGGTAAGTGCCGTTCTCTGCAAAATCTAAATTCCCTTGGTCGTTTAAGCGAAATTGTAGACGCAGGTGAATGTCAGTGTAGCCACGAAAAACGTTAAACGTCCCTTGTTGGCTGTCTATACAAAGAACCGAGCCTTCCTCAGCGTCTTGTTTCATTGTGATCAACGAGTTTTTGAACTCGAATTTGGGTGCTTTTACTTTCCGTAGTGAGATGTAATTCGGTTTACCGTCGAATGTTAGGTGTCCTCGGGTATAGGATTTTGGGCAAGCAACGCCATGTAACAGAATTTGAGAAATCTCGCGGGTCTCGACGATGCTATCGATGAAGATGTTGCTCCAGATATTGCGAATCCCGTTAAAGTACTCGATATCAATCTGATAGATGGTCAGTTCGTGTCCAGGTTTCAACTCAGGAACCTCGTCTTGAGTTATACGAATCTGACGGGTGCGGTCTTTCAAGTACGTCACAACTTTTACAGCAAGTTCATCCAACTCTTGATGTCCAAGCTGAGGAAGACCGGCTTTATCGAGCCACTCCGCTTGGTGGTGACCGAACTCGTGAACAAGAACGCCAATGATTTCGAAAAATTCCAGAGCTTCGAAATTTCCAGGAGTCACTTCGCGAGTCAGAAGGTCTTCGTTGAAAATAACAAGTGATCCCCATGTGCTACCGGTCTTTGCAATGCGAACCGCTCCGTCGATCGTGAAATTTTCAGGACCTGACGAATATTCTACCGATGGGGCTGGCTGTTCACTGAGAATCCATTTGAGCGTTGCGCTCTGACTATAGGTTTCGATCTGACAATCTTCCTCTGCCGTAAAGCAATTGTAAGCGAGGGCACGAAAACCTAGCTTGAGACCTTCAATACGTGATTTGGATAAAACCAAAGCTTCGTTTTTGGTAAGCGCAAAACAGTTGAAAGAAAATAATAGAGATAAAAGCAGAATTGTTTTCATAGGCACCTACTTAATTTCTACAAAAGTTCCGAGAGTATTCTGAATTTCAGAAAAAGTCTGAGGCCTATCTTTCGAAAAATAGCAGGTCATCTCCATGCCGTAATTTCCTTGCTTGGGAGTCATGTAGAATGAGTAGGCTCCAGAGCCTTCGCGAAAGCCACGGACAGAGAATTTTTCGCCAGCCGGCAGAGTTACGTCGTAGGAGGTCAGAGTTCCGCTATTAGTATTATAGTAAAGACTGCAACTTGGAAGATCCGGTCTTTGTTGGGCGGGATCTATCAGTTTGCCATCTTGAATGCGTGGAAAGTGAGTGACCGTCAGGCGTGTCCCACGCTCATCTGCTTCGCCCGCGAAGCGAAGGGGACTATTCAATGTCACTTCACTAACTGTGGGCAAAAGCTCATAGGCGATTTTAGTACGAGTTGAACGAGTTTTAGCCTTAGAGAAAAAATCAGGTTGTCCAATCAAATGAGAGGCGCCTTCAAGAGTGAAATTTCGTTCCGCTTGAGAATTTAGCGGAGTGTCCATAAGACAGCCAAGGCCAATAATCGGAAGATCTTTATTTTCAGTGATCAGCCACAAGGTGAACTGATCGCTCGAGTATTTATTGTAATAGTTGACGGTGCTGTCACGTTGAAGTTGGTGGAATTGATAAACGGCGGCTTTTGCTTGCTCGGCTTGGGCTCTGTCAAAATGCGATCGGATGTACAAAGTACATTTCTTTTTGATGTCGGCGCCGAGGACTTGCCAGGTTTTTTCTTTGTTCTGCAGAAGTTCTGGATCAGTGAGGTCGACAACGAACTCCGAGTCTTCCAATAAGTCCGCCGGGCGGGCTTGTGATAAGTTGGAAGCAACGCAAAATGATGGCATTAGGCCAAAAAGGACGATAGAAACAAATTTATACATAAGGCGGGTTAACATGAAAGCATTCCTTTTTATAGCTCTATTTGCGTGTTCTTGGGCCTTTGCTGGTGGCGACGTGGTTAATAATGGCGGTGGTCTTTCTGAGCAGGCCATTGTTTTTTCAGCTCGGCACTATAACTCCTTTATTGAGTCCTGCCTGCGTTATGACAATTGCGGTGCGAAAGCTCCTGTGAATGCGTACTTAAAACGAGTACAAACTTGCTCTTTACCTAAGCTCAATGAGCTCTATTTTGCGACTGCTCAGGAAGAGCCGGCACTGGCTCCGGCGAAAACTTATGTACTTCTTGCAAACGGTCATTTCGTTATTAATCGTGAACTTCTATATTCTTCCAGCAAAGAGCCTCTAAAAGTTTCAGGAGCTTTTGGATATATCTCGAGAATTTATTTTGATCACTGCGGAGTTTTAGAATTCTCACAGACAGTGGATATCGCAAAATCCTTTGCAAGTTTTGCGGAGGCTGACGGCGAGCAAGTTACTATTGGTAAGGACAATTTGTATTTGCCGTCTCAGCGTTGGGTTCGTATTCGCGCCCTTTATTCAGATCTCATTATTGAGGGTCCAGGCAGCTTTTTACGCTTGAGCTGTCCATCTGGCCAATTGAACGGATGTAATTTGTTAGATACACAAGAATCAAACTTAGCGTCGCGTTTTAAAAACCTGACATTATCGCAAGAAAGTATGACGAACGGGCTTTTACATTTTGAAGTGGAAGGTGCCTTTATTGGTGCTGATAGAAACCGTCAGTATTTTAAACTCACTGCGGACTATCAGGACGAGAAGCCTGTTCAAATCACTCTCCAAGGACAAAGTCTAGAGCTTCCAAAATAGTCCCCTTGCGAACAAGTTGTTCGCATTAAATTCGCGCTAAAGCCTCCTTTAGTTGATGAGGTCCAGGGATTCGTTGAATCCTTGGATCACAACAAAGGAGCAACCCATGAAAACAATGTCTTTATTTACTGCCGGCATCGCAATGACGCTGATGACGGCATGTAGTCCTAGTGTAAAAGTTGATGGCTCAAGCCCTAACTCCGCATTTGGGACGTGGCCTGATTACACTGATCAAAACGTATCTGGCCAGGTCTTCGGCAAAGAGTGGAAGGCGACAACGGCCGTCGTGAAGTCGTTTGGTCAAAGCGGCAGCGAAGTGTCTTTGGAGTTTTACGCGGAAACTGTTACAGATGCGTGTAAATCCGTTTCAAGCACCACCAAGCCTACAGCGAGTGTAGTGATTCCGGCTGCATACTCTCAAACAGAGTATCGTGCAGATATGTCAGCACCCGGCGGCGGCAACCCTCTGATGTTTTCTAGCTTTGAAAACGGGGGACGCAATGTCATGGCGGAAAAAACAAAAGTCCGCATCAACAATATTACAGCAACAGGCTTTAACGTTTCTGTTTTTGCCAAAGGTACTGAGTCCGATGGAACCGTCAGCGAAATCAACGGAAAGTTGGACGTTGTCGACTGTAAAAAAGCCGTCGACTTTTCTGTTTGGGATGAGTTCGCCAATTGGTGGGATCTCGTCAGCTTTGACGGAGCCGCGGTTACCAGAAGAACTGCGATTGTGGAATACAACAGCAGTGACATCTTCAGTCGGTCTTCTAATAAATATATCAAGACGTTAATGTTCCCTCTCTATCGATCAGTTAGTTCCAACTCAGATATGTCGACAGACCTTGGACCTATGCAAGGACTTGGCAGTACGACGCTGACTGAGAGTGGCACCGTGAAAACGTTGACTTACAGTTATCATGGCCCGGTGACCTACAAGGGAGTGGACGTAACATTGAACTTAGATATGACCGTTGTAAAAAATGGCAATCGTGTGACCGTGGATTACACACTAGAAATTCCAAGTCACATCACAAAAACAGCTCACAAATTTGAATTGCAAAAGTAAGGAGAAATCATGAAGTACATTATCTATTTGATATTAGCATCTCAGCTTATGGCTTGTGCCTCTGCGAGTGTCGCTCAAAAATTGAACGTCGTGTCTTTTGATGAAAAGGCCGATCCTGCAAACCTTCAATCCATTGGTAACATCGAAGGTAAAGACTGTACCTGGTATGTCATGGGTTATGGAGTTGGCGAAGATCCAACGGTGCGTAACGCCTTCATGAATGCCGTCAATCAGAAGGAAGGTTCTTTGGTTCCAGGCCAGAAAGCGACGACAAAAGGATCGCCACTGAAATTAGTAAAACACGTAGCAGTAGAAGAGGGTGGGTTTAATGCTTATGTAGCAACTCGCCGTTGTATGATCGTAACAGGAGCAGGTTTCCAATGAAAAATTTAATTTTAATGATGACAGTGATGTTAGGTCTTAGTGCTTGTGGTTCTAAACAAGTGAAACTTCGGATGCCAGCTGGGTGTCGATGAAGTACACAATGCCCCCTTCCCCAAAAGAAAACCTGGTTCGCGTCAGCAATGTTTCCGAAGAGTACTGCTTGGAATCTTGGTCTGGAACTTATGGTTTGATGGATGAAGTGGTTAAAAAAGTCGAAACCAAATACCAAATCGACTATGTTAAATACCCATCTTTTACTCAATCAATCGGAAAACAATGCGTTCAACTTAGCGGTGAGGGATACAGGGTTGCTAAATAGTTGTTTCCATCGCGCTCCGAAGCCAGGCACATACCTGGCTTCGGAGTTTTTTTACTTTTTCGAAAGTAAAATATAACCCGATATAGGTCCGCGTTTCACCATGCGGACCTTTTTTTGTTCTGTCAGCTTTTTCAAAAAGGGATGCAGTGCCTGACGGGTGACCGAAAACTCCTGACAAAGGCTGCGAGTTGAAACAAAAGGCTCCATCGCGATACGGCTTAGAATTTGCTCTTCGCGCTCCGAAGTATTTTTCGCTGGAAGATCATCGCTGGTACTTACCAGCGTGTAGGGGTGAAGCTCTGACTTTAAAGAGTACTCTCCAGATTCGCGATGATATGACAACTGCAAACCACTCCGACTAATGAGATCACGAATACGAGTCACCATCATTTTCGTAGCACCGGCGTGAAGTTCTTCACGATAGGTGCAAGTAAGACGCGTTTGATGAATGTCCTTAAGATCAAAACCGGCATCGTTATTCTGAAAGGCATTCCAAAAAAGGCGAAAGGCAGGAATCAGGCTTGCTTTTTCTGAAATACTCACGAAGTGCATCTTGCCATGGCCTAAGTGGGCGAGCAGGACTTCTTCTTTTTGAAACCAAAAAAGTCCCGGTTCTTGGAACAAGCGCCGTCTGAGATCCGGCTCATTAATCACCTCTTGTCCGTTTCGTGAAAATACTTTCAAGTCCACGCTATGCAAAAGGCTGTAGGAGTTTAAGTAGTACTCCATCTCGGGTCCGATCTCTTGGCGACGCACCAGACTGAGGAGTGCTTCGCCTTTGCTTTTTTGCGCACCCATGACCTCAGACATGTAAGAGAAGCACGAAAAGCGCACACGCAAGCTAAGTTCATTGGCAAGACGTTCTCCGCGCTGAAGATAAAGTTTCGCTTGCACAGGATGACCAGCTGCTATGGCGATTCCAGCACCATGAAACAAGGCCCAGCTAAGGCCGGGACGGTACTGGCGACGTTCAGCGTCCTGAATAACCTTATTGATTTCCTGAAAGGCCTTTTGTAAGTCGCCCTTTTGGTAAAGGGCTTGAGCATGTAAGAGTGAAAGACGGAAAAACAAAAAGTGATCACCTTTTGAGGCCGTGCTAGTTTGGATTTCCCGAATTTCGTCAAGTGCTTCCGTTGCTTTATGAGAGCGTAAGAGAAGGTCTACTTCTTCAAGGCGAAAATCCAAAACCCCTTCTGGAATTTTCTGACGGCGTACAAGGCCTTTAATTTCTTGCAAAGTCTTTGTAGCGCCATCGAGTTCATTACGAGAAAGGTGCAAGCGCAGTTTTAGATGCAAAAGAAAGAACTCATTGATGA
This sequence comes from Bdellovibrio sp. HCB337, assembly GCF_047302465.1. Lineage (GTDB taxonomy): Bacteria > Bdellovibrionota > Bdellovibrionia > Bdellovibrionales > Bdellovibrionaceae > JACMRP01. The sequence continues at coordinate 2,450,573 of NZ_CP178621.1, read as the reverse complement.
ATCCCTGGTTCTGGTCTCCTAAGGTTCCTTTCAAAAGTGCATCGGCCTGCAAGAAATCGTTTTTTTCAAGCAGCAGGAGAATCTCATATAGCCTTGTACCAAAACTTAACGAGGCTGAAGGAGAGTGCTTTAAAATATGCCGACGTTGTTTGATGCGTAACTCGGCTTCGCGAAAGTGTCCTTGCTGAATTAAGGCAAGGGTTAAGCCCCCTAAAAGAGTACATAATGAGTAAGGGTCGTGAATGTCTTGGTGATTCTCGAGGGCTTGCTTAAAGAGACTCTCAGCTTGGATGAGATCTCCTTGGTTCAACTGATGAAGTGCAAGCTCGGTCTGAATTCTTGCAGAGAAGTTTTGCGGAAGCTTTTCAAAATATTTTCTAGCTTCTTCTTTACGTCCCGAACGGCTTAGCACGAATCCTTTTAAGAACACGCGCTCTTGCCAGACCGTCATATGTTTTCCATGCGCGGGGGCTTGTGCGGACAGTGTTTCCAGTGACTCTTCAAGTTCTGAAAATCGTCCTAATACTTGCAACGTTTTTTCACAGATAAAAGAAATCTCTTCTGTGCTCAAGTTTGTGCCGAACTTTTTTGTGAGAGCTTCTCGCGCTTGTAGCTGCCCAGAGAGGATAAGGCCTTGCAATTGACGAGAGCCCACACTGGAAGCGTGTAAGAAAGAAAGCCAGTTATCCTTGACGATTAGTTTTTTGCTCACTTGACGATTATATCAAAAATACAGTTAAAACATGTAGTTACAAATTTACAAAAGAAGTATCCAGGATTGTTTACGTAAAATATATGAATAAATACATATAGTTGTGGGTTTATCAAATTGAGCTGTTGTTCTTTTGAAATTCGCCATAAAAGCACTCTTGTTGAAAACACAGTTTAAAAGCAAATCTCAAGGAGAACAGTTATGAAAAAATATTTGATCGCTCTAACGACTCTGGCTCTAAGCACTCAAGCTTTCGCTCGTATTCCATCGGTTGTTGCAAAAGTAGCTGCGGCTGCGAAGATCTCAGACACTCGCACTGTTGTTAAAGAAATTGAAAACACCGAAGGCAATCCATGTTTGCCTGAAGGCAAGTCCTACATTGTAGACATCCAAGTAAAGCAAGCCGCTTTTGACTACGAAAATTCTAAAGTGGTTTATGAGTGGGAAACTGTCAAAAGCATCAACGTCGAGAAAAATGGACGTGTGATGGAAGTTTGTGCGGAATAATTTTTTAAATCTAATCGGAGAAATAGTATGAAAAAAGTAATTTTGGTTCTTATGCTCAGTCCTCTTTTTTGTCTAGCTAACACCACGAATGATCAGCTTTTGGCTATTAAAGACAATCTTGAGGTAAAAGGGTTTATTAGCACGTTTGAGAAAAACCGTTCACAAAAATGCAATGAAATCTCCGCGGAATCTATCCGTATTAAAAAAAGCGGCTGGGTGGATGTGCGTATTACTTGTAATGAGTATGACCAGAACGGGGAGCCCCAAGCAAACGTCTATGGCATCGACTTCGGTGGGTATATCTATGGGACGTTCTTCGATTTGCAAAAAGTTAAAGTAACTGGTTACGAATAAATTATAGAAGGAATATTTATGAAAAAATATATGATGAATCTAGCAGTTCTTGTTCTTAGTACTCAAGCATTGGCGGGTGTTGGTGATGTCGACTCTTCTAAGCTTTTGGCAAAAAATATGAAGAGCGTTTACACAGACCTTTCAAAAGATTGTATTGAAATCTCTTCGGCAACAGATAAAGCTCCGATCGATTTTTATGAAGCGGATTGCAAATCTTTTGGTGGCTATCGCTTGAAAATCGAAGGCGGTGATCTTCGCTATCATCCATCACTTTCTTTCGGGAACAAAGAAATTGAAATCGCAATTCCAATGAGCTTTCATGATACGGGTTCCACAAAAATTGAATGGGTATACCAGTTGGAACAAAATGAAGAAGGTCTTGGAAAGCTTGTGTGGAAGGGACTTATCTTCCGTTTGAACCATGCAACGCCAGACGGCGAGTCTGATATTAGCAACCTGTATGCGGTTCGCTTGGATGGTGACAAAAGCTGCTTGATTGGCACTACTCAAGACAATATCAAAGCCCGCGATTTGGTCTACAATTCGAAGCCTGGATGCAAATAACAGTTTAGTGTTCGAATGCATATTGCGAAGCTGCGGATCATCTCGGCTTCGCGATAATGCTGGGTTTTTTCAAAGAATTCATGACCTCGATGTAGAGATATGTCATTTTCTTCACGAGGTCGGACTGTATGAAAAAGTTCTCGTTTGTTTGGTTTGCTGCCTTTGCCACTACCATGTTCACATTTGCTTTAGGATTTGTGGCTTTCCGTTTCTACACACAGAGAAACGAGCTCGTTAAGTTTTACGAAAAAGAACAAGTTGGCATTCAATTGCTGTATGAGATCTCCACAGAGATCCTCCGTCTATCAACTCCCCTCGATGGTGATGTTCCGAAGTCATCTCCGCTTATAGGCAAGTTGGATTACGCGGTTTTTAATCAGGCCGTATTAGGCCCGCTTACTGAGACCGAGGCCACTACTTTTCAATCTCAGCTAGAACACTCACGTCACTCGCCAGGGCTCTTGCGAAGTCTTGAGACCTTGAATGAATACAGATCCTTTATTTTAGATAAGTCGAACTTGATTCTGGATCCACAATTCCAGGCCTATCACTTGATCGATGCGCTTTTTGTGTCGCTTCCAAAAATATTTTATTTAAATAATTCTCTTGAACAACTTCAACACGACCTCAGATCACCAGCCTTTAGACAATCAGGGGATATTAAGATTTGGCAAGAGGTAGGAATTAAAAAGACGTTCCTAGATCATATGTCAGAGTCCATCGAGAAAGTCTTTGCATTTTCTCCGGCTGATCCTGGGTTGCAAAAATCCCGCGAATCTTTGTTAGGACTTAAGTGGGAGTTTGTGAATTCCTCGTTAGCTCTATTTGATTCATTGGTGAATCGTCCGGATCAAGACATCGGCATTCAGCTAGAGCAAATGAGGGGACAAGCTGAGAGAATTCTGGAGCTTGGAGTAGAGGGACTTACGAAGTTTAACAATACTCGGTTAGCTGCAGCTAAACTGGGTGTCTATACCTCCCTGGCAATTGCATTTGTTTTATGGATCTTGTCTTTGGGGTTAGTATACTTGTTAGTTCGTAGGTTTTTGTCCACGAGCCAAGTTATGGAAACTGTGATTACTGATCAGAAGAAGGCTTTGGTTTCTGCTCAGAAGTTAGCAATGTTTGGTGAGCTCACGGCAGGTATTGGTCACGATATTGCAAACCCGCTCGCGGTGATTCAGGCAACTACATCGGTCATTGAAAAACATTTCGGCAAAGATCAGCCAAGTTTGATTCCGTATCTCGAGCGTATCTATCGCATGGTGGAAAGAATCAATGCGATTATTAAAAGTATGAAGAGCTATTTAACGAATGACGATAATGTTCCAATCGGCGATGTGGACCTGGTTGCGGCATTTAATGATGTCCGACTTCTTACTAACCATCGTATTAAGAATTACGGCATCGAATTAGAAACGAATATCCCGCCTCATTTGCATCATATCGTCGGCAACGAGTCCGAGATCGTTCAGCTTTTCGTGAATTTAATTTCAAATGCCGTCGATGCAGTGAAAGGCCAAAAGGATCCTAAAATTGTTGTTTCTGTGATTGAGAAAGACTCTTACGTCTTTGTCCACGTGAAAGACAATGGCCCCGGTGTTCCTATGCAAAATCGTGAAAAGATTTTTGAACCGCTATTTACGACCAAAGAAAAAGGCGAGGGAACGGGGCTTGGTTTGGCGATCTGCCAGCGTATTATTGATAAGTGTCACGGAAGGCTGGAACTTTTAGAACACGGACCTGGAGCATGTTTCCAGATCCGTTTAAATATTTATGCAGCGTAAATATATATCTAGTGTCTGCGGCACTCACGGCGAGAAATCGTCTCGCTGAAGTTGCTTTGACTCTTGCTTGGATCTTCTTCACAAGAACCGAGTCTGTAGTAGTCACAAACTCTTTGCATATCCAATTTTGCAGACCAAGAATCTGGGGCACGACCTTCGAATTTGCCGATACGACCATACATGTCGACACCGATACCGAAGACGCGAACATATTCTAGATCACAACGCTCAACGCAGTCACCGTGTTTTGCCATACAAGCTTCACAAGTAGAGTGTCCACCCCAGTGTTCTTCCCAGCCATCATCGCTCGCAGTACATTCAACTTTGCTGTACTCACGAGGTCCATAGCTATCAAATGGGTAGCTCAACTGAATTACTTCAGGTGGAGTTGGCGCTGGAGTCGGAGTTGGTGTTGGTGGGTAGTAAGGTGGTGGTTCCGGTGATGGCTCATACGGAGGATTGTAAGGAGGCGGAGCTGATGACGAGTCCTCGTCGATCAAAACCGGCAAGCCTTCGTCAGATGTTGCAGTCACAATGATATCTGCAACCGCACCGAAAGACTCTGCGCGAATCTCAAGAGCTGCAATGCGATCATTTCTGTTGATGTATTCAGACTTCAGAGTTTGTCCCGCAGCAGTAACAGCGGTATTTGTCAAATTTGCCAAGGAAATACGAGTTTGAGACTCAGTCACAAGGCGGGCGCTGTGCACCTTCAACTTTGCTGATAAAATAAGGATAGAAACTCTCTCAAGGCGTAAAGGTTCTTGCAGGTCCAAGCGATAAACTTGGCCACCACTTTTACGGGTAATGCCTTTAAGAATTGCTACGCCATCATCACTTGCTTGAACAGAAGCAAGGGGCGATAGCAGGAGTGCTGTCGCTAAAAGTGTGGAAAGACTTCTTTTAAACATTTCACGATCCTTTTTTTGGAGCCGCAAGGGCTGTTTAACTTCGCAAGAAGTGCTTAAGCAAAGATCGTGCTCAAAAAAATAGTGACGATGTGACACCGTTTCCCTGGTGCGGAGGGGGAATTTATTTGCTAACTATACAAATGAGGCAGGTATCCGGCCCCTAAAACGCCGGCGGTGTTTTTTGTGCGGGCGATTTCGATCTTACACTCAAAGTCAGGGTTCATTTGCTGAATCATGCTTTTGTAATGTTTTTTCAGGTCCGCTAGGTACAAGTTCTTGATCTTGATGAGTCCACCGCTCAAGAAAATGCGCTCCAAATTATAGCCAATGGAAAGGTCATAACAAAGGCACGCAAGAGCTAGGGACATATCTTGAAAGAGAACCTCATATTTAGAGTCTTTAGACACCACAAGTTCTTCGACAGAATTTCCCTCAAAACCCATTTCTTTTGCGCGACGAAGAAGGCCCGTGCCTGAGGCAACACCTTCGACGGTGCAATGGTGAAGTTTCTCGGGGTTCTCTTGAAGTTTTCTATAATCCACGATCGTGTGGCCGTATTCAGAACCGCGACCGCGGCTCTGTGCCGGCATGCCATTAAAGATCACGCCCGAGCCCACGCCAGTACCGACACTTACAACTGCGAACGAATTCATATTTTTAGCGCCACCCACCCAGCCTTCAGCAAGTGCTGCGGCAGTAGCGTCATGTTGAAAGTGCACCTTTGTTTTAAAACCTTGAGCATGAACGGCTTTTTGAAGAAGGTCGCGAATAGGTACGATCTTCCATCCTGGATAGTTCACAGGATGTGTGAGCTTTCCTTCTTCGGCATTTAGTGGACCAGCACTGGCAAGGCCGATTCCTAAAAACTGTTTACCGCTAGTTTCTTTAGGGTAGCGTTTTTTAAAGTCCATAGCGATATCGGTCATCAAACCAATGACACGCTTTTGCGTTTTAGTCGCAGAGCCTTCGCGTTTCATGTCGACGGGAACCTTGATAAAATCCAGCATCTCGCCTTTGTTATTAAGGATTGCAGCGGCCAGTTTCGTGCCGCCAAGGTCAAAACCAATTGTGTAAGTGGATTTTTTCATAGGTATTATTTCTTAAAAATCTTTGTAGAAGTTTTCTTTAAAAGAGCCACCGCCGAGTGAGGCGGAAGACTGAGTGTTACGCTGCCATTTTTCACTTTAATTCCTTGCGAACAGGATTTTTGAGTGAGTTCGTAATTCTCATCGAGGATGTTGCAGTAAACTCCATCGGCCATTGAAGTTGAAAAACTGCGGCTCAGTGTTTGATTGGAGTAATTGATTGCAACAAAGCCAAAAGATCCGCGGCTAAACGCCACAGCGTCTTTGCCATTGTCCCACCAATTTGTCGCACCAAAGGCTTTGTCGGTTTGATTGCGGAACTCTACCATGGCAGCGACGCTAGCTTCGCGATGTTCGCAGGTCCAAGGGGATACGCACAGGTCTTGATTGTCTAAGATACCCAAAGTGCGAAGATTTGCATCGACAGGCGGGCCGTCATCAAAGTTATTAAACTTATAGCCCGAGTAAAGCTGCGGATAACCATAGGGCCACGCCAGCATAAAGATTTGCGCTAAAAGGTAGTTTTGTCTTTGATGGTTGTTGTAACTGAGGATGCCTTGGTCGTTAGTACGTTCCAGATCGTGATTCGTCACAAAAACAATGGACTCGTGACTTGCAGGAAATTGGGACGCGATATTTAACAAGGCTTTTGGATCTTGCCCTTGAAAGCCATGGGCAAGAACACGGGCATAGTCATAGGCCATCACATCGCCGTTTGGTAGATACTCTGCGTACTGAACTGGGCCTTGGGAATCATAGATAATTTCTTGATAGATATACGCGGATCTTTTGAGCTTAGAAAGGATCTCACCAATATCGGAGGCCAGGATGTGTTTGGCTGCATCGATGCGAAAACCGGCGACTCCCATATCCAAAAGGGAATTTAAGTAATTTGCCAAAACATTTTGAACATACGGGGACTCTGTCGCTAGATCGGCTAAATCCAAGAGCTCACAGTTTTGAAGCTCATAGCGATCTTGAAAATTGCGAATGTCATTGTTGCCATTGCGATTGCAGTGATGGAAATCATTGTAAGAATAAATGCCTGGATAGTTATAGTGAGTGAAATCACTTCCGCCCGAGCCCGTGCCACCAGGAATTCCCGTGGTGTGATTTAGAACGGCATCCACATAAACATCAACGCCAGCTTGCTGACAACGTTTCACCATGTCTTTGAATTCAGCTTCAGTGCCGCTACGGGAATCAAGCTTGTAACTGACGACTTGATAGCGTTCCCACCAAGGATTGTTTTTCCAATGAATATGTTCATGGGGTGGGGAAACTTGAACGGCTGAAAAGCCGGCAGGGCCAAGATAGGTTTCGCATTCACGGGCTATCTCGCGCCATGGCCATTCAAAGAGCTGAACAAAAACGGTGCGTGGAGCTGCAGCGTGTGCCGACAGTGTCGCAAATACTAACAGAAATGCGCTGATAGATCGCAAAAGCAACGAAGCCCCCTCTAAAGCCTTTGATTCAGACCACTGGATTTATCAAAGAGCTGGGACTTCGTCAGGTCAATCTTCACAGGAAAGCGTTGGTCCTTGTAAAATTGATCTACTGAATCCGCTAAAATGCGCACATTTTGCCCCTCGACCTTGCCGTGAAGCATCTGCTGGCCACCCAGGTTCTCGGAAAGCTCTACTTGGAAGTGGCCCAGCTCCAATTCATGGCTTAATAGGCTTCCCTGGTGGATTTTAAATACTTCAGGACGAACCCCTAGAATCTGACCTGGTTTTTTAGCCTCGGGCCATGGAAGTCTGTGGAGCAGGCCACCTTCCATGAAATTCATTTCCGGAGAACCAATGAAGCTCGCAATAAAGAGGTTCTTAGGGCGGTGATAGATCTCAGACGGAGTTCCAATCTGCTCAATACGACCGTCTTTTAATACGGCAATACGATCACCCATCGTGGTTGCTTCCATTTGATCATGGGTCACATAGATCATGGTGCTTTTCAGAGCTTGATGCAGACGTTTGATCTCGACACGCATTTGGCTACGAAGGTGTGCATCCAAATTCGAGAGTGGTTCGTCGAATAGAACAATAGAAGTTTGGCGTGCAAGGGCACGGCCTAAAGCCACGCGCTGACGTTGTCCTCCGGAAAGCTCTTTAGGTTTTCTTTCAAGCAGGTGACCGATTTGTAAAAGGTCCGCGATTTCTTGAACGCGGTTTTTGATTTCTTGAGAGGATTTTTTCTGAAGTTTCAGAGCAAATCCCATATTCTCGGCCACATTCATATGTGGATAAAGCGCATAGTTTTGGAAAACCATCGCAACATCTCGGTCCTGAGGCTCTACGTGCTTGATGGACTTATTGTTGACCTTGATATCGCCGCCATCCATTTTTTCTAGACCGGCAAGCGTTCTTAGTAACGTGGACTTGCCACAACCTGAAGGACCCACCAGAACCAAGAATTCGCCGCTTGCGATTTCAAGATCGATGCCTTTTAGGATGTGATTGTCTTTAAAGCTCTTAGTGATTTGTGAAAAACTAATTTGCGCCATTCATTATCCTTTCACACTTCCGATAGTCAGACCGGAAACTAGATAACGTGAAATACTCATAAATAAAATTAAGACTGGAATGCTGACGATCAAAGCACCCGCTGCATACAAGCCCCACTGAGTGGCCATGCTTGCTTGGAACGAACGTAAGCCCAAAGGCAGTGTGTATAGTTGCGGATCTTGTAAGACGACAGCGGCAACGACGTATTCGCTCCAGCTTGCCATAAAACTAAATAATGCCGTGATAACAAGTGCCGGTGCTGAAACTGGCAAAATGATTTTATAGAACGTCAGCCAGCGGGAACAGCCGTCTAAAACAGCGGCCTCTTCAAGTTCTTTGGGAATGGTGTCGTAGTAAGCTTTCATCTGCCACACACAGAATGGCAGAGCTGTTGAAGAGTAAATCAAAAGGAGGCCCAAGAAGTTATCAATTAGCTGTAGCTTCGATAGAATAATATAAAACGGCAGGATCAACATCGTCGGCGGAAACATCTGTGTCGCTAGCAGTGAAAACAACATCATATTTCTGCCACGGAACTGAAATCGGGAAAGGGCATAGGCACTTGTTGCAGCGAAGGCCACGCCTAAAATAGTTGTTAGAACTGAAATGACTAAAGAGTTTTTCAGCCAGACCAGGAAATCTGTTTTAGTGAAGAGGTCGACAAAGTTTTGTACTGTCGAGGTCGCTGTAATGATTTCTAGTGACTGCGATTGAAAGGCATTGTCGCCACGTAAAGACACGCCCAAGACGTAGAGCATCGGATAAATTGAAAACGCCACAAACAAAAGGATGCTTGTCCAAGCCAAGAGTTTTTTAATCATGACTTTTGCTCCTTCTTAAATTGCGCGCGTAAAGAACTTAAGCTCCACACAATCAGAATCAAGAAAATCAACATAGATACGGAAGCCGCATAACCATAGCGATAAAGGTTAAAGGCTGCTTTATAGACATAACTGACAAGAATGTGAGTTTGATCTCCGGGCTCTCCGGCATTGGAGACAAGCCAAACGATATTTAGATTGTTGAAAGTCCAGATACATCCCAAAAGTGCCGCTGGCACCATCACCGGCATTAAAAGTGGCAACGTAATATGGCGGAACCTCTGCCACGCATTTGCTTTATCGAGGTATGCAGCCTCGTAGAGAGAATGCGGAATGGATTGCAAACCACCCAAAGCCACGATCATCATGAATGGGAACCCCAACCAGACGTTGGTTACAATACATGCGGCAAAGGCGGTGAACGGTTGGCTCAGCCACTGAACTGGGGATAGATGCAGGTATTGTTGCAAGAATAAGTTAATCGGCCCGTATTCTTGGTTGAACATCCCACGCCAAGTCAGCGCCGTGATGTACTGAGGAACTGCCCAAGGAATAATAAAGAGCGTCCGCCAGAAGGCTTTTGCCGGTAGAACTTGATTGATGATGACCGCTAGAAACACACCAATCGTGACATGAAAAAACACATTGGCCAGAGTCCAGATCAGAGTTTTTAAAAACAAAGAATAAAACTTTGGATCGGTCAGGGACACCACATAGTGGTGAAGTCCAATCAAGGACCAGTCTTGGAAAGTGCGTAGGCCAAAGTTAGAAAGCGAAATCGCAATATTGTAGAAGAATGGATAGATGACGACGGCAAAGATCCCTAAGAACGCCGGAAGCATCATGAAATACACAAAACGCTGTGGTCCCCAGAATCCTTTTACAAAAGCAACAGCAGCACCACGGAAAACCCATACCATCCACAGCACACCTAAAAGTGCGATCAGCTGAATCACCCAAAGTGTGGCGTCAGGCTTTACGACATCGTTCATGTCTTTGATCTGAGCTTCGGCTGTGATTTGCGCTTGAGCTGCTGCTTCTGCTGGTGTGATCGAATTTGCCAAAATCTTTTGGTATTGAACACGAAGGCTGTCCCAAACCGCGCGAATTTCTGGCACGACCGGCATCGGTGTTCCTATTTTCATAATCTCAGAAGACATTTGCAAAAGCGGATTTGTTTTCACGATCGGATGTTCACGTAAAGACAATAAAGAAGGCAGAGTTCCGACACGCTCGGTAAACAGCAACTGAGTTTTTTCTGAGGTCAGGTAGTTCAATACTTTCAGGGTGGCTGCTAGCCGTTCTGGATCTGTAACATTGACGTTTAATGAGTATCCCGCAGTTCCCACTAAAGGACTTGGCCAGCGCTCTGTTTCGGAAATCATAGGAATCGCGGTAATACCAAAATCCATTTTGATTTCTTTATAGTCACCCCAAGACCAGTCGCCGTTGATAATCATCGCGGCTTTGCCTTGCTTGAAAAGTGCGTTCGCCGTTTCATAGTCGCATTCTTTAGGAATGACTTTATGTTTGTCGCGAAGATCTAAAATGTATTGGAAGGTTTTGCGAACGGCCTCGGTATTTAGCTGCGGCTCGATGCCATTTTTCATGAAGGGTTCGCCAAAAGCCGGAATAAACGGGGCGATAAAGAAAGGCTCGGTATAATTGAACACCAAACCATAGCGATCGATTTTGCCATCGCCGTTTTCATCGATAGTCAGTTTTTTTCCCATCTCGATGAGTTCAGCTGAGCTTTTTGGCGGAGCACTGACGAGTTTCTTATTATAGATCAACGTCAGATGATTTCCAGCCATCGAGCCAATCATGTAGTTGTAGCCTTTATAAAGAGGAGTGGCCAAAGAGTCGTATTGTGCGAAATGTTCGGATTTGTAAACCTCATTCAGGGGGCGGATGATTCCCATAGTAGCAAAAGGACCGATTTGATCGCTCGGTCCAAAAACCAATTCAGGACCACTGCCACCCATAGCTGCTGCTTGGTAGCTTGAGCGCAACTCTTCGGTTTCACGATAGGTCGCTTGAATTGTGATGTCAGGATTTTCTTTTTCGAAGTTCTGAATGGCCTCCGTCAAAACCTGGCGGTGGCTATAGATCATCTGATGCCAGATTTGAATACGCATCTTTTCAGCGGCCAGGGACGAGCTGCCGATCACCAGCATCGCAAGAACAAGCCATGACTTAAGGAAAGTAATCATCGTGGCCTCTTCATAGACGGACGAAGCTTTAAGACCACAGTGCTACGGCCAGGAAGAGTGATTTTACCAGAAATCAAATTCACTTCTGACAAAGCGGGGTCGATTTTCTCATCAAAGAGCGGATGAAGAGCCCAGTTTTGCTGTAAGAGCGGGTGTGCAAAATCACGCGCTTCGCGGGAAGCATTGAAGAACACAAGAAGTGCTTCTTGTGTATTTTGCAAATGCATGGCGATGAGTCCAGGCATCGCCTGGTGATCATTGTCGATAAAGGACACTTGGTGCGAGATTTCATTCAAACTATTTAAATGGAATAGCGCCGAGCTTTTGCGAAGACGTAAAAGAGCTTTGAAGTACTCATTGGTTTTTGCGATTGCAGACGGAGTCGCACGAAGTGCAGGTTCTAAAAGACGCGGCTGCCAGAAAGACCAGTCATCGATATTTTTCCAAGCAGGCGGTAGGCCCTCGCCCCAATGGTTCGTCGTGCCACTCCAATCGATGCGATTGAAGAAATCGCCCGAGTCATAACTGTCTTGATCGCCATTTTTAGATCTTAAAAGCTCAGTCCCAGATTCGACAAAAGGAATCCCTTGCCCCAACAGAGGAATTGCGAGTGCCAGATGATGCATGCGTTGACGATCTTCAAGGCTAGCCAAGGAAGGAGTTCTGCCAGAGGTATAAAACGGAGCTTTTGCTTGAACGGCATCCCAAAGGCCATAACCATCGTGAGCCGAAACATAGTTGATGGTCTCAAGGGCTTGAGAAGCAACTGCGACCGGTGAGTTGCGGAAACGCAGATCTCCGGCGCGAACCATCGATCCCCATTGTTCTTTGAAAAGGTAGTCACGCAGATTTCCTGCAAGACCTGCTTTGATGACATCGCCTAAATGCAGAAGTTTGTACTTTTGATCATCAAGGTTTGTCGGTGTATTACGATTTGCGGGCTCTTTGTTGAAATCAAAGAAAAGTCCCGTCGCAAACCCTTGGTCCGATTTTTCAACAGAGTTTGTTGTGCCACCACGAACGGCATCGCGCAGGCGATCGTTAAAGAATCCATAGTCAGTGCCGTAAGAGTTTTCAAGGGTCATAGACTCGGTCGGAGCTTTCCCGAAGAAAGAGCCAAAGCTCCAGCCTTCACCATACAAGAGCAATTTCGAGCCATCTACGCCGTCTTTAGCTAGCGTCAGAGATCTTAAAGTCTGACGGATTTTTTCCATCGTTGTGCGGGAATGAAAAGACATCAGGTCAAAACGGAAGCCGTCTAGTTTGTAAGTCTTCGCCCAGTGGACAAGACTATCGATCATCAGCTTTTCCATCATGCGATGTTCGCTGGCGGTGTCATAACAACAAGAAGACTTTTGATACTGGCCCAGATCATTTAGGCGATAGTAATACCCGGGAACGATTTTATCGAAGACCGACAGTGGGTGAGAGGCATTCTCGTAAGTATGATTAAAGACCACATCTTGAACGACACGAAGGCCTGTTTGGTTCAAGGCCTGAACCATCGAGCGCACTTCGAGTGCGCGCTCGGCACCTTCTGCACGAATCGCGTAACTGCCTTCAGGAACCATGTACAAAACGGGATCATAGCCCCAGTTAAACGGATCGCTATGGCGAATTCCGCCCAGAACACTTTGTGGTTCTTGCAGATTGAGGGATTCGCTCTGGTAATTTTCCCACAAAGATTTGTCTTCATTGACACTGCCAAAGTCATTAAATGGCAAAAGATGAATATGTGTAAGTCCCGCATCGGCAAGTGATTTTAGATGGCGCATACCGCGCGAGTTTTTTTGTGTAAACGCCAAATAGGTTCCGCGCAAATCGGCTGGGATAGAATCGTCCTCAACACTGAAATCGCGAATGTGGAGTTCGTAAAGAACAGACTCTTTCAGAGTGCTTAAGTTTGGCTTTCGCATATTTTGCCAGCCTGCCGGCATAAACGCGTTACCTTGAAGGTCCACAAGCTGAGAAAGCGTCGAATTAACACTGAGGCTCTTGCTGTAGGGATCTACTACTAATTGAGTTTCAATGCGATCCGTAGAGGGCTGATAAACTTGAACTTCATACAAGTAGTAGAACTCTTTAAAGCTCAGCGGAAGGTCGAGTGACCAAGTGCCGTTGTCAGAGTGTTGAAGATTGAGGATTTGGGCCTGATCTAAAGCGGTCGCAGTATCAGGAAACAGGAAAACGCGTACACGTTGTGCTGTTGGTGCCCAAAGTTTTAATCCACACTTAGAAACATCACAGCTGCCGCCAAGGTCGTGTCCGTCGTAATAGTACAACTCATCCAGAATTCCTGCATATTGCAGCGCCGAGGAATCCACAATCTGACGAGAGCTCGTTGTTAGAACAACTTTCAGTGCCAAAGACAAAAGCGTATCAATTTTATTTTTCGAAAGCGCCGAAGTGTCGAGAAGAACTTCATTGTTTCTGACGGACAGAATAGGAAGTGGAATCACAGATCCTGTTTTTACGGACTGTGCACCATCAACCAGAGAAAACTGGGATTGATTGTTAACGTAGACGCCTGGCGAGAGTTTATAGAGAATTTGTCCAGAGTTCAGCCACTGCGCACGCAAATCCGCTGCCTGTACAGCAAAGCTCTGCAAAACAAAAATAAAAATGAAACTGCGTAAACAGCGCAGAAGGTCCCCCTCGCGGATCATAAATGTAACAAGACTTTTCGCGTAAACAGTAGTCAGCGGGGGACTTTATGAATATTCCATATCTTTTTCAAGGGGCAGGGTGAAAAAGTATGAAGCGAGTTGTTGCACTTTTGTGGATTCTTATTGGAACGAGCGCCTCTAGTTTTGCGTTAGAGGGTGATTTCACCGGCTATCTTCGAGGTGGAACAGGATTAAACCTGCAAGGCGGACAGGAAGAGTGTTTTAACAACGAAGGAATTCCGGGTAATTTCTTGCGTTTAGGAAACGAGTGCGGATTTTATTCAGAACTTGCTATTGTTTTCAGCAATAAAAAAGCCGACGAAAATGACGGCGCATATTTCCGAACACAAATGCGCATAACGACAGATTCCAGAGGGACGCGTCAATGGGAACGTGCGGCAGACCGTGACATGAGTCAGATCGAAGCCTTCGTAACAGCCGGCGGGTTTAGCGAAGTCGCCGGAGACTTCTGGATCGGAAAACGTTTTTATCGTGACGTCGATCTCTATATTTTTGATTGGTATTATTTTGCGGATATGAGTGGGGTGGGCGCCGGTGTCGAGAACATTCCTCTTGGTTCTGGAAAGTTTTCCCTCGCGCACCTTATTCAAGCGAATGACACCGTCAGTTCGTCTGTTGGAAAACCTGTTTTGCAAGCGATTGATTTGCGTTGGAAAACCCTTCCGGTCCGTGATCAGCTTCTTTATCTATGGGGCGTGTATGCATGGGCTCCAAGAAGTACTGAGGGAGTTAATGAATACGTAAAAACAGATGGCTATTCTTTGTCAGCGCGTGTTTCAGGACCTTTAGCGACGGGCAATAACAATCTTTCTCTGATGTACGGTAAAGGGACGATGAAGGATTTTAATATCTATGCGAACAGTGCTTTGCCAGAGACGAATGACAGTCAAAATAGAGCATGGACCATTCGTGTAGTTGAAGACTGGCAAAAAGAAGTAAGCGCACGCTGGGCGGTTCTTTTTGCATTGGCTGGCGAGATTGGCGACAATGGCACAGACACGCTGAAACATCGTGAGTGGCAAGCCATTGGTATTCGCCCGATTTATTTTGTCTCGGATCGTTTTCAGTGGGTGTTTGAAACAGGTTATTCAAGATACAAAAACGACGCGGAAGTCGATGGTCTTGGAAACCCTATTGGCGCACGTGAATTGGGACGCGTGAGTTTAGCACCGCAGTTGTCTTTATCTAAAAGCATTTGGGTAAGACCCGTGATGCGCGCGTTTGTGGCTTATTCGTTCTGGACAGACTCAAATAAAACCTACGTTGATAACAAAGCACCAAGCTTTGCGGATAAAAACGCAGGAATGAGTTTCGGTTATCAATTCGAGGCCTGGTTCTAAAGACCTAGGCCTTAAGGCCGCGATGTTTTTTCAGAACATCGAAGATTGCTTTGGCCTGTTTGTTTTCAGTCCATTGCGAGATCGGCAAAGAGTATTTACGGCGCCAGTTCGGGTATTCCTTCCAGGTGCCGGGAATATTTTGCGGAGCCTCTTCGTTCCAGAAGTCTTCGATGGTTGCGACAAAGTACTTACCTTTAGACTTTGCCAAGTTCTCGTGAAGTTTCACGGTGATATTCTCAGGAGCCGTGTAGTCATTCCAAGCGGCGATTTGACTTTTTCTTTCCCCTTGGAATTTCACACGTGATTCATCTTTGAGAATATTTAACTTACACACAAGATCTAGATCCGTGCCCTTCATGAAGCTGGCCCACATTGGCAGATCATGATTGTTGAAGCTAATCATAGCATTTGGTGGAACACGATCAAAAGCCTCGGTCGGTTTTCTCCAGGACTCTAATTGCAGAACCCACATACCGTTGATGTTTCTTTTGTGAATAAGTTCATCCACAGCTGCAGGGACGGTTCCCAGATTTTCACCCACGATATCCGCTTTTGCTTTAGAGGCTTCCAGCATTGAAATCGCAAACAGGTCTTCTTTTGGAAAACGCATATAAATGCCATCATGGGCGGTCCAGCCCTTAGGGATTGTGAAGACACGATAAAGTCCCATGACGTGGTCCATACGTAAGATCTTGCAGTATTTGAGGTGATTGCGAAGACTTTTGCGTAAGTACTGATAGCCTTCTGCTTGATGCGTGAAAGGATTGAAGGCCGGGAATCCCCAGTCTTGGCCTTGTTGGAAAACTTCCTCAGGTGGAGCTCCCACAGA
The DNA here is from genome assembly GCF_047302465.1 of Bdellovibrio sp. HCB337. Classification (GTDB taxonomy): domain Bacteria; phylum Bdellovibrionota; class Bdellovibrionia; order Bdellovibrionales; family Bdellovibrionaceae; genus JACMRP01. The sequence continues at coordinate 2,434,259 of NZ_CP178621.1, read as the reverse complement.
AACTTCTTTAAAGAACACAGGTTTGAATTCACGGAAGTCAAAACCAGCGTCATTTACGCCGACCGGGAAGTCCAAGTACAAACCTTGCGGTAGAGTTTCAGAAAGTTCGCGCAAAGACTCGTTCATTTCAAACTGCACAAAGCGATGGAAGTTTTGCTCTGAAAGGTCGCTTGAACGGAATTTCGCATAAGCATCGATCTCGCTATTATCAGCGACAAAATTCAAATACGCAGACTTAGTGTGAAGGCTATGAGTAAAGAAACTTTCTGAAAGAAGCTTTAAAGCTTGTTTCTTCAGTTTGTAAACGCGGTGGTAGTCGACATGAGTGCTTTCGCGAAGCTGAGTCAACTGCTTTTGGAAATCGGGGGCCTTCACAAGAGCACGGGCCTCGGCGTGATTGTATTTTTCAATCAATGCGTCCACATCCAAAAAGATTTCATTCCAAAAAAGACGAGTCAGAGCGGAGTAGGGGCTTGGATCACAATCCACAGGATCCAAATTTACCGCAAGCAACGGTAAAGTTCCCAACCACTGAGCGCCGTACTCAGCACATGTCTCGAGCGCTTGTTTCATTTCTTTAAGGGAACCAATGCCCCATTCCTGGCCCGTACGAAGTGCGTAGAGAGGAACGAAGGCCCCCCAAGAGTTACGAAGTTCAGGAGCTGTTTCTAATTTTTCTGGAGCAGAAATGATCAGGGTTGTCAGAGTGCGCGTGTTACTTTTAATCGTGAGTTGATGATAGCCAAGCGGAAGAGTTTTTTCCCAACGTACCTGAAGGCGCTCGTGGGTTTTCATGGACAACTCAGAAATGACCTGTAAGGGCAGTTCCTGCAAACTTCCATCTTCCAAACGGATTTCTGCCGATAAATTCATCAGCTTTTGGCCTTTTGCAAAATAAAGTGTCAGCGTTTGGGGGCGTCCTCCCCAACAGACCACAGATTTTACGACACCGTCTTCGATATATTTCGCGCGGCGTTTTTCGAGCAATTGTTTTAAGTCTGCATCTGATTGAATCGGAGTTTGCGTTAAATCCGAGAGGACTTTAATAAGAGACTTCTCTGGCGCCCAAATAGGAGTGTGATTATTGACAAGATAAGAGGCCTGAAGGCCCCATGCTCGGGCTGTATTACGGAGAAGGATCTTATTTAACAACATGGGGCGAAGATTAATTCGCCCCTGAGGGGCCAGGCAAGTTTTTTTTTGATTAGAAACGGGTGCACGAAAGGGCTTCAGAACTTCCGACGTTGTACAGGTAGTTTTCGCCGGTTGCTGTGACTTTGCCTTTGCGCGTAGTTTTAATTTTAAACCCGCTGCTGGTGTAAGTTTTTGTCTCTGGATCCCAAGTGCCGATTTCTCTAGCGATTTCAATACCGTCGATCGCAATGCTCAGAGCGATTTCATTGCCAGTGCCTTGATCCAGACCCGTGAATGATAGGTCAGAATCCACAACTGGAAGGGTCTGGCATTCAAAGATTCTAGAATCATCTCCGCCGCCTTCTTTGACGCCTTCAAATTCACGGGCGAAAGAAAGAGAGCTGATCAAAGTTAATGTAAGGACAGAGAAACTGAAGAGGGTTTTCATAAATTCTCCTTTAGTTTTGTCAGAGGGAAGAAACTGATTTGAAGTTGGTAAACGTCTTTTGCTTTTTTAGGTTGAAAGTCACGGGCAAAACCGCGACGGAATTTCGTGATTGCCTCAACAGCAACAGCCAAGTCTTCGGGGTCAAAGCACATCGTTGCAGAAGTGTGATTGCGTTTTGCTAACGGGATTTCTTGGACCGCACGTTTAGAGATTTCAAGAAGCTGAACTTGATATTTGCGAGCAGCATCGGAAGTCGCTTCCGGCGTTAGGTGCGAGAGCTCGCCATTTTCAGAAGCATCAATCCAGCGACCCTTAGTGTCCTGCTTAAGAAGTCCTAAACGCAGTAAACGCTCAATAGCGATATTAGCTTCAGACTTTGTGATGCCTAAACGTTGGCTGATCCAAGCGGCATCGGACTTAAATCCGTCAATATAGGTAAGCTCCAAAATAGCGTAGTGATACCAGTCAGAAATCACCGCGAACGAATCTAAAGTCATTTGCTGAAATTCAGGGGCTGCGCGAACCGCTGTCATGTCTTCAGAGGTCGGCAGTTTATGAAGTTGTTCTACGCTTAGGCCCAATGCAGAGCCTAAGCGCAATTTCATCTTTTCGGTAATTGGACGCTTGCCATTGATCATTTGCGAAAGTGCTGAGGGCTCTACTTGCAAGGAACGGGCGAAAGATCTGAGTGAATAATTCGGATTATGACGACAACGCTCAACCAGAGTCTCTTGCAAGAGACTTCTGAAATTAGGGGCTGTTATACGGCGTCTTTTATCGCGAAGCACTTCCATGGGTCTGAAAGATACTCTAAGGACTTCAGGATTTCCAATTTTTTGAAACAAAGTGTGTCAGAATTTGAAACACTTGAATTTTCTTCCTGTTTGTCTCCGAAGTCTTCAAAATCCCTAGTCTAATTGGTTGAGCGGACCTGGGATAAAGCTTCCATGGCTGGTCATAGAAACCCAGCGGGTTAGCTTTAAATTCGCGGTCGAGAACGCCATCTCTCGTAAAGCGCGTTTGGCCATTTCCCTTTCAAGCTCCCTCAGCTGGAGAAGGAAGTCTTGGTAGGTTTCGTCTTTCATTTTTAAACAGCGAATGATGAACTGCCCGGATTCTTGATTTCTAGGGTGGGCAAGTTCATCGACGATACGATGTCCCCAGGTATTGTAGGTCTTTTCTAAGAGGGGACCACTGCCAAAGTTACTGACCAAAGAAATCGGCGGGATCTGAATCTTATTCTCGGGCAACAGGGTGATCAGACCTGCTTCATCGAGGGTGCGTAGGTACTTAAAAGCTTGAGCCTCGGTCAGCTTCGATTCTTTTTTGATCTCCTCGACAGAGGAGCGCTCAATGACAAGCTTTACGAAAAAGTGAAAGAGGTCTTTGTTCTTAAGAAAAAGTGCTTGTTCCTCGGGGGTAAAAGAAACCGAAGTCATTTCTTCGCGTTCAATTTCCTGAAACAGATCAGACAGAGTAATGCCGAGGATTTTAGTGATCTCAACGAGCTTCTGGAAAGAGCAGTCATCAGCCGAAAAGATCTTCTTTACGCCGGACTCAGACATCTGCATCTTTTTAGCGAGTTCTTTATAAGAGATTCCCCGTTCCCGTAAGAGGTGTTTCAGGCGTTGGATAAGGATTTTGAACTCTTCCCGGGTATGCGTTTGGGGCTTCTTTTTAGGCATTTTAGGTCCTTTTTTGGGTACTTTCTAGTATCCCTTATGATTTTGCACCCTATGTGGGTACCTTCCTTCCGTCAAGGGAGAAACTATGAAAGCAACATTCGTCCTATTAGGTTTGGTTTTATCTACAACATCAGCATTCGCGCAGGCGGAGGCCTTAGAATACAAAGGCTCGAGTTTCGCGGAAGTCCTTCAAGTCCTCGAGGATCATGATTTCACTCCAAGCAGTGAAGGTGCAAGGTACGAGAAAGAGGTCTATGCGACTCGTCTTCCTCAGTATCCTATGAATATGCTGTCAGTGTTTCAGGGCTCGGGCACGACGCTGGAACGTGATGCAGTTCGTACCTTGAGTGAACGGTTTGATTATTATGATCGTCTTCCGAAAAAGCTTCATCCAAATGGCGTGTGCGTAACTGGCGAGTGGAAAATCCAAGAGAACACTCCTTATAGTGGTTACTTCGCAAAAGGCTCTCAAGGTCTTTTTGTAGGAAGAATTTCAGTTGCGATGGATAAAACAACTTCAAAAGACGACCGTGGCTTCGGTGTCGCTGGTAAAGTCTTTCCGACAATGAACGCACATGAAGTGGTGAAGACCGGAAACTTCTTTACCGTCGATGTTTTAATGGGTGAGGATACACCCCATGTGCTTGATGCGCGCACGACCAATGAACCTGAATCTGGTTTTAGCTTGGGGCTAATTAGCTTTGCCTTCAAGATCGCTTCGGTCCTTAAGAAAGTGGATGAGAATCCAATGTTCAGACCTCTGACCCAAGTGGCCGCTTTGTCTGAGCCTGGCGCTGTGAAACAACCAAAATGGCTTCGCCTTTCGGTAGATAAAAGCGTTCAAAGAAACAATGAAAAAGACTTCCGTCATGAAGTTTTGACGGCGATGCAGGAAAATAAAAAGATCACTTACGCCATTGAAGTATCAGATACGACCAAAGATCGATCTGCAAAGTCTGGTTGGAAAAAAATCGGTGAGATCGTTTTGGATCACGCTGTTGTTAGTTACGGTTGTGACCGTCGCCTTCACTTTGCACATCCAAAATTAAAATAAGTTAAAGAAAAACTAAGAAAGGTGTAAAACTATGAAAACATCAAGAGTCGCTAAAATTCGCTTTATGGTTCTAGGTCTTTTTTTCGTCAGCAGTACAGTTGCATACGCCGCGTCTGATAACTTGTCTCGCTTCGTCGGAAGTTCTGGCAAATATGCTGTTTCTTCGGATTCTGCGTTTTGCACAGCGAGATACTCTCACTTGGATTTAGACGTAGATGCCCAAAACAAAGTCATAAATCTTCTTTTTATTGGGAATGGAAATGAAAATGGAATTCCTACGGCAGGCCAAGAGCAGATCTTTGTTAGCCGTACAGAGACCTATGATCGTCCCCATTTTCCAGGCACAGAGAAGCTCCGTATCGTTATAAAGAACAATACGATCGTAGTTCAGTCTTCGATTGGAGAATTCGGTATTTGGAAAGAGGATCGCAAGCTTCTTCAGTTTGTGAAGACCTCTAAAATCTTGCTTTATGGCAAGGATGGAGTTCCTTGTCAGTTTGTCAGAAACTAAGCGAAATGTAGGTTTTGCCTGTGTCAGGGGTTGACACACTTTGTGTCAAAAAAACTGGATTCTTAATCGGAAGGTCGATACAAGGGTTTCAGGAAAAACAACAACCCCTTAACAAAAGGAAACAACATGAAACTTAAAATGATGATCGCAACAGCAGCGATGGTACTAACTTCTAACTTCGCAATGGCGCAGGATGAAAGCTTGATCTTCCAATGTGAGAGTCTTCCAAATGTGGACTCTTCATTGACTGTATTGGGCATCAACGATGAGCACGCTGGCTTGCAATTGGTTATTCTTATTAACGGTGAAATCAAGGCTGTAGATTCAGGTACAGTAGATCAGAATCTGACAAAATTTGAAGGTCAAACTTTTGAACTTCAATTGGCAAGAAGCCCCTCAGTGCTTACTGCGATTGCTGAGAATCCTGTATTGAGCGTTGGTCAGTCAGACTCTTTGAACTGCCATTCGCCTCTTCAGTAAGGCTTTAATAAAAACCTTGCGCCTTCCTCTAAAAGGCACTGAGATCCTCGCTCAGTGCCTTTTTTATTTTATTCGCCAAAGACTTCTTTTAAGAACGCCACAAGAGAGCTCCAAGAACGCTTGTCGGCTTTTTCGTCGTAAGCAGCTCCCTTTGAGGGGTCATTGCCTGCATTTTTATCCGTGAATGAATGAACGGCATTGGCATAAGAGGTGAAGGCATAGTCCACCTTGGCAGTGTTCATTTCATTGATAAAGGCCATAACCTCTGTTGGCGGCACAAAGGGATCTATAGCTCCATGATGAACCATTGTCGGCATTTTCATATTGGCTACGTCTTGGGGATTCGGATTAGTTAAAGCTCCGTGGAAGCTAACCGCTCCGAGGATGGCAGCTCCTGCACGGGCCAGTTCCAATGCTCCTGTTCCGCCAAAACAATAGCCAATGGCAACGGCCTTTGAGGCATCCATGCGGCTGTCTGTTTTTGCGTATTCAAGCGCCGCCATTTCACGTTGTCGGAAAAGGGCTCGGTTACCGGCTTTGTAAAAATCAGACAGACGAGTACGTTCTGCCGGATCTGTCGGGCGAATTCCTTTGCCATAGACATCGATAGCAAAACCCACATAGCCAAGTTCGGCAATCATTCGAGCCCGCATTTGTTCGTAGTCACTGACTCCGGTCCACTGGTGAACGATATACACCACGGGACGAGGCCCCGTGAACTTGTCATCATAAGCGATATAGCCTTCAAGGTCTGTATTGCCGTCTTTATAATTCACAACCTCTGTTTGAATGGCGGCACTGGCTGTGCTGGCAATCAACATAAAAAATACAAATAGATGCTTCATAAATCCTCCATCCGGCGATGATAAAAAATCGCGGATTGGGAGGTCAAAACTATGTAAAGAGTTTTGGTGAAGTACACAGGGTGGTTTAGGGCTTGACCCAATACATGGCATCTCCTAGGTTGCGCAAACACAACGGAGACCTCTATGAAATCGTTTCTGCTCTTGTCACTTTTAGCCCTTACAGCTTGTACAATGGATGCTGATGAACGTTACATCCGTGGGACCCAATCATCTCAAGAGATTGTTTCGTGTGATAAAGCCTTTGCAGTTATATTTACTTGCAAATGATTTGAGTTCTGAACTCATATTTACGATGAAATTAACTTGAATATAAGTTCATTAAAGTTGTAGAAGCATAACTTATGGATATATATCGCGTTCGTTATTTTCATGTCTTTGCAGAAACAGGATCTTTGGTGAAGGCCTGTGAGGTCCTACATATCTCTCAACCGGCGCTTTCGAAAGCGCTCCGCTTATTAGAACAAGAAGTGGGTATCAAGCTCTTGGAGCCTGAGGGACGGGGGCTTAGACTGACGTCGGCCGGATATCGCTTTAAATACTCGACAGCCGGTCTTTTGGATCAATGGTTGAAGGTTCCTGAAAATCTTTTACGAACAGACAACGAAAAACCTCCGACCCGTATAGGCTCTTTCGAGGTTTTTACCACCTACTTCTTAGGACATCTTACAAAACATGTAGAGCTCAACGCCTTGGAGCTTCATGAATACAGCCCAGGTCAACTCGAGCAAGCTATTGCTGAGGATAAGGTGGATATTGGGATTACTTATGCGCCAATCCCGAAGGCGGGTGTTGATTTTGTTGAAGTAGCAAAAATTAAAATGGGCGTGTTTGGGTTAAAAAAGTTTAGAGGGACACCTTTGGTAGAGTTGCCATTTGTAGTACCACTATTGCCCTCGGAAGGAACGCCTTCAAAAGTTCAGGGGCTTGATGGCTGGCCAGACCATAAATTTACCCGGAATATTCAATACCGGGTTGCGATGATGGAATCTGCGATGGAACTTTGCCGTCAAGGCCTGTCTGTTGCGTATTTGCCAGAGTTCGTCGTGAGCTTGCACAACAAGACTCTTTTGCCGGAATTTAGATTGATCGAACTTGATTCGCCGATTTCACAGAAAGATCGTAAGCAGAGTGTGTTCTTGGTGCAGCGGCAGCATTCGGCGGAGCAGAGTCTGCACCGCCAAATTGCGAAGAGTCTGAGAGCTCTAACCTAGTTATTTCGAAGGACAGATCACCGCTTGTTCCGCTGCGGAAATCTTTAAAGAACTAATTGGTTTGAAATCGACGACCATCGCTTCGACTTTTTCATAGCCAGAAGTGTTGCCGTCTGTGTTTTTGCGCCAATAGTTGCGCGCTTCTGTAGGTGTCCAATCGCAGAATTGGCGCAGTGAAATCGCGGCGATTAATCCTGAAGCATGCCAGCCATTCCAGCAGTGACCGTAAATAGGGCCAGGAAGCTTTCCTTTGATGCGATCATGGATCAGTTGCAAGATCGTTTTGTGATTCGCAGACGTCAGTGCCGTGACTTGTTTGTAATTCAAAGAGTGCTTATCAGAACCGCTTCCGCAGTTTGTAGCTTTCGGTGCTCCAGAGTAGTTGGTTGCATAGTAATAAATTGCCGTCGAGAATCCCTCTTCGCAGAGGTTTTTAAGTCCATCACTTGGTAGTGGATTCATGTTATCGCGAGGATTGTCTCGATGATACTTATTATTTGCGCCCCCACGATAGTACACACCATGCAGAACAGCTCTAAAGTTACGAGTACCATAGAGATCTTCAAAACCTTTGCCGTTGTTGTCAGTCACCTTTGTATAAGGCTCTGAAACTTTATAGTGCGTTTTCCACTGATGGAAAATATCCAAGAGCTCATTAGACGCCGGAGTAGGAAGAGGAGTCGGAGTAGCCGCAGGAGTTGGTGCAGGTGTCGGTGTTACTGCCGGGTTGTCTGGAACTTCGGGGGTTTCTTCAGCAGGAGTTTCGGCGCCGTTATTCTCTTCTGAAGCAGGGATGTTTGTCGGGGTTGTTACCTTATGACCAGCACAGGAGACTTGAAATAGGGCAAAAAAGGCTATTAAAACAACAATTCTCGTCATCATCGATACCGCCTTGAATGTGGGAGTTTGTGGTGCTCCTAGAATACTTGTTTTCCGCTACTGGTGCGGATCTCGAGGCGTATTTCAGGTCTTAGAGCCCGGGCGAACACCAAGTTCTGGACGGGCGTCAGAGGGATCTAAGTCCTGGGTCGTTGTTGTGATTTATGTTTGCAGAAGGCCTCGTACAACGGGACGACGCGAGGACGCGGAACACGAGAAAGCCTCGGGGACATTCACTGAGGTGATGTTTTGACCACGTCGGTGAGTGGTCTTTTCGCAATAGCGATACGATCAATTCTCATGTTCTTTCTAGAGGGAAAAAAAGTTCACGAGGTCAAAAAAAATCACATGAAATTTGTTTTTTAAGATATAAATTTCCCAGTTTTTAAAACATCCTCTCGACGTGAAGTCGGAGAAAGCAAGGGAACTTATGAAAAAGAGTTTTTTGATTTTTGCGGTTTCAATGTTGTCATTAGCTCAATCAGCATTGGCTGAAACTTCCACAGTAAAACCGTTTGGCGTAGTTATCGTTTCTAAAGAATTACAAATCGAGGCCGTACGTGCGACTTTGTACTGCCATCGTAATTCAATGATTGGTGGTGATACTTTTGAAAAATCTGTCAATGCGACAGTGAAAGTGCAAAGCCCGACAGAATATGTTGTTTCTATTCCGGGATCTAAAGTTTCTACCAGAAGATCTTTCCAAGGTTTCGACAACTGCACCTATCGAGTTCATGTTGCAACAAACGAAAACGGTGTTGCGAATACTTTGGTTGCTTATGAATCAAATCATGGCGCGATCAACATCGCCCTCTTTATTTCAGACGAGCTGACAGCTACATTGCAAAGACGTTTGCACTATTCAGAGTTGATTAAAGACAACTCTAAAGATGGTGGAGCCTACTTAAAGCTTCAACAGAAGTAAGACCTAAAAAAGGCACAGCTAAGAACTGTGCCTTTTTTATTTGCGAGATGCTTGTGTTATCCTTGCGGCGGAAGAGCCGACATATCCATCCAATAAGACTCCCAAATGTGTCCATCTGGATCTTCAAAGATACGACCATACATGAAATCTAAATCTTGAGCCGGAAGTGGGTCCGCTTTTCCACCGGCCTGAGCGGCTTTTTTAACAATTGCATCGACGTTGCTTTTGCTGTCGCTAGAGATCGCGAGCATCACTTGCGCTGAAGTTTTAGCATCAGGGATCGTCTTCGTTGTAAACTGTTTCCATTTCGGGTGAGTAAGCACCATGACGAAAATCGTCTCTGACAAAACCATGCAAATGCCGGTTTCATCCGAGAATTGTGGATTGTAAGTAAAACCAATGGCTTGATAGAATGCTTTTGATCGTTCAAGGTTGGTCGTTGGCAAGTTGATAAAGATCATTTGCGGATTTTTCATAGAGGCTCCTTCTCAGGAATATTTAAAAACCTCTGGAAAACGGATTCAAGTGCTTTATTGAGTTTTGGACCTGATTTTAAAGTCATAGATTGGTTAAATAACAGAGGATGAGGAGTGTTCACCCCATCCTCTATGTTATTACCATCGGAAGCATTTCACAAATTTATAGAAAACCAAGTATTAGATAAATCTAGAATTTGTGTCGATGGAGAATAAGGCCGTGTGTAGGATCGTAAGGTGATAGTCCGACAGTCACTCGATCTCCAGTCACGACTTTAATTTTGAATCTTTTCATCTTTCCGCAAAGCTTGGCAGAAATATCAACTCCATTGTCTAGAGTGATAAAAAACACACCACCACCGGATAGATTGGATACTTTTCCTTCAAAACTGACGAGGTCATCTTTCGCCATAGGTTCCTCCTTTCAGAGAAAGGAAAAACTTTTAGTAGCGAGGACGGTCACCAAAGTTACGACGTCCGCCGCTGCGGTTGTTATCTCGCGGAACCATTGGTTTTGCTTCGCTAACGTTCAAAGCTCTACCAGAGTGATCAGCGCCATTCAGTTTTTCAATGGCAGCTTGTGCGTCTGCTTCAGCTGACATTTCAACAAAAGCAAAACCTTTGCTGCGGCCTGAGTCGCGATCCATGACAATTTTTGCAGAATCAACTTGTCCAAATTGCGAGAACAAATCAACTAGTGATTGATCATCGATACTGAACGATAAGTTTCCAACGTATATTTTTTTTCCCATTTTTGCCTCCTGTAAAAGCACTTTAGGCCATTCGCAGAAAGACAATAGAGCATCTAATGAATTACGAGAACGACGGTTATGTATCTATAAGCTACCTTTTAGCTTGAAAAGCTAGAACTATTTAAGAAAGATTTTTTTGATCAGGTCACATCGATTGGAGTCGATTTGGACTAAAAATATAGATGTTTGCGAAAAACTGTCATGCAATCACTTTTTGTCTTTAAACAACTTGGGTACTAGCAGAGCGAGTGTTAAAAGAATGTTTGGAGACGATATGGATTTTGAAACAATTCGAAGTGATTTGAATTCCAACCGAACTTTGGCGGGTGTGTTTCTGTCCAAAAATCGCGACAAAATCAAGACAATTTGGGAACAGAAGATCGCCGAAAGAAATTTGAAAATAGACGGGGATAAGCTTCCAGTGATTGCGAAAGCACTTGGAATTTTCATTGATGAGCTTTCTTTGATGTTGCAGCAAACAGATTCAGCTCCAGAAAAATTAACAGAACATGCCATGTCGAAACTTTACGGTGGGGAAAAGGCTATTGTTGAAGGCTATCCTCTCTCTCGTCTTTTGTTGGAGTTTGGGCTTGTTCGCGAGATTATTATAGCGGAGCTTCAGAAAGGAATTTCTCTTGCCCCCGAAACTCATAGATTTATAGATAGAACCATTGACGTCGCTATGTCTCTGGCCGCGACCGAGTTTGAAAAAGTTCAGAATATTCGGTTGCAAGAAACGATTGCCAAGGTTGAAGCCAGCAATCGAGACCTGGATGAATTCGCGATGGTTGCAGCTCATGATCTGAATTCTCCATTAGCCACGGTCACTAGTTTGTTAGGTCTTGTGCGGGAAAGTGTTCCAGGGAATTCGCCGCACGAAGTTGAGGAGTATATTGGCTATATGGAGCAAACCCTGACAAGGATGAGGAGCCTTGTCATCAGCCTCCTTGAGTATGCGCGTTTGAGCAAATCAAAGACAAAGTTTCAAAAAGTGTTATTAGCAGACGTGCTTCAAGCAGCCGTACAAAATTTAACAGATCTCGTAGAGAAAAATTCTGCCCGGATAGAGTATGGTACTTTGCCTGAAATCACAGGAGATTTTAATTTATTGTCCCTGGTTTTTCAGAATTTGATCTCTAACTCTATTAAGTATCGGGGAGCTTCAGGCCCAGAAATAAAAATCTCGATCCTCGAAACAAATCCAAAAGCTTGGACTGTTTCCATCAAAGATAATGGTGTTGGATTTGAAACTAAAGACACCGAAGAGATTTTCAAACTTTATAAAAGGCTCGAAAATAAGACCGACCAGCCGGGAGCTGGAATTGGCCTCGCAACGTGCCGAAGGATCATAGAGCTTCACGGTGGGAAGATATGGGCGGAGTCTCAGCCTGGAAAGGGCTCTACCTTCTTCTTCACATTGCCAGTATTCCAATATGTCGGATGACTCAGTATTTCTTAAACTTCACCTATTTTTGCGGCAAGACTTATTTGCGCTTGAATTTCCACAGCTTTTTGGACTTTAATAGGCAGCTGATTTCAAGGAGACATCTATGCGTTTAACAGCTGCTTTTTTAAGCATTTTGGTTGCAACATCATTGTTTTCGAACACGGCTTCGGCGAAAGAGCTCGCGAATCGCCTTGGTATCGGGGTGAAGAACGATACTTCGATCAACATTCCTTCTATGGCGGTGAGTTATTATCCAACTCCAGAGATCGGTTTGACCGGTGGTTTGGGAATTGACACGCGCAAAGACAACTCTGCGTTCTCTTTGAACGGGGGCGTTCGCCGCATCATTTTCAAAGAAGACAATATGAACTTTTTCATGGGTGGCGAGCTTGGCTTGATCAACCAAGAAATTGCAACAGACAAACAATCTGGCTTTTATTTGAGCGGTCTTTTTGGGGCGGAATTCTTCTTCGCAGGTCTTGAGAATTTAAGTTTCTCTTTCCAAGGCGGAGTTGGAGTCGTTTCTTTGGACGACGTACGTTTCAGAACTATCGGTGATAGCCCATTCCAAGCGGCTGTAATTTTCTACTTCTAAGGGGTCCTAAATGAAAAAAATTATCTCTACAGATCAAGCTCCTAAAGCCATTGGTCCTTATTCTCAAGCCGTGCAAATGGGTTCTTTCTTGTTTTGCTCTGGTCAAATTCCTATCAACCCGCAAACTAACGAAGTTTTCACGGGTGATATCAAAACTCAAACTGAGATGGTTATGAAAAACATCGAAGGAGTTTTGAAAGCAGCTGATATGAACTTCGGCCACATCGTAAAAACTACGATCTTCATCACTAGCATGAGCGATTTTGCGACTGTAAACGAAGTATATGCCAAAGCCTTTACGTCTGAGCCTCCAGCTCGTTCGACGGTGGCTGTTGCAGCTTTGCCAAAAGGCGTGAATGTTGAAATTGAGGTTTTAGCTCATCGCTAACGAGTTCGTAAAAACCCTTATCCGCAAGAAGAGCTTTTGGGCCTTGCTGGTCTTGGCCTTGGCGATTCTATTTCGTTTTAGCTCTGAATACAGGGATGTCATTGATGAACCGGTGACGTCCTGGACGCAAACTCATACTGCCGATTGCGCCGTCGTTCTTACCGGAGGCGCGGGCAGGGTGCGTGAGGGCTTTGATCTTCTTTCTAATCAACATGTGAAAAAGTTAATTATCTCGGGTGTAAATCCGAACTCACGCTTGCGTGAAATCATGCCGGTGTGGAGTTTCTACGGGACACTTCGTGAGGATGATGTGGTGTTAGAAAAACGCTCTGAAACCACTTACGGAAATGCTCAGCAGAGTCTTTCTATTGTCGAAGCACTTCGTTGCCGTGATATTATTTTGGTTACTTCCAGATTGCACATGCATCGCTCTTACAAGACCTTCCGAGGGGCGTTTCCTGAGAATATCGAAATCATTAAACACGCTGTTGTTGCTGGTCGGTATGAAGTTGGCTTTTTCGAGGCCTCTTTTGAGGCACTGAAATCACTTTTTTACTCTCTCTGGGCCTACTAATCGACCAAGGTCTTGTGTGGTTTTGAGGGCACTTTGCCGATAAAAATCACATGGGAAGTTTATGGCTAAGACTCGATGCGCGTATATGTGCTTTGGGTCGTTCTGTGACGAAAAATATTGATTACACCTTGAGAGTTCTTCTTATGGTGTATTTGTCTATGCGTGCAGCTGTGCTGGATCAGGCACAAGGTTTCCGCACGATCGTTAGCGTGATCTCGGCGCAAATCTATTTCACAGGCTGGCAAGCATTGCCTTTGATTTCTGTGATGGCGTTAGCAACGGGAAGCGTTTTGGTTTTGCAATCCATGGCAAATTTAAGTCTTCTTGGCGGAACTCAAATGATCGGGAATTTCCTGATCGTGATGGTGGTTCGTGAAGCAGGACCACTCCTTGTCGCCCTTGTGGTGATTGCGCGTTCTGGAACTGCGGTGGCCAGTGAAATCGGCAATATGCGTGCAAATCGTGAGATCGAAGCCCTCGAGAGCATGGGTATTAATCCGCTTAGTTTCATTGTTTTCCCCCGTGTTTTAGGTGGCGTGATCAGTGTTCTCTGTTTGGCGTTTTATTTTAACGTGCTTGCACTCATTGGTGGTTTCTTCCTGACGAAGTTTTTGCAGGATATGCCGTTCACGTTCTATCTAGATTCTTTAATGAGAGGTTTTGCTCAAGAAGATCTTCTCATCTTTTTAGCTAAGAACAGTTTCAGTGGAATGATCATCTTTGTGGTTTCTTGCTATCAGGGCCTATCGGTCAAGAAGAGTCCGCATGAAGTTCCTCAGGTCACCACGCAAGCCGTGGTGAATAGCGTGATCTACGTGGTGGTGTTTAACCTCACGGTTACGGCGCTATTCTATTTGAACCAACTACAAAGACTGGGAGTTGTCTAATGGCAGAGAACAATAACTTAAAAATTGATAGTATGAAGTTTGAAGCTCTGACATTTGCCCACGAAGGACAAACTGCGTTGATTCGTAATGCCGACTTCGAATTCCCAATGAATGAAGTCGTATGGGTGAAGGGGACTGAGGGCCAAGGTAAATCAAGCCTTTTGCAAGTTTTGGCAGGCCTTTTGAATCCACAATCTGGTTTTTTCTATATCAACGATCAAAACGTTCTTGATATGTCTTTCGAAGAATTTTTGCCATACCGTTTGGCGATCGGTTACACGTTTGATTACGGTGGTTTGATTAGCAACCGTACCGTGTATGACAATTTGATGTTGCCTTTGGCTTATCACAAATTGATCCCTATGAATGAGGCGAAAGAGCGCGTTGAAGAGATCATTAAATTATTTGATATTAATAAATTTGCCCATGAAAGACCGGCTCATATCCCAGGTCGCGTAAGAAAGCTAACTTGCTTGCTTCGTGCTTTGGTGATGCGCCCGCAAGTGCTTTTAATGGATGACCCTTCTGTAGGTCTTGGTCAGGACACTCTTTATACCTTCGTAGACTATATTCATACTCTCAGAAAAGAAGGGCACCTGAAGCACATCTTCATGAGTTCTTATGATGAAAAATACATGAGCTTATTCAATTACCAAATTATTCATATCGATGACGGTCAGATTTATCTTCAGACAGTAGAGCAGGACAAGAAGGTGGTTCACCTATGAAGCACAAGTTCAATAAGTTTGAACGAGTTGCAGGGGCTTTCGTTTTACTCGCGATCGGCGGCGTGCTTGTCACGGCTGTGAGCGTAGCCATTCGACAAGGTTGGTTTGCAACGAAAATTCACTATTCGACGATGTTTGAAAATGCCGACGGGATTCATCCAGGCACTTTAGTGCAAATGGCGGGTCTTCGCGCCGGCGCCGTTGAAGACGTCGAACTTCAGCAAGATAATAAAATCAAAGTTAGCTTTTATGTCTTAGGTAAATTTCAACCGCGTATCCGTCAGGACAGTACAACTCAGTTGATTCGTCCATTTATTATCGGGGACCGCGTTTTAGAAGTAACTGTAGGAAGCGAAGTTTCTCCGTTGGTGCCACAACATCATACATTGGCGTCGAATGAAACTATGGACATCATGAGTTTGCTCAGTGGTAAATCTTTGGGCACACATTTGGCGAAGCTGAGCTCTACTCTCGAGAATCTATCTAGCATGGTGCAAGCTTTGACCAGCAAAGATCGTACGCAGTCTTTGGTGCGCATCTTCGACCGCTTGGATCCACTCTTAGCAAGTGTTGAAGTCATGGCAGCAGAGATGACGAAGCTCAGTCGTCAGGCGACTCACAAGGGCAACCTTCAAAGCGTTGTCAGTAACTTGGCTGTAACGACTCAGGAGTTAAATAATATTTTGCCGGAGCTAAATCGCGAAAACCCAGAGTTGGCTAAGGACATTGCTCAGATGAGTAAGAACCTGAATACTTTGACTCGTGACTTCAAAGTATTGGGCCCAGCGTTAAACGCGGTGGGACCAGAACTCCCGCAAGCTACCAAGCGTGCGGTGGAAGCATTGAATGAAACTGTCATTATGTTAAAGGCAATGCAGAAGAGTGTATTCATGCGCGGCAGCGTCCAAGAAGTGAAGGATGAAGAGGCCAAGGCTGCCCGCAAACCTGCGGCCAGCGAGGAAAAGAAGTAGGGTTGACGAAAAAATCGACCCCGTCTTTTAATATCTGTTCCACTTAAGTGCATTTGATTATCAATTGCTTTTCGTTTCGAAAAATCTTCGGCCTGGAAGTTGACCAAAATAAACACTCCCCACTAGGTTGTGCTCAAACATTACTAATGGGGGTTCTCAAATGAAAACTATCATCGTACTTGCATCTTTGCTTGTATCTTTCTCTGCATCTGCAGCTAGCCACTACGGCACACTTTCTTTCTCTGGTGGCGAATACCACTGCTCTTTCGAAAACAACGGTTCTGCAAAGAACATGAAATGGGTTGTTTTCGCTTTGGAAAGACGCGCTGGTAAAGAGCGTGATGTACAATTCCAACAAGCTGTTAACGCTACTGTTGGTGCTGGCGAAACTATCACTGTTGACTCTGGTATCGGTGGCAACTTTGCTGGTTGGTACTGCAAATTCTTGTCTAGATAGTATCTAGATAGAATTTAAAGTTCTACGCTTAAAAAGCCTCTTACTCTGTAAGGGGCTTTTTTATTTTTACTGTATTTCTTTTCTTTACAGTGCGGCTCATGGCTAATAGCCTTCTATCCCATGAGATTTCTTGCCGCTCTCTTACTCCTGTCAGTGATTAGCTGCGTTAGCAGCACAAAGCCTCCTTTAAACCCCACTAAGACGGTCGTCGAAGTCGTTGAATTGAAAAATCTGAAATTTAGCGCCGATAGTTTCTTGGCGGCCCGCACGGATTTGCAGTTTCAAGAAATCCCTTCAGATCCCAAGTACATGTCCTGGGCGGGGGAATCTGTTGAGCGCGTAAATAATTTAGTTTCTTCCGATGATTGGGTTCCAAAGGTCAAAATTAAATTGATGTTTGAAGCAGCTATCAAAGGAAAGAACGGAAAAGTTCTGCAGGTCCCAATCTCGATCATCGATAGTTATCAAGAGCCTTTGGAGTCATCTCTTCGTATTGGCATGCTTGAAATGAAGGACGACAAAGAATCCTTCCAACTCACTGTTGCGCATGAATACGCCCATCTTGTTTTTGAAAACGCGAGTCGTCGCTCGGGCGTGACGAGCTCAACAGACGGAAGCATTCCGTTCTGGCCAAAGCCTGTTTATGAAGGTGTTGCAGATTTATTGGCGAGTTTTGCATTCGGGGTCGATAGGACTGCAAGCGAAACCAACTGGTCTGTCAGAAAGATCGGTGAATTTGCCGACATCAACCAAGCTAGAAATGTTAAAGATGACACTGTCCTAAGAGCGTCTGTTGCGTTTAAAAAAATGGGATTGATTCCAAAGTATCCGATCTACAGCGACTGGTTGGTACAAGTGGATCGCTTTATCAAGACCAATGGGGGAGTTGATCCCTACGCCGAAGGTCGATGGTTTGCAGGAGTTTTGAAGAAACAAACTCAAAGCACAGAACAGCAAAAAGCCCTTGTCGCTGTTCTGATTCAAAAGGCCAAATCAGGAGCACCTGTCAAAGACACTCAGGAGTTTTCTGAGCAAGTGCTGAGGTCCTTAAAAAACTAAAATATTTGCGAAGAGCTCATCTTGTTGGATATGATTTTTAGATCAAAGAAGCGAACAGGATGAGCGCGTGAAAAAAACAAATTTAGTATTAGCATTCAGTCTAGCCGGATTCCTAGTGGTCGGCTGCGGTCTTAAAGTCATTAATCCCAACGACAAAAATCCGAACGAAGGCACTTTGGCTCTGCAAACGGGCGAAGGCGGGATTAAAATTACGGGTACCTACTCTTGCAAACTTCAATCTATGGGAAATCGCTTCTGGGGCATGGGTAATACAGAAGAAGATGCACGCAAGGAAGTAATGGCGAAATGCCAAAGTCACACCGTTTTGTCTTTTTGTGATGTATCAAAAGCCACCTGCATGAAAAACTAAGCGCCTTGCCGGCGCGGCGCGCCACACAGGGCGCGCACATACTTTTTGGTGGTCAAAGCCAATAGGTCCCACGACAATGGTGGGATGCTCGTTCGAGATTTTTTCAGTCATTTTATTTTTTCAAAAAGAGCAGGGGCTCTCGTTAAACGTCTGGCATGGCTTTCAGTTGGTGCCATCGCTTTGAGTGTGACAGCGTTTCTAGTGGTGCTATTTGTAATGAACGGCATGAACGCCAGCATTCATAAACGCATTTTGTCTTTGGAACCCCACTTGTATGTGACTGTAAACGGTGTCAGTCGTGGCAATCTTTTAGAAATACATCCGGTCTTTCAACGTCTGAAAGAAACACCCGAGAACAAAGCCTACGTTTATGAAACTCAAGATGTGATCTTACGCACGATGGACGGACAGTTCCATGGGGCCATCGCCCGCGGAGTCAGCCAAGAGAGTCTAAAATTCATGGTCGAGCAGCTTCATAAGATGGAAGACTCGAAGAAAAAGCAGCACGAAAATGTTCAGTTCTGGAGCCCCGAAGAGCTTCCCGGCAAAGGTGAAGTGGTGCTTGGCGTAGATTTAGCTCGGTCTCTCGGAGTTTTCGAAGGCGACTACCTGACAATCGTTCCGCCAGAGGGCTTGTTATTGCCACCAGGCGAGTCTCCGAAATTTGAAAAGGTTCGTATTAGTAAAATTATTTCGACGAACCTTGCGGACCTTGATTCGCAATTTGTGTTTTATCAAAGAAACGCAACGCTCAATACTTTGGCATCGGCTGCAAGTCGCAAAGTAGGGATCGAGGTTTGGACTCCAGACGGAAAAAATCTCGAGGACCTTAAAACAGAAGTGGAAAAATTCAGCGATGTCATGGCAGAGACATGGATGGATCGTAACTCTGTTTTGTTCTTTGCGCTGAAACTTGAAAAATTGATGATCGGTGTTTTCTTAGGCCTTGCCGGTCTTATTGCTGCAAGTTCTATTTTGTCAGTACTCGCACTTTTGATGTCGCAAAAGAAACGCGATATTGCGATTCTAAAAACGCTGGGTCTTTCTAGTCAGCGCACGGTTAAGATTTTCACTCAGATGGGAATGATGCTTTCTGCAATTGGGATTATTCCAGGGGTGGTTCTCGGGACTGCATTAAGTTTGTATATCGAGAAAAATCCGATCAATGTGTTGCCGGATATTTATTATGACTCTCAGGTTCCAGCCCTTGTGGACGTGAACTTAATCTGGGGAGTCCTGATTGTCGGGCTTTTGGTTTGTTTGGGCGGAGCTTGGTATCCGGCTCGAACTTCTACTGAAATCGAGCCGGCTCGCGCCCTTCGTGTAAAAAACTAAACCGAAACTTGGAAGTCGCGAAGAGCATCTGTCAAAGATGTCTTCAAGTCCGTGCTTGGCTTTCTTTGGCCGATGATCAATGCGCACGGAGTGCCGTATTCGCCGGCCGCGAACTTCTTCATCACAGTACCAGGAATGACAACGGAGTTTTTAGGAACTCGTCCGTTGTAGACTTTTTCTTGAGCGCCCGTTACATCGATAATTTTTGTAGAAGCAGTGATCGTCACGCCGGCACCTAAGACAGCGCCTTCTTCGATCACGGCACCTTCAACAACGATACAGCGACTGCCAATGAACGCGTTGTCTTCAACAATCACGGGACTTGCTTGAATAGGTTCAAGAACGCCGCCAATACCTACGCCACCTGACAAGTGAACGTTTTTACCGATTTGTGCGCAAGAGCCCACAGTCGCCCATGTATCCACCATTGTGCCAGACCCTACGTAAGCGCCGATGTTTACATAAGAGGGCATCAAGATCGCGCCACTTTCAACGAAAGAACCTTTACGAGCGATCGCATGTGGAACAGCGCGAACACCTTCGCTGCCATTCCATTTTTTTACTGGGATTTTGTCGTAGTAATTAAAATCTCCGGCTTGCATCAAACTCATTTTTTGCAAACGGAAGTAAAGCAGAATGCCTTTTTTGATCCACTCATTGGTGGTCCATTGGCCTTCGATTTTTTCACAAACACGCAGTGTACCTGTGTCCAGGCCTTGAATAGTTTGTTCAATCGCGGCTTTCTTATCAAAAGAAAGATCGTCGATTTTTGCTCCTGCTTGCACTTCGTCCCAGATTTGTAGAATTGAATTTGCAAAGTCCATGTTTACTTCCTTTTCTCAGTCACTTTCAAGGCTTCCAAAATCGCTGGCACATGCATCTTTAAGATGGCCGCGTGATCCTGGCCGCGTTCAATTTCATAAGTCAAAGTTGGCGACGTGCGCTCAAGTCCCGCATACGTCCCCAAACAACCCGGAGTCGGATAGCCGATATCATCATCGATTTTATAACCTGTGTGTTTTGCCAAAACTTCGGCCTCGGCCCGGCAATCCCCATTGACGTTCAAAACCGGATGCCATGAGTGCAAAGACAAAATCCATTTTGGTTTTTTCTCGTCGATATATTTCATCAAAGCTTGGTTTTCAGGCTCGCTGCCAGCAGCAGGCCCTGGATGATAACGTGGAGTTTTTACTTCAGGAGACCAATCTTTAGTCTTCAAGTTACGGTTTAAGTCGACGCCACGGGCGTTGCCGCGGGTTTTATTCATGACCCCTTCGATATTGAATTGGGGAACCAAAACGAGATTCAGATGATACGGGAAGGACTCCATGAAGCGGCCCAATAGAGCCTGCGCAGCCAGAACACCCTCAACCTCATCGCCGTGGACTCCGCCTAAAATTAGAACTTCGGGGCCTGAGTTACGGAACTCGTAGGCTATGATGGGTAGTCCCAAAGAGCTATATCCAAAAACAGATGTTTTCATAAGTCGTCCTTCTCGTTAGACTCACAAGAGGTCCCATAAAACCTCATGAGGATGAGAGATGTCAAAAGCGAAGTTGTATTTGCAATATGAGAAGCAAAAATTGGTGCTAGGCCCCCAAAAAAAGGCCCTCTTTTCATTGGTAAGTAACTACCAAAGGCCCACTTATGTTTACGATTTGGATATCCTCAAAGAGCGGGTTCAGATTTTCCAAAAAGCGCTGCCTGGAGTGCAAGTTTATTACGCGATGAAAGCGAATTCTCACCCGCAGGTTTTACAATGTCTTCACAGCCTTGGTTGTGGCTTGGATGTTGTCAGTGGCGGAGAAATCCGTCGTGCTCAAGAGTGCGGATTTAAACCCCAAGCCTTGATCTATAGCGGAGTCGGCAAGACTCATAAAGAGATCCGTCAAACTTTGGAAATGGGTTTAGAACAAATCAATGTTGAAAGCATTCCAGAGCTTCGTCGAATTGCTAAGATTGCCAAAGAAATGAACAAGAAGACCAATGTGGTTTTCCGCCTGAATCCTGATGTGGATATCGAGACCCATCCGTATATCGCAACAGGCTTGCACAATAATAAATTCGGCATGGCCTTTACGGATTTGCCAGAGTTAAAAACGGTCCTAAAAGAAAACTCTGAGTGCCTGATTTTCAAAGGTGTGAGTTTGCATCTGGGATCGCAAATGCACAATCTGTCGGGTTTCCGTGATGCTTTGAAGTTGTTGCGTCCGGTGTATGAAGATCTGCAAAAAGAATTTCCAAGTTGCGACACCTTTGACGTTGGTGGCGGTCTTGGGATTTTCTACGACACTCAGGAAATCGAAGCTGAAGAAAAATTGTTGCAGGATTATGCGAACATTGTTTTCACAGAACTCAAAGGCCTGCGTGCGAAAATTCAAACAGAGCCCGGACGTTGGCTAGTTGCCCATGCCGGAGTTTTGCTAACACAAGTGCAGTATTTGAAAAAAACATCGGTAAAGAATTTTGCCATCGTCGATACGGGCATGCACCACTTGCTCCGTCCAACTCTGTATGGAGCGCATCACCGGGTCTGGACTCTGAATGAAAAATCAGAGAACGGCACTAAGAAATACGACGTTGTTGGTCCCATTTGCGAGTCTGGTGACTTCTTGGCCTCGGATCGCGATCTCTCGGAGCTACAAGAAGGGGACTTCTTGGTGATCGGAGATGTCGGCGCTTATGGTTTTGTCATGCGTTCGGATTACAATCTGCAAGATCCGCCCGAGGAAGTGTTCCTTTAGAAGAGAACCCTTCCTTGGTCGCGTAGACCCTGTTTAGAAAATCCCCAAAAATGGATCTATGGGGGTTTTCATGATCCGTGTCTTGTTAGTTTCTCTTTTAACTTTTTCCGTTCAGTGTTCTTCGACTTCTAGAAAACCTTCGTCGACAGATTCGACAATCATTCAAGAGGAAACTCAGAAGTATATCGCAACCGTTAGCAGTCCCGATTACAACAAAGACAGTTGTGGTGCGATTTTAGGGAGCTTGCAAACCAATCTTAAAAACTTGGATTGGAATGCATACACCAACGACGATTTGAAGGCCAACGCTGCAAAGACAGCAGGTCTTTTCTGGCAATTGCGATCAGGTATTCATAAAAAATTGAGCGAAGTGGGCAAGGACTGCATTCTTCAAGCACGCGATGTCTTCCATATGCTCAGAGACGGCGAAGATTACCTTGGTGAATTTGCCTATAACGTGGCGGCTTTAAATCCTGCGGATTTAGATTTCCAAAAGCAGGCGGTGCCGATTTATAACCGCAAAGCTTATCCTCCGTATTTTGTGCGTACAGATCTTGATGATCCAAAGTTTGTATTCAAAAGCGGTGATTTGATGTTAGCGCGCGGAGTGTCTTTTATCAGTGCCATCATTTCTCAGATCAGTGACAATCACTCGCACTACAGCCACGTCGTCTTTGTGAATGTCGATCAAAAAACCTTTGTTCCAAGCACCGTCGAAGCTTATGTGGGTGTGGGATCTAAAGAATACGAAATGGATTTTGCGCTTAAAAACGAGAACGCGCGCTTGTTGGTGTTACGCCCAAAGAGCGCCGAACTCGGCGTTGCAGCGGCTGGTTATGCGATGAAGGCGGCGAACACTCGCATCGCTTATGATTACAATATGAACTTCAAAGACTATAGCGTGATGTCTTGCGTGGAAGTCGCGGTCTATGCCTATGACAAGGCTTCAAAGGGGGCTTTGAAGATTCCCATGTTCCCTGCGCAATTGAATCTTAAAAATGATGATTTCTTAGGCAAGATGAGTCTTCAGCGCGGAAGTTTGGTGACTCCGGATGATTTGGAAACAGACCCGAACTTTGAAATGGTATTGGACTGGAAGGACTATCGCTTGGTGCGAGATTCCCGTCACAAGGATGCCATCTTATCGGAAATGATGCGCTGGTTGGATCAGCTTCAGTACAAATTCCATGATACGCCAAAGTCTTGGGTTGCTAAAAACATCGTTCAGCCAAGCCGTAAGACGCCACTGTGGCCTCTGGTTCAAAAGCTTTTAGGGGCACCGGATATCGACAAAGAGATTCCGCGCAAAACTTTGGGAGTCATGACGGTTCTGAACGATATCGGCAATACGCTTTTAGTAGAGATAAAGAAACAAGACGAGGCTTATATTTCTCGTCATCATCGCCCTATGACCAATCAGCAGCTACGTGAAAGCCTTGAACGTTTCCGTCAAGGGGACTTAGCCAAGTACAACAATGGCGAAAAGTCCTTAGTTCACAAGGCCCTGCGCCCATAAAATGCCGCGTCAAAAAGTGTGAGAGAGCTGGACCTGGACCCGGTGGCAATTTATCTTGGAGCTTTGGAATGGAGGCTTCATGAAGATGAATGTGCTGCGGGCATTGGTTTTGCCATGGCTCCTGCTTTTTGTCCTGATTATTGCCGCAATCGTTGTTGATGGCGTTAAGTTTGCTTTTTTGAACCAGTACTCTCAGTACGCATGGTATGCGCTCTGGGTGGGTGTGGTGTTGTGCTTCTATGCAAATTTTCAAACTCTCAGTAAAGCGGGAATCTGGATTGCGCATTCTCTTCCAAGCAGTCTTAAAAAATCTCAATGGGGCTGGCTCCTGCGTGCAGTGATTGTTGCAGGTGTTGGTTATGGATTCTTTTTAGCAGGGCAAATGACGTGGGCACCGGTCGTTTGGCATGCGGTTGTGATTCCTGTGATTTTTGCGATCTGTTTATTTGTCATCATCCGCAGCGTGATGGGACCGATTCTTGTATGGTGTTCACGTGTTGCTTTCAGCCGCTTCTCGGCCTTTATGTTGAGCATTCCTATTTTTGCAATGGTTCCTGTAACAGCCATGTTCCTGGGAAATACAATTCTGACTGCTTACAAAGCCAGTCGCCCTGATTTTGTGATGGTGCCTTCTGCTCCTAAAGCCGAAGAAGTGCCTACCGCAGAAGCTGGTGATGAAACCAGCGACGTAAAACACGAAATTGCGGCAAAGTCCGAAGTGGCGTTAGAGCTGCATGACGCTGCAAAATCCGGCAAATCTTGCAGTGATAAAAATAAACTCATTCAGGCATCTTTGATCCACAATGGCCCAGACGATGTGGTTTATTGGGCGATTCAAGCTACGAAGTGCGCAGAAATGAAGTCCGTTGTAGGCTTGCCTAAATTAGCGAAGATCATGACGGACCATCCAAATGCGGTCGTGCGCGCGGCTTCGATTCGTATGATGATGAAGTTTTCACGCGAAGACGTAAAGCGCATTGGCTATTTGATCGTCAAAAGAATTTCCGAGAACGAACCTTTGGAAGTGATCGAAGCAGCTTCGGTCGTTTTGCCAAAACTTGGCGAGGACGAAGCGAAGTGGACCATGAAGCGTTTGACGGGCTTGCTGGATAGTTCAAAAGCCAGTGGGGTTGCTTCAAAAGTTTTGGTGCACAACCTTAAGCGCGAAGACCTCGTAGCGGAATATGTTTCCACGCACCTCGGAGAAAACTCTCCGTCGAATCGTCGTGCTATCAGCATGATTTGTTCCTTGCCTAAAGAAAGCCGCAAGATTGCAGAGCCGCACATTGAAAGCATCGTCGCCGCTATTAAAACGGGCGAAGCCAACGATCCAGCAATCGATGCGCTCGAATGCCTGGGTGACCCAGGATACGTGGCGATTCGTCAGGAAGTAATTACGCCAAAACGTTTGGAAAAACCCATTGCCGCACGTGCATTGGCTGAGATGGACGTTAAAAACCAAGAACCTACCGCAAATCTCGAGACCGCAATTACTTGCGCACGTGACCAAGATTCGGAAGTGCGTAAGTGGTGTAGTCAGACGTTAGGTAAAATCGGAGCTCCTGCTTTGCCGCAAATTTTGGATCTCTTAAAATCCGGCGACAAAGATCTGCGGGACTCTGGAACGAATGCTTTGAACTTCTTCAAGGACCCTGTGGCGAAACAGGAACTCGTCAAAGTTCGTGCAGAAAATTCTGGCTGGATGGCAAATCAAAAGAAATTGCAACTTGCTCAAGCCGTGGACAAAGCGCTTCTCAAAATTATGAGCGAGGAGTCCCAAGATCCTCAGAACTCACAGCCTCAATAAAGGCCTGAGCTTGTTTTGAAAGCTGATGCTCTCCGGAGTGGATGAGCATCAGTTTGTAAGTGATTTTCCGACCGATATCTTCCAGCTCTTCGACGGGCTTCACTCCGCTCCACGCAGACGCAATCACATCTGGAATAAAACCTATGCCCATTCCTTGGCGGGCCATCTCGGCAATCGCTTCCCAGTTTTCAACTTCCATTTTGATATGAGGAAGTTCGTCATACTTTTTCTCGTACGCCTTTTTGAGCTCTTCAGCGCCGGGACGTTCTTGAGTGGCAATAAAGTGATGCTTGATGTTTTCTTGGTTTAAGCGCGAACTTGCGACACATTGAAAGTGGCCTTCGTGCAAGATTTGAACGCTGACTCCGCGAACGCTGCCGTCATCAACAACGATCCCGATTTCAGAGCGGCCGCTTTTAACATGATTTACGATCTCAAGCGCGGTACCGATGCTGACTAAGGGGCGTACTTCGGGGTGCTTTTTTAGAAACCGCGTAAGGACTCCGGGTAGGGTGGTTTGGGCCGCACTCGAAGAAGTGGCGATTCTTAAAGGACCCGTGACTTGTCCCTGGAGTCCCTTCAAGCCTTGCTTGAGGTTTTCAAGTGCTCCAAAAACCCCTTCAGAGCGTTCTAGAAGAAGTTGCCCTTCAGGCGTGATTTTAAAGCGGTTTTTAGAGTGAATCAGGAGTTCGCACTCGAAGATTTCTTCAAGCTTTTTAATGCCTTGGCTGATTGCGGGCTGGCTGACAGACAGAGCCTGAGCGGCAGCCGCGACACTGCCCAAGCGGGCGGCAGTGATAAAGTATTGAAGATGGTAAAGGTTTGGTTGATTCATAAATATAAGAAAATGTTATTATTAAATATATAATAATCCATTTTTAATTATAACGCAATGAGTATATTATGCCTCTCCATATAGGAGGTCTTATGAAGACTTTGATTCTTGCGGCGTTGCTGCTTCCGGGCGTTTCTTTTGCTTTTACACCTACTTGCCAATTGAACTCTGAAACTGTTGTTCTTGAAGATATCACTAAGCCAGGATTGGACTTAGCTGCTTATCGCTATACAGGTACGACTGCTCAAGGCACTTTCGTGAGCATCCTTTTGGTTGATGGCGCTTACGATGTTTACGCTAAAAACGGTTCATACTCTGTATCTCAAAGCCGTGTTGAAGCTCTTAACATTTCTTTGAATGTTAACGGCGAAGCTTTGACAATCGTTTGCCCTAACTAAGTTTTCTTATTTTGCTCGGTACTTCTCGGCAATCTTGTCGAGAGTGCCGTTGTTTTTCATTTCGGCCACGGCTTTATTGAGCTTGGCGATTACTGCATCTGGTGTATTCACATTGAATGCCGCCCAGTAGTCAGTGTCATACAAGAAGGCCACACGACGATACTTCAGATTCCAGAGTTGTTCGTAGATCTCTTGGCTTCCAGTTGTCATGATGTCCATTTCGATTTTCTTATCTTTGAACATTTTCATACGGGCTGCTTCATCCGCAGCGATAAAAACATCAAAGCCATTCTTTTGCAGAAACAGAACTGGTTGATCTCCGGCTTGGCCTGAAACCGAATACTTTTTCAAACTCTTAAAGTCCGCAGAGTCCTTGATGGGAGAGTCTTTGAGGACCATCAGGTAAACGCTGTCTTTAGCAATGGGGCCTACCCACTTAAACTGCTTTTCACGTTCAGGTGTGCGTGAAGTTGAGTAGACGTAGTACTTAGGAGTGTCTTTCGCTTGATTGAAAGCGCGTAACCACGGCCATAGAGTAAAAGTGGTTTTGAGTTGCGCTTTCTTGAAAGCAAGATCAATCACGTCGGTGGAATAACCAACGACCTTTTCTTTATCAAGAAAGTTAAAGGGTGGAAAGTCTTCGGTCATGCCGAAGTATTCATCGTTTGATGGTGCTGCAAAACTTGATGTCGGACTCAGGAAGAAAAATAGGGTACAAGTAATAATAAGTTTAAGCATGGGCGGCACTATAGAGGAGGTCACTCCCGAGATCAATAGTGCCGGATCTGACTAGAGAAGTTTTTCAATAATCTGCGGACGTTTGGTCAATGGCAGCGAGTAGTGTCCTTCACCGTCGAAAATCTCAAGTGTGGAATGTGGCAACATCTTGTTCATTTGCTCGGCCATTTTGTAATTAAGAATAAAATCCTGTGTTCCATGGTAGTAACTCACGGGAATTTTTGCCAATGCATCCATTTCACAATAGGCGGTGAGCCAGTCTTGGCTAAAGAGGGCTGAGTCCCACAAAATGCCCTGTGCCCCTTGGCGAATCGCATCTGTCATCGAAGCAACCATTAAATTGTAATTCTCAATGTCCTTCAAAATATTGCGATCCGTTTGATTGAGAGTGCTTAAGAAGCGCTTAATACGCTCGTGAGGACCGTGCCTGCGAAGGACTTTGTTAATGATTGGACGAAGAATAAATTCAGGAACAATTTTTCGCATGGTGAGCGCGCGCTGTTGGAATTTTCCAAAACTTTTCCAAGTGTCGGTATTCGGCGTCGCAAGTCCGCAAACAATCGTTAAAGACTGAACTTGGGTAAAGTACTCAGACGCCATAATGTGAGCCATCGGCGCTCCACCAGAGACGCCCACGACGTAAAATTCTTTTTTTCCATGAAGCTCTAAAAGCTCAATCAAGCCTTCCATGTGCTCATGCACACTCAATGCCTTCAAAGGAGAGCTACCGCCGTAACCTGGGCGATCTGCTGCGATCAAGCAGAGTTGATGTTTTTTGAGCTCGTCAGTGAGCGCGCTGCCTTGGATATTGGAGCCAGGAAATCCGTGAAAGAACAAAATAGCCGGGTGTTTGACGTCGCCCCACACACCGTAGCTCAGAGTATTGCCTTTAGAGTCTTTAAAGATTTTTTCCATAGCCTAGTTTAGAAGAAGTTTTCTGCGAAGTCTCTGCTTAGCTGAAAATTATGAAGGAATTATTGTTCCGTGTCGTGTGATGCGTACGGCATGAGTGCCGCGAATATCCGCCCATGGCTCAATATGTCCGATTCCCGAGAGAATTTCGCGCGCTTCTTGGAGCGCATCAAAACCATGATCTTCAAGACTTCTTAACAAGACGTAGGCCTGTCCCTTCGGAGAAAGAGCGCGTGCAATCGCGGTCAAGAGTGTTTTGAAATCCGAATCGATGAAAAAGCGACAACGATTTTTAAACTCAGACGGTGACATTTTGCCCTGGCCCGGACGGAAGTAAGGAGGGTTGCAAACAATCAAATCATAACGAGCTTGATAAGGTTCACTCAAAAGTTCAGCGTAGTTGATATTTAAAAACTGCAGCGACGTTTTATCTGCAGAAATATTTTGAGAATTGCGGTTGAAGTGTTCTCGGTAAATGTCTTGGACTTCGATGAAGTCAAACGATAGCGGGCTGGTTCTTAGTTCTTTTTGACAATGAAAGATGAAGTCCAAGCCGATGATTCCGCAGCCTGCGCATAAATCCAACCCCTTTAGAGAGGCGATCTCATCGGGATTGATGGCCTCGAAAACCTGACGGGCTAAAAACACCGAATCGTGGGAAAAACGGTATTCTTCCGGTTGCGAGTAGTTAAACGTGTAAAAAGGATTCACCGAGGACATGGCGAGAAGCTACTCGTTTTGTCTGGGATCTTCAATCGGATTTCTTTGGCCTGTAAGAGGGGTTTTTGCTATAAAAGAACCTCGCATTTTTTACGGAGTTATGGCTTGAAACAAACAGACTTTGCATCACTTTCTTTGTCTCAGGATTTACTAACGGTTGTTGGTGAACTGGGTTTTCAAACCATGACGTCGATTCAGGCCGAAGGCATTCCTGTTTTACTTTCAGGCAAAGATCTGATTGGTCAGTCTAAAACAGGCAGCGGAAAAACCGCGACCTTCGCATTGCCGATCCTTGAGAAAATCCAAATCCGTGACCGGGGACTCCAAGCCGTCATTTTATGTCCAACCCGTGAATTGGTTGTTCAGGTCGTAGGCGAGATCCGTAAGCTGGGACGTCGTTTAGAAGGTCTTCAAGTGTTGCCACTTGTGGGTGGGCAACCAGGACGTGAGCAGGCTGCCGTTCTTGAAAATGGTGTCCATATTGCCGTTGGAACCACAGGCCGTGTCCTAGATCATTTGCAGCGTGGGCGCATGGATTTAAGCCCTTTAAAAACTTTGGTTTTAGACGAAGCAGATAAAATGTTAGAGATGGGCTTCGAGGAAGAATTGAAAGCCATCATGAAATTCGTACCGGCAGTTCGACAGACGGTTTTGTTTTCAGCAACATTCCCGGAATCCATTCAGGATCTAAGCCGTCGTTTTCAAAAAAATCCCGTAAAGCTTGTCATTGAAGAGCCTGAAGAGGCTAAAGCGTTGATTGAGCAACTCGTCTATGAGACCGAGCCTGAAGATAAACTGAATGTTTTGATGCGCGTATTACAGCAGCATCCAGCGGAATCCACAATAGTGTTCTGTAATACCAAGGCAGCTGTGAGTGCCATTGCTGAGAAGATTGCGGCACAAAATGTGAGCTGTGCAGCTCTTCATGGGGATCTTGAACAACGCGAGCGTGAACGTGTGATGGCTCTTTTTAGAAATGGCAGTCATCGTATTTTAGTGGCTACAGATGTCGCAGCACGCGGACTTGATATTGAAAATCTAGAACTTGTCGTAAACTTCGATCTTCCGCAACAGCCAGAAGTGTATGTTCATCGTATCGGTCGCACGGGTCGTGCTGGTAAAACAGGCACGGCTGTTTCTTTGGCGAGTCCTCGCGAAGCTCTTCGTATCGTCGAGCTTGAGCGCTTCGTGAAGGCCAAGTTTGTGAAGCCGTCTTTAGGGTTTAAAAACCAGCATGGGCTTGGTAAAAGTCAACGAGAGTCTCGCATGCAAACCCTGTCTATTTCAGGGGGGCGCAAAGATAAACTACGCCCAGGCGATATTTTAGGGGCTCTGACGGGCGAGTCTGGCGGTTTGAGTTCCTCTGATGTGGGTAAAATCGAAATCCACGATCATTTCGCATATGTAGCGATTTCCGCCACCGTTGCGCAGCAGGCTTTTGATCAGCTCCGCGAGGGCCGCATTAAAGGCAAAAAGTTTCAAATTAAATTCGTGAAGTAGGTTTACAATCTATCCGCTTTCGGGCATCCTGCTTGATGGCCTTTAACGTCAAGGCCTGAAGGGCTTTGAGTGTTTTTGATCCCCATGTCTTTGTTTAATATTTCTCAGTTACGTGACCCCAGCGAACGGGTTCCGCTCGGCGAGCGCATCCCTTACGAACAGGGTTTAAAGCTGATTGAGGGCGGGGGATTTGAAGGCTATGAGCTTCATGCGTCGCCGGAAGGACATTTGCAGTCCCAGATTTTCTGGCACGACGATGAAGTTAAAAAGCGCGTGGTGGTGAAGATTCTTGAAGAAAAACCCCACGGTCCGTTGGCATTTTCTTGCTCGGCTTGTGTCGTCGCTGGTCGCCAGGCGCAAAGCTGTTCTCATCAGTGGGCATCTTATGTGCTCTTGTGGCAAGCTGCCCAGTCTGATACTTCGGAAATTCAACATCCAGAACTTAAAAAGTTCTCAGAAGAGCTGAAAGGCCCGCAGTTTTTAGGGGCTTTGGATGATGTTCGTAGTCCGTTTGCGGAGTTTGATGAAGTTACCCTAGATTCAATGAGTTTGTTTTTAGAAGAGCCGCCGTTATTGAAGGGCCCCGCTCTTGGGACTTTGTTAAATCATAACTTTAGCAAATATAAAAACCAAGACTTCGCCAAAGACAAAGAGCTTCTTTCTCCGAGGCTTTGGAATTTGCCAGAAGTTTTCCGTAAAAAACTTTCGGCATACTCGGAACATTACTTTAACGAAGTGAACAATCAAAACCGCATTGCCGGGATGCTTGCATACAACTTCAGTAATGGTATGCAGATCAATTCTCGCGATATTCTTCGTCATCCACTCCATAAAAAAGTTCCGGGGGAACTGCTTCCGCAAGGAAAGACCCAAGGATCTGTTTTTGCTCAGTGGCCTTTGACTCCGCAAAGCACGAACACCTTTGTCAGTCACGCCTTGCAAGAGCTCGAAGAGATCGTGCAGGCACTACTAGCGAATGTTGCCAAATTTCAACGCCAGAAAAAGATCGAGCTTTATTTGCAAACTAAGAATCAATCTGGAAAGGCTTTGAAGATTCAAGCGATCGAGTTTGAGCCTTCTCAAGAAGTCGACTGGCGTGTCGAGTTTGTAGAGCGTAAAGAACTGGAATCTGAATTCCGTCTCATGAGCTTCCGTAAAACGCCGATGTATTTCTTTGAGTCCTATGCGGTGGAAGCGACCGAAGGGGTTATCGTAGTACACCCATGGCTTCGCGAGTTCAGTCTTTTGCAAGAAACCCTTTCGGGACTTTCCAACGATTTGATGTTGCAAATCCGAGAGATGCCCGTTGTCGATGTTCTGGGTGAGCTTGAAACAAAAATGGTTTTAAAATACCTCCGCGGACGCGCTATTCCTGTGAAAATCTCGGGCGAGTCTCGAACCCTGAGTGCCCAACAAAGCCAAACGGAAATCCGTATGGATGAAAACGGTGGCTTCTATGTTCAGCATGAAGCTCGGGTTCAAGGACAGAAAAATCTGGTACGTAAGGGCTGGACGACAAAGTCAGCACTTTATTTGCAAACTCTTTCTCAAGGCCTGCCGTTTTTATTAAATACAGAAGCCAAAGAAATCGCCACTCGTTCGCGCAGTAAGCGTGAGTGGGATATGAAGATTTTGAAACACCTTGGAATATTACAATACGTGTATTTCGAGGTTCTTTCGTGGCACTTCCAGGGCGAACTCAGCGATGGCCGGATTGTCGGCAAAGAAGAAATCTTTAGCTCGCTTCATGAACGCGTACAGAGTTTATTGATTGCTGGGAGTGGTGGGATCTTTGTTAAAGATGTGCCATTGACAGAGCTTTGCTCGAAGTCGGTGTTAGCGTGCTTTGAAGATTTTGTGAATCTCAGCCTGAAAGCGGTGTCTGTTCAGGAATCATTCTATTCTGAACATGGCGAAGTTATTATGGAAGGCGTCGTTGAGCGTGAGTTCCAGCTGTTGTTTGAGCTTTTGAAACGCCTAGTGGTCGTGTCTAATGGGGAGGTCTTTAAAAGATCTCGTACGTCAATTCTTTCTAAAATTTCTAAAGACAGTTCGGATGATGATTTGCGCCTTGCGCGTTCGACCTTCTTTTTCCCAAGCGGTGACACACAAAGTACTTCCAGTGTGCAGTCTACGATCGAGGCCTTGCAGCCTTTGATTCCAAAGGGATTTAAAGTTTACTTCAAGGATCAGGCTCTGCAAGAACTTGAGGAAGATGAGTTCCATGTTGATTTCCTATTACAGAGTGAATCTGACGACCGTTCCTACAATTGGTTTGAACTCAATCCGAAGTTCTTCCTACGTGGCGAAGAAGTGGATCCAGATCGTTTCTTAAGTTTGGGCCGCGGTGGAGTGATCGAATACGAAGGAAAGTTGTTCCTGGT
Source organism: Bdellovibrio sp. HCB337 (assembly GCF_047302465.1). Taxonomy (GTDB): domain Bacteria; phylum Bdellovibrionota; class Bdellovibrionia; order Bdellovibrionales; family Bdellovibrionaceae; genus JACMRP01. The sequence continues at coordinate 2,401,473 of NZ_CP178621.1, read as the reverse complement.
TCCGCAAAAACAAATGCCATCTTTGCGTCGACTCGAGTTTTTCTGGCAAAAGCTGCAAAAGGGAAAAGTCGAGTCCTCGAAAAAGAAAAATGGCGAACGCGTTTTTCAATTGCCACGTCATCAGACCTTAGAACTATTGGCGCTTAGAGCGTCAGGAGTTCAAATTCGTGGTGATCACGAGTGGAATGAGCTTTGTGAGTTCTATGACGGTTTAGGAAGTGCTAAGCGTGACCTGAGCCTGCCAAAATCCATGAAGGCAGAATTGAAGCCATACCAATTCAACGGTGTGAAGTGGCTGCAAGATCTTTATCGGTTGCGCTTAGGCGCATTGCTTGCAGACGACATGGGTTTAGGTAAAACGCTTCAGACTTTGGCCTTTTTAGATGATCTTCGCGATAAGGGCGAACTTGGTCAGGTCTTAATCGTAGTTCCTTCGTCATTGATCTTTAACTGGCAGCATGAAGTGCAGAAGTTTACGCCAGACCTGCCATTAACGGTGTTTTCGAATAAAGACCGGGATGTGATTGGTAAAAAGCTTGGTCATAAAGAAGATTGCGTTGTTATTACGACGTACGGGCTTTTGATGGAGCATGAAGACTTCCTGAATCAGTTTAAATGGAAAGTCGTAATCTTTGATGAAGCTCAGAATTTAAAGAACATTACCACCAAGCGAACAAGTGCAGCGCGCTCTTTGACCGCGCAGTTTAAAATTTGCCTAACGGGTACTCCGATGGAGAATCACTATGGCGAGTTCTATTCTTTAGTGGATATTCTTGTGCCGGGAAGCCTTGGGCGTATCGAGGACTTCCGTCGTCAGTTCGTGAATACAGAAATGGTTACACGAGAAGAAATGCAGGATTTAAAACTTAAAATTAAGCCGTTGCTTCTTCGTCGTACGAAAAAAGAAATTCTGGATCAGTTGCCAGAAAAACAGGAAACCAAAGTCAGTATCGCGTTTGAAGACCGCCAAAAAGAAATCTATCGTGATATTGCCATGTCTTATAACCATCGCGTGAAAGAGGCCATGGCCGTTCAGGGCGAGGCGAGCGTGCAGTTGCAAATGTTAACGGCGCTTTTGCGCCTTCGCCAAGCGTGTTCGGACCCAGCGGCGTTACCAAATGTTCGCTACGATAAAGTACCACCAAAGTTAGAAGCATTGATGGATTCTTTGCAAGAGATTGTCGAGTCGGGTGAAAGTGCTTTGGTCTTTACTCAGTTCTTACAGACATTGCAACACACGGCAGAGCTTCTTAAGAATTCTGGTATTCCAGTCTTTGTATTGCACGGTGGAATTCCAACCAAGCAAAGACAGAAAATTTTAGCAGAATTTAATAATACCCCTGGCGGCGCTGTTCTTGTGATGACGCTGAAAACGGGCGGTGTGGGTTTGAATTTGACTAAGGCAAGTTACGTCTTTCACTTGGAACCTTGGTGGAATCCTTCCGTTGAGAATCAAGCGACAGATCGTGCGCATCGCTTAGGACAAACGAAAGCGGTGCAAGTTTTCAGATACATTATGCATGAATCTCTAGAGGAAAAGATTGAGTTGTTAAAGGATCGTAAAGATCGCAAATTTCAATCATTATTTACGACGACCGAGAAGGAAGTCGAAGTGGGGGCGGGCGGTTCTGCATTGTCCAAAGACGATTTTGATCTTCTATTGGGGATTAAATAGCTTTCCAGAAGATAAATATATACATGTGAAATTAGGATGACGACACTTCCTAAATAATTCTCAAATGAGAGATGAATTTTTTCTTTTTCGAGACAAGCTTGAATCATGTTCATTTTTGATTGCCTTGCTGCGGAGCTATTAAAGATATTCAGTCTATGACTAGGTTCGATCTGTTATTTTTGGGGGTTAAATGAGTTCCCATCCGCAAAATCCCAAGAATAGAATCTTTCAGGTAGTGAAAGATCTTATAAGAAAAAAAACGGTGCCAAACGTTTCGGCTGGAGCGGAGACCGTTGCCGATGCTTATTTGCCTCGGGACCGTGCTTTGATTGAGTTTGCATTTGACGCCTTCATTGGTATGGACACAAGCGGCAGAATCATTGACTGGAATCGCCAGGCAGAAAAAACATTCGGTTGGAAACGCGATGAAGTCCTTGGAGCAATTCTTAGTGATGTCGTGATCCCCGAGAACTTTCGAGAAGCCCACCGTCGTGGCTTAGAAAAGTTTTTAGAGACAGGATCTGGTCCTGTTTTGAATAGGCGCATGGAGGTCACCGCTTTGCATCGCCTTGGACATGAAGTGCCCGTAGAGCTCACAATCTATCCCATTCAACAAGGGGATGAAGTTATCTTTGGCGCTTTTTTGCATGACATCAGCGAGCAAAAACTAAACGCGCAGTTGCAAGACACTCAGTTGCGAGTCACAGAAGCACTTACTAAATATGGAAACCTACAAGATGTTATTCCTGAGTTGCTTGAGCGCATCTGTAAAGGGATGTCGTGGAGTGTTGGCGAATTTTGGTTAAATGATTCTGGGGATGGCGAAGGACTTCGATGTGCCGGAATGTGGGGCGCCCCTGAAATTCAGGGAATGGATTTTTTGAACATCACTAAAATGAGTCGATTTCCTAAAGGCGTAGGAATCCCAGGTCGCGTTTGGGAGAGTGGCGAACCACAATGGATCGAAGATATTTCACAAGACGATAATTTTCCACGCAAGAAAGAAGCCGACAGCGCTGGAATTAGAAGCTCGTTGGCTTTTCCTTTAAAAACCTCGGGAAGTGTCTTGGGAGTGATGGCGTTTTATAGTTCCAAAATTAACACTTTCGATGCACGCTTAGCGTCTTTGGTTGCAGATATTGGTAACTATGTAGGTCTTTTCATTCAAAGAAAACAGGCCGAAGAAAAGCTTACGCGTTTGTATTCAGAGCTCGAGGTTAAGATTGCCGAGCGTACAAAAGATCTGGAAACTGCTTACGAGCAAGCAACGGCTGCGAATCGCCTTAAAGATGAGTTCCTAGCGACAGTTTCGCACGAGTTGCGGACTCCGCTCGGGGTCATACTTGGTTATACAGAGCTGATTTTAGAAACTCCGATGTCGGAAGATGAAAAAGTAGAGGCTTTGCAAACCATTCGTCGCAGCGGAAAAACACAAATACAAATCATTAGTGATCTTTTGGACGTCTCGCGAATTATCACGGGAAAAATGCAACTGGACATCGATCGTGTCGATCTTAGAGCCAGTATTGATTCTGCTGTCGATACGATTAGTATGGCCGCTTCGGCAAAACACATCGAGATTAGCACTGACATTGATCCCACTGTCGGCGCTATTCGTGGTGACGCCGATCGGTTGCAGCAAATTTTATGGAACCTTTTGACCAATGCTGTGAAGTTCACGCCCAAACATGGGCATGTGCAGATTAATTTAAAGGGAGCCCCCTCTAAAGCGGTGATTGAAGTTATTGATAACGGAAAAGGTATTGAACCTAAATTCTTGCCTTACGTATTTGAAAGGTTCACTCAAGAGGATGCTTCGACCACTCGCAGATACGGAGGCCTCGGTTTAGGATTGGCGATTGTACGTCATCTGGTCGAGGCGCACGGTGGTACGGTAGAAGTCGAGAGTGACGGGGCTGGGTTTGGAACTAAGTTTATTCTGCGATTCCCGTTGATGGCATTCCGAGACATGAAGTCGGGTAAAGAAAGATCCTACTTCGGCGTGCCTGAATACATTTTGGAAAAACCTCTGACAGGTCTACAAATTCTTGCGGTCGAAGATGATTCGGACACCCGGGATATGATTGGTAAAATATTAACCAATGCAGGAGCAAAACCGGTATTGGCAGGAACCGTGAAAGAGGGATTCAAATATTTCCGCGAGAAAAAACCAGACCTGATTCTAAGTGATATCTCTATGCCAGAACAAGATGGCTATGAATTCATTTCGATGGTGCGAAGTCTTCCACCAGAGCGAGGAGGGCAAGTTCCCGCAATCGCCTTTACGGCGCATGCTCGTCAGGAAGAAAAGAATATGATGCTCTCGGAGGGTTTTGATTTGCAAATTTCAAAACCTGTCGAAGCCGGAGAGCTTGTCGCCAAAATTAAGAAAGTAATCGAATCCACAAGCTCTCGTCGTGTCGTTTAGGGCTTATTTGGTCCAAATTGCTCCGAAACGTGATCCATTCCCATAGCCTTGAACTTTCCAAAGTCGATAACCTTGTTGCCCACTATAAAGATCGAATTTTTGCTGATAATCGGCCGGAGACATATTAAACCACGTCACCCAAGCGCCGGGCTTTTGCATCCAGACTCCGCCGTAGCGTTCACCCCAGGGAAGTGCGGCCGCATTGAAGCTTGTCGTGCGCCAGCCTTGGTTCCAGAGCTCACGGAACTTCAGATCAAACTCGCTTTGAGTTAAGTTGTACCAAAGATAAAATCCTTGGCCGTCTTTAACAAAGTTCACACCGTGGCGTCGTTCACTGCCGATGGTATAACCGACATAATCTTCCACGCGATAACCTTGGCGAACGACAAGATCATCCCACATGGATTTAAACTGAGCATCATTGAGATTCACCCAAGTTGCGTACCCTTCGTTGCCGCGTCTTTGCCAGATCACAGTAAAGCGTGGAGTGCCGTCGCTAGCAGAGAGAACTTGGATTTCTCGAGGTCGCATGCCCTGTCTATTGTAAACTGTAAACCAATAGCTGAGCTCATCGGTTGTTAGATAGCCTCTCACAGCCCATGGGCCTTTCACGCTGTCATGGAAGGCTCCGGCGGCTAAGACTTGACCGCGTTTGGCATACAGACTGAGAGTCTGAGGCCCCAGCCCCATATTGGGATAATAGCTAAAGTAGAACTTGTACAAATCCCAGCCGATGTTGTGGAAGTTTGGAAAGTAGGGAGCAAAGAAGCGAGGATACTCGATATCTTTCATGAGGTCATAACAACCGGTGTTGGCTTTGGCGTAGACGCCATATGCATCGACAAAAACCCATTCACCCGCAGTTTTAGGATTTTCGACAGACAACATAAAGTGCAAGTGATTGTTAGCACGTGTTGTATCTGACGGAGTGCCGTCATTATTAAGCCCAGCACCTGCGCCACCAGGACCCGTGTTTCCGGAGCGTGCCAGGAATTGACCGGTGTTCACCCAGTCACCAACGTTGACGGCAATCGTATGAGATTCCTCGCCCCAATAGAGTTTGTTGGAATTGTTCTTTGCATAGCGTGCGTATTTGGCGACGTTGTCATTGCCATCGGGATCGCTGGGAACAATGGCTTTGGCTGCATTTCTATCGTGCGTATAGCCATCGCGCAGATGCATATAGATGCTGCGGTATTTGGTGCCGTCGCCTGCGGTATGTTCAATCACAAGAAGATTGCCATGCCAGTTGTCCCAAGTTTTTGTCACGACTCGGCCTGCGGCAATAGCGCGGACTTCGAAACTGACATCCGTATTTGCGGTGACAGAGCTTCGCTGCCAGTCGATGCCAGAGTGATCGCCACCACCATCGTAGGTCCATCCTTGAGTCATCGAAATGATGCTTTCTTCAAAAGGAAGAAAGAAGGGCATATGTGCGAACAGAGGCTTTGCCCAATTGCGCGCATCAGTTTCATTTCCGAAAACAGTTTGAGGACCTCGGTAGGTAACATCTTTCCCAGTGTGGCCATCATAAAATGTGTAATCGCAGCAAGTGCTGGCAACTTTAGGCGTTGTGCAAACTGCGGACTGAGCAGGAAGAGTAAAAAGTATTAGTAGCAAAAGCAAAATAGCAAGGATGCCAGAATTGATGTTCATGGCTCGCCCTCCTTATAATTTGTGATGAGTATAATTCTCTGCTGAGATTCTAAAAAAACTGAAATCGTCTTTTGCCCCTCTTTATGGAAGAAGTGACGAATGTCGATTGCTTTTGGTGATTGGCAAAGGTCTTAGATAATTCTTGTCAGCGTAAGGCCACTTAGTTTGTGATGTCGCTAGCTTCGAGGTTTTATGAGAGGAGTTTTTTATGGGAGTTTGCGAGACCTGTGGTAACAATTATCCAAAAACATTTAAAATTCAAATACAGAGCGAAAGTCATGAATTTGATTGTTTTGAATGTGCCATTCAAGCCTTAGCTCCGACATGTATGCATTGTGGTTGTCGTGTTATAGGTCACGGAGTTGAGAGTGGTGACAGGATTTTTTGCTGCCATCACTGCCAACACGCCGTCGAAGGGCAAACCTACGCGGAAGAGTCTTTGCCGATATAATTTAGCCAATCTTTTCTGAGATTGGAAAGAACTGAAGGTTTAGGCGATAAACCTTGGCGGATTCGTCTTTGTCGCTCAGCTCAACTTGTTTAAATATGGCATGCGCAAAATCGTTAATCAGTTTTTCTGCAAGGGCAATTTGCGGCTGACTTAGCGTCAGTAAGAGGCTGCGAAATTTTCTTTCTTCAAATGGAAGGTCATGTGCTTTGCGAGCTTGATCCAAACCTTCTAAGTGGAACCTCTTTAGAAAGTTGAGGCCCGGAGTTTCGGGAACTTTAAAATGATTCTCTTTGGTTTTATAGCAAATTTCCTGACGATCATTGAGTTGGCTATGAAGCAGTCCCATCTTGGTTAAGACGACGATGGCATTTTGGATCTGGATATCATTAGACATGAGAGTTTTAGCAATAACAGAAATGTCGGAACTTGCTTTTTCATAACTGAAATAAGTAAAGACCACGGGAATTAAGGGATCTTCCAGAAAGGTCCCCAAGTCTTCAATAACAATACTGCCGACATGAGCATTCCATTTTTTGGCGAGCTCTTTGCCGTAGATTTCTTTAAGTCCTTTTTCTTCAGTAAAACTATATTGGAATAGAACATGGGCGTATTGAACCTCATCAGGGCTCAATTTTAATTTTTGAATGATTGTTTTAAAGACAGGTGCAGTGAGGGTTCGTTTTCGAAGAACGACCAATCTTAAAAACGAACGACTCTTAATACCGAGTTCAGAGGCCCAAGATTCATATGAAAAATCACGTTCCGTGAGTTTGCGGAATTGATAGAGGTCCCGCAGATAAAGATGAATATCCAGATATTCAAGTAAAGCGGGCCGTGACTTGATGTGAGTATTTTTCATAAAGTCATGCTAGCAAATCCTCTTGATACGCCTAGTCCAGTTTCCTGTGTTCACCGTGAACTCAAGAGTAGAAATTTTGAATTTTTTGTCTCTGCTGCATAAGTTCTTGCCACTCCTACATCGCTTATATATTCAAAGGCAGCTTTTGATGGGTGGCGAGTTTCTTGCTCTATCTTCTCTTGACACCATTCTTGGCTACCGCGCTCCGGGGCGAAATCTCGGAATTTTCAATTTAAGGAGCTCATTATGAAATCAATTATTTTATCAGTTGTTATCGTTCTCTCTGGCTTGTCCGCGTTTGCGGAGGGCGGGGGAGACCTTGGTTCTTCTAATGCAGACTTGCCGTCGTATGTGGAAGGTTGCAAAAAGGTAGCAATTCTAAAGCTTGAAGCTCAAGCGGCTAAGTATGGAGCGACTCTCGATCTAGAGACCGTACAAGTAGCTGATATTGATGACCGTGTTTTAAATCCATGGAAGTATGTATGGTTTATTGCTTTGGGTCGCGGAGGCGAGGGCGGAGGAGTGATCCAGCTTGAGGCTATGACGCAAAAGCCGCCTTTTCAAAAGTGTTTCTAAGAGTTCAATCGCTTAAAGAAAAGAGAAACCCCTTAAGAGAACACTTAAGGGGTTTTTTATATTTAGTACTTACGGCAAATAGTGATATCACGCCCTAAACCCCAACGGGCCTCGAAGTTATGATTTGGGTTATTAGAAACATTTCCTTTCATCAGTTGCAGAGCAAACTCATAGAGGGAAATAGTTCTTCCAGATGAAATGCGAATATCTGGACAACGATCCAAATAGGATTTCAATTTTTTGAGTTTTTGAGTTTTTGTAAACCCTTTGGCATTCGCCGCATCCATAATTTGAAACAGAGATTCTTTGATGCGGTTGTCACGCGATGGTGTTGAATAAGCCTCGTAATCACCTTGGTCCATGCAGGCACCATCAAGGTGGCGACGTCTTTCTTCGCCATCAGCCACGATATCTACACGGGCGTTAACAAGGCCGCAGACGTCATCTGCCTGGCGTTCAATGCTTTCCTCTTTGCTTTCTTCACGAAGAGCTAAACGTTTTTGCACATCGCGGGTCCAGGTGCGGATATGTCGACTGTCGCCCCCTTCGCTGCCAAGAGTGTTGTACTGCTCCAAAGAATAACCAGGAATGCTGGACTTTGAGCGGCCATAGTAGTCCGCCGGAATCCAATTGCGCAGTCCCGTCGTGGTTTCGACAGGCATAAAGACAAGACTTGAAGTGGTGTGCATTTGACGAACGGCCTTAGGCACCGTTGAGCCGATAAGATAGATAACGCCGGTGTCAGACACACTTTTAACGAGTTCTGCGTGTCCTGGATCTTGTCCAGCGCCGCCACGAACAATACGGTCGATGATGCTTGCGGCGTTTTGGCGAGGACGGGTCCAAACGGTTCCGGCACGCACATATTCACGATTAATTTTTACCGGGTAGGTGTCATCAGGAAGAGTTTTTGTGCTCGTCGCCTGGCCAACAAAGACGATAAATTTACGAACACGCTTCAGCGAGTCTGAAATATCATCGAAGCGGGACATCTTATTAGTGATGCGACTTCCGCCGCCGGTAGAATCACGGATAACAAATGGCAATTTGTGTTCATAAGCGAAGATCACGCGGGCTGCGTAGACCGCATCAGAGCAATCTGTTGAGATGTCTTTATAAGGACCCGAGACAAAGATCTCTTCATTGAACGAGTTGCGAACCCATTCGGAGTATTTTTTCTCCCAACTGGAGTCCCAACTTTGGGTTTCTTGCCAAACTGCGGCTTTTGCCGAAGTCATTCCAAGGAAAGCCGTCACTATGATGAATCTAAAGATGTGCATTCTCATGATAGAGTCCTTCTGAAAAGTGTTAATAGTGCCTAGAAAAATGCCAGAGGCTTCTTGAAAAAACAAAGCGCTCTCTGAAATCAGAAAGCGCTTATGGGAAAATACATAGACTTTAGAAGAAGATGTGACGAAAGGCCTTCGTCTATTTCTTAGGGGCGGTCTCTAGCAAATCGTAGAAGGTTTTTCGAAGCGCTGGAAAATCCCGGGAAGCCTTAGCAGCAACGTCTTCTGCCGTGGTGATCTTGGAGTCCGCGATGAGGAGTTGTAAATATGTCTGATAGCATTCGGCATCGGCATAGTTATTTATCAAAAGCTTGCGTCCAAGTTCGATGGCCTGAGCTCGTGTCTGAGTGCGAGTGCTGATAAGGAAAACCAAAGAACTATGTTCTTTGCTGCCGACTTGTCCCTTGGGAAAACGTTGAAGAATCTTCTGAGCGTGCTGGGGCCCCTTGTCTTTGGTTTTCAGAAGAGCGCGTACAGCTTTATCGATATATTCAACTTCAGGTCCCAAAACTTGAACGCCGAGCTCAAAACACTCTGCGGCTTTGTCAATTTCATTGCGATTGATCTGAAATCTTCCAGCAGCAAGGAGGGCCGCAGAGAATACTTTGCGAAGCTCTGGAGTCACGTTGTCTAAAGTCAGAAATATACTGTAATATTTTGGAACTTCTTCTAAATGGCCCGAGAAAACCGCCGAGATAAAAAGATTTCCAAGGCGTTTGGCGCCAATCGGGTAGTTGTTCAGAATTGTCGGAGCTAAGTGATAAGCCGATGCATAAGCTTTTTGATCAAAAAGAGCGTCGAAGCTGCCAGTTAAACATTTGAAATGAAGGGGCTGAATTGCCAAGCCCTTCTTAAATTCATCGACGGCCATCGGATAGTTGTTCTGACAAACCTTGGTGTAGCCCATGTAATAGCGAGCGAGGGTTGGTTTCTTCTCGAGAGGCACCGCCGATAAAAAGTAATTTTCGGCTTCGTTCAGGCGTTTTTCGATCAACATCTGCTTTCCGGCACGGATGTTTTTGATGTAGTCACTGGGATTCACCTTGCGACGAATGATGTCTTTCAGTCTTTCTGAGACTTGCCCCCCTTGGAAGGGCTTCACGATATAGTCATCCACAAGTTCTTCGGCTGCTTCCGCGATCGAAACTCCAGAGTTGTTGTGAGAAATGATGACAGAGATTTTGTTCGCGCTTTGGGCATTGAGCTGATTGATCAATTCAAGGCCGGATTTTCCTTCGACAGAGTACTCCGTAATCAGAATATCTGGTTTTTTAGTCGCAATAATATTCTGAGCGTCGGCGTATTTTTTTGCAGAGTAGATTTTGTCTTCAGCACAGCCCAAGGCTTTAAGGCTTGCCGTTATACCATGAATGTAAGATGCCGAGTGGTCGACAACTAAGGCGGATAGATTAGTCACTATTCTAAGTCCCTCATGGCACGGAATAAACGATCCACGTCGTACTGAGTTCGTTCAATAGCACGACGGAAGTCACCCCAAAGGTTGGTATCAAAGCGGTGCATTTCGACGGTGAACATCCCAAGGTTGTCGCCAACATCAAGAAAGCTCGAGATGCGTCCTGTTGCAGAGAATTTTTGTTTTTCGTTCTGAAAAAAGAGAACTCCGCTGACCTCGACCAATTGCCCAAGGGCACAGGTTTTGTGGGGAGCTTCAAACGACACGTGACGATCATCGATTTCAACGGCTTCCATGGGGCTAGATGCGAGAGATTTTAAGAGTGGAAATTCCGTGGTGAGGTTTTGAAGGCGCTGGATTTCAAAATAGTTTTTATTTGAATTCATTTTGGCACCTCTTTAACCACTATTTAACAACATCTTCGCTAGCTCCTCCAGGAAACGAGCTGAGTTCTAGACAATGGTGATAAAAGAAATCAGGGACACTCGATAAGGTCGGTAAAGAAAAAATCGAGCGTAACGTTTTTATTGTGACCATATTCTCAGAACAAAATGTGGAGCACTGTCCCTTGAAACTCCCTTGATCCTGAAAGAAAAAAGAACGTATGGGCATCACAGAACTTGAAATCATAGACACTCTAGAGGGAACCGGCAAAGCTGCTACAAAAGGCGCGTTGCTGATTGTGCAATACGAAGGTTTTTTAGAGGACGGAACTAAGTTTGATTCCTCTTACGATCATGGTCGTCCTTTTCAATTCGTGATTGGTTCTGGCCGCGTGATCAAAGGTTGGGATCAGGGGCTGATGGGAATGAAAGAGGGCGGAAAACGCACCTTACGTGTTCCAGCTCAGTTGGGGTACGGGGAACGTCAAAAGGGGTTAATTACTCCTCATTCGAACCTGATTTTCCACGTCGAAATGCTCGAGGTTCGTCCTCGCGAGTGACAAAATAGGGGGCCAGTCTAAGGCTTAGGCGGTTTTAGTCCCTTAAAACGAATAAAACAGCGAATACATTGGAATATTTCTCGCACAAGAGCCCTCTAGGATAGTTTCCGGAGGTCTTCATGCTGGCTCGATTTCTAATACTTAGCTCCGTTCTTTTAGGAATGGGGACGTCGTATGCCGGTACGCTCAAATGCGTTGGTAAAGGCGAGAGCCTATTTACGAATCTTAGTATCGAGACCTCCAATCCGCTCAAAGGTTCCGCAACGAGCTTAAAAGGCCGAATAAAATTTGTGAACTCTCTTAAGACTCAGTTTTCTGGCGAGTTTGTCGATGCAGAACTGAGTTTCGAAAATCTAAGTTCTATGGAAGTGACAGACGAAGAACTACAGATCAATCTCAACTGGGAGTCTTCAGTCACGGAAGTGGTGCCACGTAAGATTATCTACTTCGTTACTTTTAGCTTTCCTTTGCAAGAGAAGACCTCTGAGAATGTTTATGTCGGTAGAGGCACGCTCTTGAAATACTTTGATCAAGTTGAGGGCAATACGATATCGGGCCGATTCCTAACGCCAACTACCACTTGTGAATTCCAACCAGGGACCGGTGAGTTATGAAATACCTCTTAGCCTTGGCATTTTTAATTCTTGGTTTTGCAGCTGTTTCTGAAGCGGGGGCGCTAAAGCCCTTTGTCTCTGATGGTTGCAGTTCTTCGCCGGATGGTTTTGTGCCCGGAGTAGAACTTCTCGAGTGTTGCCTTGCCCATGATGTTGAGTACTGGAAGGGCGGCACTTTTGAGGAAAAAGAAAAGGCCGATGCCGATTTTAAAATGTGCTTGGATAAGAAAACACTTCCTGTGATCGCAGATGCCTATTATGAATCTGTTAAAGTTGGTGGGCTTACAGAATTAAAAGCACCTTGGGCCTGGGGATACGGCTGGGCACCACTTAGAGACTACGCGCCTTTGACGGAAGGCGAAAAAAGAGAAGTTCAAGAAAAGCATCCGAACTTTTCAATTCCTTTGCCGCTCGTGAAGACTTACGAATTGGAAGAACCTCGTATTGCCTTGATCAAATTTAATTTAAAATTGAAACATGGTTTTACGCCGTCTGACGTTAGCAGTATTTATCGTGTTGTCGAAATGAACCGCGGAAAAATGAATGCGGTGGCAGATGTTCCTTCCGATAATAAATATTTTCAAGCAATGAGCGATGCGTGTCCGCAGGGGTTCTACTTGGTGGATGCAACGGATTTCTTTACAAAGGGAACGATGAGTGTTCATGCTTATGGCTCTTGCCCTAAACTTCCAACTTACACGACAACGCTGTCTATAAAGTGGGATTTTAGCAACAAATAACTAAATTGCTGTTTCCGTCGCAATTCTTAGATCTTCACAGAAAAGAGAGACTGGCAGGGCTGTGTCGGATTATAATATCGACGTGAAAAGCCTGTCTATTCTTCTGTTATCTGCCCTTACATACCATTTGTTTTTAGCGACCGATGCGCTAGCTGCTGAGAAGACTCGCTTTGGTCTGAGCGCCAGCCATGCGCCGCCATTGCTATATAGATTTGAAAATCAAAATATGCCGATTGCCACGGGTGGGTTTTTGTATGAAGTCTCTATAGCCATTGCTGAAGAGCTGAAGGTGGATTACACGACCGTGATCATTCCCCGCGGACGAACCCCGCAAGAGCTAACCAGTGGCAATATGGACGTCCTCTGCCATACAAGCACCGCTTGGAATCCTCCGTACAAAAACACCGTCAATTGGAGCAAGCCTCTTTATACTTACAAAAAAGTGTTGGTCAGCAAAAAGGATATTCCATTTTCCCGTCCTGAGCAGATTCAAAACATCACGATTGGGACGCTCGAAGACTTCGTTTACCCTGATTTAGAAAAGCGTTTTTCTGATAAGGTTCTTTTTCGTGATGATGCCCCGTCGGTGACGGCCAATATTGCAAAACTCAACGGCGGTCGGCTCGACTACATTATTATGAGCGAAATGGAGTTTCCGTTTCATAAGTCGACAAATCCGGGTCTTAAGCGCAGCTCGTTTGTTCTAGACACCATGGACATCCGCTGTGCGCTTTCACGAAAATCATCTTTATCTATTGAAAAACTAAACAGTGCGATTGATCGCCTGAAAACCAAGGGCACAATACAAAAGATTTTTAATCGGTACGCGAATTCAAAACGTTTTCCTAGACCCGTTGTCTATGGCCTTAATAACAACGATTCACCGCCATTTATAATTTCTGATACCAGCACCGAGTCTCCGACAATTCGAGGAGGCGTCTTTTTTGATCTGGCCTTAGAAGTTGGAAAGCATCTGCACAGACCTCTGGTTTTTGCGCTCTTACCGCGCAGTCGCCTGCATACAGATTTAGCAGAAGGTAAGATTGATATGATTTGTTTCGACAACGAGATCTGGTCGGGGCCTCTGGCGAAGAGTTTTTATTGGAGCTCTCCGATATTTAGGCAAAGTGATCATATTGTTAGCGTTAAGAGTATGACTGAAGAGACAAATATAAATTCCTTGAAAGACCTTAAAGGAAAAATAGTGGGTACGACGTTGAACTTTGTATACCCAAGTTTGGATCCATTCTTTAAAGATGGCTCTGTGATCCGCGAAGATGCAGATTCTGGTTTGGCGAATGTCACGAAACTGAGTCTTGATCGAGTACAGTACATTGTTCTGAATAGACTTGAGTTTGACTACTACAAAAAGTCGAACCCACGATTGCAAAAAGCGCCAATGGATATTGATCCCATCGATGTGAAGTGCGCGATTTCCCGCCGTTCGGACCTGAAACTTCGCGACCTGAATGCCGCAATTCTTGAAATGAAGAAAAGCGGACGTATGGAAAAAGTCTTTACTCAGTAGGAACTTAGAATTTGTAGGTCACGACTAGGTAGTGACCAAAACCTGTGGTGTCGCCAGCGACCCCACCACTTTGTACAAGCCCCATATCTTTGTAGTATTTCAGCCCATAGCCAGCGGCATAGTGCACACTATGCCAGTACAGGCCATTGTACCATTCAATGGATGAGTCCGAATAAAATGGGTCGCTTGAAATTTTTGTCGCGCCAAAGGTGTAATCGAAATATCCCTGGTAGGTCAGATAGGTTTTGTCAGCAAAAGTGTAGAATGACTTAAACCACGCAATATCCAAGAGAACTCCGTCCCATTTGTTCTCGTTAGCAGCACCGAAGTTTTCACGCACATAGCGGGCCATTAGATTTGCGACAGTTTTTCCGAACCAAGGTATTTCTACGTCCGTTCCAATCCCCACATATTGTTGAAAGAGGGCGCGGTCTCCGACGATGAACATGCTGGCTAAATACCATTCTTTGATAGGTCCTAAAGATAGATCCGATTTTGCCATGCCATCGATTGAAAATCTTGGAACGAATTTTAAGAACAAATTGTCTTCGTTGTGGAGGTCACTATTAGGCGTATTCAATACATCAAAGACATCTAGAAAACCATAGGCATCAAAAACCCCAGAGCGTCCGCCAAACTCCATTTCAAAGAAGGTGTCTTTTTTGTTGTTAAACGGAAGTTTGTTGTCGAAGCTTTGGTAGAGGTTGAATTGGAACCATTTGTAATCGTTCTTGCGAATATTGCCGTCGGAATAGTCTGCGGCCAGGGCCTTCGGACTCATTAAGAGAAGAAATAGCGATGTAATGCATCTTAGTACTGTCATGGACCCTCAGAGCTGTTGGGTGAAGATAGCAAGGTTCCATCTCTTTTTTGTGACGATAGGGAGCATTTTTTATTACAAGATTGTGGAGTGATATTCGGTTCATGGATCACCACCGTTCAAAAAACCAGATTACAGCCGTCTCAGACTGGGAAAGTGACCGCAATAAAAATGGAGAGTTACCGATACCTTAGTAGACTGAAAAGATATTAGGTGAACCAACAGGGGGAATGGGTGGGCACTTTTCATTTCTTTAAGAAATATCGGCAACATATTTTGTTCTATGTCCTGCCTAGCAGTTTAGTTTTGCTATTCGGATTTCAGAACTGTGGGCGCGGTTTCTCGGCTGATGAGTTCTCATCGACGAGCCTTAATAGTATCTCTGGCGGAATCAGCGACAAAGTTTGTGTTTCTACATCCCCGGTAGGACAAGCTTTAGTTCGAAAGCTTAATCGCGCAGAGTTAAATTTTTCACTTCAAGATCTTTTAGAGGTTACTGGCGATTATACGGTCGGTATTGCGCCAGATGCTTCGGATGTCAGTGGTTTCACAAACAACGCGGAAAACCTACAGCTGGATTCAGACTATGTGTACGCATTGATGAACATGACTGAAAAAGCGGTAGGCGACGCGCTTAAGAAAACAAATTCACCGTATCTTCAGTGTGCAGCAGGACAGAACGCCGCATGTGCCAAACAAAAGCTTTCTGAGCTTGGTAAAAAGGCCTACCGCCGTCCTATCACGACTGCTGAAGAAACTCTTTTGATGGATATCTTCAATAAAAGCCAGGCGCAGAGCTTGAGTTTCCAAGACTCTTTAGGTTTTGCAATGCAACGGGTTTTTATGTCGCCCGTGTTTTTGTATCGCAGCTCTTATTCAGGCATAGTGACTGCTCGAGGAGTTAAGTTGAGCTCTCATGAGCTTGCAACGCGCCTTGCGTACTTCTTGTGGAGTAGTGTGCCGGATGCGGAGTTATTAGCAGCAGCGGATAGCAATCAATTAAGCACACCTGAACAGATTCAAGTTCAAGTGAAGCGTCTGATGGCAAGTCCTAAGGCGGATCGATTCATTCGTAATTTCACTCGTGAGTGGCTTGGAATGCAGAAGCTTCAGGCAGCCGTACGTACGGGGCTGACTGACGATTTAAAGAAAGACATGCAAGAAGAGACCGAGCGTTTGATGTTAGCAGTTGCGCGCGAAGATCGCAGTGCGCTGGATATTATCAACGCCGATTTTAGCTACATCAATGCAAACCTGGCAACTTTGTATGGCATTAGTGGTGTGGCAGGGACTGACTTCCGTAAAGTCGAATTCAGCCCATTGCAAGTCCCACGTCGCGGACTTTTAACTCAAGGGTCGTTGCTGACGATCACGTCTTCACCGACCGAAACCAAGCCGGTGGCTCGTGGAAGTCAGATTCTGAATGGTATTACGTGCAATCCTCCGCCACCATTTCCAGATGGTCTGACGGTGACTCCGCTTGCGGATAGTCCTAATAGCAACTTAACAATCACAGAGCGCATGGCAGAACACAGAAAAGTCGGAACCAGTTGCTATAACTGTCATAAAGAGATGGACCCTGTTGGCTTGGGACTTGAGAATTACGATCAGATCGGTCGATTCCGTACAACTTACGCAAGCAGTGGCAATCCGGTCGATGCGACGGGCTCTATCCGCAATGTCGCTTTCCAAGGTGGAATGCAGCTTGTGGATATTTTGGCTCAGCAAAATGATTTCAAACGTTGCCTTACAAAAAAACTGATGACTTATGCCATTGGCCGCTCGATGACGACGGCTGACCAGTGTGCGATTCAAACAATTGGCGATGACTTCGTTGCTCAGAAAAGAACTTTCTCGGATTTGATTGCGGCGATCGTGATGTCAGAACAGTTTCTTTACAATCAAACTAGCAGTCGGGGAGAATAACATGTCAGGCTTTAAAATGAACCGCAGACATTTTCTAAAAGGCGTGGGTGTCACCATGGCTTTACCGATGTTGGAAGCAATGATTCCTTGCCGAGCCTTTGCTGCTGGGCCCGCACAACGCTTTGTCTCGATTTACTTTGCAAACGGCATTATGTGGAACGGAGCCGCAGGTTCCACTTACAATAACTGGGAGTGTTCAGGCACCGAGACCAACTTTACGTTATCTCGTGCTTTGATGCCGCTTAACGCTTATAAATCTTCTCTGACCGTCGTTCACAACTTGCGTAACCTTGCCGCAGAGGAAGGTATGCGTGTCGATAGTACGACGGCTCACTGGCTGTCGACTTCGTCGTTTTTGACGGGACAGCGCTATGAAACAGAAACGCATGCAACGAAACTGCGTTATGCAGGTTCGTCGTTAGATCAGTTAATTGGAGCGAATACGCCAAACAAATTTAAAAGCTTGGTGATTGGGAATAACTATACTACGGAACACTCGGGCGATTCTCGTGGCGCCGCTGAACTTTTGAATCAGATTTCATGGAAGTCACAAACAGAGCAAGTGCCGCGTTTAATGACCTCGAAAGCGGTTTTTGATCGCTTGTTTGCAGGTGGGTTGCCGAATACGACGACAACTCAACCGGATACTGCTGCTCAGAAGCGGTCCCAAATGAAGTTGAGTGTTGTGGATGCCGTGCGTGAGGATGCAAAACGTCTGATCACAAAACTTGGTACGGCGGATCGCCAAAAACTCGATCAATATTTAACTTCGGTGAATGAACTTGAAAAGCGTATTCAGTCGGAATCTACTCCGACAACAACGACGACCGTGGCATGTTCAACATTGCCAACGGGTGGTAGTTTCCAAACGGATACGAACGCATTTAATACGAAAATGATTCCGGAGCGCTCACGCAATATGATGGATATGATGATTATCGCATTCCAATGTGATCTGACTCGTGTCGTGACTTTCATGCTCGAGAATGAGCATAGCGAATTGGCATCGTCTTCAGTTAATTATACGGGGTTGGATCTTTCCCATCACACATCATCGCACTATCTCGATGATCCCGCTAAACATGTGCCTGTGAAAGAGTATTTTGGTCAGTGGCAAACCAATCAGGTAGCTTACTTGATTAATAAACTTCAAAGCACAGCTGACAGTGTGAATACTGGAAGTTTGTACGATAATACTTTGATCATGGCGGGCTCGGGCATGGGAGATTCTCATGCGCATAGCTTTAGCAACCTACCAATGATTCTGGCGGGACGCGGAGCAGGGCACATCGGTGGCAGACTTCTTCGTTACAATGGTCAGTCTTATTCGAACTTCTTGGCGACTCTTGCGCAGAAATTCGGACTACCAGCACAGATGGGACTCAGTACTGGGACCCTTGCGAATCTGTTTTAATTTTTTTGAATCCAAAATTAAGTGGCCTGAGTCGCCTTGCTGCCAGGAGCCTTTTTAGGCTCTTTATCATCCTCCGTGTGTCTTCCTGTATCGGCAGAATGTTGGCTGCTATGGGCACGTTGGCGCTGTTCTTTAATATCACCATCAAATTTTTTACTGGTTTGGCTAAAACCCTTGTGTTTGTTATGACCGCGAGACATAGAAACCTCCCGTTCTAAAAATAGATATTACCAGCGGGGGTCTCACTTCATGAGAAGATGGAATCGGTTTTTTGCGAAACCGACGATTAGTTCTCCTGTCCACGAAGCCTTGCGTCGTTATTGTATCGTGTTTTGTTCGTGATCTTTGGACAGCTCAACGATAATCTTTTGTGATGAGTGATCAAGTAGAAACCTCAGAGCAATTCGTTGATGTTCCTGGCGGCAAAGTCTTTGTGAGGTGCTGGACTCCCAGTCAGGTGCGAAATCAAACACCTGTGGTTCTTTTGCATGACTCTTTAGGGTGTGTTGAGATGTGGAGGGATTTTCCACAGAAGCTTTCCGAAAAAACTGGTCGAGTTATTTTTGCTTATGATCGTCTTGGTTTTGGGCGCTCGTCACCACGCACGGAACTGCCCTCAGTTCGTTTCGTCAGTGAAGAGGCTGAAATCTATCTGCCTGCAGTTTTAAAAGCTCTGAATCTTGATAAGTTTGCATTATTCGGCCATAGTGTGGGCGGCGCAATGGCAGTTATTGCTGCCGGCACCATTGGTAAGAACTGTACGCAAATTATCACTGAATCTGCGCAAGCTTTTGTCGAGGACAGGACCCGCGCTGGGATTACCCAAGCGAAGTCCGACTTTGCTGACCCGAAGATCTATGCAAAGCTTGAAAAGTATCACGGAGAGAAAACTCGTTGGGTGCTGAGCGCCTGGATCGATGTTTGGCTGTCAGAAGGATTTGCAAACTGGAGTCTTCAAGAAGACCTGCTAAAAGTAAAATGTCCTGCCTTAGTAATTCATGGTGATAAAGACGAGTATGGCTCTGTGAAGTTTCCAGAAATGATTGCGGGGCTTGCCGGTGGTCCGAGCGAGAAACACGTGATTTCAGGTTGTGGGCACGTGCCTCATCGAGAAATGCCGGATTTAATTTTAAGTCTGGTTACTGATTTTCTTAAAACCTAAAGTGTTGCGTTTTTAAAAAAATCGACGACTTTATTTCTATGTAGCAGCCACGTTTTAATGATTACGGATTTGTGGCTGCCTGACATTTCAAGCGTCCACTGAGGCCTCCAAAGATCTCGAAGAGATTTTTGCGTGTCTGCAGGAACTGTCGTGTCTTCAGGGGCGATCACCATCGCCAGTTTCTTTGTAGGTGCAATCGGAGAGCTATTGAACGGATCCATAGGTAGAACTTGATCGATTGCTTGGACGTAGTCGTTTTGTGATTTAAACCCCATCGCTGTAAATCTTTGGCGGCGCATTTTTAGCAGAATTTCTTGATCTGAATTGGCAATGACCTCAGAGATCGGAGCGCCACCTGTAATTAAGAATGCCGCTTGAATTCTATCATGGTGTTGAACAGCGATGGCGGCGTGGATCGCACCGACGCTGGTGCCAAGAATGCCTATGAACGATCCTTGAATGTTTTTTGTTACTAGATCAATGGCATCTTGGGAACGAGTGTAAAATCGTCTGTGAATATCTAATTCCCAGCTGAATTCTTGATCTCCAGTCCAACCTTCAACTACGAAAACGTTAAAGCCTTTCTCACAGAGTGTTTCGGCATAACTGCGGTCTAGATAATTAGTGCCTCCGGTAGGCGGCATGACCAAAATGTATTTTGAACTAGGATCAACGCTTTCGTATTTGAGCGTTCGAACTTTGAAGCCGTCTTTTTCAAAACTGACGCTTTGGTTTTTACAATCATTGGCAGCGAAAGCTTGAGAAATAGAAGTCATCGTAAATATAAAAGATAAAAAGTGTTTTGGTGAAATCATAAAAGTTCCCTTCTGAAGAACAGAAGGGGATATACAAATTCGGTTCTTTTTGGGGTACGACTGATTGAGAAGTGCCGATATTAGGTCCTATAAATCCTAATTAGAGCAATTTCAGGATACTCGGGGGTCGTGACCGTATTGCCGAGCTTTGGCAAATGAGGCATCCTTTGAGTGCGGAGGGGCGATGATGATTTTCTTAATCATCCTATTTTTAAGTGCAGGAAGAGCAGGGGCCGAAGAGGTTGCTATTGAAAACTCGTTCAAGCATTCATTCACTCCTCATTCGACAGTCAGCGCCCGTACTGGGGAGTGGGGAAGCGTCGCCTTGCAGAGAACTCCGGGAACGAATCGCAAGACCAGTGCTTTGATGTCGTCACTGACGGCGGTTGTTATACCAAGGCTCGAGATAGGAACGGCTCTGCTTCTTCATACTTCTCCGTATCACAATTCGAACTTCAATGTGAAAGTGAACTTCTTCCGTTCGGACCTGATGAACTGGGCGCTTTCTTACAGCAATATCCTTTGGCGACCACCTTACTATGATACAGGAACCAGTATCATTTATGAAAAGCTGAAAATTGAATCACTTAGTCTGGTGACGAATATTCAACCGGAAGGCAGTTTGTGGAGTTATGGTGTGTCGACAACTTTTTCGTCCACTTATGTCGAAGTCGAGGGTCTTCCGTTTAAATTTACCGAAGAAGCACAACCAGAATACAATTTGGATATTTCCTATGAGTGGAGCGGTCGCGAAGATATCACCTTAGGGCTCGGCATGCTTCGAGATCAAGGGCTTACGGCTTTTGAAAAAACACGATTTGGTTTCGGAGTGTCCTATGCCCTTTATCGACCACAAAAGCTGTTCTCGAAACCAACAGTGGGGCTGCACTATACTCCGGATGTTGGGTCGTTCTTGTGGTCCTTTGCAACGACTTTTTATTAAGCATTCTAGGTGTGGGGACTGAGGACGACATGGATGTCCAGCGGTTTGATGGCGTTATTGAATAATAATTTGCGAGCAACCCTTCTTTTTTTGGGAAGTATCAAGTATGAAGTGTAAATGAGACCACCTGATGAAGCCCTCCAGCTGTTAGCGCGAGCCACTGATTTGCTTGCGAAATGCACAGACTATGAAGCCACCTTGGAATGTATTGCCGATCTTTTGGTTACGAGTCTTGCTACTTGGTGTGTGATTGATCTAGTGACAGATGATGGAAAAATCGAACGCGCGGCAGTCACTCACCGAAATTCTGAAAAAGCTAATCTTACGCGGACGATGCTGCAAAAATATCCAGCAAAACCAACCGCCCAAAGAGGCGTTTATAAAGTGATCGCGAGCGGAGAGACGATCATGATCCCGGAAACTTCTGAGGAGTTTTGGGCGCGTCGAGCGGACGATCCTGAGCATTTACGCATGATCGTCGAGTTGGGGTCTTCGTCCTACATGTGTGTCCCTCTGAAAGCCCGTGGTAAAGTTGTTGGCTCGATCATGCTTTTTTCTGAATCTAGAACCTATGACCAAGTGGATGTCAGTACTGCAGAGCAATTGGCTCGCTGTATTGCGATGGCTGTGGATAACGTGCACATGTTCCGACAAATGCAATCTACTCAAGATCAGTTGATTCAGTCGGCAAAGCTTGCCGCACTCGGGGTGATTTCAGCGGGGATTGCTCATGAAATTAACAATCCACTGACTATCATCAAAGGTCATTTAAAGTGCTTTGAACGTTCTCTAGAAAAGCGTGAGAGCGAAGCTCGTAGTGAGTTTCATCAATGTGTTGAAAAGGTCGACAAAAGCATCGCCCGAATTTCTAAGATCGTGAATCACGTTAAAGACTTCTCGCGCCAATCTGAAGGAGACTATCTCTCTTTGGATTTAAGAAACGTTGTGGATTCAGTGCTGGGCTTATTTGAACAACAATTTTTCTTGCACGAAATAAAAGTCCATAAACATTTCCCTGAATCTCCTGCGTTGGTGAAGGGTGACTTCATCCGTCTTGAACAAGTCTTAGTGAATATAGTTTCTAATGCCAAAGATGCCATCCGTGCACGTGTCGGGGGTGGTGGCGGCAATATTCATATAGAGGTTTCACAACAGGAAAGTCATGCCTGCATCAGTATTTCGGATGACGGTATTGGGATTTCGGCTCTTCATAAAGAACGAGTTTTTGAACCATTCTTCACAACAAAAGTAGTGGGGAAGGGGACAGGCCTTGGGCTTTCTATTTCGCACGGAATAGTCAAAGACCATCAAGGTAAAATCGAGCTTCACTCCGAAGAAAAGAAAGGCACGAGGATTCTAATCACTCTGCCTCGAGCTGTGGATGTTTAACCTTTTCAAATAACCATGCCATTCAACATTAATTCTGCGCTTCTTTTTCGTTTGATTTAGGGGCTTTCTTATTATCCTTGACAGATTACGTAACCAGTTACACATTATCGCCATGAAATTCTTTGATCAAGTTGGAAAAATGGCTTTAGGGACTCGGGTTCGCTTTCTGGGGGAAAAGATCGGCCAAGATGCCGCCGAAATTTACCGCTCTTACGGAAATGATCTTCATCCAAAGTGGTTCCCGGTATTTTACGTGCTCTCTCAAAACGACGAGGACACGGTGACATCGATCGCAGAACACATCGGACACTCGCATGCCTCGGTCAGTAAGATCATTGGCGAGATGGAAAAAGCAGGCCTTGTGACCGAAAAAACAGACGCGAAAGATCGTCGGCGTACTAAAGTTGCTCTTTCAAAAAAAGGGCGCATGATTAGCCAAAGAATTGAAGAGCAGTACCAAGATGTGGGTGCTGCAATTGAAGAGATTTCTTCGCAGGCAAGCCATAACTTATGGGCAGCGATTGAAGAATGGGAGTATCTCTTAGGGCAGAAGTCACTACGGGACCGCGTTCTGGAAAAGAAAAAGCTGCGGGACTCCCAGGACGTCAAGATCGTGCCTTATCAGCCTAAATACAAACAGACCTTCTACAAACTCAATGAAGAGTGGATTTCGACATATTTCAAAATGGAAAAACCTGATCGTGATGCGCTCGAGAATCCCAAATCATATATCCTTGATAAAGGTGGCTATATTTTCGTGGCGATCTTGAATAAAGAACCTGTCGGGGTGTGTGCGCTGATTATGCGGGACGATCTTGGCTGTTATGAACTTGCTAAGATGGCTGTTTCCCCCAAAGCCCAAGGGAAAAACATTGGATACCTGCTGGGAAGAGCAGTGATCGAGAAAGCGGTGTCTCTTAAAGCCGATCGCGTCTTCTTGGAAAGCAATACGATCTTAAAACCCGCGATTAGACTCTATGAAAAATTAGGGTTCAAAAAAGTCGTGGGGCCTCCGACTCCATATGAACGCTGCAATATTCAGATGGAGCTAAAGCTTTAGAACAGTGTAGGGTACGTTATCTAAAAAATAGATAGATGACATATAAATGTTCTAGTTTACATACGTTCAAGCCAGCTGCTAAAAAACAGACTTAAAAACCAAATATCGGTCTTAAATTTGTGCGGATGGGATACCAATGAGGCAAATGGCTTCTTTGACGACGATGATTGCTGGCATTTGCCTTAGCTCGTTTAGCTATGCGGGGGCTTCTTACCGGAAGGTTGCAAAAGAGGATTGCTTAAATGGTGGTGGCAAAGCTAGGGGTCGCGCTGATGGGATTCAACTGGTTTGTGAGGGTGGAAAGTACAACCGTTACACCATCGGAGGATCGGACTACGCTGTGTCTTTGGATAGTGTGGCCGCTGTTGGCCGTGGACGTAGTGATCGGCTCTTAGCCGAAAAACGCCATTGTGATGGTATTGCTAAAGAGAAGACGAAACAGCAGGGGAAGCTGTAAACTTTTCAGCTGAAAGTGTTCGTTGGGACAGCTTTCATTAAAATCCTGCGGCTCTTTATAGGGGCCATGGTATAAGTCCCGTCATGAAAGTACTTTTATTTTCTGTCATCTTATTAGCAGCAACAGTTTCTAGTGCTGCTCAGAGTGTTGGACATCGTGGGGCTCCTCACTTTGCTCCTGAAAACACAGTCTCATCTTTTATAAAAGCCATCGAATTGAAAGTTGATTTTTTAGAGATCGATGTACAGCAAACCAAAGATGGTGTCTTAGTGATCATGCACGATTCCACCGTAAATCGCACAACAGATGGCGATGGAGATGTGAAGGATCTAACTTTCAAGCAGATCCGTTCTTTAGATGCCGGCAGTTCATATTCTCAAGACTTTGCAGGCGAAAAGGTTCCAACTTTCGAAGAGGTTCTAGAGCTTTCTCAGTTAGATCCCCATTTTAAATTTATTATCGAACTTAAAGAAGGCAGCGATGTTGTTTCTGGTATTGAGGAAAACGTCGTGCGCGAGATTCGAAAGCACGGTCTTGAAAACAGAGTGCTTCTTAAATCCTTTTCGTATCCAGTGTTGCAGCGCCTGCGTAAACAGCTTCCTGAGGCAGAGCAGATCTATGTATACGTAACGGCGTTTCCGTCGTTGAATCTGATGATCGATACGTCACTGCGTTTGCAAAATCCTTTAAACTTTGATGTCGAATACCTTCAGCCTCTGTCGAAGGTGACTCACCCAGGATTTATCAAGAAGGCTCACAAGGCCAACAAGAAGGTCATCGTTTGGGGAGTAGAAACCAAAGCGCAAATGCAGCGTTGGATAGATGCAGGCGCTGATGCGATCGAGACAGATCGCCTAGATATCTTTAATCAACTTTAAGTCAGGAGAATCTATGAAAAATCTTAAATACGGTGTTTTAGTAGGTTTGTTTTTCGTAACTGGTTCTGTATTTGCGGCTCAGCCGAGAGCAGATAAAGCCCAAGAGGCCTTTTTAAATGCGGCCTGCGCTCAAGAACAGACAAAGAGCTTCGTCGACCAGGGGTTTACGGTTCAAGAAACTTCGACCGCTCTTGTGCAAGCTGATTTTACTGACGAGGGTGTTCAAGGAATCTACTTGGTAACTACCTATCTGGAAAAGGGCGACAAGCCTTGGAACAAAGTTTCTACGACTGTCGTGGGCGTTGTTCAAATTGCTCACGGCTTTGTTCACTCGGCAAATTGTATTGATCCCAAAAAGGCAGCCCTAGAGTTGTATAAATTGATCAACTAAGAAAATTGGGGCCTTTCATTCGGCCCCTTTGCTTAGAACTTGAATTGAATCTCAAATCCCCAGAAGCCGCCGCTTTCCATTTGGGCGCCACCGTGATTAGTCCCGTAACCTTGCTGGCGCATAACCCAGCGAGCACGCGCATCTTGGACCACTTTTCTGCCGAAGAGCTCGTTGATTTCTTGGCTCAAGGCACCCATCGGATTCATAACGATCATTAAGAAAGACCCGAGCTTTTTAGAGCCCGCCACTTTTCCTTCATTAGCGCGTATTTTTAGTTCCGTACGATAGAATATTTCACCCATGATCGAGCCGATCACTGGTGTAATAATCAAATCTTGAATCGATGGAGTTTCCGCAAAGGCTTCAACTCCGTACTCCCAGAAGAATGTCGACATCACCACCGAATAACCAAACGAGCCCCAAGGCCCCATGCCAGAGTGACGAGCGATTTGATAGTAAGCGGCGCCAGCGTAAGGGTGGCCGATAAAGTTAATGGCCCAGTCGTCTTTATCAACAACCGGTCCTTCTTTAACGTTTTCACGCCAATTGTTTCCGACATCCTTCATTTTATTTTTATCCCACTTAGAAACGCTCTCGGGTAGCAAGTAAAGAATGCCTGCAACACCCGCTGCCGCCAATGTGACGTTGCGAGTGCTGGTGTACATATTTTGTTCTGAAGAGGTTAAGCGGCTGATATTCACTTCGCGTTGCCACTCGACGTCGTTCGAAGGACTTAAAATCACAACACTGGTGATAGGATTTTTTGGATCTTGATCACAGAGTCTGCGCGGATCTTGAATGCCTCGAAGTGCATTGGAATTGATAAGCTCTTTTTGAATGCGGGCGCAGGTGTCTTGGTCGCGAGTGTCGATCGTAATGACTTGGCCTTTTATCATGCCAGAGCCGCGTTGTTTCTGGGCTTCCATTTCATCAACGACGCGGTCGATGTCTTTTTTGGTGTAGTACTTGTTGTATGGGTTATCGATTAACTCTTGCACTGGATCTGGTGTCGGCGAAGGTTGTACAGCCCATTCAAAGGCCATCGCTTGAAGAGACGAGAAAACTAGAAACGCTGCAAGACAAGAAGGGCGCAACTTCATGACTGAACTCCTGTGTAATCTGAGGCAGTTATACCAGGTCTTGCTCTGAGTTTCAGGAGAAGCTCGTAGAACAGGGAAATCCTACCTGCTTGTCAAATGTGTGGACGGTGATCAGTGTCGATATTAATGACATCAATGAAGTTCCTCTACGCCAGATTCAATACTGTCCTGCTCCCTTGAGAACGTCTGTGGTAAACGGTATATATGACTCTATATTTACTTCCGTCTTTAAATATAAATGTTAGGAGTGTTTATGAAAATGTTCATAGCTTTAGCCACAGTAATGTTGATCGGTCCATTGAGTCAGGCAGCTGTTGGGATCCAAGATTTCGCTGGTCTTTATATGCTTAGTCCAGAGAATCAATCTTGTAATAAGTATTTAAAAATCGTTGTTGATGGCAGTGCTTTCGAAGTAAGCCGTGCTATGTCCAGCAGCCGCAAAAATTGGGACGATAAAGATAACGGACCTGATGACTATGGTTATATGTTGGATTACAAAGGCGATGCGGATTCGGTTTTGCCAACGTATTACAGTCGTCAGGGTGATAAGCAAGTTATTTCCAATACGAAGCTTGAAAATGGAATATTGAAAACTTCGGCTAAATCGTTCAGTCCCTACTCTCTGTTTCCTGGGAAGATTTACTCTCCATTGACGACTATTGACGGTGTCATGACTCTTTCAGCCGATGGACAAAATCTTCATGCGATCATCGACGAGAAAAATAGTAAAAAATCCCGTAAAGGCGGCGGAGACGGACTCTCTTATTACGACAATTGTACTTATAAGCGTATCAGATAATTCTTGAGATCATCGATATTCTGAAAACTAAAAACCCGGGCACAACCCGGGTTTTTTTATTTACAATTGCGTTTCGAAAAACTCTTGGGATTTCACGATGCCTTCAAGGGCATCGCCGCCACGACCTTCATCAATCATGCGAGTCCAATTTGACAATCCTGATGGATCTGGTCTGCGATTGAAGAAGACGCGATAGATATTAAAGACCACGCGACGAGAACCCACGTCTTGGACGCGTTCGGCGAATTCTGGCACTGATCCGATGAGGCGGGCAGAGTCATAAAGACCTTGGTAACCACGGTTCATAATTTCTCTACCAAAGCCATCAATGCCCTCTTGATCGGCATATCTGTTCAAAGCCCCTACATACAAAAGATCTACCAAACGAGCGGCTTCGCGAGGATCACGCAAATCACCACGGCGAGGTCCTCTGCGATTGTCATAATCAGACCTGTCGCTATCACGGTCATAGTCATAGGCGTGTGCAGAAAGACCGCTTACAGTCATACCCACTGCTAAAATAGCAAGAGCAAGGGTGCGCAAGGAGTTTAAATAAGAAATTCTAGTTTTCATATTCACCTTTAGTTTTTAGTGTAAACGCATTGGCTGTCTGCATTCACTGGTGTTAAATTCGAAGAGAAGGTGTGGCGGACGTTGAGTTTTCCCGCCGCTTGCTCAAGAGTAATAACTTCGTTGTATTCATTTGTTCCTGGGGCGATGAATTCAGGCAACAAACCATTGAGTGAAATAGTCAGTTGGTCGTTTGCGAAGCTCACTTGCAATTGACCTTCTTTCGTAGAATCCACCAATTTTACTGGCTGGCCATTAAGCTCTGCCGTCGCATCGAAAGTTGCGCTAACAACGTTTACGTTTTTACCACTAATTGCTACGACCAAACCTTGAGAGCAAATGGCCTGTTGGTTTTTACCAAGAATAGTTTCATTCTCGAGACTATATTGACCGGCAAAATCATTTGCAGTCGCTGCAAAAGCTGAAGTCGTTGCTAAACCTAAAGTCAAAAATACTAGTAATGCTTTCATGTAATTCTCCTTGTTAGGTATAGCGGCAATTTAGCTTATGGTAATGCTCCGCGCTAGATATATGTTATTAAATTTGCACGGTTTCGGTAATGTATTATTACCATCATTTGATGAGAACGATTATAAAATAAAAAACCCGGGCATACGACCCGGGTTTTTAGTTTGTGATTCTGGCACAAGAAGGTTTGGTTACGGGATAAATAGTTTTTTCGAAGAGACTGTTTTGTTACCAAATACGTCAATAAGTACAACCGTGACTTCGACGGTTTTTCCCACCTGGTACTTGGTGGGTGTATAAGTAAATTGAGAGCCTTCGACAATGGTAGAGTCGACATCAGAGCCATCAGCATTTGCGATTAATCTTGCAGTCGTGCTGGTGAATTTTCTGACGCTTACTCCGTCGAAAAAGAACTCGACGCTATCAATAGATGTGTCGTCATCAGCAAATACTTGAATCGCTGGCCAAGAGCCAAGGCCGATCCAAGTTGAAATGACTTTTAAATCGCTAAAGATAACAGGCGCCGCAGTTTCAAAAATATCTGCTGGCATTCTGAAGGTAGTACTGGACTTTGCTGGTAGAAAAGTTTTGCAACTTCCTTGGGAAAAATTCAGGTGGCTGACAACTTCAAATCGATAGCTTGAACTCGGTTTTAAGCCATCAAATTCGACATCCCAAAGTTTGCTAGAGTCGCCTAAGTATAAACCCGACATCTGATAAATGACATTGTTAGAGGCGTCGTAGATTTTGTACATGTCATAGTCAGGCATAATCACTTCGCCTCTGCTATCCATCCCGGGAATAAGCTGAACGTGTATACGTCGAGAGTTAATTATATCTACTTTAGCGCTGATAGGCTGCTGAACAGGTGCCGTGCATTTAGAGCTTCCGTCTCTGGAAGGAGTGCGAGCTGCGTAAGAATGATCGATGTAGAGCCAGCTCATAGCGAGAAAAATAAAAAGTGACTGTTTCATAAGACCCCCTATGAAAGTTTCTGTTGCAAATGAAAGACCACGGGCTTGCAACGCACTCAATTTGTTTTGGATGAAATCTTTTTGACGTTCGTAAATTGAATGGGGACGTGGCTTAGATATTGAGCCATAAAATTGGACACTGAGTCCCGAATCAAAAATCACATTTTCGACGCATTCTAAAAACCAAGCAATTTGCGTCTATGGATAGGTGAGGACTAAGAAACACTGCTTTTTTATTTAGCTGAGCTCAATTTCACCGCGTCCTTTGCGGCCCCTTATCCGGTAGCGCCGAAAAAAGTGTTGTTTGAAAATTAAATCTTATTCCTAGGAGCACCCTAACAATATATGGTGTGTTATGGGTAATTTGCGGAAGAGGGTTGCTGCTTTATGCTGGGTGCTTGCGCCATTGCTGTCGTTTTCGACTTCAGAAGCTGTCACCTTTCAAAAAATCGAGAACACCTGCCACTATGACGAAGTCCTAAAGATGGATGTGTGGACCTCGTATGCACCCCCATTTGCGATCAAAGAATTTAAATCCCTCATCAAAGAGAAATACAATAAGAACATTGATGTGCATGTTCTGCGGGCACTCAGCCCCGATGAATTTTACGATAGAGTCCGCTCTGGGGTTTCCGACATCATTTCGCCGTCACATAATTTCATGAAGGATGAAAGAACCCAGTTTATCGATAAGAAACTAATAATTCCTGTGGATCGGACTCTAACTCCGAACCTTAATGGAATTTACCCGCTATATATCAATAATGATTTCGTGACCAGTGACGGTAAATTGTACGGAGTCCCGCTGGCGGCTGGTGGGTACAGTCTGCTTTACAATAAAGATCATTTCAAAAAGGCACCAACCTCTTGGAATGTTTTATGGGACGATAAGTACAAAGGGCGCTATTCGTTGTCGAAAGATTATTACGAAGCCAATATTTATGTCACAGCGTTGGCGCTGGGATATAAAGGGGCTCAAATCCATGACATCAATCTTATCAATACTGTAAAGTTCAAACTGAAGCTGAAGCATTTGCTCGAGAACGCGAATTACTGGGAGGGGGCTCCTAAGGATGCAGATCTTAAGAATTCAGTTTTAACGCTTGCATGGGGTCTTTCGCATTCTGTGACAAAAGACAGTGCCAAGAAGTGGAAGCTAGCCCTTCTTGATGAAGGTGTTAGTTTTTGGACCGATTATTTGTCAGTTACCAGAAATGTAGAGCGGAACCCTTTCATTAAAACCGTCGCAATGGAGTGGTTAAACTATGTTGTTGGCAAAAGGTTTCAAGAGAAGGTCATTATTGAAGAAAAAAAATATCTGTCGCCTTTAAAAATAAGTTCGGACTCTAGAGTGGCTTCATTTCAAAATAAAAATGAGGTCACGTACTTGGTCAATAAGTCGATTTACTGGCCGATTCTGACAATCCGCGACCGAAATGGTCTAAAGTCAGTCTATGATCAGGTTCTTGAAGAGATCGCAGCTAATAAAAAGGCTCATTAAGTTAGGCTCTGCCGCATACTTGTTCTAATTTGATACGTTATTAATTTGTTTCGATTCTAGTAATAATACGTTACCATTAAGGTATGTTGAATCCATTTGAATTTAAATCCTATAAGACATATCTGCGTAAACTCTTAGACCAAGCTGAAAATCGGGGACTTATGAGTCGCCTTTCAGAGGCTGCTGGTTGCCAACGACCTTATCTTTCTAAAGTTCTTCAGTCGGACTCTGAAGTGCAGCTGACCCCCGATCATATGTACGGGATCTGCGATTATTTGGGGCTGTCTGAGGCTGAAGGTAACTTTTTAAAGCTGCTGTTAGAGCACGAGCGGGCCTCGAGTTCTAAGTACCGTCAGAGCCTTGAAAAGCGCATTGCGCAGGCGAAGTCCCAGCATTTGAATTTAAAAAACCAAACGGGCGGCAAGGAGCTTCTGAATACGGGGGCGGACCCTATGGCCTTTTATTATAGCTATTGGTTGTATGCGGCCCTGCATATCGCAGTCAGTATCCCGGGTATGCAAACGGTGGCAAAACTTGCTAGTAAGTTTTCACTGCCAGAGTCTATGATCGAAAGCCATTTAATGGCGTTGGAAAACGCAGGTCTGGTTAAGAAAAACCGAGACAAGTGGAGCTGGCAGTCCGGGGACATTCATTTAGAAAATGAGTCCTATTGGATTTTGCCGCATCATATGAACTGGCGAAATCAGGCTGTGCAAAACGTAGCACTCAGACTTCCGGATGACACTCATTACTCGGTCGTACAGTCTATTAGTGCCGCCGATTTTGAGGTGCTCCGACATAAGATGATCGAGTGGATCAGGCAGTTTCAGAAGGTGAGCTCTCCGTCTGCGCCTGAGGAGCTGGTGTGCTTCAACCTGGACTTCTTTAAGATAGTTAAATAGCTGGCCCGCTGCTTGTAGTATTTCGAAGGTATGAAGCCAAATGCATCATACCCTAGAATCGCGACCGCGTTCCTGACGTTTTTCGTCGTCTGTCAAAGCTTTGGACAAGGCCTGGCTGCTCGATCAAATGCTTTGCCTTCAGTGAATAGTTTTGAAAAAGGTCTCGGGAAGTTGAAGCAAGCAACCGAACTTAGTGATGCCTTGATTATCGACTTTACAAAGGTCGACTTAAACAATCTGCAGGAAAATTCCATTAAAGTCGAAAAGCGCGAGGGCCCGAGCTCTGGCGGCGGTGGTAATACCTGTGCGTTGATGTTAAAACAAAATGCCATCGAGCTTTTAGCGAGGATCAAAGACTATCCTCTTTTTCAAAAAGACAGTGTTGCAGCAATCTTAGAGAGTAAAATCAAAGCTGCGAAGTTTCAGGCTGGTGAAAATCTATATATTGAAGGTCGTGATATCTATTTTAAGGGTAGAACTATTCACATAGATGCAAAAAAAGTAGAGGCTATCAATTATCCTGATAAAAACACGATTGTCATTGAACAGAGTTTTTGCGACAACGTGTCTACTTTATCGATCGCCTCTTTGGGGACAACCCTTCATGAATACTTGGGACTTGCTCTGTTAGACGATACTAAGTATCAAATCTCGGGCCCATTTGTAAAAAGCATTTACCAAGCCGAATATGCAAAAAAATCGAAGAACGCTAGTTTCTCGGACATTCAAGTTAACAACTTAAGAATGAAGTTTCAAAACAGCAAGCCCGTCGTTGTAGACGATATAGAGATTAAAACTTTCGATTCTACTTGTACTTATTTCGGCGAGATTGAGGGGAAATCCATCAGTCAAAAATTTAGCCTTCAACGAAGCTCAGAACAAAATATGTTGATGGAGCACGACACCCTTGGGTCGTTAAACTTAAAAATGCTTCAGTATATGGTCGGAATATATATCACGCTTCCTTCGGAAAACTCTACGAGTTCTTCCTATATGATCCTTCGTGAATACGCGCCAGGTATCTATATTGGCGAGTGGAACATCGTTGGCAATGAGCTCGTAGACACTCTAAGACTTGAAAAAGGCAACTATCCGGTCGCAAGCACTTCTGTGGGCGGAAGTTTGAGCACTGGCTACTCAGTGTGTTCGCCTAAATAATAAAAAATCCAAATCAACGCTGTCTAATTCGATGACACTCGAGCAAGTTTTACTTGCTTTTCATAGTCAAATCGAACCTTGTAGTGATATATTATTACCTAAACAGTCATAAATTAATAACGTATAAATATCGTCCGAAATAAAATTGAATTATCTTCTTTTGCGAACGCAAATCAATTTTATTAAGGAGATATTTATGAAACTTTTAAACTTTGCTCTTGTTAGTTTTAGTACAGTAGTTATCACCACAACGGCGTTTGCAAAATCATCTGTTTGTAGCTCTCATATTCCTGGTGCAACACCAGCTCTTAGCTGTGTTGAAACAGACGGCGGTCCTCGCAGTGTTTGTCTGTATGACGCTGGTGATGAGGTCATTGTTCAAATGCGCGGCGATGACCAATACAATGGAATTTTCGAAGAAAGATTAGAAAAGAACTTGGCAGATGGATCTCTTGTTCTTTCAAAAACTGAGCGATCATTGACGACTTACACAAAAACCGAAGTTATCGTCGATGCCGATGGCAGAGGTGCGTTTACGAACGTTTATAGAACTTTAAACGTTTTCGATAGCGCCAATATCAAATCTGAATTTGCTATGATCTGCAAATAGAAGGTTTTTATGAAACAGATATTTAATGTCGTATTGGTATTGATGTCTCTGATTACTTCGGCGTATGCGGCGCCGAAGTATGTACAGAGTGTTATTTGACGTGGTCGTCGAGAACAAGGATGGAGTATGCACTCTACTGAGTGTGGATTTCTCGGAGTTTTTATAGTAATTTCCCTGAATATGTTCCGTCTGCTAGACGCATTAGCTAGAAAGTTTGCCTAATGCGAAAGTCAGATTTAGTATCCGCTTATGGCTGACGAACAAGTTCCCGCTATTGTTAAACCTCTATTAAGAGGCCATTTTCACCAGGCCGCATTTTTCTTTGCGATGGGCGCCTGCGCGATGCTGATCGCACGGAGCGATAATTCTCGCGAAGCTATAGCCACAGTTATATACTCTTTGGGTGTTGTGGGACTTTTTGGTATCAGCGCCCTTTATCACCGCCCAATGTGGAATCCTCGACCTCGCGCCACGATGAAGCGTCTTGATCACGCAGCGATCTTTGTGATGATCGCAGGTACGGGGACTCCGTTGACCTTGCTTGCGATGCAGGAAGGTTCAGGGAATAAGCTTCTGATCATTTTCTGGGCCGCTGCTTTTGTCGGTATTATCCAGTCCATTTTTTGGGTGAAGGCTCCGAAGCTTTTATCCGCGATTCTGTATGTCATCATGGGGTGGTTGGCCGTGCCTTATTTGCCCGAACTTCAGGCGGCCCTTGGAACCACCAGCGTCGTATTGCTATTGGTGGGTGGTGTGATCTATACCCTAGGTGCTTTAGTGTACGCCTTTAAGTGGCCGAACCCGTGGCCACGAGTTTTTGGCTATCACGAAATCTTTCATATCATGGTGATAGTAGCCGCCGTCTTTCACTTTATCGTTATCGCTAGCCTTATGCGCTAACCAAAAATGCAGCGACGATAGACTTTGATAAAAACACGTTTAAAAACGTTTTACTTCTTGGGTTTTTTCTTACGGCGTTTTGCATTTTCAATGCGCGCTTCTTCAGCTTCAATCAACGCTTTTAGGTCCAAGCTCAGATCCACGGGTTTGGTGATCATTTCATAACCCGCTTTGCTGACTTTCATCACATCGATCTTTTTATTGATTGTAGCTTCGATGTCTTCCAAAAGTTTCTTTTCTTCTTGAGCACAGAAGGAAACCGCAATGCCCTTATTAAAGCCACGACCAGTACGGCCGATGCGATGTACGTAGTTTTCTGGATTTTCTGGAAGGTCATAGTTAATCACATGAGTAACGTCATTGATATCGATCCCGCGGGCACTAACGTCTGTGGCAATCAGGATGCTAAACTTGCCATTACGGAAGTCTTTTAAGACGTCCATGCGGTCTGTCTGGTCTTTTTCGCCGTGAAGGGTGCGGGACTGGATTTCAGCGCGTTCTAGGGCCTTAGCAACGCGTTCTGCGCGAACACGGGTACGAACGAAGACAATAAATTTGCCCTCAGGATTTTGCTGAAGGAATTCAGCCAAGAAGAAACGCTTATCGTCCATTTCAACAAACATCACAGAGTGTGTAATGTTCTTTGAAACCGGGTCTTCCGGAGAAATCTGAATGCGAATCGCACTGCTGCGAACTTGAGAGTAAGCAAGTTTTTTGATTTCAGGATTGATGGTCGCAGAGAAAAACAAAGTCTGATGGTTGCGCGGCAGTTTTCGTTTAACGGCCTCAACGTCATCGATGAAACCTAAGTCCAACATGCGATCGGCTTCGTCCAGCACGAGCGTCTCTACATGGTGGAGGTTCATGTAATCTTCGCGGATCAAGTCAAACATCCGGCCCGGAGTTGCAATCAAGATATCAATCCCGTCTTGCAGTTTCTTAATCTGCGCATCTTGTTCAACGCCACCAAAAACGGCAAAAGCACGAACCTTTGTGTGTTTGGCGATAGAGTTAAAAACCTCTCCGATTTGTTGGGCAAGTTCGCGGGTAGGGACCATGACTAGGCACTTAATGCCCAATGCGCGTTTGCTGGCTTTATTTGCATGAATTCCGTTAATGAGGGGGATTGCGAAGGCCGCCGTCTTACCGGTTCCGGTCTGAGCGATGGCTAAGACGTCCTCGCCCTTCATGATGGAAGGAATGGCTTTGTACTGGATGTCTGTCGTACGGAAAAATCCGAGGTTGTTTAGATTGCGTAGAATGTCTTCAGATAGAAAGAACTTATCGAATTTCATAGGAAACCCCGGTTACATGGAGAGAGTCGGATTGAAGGCGGTTTTATAACACAAACGGGGGCTTCTCGCTAGGGGCATATCCATGTTTGCTGCCTAAGCCTTATTACGTGCTTGAATGGTAAAAACTGCATGGCCGTGGGTGGGGTCCAGCAAAGAGGTCTGTACGTTCATGACAGACCCCGGATCGAAAATACGGGTTTAGAATACTGTTTTAAAAGCAGTGGCCCGTAATAATTGTTTCTGTGCATGTGATATGGGCAACGTCTACTAATGTACTCCCGTCAGCTTGATAAATGCCAATGGCTTCTTTGTATTCTGTCTCGGTGCCCGAGTTGCCACATTCATCTTTAAAATCTTTTTCAGATAACACTGTAACGCCACCTTGGGCGACATTCGTAGGCGCATCTGGCGCGCTGACGGCAACTTTAGGGCTAGGTTCTTTCAGGAAGTCGACTAACTCAAGTCCCATCAATCTCGTAGAGGAATATTCGCTATAGTATGCGTAGTCTTTACCATTAACGGTCAAACAACCTTTTCCAATTTTTACTGATCCTGTCGGATTGCTGCAAGAGAGACTGTAAGCTCCGGCAAAAGCATTTACAGAGGCAAAGAACGTTAACGCTAAAATAATTTTTTTCATAGTAAACTCCTTGGGTATATGTGGAATCTACTATCATGGGCCTTGGCGTAATCCCTAGAATCCCAGCCACAATCTGCGGCAAAAGTGCCGCAGTAGGGGGTTCGCTGACGAAATACATAGACCCACTCGCTTCATGCTTAATTTAGGTCGTCTTCGCTATATTGGCCTGAGTCTGGGCACGTAATTGGCGTATCTTGAGTTTCCTGACAAGTGAAGGTCAGCTTTTCTCCAGCTTTGATTCCTAGGTCCTGAGATGCTTGCGGTAAGATCTCTTTAATGACGATGGTTCGCGTGGAGTTCCACTCCGTGTGGACGTAGTCAATCTCACCAGGCTCGCATTTATCACCGGCCTTTTTGTCGGAAGTGATAGGGCTTGTGGCTTTTTCGTTATGGAGGTCGAACAAGACTCCTAAAATTTCTTCTGCGACAACATCACCGACGCTATCACCTTCGGAAATATCTTCCAAAGACAAGACAGAAATCGTTTTGCCTGCTTTTGTTATATAAAAATGTCCAAATCCGCCGAATGCATAATTCGAGCCTGGGCCATCGTAATTGAGTTCCAGGTTTCCGTTTTTGCAGTGGTAGTCGGCGTAGAGATGAATGGCGAATGCAGGACTTGCGCAAAGGATCGAGGCTAACAGAAAAATCGTTTTCATGAATTTCTCCTTTAAGGGTGTTTTGGTTAAGACAAGCGCAAGATGTCTTATTTAGGAGTAAATGAAAAATAGAATGTTCAAATGACGTCCATCTAAAAAATAGATAGATAGGTAGACTAAAGAAAGAGCATGTTCCCAGTTTCACTTTGGGAGCTACGGCGCTTGGTCGCACTTTCTGTCCTTTACTACGACGCCGCTTTTAACTGTTTCTATAGAGTGTTAAACTGCTTCATAATACACTTAAAGTAAGGCATGAGGTGATAGGATGAGAGGATTGATTACTGCTTTCATATTTTTTTTTATTCCTTCTGTTTTTGCAAATAGCACCGGAGACTATATACGCTGCTTAAAAGGTTTCACTGGCAATGAACAAGCACCATTTTATGTTCCTCTCGAAACCGACGGAGCTTACGTCACAGAAAACAGTATTTACCGTACTCGAGCCGGTCATGATGATTATTCTGGAACCTGGTATCAACATTTAAAAATCAATAATGACACCGGACCTAACGGTATGTGCATTAAGTGCCAGGACGAAAATTGCACCACATATTCTCAGGATTGGAAAAGCTCTCAAGACTTTCCAAAAGACTGCGATAAATTCAATGCATCTTTTACGAAAGCCACACGGCAAAACGATTTGGATATAGTTATTGCGTTCGCATTTTTAAATTTTAAAAATGAGAAACTACCTGATAACAGCAAGGAAGCGTTAAAAATAAGGGATAGGATTGAACAAATGTCCTCTGCCTGTGAAGGTCTCACAGGCCCTGGTGCCCGCCTCGCTAGAATAAGCATTGAATCAAAGGCAGAAGACTTAAAGAAAAAATTTAACTTATCTAGCAACATTAAGGTAAAGAGTTCTGCCGCTGCTAGCGCTGGCCCTGCCGCCAAGCAAAA
This sequence comes from Bdellovibrio sp. HCB337, assembly GCF_047302465.1. Classification (GTDB taxonomy): domain Bacteria; phylum Bdellovibrionota; class Bdellovibrionia; order Bdellovibrionales; family Bdellovibrionaceae; genus JACMRP01. The sequence goes on along the minus strand of NZ_CP178621.1, from coordinate 2,363,569 downwards.
GCACGGCGCTAAATAACAATTTCGACTAGCTTTTTGAAAAACAAAAACCCGGGTTTTTGGCCCGGGTTTTCTATTAAAGAATATCTGTTACTTTTACGACTCGAATTTCCGATTTAGGAACTCCGATCGATTCCAGAATCGGAATCAGCTTTGTTTGATCCCCCATCATATAGACGGCTGCCGCTTTTGAGCTTAGTGTATTTTTAAACTTCGTGACATCGGCGAGTTTTGTATTGTCGAGCATCTTCACGTATTGATCGACCACTTGCGGATTCAAGCCGTTAGCGTAATGCCAGCTTTGAGTCAGAAGACGATCCTTAGCCAATTCTAGGTCAGTGCCCATGCTATTTAGAAGGCGTCCTTTAGACTCAGCGAGCTCCGTTGCAGTTAAAGGACCCGCCACGTATTTACCAACAACTTCAGGAACTCCGGTGATAAGGCCTTTGGTTTGCTCAACGCCTCCGAAAGTCCATGCCATCCAAACTGGTAAAGTTGTTTTGCTAAACCAAGACATGGCTCCGTAAGTAAGTCCGCGTTCGGTGCGTAGAGTGCGACCAAGGTGGCCATGCAAGCCTCCGCCTAAGACATCCATATTCACCATAGCGTTGACCCATTGAGGGCCGTCACGACGGACTGATTGTGGATACAGATAGACTACTTGGTTGTCGGTCGCACCTGGTTTATCCACGATGGTGTAGGTGTTTTTCTTTAACTTAGGAACTGAGGTCGTTTCAAGAGCCCACTTTTTGTAAGGCTTTTGAAGTTCGTTTTTGAAAGTTGTTTCGATTTTAGTTCTGACTTCTTTCGTCGCTTGGGGGCCAATATAAGAAGCAAAAAGCCTTTGATAGTTCAGGGCAGAGAAGCTGCTTTTGAAATCATCGTAAGTTAGTTTTTCAAAAGAAGTTGGAGACGTGTCGCCAGACCGGGTTTGGGCTGAGTAACTTAGCAAATCGCGAGGCGCGAAATAGAAGATTACACTACGCATGTCCTCGAAGCCGGATTTAACGCCCGCAAGGACATTTCCTTGAAAGCGCTTGAAATCCTCTTCGGAAGTACGTGGCTTTTCCAAAGTTTGTTTTAGCAATACTAAAACTTTGTCCATTTCAGCAGGAGGCGCCTTCACCACAATCTGGAAAGCATTGTTATCGGCTCTAAATGATACTTCTGCGCCTAAATTGAAAAGTTCCTGTTTGTATTCTTTAAGACTTCGATCAGAAGGGCCTTCGTTCAGAGCTTCACTGAGAAGCAGGAAGTTTCCTTGCTGCGCTGGAGAAACGGCTGCAGGGCCGCCTTGAAAGGAAAGCAGCAAAATATTTCTTGGCAATGTTGTGTCTTGCTGAGCAAAGAAAGGTGCGCCGTTTTTAAATTTTTCAAGCGCGTGAGCTTGAAAGACTGAGAATGATAAAAGCAGAACTAAAAGTGTTGTTTTCATATTAATTCTTTTGTCCTTTATGGGTCAAAATCACAAAATTTTCAGGCACGTAGTATTGAGCAATGAACTTCTTCATTTGTTCTTTTGTGACGTCAAGTGGTGCAGAAATAAGTTCTTTAGTGATATCAATATTGCCGTATTTGCCCCAAGTCAGCGCAAGGGCATCGGAGAGGGCCTGGTTTCGTTGATTGCCTTCGGCCATGCGAATATAGGCATTCTTTTTATAAGTGTTGAAATCGGCCTCGCTCATTTTATCAAAATCTTTGGGAATCTCTAAAAGCTCAGCGCGGAGTTGAGACATCTTTGTCTTTGGTAGACTGACAATGGCGGCTTTGATCATTCCATTGTCATAGTCAAAGTTGAAATCAGAAGCGCTTGAAGCGATCTGCTTATCATCAACAAGGCGCATTTTTAGAAGACCATTTTCGCCATCAAAGAGAATGTTGTTAAAAACTGTCAGCAGTTTTGCATTGTCTTTGTCAAAGTAAGGCGTGCGAATACCAAAAAGAGTGAACTTAGCATCTGACGGCAGTTTGCCTTCACCGATGATTTCTTTGGCTTTTTTAATGTCATAAGGCTTTGGTGGTTGGGCGGCCGTTTCCGAAGGTTTCCAATCCCCATAAAGCTTCAAAACTTGTTGAAGCGCTTCTTTAGTTTTGAAATTGCCAGTAATGAATAGACCGGTGTTATTCGGTTTATAGTATTTTTGGAAAAAGGTATTGCAGTCTTCCGCCGTGATTTTCTCTAAGTCCTCACGGTTGCCAATAATCATCCAACCGAATGGATGTCCTTTGTAGGCTTGTTGGTAAGACTGAAACCACAAATCAATAACTGGATTTGCATCAAACTTTGTCGAGTACTCAGACCAGACGGCTTTTCTTTCAGCATCCAGCATTTCTTTAGTCACGACGATTTTCTGAAAGCGATCCGCTTCATGTTTTAAAAGCTCGGTCCACTTTGCAGGAGCAACCGAAGTAAAATAGAAAGTAGATTCAAAGCGAGTATTGGCATTGAAGTCAGCGCCAAGTTTACCGGCAATATCAAAGAAGGTCGGAGCCCCCGGAGCAATCGGGCGGAACATCATATGCTCAAACAAATGAGCAATCCCAGTAATTCCCGGAGTCTCATGCAGACTTCCAGCTTTCACCCAGTGAGCAACAACTACATCAGGAGCCTTAGGATTTTCCGTCAAGAATACAGTGAGCCCATTGGCCATCTGATATTCATTGGCAGTAATAAGATCATTAATCTTATGAGACTTCTTAGTCTTCTCAACATCCTCCAAAGTCTGAGGCGCAGCAACCGCCGCAGAGACTTGAAAAACGAGTGCTAAACACAAAAACAATTTCACACAAGCTCCTTATATAAAGAGAAATAAAACGAGAAAGAAAGTTAAGCACGCCAACCAAAGCAGCACACCCAATAACGCCATGCCAGCAAGATCTCCGCTTCCCAGAAAACCCAAACCCACGTAAAAACCTATGGCCGCGAGGCATCATTTCCTTCCCATTTGCGAGGTCCACAGAGAGTAAAAAGCACCGCAAAAAAAGAAGGCCATGTCGAACCAAAAATAAAGTTAAAAAACGAGAATAAGAGAGAGCGAGGAAAGAAATGCCATGATGGCAGTAACACTGTCTGAGCAAATGAAAGCTAATGGTGCGCAAGGCGCCGGAGTAGACGAACCGCCTTGGGTGGGTTCATAGGTCAAACTCATTATCGAGACGCACTGGCGTAAAAAACAGTGCGTATTATATTTATTTGCAAATCCCTGAATAAATCAAGAACCTACTTTAATACCTTTGGTAGCACGGATCCTATCAATTGAGCTCTTTGAATGGTTTTGAAAGGGGCTTCGAAGCCACCTAAAGCAGAATAGTCTACCCAATTGCCATAAGTATCTGACCGCGAACCGTATTTGCCGAAATAGGCTGAGGTTGGAATGCCGTAAGCTTGCATCATCGTGACCCAAAGGCGATTTATGGGTTGGCCGGGGCCGACTTCCATTTTAAGTCCTCCGTACGAACTGCTGGCCTCTAGTCCTTTACTGTAGTCGGCATAGTTAAGGGCTCTTCCGCCATTCAGGCGCTTGTCACCAATCAATAAGCTCCCCATGTTGATGCCGGAATGTCCAAAGGACATTTCAGGGGAGTAGTATATCAAAGTATTATCAAGATAGGTTTCCGAAGACTCTGTTGCATTCAGGTTTTGCATCAATTGATAAACAACGTTATCTAAAACCCATTTCTGAGCACCTAATAATTTAGGATAGTTATTTCCGTGGCCATAATCTAAATGCCATGGTCTTGGCTCAGTGTAAAAGTTGATCGCTTCAGTCGGGGACGCCAACGCCGAGGCAAAACCGACGTTAAAGACACGGCATAAATCACACTTGATGAATAAAGTTATCAATCGAACAACATCTTTAAAGTAGGTCGTTGTATTGGGAATGGCACTGCTTCCAGTGGCAATATCGCTGCCTCCATTTCTAGTAATTTTTGTAAAATCATTTGCAACCGCAGGGCAGGCGTTTTGGCTTGAAGGGACGGTTGTCGTCTGAGGAGTCAGCGACTTGGAAATTTCCGAAAGATTTTGTAAATACTCATCTAAACGGGATTTATCTTCGGCGCTGGTTTTGGCGCTGCCTCGGACAGAAACTGCACTTGAATATATTTGATCAATGATACCTTTTCGGGTCGCATCCCCGCTGACCGTGGTCGTGGGTGTGCCAGGAGCACCGGTACTTGCCTTAAAATAAGTTGCGAATATCTGATTTAAATTACCACTGAGGCTTAAATCCATCGTGCCAACTTCTTGGCCACGTCCTCCAGCTCCGGTTTTTTCGCCTGAGCAACTTTTATCGCCCAGTCTCAGCGCCATGCCTGGTGATGCATCCGTTGCGCTTGAATAAATTTGCGACTGCCGAGCCAAAACTCTGTCCACGGTGTAATTACTGTTTATCGATAACTCCGAACCTAAATTGGAATTGGCTGTATTACCCATGCACCCTTGCGAACCATGATCCAAACGGCCTGGAAAATCCAAACCCCCCAGCATCACCATTTTTGAAACAAAGGCATTAAACTTACTATCGAGTGCACCCGAAATAGACCCGTTTTGGCTTATAATTGATGATAGAATGGTTTCGCTATAATTAAATCCGCTCTCCTGAAAGGCGGTGGTATTATTGCTATAAGGCGCCGTATTGGTTTTGCCCACAAAGCCCGTAGGGAAAAGCAATTGTTGCGGCATTTGATCGGAGGTGGCGATACCGATAAAACGTCTTGGCGAAGAAGAAACTTGCGCCAGGACTTCGCGGGGAATTAACGAAGCTAAAAAAGGCATCGCCATATATCCTACCGCCGTCTTTATGAACATGCGACGATTTATCGCATCAAAGGCAACAGCATCAACACTTGATGAGCTCATTTTATTTCGTTTATTCATTGATCTTCCCCCGTTGCCTATTAGTTCATACGTCTTTGTCTAAAACTTGCATCAATGGCCAATGCCTTAAGAATATCTATAACACTGCCATTCGAAGACGCCTTGTCTGCGATTCGGCTCAGCATACAGGCATCAGCACTTGTACTTATTCTGCCAAAATGATTGCGGTAGATTTGCGTCGCAAAACAGACATGTGCTTCTTTGCTGTCATTAATTTTATTTACCAAGCTTAATGCATTATCGACACTGGCGGCTACAGTGCCAAAGGTCGCAGACTGAGTTGTATCCGTTGGCCTATCACCTAAATACGTCCCGTTATCATCATAGATTTTTTCAATGTTGTTTCGGTTGCGCGAAAAAATGTCAAATTGTTCGTAAGGCATTCCAAAGGGCTCAATTTGACTATGGCAACCTATGCACGAACTTCCACGTGGAACGATGGCCTCATAATACTGGCGAGTTGTACGCACAACGGTGTTATCAATAACGGCGGGTGTGAAAATTCCTCCGGGAGAGCCGAACTGACGGCAAAGGACATGTTTAAAGATAGTTCCACCAGTCGCGAATGGATTATTCCTATCGCCACCGTGAATTGTCATTGCAGCTTTTGTTAAAAACCCAACTCTTTTTTCGGTGGTTGGTATCACTGGGGGAGTCTGGCCTGCTGACCACATTGGGGTATTATATACCTGGGCCAATTTTGCATTTGAAGCAAATGACTTATCAGAGGTCAGTAAATCAGTAAATGTCCCTGGTTTGTCGACTGTGTAGTATCCAAACATATCCTTCATTTCTTGAAGGGCGGCTTTCCTGAAAGTGCTGCCTTCTCCGCCTGCCAAATTTATAAAACTATTCGAAATAGCATTAGCTCTCGGCGAATTTGGAAAGTTTGAACTCGTGAGCCGCAACCATTCAGAAGTGAATTGCCAGATGTTCTCTTTTACCTTGGTGGGATATGTTGCCACTAAGTAATCCACAGCTGAACTAATATCGACGGCTGTACTTATTTTGCCATCTGTTGCAAGTTGCAACATTTTTTTGTCGGGGGTTGAGCCTGTTACCAAATAAGAGATTCGAGAGGCGAGTGCATATTGATCCAACACCAGCATATTATTCGCGTTAGTCCCATTCACTTCATAGTGATATATAAAGTCCGGAGCCATTAACATACCGTAGATGATATAATAAAGTTTGTTAAGGGGTGTGCTTTCGTTAGCCACGGACGCTTTAAATTGGTTCACTTCCGTCGTCAAAATTTTTCTACGATAGGCACTGAGACCAAATGCACTAATAAATTGGCTAACGCAGTCATCAGTCAATGCGGCTTCATTATAGCAAGCGACGTAACTTGTAAAAAACTGGGTTCGCTGTGCTACGCTCAAAGTTTTCATTTTTTGAACGGCATTCCAAATAGTTGTATCATAAGTTTTTAAAAACTCTGCAGTAACAGTCGTTGCGCCTTTGCTAAATAGAAAGGGTGCCGTTAAAGATTCTTGGATACGTCTTTTAGGGACCGCATCTAAACTGGAAGATTCAGTTTGTGTCGCAGGATCAATACTCACTTCAAAGAGCACGTTAAAAAAAGTTGAAGTAAAAATATCTTTCAACGTGTTTTTTAATTCAAAATCGCTGAGCAGTTTCAAAGTATGATAAGCCTGGCTTTCACCAACGACATTGCAGGCGACCTTTAGACTATCCAGAGCATAGTTTGCCGCTGTATTTGCAGGGGAAGTTTCCGGAGGGAGTAACTTAATATATTCCCGAATAAAGTCCGCATCTGCTTTAGATATTTGTGGAGAGGCCGTCGCTGGAGGCATACTTTTAGTGTCTGTCCCAAGCGTGGATAGCGTTAGTCGGGTATAAATTTTTGATTTTTCAGGAAAGCCTGGTACTAGAAGTTGTCCAGAAAGAGTTTTCCATTGAACTTCTGTCGTATACTGCTTAAAAGTTTCATGACAGGCATAACAATTAGTTTTTACAATCGTTTGAAATCTATCAAAATCAAGTTGTGTGGGAGTTGTGATTGGAGTGCCATCACTGACCGGCGGCGAACCAGACGTTGATGAATGATCACTACTTGTTAGTGGATCGTTCATGTCAAATCCGCCTTTTGAACATCCCTGCCCAAAGCAAATCAAAACCATAAGACTTGAAAAACTAAAAAGTAGAATCCTTGATAATACTTTTCTCATGGTCTTATTTCCCCCGGATGTATCAATATAAACCTAAATATATTGTACGTTTGCTTTTCGGCAATTACGAAGAGTTAATGAAGCCCGGTCAATTTGAGACAAGGCTATTCAGACTATGGAAATGGTATCGAACATATAGTCATAGTTCAGAGAGAAAGCGCTGCATATTCGCAGCGCTTTCAGGTCTTAGCAGCGAATTAGATTGGATTCGTTGTGACTTAAATGATCTGTACCCCAAATTTTGAAACTCGCGAAGGCGGCCTCATTGAGACCCCTGGAAATGAAAAAAGGCCACCCTACGGTGACCTTCAATCTTTTCCTCAAGCACTCAACGTGGGTGTTCGAATAGCTTGGGAAGTGGTGCCCCGGGCCGGACTTGAACCGGCACGCCCCTGTAAAGGAAGCCCAGGATTTTAAGTCCTGTGCGTCTACCAGTTTCGCCACCGGGGCACGTAAAATGAAGATCCAAGAAATCATTTTTTAGCTTTGTTGTCATCTATTTGATTTTTATGACCTATAACCATGACACCCCGTGAAATCCTTTTGACTCTAGGGTCACTCCGGAGTTTGATATCTCGTCGTGAGTTTTTTTGCCCGTAACCTTCAGATTTTTAAGCGAATAGGACTACCTCTTTATGTCCTGACGCTGATCTACACCAGTCTTGATCAGCTTCTCACTATCAACACCGAAGCCGCACTCAGAAATCCCAACGGGGCGTCGGGGTGGATTTGGGCTTATGGCTTTGCATCACTTTTGGTGGGGATTGTTTTCCCGATTTTGGGTTCATTGGTGGTCATTTATGGGGCACAAACGGCCGAGGCCAATGAAAAAGGCCTGTGGCACTTTATTCAGCACCATTTGAACCAGCTCAGTATCGAAATCTTGCGATCTTGGGGAAAATCCCTGTTGTGGTCTTTGCTCTTTATTTTGCCGGGGATTTGGAAGTACTTCGAATTCGTTATGATCCCATATGTGGTGACTATGTCGAAACGTTACGAGGCCGGTGAGTTGGATGCCTTAAAGGCGTCGACCCAGATCGTGCGCCGAAATCTGCTGAAGGTTTTGGCAGTTTTCTTTGTTTTCCATATGTTATTCCCGTCGATCTTGACGGTTTTGTTCGATGAGTACCGCTTGCTTTGGCAAACTCCAGTGAGCGCCGCGGTTTTAACTTTGATTGACGTTTACTTATTTATTTTTTCCACTCAACTCTTGCTGAATATTTTTGAAAAACAGCAACCTCAGGAGGCCTCTCATGCAGCAGCTCATGTTTAATTGGAAAGACATTAAAAATCGTGGTCACGGTTTGACCTTTGACGATGTTTTGCTGATGCCGAAGCGTTCTGATGTGCGTTCTCGTCGAGATCCGTCTTTGACGTCGCGTTTGACTAAAAAACTTACGATCGAAACTCCGATCATCAGCGCCAACATGGACACCATTACTGGCGAAGACATGGCGATTGCCATGCATAAACTAGGTGGCTTGGGTATTCTTCATCGTTTTGCATCGATCGAAGAGCAAGTGGCGATGGTGCGCGCTGTGAAAGAATCAGGCGCAAAAATCATTTCTGCTTCTATCGGTGTGGGGGATGAATCGAAGCCTCGTTCAAAAGCCTTGATCGATGCGGGCGTGAATGTAATTACGATTGATATTGCTCATGGACACTCGATTCAAATGATCGAGACCATGAAATGGTTGAAAGACACTTACCCAAATATCGAAATCATCGCGGGCAACTTGGCGATGCCGGATGCTGCGAAAGATTTGATCGAAGCCGGTGCGGATGCGATCAAAGTAGGTATTGGTCCAGGCTCTATGTGTACAACAAGAATCATCACTGGTTGCGGAGTTCCGCAATTAACAGCCGTTGCTCTTTGTACAGAGATCGCGGACAGCTACGGCGTTCCTGTGATCGCTGATGGTGGTATTAAAACTTCTGGTGATATCGTGAAGGCCTTTGCTGCTGGCGCAAGCACTGTGATGCTTGGAAGTATGCTCTCTGGGACTTTGGAAACTCCGGGCGATTTGAAAGCTGGTAAAAAACAGTATCGTGGTATGGCCTCGAAGTCCGCGCAAGTTTCATGGCGTGGAGGCGTGCCTGAGGGCATGGCTGCTGAAGGTGAATCCACGATGGTTTCTGTCAAAGGACATGCTCGCGACGTAATTCTTGAGATTACTGGCGGTATCCGCAGTGGTATGAGCTATGTAAATGCAACGAGTGTCGCAGAAATTCGCGACAAAGCGTACTTTATGGAAATGTCTAGCAACGGAATCGCGGAAAGCCGCGCTCACGGATTGAATACATGATGGATTCTCGACCCGTAGGGGTTTTTGATTCGGGCATCGGAGGACTGACAGTTTTGAAAGTCCTTGCGGAAAGGTTCCCTCAAGAGAGTTTTCTCTACTTGGGGGATACGGCTCGTCTTCCTTATGGTTCGAAGTCGGCTCTTACGATTCGTCGTTACTCTGAACAAAATGTTCACTACCTTTTGCGCCAAGGGGTAAAGGCCGTGGTGATTGCATGTAACTCGGCTTCTTCGCAATTTCCCGAGGGGGAATTTGAAGGAGTGCCAGTCTATAATGTGATTCACCCTGGAAGCTTCAAAGCGCTGAATCTGACCAAAAATAAAAAAATTGGAATTCTTGGAACTCGTGCGACAGTGAAAAGTGCCGCTTACGCGCAAGAGCTTATTCGTTTGGATGAAGGTGTTGAAGTCTTCAGTCAGGCGTGTCCGCTGTTTGTGCCGCTTGCAGAAGAGGGCTGGGATGATGATCCCATCACGAATCTTGTGACTTATCGATACGTAAATCCTATCGTGAAGACGGGGATTGATACCCTCATTCTTGGTTGCACTCATTATCCGATTTTAAAAGAAGCCATTCGCAAAGTGACTGGTAACTCTATTGAACTTGTCGATTCCGGCGAAGCCATCGCAGAGCTGATCGCACAAGATATTGAACGTGGACACTTCAAACCTGTGAAGGAAGACGCCACTCAAAACATTCATATTATGACGACCGATGCCTCTGAGCATTTCAATAATTTGGCTCGTCGAATTCTTGAACCTGTTCGAGCAGAACAGTTCTCAGTCGTCGATATTTAGTCCCCTCGACCTTTAGATTGTTCATTCCTTTAGTGCTCCTTGAGAGAACACGGGCATTAAGTCTTAACAGAATCTTTATCGCTCCCATTTGATGTTATTTACTTAACAAAAATTCTTAACAGCCGAAAAGACTTAAAAGAATCGCGGCATTAGGAAGCCGCCTATTCATTTCGAGACAGTTTGTAAAGACCTCGAAGCGGAGTGAACACAAGGAATGCGACTTATTTTCAAGCGGACGTGCAACATTATAACGCAGTTATTCGGGATATTCTTGATCGGAATGTTCACGGCATTGCTGTCGTCTTGTAGCGCTGGTGGAGATTTTGTCGAAAGACTTGTGGGTATCAAAGGCGGCCTTGAAGGCGGTATCGGTAATGATGCTCTTGTCTTCACACCAAACCCAATGGATTTTGGAAATGTTCCTGTAGGTGGTTCCCCAGTTTTCGGAACCGTTGAATTAAAGAACAACGCCAAAGTTGCAATCAAACTCAAAAAAATTACGGCACCTGATAGTACAACAATGACCATCGATAGTCAGACGTGCGCAATTGATGGCATCATGGCCGTTGGTGAAACGTGCACGGTGCGTGTTCAGTTCCTTCCAATCGTCGGTGCTTTGATTCAAGATAAAGTGGCCGTGGACTTTGTTCCGTCAATTGACGAGTCTAAAGTTTTCACCAACTCGGTGATCTTAACTGGAAATGGCGTAGCACCATTGAACTTCGCAGGTGCGAATCCGGTTTTGCCTGCAGACGTGTCAACCACGCGAGTGACTGTGCGCTGGCCAACCATTGCCGGAGCTTCGTCTTTCTTGATTTTGAATACAACGTCGGGAACTCCTGTCCAGGTGGGCTCGTCTTCAGGTGCTGCGACTTCATTCACTATCACAGGCTTGAATGCGAATACGGCTTATACATTCCGAGTTCAAGCTTTGAATGTTCTTGGAACTCCTGATGCAAATACCAACGACCAACCTGTGACAACGGATGCTCTTGGAACCTTTGGTGCGTTCCCAGCGCTCGCGGCGAGTGAAGGTAGCAATTCAGTGACTGCGGATATCAGTCCGCTATGCACAGATAGTGAAAGCAATACGCCGCAGATGATGATCATCAATTCGCAATCTGATGCGGATTTGCAGTGTGTGCTTTTAACGGCTCCATATAGAGTTTCTTGTACACCAAACTATAAAGCAGGCCTCAGTAACTGGTCTGGCACTGTTAATGTTGGCTGTCTTTTGAATGATTATCCAGTGGCTTACAATCAGGACCTGACTGTGAATGTCAGCAACACTTATCGTGCACCAACGATTGCAAACATTCTTGGACAAAATCTAAATGGTGGACAGGCCCTATCTGCGGTCCAAGCAAATGGCAGTTCTTTGGATAGCGAAGCGCTGACTTATTCTTGTCAGTATGACCAATTGGTGGATAGCAATGTTGCAAGTGGTGCTGCTGATTGTAATACGCTTGCAAATCTTGGTGGTGGTACTGCGAGCTTTACCGCTGGTGGATTGTTTAACTGGACGCCGCGCTTGGCGGACGGTGGTAAGTCGTTTGAATTTAAAGTGACGGTGACCGGGGCTTCTTCGGGACTTTCGGCCTCGACTTTATTTGTTGTGAATGTCGGTTATCCGCCGCCAAGTCCTGCAAATTCTGTCATTACTGTGGCCTCAGGCACAGTGAATTCTGGAACTGGCGTGACAGTGACGTTGCAAGCTAAAGATAGTGATGGAAATAATATTCCGGTTGGTGGTGCTACAGTCGTGTTCTCGAACTCAGGCGGTACTTCTACTGGAAGTTTCGGCACGGTTACAGATCATGGAAACGGAACTTATACAGCAAGCTTTACGGGCGCTGTTGCAGGAACTGCGACTACGATCGGGGCATCGATTCAAGGTTCTAACGTCACTTCGACGTTGCCGAATGTAACGGTGTTGCCAGGTGTGATTTCTGCGACGACTTCTGTGATTTCAGTTTCATCAAATACGGTGACGTCAGGTTCGGCAGTCACATTGAATCTGCAAGCAAAAGATGCTGCAGGAAACAGTCTGACCAGTGGTGGTGCTTCGGTGGTGTTTAGCCGTCTTGGTGGAACTTCAACCGGAACGATCGGTGCTACAACAGATAATGGAAATGGAACTTACTCTGCAACATTTACTGGTATCCTTGCGGGAACGCCGACCAGTATTAAAGCGACAGTGAATAGCGTTTCTGTAACAACGACATCTCCAAGTGTGCAAGTGACTCCGGGTATTGTCTCTGTTGCGCTTTCGACAGTATCAATCACGGGTAGTCCAACAACACTGGCTGCAGGAAATACTGCTCAAGTGAAACTAACGGCAAGAGATGCCGCTGGAAATGCCATTACAAATGGTGGATTGACTGTTGCGTTCTCGTTTGGCGGCGGCGGGTCCGCAGGTTCTTTCGGTGTTGTGACAGATAATAGTGACGGTACTTACACAGCGATTCTGACTGGAAGCACGTCTGGCTCGGTATCGACAGTGGGGGCGACAATTGGTGGCGTGAATGTGACAAGCACGCTTCCGACTTTGACAGTCGTACCTGGGGGAAGTTCTCCGGCGACTTCGGTGATTACGGTAGGCTCTGCTTCGATTTCTTCAGGAACCACCACGACGCTCACTTTGACCGCAAAAGATGCTTTCGGCAACGCCATTCCTACCGGCGGACAAGTTATCACATTCAGCCGCAGTGGCGGTACTTCGACTGGAACTATCAGTGCGACGACAGATCACAATAACGGAACTTACACAGCGGTTTTCACGGGTGTTGTTGCAGGAACTGCAACGACGATCAGTGCAAGTATTGGTGGCGCGCCAGTTACGACGACACTTCCAACAATTATCGTAAATCCAGGTTCTTTGTCATTGGCTACAAGCTTAATTAGTGTGTCTGCAGGGACTGTTGCTTCTGGTTCCAGTGTGAATGTTGCGTTGCAAGCAAAAGATGCTGCTGGGAACATGATCACTTCGGGTGGATCGACAGTTGTGTTTAATCGTAGTGGTGGAAGCTCAACAGGAAGTTTTGGTCCTGTCACTGATAATGGCAATGGAAGCTACACCGCAAGTTTCACAGGTATATTAGCCGGAACGGCGACAACGATCGGTGCGACTGCAAATGGTTTGAATATTACAAGCACTCTGCCGACGGTGACGGTGACTCCTGGGGTGATCGCAGCTGCGACTTCCACTCTGAGCGTCTCATCTGCAACGGTGGCTTCTGGTGCTAATATCACTCTGACATTGCAGGCAAAAGATGCGGCTGGAAATAGTTTAACAAGCGGTGGTTCTGCCATTGCGTTTAGCCATACGGGCGGAAGTTCTACGGGAACTATCGGTTCAACCACAGATAACGGGAATGGAACTTATACTGCAAGTTTCATAGGTGTTCTTGCTGGAACTGCGACGTCAATCGCTGCGACTGTCGATACCGTTAATGTGACGACGACACTTCCGAGTGTCACAGTTACTCCGGGTGCGGCAAGTCCTGCGACTTCAACGATTGCAGCCTCTAACACAACAGTTTCTTCGGGCTCTTCAGTGACATTAACTGTGCAAGCGCGTGATGCTGCTGGAAATAATATTACAAACGGTGGCGCGACGGTTGTCTTCGGTCACACCGGTGGAACTGCGACGGGCAGTATCAGTTCTACTACGAACGTCGGTAACGGCACATACACTGCAAGCTTCACAGGTATTTTAGCTGGCACGGCCACTAATATCACTGCAAGTATCAATGGTTCGCCAATTACAACAACTCAGCCGACGGTCGCGGTAACTCCAGGCTCTCTGTCTTTGGCAAGCTCTGTGGTTACAGTGGCTGCTTCGACAGTGGCATCAGGATCTAGCGTTCTTGCAACTTTACAAGCAAAAGATGCTGCTGGAAATAATATTACTAGTGGTGGCGCAACAGTCGTGTTCTCTCGTACCGGTGGGACATCCACTGGTACTTTTGGTGCAACGACAGATGTTGGTAATGGTACTTATACTTCAAGCTTTACTGGAACAGTTGCAGGAACGGCAACTTCTATTCGTGCGACGGTGAATGGCTCTGCCGTTACGTCAACCGCGCCGACAGTCACGGTGACTCCGGGACTTATTTCGGCAGCGACTTCTACATTAAGTGTATCTGCAAGTACGGCGGCGTCTGGGTCCAACATCACAGTAACATTAACAGCGAAAGACGCCGCCGGAAATAATTTGACGAGCGGTGGTTCAACGGTGGTGTTCTCTCATTCTGGTGGTACTTCTACTGGAACTCTGAGTGCAACTACAGACAATGGTAATGGCACATACTCTGCGACATTTACGGGAGTCGTTTCGGGTACTGCAACAAGCATCGCGGCTACGATCGGTGGAACTGCTGTTAGTACGACGTTGCCAACTGTGACTGTGACCCCAGGACTTGCAAGTGCTGCGACTTCAACTATTTCAGTATCTGGCGGAGCGGTGGCTTCGGGTTCTTCAGTCACTTTAACTGTACAAGCAAAAGACGCTGCCGGAAATAGCGTGACTGTCGGGGGCTCGAGCGTGGCGTTTAGTCATAGCGGTGGAAGCTCTACGGGGACCATTAGTGCAACCACTGATAATAGCAATGGAACTTATACTGCAAGCTTCACGGGTGTTCTTGCAGGAACTGATACGACCATCAGCGCGACAATTGGCGGATCACCGATCACGACGGCTCATCCAACAGTCGGAGTTGTTCCTGGTCCAGTGTCATTAGCAAATTCATTGATTACAATGGCCTCTTCAACGGTAGCATCAGGTGCGGGAGTTCTTGCGACTCTACAAACAAAAGATGCTGCGGGTAACAGCGTGCCTGTTGGTGGCGCGACGGTCGTGTTCTCTCGTTCTGGTGGAACATCGACGGGAAGCTTCGGTTCAACGACTGACGTTGGTAACGGAACCTATACTGCGAACTTTACCGGTGTCCTTGCTGGAACTGCGACGACCATCAATGCCACAGTTAACGGCGTTAACGTCACGAGTACTCTTCCGACGGTGACGGTGACTCCGGGTGTGATTTCTTCTTCAACATCGGTCTTAAGTGTTTCTTCAGGCACAGTAAACTCTGGAAATAGCATTACATTAAATCTACAAGCGAAGGATGCTGCTGGAAATAATCTAGCAAGTGGTGGATCGACGGTTGTGTTTAGTCACAGCGGTGGAAGTTCTACCGGAACAATTGGTTCTACGACGGACAATGGTAACGGAACCTATTCAGCATCTTTCACAGGTGTTCTTGCGGGAACAGCGACCAGCATTACAGCAACGATCGGTGGATCGAATGTTTCTACGACGTCACCGAGTGTAACTGTAAATCCAGGTGCTGCAAGTCCAGCAACTTCGCTTATTACAGCTTCCAATAGTACCGTTCAATCAGGCTCATCTGTTACTTTAACCTTGCAGGCGAAAGATGCGGCTGGGAATAGCTTGAGCACGGGTGGATCTACGGTTGTGTTTAGTGCTAGTGGCGGAACATCAACGGGAACTGTTGGTTCAACTACAAATGTTGGTAACGGAACATATACAGCTAGCTTCACGGGCGTGTTAGTCGGAACCGCAACAACAATCAGTGCAACGATTGGTGGTTCTCCGGTAACAACGACATTGCCAACGGTATCGGTCACACCGGGCAGTTTGTCATTAGCGGCATCGACAATCACGATGGCCTCTTCGACGGTTGCTTCCGGCTCTGGAGTTCTTGCAACTTTGCAGGCAAAAGATGCGGCTGGTAATAATATTACTTCAGGTGGTGCTACGGTTGTCTTCTCGCGCTCTGGTGGAACTTCAACTGGTACATTCGGTGCAACAACGGATGTCGGTAATGGCACATATACTGCGACCTTTACTGGAGCGATCGCGGGAACGGCGACCTCTGTATTTGCGACGGTCAATGGTTCTTCGGTGACTTCGACGTCACCAACCGTCACGGTGACTCCGGGTTTAATCTCTGTTGCTGCTTCAACTTTAAGTGTTTCTTCTGCCACAGTAAATTCTGGCAGCAATGTGACTTTGACAATGCAAGCGAAAGACGCCGCTGGAAATAATCTAACAAGCGGGGGTTCGACAGTTGTATTTAATTATAGCGGCGGTACCTCGACGGGGACAGTGGGTTCTACGACTGATAATGGAAATGGTACTTACTCGGCAACCTTTACGGGTGTCTTAGCAGGAACTGCAACAAATATTGGTGCTACAATCGGTGGCTCCAATGTTACGACAAGCTTACCGACGGTAACTGTTAATCCAGGAGCTGCAAGTGCAGCGACTTCTTTGATTGCAACTTCTAACTCGACGGTTCAATCAGGTTCGTCTGTCACTCTGACAGTCCAGGCAAAAGATGCTGCGGGGAACAGTTTAACGACTGGTTCAGCGACAGTGGTCTTCACTCATAGTGGTGGAGTTTCAACTGGCACGATTGGCTCTACGACCGACGTTGGTAACGGAACTTATACTGCAAACTTCACGGGTGTGATCGCAGGCAGTGCAACATCAATTGCCGCTACGATCAATGGCTCGCCAATCACGACAACTCAACCGACGGTCGCGGTAACTCCAGGTTCGTTATCTTTGGTTAGTTCTGTGATTACTGTGGCGTCATCAACAGTTGCGTCTGGATCTGCGGTTTTAGCGACCCTACAAGCAAAGGACGCTGCCGGTAATAATATTCCAACTGGTGGATCTACGGTTGTGTTCTCTCGCACGGGTGGAACTTCGACGGGTAACTTTGGTGGAACTACAGACGTTGGTAATGGAACTTATACAGCAAACTTTACGGGTATTCTTGCTGGGACTGCCACTTCTATTCATGCAACAGTAAATGGTTCCGCGGTAACATCAACAGCTCCGACTGTGACTGTCACTGCAGGCCCGATTGCTGTCGGAAGTTCTACGATCACTGTTTCTTCAGCAACTGTGAATTCAGGCAACAATGTGACTCTGACTTTACAGGGTAAAGATGCTGCGGGAAATAATCTGGCTTCAGGCGGCTCGACTGTTGTATTTACTCATAGCGGTGGTACTTCAACAGGATCTATTGGTGCAACGACTGATAATGGAAATGGAACTTATTCTACAAGCTTCACAGGTGTTCTTGCCGGAACAGCGACGACCGTCCAAGCAACTATTGGTGGTGCGGCTGTCACGACGACATTGCCAACCGTGACTGTAAATCCAGGAGCTGCAAGCCCTGCGGTATCTGTAATCACAGCTTCAAACTCGACGGTGTCTTCAGGTTCATCGGTTACTTTAACTGTTCAAGCAAAAGATGCGGCTGGGAATAATTTAGCAATTGGCGGTTCGACGGTCGTCTTCACTCATAGTGGTGGTTCGTCGACTGGTACTATTAGTGCAACGACGGATGTTGGCAATGGAACATATACTGCGACCTTCACAGGTGTTCTTGCTGGGACTGCGACAAATATCGCGGCCTCTATCGGTGGATCACCAATTACAACACCAAAACCAACTGTCAGTGTTGTGCCTGGAGCGATCTCATTAGCTCAGTCTTTGGTGACTATTGATACAAGTCCTTCAAGTGTTGCTTCTGGAAGTTCAGTTACATTACGTTTAGCAACGAAAGACTCTGCCGGTAACAGCATCACTTCAGGCGGTCAAACTGTGACTTTCACCTATGGCAGCGGAACCTCTACAGGAACTGTTGGTGTTGTTTCAGATCTTGGCAATGGTTCTTATACCGCAAGCTTTACAGGTGCGCAGGCTGGAACGGCAGTAACAATCGGTGCAACCGTGGGTGGCGTGAATGTGACGTCATCTCCGCTTCCGACTTTGATGGTTATTCCAGGGCCTCCGTCTTTGGCATCTTCTTTAGTGAGTGTTGCAAGTGCAACGGTGCAAAGTGGATTGACGACGACTGTAACATTGACGACGAAAGATGCGTTTGGCAACAACCTGACGGCGGGTGGCGCAACTGTTGTATTTAATCGTAGCGGGGGCGCTTCAACAGGTACGTTCTCTGCGACGACGGATCAATCTAACGGAACTTACACAGCGGTGTTTACGGGTATCAACTCAGGTACGCCGACAAATATCGGTGCAACCATTGGCGGATCCGCGGTGACTTCAACAGCGCCGACAATCACTGTGATTCCGGGGCCTCCATCTGTGGCGACTTCTTTAGTGAGCGTTTCTGCAGGCACCGTGACTTCTGGAAACTCAGTCACATTGACTTTGAGCACTTACGATGCCGGCGGCAATGCGCTGTCAACTGGCGGCGCGACAGTGGTATTCTCATTCTCGGGCGGAACTAGTACAGGTAATATTAGTGCGACCACTGACAATAACAACGGGACTTATACTGCGACCTTCACAGGTATTGCAGCAGGAACTGCGACTTCAATCCGTGCGACTGTCAATGGTTCATTAGTGGCGACAACTGCTCCAACGGTAACGGTAAATCCTGGCGCAATCTCTGCGGCACATTCTACTTTGGCTGTAAGTTCAGCAACTGTTTCTTCAGGAAGCTCTGTGAATCTTACTCTGACGGCGAAAGATGCTAACAACAACAGTATCCCAACGGGCGGGCAGACGGTGGTCTTTACTCGTACAGGTGGTACTTCGACAGGGACTATTTCGGCAACAACCGATAATGCGAATGGTACTTACACTGCAAGTTTCGCAGGTATCGTTGCTGGTACTGCGACGACTATTCAAGCAACTATCAATGGAACGAGTGTTTCAACTACTCTGCCAACGGTCACTGTTGTTCCAGGGCCTCTGTCTTTGGCAAACTCGACAGTCACGGCTAGCAGTACAACGATTGCTTCTGGAGCATCTTCAACTCTGACTCTTCAAGCAAAAGACATTAATGGCAACAACCTAACTACAGGTGGATCGACAGTTGTATTTGGTACGAGCGGCGGAAGCTCGACTGGTAATATGACGGCGACAAGCGATAATGCCAACGGAACTTATACTGCAACCTTCACAGGGGTTCTTGCTGGGACTGCAACGACGGTGACTGCAACTGCGGGCGGTTCTGCGGTAACTTCAACGATGCCTGCAATCACGGTGAATCCTGGTGCAGTTTCATTGGCTAGCTCGGTCGTTGCTGTATCAAACTCGACAATCGCTTCTGGCTCAACAGTTACTTTAACTTTGACTGCGAAAGATGCAGCTGGAAATCAAATGAGCGCCGGAGGACTGACCGTCGTCTTCTCGCATACTGGCGGTACTTCAACTGGAAATATCGCGGCGACAGTTGATAATAACAACGGAACTTACACTTCAACCTTCAATGCGCTTGTTGCAGGATCTGCGACAACAATTCGTGCAACGATTGGTGGATCCAATGTCAGCTCGACGTCGCCGACGATCACTGTTACTCCTGGACCGGTGTCTTTGGCACAATCAACAGTGGCGGTTTCTCAAGCGACTATCGCTTCAGGGAATACTTCAACAATTACAGTGACTGGTCGGGATGCCAACAACAATATCATTACAGGTGGCGGCCACACGGTAGTAGTCACTCGTACGGGTGGTTCTAGCACCGGTAATATCAGTGCTGTGACTGACAATTCTAATGGCACCTACACGGCGACCTTCACAGGTCTAGTCTCTGGAACTGCAACAACGATCAATGCGACGATCAATGGTTCGGCGGTAAGCTCGACTTTACCGACGATCACAGTAACGCCTGGTGCACTGTCTTTGGCTCAATCAACGGTTGCAGCATCAAGTGCAACGATTGCCTCTGGTGCAACATCGACATTAACATTCACTGCTAAAGATGCGAACGGCAATAACTTAACTGCTGGTGGTTCGACAGTTGTATTCTCTATCAGTGGCGGTAGTTCAACTGGTACTTTCAATGCAACGACGGATAACGGCAATGGGACTTATACAGCGACTTTCACTGGGGTGTTGGCAGGGACCGCGACGACTGTAAATACAACAGTGGGTGGTTCTGCAGTCACGTCAACTGCGCCAACTATCACGGTAATTCCAGGTGCAGTTTCTTTAGCGAACTCGACGATTGCAACGTCGGCTGCGACTTTGGCTTCAGGCACTCAGTCGACTCTGACGTTGGTAGCGAAAGACTCTGCTGGAAATCAAATGACCACAGGCGGTTTGACGGTTGTGTTCTCTCGCTCTGGTGGTACAGGCACAGGCAACATCAGTGCAACAACAGACAATAACAACGGTACTTATACGGCAACGTTTAATGCGATTGCAGCCGGAACTGCAACGACCATCAATGCAACCATTGGTGGTATCTCTGTCACTTCGGGATCTCCGACAATCACAGTTGTGCCTGGGGTAATTTCTCCGGTGACATCTGTAGTGACAGTGTCATCAGGTACAGTTGCATCCGGAGCTTCTGTTGGATTAACGTTGCAAGCAAAAGACGTGAATGGAAATAATCTAACTGCCGGTGGTGAAACTATCGTCTTCTCTCGTTCTGGCGGAACAAGCACTGGAACTGTAACAGCAACTACCGATAATGGGGATGGTACTTATACTTCGAACTTCACTGGTCTTGTGGCGGGAAGTGCTACGACGATCAACGCGACTGTGAATGGCACCGGAGTTTCAACAACCCTTCCGACGGTTACAGTGATTCCTGGTGCAGTCAGTCCTGCAACTTCTGTTATCAGTCTTTCTCAAAGCGCGGTTCAGTCTGGCACAAGCATGACTGTGACTCTGACAGCAAAAGACGCTGGTGGAAACGTACTTACAACAGGTGGCAGAACGGTGACCTTTGGTCTGTCTGGTGGAAGTTCAACGGGGACTTTTGGCTCTGTAACAGACAATGCAAATGGAACATATATAGCTAGCTTTACAGGCGTTGGTGTTGGGACTCCGTCCTTTGTTGGCGGTACGATCGATGGCGTTGCTATCAGCAGCACATTGCCACAGGTTCAAGTCTTAGTGGGTGCGTTCTCGGCTGCAAATTCAGCTCTGTCAGTGACTTCAGCAACTGTGGGTGCTGGTGGAACTACGACTCTAAGACTCGTTGCTCGTGATGTGAATAATAACAATCTCACGACGGGTGGCGGAACGGTTGTGTTTAGTATTTCCGGTGGTACTTCCAACGGTACAATCGGTTCTGTTGTAGACAATAACGATGGTAGCTACTCCGCGACCTTCACTGGTACCACCGTTGGAACGGCCGTGACTTTGGGTGCGACATATAACGGAGTTCCAATTACTTCGACGGCTCCAACAATTACTGTGACTCCGGGCGCGTTGTCTTTGGCCCAGTCTGTTTTAAGCAGTTCGGGTGCAAGCGTCGCTTCGGGTTCGAACGTAACTTTGACCCTGACGGCAAAAGACGCCTATGGCAATAGTATTTTAACAGGTGGCCGTACTGTGGCGTTCTCGTTCAGCGGTGGCACTTCGACTGGAACTATTTCTGCGACAACTGACAATGGGAATGGTACTTATACTGCAAGCTTCACTGGTGCTGTTGCAGGAACAGCGACGACTATCAATGCAACGGTTGATGGATCTGCGGTGACATCCGCGCATCCAACGGTGACAGTGAATCCTGGGGCAATTTCTTTGGCTAGCAGCCTTGTGCAAGTGTCTAGCGGAACTGTTGTTGCTGGAAATAATATCACTGTGACTCTTCAAGCAAAAGATGCGGCAGGAAACAACCTGACTACCGGCGGTCAAACGGTTGTGTTTGCTCGCTCGGGTGGTGTTTCTAGCGGGACATTCGGTTCAGTGACGGATAATAGCAACGGAACTTACACTGCTAGCTTCACAGGTACGACGTCGGGTTCTGCGACGAATATCACAGCGACGATTAACGGATCTGCGGTTACTTCCACCGCTCCGACAGTAATAGTCACCCCAGGCGCTGTTTCGTTAGCTCAATCAACAGTTTCTACTTCATCGGGCACGGTGGCTTCTGGTTCTAATGTGACTCTGACATTGCAGGCGAAAGATGCTTACAGCAATAATATCCTCGCCGGTGGTCTGACTGTTGTATTTGCTCGTTCTGGCGGTACATCCACAGGGACGATTGGATCAACAATTGATAATGGTAATGGCACATACACGGCAACATTCACAGGTGCGGTTGCTGGAACTGCAACCACAATCAACGCGACGATTGGTGGTGCAGCGGTCACATCGACTTCACCAACTGTGACAGTAACGCCGGGAAGTATTTCATTGGCACAATCTACTGTTTCAGTGTCTAGCGGAACTGTGGCGTCTGGTTCAAGTTCGACTTTAACTCTTCAGGCGAAAGATGCTGCTGGAAATAATATTACTAGCGGTAGTGCGACTGTTGTGTTCTCTCGTTCGGGTGGTACTTCTAACGGAACTATTGGTTCAACGACAGATAACGGTGATGGTACTTACTCTGCGATCTTTACTGGAACTGTTGCAGGAACTGCGACTACTATTGGCGCAAGTATCAATGGTTCGGCGGTCACTTCAACATTACCAACAATCACTGTTAATGCAGGTCCTGCTTCATTGTCTCAGTCTTTGGTTAGTGTTTCTGCAGGAACTGTCAATTCTGGTTCTGGTATCACAGTCACTTTGCAAGCAAAGGATGCTTCTGGAAACAATCTGAGTGCAGGTGGATTGACTGTAGCCTTCGGTAAAACAGGCGGGGTTTCTAGCGGAACATTCAGCGCTGTTACTGATAACGGCAACGGGACTTATACGGCGACCTTCACGGGAACGACCGCCGGCAGCGCAACGACAATGACTGCTAGTATCGGTGGATCCGCAGTTACTTCGACCTTGCCGACAGTCACTGTAATTCCAGGTGCATACTCTTTGGCTCTGTCGACGGTGACGTTGTCTGGTTCAACGGTCGCATCGGGCTCGACTGTGACGGCAACTTTGACAGCAAGAGATGCCAATAACAATAATCTCACAAGTGGCGGATTAACGGTTGCGTTCAACCGCGCTGGTGGAACTTCGAATGGTACATTTGGTTCAGTCACTGACAACGGTGATGGAACTTACTCGGTTGTGTTTACTGGTACGACCGCAGGATCTGCGACAAGCATCGGCGCAACCATCGGTGGTGCGGCATTAACTTCAGCATTCCCGACTTTGACAGTTCAGCCAGGTCCGGCTTCGTTAGCACAATCTTTAGTGACTGTTTCAAGCAGCAGCGTAGCTTCAGGCTCTGTGGTGACTCTGACATTAACTGCAAAAGACACTCTTGGAAATATTCTAACTCCGGGTGGTTTGTCTGTAGCCTTTAACCGTTCTGGTGGAACAAGCACTGGATCTATCGGTCCAGTGACAGATAATGGTAATGGGACTTATACAGCAACATTCACTGGTGTTGTTTCTGGATCAGCAACAACTATCGGCGCCACGATCGGTGGATCACCAGTAACATCAACGTTACCAACTGTGACGGTGATTCCGGGTGCAGTTTCATTGGCTCAATCAACTATTACGACCAGTGCTGGTTCTGTTGCTTCGGGCTCTGCAGTCAGCGTCACATTGCAAGCAAAAGACAGTGCGGGTAATAACCTTACAAATGGCGGCTTAGTTGTAGTATTTGGTCGTAGCGGTGGAAGCAGTACAGGATCATTCGGTTCAGTCACTGACAACAATAATGGTACTTATACTGCGAACTTCACAGGCAACGTCGCGGGAACTGCAACTACGATGACTGGTACAATCGGTGGCAGTGCGGTGACTTCAACATTGCCTCAAGTAACGGTGACCCCGGGGCCTGTGTCTTTGGCAGTCTCTGCAATCAGCGTTTCTTCGTCAATTATTTCTTCAGGTTCAACATCAACGATTTCACTTCAGGCAAAAGATGCCGCTGGAAATAATATTCTTTTAGGCGGTTTGAGTGTGGCGTTTACATACTCTGGTGGTACATCGACTGGAACTATTGGCAGCGTCGTTGATAACTCTAATGGTACGTACTCTGCGGTCTTTACAGGCGTCGGTTCGGGCAGTGCGACAACTATCAGTTCAACTATCGGTGGTTCGGCGGTCACTTCGACTTTGCCGACCGTTACAGTGAATCCGGGATCATCGACGTCTGCAAACTCCTTGATTACATTAAGTGCAAATACATTGTCTGCGGGTGGAACAGCAACAATCACATTGCAGGCAAAAGATGCGTCTAACAATAATATCACAACAGGTGGCGCAACTGTCAGCTTCTCGATCACTGGTGGTACAAGCAGCGGTACGATCTCAGCAGTTACTGATAATAGCAACGGAACATATACTGCCACGTTTACAGCTACAACAGCGGGAACTATTTCTACTGTCGGTGCAGTCATTGATGGATCTAGTGTATCCTCAACACTTCCAACAATGAAAGTAAATCCTGGAAGTATCTCGGTTGCTCAGTCACTGGTAACTGTGTCGAGTAGCTCTGTTGTGGCAGGAAATGTGGTCTTAGTAACTTTGCAAGCAAAAGATGCTTACAGCAATCTTATCACGACGGGTGGTCAAACGATTGTCTTTGCGCGAAGTGGTGGCACGTCGAATGGTATTTTTAGTTCTGTGACTGACAACACGAACGGAACATACTCTGCAAACTTCCAAGGCACGACAGCAGGTTCTGCAACAACGATTACTGCCACAATCGGTGGTGTCGCGGTAACTTCTACGTTGCCAACTGTGGCGGTATCAGCTTCGACTCTGTCATTGGCTCAGTCTAGCATTTCACTTTCGTCAGGCACTGTCGGAGCTGGTAATACGATCACGGCAACACTGACTGCGAGAGATGCATACAATAACCCTATTGCTACGGGCGGGGAGACTGTGACCTTCTTCCGCAGTGGTGGTACTTCTAACGGAACATTTGGCTCAGTGACTGATAATAGCAATGGTACGTATACAGTCGTATTTACGGGAACAGCATCTGGTACTGCGACTTCTATCGGAGGAAATGTCGGTGGTTCACCGATAACTAGCGCGCTTCCGACTTTGACCGTCACTCCTGGCGCTGTTTCAATCGCGCAATCGACAGTCAGCGTTGGTTCTAGTACTTTGGGATCTGGCACTTCAAGTTCGTTAACATTGCAGGCAAAAGACACTTACGGAAATAACATCACAAGCGGTGGATTGACCGTCGTCTTCGGCCGCTCTGGCGGTACTTCAAACGGAACCTTCGGTTCTGTCACTGATAATGGCAACGGGACTTACTCGGGCACATTCACAGGAACTGCGGCTGGTTCTGCAACAACGATCACTGCGACGATTGGTGGATCTGCGGTTTCATCAACGTTACCGACGATCACAGTCATTCCTGGCGCAGTGTCTTTGGCACAGTCTACGGTTGTTATTGTGGGTAGCCCATCGACAGTGACATCAGGCAGTTCAGTCAATGTCAGATTAACTGCTCGTGATACATACGGAAATCAACTGACGAGTGGTGGGTTAACTGTTGTGTTCTCTCGTGTGGGCGGAACATCAACCGGTTCATTCAGCGCAGTTTCTGACAATAATGATGGTACTTACACAGCGGACTTCACGGGTGCTGCAGCTGGAACTCCTACGACAATTCAAGCAACGGTGGGTGGTTCTGCTTTGACGTCTTCATTCCCTACAATATCTGTTGTTGCGGGGGCTCCATCTCTTGCTAATTCAACAGTGACTGTGTCTTCAGGACTAATCGCATCAGGTTCGTCTTCGACCGTGACTTTGACAGCAAGAGATTCTTTCGGCAATCAACAGTCATTGGGTGGATTGACAGTTACGTTCAATGCTTCTGGAGGTAGTTCGACAGGAACATTCTCTTCAGTTGTAGACTTTAACAATGGTACTTACAGCGCGACTTTCACTGGTGTTCTTGCGGGAACGGCCACAAGCATCATTGGTCGTATTTCCGGCGTGGACCTTCTTTCTGCGGCACCAACTATTCAAGTGGGTCCTGGATCGATGTCGCCAGCAACTTCATATATCACTTTAACTGCTAATAGTGTTGCAGCAGGTTCGACGATCACTGCGACTCTGCATGGTCGCGACGCTGCTGGAAATGATATCGCAGCAGGTGGACATAGTATTAGCTTCAATAAATCGGGTGGAACAAGCACGGGTAATTTCTCTGCAGTCACAGATTTCGGAGATGGCGACTACGCCGTGAATTTCCAAGGTGTCGTGGCTGGTACAGCGACTGCCATCACAGCCACGATCAATACAGTTCCTTTAACGACAACATTGCCTGTTGTTACGGTTACGCCAGGAGCTCTGTCATTGGCTCAATCGACAGTGACGGTTTCAAGCGCGGTCTTTGGGTCAGGTACGACTTCTACGGTGACAGTAACTACGAAGGATCAATATAATAACCTGATTACGTCTGCTCAAACAGTGGCTGTTAATGCAACCGGTGGAACAAGCACTGGTACGATGAGCTCAGTCACCAATAATACAGATGGTACATATACTGCGACCTTCACCGGAACTCTTTCAGGGACCTCGAAAACTGTTGGAGCAACAATCAACGGTAGTGCAGTGACGTCAACTATGCCGACATTGACCGTTATTCCAGGAGCACCAAGTTTAGCAACTTCATATATTTCAATCACGGGTGCTTCTTCAGTATCAGGTGACAACTATAAGATCGTTCAAGGAAATGCAGTGACTATCACGTTGAATACCAAGGATGCTGCGGGCAATACTGTAGTTGTTGGTGGTCGCACGGTGGGTTTCAGTCTTTCAGGGGGCACAAGTAATGGTACTATGGGAACTGTTGCGGATAACTCAAACGGAACTTATAGTGCAACATTCACTAGTACAACGGGCGGTACTCCTTCTTCAGTCAGTGCAAGTATCGACGGTGCACCGATTTCATTCACGCCACTTCCGACTGTGGAGGTATTGCCTTTACCAGTCTTGACTGGGTTTACAAATCACTTGTTTGATTCTGTCACTCCAACGCCAGTCTTAGTGGGAAGTACACTGACGTTCAATGTGAACGATGCTGT
The DNA here is from genome assembly GCF_047302465.1 of Bdellovibrio sp. HCB337. Taxonomy (GTDB): domain Bacteria; phylum Bdellovibrionota; class Bdellovibrionia; order Bdellovibrionales; family Bdellovibrionaceae; genus JACMRP01. The sequence continues at coordinate 2,336,481 of NZ_CP178621.1, read as the reverse complement.
TGTAGGCGGTGATGCCAACATGACTTACACTTGCGTCTTTGATAAGACTCTTGATAATGCTGTTGCTGGTGGTACGAACTGTACAAGCTTGCCACCAGGCGCGACTTTCAATACGTCTACTGGTGCATTCAGCTGGAGTCCGGACTACACAGCATGGGGCGCGTATGAGATCAAGCTTACAGGGACAAATTTAGCGGGATCTTCGACGGCTTATGTGCATGTGAACATCCAGCAACCTTACCCAACAACGGGTCTTAAAGTTGATCTGCAAGGGGACTTTGCAGACTATTATACGAAATTTGGCAGAAATAGTCCTGCGACATCCACATGGTACAATTTGAACTTGTTAAGTCCATTGCTCAATGCGGGTCTATCTGGCTTCGGTTGGACGACAAGCTCTGGTTGGGCTGGTTCAGGTTTAAAAACAGACCCTTATCGTTTGATGTTCGATGGCAATAATACTTATGCCGATTTAAACACTCAGCTGAGCAGCAGTGATGTCATGGTCAGCATGTGGGTTAAACCATCGTTGCCGACTGCGATTGATACAAGCACAGGAAACGCCAACCTTTCTCCGGTCTTGTTCTCGAGTGGCGGCCTGACAGGAAATGGTATTGCTATTATTCAATCTCCGGCTGAAGGTGATCCATCAAGTGGCGGTTCTGGAAAAATCGAGTTGGCTGTTGGTGGTCGTATGAGTTGGAATGCAGCAATGCCTATCTTGCCATGGGGCCGTTATCGATTGAATGAAGCGTCTCCGTCAGGCGGCGCAGTCGATAGCAAGTACGGCACGGCAAACAACTTGAATAATACAACTAGCGCTCCGTTTGTGACAACGACAGGTGCCTTCAACAGTATTGGTGATACTGACGCTGCGATGAACTTGCCTGCGGCAAGCTCTGGTCCAAGCGGAACGGCTCGTTGGTTGTATTCAAACACTAGTATTAATACGGCTCAGACACGTTCGGAGTTTGCTTGGGAGTTCTGGTTCAAAACGAATAGTGCGACTCCGAAGCTGGGTGGTATGGTTGGAGCATCTAACAGTACTACGGGAGCGCCAAACAACTGTAATACTCGTAATAACTTCAACGTCTTTATGGATACAGCTGGTAAAGTTCGCTTCCGTGTTTACGATGGTGGTTCGGATCGCACGATTATTTCTAGCAGCAGCTACGCGGATACGAATTGGCATCACGTTGTTGCGACGATGAACTCTAGTACCGGTACGAAGTTGTACATTGATGGAACCCTGGTGGGTAGCAATGCAGTTGGTGTTCCGTGGGTTCTTAATACGACGGCTCTTTATCCTAAGGTGGGCGGTCACGAGGTTAGAAATAGCGGTAACACAGATTGTGCTTGGACAGGAGCAACGGCTGGTAATAACTTCGCAGCCTTCGATGGATCTCTGGACGAAGTTCACGCCTACTCTGGAACGGGCGCAGAGCTAACAGCGGCTCAAGTAGCAGCTCGTGCAAACCCTGTCTTCTGTCGCTCGACGACGGTCTTGAATTCGACCACTTGGTATAACATTGCAGTAGCATATCGTAGTTCAAACCGTACAGCTTCGCTCTATATCAATGGCTCTCCAGAGTGTAATGCGAAGGTTTTCCCATCAGGGGTGTCTGCAGTGCCAAGCCAGAACACGACAATCGGTGCAAGCCCATATGCAGGCAGCTACACACGTCAGTGGACGGGTGGCTTGTCTGACTTCAAGTTGTATGACAACGTCGGTGCAGATCTAAGCGCTCAAGATACAAAAGCGCAAAGCATCTACGATGCAGCATCACCTAGACATCCGTAGAGTGCTCCAAAAACATTAGTTATTTTTCTTTGATGAGCTCGATCTCACCATCGTCTAGATTGTAAATTTTTTTTGATATTGCTCTTATATCTCAATTTGTAACTACCGATCTTTCTGTATGATGAGATCACTTTACTTTATTTTATTTATTGGTTTATTGGCCCACAGTACGGCTTATGCATTTCTAGAAGAGGTCGTTGCCGTGCGTCTTCGTGCGAATGAAAACGGCCAAGTCGTTAATTTGCGTGAACAAACAAGCACAGATATCAAAAGTGACGTTGATTTAGAACTTCGAGTGACAGCACCTTCGTTGGTAAAACTCGACGGACGCATTCCTGTATTATTAGTCCCAGTTCAGGTGGGAAGCAGCGAAGTGAAATTGAATCCTCCGACATTTAAAGAGGCCGCTGGCGAAACTGCACAGAAAGAAATAAGTTTGGTGGTTTCTGAAGTGGTTCTTGTTATTCAGAATGTTCAAAAAGACATCCAAAAGAAAAACTACGATCAAGCCTTAGCTAAGATCGATGAAGTTCAAAAGAAATATCAGAACGTGGCGTTTTTGGACTTTGTTCGCGGAAGTGTTTTGTTTTTGCAAGGTAAAAAGAATCTTGCACGTAAATCCGTGAAAAAAGCTTTGGAAGTACATCCAAATTATCAAGAGGCCAAAGACTTCTTAAAAACTCTGGGCGAGCCAAGTGGAGGCGACGTTGAATAATTTATTTTTTGGCTTTATCGCAATCGCGACAGTGTTGATTGCCTCTCTTGAGGGAAAAGCACAAAACTACGTGCAGGCTCACTCGGTAATCATTGTTATCGGGGGAACTGTTGCGATCTTGGTGTTCTCGGTTCCTGGTCCTGTGTTAAAGTCTTTATGGAAGAACCTTGTTGATCTCACAAAGACCGACGAGACCGTGGACCTTTATCGCAATGATATTCTGAAAATCTCTCAGTCTCGCGAAGATAAATTGCGTGCGACCCATAAGCTTATTGCTTACGCTCAGGACTTGTGGCGCCAAGGTGTGGATCACGATCTTTTCATTGTTCTATTGTCACAGAAAAGAAGAGAGCTTGAAGCTAAAACATCGGATGCGGTTCAAGCCCTGAAAAACCTTTCGAAGTATCCACCAACTCTGGGGATGACGGGTACGGTAATGGGTATGATCAGCTTGTTCGCGACTTTGGATGCCAACAAGAGCACGGTCGGTCAGGCGCTCTCGACAGCAATGACAGCAACCTTCTTGGGTCTGGTTCTAGCCAATCTTTTGATTTCGCCACTGGCGGATCGTTTGCACGTTAAGCAAGTCAATCAGCAACGTATGCTTGAAAATATGTACGAGCTGTTGTTGTTAATCAATCAGGGCGAGCCTACGGCCTTAATTAAAGAGGAGCTGAATGAGCGAGCCGCGTAAGACCCGTAAGAAAATCCGCGTTGATCGCTATGATCACGGAAATTCCCATGTGCACGATGACGCGCACTCGTGGGCGGTTTCCTATGCGGATTTCTTGATGGTTCTTTTGTCGTTCTTCATCATCTTCTTCTCGGTAGACGGCAATCAACGTGCCGATGTAATTGATCGTATTGCAATGTCGGCAACCGCTGGAAAAGGCGGCTCAAACGCTCTTGGCAAACAAAAGACAAATTTGCAAGGCCCAAGACTTCCAGCAGGTATTGCAGATGTTGCAACTGGGGTCGATGGATTCTTCGTAGAAAGAGCCGATCATTCGCAAAAACTATATATTTACTTTGATGACAATATCTACAATCCAGGTGAAATCGATCTTCCGGCTGCTCAAGTAGTAAGGCTTCGCGGAATTCTTTCAAAGCTCGAGCCTTACATTAAAGACGTAAATATCACTTTCGTGGGGCACACCGACAGTACCAGAGTTCAAAGAGTTAAAAGCAAATATTTAGATAACAACTTTGATCTTTCAAGTATTCGCGCAACAAAGGCCCTTCAACAGGCCGTGAAATCAGGTTTTGATCCAGCAAAAATGTTCGCCAAGGGAGTTGCCGAACATTCCAAAGGAACAAGGACTTTGTCCTTGGTGATTACTCCCGGTGAGGAGGAAAGATGAAGAGCTTAGTGGCTTTTATTATCTTTTCGATAGCAGCAGCGGCTTGGGGATCTTCAGCAGATTCCCTCAACACAGTGGTGGACCTCGAGGCAAAAATCACACAAAAGGTGAAGGCCATCCTTCAACCGGTGGATCCAGACGCCATCATCGTTACAAAGGTTGAAGTCAAAAGGACCACGACCGACATTCTTGGAACGCAACTGACTGCGGTCGGAATTTTTGCGACAGGCGATTTACAAAAAATCGAGGATACGGACATTGACTCTATCAACGTGACCGTGATTACGAAAATCGAGAAAATACCTGCAGAGATTTCTAAGTATGTAGAAACGGCAGTTATTGGAGTCTCTAAAAAAGGCCGTGTTCAATTTACTCGGATGGACGCGACAACTGTCGACGTCATTATGAAGCGTCAAGAAAGTCAAAAACTTCACACAGAAGGATTCCAGCGTCTTGTCTACCTTGTGGACCAGATGTACAAAAAAGCGGGCAGCGCTTTATTGGGTCTTTTGATTGGTTTTGCCCTCGTTGAGCTGGCGAAAGCTCTCATGGGTGGCTTCTTTCAGAGTAAATCTTCAACAAAGCTCGGAAATAAAATTGCGGCGATCAAAGTAGGGTCTTCTTCAGAAGAGGCTTCTCGTCCAATGGTTGTCCAGCAATCCAATGCAGGTGGTCCGGCGGGTGCCTCACGTGGTGGCGAAGTCACAGTCACTGGCGGTGCTGACAAAAATCCTCTGGAGCTTATGTCTGCAGAATCACTGCGTGCATTGTTCTCGGACGCCTATTGGTGTGAGAAAGATCACTATGCTGCTTGGGCATGGTCTCAGCTTTCACCATCAAAGAAAATTGAACTTTTGGAATCTTGGAATACTTTTGAATCGTATGCGGTCTATTTGGCTCGCGTTGAGCCAAATGAGGATCGCTTCCATTTGGATCCATCGTATTTGCGCCCACAATCTTGCCATCAAGTTTCCAATCAAGACTTGTTAAAAGTTTTAAAGACAAACAAGGCCATTTGGTTGTCGTTCTCGCAGATGCGACGACAATCCATGCCTTTGACCTTGCAAGAGCGTGTAGAGTTCGCAAAAATGCCGCCAATCGAAGCTCCAGGAACTTTAGGTCCAAAACTTTGGGGTTCTATGACTTCGCCACTACGTAGGCTTCCGGTACAGTTGGGTATTAGTACTCTGACTGACCAGGACGAAATGCTTTTGATGACGAATCCAGAAATGATCACAGGAGCTATGCGCCGTCAGGTGCCGACTCTTGTGTGGGTGGCATTGTTGCCAAAAGCCGATCGTGAAAAACTTCTTCAAAAAGTTTCTGCTCAAAACCTTGCCGAAGTTTGGCTGGGCCCAGCACAGACTCTTCAACTGTTACTAGAAGTTTTGCCTGAAAAGAAAAGAGAACTATTAAAGGATTACGCGAAGAAGGTTACTCCATCCAGGGATCTTCCCTTGGTAGCAACCCTTGCAAATTCTGCTTTGGACGTTTTTGAAAAAGCCGCGGCACCTAAAATTCCAGATATGAACGAGAAAAAGGCGGCTTAAGCTTATGAAAAAGATATTAGTGATACTATGCTTTTTAAGTTCTTATGCCTCTGCCGAAACCTCACTTCTGGGGGCGGGTGACTTGCGTCTGTCATATTCACGCGAGTTAAGACGTGCTCATTTCACGATTGGTAGTGAATTTGTGAATCTATCGAGCGATACGGCGTCAGTTCTAGGTGCAGGACCGCGTGCGGGATTTGAGTATGGGTTGAGCGATCGCTGGTCGATGGGAACCAACGTGGCCTTTGCATTTCAAGCAACGGGCAAACAAGGCGCCTTTTTCTATTCAAGCGTGAATGGAACTTTCCGCTATGCCCTTAGAGGTTCTGCAATGAAATTTACAAGTATCGTCGCTAAAAAAGACGGCGAAAGTGTCTATGTATCAAAGCCATTCACGCAAAGACGAATGACGGCATTGATTGGAATGGATCAATTGTTTTTAAATGGTGCGACAAGTATTTACCCAGCTGTTGGTGCAACAGTCGGGGCTAGCTATGGATTTGGGCTTTTGGATAGAGAGGCGGAGTTGGAAGTCCGCTATTCAGCGCTCACCGCGAATGACAATCCGATTTCTATGATTGCATTCAGCGCAAATATCAATTTAGATTTTTAATAAGGGAAGAGGATTTTCATGAAAAAAACACTGATGTTAGTATCCATCTTGGGTCTCGTGGCATGTACGAAAAACAATAGCAACGATCGCAGCCAAGATCTTGTAAAGCCTTTGGGTGATGATCAAGTGATTCTTGAATACAAAGGTGGCAAGATCACAGCCAAAGATGTGAAAGATGAAATGAAGCCTCAGTTCGAAAGAGCTCGTGAACAAATCCTTAATTCTTATGTGAAAGCTGCTGAAGACATTTTGGCTCAGAGAGTAGCGGATCGTTTGAAAACAGAAACGACGACAGTTACTGAGACTGAGCTTGAAAACTATATGAGAGCCAACAAAATTCCAAAAACAGACTCTGAAAAAATCAGAACATTTTTGGTGGCTGAAAAAGCTCGTATTCAAAAGCAAATCGATAAAATGCAGGTCTTTAAAGAGCTAGATGTTAAAAATAAACTGGGTGCTGCAAGATACGACGTCAAAGCGACTTCGGATATGCCAACACAAGGTCCGACAACAGCTACTGTGACGATCCAAGTTTTCTGTGATTTTGGCAACCCAATCTGCAATCGTTCGCGTTTAACAATGGGTGAAATTAAAAACGAATTCGGCGACAAAGTTCGCTGGGTCTATCGCCATTTCCCAGTAGCATCTAATCCTCTTGGTGAGGAATCTTCGTTGGTTGCGATCTGCGCTCAACAGCAAGATCGTTTTTGGGCAGTCTACGATCGTTTCTTCGATCAACAAGCGGGCATGACGAAGGAAAACCTGACGAAGGTTGCTGTGTCTGCCGGCGTAGACGAAAGCAAACTCAATGACTGTTTGCAATCTCAAGAGCCTAAAAACTTCTTAGCGAAAGAGATCAAAGACGCCGAAGCATTGGGTCTGACTCAAACTCCGGCTTATTTCGTAAATGGAACTAAGGTCAACGACATCGATACATTAAAGAGCACTGTAACCACATTGGTTACGCAGTAGCCCTAGTTCATCAAAATCTGCACCCAGCCGCGTTTGTCGAGGGGGATTGCGTCTTTTGGCATAAAGAGGCCAGCACGTAGTCCGCCTTCTGGAGCTAAGCTTCCAGCCCAGAAATCTTTTTGAGCCAAGATCTCTTTCAATAACGAAAATGCCTTTGAGTTATTGCCCTTCATAACGTTGATAACTTCGGCAACAGTAACGTGTGGGATGTTGTCGTCCCAGCAGTCGTAATCAGTCACAAAACAGCACGGCAAGTACGGAAGACCTGCTTCGCGCGCTAATGCGTACTCTGGGAAGTTGCTCATGCCGATCACTTCGGCGCCCATTTGGCGATACGACAGGGATTCGGCCTTTGTCGAGAAGTAAGGTCCTTCAATACAAACATAAGTTTTAGCGTAATGAGTTTCAAAGCCTTGCTTTGCAGTGAGGGGCTTTAGTTTCTCGGCCATCATTTCGCAAATCGGTTTTGCCAAAGACACGTGTCCAATCAAACCGTCGCCCAAGAACGTTGATGCACGAACGCCTTTTGTGCGATCAATGTATTGGTACGGCACCACTAGGTCGCCTGGTTTGCAGACTTTTTCAAGGCTGCCAATCGCCGAGAAAGACACGATGGCTTTTGCACCGTTGTTTTTTAGTGCAAAGATATTTGCGCGGTAGTTGATTTCAGTAGGCAGAAGCTCATGGTGTTCGCCGTGACGAGAGATAAATAAAAACTCGACACCATTCACACGGACTTTTTTAAAGCCGCTGCTGGCAAGGCCGAACGGGGTTTCGCGATTCAAAAGCTCTACTGTTTCAAATTCATCAAATTTTTCAAAACCAGATCCGCCAATAATGCCAAACATTCTTAGTTCCTTTTCTTAAGAGCCCCAGATTCAATATCTTTCTGGGTGAATACGCCGTTGTCTAAAATCCACGCTGTCGTCAAATGCGCTGGAGTCACATCAAAAGCCGGGTTGTAAGCCGGAGTTCCCTCCGGAGCCCATTCGATGGTCGACGGAGAGTCGCCAAAGCTGCCAGAGACGCCAAGCACCTCTTCCGCTTTTCTTTGTTCAATCGGGATCGCTTTGCCGTTCGGGCACTCGACATCCACCGTTGTGTAAGGAGCCGCCACATAGAACGGAACATTGTGATGGCGAGCAAGAACCGCCACCGAGTAAGTTCCAATCTTATTGGCAAAATCTCCATTTAAAGCAATGCGATCAGAGCCCACGAAAATTTTCTGAACCTTCCCTAGACTCATCACATGTCCGGCCATATTGTCGGTGATCAAAGTAAAAGGAATATTCAGCTTCTTAAGCTCCCAGGTCGTTAGACGTCCACCTTGTAGCAAAGGGCGAGTTTCATCCACATAAACGTGGATTTTCTTTCCTTGCTCGTGGGCCTTGCGAATAATTCCAAGTGCCGTGCCGACACCCGCAGTCGCAAGACCGCCAGTATTACAATGGGTCAGAATATTATCACCATCTTGAATGAACTGCGCACCATGAGTCGCAATACGCTCGCAAAGAGTAAAATCCTCGGTGAAAATATTTTCAGCCGTTTTTACGACATTTTCGATACTGAAATTCTCATGAAGGACTTTCTTCATGCGATCCATGCAGATCATCAAGTTCACCGCCGTAGGGCGGGCTTCATACAGTGCTTGAGCTTTCTTAAGAAGTTCTTCTTTAGATTTTTTCTGAAGCGCTGATTGAGCCAAAGCAAACGCAGCGGCAACTCCGATCAGCGGAGCTCCACGTACTTTCAAAGATTTAATGGCTTCGATCATTTGATCAACGGTTTTAACCTCAATCCAAGATTCAACATGTGGAAGCAGTTGCTGGTTCAGAATACGCAACTTGCCGTCGGTAAATTCAATAGCAAGGGATTTGATATTCATCATAAAAGACGATCCCCCAATTCAGCGCGCATTTTATGAAGGACTGCGACCTCTTCAGCAGGAAGGCTTGTAAGGCCTCCAAGCTGAACAGCCTTTGCCAAGATCAGCGCGGAATGCTCAATGCGTTCCATTCCACGATAGGCCTCATCAAGATCCTCGCCCCAAGCAACGGCCCCATGGCGAGATAAAATCAAAGCACGATGTTTAGGCAAAAACGGAGTCATATGAGTGCCCATATCCAAAGTGCCAGGGCGGGCGTAAGGAACAAAAGGAATACGTCCTGTCGCCAAGATCACTTCTGAAAGACTATCAGCGGGAAGTTCTTTAAGATCGGGGCGGGCAATAGACCACGCAATCGCTGTCGGCGGATGAGCATGAATCACGGCTTTCGCTTGAGGACATTGTTTATAAATTTCCAAATGCATAAGACGCTCCCCGGAAGGTTTCCCTGCAAGGACGTTATTATCTAACGTGATGAGCGCCATTTCTTGAGGTTTCATAAACGCTTTGGCGATGCCAGAAGGTGTTATGAGGATTTCTTGGTCGCTGATACGAAAACTGATATTGCCATCAGCGGCAGCAAGCATATTGCGCTCATGCAAACGGCGAGCGACTTCCACGATCTGTTCAGAAATTTCCCTGGGAGTTGTCATAGCTCATAAATATCTGGGAACTTGCGCAAAAGGTCAAAGTTAGAGCGCCAAGTCAGCTCTAAAAGCCGAACTGGAATGAGGTAATGCCTCGATATTCCCCATCCATATTGAATCCTATGTACTTGAGGCTTATAGGGAACGACGACAACGCCAAGGATAGGCCCAACCCCGTGCTGTTCCGTTTAAGTTCGGTGTCATTCTCTTGCTCAAGACGGTAGTGAACAAACTCAACAGTAGGGCTGATATAAATCATTCCATGATTTTCCATCTCGGTCGCCCATTTATAACCCATTGAATAGTTGGTAAAATTGCGAGTCGACGAGAAGTTCGTTGCAAGCTCAAAGCGGATGCGGTCTTTGTAATCCATCAAAGCGCCTAAATACCAAACAATCGGACCACCGTAGTCTTTCAAAAACTGATGACTGCTATAGGCGAGATAAACTTTACCGCTAGAGCTTGCTTGGCGCCAGGTCACTTCGGGAAGTTTATTTGCTTTGTAGTTGTCCAGCATCTCGTGGACTTTGTCTAAAGACGCCGAAAAGCCGATGGCACCCACAAAACGATCAACACGTTTGCGAGAAACCACGCCAATGACTTGGCCCTCTTCACTAAAAACAGGCCCACCAGAATTGCCAGGGCTCACAGACATATCCGAGATAAATTCATCCTGGGCCCAGCCAGAAATAATTCCAGTCGACATCAGATAGGTCATATCGACATCAAATGGAGGGTTGTCGAAAATGCGACCGATGGATGGATGTCCAATGGTTGCAATCGGACTGCCTTCGGGCATGCGTTTGCCCTTTGGAAGAAGGGTCAAAAAAACGCGTGTGCTTGGTTTATGAAGTTGAATCAGCGCCAGATCTGCTTTGCGATTGAGAGAAACGACTTTGGCTCCCTCAAACTCTTTGGGTTTCTCGGGCCAACTGACATGCACGGGGCGAAGGCGATAGACACAATGAGCAGCTGTTAAAATCAAATCTTTATCAATGAGTGTCCCTGCACACAGGCCACCACTGGACATAATCATTGGAATGCTAGTTTTTGCTGTAGGATAAATGCTGGTCCAATTTGCAGCCTGCGTGTGCAGGCTCAAGAAAGTCAGAATGATGCAAATACCTAATCTCAAACAGAGGCCTCTTGTGAAGTGCGCGGCGAAGTCGCCGGTTTAATGTAACGATTCAGCTTAGACTCTAGAGTGCTGGACTCAACAGGCTTTGTCACGAAATCATTCATACCGGCATCGATACACTTCGTCTGATCTTCTTTGAAGGCATTTGCAGTAAGTGCGATAATAGGAATGTCAGAAATCGGTTTTTGCAACTTACGAATACGGCGAGTTGCTTCGTAACCGTCCATCTCTGGCATTTGGCAATCCATGAAAATTAAATCGTAAGAGAACAGCTGAAGCGCTTTAAGGGCTTCGATCCCGTTTGCCGCGACGTCTACGTTGCAGCCGATTTTTTCAAGCATCAAAAGAGCGATCTTCTGATTGATCGGGTTGTCTTCCACAAGAAGTACGCGTGGTTTTGCTACAGCGTACTTCGGAACTTCTACAGTCGGACTTCGGGCAGGCTCTTCCCAACGAACGTTGGTGATGTGAAGCACTTCTAACAAGCACTTGTACAAACTCTGCTGAAGAACGGGCTTCTTTAGATAGTTAATACGTTGGATCGGAGACAAGTGAGCCAAATTGTGAGTGCGTTCTACGAGATACACAATAGGGATCTCGAAATTTTTAGAGATATTGCGCAAGACCTTGGTTTGCTCTTCCGGTTTAAATGGCAAATTGCCCTGATCTAGAATGATAGCAATCGTTTTTGCTGTTGCATTCACTGTCGTAATTTCTCGTCCTGCTGGAGAGTAAGGATTGAGCTTGATTTCTTTCAATTGCAATTCCAGATATTCTTGCAAGACCGGATTGCGGGTCAAAATCAGAACGTCTTTGTTTGCAAACGACTCTGGCAATGGATTTTCCATCGGCTGCATAGTGATGGTTTCCATTTCAACACGGAACCAGAAAATGGAGCCTTTTCCTGGTGTACTACTTACGCCGACTTCGCCACCCATAGACTCTGCCAACTGTTTACAGATAGAAAGTCCTAGCCCCGAACCACCGTAGCGGCGGGTAGTTGAAGAGTCCGCTTGAGTAAATGGATTAAAGAGACGGCTTAATAGGCGCGGTTCAATGCCGATGCCGGTATCTTTCACTTCGAAGTGGACGCTGATGTTTTTGTCGTTCAAAGCGTGCAGCGTGATTTTAACTGCGATACTGCCACTCGGAGTGAACTTGATAGCATTGTTGAGCAGATTTAAAATAATTTGCTTCAAACGCGCGGGGTCGCCCTTGATCATGCGCGGGATGCGCGGATCAATGAAGCTAACTAGCTCTAGCTTTTTCTGAGAGACGTTATCAGCAACGATATTCGCGATGTCCATATAGATAGAGCGCAAATCAAACTCGATGGATTCCAAAACTAATTTACCAGCTTCGATCTTAGACACGTCAAGGATGTCGTTGATTAACGACAACAATGTACTACTTGAAGAGCGGATCGATTGAACATAGTCCTTCTGGTCGTAAGAAAGTTTCGTATCAAGTAATAGAGAGGTAAAACCTACGATGGCATTGAGAGGTGTACGAATTTCATGGCTCATCGTCGCCAAGAATTCTGATTTTGCACGATTAGCTCGTTGAGTTTGATTGATAGCTTCTTTTAAGCGTGTACTCTTATGCTTAGAGGTTTCTAATAGAAGAGCGACGTTTTTGATATTCCCGTGGGAAATCATCAAAAGCAAAATACTACAAACGGCGATTGCTAAAAGGGTCCAGCCTAAAAGGCGATGCGAGCGTGCTTGTTTTTCAAAACGAGCCGTGCGTGCTTGCGTTTCATTAGAGTTAATCGTAGCTGCGACTTCTTGCAGGCGATTTTCAAACGGCGACAAAGAGTCATAGATAAGGTCTAACGTGCGACGGTCTTCAGCGCGTGCTTTAAAGATAGCTGGTTTTAATTCATCCAGGGTTTCGCTTAAGTCTTTAAGGTTCTTTAGGGCACCCGGAATTTCGGAAAGATCCTGGTAAAGATCACGATCTTTTTCATAGAGCTCAATATGATGCTTTAACGTATTGTAACGCTCTAAGAGCTCTTCACGGTGTAAGAGTTGACGTCCATACAGACCTAAACCAATAAGGAAGCGATCAAAGTAGTGAAGATTCTCAGAAGCAATATAGTAAGGATCTGCTTTATCTGTGATGGAGCGCTCTAGGCGACTGTCTGGCAATGTCTTAAAGTACAGGACAGAGCTTCCGCCGGCGAATACGACGACGAAGAACATCAAAAAGATGTATGAAAGCTTTGGTGCAAAAGGCGTTCTTACTGTTGGGTTTTTTCTAATTAGTCGAAACATATTCAAGACAGACAATAAAGCCTCTTTGAAGAAAAACAAATTTCTGAATGGCCTTTTGAAGAAAAAATAACAGTTGTTAAGGTTTCTTCGAATCTATTCGAAAGGGTGTTCGCAAAATCCCGATCAGTTGTCGAAATTTCTTCATAGCAATTTCACACCACTTCGACCCCTTTACGGAATAATAATATGACCTATAACAAGAGGGATTTTTCTCGGTTATTCATGAGGGGGATATCATGGATCTCTATAATTTGCAGGAAAGCGATCATAAACTCATAGAGCAGACGCTAGGGAACATAGCTGTTAATGTCTCTGAATATCAAGAATACCTCAAACGCCACTTTTTCAACTTTGAAAGGGTCTTGAACAAGAAAGCTATATTAGTAGCTGAAGAAGACCCCCGCATCCAAAAGGCCATGACGGATATGATCCGTGAGGCCAATCAAGAAGCCCAATGTTGGGCTGTGGACTCAGTCGATGAAATTGATTCCAGCTTAGAACTTAAGAGCTGTGATCTGCTCATTGCGAACTACTATTTATCAGAAGATGAGATTGATTACGAATATTGGGAGCGTGTTCGCGCCCGCTACCCTCATATGGAGGTTATTATACTGTCCCATATAAATGACCGAGAGTACTACGACATGCTGGAAAAAACGAGCGGCTATGGGGCCCGCTCCTCCCATCCGCTCTCGTCGCGTATCAGACACTTTTTTGAGAACGTATTCGGAGGTTAAAATGGAAATGATGAAACCTAGAGGCTCGGAGCTTTCGAACCAAATGGATATCCTCTTTGAAGGGATGGCGCCGAATCCAAAAATTGAATTTATGATTAGAACCAAGCTGGCTAAGGTCGTTGATATGTGCCCGGATAATTCGTTTATTCAGGCACGGGTTAAGGATCTGGGATCCCGTTTTGCGGTCGAAATATTAGTCCGCCACGTGATGGGTCAGTTCTTAGCATATTGTGAGGAGAGGACATTGGGGGAAAGTGTAAATTTGTCAGCATCGCAGATGTATGACCAAATCAAGGCGTGGCGGGAGACGCGCAATTTAAGTGGGATCGAGCCAGGAGCACCTTTCAAAGTGCTCATCGTGGATGACGATCCTATATCAGTGAAGTTGATTGAGTCTTGTTTGACTCAACGAGGATGCGAAACCCATGTCGTGGAGAATGGTCAAGACGCTGTCGATGAAATTTTCGAACACGCGTACGACTTGATTATCCTCGATTGGAATATGCCATCTATGAACGGTTTACAGACAATCAAAATGCTCGACGAGACTGCAGACTTGAGTGCGACCGGTGTTCAAAATAAAAAAGTGCCGGTACTGATCTATTCTGCAAGTCCAAGATCGCAGATCGTATTTCCAAAAAGTAAAACTTTTAGGAAGATTGGGTACCTGCAAAAGACAAGTACTTATGATTCAATCCGCAAAACAACCGATTTATTTTTAGACAGTCTTAAGAAGATTAAAGAAAAAACAATGTTGAATTAAGTGAAGGAGAAAAGGGAACCTATGATGCCAACAGTACTTGCAGTCGATGATTCAAAAGAGATTCACCCATTCCTAAAGACAGCGCTGAGCCAAACGTGTTCACTGCTGCTGGCGGGGTCTCTGAAAGAGGCAGAAGAAATTTTGTCTAAAAACGAAGTCCATCTTATTTTGCTGGACGTGAGCCTTCCGGACGGAAGTGGTTTTGATTTCTGTACCACTTTGCAGAGTCAAGATTCCACCCAAAAAATTCCGGTGATTTTCCTAACGGGAAAAATTGGCGTGGGTGATAAAGTCCTTGGGCTTGCGCTTGGAGCGGAAGACTATGTGACGAAACCGTTTGACGTGCTCGAACTCCGCGCGCGCGTTGAGAGCAAACTTAAGAAGTTTTTGTATTATGCAAAGGAAGAGACCTATTTTCAGCGTGGCAGCCTGAAGTTTGAGCTTTCTACTTACTCCATCTATTTGAATGAGAATAACGGCAATCAGAAGCTTAATATGACTCCAATCGAGTTTAAGCTTCTATTGAAGTTGGCTCGGTCACCAGGCTATGTACTGAGCCGTGAACAATTGATCGATAGCGTTTGGGGAGATTCTGTTTATATTGAAGATCGTTCAGTTGACAGACACATTTCTTCGATCCGTAAAAAGCTTGGGACATGTTCGTCGTATATTAGAACAGTGCCTGGCCTTGGTTACCAGTTTTTAGCTGAACAACAACACTAAACTGAATTTCAAGGAGGATCTATGGAGACGCAGTTTGATGCTGTTCAAAGTTTAAAGTCGATTGAAAGCAACTATGGGCCTCAGGTCGCCCGGGAAGTCGTTCAGATCTTTATCAACGATTACCCAGGAAAGATCGCGAAGCTTAAAGCGGCAATCAACGAAGGAAACTTTGAGGGCATCCGTTTTCAGGCCCATGACATTAAGTCCGGGTGCCTGAGTATGGGGGTCAAACCCATGTCGAGCATTTGCGAGACCATCGAGCGTGAAGGCTCTAAGATGAGCAAAGAGGAACTGTCGAAATTAGCGGATCGTCTGGAATCTGACTATGCCGAGATTTCGCAGTCCTATGGAGATTATCTCAATATTAAGCATTAGTATTATAAAAGACTTAAAATACTGACTGCAGAAAACGAGTGAGCCGCTATACGCGGCTCTCTCAGTTTTTCCCCTAGGTTTTGGAAGGTGCCATCACGTCGAGGCAATAGGGGCGGGTGGATTTATTTCGGAAAGCATATCGATGACCTCCGGGGCTCTGAGATGTCTGTTCTCTTGGCGGAGGCGGTCGTGGCTCTTGCCGAGCAGAACCTTTAAGGCGTCGCTACTCTTGACTATAGCGCGGAAGAGGTTGCGGTCCTGCTTGACCACCTTAAATGTTCTATCGCTGACACCTGATTTGACTGTGATCTCACACTGAAAAACGGGGCTGCGAGTCGACGTGCGTTCGCGATCTTTTTCGACCCGGACGACGACGTGGAGATCTTTATCCAACATCAGCTTGTCGGTGATAAGTTCGACTTTATCAGTGATAAAGTCGTTGACGTAATCGGAGCGATGGATGCCATTAAAAAAAATTTCGGTGCGCATGGTTTACTCCATATCTATATTGAATTGGTATCCTAGACCTGGAATGGTTTTTATATAGTCTCCGTAAGGACCTAATTTTTTTCTAACTGTGTATATATGTTTATCGATCGACCTTTCGTTAATATGGACCGTGCCTCCCCAAATGGAGTCAATCAACTGATTCCGCGTGAAGATACGGCCCGGTTTTTGGGCTAAGTGAAGCAGAATACGGTACTCGATAGGAGTCATGTTGATGAGCTCATGTTTGTCATCATGGATGGCATAAACAGAATATGTAAGAGTATCAAAACGCAAATGTCCCCGCTGCAATTGCAGTTCATTTCTGTCGTGAAGCAGAGATTTTTTAAGTTTCGATTCTATCCGCGCTTTAAGCTCGAGGGGCACAAAGGGCTTGGTGATGTAATCATCGGCCCCAAGGCTCAGCCCCAAGATCTTATCGGTCACGCCGGTTTTTCCCGTCAGGAATATTACCGGAATGCGAGCAGTAGATGGATTGGTTTGCAAGTCGTTGCAATAATCAAAACCGCTGCCGTCCGGAAGCATGACGTCCAAAAGGATTAAGTGGACTTCGCGACTTTCAAGAATATCTCGGGCCTCTTTAATGTTGCTGGCGAAGAAGAGATGAAGATCTCTTTCCAGCGAGCCACGGATAATGGCTTGATACTCGCCCGAGTCTTCAATCACTAAGACGTTGGGGATAAAGTTTTGTATGTGGTTGTCAGGGGCTTTTTCGACGGTACGATAACCGTAATCCCGGAAGCCGCTAACTAGCTGATTGCTATTGGTGGGCTGATTCGCATCCATATTGCTCATCTAAATTCCTCCATGTAATTAAAAAACTTCAAAATCAACAGTGGTCCCGTAGTTTTGACCTCGCTCCCAATATCTCATTTGTGCGGTCAGATCCGTAATCGCACTATCGAGCGCCGACGCGATGACTTCGTCTTCGCCGGTGGCAAAGAGAAGATCGCGTTCACTAGCAAGATTGAGTTGCACCAAATAGCGATCATCAAGATCCACTATTTTTGCGGTGAGGTTGCAGTTGTTGGGACACTTTTCCAGCAGGAAGGTTAGTTGCCCACTGACGAAAAGCTTTAGTTCTAAATTAGGCTCGATGTTTTGATACACCAAGGTCATATTCTTATTCGGTATTTTACCCCTTTCCATGGTGTACTCCTCCAAAAATTTCTTTTAAGTAACCGTTGAACTTTTCTGGGGAAAATGGCTTGTCAAAGAAAGGCGGCGGATACTCGAAGTTTTTTACGATCTGATGATATTTCTCGTTGCCAATTCCTGAAGTGATCACGACATCTACGGCCGGAAATTTTTGACGAACGATTTCCCAAAGCTCAAGCCCGGTTTCTGCTGGAGAAAGATAGTAGTCGGCGATCAGCAAATCACATTTCTCTTTTTCAAGAACATCGATTGCTTCGTCGATCGTTGTAGCCAGAAAGCACTTGATATCTGGATTGAAGTTCTTCACGATGTGGCGCAGTCCCAAAAGTGAAATCGGATCATCCTCGACGATCAGAACTTTTTTGCTGGCGCGGATTTTTTGTAGCTCAAGGAAGTACTGCAAATATTCGTTAAACTCGGAGTTAATCTGCGATGTATCAATGAGGTTGTTCGCTGGATCTTTTCGATAGGACAAATGCTTTGAAACATTCGATTTAACTGTCGAATCCTCTTTCATTGAATCCCCCTTTTGTTAAGTATCCGATGGAGGTTTCGAGAAAGTATTACTTCTTTATGGAGAAATCGTCACAACAGGTCTAGTTTGACTCGGTTGCGTAAATAGATTCCGGTGGCGTTCTAGAGAGAAGACGCTGTGAGCTTATATCCAGTACCAAACACAGTTTCAATTTTTACACGCGACGCTTGGATTTTTTTACGAATATGCGCGATATGCGCGTCCACAGTGCGATCGGTGATATAGACACGGCCGCCCCAGATGTGATTGATAATTTCATCGCGACTAATAACTTTATTTTTATTCTTCGAGAGGAACGTAAAGATACGGAACTCTAAAGATGTGAAGTTGATATGGGTCGTTTTGCCAGAGACCTCATGATAAAGGCGCTGTTCAGCGACGTTGACCAGCAGGTCTTCAATCGTGAAATTTGCAGTCTGTTGCGCTTGATCGTGCATCTTGCGGATCTTCGCATCCACACGCATTTTTAATTCAATCGGGTCAAAGGGCTTTGCAATAAAATCATCAGCGCCATAGGTGAAGGCCATTGCTTTATTCGCAAGCGCCGTCTTGCTACTGATAATGAAGATCGCTGATTGATTTTTTTGCGATTCAGGAATCTCAGCAAGAAAGCGCAGCCCGTCACCATCCGGGAGTTCGATATCAAGAATTATGGCCTCAAATGGACCCGTCTTAAGTGCTTCCTTGGCGTCCATGAGAGAGTTGCAAATTGTAAGTTGATAGTCTTTGAGAATGTTCTGCAGAATGAGCTGGCACTCTGGCGTGTCTTCAATGAATAAAACTCTTTTCATTCCCATGGGGAGCATAAAACACCGGCTTGTTTTTTCTGTCAATTTACAGAGTGGTTTTGTGCAGTCGCATACGTGCGGTGTGTAAATAGTACTCCGTTGAGATGATCGAAACCATAAAAGAATCAAATTGATGTTTTATTATGACTCCTCGAGCAGATAATGCGAGTTGCCTCTTGTAATCCCATAAATTAAATTTTATATATGCCAGCCCGGTTAGTCAGCATGTAACTTCCCCACCAGCTTGCGCAACAACAATGAATAGGATCACGAAAGTGACAAAGGGGATTGAACCGAAATTGGGATGAACAAGAATATGTTTAGTCAGCCACGGAAGAGATTGGTTAGATTATTCACTCCACGACGAGTGAAGACGACTGCGGTGTCCTATGTGGATGCTGCTACTGCGCAGGATTATTTTTTGAAAAGTTGCGAACTAAAGGAAATTAGTTTAGCTATGACCAAGGAGATGGAAACTATGAATCAGATATCTAGAGCGAATGGAACGCTTGATTTATCATTCTTTAAAGTTCTAGTTGCGGAAGACAATCTGATTAATCAGAAGATTGTCCAGAAGATGCTAGAGAAGATGGGTATCTCATTTAAGATCGTTTCTGGCGGTCGCGAGGTGATCGAGTCCCTTCGTAATGAGTACTTCGATTTAGTACTCATGGATTGCTACATGAGAGACATGAATGGATTTGAGGCGTCAAAGACCATTCGTCAGAGTAAAGAGCGCTTTTCTCAGATTCCAATCATCGCTTATTCCGCAGGAATGTTTGAGTCTGACAGCGAAAGTAGTCTTCAGTCGGGCATGAACGACTTCATCATGAAGCCTGTGACCTATGACCAATTGCATGCAAAAATCAGAGAGTGGGCGGGGCGTATTTACGAGTCGCTTCCAATCTTGGATCTGGCAGCCCTAGAGAAGATTCGTATCTTCGACGACAGTCACCAGAATTTGCTACGCTCGCTTTTACAAATTTATTCAGAAAATACTCAGGAAGAGTTGTTCAAGATGAGAGATCTTATTTTGGACGGGGACATAGAACGCATTCGCAAAAAAGCTCACATGTTAAAATCCAGCGCGGCCCAGCTGGGAGCTTTTCGCTTCGAGAAGTTTTGCATTTTGATGGAACACGAAGAAGGTTTAGATAGCTTGCGTGCGAAAAGACTGCATGAAGAAATGTGTCGTGAGTACGAAGGTTCACGAAAACACTTCATCGACTACTGTCAAAATCTTAGTCAAGTTTCCAATGTACTGATGTGAGACGGTATAAACCGTTGAATCTAGTGAAATAAAACAGAAGATCCTTGTGCATGAAACCTACAGTCGAGGACGAGAATTGTCCGAGATAATCTGGTTGAGTAAGGACTGATAAAAAACCCCAATGGATTGTGGGCGCAAGGTGAAACAATAGATTGTTTCAGGGGGGGAGATGAAGAGTCTTCCCCCTGTTTTTTTTCTAATCCAATTTTCCCAAAGTATTTTGAAAATCTTTTGGCGGTTCGCTCGTGACCGTAATGGACTCGTGCGTGCGTGGGTGGGGGAAGACCAGTCGGTATGCATGAAGCATCATTCTAGGGGCCTTTGCGGCGCCCTGAGGCGTGTTGTACAGATCGTCCCCTAAGATCGGAAGTCCGGCTTCGGCCAAGTGCACCCGGATTTGGTGCATTCGTCCTGTGCGTGGTCGGGCCTCAATCAAAAACCCTTTTTTATGAGTTTCCAATAATTGAAAATCCGTGATGGCCAGGTTTCCGCCGGACCTCACGCTGTGTAAACTCATGCGGCGACTGCGGGGCGCTGGTTTTTCCGTTAAGTAATTTTTAACCTGCCAAGATTTCTTAGCCTTTCCAGGTTCGGTCAGCGCTAAATAGATTTTTTCAAACTGATGTTGCTTGAACATGTCGCTGATTTTCTGGTTGTAGCTTTTGTCTTTGCAGAAAAGCAGCACGCCCGAAGTATCTTTGTCCAAGCGGTGGTGAAGCGCCAAATAAGAGCCCGGGTGTTCTGCCTGCAGCTGAGTCTGCAAAATTCCATAGACATGTGGACGGGTTTTATCAAGCGTCGCCTGCGTCGGCAGGCCTGCCGGCTTATCGATGACGATCAGAATGTCGTCTTCGAATAAGATTTTGATTTTAGCGGATAGGGCAGACGTCGTTGTTGGCATGGATGAGCTTGCGTTGGCGCTTAAGCTCGCGCTGAGACAACGAGAAGTCTTTGAGCTGACAGTCGTTCTCTTCAAAAGTACGACGAATGGCGCTGATTTCGGTCGGAGTCATCTTGAGCTGCCAGATAAGTTTAATCTTCAGCCAGTTCTTCAAGTATTCGCAGCGATAGGCTTGGTTTGGTGGCAAGTATTGATCTGGGCCTCTGTCGCCCTTACGCATATTTTCACGACCGTTGGCAGTGATCAGGTGGAAATTGTTTCCCATGAAGTTTGCGTAGGTGCAGCGAGTTTGATAGTCCCACTCCCATGCTCCAGTAATATAGGCATGTTTTAATGGAACCATGTGGTCGATCTGAATGTTTTTTGATTCAGTAATCATGTCGCCAGCGTAAGGATCCGCCCAGTCGCCTTTTTCAACAAGGCAGTGGTTTTTTTCTTTGAAAGAAACAGGTCCTTCAGAATCGCGGATCAACACTTTTGCGCGAGTGTTGTAGCAAGTTTCATCTGTTGGATCGTTGATCCAGCGGCCGAAGTGATGCTGGCGTTGGTATTTCTCGTCAGGCATCTCAGGAGCTTCCGGATGCAGGGTCCAACTTAATAGATTCACGGCAAGGCTTCTTGCCATCTGCGTGAGCTCGTCAATGCGAGCCATGCTTAACGGCGACATGTCCGTGCTTTGCGGTGCTGCCGTGAAAGTCGCTTGGGCTTCGTTGACGGTGTAATATTCTTGAATAGGTAACTGGGTAGGCGCGTAAGAATCAAGGTTTGGCTCGGTAGCTTGAGCCTGTCCTACAGATCCTGTGAAAATGACAACCCAAAGGGCCGTCAAAGCCATCAAGATGGATGCGGTACCAGATAATGAACTTTGCATCGGGCTTTTTACAAAGCGTGGCTTAGAACAGATGTGCATTGTGAACTCGTCCCCTCTTAATAGAGCTCAAAAAACCGTTGTCTGTGGAACCCATTAACTCCAGTTCGATAGAGAGTTTCAAGCAAAAACGTCCATGGTGCGTGTTAGTAATTTGTCAGGAAGAGCGAATGCTTAATGGCTCGGCATCCTATATTTATTTTTGAGCATATTTGCTTGATTCATGTGCAGATTTAAAGTCTTGAGTCCGTGTTGAGGCCAGATTTTTGAATAGACCTCAAACGCTCGTTTAATTGGTTTGTGTTAAACGAACGTTTGAACTACCATTTTTGACATGAGTTCGAAAGAGGTTGGTCACAGAACATCGTCTGCAAAATCCTCCGAAGATCTCGGTGCAAAGGCGCGCATTCTTGAAGTCGCGGCCAAGCTTTTTGCCGAGAAGGGTTTAGAGGGAACCAGCGTTCGGGATATCTCGAAGGCAGCGGGCCTCAATTTGAGTTTAATCAGCTATTATTTCGGCGGCAAAGAGGGGCTCTATACAGAACTCATTCATAACTTTGCCCAAACAATCCGAAGTGAAATCGAAAAAGTCATCAAGACTTCTGAATCCAAAGAGTCCTCGAAAGAAAACCTCGAGAGAGTCTTCATGATGATGGTTTCGAGTTTTTCGGACATTCGTGAACGTTATCCATATATGAGCGTGATCATGCAGCGCGAACGCCTTGCAGCCTTGCCTTTTGCTCGCGAAATCTATGAAGAGACTTTTACTCCGATCGGAGAAAGTTTAATTCAGGTGATGGTGAAGGCTCAGAAAAAAGGGTTTGTGCGCAAAGATTTAAACCCGCTTCTGGTGTTTTTGTTTTTGCAAGAGGCCATCATTGGCTTTCACAATATCATGGCCTGCCAGCTTCAACTGACTCAGTCGCCAATGGTGCATACGCAAAATTTTAAAGAATTTGAAAAGCAACTCGTTACTATTTTTGTACAAGGGATCTTCACATGAAAAATCTAAAATACTCCCTTTTGATGGGTTTGATTTTCACTCACTTCTCAGTATCGGCGATGTCGCTGGATGAGTTTTTGGTGGAAGTTAAGAAAAGAAATAAAGAGTTTCAATCTTTGGATGTCTCGACAGAGGCTGCTGAGGATCGTCGCGAAGCAGGGGACATTGGCTTGTCTCCGGTCCTGACGATGTCTGGGGGCTACCTCAGCGACGAGGCTCAGCCGCAAACGTTGGGAACGAAGCTTAAGTCTGAACAATACAGTGTTGGTGTAGCCAAAGAATTCTCGACGGGGACTTTGGCATCGATCAGTGCCAACGTTCAGCACAATGAGATCGACAATGTGCCTGCAGGATATCCAGCCTATCTTTCGGATTATCATGCCGGAAGTTTGGGAATTTCTTTGCGCCAGTCTTTGTGGAAAAACGCATTTGGTAGCGGCACTCGTCTTCGTCAACAGCGCGAAGCGACTGCGGCGACGTTGGAAAAACAAAGTTACAATCTTCAACAACGTCAGATCTTGTTTGAGGCTGAAAGTGCTTACTGGGCTTATCTCCTTCAGCTGGATGAGTCTAAGGCGCGTGAAGAGTCTCTTGAAAGATCAAAACGTATTGAAACATGGTTGAAACGTCGTTACTCAGATGGAATCGCGGATAAAGCGGATTACCTAAATGCTCAGGCATTGACAGCCTCTCGAGATTTATTGCTAGCTTCGACGCGAGATCAGTTGGTAGCGGCTGAAAAGAACATCCGTCTGTTTTTAGAAATGGATGACAAAGAAAAACTTCCTGCTTTAACTTCAGACGTTAAAAAGGCACGTGATATTCGTGGTCTTGTCGGTGCTACCAATGGAAAAGTCGTGCGCCTGGATGCATACTTAGCGGCGCTTGAGGCGAAGACTCGCAATCTTGGGGCCCAAGAGGTGCGTGACGCTTTGAAACCGGATTTGGTTTTAGAAGGTGCTTATAACACGAACTCGAATATTCAGGATTCCTCGACCGAAGCGCTGAATAAGATTAACAACCTTGATATTCCGACCGCGAAATTGGGACTTAAGTTTGTCTATATGTTTGATACAGACGCAAAAGTTTCCCAAGAGTCTTTAGCGCGCAAAGAGGCGTTGTCAGCGCAACTTAAGAGCGAAAGAAAAATGCTAGAGAGTGAATACTCTTGGGGTGAATTGCAACGTCGCTACGATGAAATGCTTAAGCAAATCACGACTGCGGAGCGTATCACTCAATTAAATATTTCGCGCGCTAAAGAACAGTCTTTGAAGCTTAGTCGCGGTCGTGCGATCACCTCAGACGTTATTACGGCCGAGGAAGATGCATCGACGTCCATTCTAACTCTGAATCGTCTGCGTGCAGAAGCTCGTAAGATGGAAGCTCAGAGTCGCCTTTTTGTCCCTTTGAACGAGTAATTGGTATTTTGCTAAACGGAGCACTTTATGAATTTATCAGCATTGTCCATTAAAAGACCGATTTTCATTACCTGCGTTGTTGCGCTGATGTTGATCCTGGGCGTGATTTCCCTTTTCAAAATGCCTGTGGATCTTTTCCCGGATGTGACCTTTCCGATCGTAGGGATTCAGGTCACTTACCCTGGAGCTTCACCGATTGATTTGGAAAAACAAGTTTCAAAACTGATAGAGGACGAGCTTGGAAGTTTGTCGGGGCTTAAAACCATGACTTCTAATAACTTGGACTCTGTTGCCATGATCATCTTGGAGTTCCGCTTAGGGACCGATGTGAAAGAGGCCGAGCAGCAGGTTCGAAATCGTTTGGGTAATATCCGCAGGAATTTACCGAATGATATTTATGAGCCCGTAATCTTCCGTTTTGACCCTGCCGATCAGCCGGTGATCACTTTGGCGATTACTTCCAAGTTAGAGCCGGGTGAAGCCTTCGACGTTGCCAATGAGATGATTAAACCTCAGTTTGAGCGTTTAAATGATATCGGTAAGGTTGAGGTGATCGGGGGACGTAAAACCGAAATCCAAGTTCAGATCGATAAAAAGAAAGTCCAAGATCGTCAGATCTCGATGCTGCAAATTTCTAAGCGCATTGAAGAGACCTCAAAGGATATCCCAATTGGTAAAGTGGAAAATCCCTTGAAAGAGCTTTTGATGAGAACCAGTGGTGAGTTTTCGTCTTTGGATGAAATCAAGAACGTGAATGTGAATTTCATCGGTTCAGACCGCGCCGTCTTGCTAAGCGATGTCGGTCGCGTCGTGAAGGGTCTTGAAGATCAAAAAACCATGGCGCGTATCAAGGGTGATCCTGCACTTCTTCTGCAAGTGTATAAGCAGTCGGGTTCCAACACGGTGGCCGTGACAGATGCCGTGAAGAAGAGTCTTGAAAAAGTAAATACGTTCCTCAAAGAAAAAAAGATAGATGCGAATGTTCAAGTCGTGCGCGATATGTCGCGACCGATTCGTTTGAATGTCGCTGACGTTAAAGAGTCTATCCTGATCGGTATCGCACTTTGTGTGATTGTGGTGTTCTTCTTCTTAGGTTCTGGTCGCTCGACTTTCATTACGGGCATGGCGCTTCCGAATTCGCTTTTGGGTGGATTCATTGTGATGTACGCAATGGGTTTCTCT
This sequence comes from Bdellovibrio sp. HCB337, assembly GCF_047302465.1. GTDB lineage: Bacteria > Bdellovibrionota > Bdellovibrionia > Bdellovibrionales > Bdellovibrionaceae > JACMRP01. Next base: position 2,311,295 of record NZ_CP178621.1, on the reverse strand, counting down.
ATTAATATGATGACACTCCTTGCGCTATCATTGGCGGTGGGGTTGTTGATCGATGATGCGATCGTGGTGCGGGAAAATATTTTCCGTCATATGGAACTTGGGAAAGATCCAAAAACAGCCGCGTTAGAAGGGACGACTGAAGTTTCCTTGGCGGTAATTGCGACCACGATGGTGGTTATTGCGGTGTTTGGTCCGATCTCTTTCTTGCAAGGAATTATTGGACAGTTCTTCAAACAGTTTGGTCTGACCATCGTCTTTACGATGTTGATCTCGCTCTTTGACGCCTTTACCGTGGCGCCGATGTTGTCAGCTTATATGGCATCACCGACAGAGCATGGTAAACGTAAAGGTTTTATCGGCGGGATTCTAACCTCGTTTGATAATTTCCAAACCAAACTTGAAAACCTGTACGCGGGTTTACTTAAAAAGACTTTGAATTATCCAAAAACTGTTTTGGCTTTGGGTGTTTTGATTTTCGTTTTGAGTATGATGACAGTTCCATTTATCCCGAAAACTTTCTTGCCAGCAGCAGATAACGGAGAGTTCGGTATTACGATTGAAATGCCAGTGGGAACTTCATTGCAGGGAACTGCTGATTTTACCAAAGATCTTGAAGATATTTTGAATAAAGATCCAGCTATTGATATGGTTTTAACGACAGTGGGCTCGACAACAGGTGAAGCAAACAAAGCCAATATCTTTGTGCGGTTGGTAGAGCGCAAAAAAAGAACTTTGAATACGACCGAGCTTAAAACCAAAGTTCGTGAAGTGCTAAAGCCGTTCAAAGAAAAAGCCATTGTTGAAGTCGGTGATATCGATGCCGTGAATAGTGGTCAAAAACCCTTTAACTTGAATGTGACGGGTGATGATCTGGACGCTCTTAGTAAGTATGCCGAGAGCTTAAAAGCGCGCATGATCAAGATTCCTGGTTTGATTGATGTGGATACGGATTTCCGTTCTGGAAAACCTGAGTTCCATGTGGTGTTTGACCGTAAGAAGTCGGAGCACTTGGGGGTATCTACTGTAATGGCAGGGGCCGAGCTTCGTGCACGTACTGAAGGAACTGAAGCTGCTGTCTTCCGTGATAAAGGGATCGAATACAAAGTGCGTGTACGCTTTGAAGAAAAATCTCGTGATCTTCGTGAGCAGTTTGATACGACCTTTGTTCCGAACTCAAATAACAATATGATTCCTTTGAATCGTATCGCGAAAGCGGAAAGTGCTTTGGGTTATTCACAGATCAATCGTCAGAATAAAAGCCGCTTTATCAACATTGGTGCGAACTTGGGGCCGAATGGTTCATTAGGTGAAGTATCTGAAGCGGTTCAAAAGATTGTGAAAGAAGAACTACCGCCACCTCCGGGAGTAGATTATCGCTTCCAAGGTCAGGCCGAGGACTTCCAGGATTTGATTTCGAGCATGTTGCTAGCGATCTTCTTGGGCGTTTTGTTCATCTATCTGGTGTTGGCATCATTGTACGAAAGCTTTATCACTCCATTTACGATCTTGCTCGCCTTGCCACTGGCGATGTGCGGAGCGATGGTGGGTCTTTTGACCTTCGGTAAGAGCATCGATATCTTCTCGTTGATCGGTATTGTACTCCTCTTAGGGGTTGTGGCGAAGAACTCGATCCTGCTCGTGGATTACACGAAGCACTTGGAAGATCGTGGTGTGAACCGTAATGAGGCCTTGTTAACAGCATGTCGCACGCGTCTTCGTCCGATCTTGATGACATCACTTGCATTGATTGCGGGGATGGTGCCGATTGCGATTGGTTTGAATGAAGCCAGTGCGATGAGAACTTCGATGGGTATCGCGATCATCGGCGGTTTGATCAGCTCGACAGTGCTGACACTTTTGATCGTCCCAGCAGCCTACGGCTTCATCGATGACTTCAGACTGGCAAGCCGCAGATTCTTCAGAAGATTCGGCGGTCACTCGAAAGAGGAATTTGAAAAGCACTAAACTAGATTTCTTAAAAACTAAAAGGCCGTAGTTAAAAGCTACGGCCTTTTTTATTTCAAAAGACAACAGCTTTGCAAATTCATCACTAACTGTGCAGTAGCATTAAAAGTTATTTTCAGTGACAGAGCTTTTTAAAGATTTTTAAATAAAAAGATAATGATAAATAGGGTTTCGATTATTATCTTAGCACTTCTAATTGGTGTTCCCGTCGGTAGTTCGGTGGCGACCTTTTTTTATGCCGATGGGTTTTCTTATCTTTCTGCAAATCCTAAAGCTTGTATGAATTGCCATGTTATGGAATCTCATTTCAGAGCTTGGGAGAGTTCCCCGCACAAATCAGTTGCGACCTGTAATACTTGTCACACGCATGGAAATATTTTTTCTAAATACTCGCAAAAAGCAATTAATGGTTTTTTCCATTCCTGGGCATTTACGACAGGTCATTATCACGATCCTATTCAAATCAAAGATTTTAATCGCAAGATCGCCATGAAAAATTGCTTAAGCTGTCACTCGCAAATGATCGAGACCAGTCGTTTTCATGGCACGGGCTTTGGCGACAAAAACTGTCTTAGTTGTCATAATGGCGTAGGACATAAAAGGTGGTAAGTATGAAAGAGAATATCTTAAAAAGTAAAACTTTCTGGCTGATGGTTCTTATTTCTAGCGCTGTGACTGCATTTGCTGTTTTTATGATTATGGATATTTCCGAAAAGAAACTTCAAGCTCATTCACCATTTCAGCTCCGTGTTCCTATTACTGATGACGTTGATGATCCTGCTATTTGGGGACAGAACTTTCCGGATCACTATCAAATGTATCTTCAAACTGTGGACCAAACACGAACTAAGTACGGAGGTAGTGAAGCGCTTCCGCATATTCCAACGGATAAAGATCCGCGCGGTCAGGTTTCTCAGTCTCGTTTGGATGAAGATCCACGACTTAAAGTCATGTGGGCTGGTTATGCATTTTCTGTCGATTTTCGCGAAGAGCGAGGCCACGCGTACATGTTAACAGACCAGTTCTATACAGAACGTCAACATGTGACCAAGCAACCAGGCACTTGCTTGAACTGCCATGCTTCCACCTATGTCTATATGAAAAAACTTGGAAATGGCAATATCATGGATGGCTTTGAAAAGATGAACCAGCTGCCTTATTTTGAAGCTGCAAAACATGTAAAACATCCTGTTTCGTGTATTGACTGCCACGAGCCCCAGACCATGAAACTTCGAGTTACAAAACCTGCGTTTATAGAGGGAATTAAGCTAGTAAAAAAGAATGCAGGTATTTCTGAGTACGATGTTAACCATCAGGCAAGTCCTCAACAGATGCGTGTCTTTGTATGTGCTCAATGCCACGTCGAATATTATTTCAAAGGGCCAGAAAAACGGCTTACTTTTCCATGGGCCAAGGGGTTAAGAGCTGACAACATCTTAGCCTTGTACGAAGAAAACGGTCATAAAGATTGGGAACATAAAATCACGGGCGCTCCCGCTCTAAAAGCGCAACACCCTGAATTTGAGATGTACAGCCAAGGTATTCATGCACGTAGTGGCGTTTCTTGTGTTGACTGTCATATGCCTTACAAGCGTGTGGGAGCTATGAAATTAACTGATCATCACGTAAGAAGTCCGGTGTTAAATCTGAGTCACTCTTGTCAAACTTGCCATCAATGGCCCGAAGCAGAGTTAAAGGCTCGAGTTGAGTCCATTCAAGATCGCACATTTGAAGTTCGCGGAATTGCCCTGAATGCCCTCAATGAATATATCCAGCAGCTAGGCGAGTCCAAAGACAAAATAAAATCCAAAAAAGATTTGGAAAAGGCGCAAAATTATCAAAGAAAAGCCCAATTCTTAGTGGACTTTGTAGAAGCTGAAAACTCCATGGGTTTCCATGCCCCAGGGGAAGCTTTGCGAATTTTAAGCTTATCTTTAGATTACTCACGACAAGGACAAAACTTCTTAAATCGCGTATCAACCGAGCCGAGTGCAAAAAAGCCAGAGTCGGTGATGAAGACTTCCCAATAAAAAGCTTTTAGGGGGCTTTATAGAAACCCACAGACCTGACGAAGGTCTTAAGTGTGGTGCCTGACTAGATCAGTTTCTTTCAAGTATTCAAAATGAGCGGCCGATCAGTAACTATGTACTTAATATTACTGGCTTCTGTCTTCATTTTAGGTCCTTTGGGTGTGCTTGCAGCACCGGACTTATGCAAAACGCCAGAAAAAGATCCCTATCTTTGTAAACCACTGACTCCCCAACAAGAATTCGCGAAGCAACAATGTGAACTAGAGCTCAAGACCGCAAACTGTGACTTATGGTATGAAAAGAATCCGACAGCAGCGGTGAACGGCCGAAGTTGTACGACGTTGGCGGTGTGCCCCACACCCACAAGTTTGAGCGATTTCACGACTACTTGTTCAGCAGAAGTATGGCAAGCCAATGTAGATTTCGCTGCTGCCATTATTGAGTTTGTAGCAACGGACATTAAGAAAACGCCCGAGATGAAAGCTCGTGAAGAGTATTTCAATAAATGCAAAACGGCTGAGTGCAAAAAAGAAATGCTGGGCCCCTATGTGGGGCTTTTCACGAAAGAAGAAATTGAAGGCCATCCTTTTGACAGAAATGTGCGAGATCCCAATGATCCTGCCAATGCGAATTATCTAAATGGTCTCAGTGCCGAAACTCTCTATCGAAAGCTTCTTGTAAAATTAAAAAAACAGGCAGCAGATAAAACTCTCGATGCTCCTTTTGTTGAGCCTTGGTCCGAGAATGAGGCTGTGAGTTTAAAACCGCATTCCGTGAATGAGATGATTGATGGCGTTTTAGCTGACATGGGGATTGCAAACTCAGTTTGTTATGACCCTGTCGTGGTTGCGAAAATGCGTTGTTATGCGCTGGCTATCGTCTTGGATCCTTTTGTTGCGACAAAAGGGATCACTGCGATTTCTAAATTGGCGGGGCTGACTGAGAAAGCTGTTAACGGAGTCAAAGCTGGTCGAAGCATCGTACAGGCAAAAACTGCGAGAGCTCCGATGAAGCCTGAGGTTATTACAATTGATGACATCGGTAAGATTCAAAAAAAAGATCCTGAAAGTCTAGAAGCTGCGTTGGACCTCAAAGAGATCCGAGCTCAAAGTGGCAGGATGGGACAGAAACATGTGGGGACGTTGCCGGAACTCAAAGGCAGCTTGAAAGAAGCTTTTGATGGCCCGATTGAGCAACAGAAGTTTAAACCAGGGCAAGTCTTGTGGCAGGTTCAAAGAAGCAAACAAGCGAATGGTGGTCGTTGGTTCTCGACCGATGTTGCTAAAAATCGGGACGAGGCCGAGGACCTTTTTAACGTGGCAACCTGGGGAAATGATCGCGGTCAAATGCGTATGTATGTGGTGAAAGAAGAATTCACGGGTTATGTCGGTAAAGTTGCCGGCGGGAAAGGAAATCAACTCTTTATCCCTGATAAGATCCCGATCGAAGAAGTTGCCGCGCCTTTTTCATATAGAACGGTCGCTGGCGGCGGCGAGATCAAAGATCTGACCACAATAAAAAAAGGGACTCCTATCGAAATAACTTTTCCAGCAGATGGGAATTCAAGATTCCACATTGAAAGAGTTGAGTTTATCGGTCTAAGGCGCGCAGGGAAGTATACTGTTATCACGTATGGAACGCGGTCTGGGGGAATTACAAGTCTTCCCCTTGAACTTGAAGACCTCAGTAAAATTACGGTGCGAGAGATTTCAGAAAAACACCTTGAAACCCTGTCCCAAGTATATGCCCCCGGAGACCATTCGCCTAATATAATGCGTAATTATATGGATGTTGTTAAAAAATCTCCGGATAAAAATAATAACCTCCAAGCTGAGCGCCTGCGTGGACAATGGGTTTCTGGAAGAGGGAGGGGCGACGATCCCTATGTATTTAAAACTTCGGAGGGAAAAACCGTCACCGTCAAGGCAGGTGAGGTTGATTGGGGCCATACCTATGAAATTGATAAGGATCAGTATTTGACTTCACCTGCCCAATTAAAGCACAACGAAAAACTGGTCTCTCATCTTTATCCTGGAGAGCGTATTCAGCTCACTTCTTTAGAGAAAGATGCCCAAGGCCAATTAAAGTCTCACGAGTTCACTGGGGAATTTAAAGGGATGGATAAGAACTACCTTATCTTGCAACGTCCAGGGGACCTTGCTCCTATTTATGTTCGCAAACATGAAGTCGTAAATCAGAAAGTAAAAGTACTAAAAAAAGCGCCTTCGAATTTCGTTCCTGTAAATCCAAAGCAAAGAAAATTCTTTAGAGACTCGATTGATGTGGAAGTCACTTACATAGATAAACAGGGGAAAATTCAAAAGCTGAATGGGCAACTCTCAAATTACGATACTTATGAAGTGGAGAGACTAGTCCCGGATGAACTTCAAATTTATACTTACGATTCAAATACGATCCGCATACCTTATGATGCCGTTCTGCCCGACGGGATTAGGCTAAGAAAAGTGAATGTTGTAAATCCTTAGGTCAATAGATCCCGCGGAACGAGCGAATCTCTTCCAGCTTCTTATAGAAAAAGCCCCAATCGTTTTCTTCAGCGATGGGTTTCCAGATGGATTCAATTTCTTCAATGAGGAGCGTGCAGGGTTTTGAGTTTTGGAAATAGGAGTGAGCCATCTTGGTCACATCATCAACTTCAAAGTCTTGTAGCTGATTCATGAGGTTTGCGAACTCTTCACCCTGATAGAAGTCCTTTTGCGGGGAAGATGCAATCCTTGGTGAGGCTTTGCCACCAAAGAAATCAAAGAAAGCTTGCTCGTAAAGCGCAGGGCTTGATTCCATAAAGTTAAAGTAAGCTGTTAACAGGCTGCCATCGGCTTCAGTACCACGGGATTTTAGATTTAGTCTCTGCAGGAAGAGGCGTTTCACATGAGCATTGAACTCATCGCTGAACTCTTCGATGATTTCTTCGACCGGCAACGTGTTGAATTGTAACTTCAGAGTTTCACCCAAACGCTGCAAATTCCACAGCATCGTGACCGGTTGACGACCGAAAGAATACAAGCCTTGGCGATCAAAATAAGCTGCTGTGAAACGCACATCATAACTAGGTAGGAATCTATAAGGGCCGTAATCGAAACTCTCGCCCGTGATGTTGATGTTATCCGTATTCAATACGCCGTGAACAAAGCCCGCGATCATCCACTGTGCTGTTAAGAGTGCGCACTTACGAACCACGGCTTGGAAAAATAAAAAAGCTCTCTCATCCGCATCGTCAGAATGAATCTCTGGATAGTATGCCTTCAAACAGACATCGACGAGTTTTTGGATATTTTCTTTTTGTTCAAAGTGGGCCAGGCGCTGGAAAGTGCCAATGCGAATGTGTCCATGACTAAAACGCACTAAAACTGCGGCGCGAGTCGGTGAGGGCTCATCATAGCGAACCAGGTTTTCGCCGGTCTCAAAAAAACTAAACGTCTTGCTGGTATTCACGCCTAATGATTGCAGAAGCTCTGTTGCTAGAGCCTCGCGATAAGCACCCTTCAAAGTCAAACGACCATCGCCATCACGCGAGTAGGGCGTCTGTCCGCTGCCTTTGGTGCCGAGATCATACCACGTTCCAGCAACTGGAAATTGAGCAAACAAAAAACCGCGACCATCGCCGAGCTCGTGATTGTAATGCATGAACTGATGCCCATGATAACGAAGAGCTAATGGTTCCGACAGATTGCCTGGCAGTGGTTTAAACGCCCAGAAATGGTCCTTCCAGGCGCTGTCAGACAGAGAGTCTAATCCAATGAAGCGGGCAGCTTCTTGATTGCGATAACGCAAGTGGGCCTCGGGGAAAACCGCGGGTTTGACCGGATCGTAAAAGTCAGGTCCCAGCTCTAGGATTGGAGGGTTATGAATATTTTCTCTGCTCACAGGGTTTTTATCTGTGAGGAGGGCCTAAAAGACAAGGTCTAATGGGACTTTATTGACAATTATTTGCATTTAGATGCATATAGGTTCTATGTCCATGTCGCCAATCAATCTCAATGAAGAACAAAAGAAGTGGGACCGTACGGGGATCCTTTTATCCTCGCTCTGCGCTCTTCATTGTTTAGTGACACCCTTTATTTCTTTGAGCCTGCCTTTGTGGGTGTATTCGATTCATTATTCTCCGGTGCATTTGGCGATCGCGCTTTTTATTTTCCCTGTAGCTGTTTACTCGTTTTGGGCGGGCTTTAAAAAACACGAAAGCAAAACAATCCTGCTTTTAGGCGGACTTGGTTTGTTTTTATTGTGTATCGCTTTAATCGGTCCGAGTTCTCGCAATCAACTTCGCTGGAATGACATCATGACTTTGATGGGAAGTTTCCTTCTCGTTGCGGCTCATGCTTTAAATTTCCGCAGCCTTCGTAAAATTTCCGCTAAAAATTAAGCAATTCCATTTGCTGCCTCTAGGAGTGGCGTGTGGTCAAAAAAAATCCTGCTTTTTTGCGCCAAGTCTACTTGCAAACCAATTGAAAAAGGCGCAGCCTTGAAAAAAGTAAAGCTCTACGACAAGCAGGAGGTTTTTAAATGCAACACAATACTAGTCGTCGTCGTTTTTTCAAGCAAGCGGGTCAAATGCTCGGTCTTGCGCTCGTGGCACCAGCTCTTTTTGGTTCTAAAGCTTTGGCTGAGGAAAGAAGAAGACGTTCAGCAGAAGGCGCAGCTCCAGCAGCAGGTGGCGGCGATTTGCCAATGGTTGAACCAGGCAAAGGAACAGCAGCTCCAGTGAACTACGTTCACAAACACAGCGATGTGAAGGATGCCGCATTGAAAGTCGACAGAGGTGGAGTGTCTTTTGATAAGCAGTTCTGCAATAACTGCAGCTTCTATACAAAGCACGGCACTAAAAATGGTGAAGAAACTGGTAAATGCCAAATCTTCCCGAACCAGTTGGTAAAAGGCACTGCTTGGTGCTCAACTTGGACTAAAAAGGCTTAATCTTATTGAGCCCGAAAAAGAAAGGGAGCTTTTCAGCTCCCTTTTTTATTTCTATTTACTAGCGCTTGGTGGTTGATCTCTGAGAGCACGTCTTAAGATCTTACCCACATTGGTTTTCGGAAGTTCTGTTTTGAATTCCACTTCCTTAGGGACTTTGTAGTTCGTAAGACTTTTCTTGGCGTGAGCAATCACTTGCTCGGCCGTCAAGCTTGGATCTTTCTTAACAACGAAAGCTTTTACAACTTCGCCAGAGTGCTCATTTGGTACACCAATCGCAGCAACTTCAAGGACGCCAGGGTGGGAAGCAATCGCTTCTTCCACTTCATTAGGATAAACGTTGAAGCCCGATACCAAGATCATATCTTTTTTACGATCTACGATTTTGAAGTAACCATTTTCGTCGACGACGGCAACGTCACCAGTATGCAACCAGCCGTTTTTCAAAACCTTTGCAGTTTCATCGGGACGATTTAAATATCCCTGCATGACTTGTGGGCCCTTCACGCAAAGTTCGCCTGGTTGTCCCATTGGAACTTCATTTTCGTCGTCATCCACAAGTTTGATGTCGGTGCTTGGTAGAGGCAAACCAATCGTGCCGACGATGTCATGGCCATCGATAGGGTTGCAGCAAGCAACTGGTGAAGTCTCGGTCAAGCCATAGCCTTCGACCAAAACACTTTTCGTGATCGCTTTCCAGCGTTGAGTTACGGAAGTTTGCAGAGCCATCGCTCCACCGACACTCATTTTCACACGAGAGAAATCCATTTTCGTGAACTCTTCGTTGTTCAAAAGAGCATTGAAGAGAGTGTTCACGCCAGTCATGATCGTGAAGTGATGCTTCTTCATATCTTTCACCAACGCAGGAATGTCGCGTGGGTTGGTGATGAGGATATTGTGAGTTCCATACTTCATGAATGCCAAGCAATTCACAGTCAAAGAGAAGATATGATACATCGGAAGTGGAGTGATGCAGACCTCTTGGCCTTCTTTAAGAAGTGGCGTCATCCACACACAGATTTGCTGCATATTTGCGATGATATTACTGTGGGTAAGAACAGCCCCTTTAGAAATGCCGGTCGTTCCGCCCGTATATTGCAAGAACGCGACGTCAGAAAGAGTGCACTCAACAGATTTTGGAGTTTTTCCCTGACCGAGTTCTAGCGCTTGTTTGAAAGTATATGCCTGAGGCAGATTGAAGGCCGGAACCATTTTCTTCACGTACTTGATGACCGAGTTTACGATGAGGCTTTTAGGGAACGGGAATAGGTCCCCAAGCTCGGTCACGACGACGGATTCAATCTTCGTTTCTTTAAGGATTTGCTCTAAGAGATGGCCGTAATTAGCCATAATCACGATGGCTTTTGCCTCTGAGTCTTTAAACTGATGAAGCATTTCTTTAGCTGTGTAAAGCGGATTGGTGTTAACAACCGTCAATCCAGAGCGAAGTGCGCCAAACAAGGCGATAGGGAATTGCAGCATATTCGGCATTTGCAGAGCAATTCGGTCGCCTTTTTTTAGTTTCAACTCAAATTGCAAGAAGGCTGCGAAGTCCTGAACCTTCTGATTCAGTTCTGAGTATGTGATTCCCACACCCATATTCGTGAAGGCCATGCCCTGAGGATATTTCTGGCAAGCTTCATCGAAAACTTGCATGATGGAGGAGTACTCCTGCATATTTATTTCTGTAGGGATACCTTTAGGATAATGTTTTAGCCAAAGTTTCTCCAAGAAGTGCCTCCGGTGTTTTAAATAAACTTAAAAGGGTGCATTCAAATTTTAGAGAGGTACGGCTAAGGAAGTCAATGAGATGAAATACGCTTTGGTTATGCTTATTTTGTGTGCAAGCTGTACTTTCCGCAAGGAAGCCGCCAAAGTGGAAGCGGAGAAACCGCTTCAGACACCTGTTCCAAAAATAATTTCGACCCCAGACCCGGTCAAAAACCAGGAACGCGAGATGCAAAAGATCTTGCACTGGTTCGAACAGATGGATGCCATTTTGCGAGAATCGCTGTGGGTGATCCGTCAGGAAAGAGCTCCGCAGGGGAAATCCATCTTTGGAAAAATGCAGCGCGCTTTATTGATTGAAATGAAACAAAAGCTCTCGAATAAGTCTTTGTTCAAGTGCGATGTGTACTCGATGACTCGTAACGTGAAAGGACTTGGCGGAGTGCCGCAGTCCGCAGAGGTTTTTCACCAATGCAACCGCAAAGAGAGCTTTGTCAAAATCGGGGATTGGGATCATCCAACGGCAAATGAACTTACGATGAATTTCCGTGGTGGTAATCTTTCAGAGGTTTTAGGTTTTACGACAGGGATTTTAAGTCCAAAAATCGATTGCAAATTGAAATCCACTGAAAACGGCATCATTGAGAAATTCAGCTGTGAAAATTTGATGTTTGACTACAATGCTGCAAAAAATCAGGTATTGCGTTTTAGTCGGTTTGAATTCGAGAAAAATGCCAAAAGCATATTGCACATCAAGGCTGAAGTTCTTGAAAGTTTAGAGCCCGTTCGCAAAATTGAGGTCGATGTTCCAATGGATGGGGCGATCTCTGTTACGGAGACTGTCATACAGCCTCCAGAATTCTTAGCAAAGCAAGTTCCAGCAGCGACTCCACCGCCGATTGTAAAACCGCAAGTAACACCTGGAGCCCAACAACAGGAGAATCCCGATGGCCAAAACCAAAGTCAAAACCAAGAGCAAAACCAAAACCCGCAAGGCCGGGGCGGCCGCACGTCCGGGCCGGTCCAGCAGCAGCCAACGCCGCATCCTGAAGAAGGCTCGCAAGAATTCAGCGAAGGCGTCCTCCCGCAAGACCAAATCCAACAACAACAGCAGCAGCAAGAAGGTGGCGGGTACCCGCCAGGCGTCCAGCCGCCGCAGCAGCAGTACTACTACCCGGACCAGCAGCAACAACAGCAACAGCCGCAGCAACCTCAGCAGCCGCAAGACCAAGCCACTCCCGTCCCAGACATCCCACGCGAGCAAAACACCAGGTAGTGCCATGAATTTAAATTCTCAAGTACCGGATTTTTCAATTCCATCAACCTATAAAGGGGACATCTCTTTAAGCTCTTTACGTGGCAAAAAGGTGGTTTTGTATTTCTATCCGAAAGACAATACTCCGGGCTGCACGGTCGAAGGACAAGAGTTCAACGAGCTCTATCCACAGTTTCAGGCGGCGAATGCCGAAGTCTTTGGTGTTTCTCGTGATAGCGTGAAGTCCCACGATAAGTTTATCTGTAAGTTCAATTTCAAGTTTGAACTTCTGTCAGATGCAGATGAAAAACTTTGCAAAATTTTTGATGTGATCAAAGAAAAGAACATGTACGGCAAGATGGTTCTTGGTATTGAACGCAGCACTTTTGTCATTGATGAAAACGGCAAATTGGTCGGTGAATTCCGCAAAATAAAAGCGCAAGGGCACGCAAAACAGATGCTCGATTTTGTAAAAGGCCTGTAGAGCTTTTATACTCTTGGCTGTTCGAAATCATTTTGCGACCGTGGTCATTAAAATGCACGCACCGTCACGCCTCAAACGCTAAGTCCTCTCAAAAAGGTCTGGGTTAAAATGGGAAAAAAATCTGTTTTGATTTATTTCTCATTTTAGCATTGTTACCCTTAATACAGACTCTAACGTAGGGGAAGAACGTATGAAGCTACATCGTATGCATTTTACGATGCTTTTGTTAGGTATGGGCCTTGTGTCCACATTGCTCTTTCAAAACTGCGCTCCCGTGCAGTTTCAACCCGCAGAAAAAGTAAGTGAAGCAAGTACCTCTGGTGCAGAGGAGCCTCTACTTTGTTCGGATGGTTCAGTCAGTGGCGCTGTGAAGTGGGAAGTGCTTGCTCACGATCATTTTGAAGAACCCGGCCAATGCCCTTATGGTGGCAATCTCACCCTGATCTATGAAAAGATGCAAAAAGTCCTATGCGATGGCGGACAGCTTGTCGGGCAGGATGAATACAAAAAAGGGGCTTTGATCACCCAGCGTGGTGGTTGTGATTGCGCGGATGGCGTAAGTAACGGATCCAGCATCTGGAAAAACGTCCTTGGCGAAGTTATCAGTGAAAACCAAGCGTGCCCAGTGAACGGCACTCTGGTTTTGAACTATGAAAAACATCAGAAATATACTTGTGAGAACGGCAGCCTTGTCTCAAAACAAGACTTCCAAAAAGGTCCGTTCATCAATCAAACGGGCGCTTGTAATTGTGCGGATGGTGCTCCAGAAGGCAGCAGCAGCACTCGCCTTGTTCCAAATGCGACTATTTCTGAGCCTGGATTCTGTCAATACGGCGGGAACCTGACTCATATTTATGAAAAGAATCAGAAGTTCATCTGCCAATCCTCTCAGTATGTGGGGCAGAACGAGTACACAAAAGGCAAATTGATCGAGACTACCGGCGCATGTAATTGTGAAGGTGGCGCGGCCGATGGAAGCATTAAGTACTCAAGCTTAGCTGGACAAACCATCAGCGAACCTGCTGTTTGTAAGTACGGCGGGACTTTAGTGAATATCTATGAAAAACTCGAAAAGAAAGTCTGTACGAAAGCAGCCTTTATTTCTACGGGTGAATTCTCTAAAGGTATTTTCTTAAGACAAGAGGGTAGCTGCAATCCACCGCCTGTGATGACGGAAAGTTTCACGGTCAATTCAACGAAGATGGTGAGACCTCTGGACATGGTATGGGTTGTAGATAATTCGGGCTCTATGAAAGAAGAAGCAGCCCATGTTCGTAATAACCTTACGACCTTTATCAACTCTTTGGATAAAGCATCTGATATGAAGTTCTTGCTTTATAGTCAAAAGGGCACGACTGGCACGTTGGTAAGTCTGCCGTCTGGACTGGATGCTGCGCGCTTCACGCAGGTGAATAAGGTTGTAGGTTCAACGGATGGTACTAAACTTGTTGGCGATCATTTGGTATTGGCTCTTAAAAATGGAGTTCCATTCTTCAGAACTGATTCGAAAAAGATCGTCGTTTTCGTAACAGACGACAACTCGGCGATTAGTGCCGCAACCTTTATGGGACTCTTAGATCAGGCGGGAGCACGCAGTGCTGATGTCGCGGTCTTTAGCTTTATCGGTCAGGGCAGTGCAAGCCCTTGTCAAGCGGCTACAGGAGCGGTCTATCAAACATTGGCAGATCAAACGAAAGCGAAGACATACAACATTTGTAACTTGGATTGGGCGCAATACTTCACCGATCTAAAAACAGATGTTTTGACGAAGCTTGGAAGAAGTTTCAAACTGCAGGACACTTTAGCGATGAAGATCGTGAAAGTCGAAGTCGACGGCAAGGTATTGCTTGCAAGTGATTATAGTTTTGCAGCAGGAGTGCTCACTCTGAACGACAGCGTGGTGTTAACAGAGACTAGCAGCGTGAAAGTTTCTTATACTCAAGAGTAAAATAAACTTTCGTAAGAAAAGAAAAAGCCCGCTTTTTACAGCGGGCTTTTTTATTATTGTTTTAACATCAGTTCGGCTAATTGTTTGCTGAACTTCTTCGGATCTGGGATCGAAGAACCTTCATTTAAAAGAGCTTGAGAGTACAGCACTTCCGTCCAGAGTTTCTGTTGGTCGGCGCTCAAGCTCATCATCTTTTCAATCACTGGGTGTTTCGGATTGATTTCAAAGATGCGCTTTGCATTTAAGCCCTTATCTTGGCCCATTTGCGATAAGATCTTCTGCATGTGTGCCGACGGATCGTGGCTGCCAGCAACCAAACAGACCGGAGTCTCGGTCAGACGCTCTGAAATGTTCACATCTTTAACTTGGTCTTTCAGAGTATCCTTCATGCTCTCTAGCAAAGGTTTGAATCTTTCTAGGAAGCCTTTGGTCTCTTCTTCTTTCTTTTTCTTTTCTTCTTCCGTGTCCAGGTTCAGGTCTTCTTTGGTCACAGATTGAAGCTTCTTTTCTTTGTACTCACGAAGAGAATCCGTTACCCATTCATCGATAGGATCAGCCATTAGAAGAACTTCATAGTTTTTCTCTTTGAGTTTTTCCAAGTATGGACTGTCCATCATTTTGCCAAGATCATCGCCTGTCATGAAGTAGATGTCTTTTTGACCTTCTTTCATGCGACCGATGTATTCTTCAAGGGTGGTCCAACCATCACTTGCAGTGCTTTTGAATAATACAAGCTCTTGCAGTTTTTCTTTGTTTGGCATGTCTCCTGGGAAGCCTTCCTTCAGAGTTGCGCCGAATTCATTCCAGAACATTTCGTACATGCCACGTTCTTTGGTCAGCATGTCTTTGAGGCCGCCTAAAAGCTTGTTCACGACGCTTTTACGGATCTGAGTGACTTGACGGTCCTGTTGCAAGATTTCGCGGGAAACGTTCAATGATAAGTCTGAGCTATCCACCAAGCCTTTTACGAAACGCAAGTACGGCGGCAATAGGTCTTTGCAATCTGCCATAATGAAGACGCGCTTGATGTATAGATTTAGGCCGTATTCAGTATCGCGCATGTTAAAGTTCCAAGGCTTTTGCGTTGGAATGTACAACAATGCATTGAACTCCATCGTGCCTTCGGCTTTGTAGTGAATGGTCTTGATCGGATCATTCCAGTCGTGGCTCAAGTGATGGTAGAATTCTTTGTATTCCTCTTTCGTGATTTCAGAAGGGGATTTCAACCACAATGCTTTTTGGCTATTGAGGGTTTCATCTTCCGTTTCGCCTTTCATGCGGATTGGATAGGCGATGAAGTCAGAATATTTTTTAACGAGAGATTTCAAAACAAAAACATCGGTAAAGTCCTGGACCTCTTCGTCTGCTTCGAATTTCTTCAAATGCAAAGTGATGCTGGTGCCATGGCCTTCAGCGCGTGGAATTTCGTCTATCGTGTAAGTGCCGTCGCCTTTGCTTTCCCAAAGAGTGCCGCTATGCGTGCCGGCTTTTTGTGTATGCAAAGTAACTTTGTCGGCTACCATGAATGAAGAATAGAAGCCCACACCGAATTGACCGATAAGTTCAGGTCTTTCTTTCAGCTCTTGATTAAGCTGCGCGAATTTCTTTGTGCCAGAGCGAGCGATAGTGCCGATGTACTCGACAACTTCTTCGGGGCTCATGCCGATCCCGTTATCGGTAATTTTCAGCGTGTTGTGCTCTTTATTAGGCTCAAGGCGAACCATGAGCTCCGTGCCCGGAGTCATTAAGTTATCTTGTGTAAGCGATTGGAACTTAATCTTATCCAAGGCATCTGAAGCGTTGGAAACAAGCTCACGCAAGAAGATCTCTTTATGAGAGTACAAAGAGTGGATCATCAGATCCAGAAGTTGTTTGATTTCGGCATTAAAGGCCTGTGTTTGTTTTGCCATAAATGAAACTCCTATTAGTAATTAAAATTCATTTTCGATTGTAAGCTTTCCGGAAGCGGCGGCACTTTAGAACGCGGAATCAGGAAAGTACTTAAGTTAAAGAAATCAGTGAAGACCTTGTGCTTGTCGGTAGCGGCTTTCAAGTAAGTATGACCTGAAGAACCACCAGTTCCGATTTTTTGTCCCAGCATTCTGTGTGCCATCAAGGCATGACGGTAACGCCACTGAGTCAACAGCTCATCAATATCCATCAGAGAGCTTAGGATCTTAAACGGCACATGGAAGATGGGTTGATCGCGATACAAGTAAATCAACAAGGCGCCATGGAAGGCTTTAAAAGAAAGATGGAAGTGACCTTGCTCTTGTAGTTTTTTGTAGTCTTCTTCGCTGAAGGTCGCATGGAAGGTCTTCTCGGAAGCATCGATCATTTCGAGGTTCTTCTTTTTTACTTCTTCGGGAAGTTGCGGGTTCATTTTTACAGTTTGACGATCACCCTCAAACATTTGAGTCACAGCTGTTTTGTAAAGACCCCAGAAGTCGAATTCTTTGTTTTGCAAAAATGGCGTGCGTGCCAACCACTTGTCAATCAACTCAAACAAAGACTCTTTGCTCATGACCTCTTTCACTAATTTCTGCTGAGGCTCTGGTAAGTGCTGATAGAACGGAGTTTGGTTGTACAGAAGGCGCTCTTTTTCTTTAAGCCCCAGTTTGGTTTCAATCAAACGGAACTGAACACTCTGAAAACCAGACGCCGGGTAAAGATAGTCACGGAACTCCAAGAAGTCTAGTGGAGTCATGGTTTCCATCACGTCGATCTGGCCCATGATAAGTTTTAAAATTGAAATCACGCGATCGATACGAGCTGACGCTAGTGCCATGTTTTTTTCGGCGATCGGGTGGGCCGAGAAAATTTCTAAAACCGAATCGATTTCAAAAATGATCTGCTTAAACCAAAGTTCGTAAGCTTGGTGAACTGTGATGAAAAGCAGCTCGTCATGTGCGGGATTGCCAAGCTCTTCACTACGGCGTTTTTGCGCGCTCAGCAGTTGGTCTATCTTCAGATAGTCGTGATAGTGAATGGGAGGATGTTTCATCGTGAAAGCTCCTTCAGGCTTTTCGCAAAGCCATCGATGTCTGAAATGTCGGTATCCCAGCTGGTCATCCAGCGGCACTCGAAAGTGTGTTCATCCCAGACGTAAAAGAAATAATTCTCGCGCAAGGGTTTTACCCAAGCTTGAGGGATTTTTGCAAAAACAGCATTGGACTGGCGACTTTGTGTCACCTCAACACCCGGCAAGGCGCGAACGGATTCATGAAGTTTTTCGGCCATGTTGCACGCGTGGGTGGCAATCTCTTTCCACAGGTCTTGATTGAAGTACTCTAAGAACTGAGCTGCAATAAAGCGGGTCTTTGAAGGCAACTGTCCCAATTGCTTGCGATAGTATTTTGTGTCCTTATACAAAGCAGGATTCAAGAAGATCACAGCTTCGCCCATCATAAGACCATTCTTAGTGCCGCCGAAAGAAACGATATCCACACCAAGATCTGTCGTAAGTTCCTTGAAAGTTTTGTTAAGGCTGATGGCCGCGTTTGAAAGACGGGCGCCATCAATATGCACATACAGATTTTCAGACTTTGCCCATGTGATGATCTCTTTGAGCTCTTCCATCGAGTATGTCGTGCCAAGTTCTGTTGGCTGAGTCAGGCTGATCACTTGCCCTTGAGAGAAATGTTGATCGCCGCGACGGATGTGGGCTTTCTTTAAATCTTCCAAGCGCATCTTGCCATTCACCGACGGCAGAGGAATCAGTTTAACGCCCGCTAAGTATTCGGGGGCGCCACACTCATCAACATTGATGTGTGCTAGGTCTGTGCAGTAGCAAGATTGAAATGATTTTGCGGAGGATTTCAATGCCAAAACATTCGCAGCGGTTCCGTTAAAAACAAACAAGACTTCGGCTTTAGGTCCAAAGTGCTCACTGAAAACGTTTTCGGCTTTCTCGGTCCATTCGTCGGTGCCGTAGCTAGGGGCGTGTTGAACATTGGCCTTTGCAATGGCTTCTAGAATGCGGGGATGAACACCGGAGTGATTGTCAGAGCCAAATCCTCTTTTCATGGTCTTACCTCAAGAGTGAAACAGAGCGTGATGCATAATCAGCGCTGCAAGCTTGCT
This sequence comes from Bdellovibrio sp. HCB337, assembly GCF_047302465.1. GTDB lineage: Bacteria > Bdellovibrionota > Bdellovibrionia > Bdellovibrionales > Bdellovibrionaceae > JACMRP01. The sequence goes on along the minus strand of NZ_CP178621.1, from coordinate 2,292,870 downwards.
GGTGCGATTGTCTTGATCCAGCGGCGGAGAAACTTCATAGATCGCAAGGCTCTTTACATCGAGATCTGACTGTAGTGCTTTCAATGTTGGCAAGAATTCCTGAATGTGAAGTCCTGTCGTCCAAGACTGACTACAGCCCGGAGCTTCGGCAGAAGCAAATGCATCGATATCAACGCTCAGAAGACAAGCGCGACCTTTCAGCGGTGCCAAGACCTGCATCAAGGATTCTTTGAGTCCGTAGTCGCGAATATCTTGTAGTAGCAAGGTTTTTGCGCCTTTGCTTTTTGCCCATTGCAAGTGCTCAACGCTGTTACACTGGTTTTGCAGACCCACTTCGATAAAATCGATTTTGCCATCGTACTGAGACAGCAAACGATAAAACGGAGTGCCGCTATGAAAACCTTTATCGGTCGGGCGTACATCCAAGTGAGCATCAAAGTTGATAAGCACAGGTCTTTGATTTTTGCTGAGGCAGTGATCGATAAAACCAGCACCGTCGGCATAGCCATAGTCATGGCCGCCGCCAAGGCTGATTGTACGAAGCCCTAAGTCCAAAGCCGCCTTAATCGTTTCACGACCGCGCTCGTGGCGTTCTGCCAATGGCAGGTCGGTAGGCACATTGCCAAGATCTGCAATGTCTTTACGTGCAGGATTCAGCAAAGAAGGCGTCATTTTGTAAAACGAAGTGCGGATCATTTGCGGAGCATCTTTAGCTCCGACGCGTCCGCCATTCATCGCAATGCCTTCATCATCGGGATATCCTAAGATGGCCCAAGAAGAAGCTTTAATAGATTTTAAATCGTCGATTTTATGAAGCGGGAAGCCTGTGACCCACTCGCCGAGTCGTGGGTCTTTGGGATCTTGTCTAGAAAAGAAAAGTTTCGAATCAGTGGATGTCGTCCAGGCCATGCTTTAAGGTCTTTCAAGTTTGAGAGTGCGTACGATATTGCCACTTTCAGACTCAAAGATCTTCATGATAATTTTTTTCTTTGCGAATTCCACGGTGGCAAAAGTCGTATTTGTGTCGTCGGACAGAAATAGTGCCCATTCAGTACCGTCTTTAGGAGAAATGCTGTAGCGGAATTCTTTTTGATATCCCGCCAAATGAGTGTCCAATTTGATATCTCTGAAACGAGGAGTGAATCTCATCGTCGTGAAATCCTTGAACACCATCGTTCCATCAGCACCGATCCATGGGCCTAGAAGTTTCCGAAGGCCCACGTAATCGATACTATGGATGCTAATTTTTTTATTAACTGTGTCAAGACTGCCATTGCCAACAACGAAGTCGCCATTTTCAAGACGAGTGAGACTCTCTTGAACGTCGAAATTCATCGGCACTACTTTGTAGAAAAGCTGTGAACTTTTAGGAGTATAATAGAACTCTTCACCCTTTTTGGTCAGAAAACCATTAAAGGCTTGAGCTCCAAGTACAAGCTGGAGCGAGAATGTGATGAGCAAGAACATGATGTACTTCATGGCATCAACTTCTGGCATGCCGGAAGCCCCCGGTCAAAAATAAAAGCTCTAGTTAACCCCGCGTGTTAACTGCCTATTTTCTGGCATATTGCATCGACTGCAATATTGAAAATCTTCTCGCCGTGGGCTGCTGTTGCGAGGCTCGGGTCCGAGCCCATTCTTCCGTCAGAAAATGTCGTGCGGAATTGCTGTGGACTCATTGGCCACGGATATTCTCGAACGGTGGGTGCAAACTTGAAATTCGTCGGTACTTCTTTGTAGGCCTCTTGGTGAGTATGCATAGTGACGGAAACTTCACCACACGTCGCGTGAAAGCCATTGGCATCGCCAAAATGTTCTTTCTCGTAAACTCCGACTTCGGGCAAATGCCACCAGTTGATGAGTTTAAATTGATAATCTTGCTCGCCGTTCAGAACTTGGGAAAAAGCAGCATTCAAAGACGGGATGTTGCCGCCATGACCATTGATGACCGTGAAGTGGCGAAATCCATGTTTTGCCAAACTTTGAAACAATTCGGTGAGAACTGCCACATAAGTCAGCGGAGTTAAGCTCATAGTTCCCGGAAAGGCCATGTGATGCAGAGCCATCCCAAAACACAAAGGCGGGCTGACCAGGGTTTTTGTTCGTTCGCCTACTTTTTTAGCAATTTCCCAAGAACTCATGTAGTCGATGCCGATCAGGCCATTCGGGCCATGTTGTTCGGTCGAGCCCACGGGGATGATGATGGACTTCTTTGATTTCAGATACTCTTCAATCATGGGCCAAGTTTTTTCAGCGAGATTGTAAGTCACAGAACAACTCCTTGCTCTTGAAATGTCGGGGACAGTAGAATTTAAAAATCATGGCATACTCGGAAGACTCTCGTCAGCTTAAAGATTATGAGGTCCTTGGTGTAGGCGCATCTCGTCGAGAGACGCTTCTGCAAGGGGCGGGGAGTTTTATTCTCGAGACCCATCCCGAGCTGGTGCCCCCTTCGCAAAAAGCGCTTTACGAGGCGGTTCTTGATGAAACTCTGCACTGGTTAAAACCTCAAGCAATCCGTGAAGTGAAAATAAATAAACCGGCGAGTGATTTTTTACTGCAAGTACTGCTTGAGGATCTTAAAAAATATTTTCCGCATACAGCTCAGGCTTTGAAAACAGACTTAAAGGAAATTCTGAAGTCGTATTTGCAAGAGTTTCCGTGGCAAGGCCCATTGCTTACAGAGCATTTTCGTTATTTGCCGGTGTTTCTGAAAAGAAAATTTCAGGACTCTCGTCTTTATTTGATGGCGCAGCGAGAGTGGCTTTGGTCCTATTTATCGTTTGCAGATTTTGGATTTCCTCCTCAGGAGGAAGGTCGCATCATTGCCAATCCATCTTTGCAGAGTCTTTACACGACTTTTGAAATTCCAGAGCTACATTTGACTGAGGGCCTCTATATTTTTTATTACGACTATTCTCAAAGAAAAGTCAGAGAGCACAAGCTCGAAGTCTATGACGCCGCTGTTGTGGATTTGCTACAGGAAGATCGAAAATACACCCTCGACCAGCTCAAGGAACAGGTCCTGCTCATGGAGCTCGATGCGAATTTACCAGGTGATGTGTGGGTAAAAAAGTTTTCCTCTCTGGCAGAAGAGGGTATCATCTTAGTGTCACGTCCGCATTGGATTGCGGATTCTAAATAGCAAAGGAGTGCTTATGAGAAAGAAATTATTGTCCACTCTCGTTCTTGCCTCAGCGATGGCTCTATCTGCAACAGCGCAGGCACGTGGGGGTGGTTCAGGAGTTCTCTTTGATGTGAATCTCTCTTACACATCGACCAAAGTTGAATCTAAAGACACTGGGGGCAGTGCCACAACCTCTTCTGATGGTTCAACGGCAATTTACGATATCAAGCTAGGTTTTCTGGGTGGTGATGGTATTTATTTTGGTGGTATCTACACTTCCCGCTCTGAGAGTGTCTTGAATCAATCAGGAACTTCAGGTTCTGCGATGGGAGCTTCGCTTGGTTACATGGGTTCTGCAGGCTTCTTCCTGATGGGTCACTACTTGATGCAAGCAAAGCTTGGCGATTACAGCGAAGGCTCTGGTATTCAGGTTGATCTAGGTTACAAAGCCGGCGTGGGTAGCGGTTGGTTGTTAGGTGGTGAGTTGACGTATAGAAGCATCGCCTACAAAAAGCACGAGACCAATACCAATTTAGAAGCTCTTACGATCACAGAAGTGATGCCGATGCTTTCTATTGGTTACATGTTCTAGAAAATTTTAGATTTCAGAAATTAAAACCCACATCTTTTGCGAGATGTGGGTTTTTTATTTTAGTCTATTGCTTGGTGGCGGTGAAAGTTCCTAGAACAGAGCCGTCTTTGAAAGTTGCCTTCCCTGTTAAGACAGCGGGGCCTTCCCCACGTTCTACTTCTTGGTAGTTTTTCCGACTCATTTGGGCTGTGTAGTTCACTTTATAGGTTTGGCCGTTTTCATTGGCCTCTATCCAGAAGTAAAATCCGCAAGTAAGATTCCAAGTGTTACAATTGCCCCGGCCTCCTCTTAGGGGCGAGGTAAACATTCCTGGGACTTCCATGGTGCCGATGATCCCACCGTTGAAATCAGTCAATTCGATAGGACCATTTTTTCCTTTCAGGGTCAGGTGATCCACGAAGACTTTGCCTTTGATAGTGAGTTCTAAGCGATAATCGCCATCCAGAGTGACAGGGGCTTTTGATTGAGCTAGCACAAGGCTTGCGCTGAAGAAGATAATAGAAGAAATAACAGATTTTAAAAACATAATTGGGTCCTTTCTAGAGTTTTAGAAATCGGACCCAGCTTATGACAACTCAAAACGAATAATGAGTTCAATAAAGTTATACGTACTTAACCATAAGGAATAGAAGGCCTTAGGTGTTCTTCAGGATGTCGCCCAAGAACTGAATATGATTGAGTGGGTGACGGCCAACTTGGTCGATCATCAGCTTTTTTACGGCGTCTTGGCGAGGCATCTTTTCGAATGTGATCATGCGATCTAGGGCGTTGGCGCTAGATACAATGACTGCCAAAGGATCGATTTGATTTTCACGAACGCCTTTTGGGAAGCCGCTACCATCGATACATTCTTCGTGCTGAGCAATGATGTTAATAACAGTTTGGTCAAAGTGCTTCTTGTCTTGCACCTTCTGGGCACCTAAATCCGCATGTCCGGTATAGATATTCATTTCCTCTTTCGTAAAAGAAGAGGTTAGGCGATTGAGTGCTACTCCTGATTCATAGTGACCGAAATCATGAAGAAGAGCGCCCAACGCTAGAAGCTGAGTCTTCTTTGGATCTGTCACATTCAACTTTTGCGCAAGAGCCACAGAGAGTGTGGATACAGTGACTCCGTGATGGGCAATGTTACAGTCGTCGTTCGAGATATTCATAACAGCGCTGATTGCCTTGCTGTTGCTCATCAGAAACTGAACATATTTTCCAGCGGCATCTTTGGTGTTGTTGTAGGATTCGACATTGCCTGGATCTTCAAAAACTTCTTCGGTATTGCTTTGCTGTTGCCCTTGCACGATTTCGGCACGAGCGTTGATGTCTTTTCCAGATCTTTCATCGTAAGCCATCTCGATATTCTTTTGAAGATAGTCACGGTACTTGCTTTCTTCATCGTTCAGAATGAACATCTTGCGGAGTTTTTTATCTTTCAGGCGCTTAAGGCGTTCTCCTTCGAAAGAGTCACCTCGACGAAGATAGAGAACCATCTTATCGTTAATCTTGATATACGCGTTGAAATCAATTTTTTGATCCCCGCGCAAGGTACTCACGCGAATAGAAACATAATCCATTGCTAACGAACCCCTCGATTGTTATTCTCGATTCTATGTCGAATATAGATAAGGATATAGTAAAAGATTTTATTGGCGAATCGAAGGTTCTTATTCAGGACCTTATCGAACTTTTAGAAAACATTGAAGGCGATTTTTCTCAGGTTTCCCAGCTAGAAGAGTATGGGCAGAAAGTGGACCGCGTTATGGGGGGTGCCAAAAGTCTAGCCCTGTTGGTTCCGCCAGAGCATGCCCTTCATGTTGTTGCCGACTATGCGGCACTTTGCAAAGCGGTTGGTTATAAGGCGTCTCAGATTCAAGGCAACCCACAGTTTTACGATGTCTGCGTTGCGCTTTTGCTGGATGCCACCGAAACTCTCAGCGAGTGGATTGACAGCCTCGAAGACGGAGACTCTGGAGACGCGCTCAAAAAGTCATTTAGTACCACCTTTCTTGAAAGACTTCGTTGGGTTTCGAATCAATTCGGTGCGGATGTTCGCGCCTCTGTCGATGCACAGAAAAAGAAGATGGACCAAAACGAAATCGACGAGCTTTTGCGTAAGCTCGGCGTTGGATAGTTTTCTTAAGATCAAAATTTATTCAGATTACATTGTAGATTCGATGCGCTCGTTGCTAATTCTCTGGCGATGGGCGTGTTTGCGACACTGTTGACTGCGGACAATTGTTCCTAAAATTACCTCATAAGCAAACACATTTTCAGTTATTTCCCGAGTGAAAATCTCAAGTCGGCTCATAAATGTGAAAGCTTTTTTACAATACAAATCTTTCACTTTAACTTTCTTAACATCCTGACGATGAGCTCTGGAGGTGCTCTGTCTGAGGTTCGTGTAAACAATAACTTGCTGTGAATGTTGAGTTGAAGAGGTACGTTGTGACGAAGAGAGCTCTACACAACAATAAAGGAAATGTGCTACTGCAGGTACTAGCTGTCACTGCGGCTATGAGTATTTCATTCTACATGCTCTCTGATTACGTCATCGCTCAGAAAAAAGAAATCGGCAAGACTGTGAATGCCGTGAATCTTCGCTTCGCGCTTAATAGCACCATGGATTACGTTCTTTACGGTCTTCGTCAGAAATATTGTTTTACAGACGACGATCTTCTTATGAATTCCCCAACAGCACAGTGTAATCTCTCACACACTGGCAGTGTCGAGCGCCTTATAATGTCCGGAGACCAAGAGAACTTTATCTTGCAACTCTTGGCCACTGGCACAGATGTGGGGCCTCTTGATAAAAACAATATTCCACTAAAAAGTATTACACGTTATCTGAAGGTCAGCGCTGCAACAACGGCCCATCCGCTATTTCCGGTTTTGCAAAACTTGAAAACCGTCAAAGACGAGATTACCGGCAAAGTTTTGAAAGTCGATGGTGTCAGTATCTTGCTTGAAAAAGATGAAAGTGGTTATTTGCCGCGCGCGGGACGCGAGGTTTATCTGCGTGCCACGATTTCTTTAAAAAGCAGTAAGACCGCTACAACTCCTATTAGTATTGGTAGCTCGCCATTAAAGATCACCTCCCAGATCGTGATTTACCCGCGAGAGGTTGGGTCGTTTGCGTTGATGGTACCTAAAGATCTTCACTTAGATACCGCGTGGAATTCTACTCAAGGCACAGGCGATGTGTCTTTCCATCGTTTTGCTAGCAAAAGTGAAATTGGTTCTGGTCAAGGGTTGGTTTTCTTAAGCCCCGTGTTTGTGAATCAAGATATTTATCTTCCGCAAGACAAGCGTCCGGCGAAAGACAATTCGGCCTATAACGGACTCTACGCGCCTGTGACATTTGCTGATCGCGTATATATGGGCAACGGTTGGGTGAAGAATCCTGATGGCAGTCAGTTCGTACCACGTTCTTCAGGGGGATTGTCAGATCGTTTCTGGTCAGATGTGCCTACGTTTGGCGGTTTCTTACGTGGTATTGAGAATGACGGGGGCTTAGACCGCGGGCTTCAGGTTTTCGGACGTATTATTGCCGGAAGTAGTGCGGATACGAATCTGATGTCTCAGTGTATTGAGCGCAGTCAAAACCTTTCATCTAGCGACTATCTTTATAAGTCTGAGTTAGCAGCCACTTTAAAAGACGATAGCAAGAATGATCTTCGCTATCGCTTGTTCTTGTCCAATAAAAACGAATTCAGTCCCCAGGACAATCCAATGCTACCGGTTCAGACTTCGAATTTCGGTAAAGGCAAAGTTGATCGCGACGGTTCTGGAGATCCCATTTTCAAAATGACGTTTGCACTTGGAAATAAGTTGGTTACTGCTCAATTATCTAGAAACACTGAAATCACGATCAATCCCGAAGTTGGTGGCGCGGCCTATCGCGCAAAATTAGAAAGTGCTGTGACATCAGCACAGTCAAGTTTGACCTTTGCAAAAACTCAGCTTTCTGATTTTAACAATCAACTTTCAAAAGCACAGGCCGATTTGAGCGCCGCTCAAACGGAACTTGCAAACGAGCTAAAAAAACCAGAGGAGCCAGAACCAACACCGACGCCAGCTCCGACTGCGACACCAACTCCGACGCCGCATTTAAACATTACGCCGACGCCGTCACCATCACCATCTCCGTCAGCAAGTCCTGACTCTGGTGATAGTACAGAGCCGTCACCAAGTCCGTCTGTATCTCCTTCGGCGTCGCCATCTCCGACCGCGACACCGAAGGCAACGCCGACACCAACACCGACTCCGGTTGTGGACTATCAGGATCAGGATTTGATCACCAATTTAAAGGGACGTATTACGGCTTTGAAAAATACAGTGAATCAGTTGCAGTACACGGATGTTCCAAAACAGCAGGATGTTGTAAAGTCAGCTGACGCTGCTTTAGCGAAAGCAAAAAGCGATTTGGCAACCTTGGCAGAACCTGCAGAGATTGTAATTAAGGTCTCCAAAGTTTATTCTAGATTTGGTGTGTACGAAGACCGCTATGATGTAAGTATCACGGCAAGTCGAGTTGACCACTTGCTTGATGACAATGGAAATCCTATTGCGCCATCGATCGGGTTCTTAGCTTATGATGGTACTTACTATCAGAGTGCTCCGATTAAGACTCCTTCAAACGGCAAGCTTTTACGTTATCTAAATTTTGGTATCAGCAGCGATCGTAAGTCTTTGGTTGCCCCTGGTTCAATGTCAGAAACAAGCGCAAGTGCCTCTGCGGGTGGTATCGCTGAAGATGATACGGACTACGCGCATCTGGATGTTCTTTGTGAGCAGGCTCGTAATGCAGCGGCTTCTCAATCTTTTGGTGGGGCTAGTTGGAACGTAGATTTCTCTGGCACAACACGCAGTTCATGGAACTTTGCTGGTGACAGCTCATCGCAGATTGGTCACGACCCTGTGTTTAATAAAACATTGGTTTTAGACTCTGGTGCTGATGGTGTCTTTAAAGTTTATTCAATCGCTAAGGAGTGTGTGATCTCCGCAAGTGCGAATGTTATTACCGGTTTCTACACTTGTGATAGCTTGCGTATCGAAGCTCGCCAAAAGCCTTTGCGAATCATCGGAACTTTCATTGTCGGCAAACTTCAGATTGATCCTTCGGCATACAAAGCGGGGATTGTATGGAGCAGTATCTATCATCCGCAAGTGACTCAAGAGCTTCGTTCTATTGGTGTTTTGAAGTCTCTTTCGGGTGCTAGTTGTGATGCTCCTAAAAATCCGATCTGGCATCCAAAACCATCTGTTCAAGAGGTTTCAGACCGTATGGCTTGTAACGTGATCAGTCTTCGCGCAAAAGCAGACCCGTTCCAGTGGACGGCAGTAGATCCTGATTGTGGGCTTTTGCCGAACTCTTCGAATACAACTTGTAAGCGTCGTTTAGTTCGCTTCTTCGTCGTCGAGCAAGCTCGCGAAGGAGGTCGCTAATGAAAACGGCTGTTGGAAATCAGCAAGGTTATTCGTTGCTAGAAGTTCTGTTGGCGATGGGGCTTTTGTCGATCGTGAGTTTCTCATTTGTCGGCGGCTTGATTTCCTTAAAGGGAAATACGCGTGACAGTTTAATTTTATCGTCGTCAGAGCGCCAGGTGGACGACGTTGCTGAAAATATTAAAGCGGGTATTGAAAATTACCAGGTGAATTTCAACTACAAAGACGGCAGAGGCGAAGCCTTGTCGCTGGATAACCTTCCGATGGCTTGGGATATTGGTGTCCTGACAACTCGTATCGAGTGCCCGGACTGCGCGGGGACTTATGGTTATATCATTCAGCCGATGGAACAATTCCGCGGACTTTATTTGGTGACTTTGCGAATGACTCATAAATCCTGGACGGCTCGTGGAGAGCAGTATCGGGACTATAACTTTGTGGTGAGTGCAAAATGAAGTTAAGAAATACGCAAGGTTTTACAATTGTAGAAGTATTAGTTGCCGTAGGCATTGCCGCGGTGGGGTTGGGACTTGTTGCCAGCACGCAGATGTCTATGATCAAAGACCATATTCGTATGCGTAAAACACTCGAGGCCAATATCGATGAGACTTTGGCTGAACGTATTCTGTTTAACGACTTTAATGGCTTGGATCCGGCTTACAATAATTTGAATGTGAAAGACGATGCGGGTCTTTTGTTCTTTGATTATTACCCAGATATTCCTGAAAACAGTTTAACCGCACGAAAAGATCGCGAGCTGACTCTTGCATTGGACGGGCGGACTGAATTCTACATTATCACTCAGGACCGTTCTGCCGGCAGTTTGCTGATTTATGATCCGGTGATGGCTTACAATGTGGGGCCGTCGCCAGCTAATTTTAATATTGCTGCGGATCTGAGCTTTATTTCATTGAATCAGAAAAACTGGATCGGCGCGCAGCGACCGGGTTTCTGGATCCCTAATAAAACTTTGATGCTGGACACTCCGGCAAAGATTCGTGGTGTAGCAAACGGCAAAGTGGATTTGAAAATTCCGCCGCGCAGTCCGATCTTTATGGGCTCAGTCAGTGGCGGCAGTCTAAATCCGGTCGTCGGAGTGATGGCGAGTATGCTTATTAAAACTCATCCAGGTTCTGGAACTCTGATTAACTCGGCGGATGATTTTTTAAGAAATGTACCATCTATTGGCGGTGGTCAATCGATCGTGCGTTTGCGTGCGATTAAAATTGTACGCTATCACATCGAAAAATCGAAACTCGTGACGGGTTTTAAAGAGCCTCCTGCAAATTTGTACCGTACGACTTACGAGAATGGTTCTTTTGGTAATCCGGTTTTACTGGCGGACCAAATCGATAAGTTCTCTTTGCGCAGGGACTCAGTATTGAAACGTATGATTTATTTTAAAGTTCATAAAGCGGAACGACTGTAGGACGTTTTAAGGGGATGGTTATGAAGCAATTTATACTGCAAAAATACTTCCTCATTTTAGCGCTGGCTTTGGGCCAAAGCGTTGCATTAGCTCAGGTGCAAAACTATCCAATGTCGGTGAACACTTCGTCGTTAGGAGAGTCGGCGGTTAGTGCTCCGGCTTCAGGAATTGTTAGTCGCGCAGAAAACGACACGGTGACCATCAAGATTCACAACTCGTGTTTTCCGACGAATTTGCGAGGAGTGCCGAATCCTCTAGCGCCGAATTCGGTTTTGAAGGCGAGTTTTCAGTTAAATATTTCGGGTGTGGCTCATAATTTTTGGGTTGAGTATCCGGCAAGTCTTGTGACCGCGGCGGGAATGAAGGGGGCCAGTGTCAGCGCGATGGCTTCTTCAACGTTCTCAACAGGGACGATTTCATCGGCCGCGATTTATGGGAATACGGTCATCTTAAAAACTCCGTTTAAGGGTGGCATCACTGTCGATAATGCCGGGACGGTGACGATGCCTGCGGTGACGAAGGTGTCGATTAGTACAAGCAGTTTTGGGCAGACGGTGAAAGATTGTACGACGGGACCTATTTATGGTCACTACGGATGGTCTTCATTTATGCCGACCTATGGTTGTGGTGAGTATATGGGGAAGTCGGGGACATTGACGGCTTCAATTGGTGGTATCGCAGTTTCTACGGATAACTCGAATATTGAAATCAATGTGTCGTATCCAGGGCAGACGGGATTTTGCGGGGGCTTTTGGTCGCCGTTGATGGTTTTTGAAAATGATGAACGTCCGCGTTTTGATAACAGCAGCAAGTTTCCACTGAACCCAGGTGGTGAGACTATGTGGCCGAACGCAGATCATCCGGGATGGTTTGTAGCCTTGGACCGAGATAGTTCAGGCGCGATCGACAAGAAGGACGAACTTTTTGGCGAGGGCGCTGAGGGCAGCAGCAACGGTTTTGAAGTTTTGAAAAAGCTCGATAGTAACAAGGACGGCCTCTTCGATGCGAAGGACAAGGAATTTAAAAACCTAGTTCTTTGGAAAGACGGAAACGGCGATGGCGTGAGCCAACCAGAGGAACTGACTAAGCTCTCTGAAAAAGTGGTAAAGATCTCTTTGAAGTACAATAAGGATACGGTCCGTCTATTGGGCAAACACGCAGAAGAGCGTGAGCGCTCGACCTATTGGTTCAAAGACGAAAGCGGCAAAACCAAAAAAGGCCAAATCATAGACGTCTGGATCGCCCCAAAATAAAAACTACGTCCATTAGTTAAAAAGCTAAAGATTTCTCAAAATGAGATACCAGTTTTAGATAGGGTGGTGTTGGGGCTCAGCTCTCGGGTTTAAGCTTCGTCAGTGCCCATTTGGCGAGTTCGCCGAGTTTTGGGTGGTCTAACAAGGCTTCGATTTCTGGAGCCAAGGATGCCAGGTTTCGGTTGTTTGCGACGATAATGGCATTGCGTTTTAGGCCGAAGCCTCCCGCTCTCGACAAAGCAGTTCCTTGGAAGCTTCGCTCTAAGGACTTGCCAGAGCTCGCTAATAGCCATCTTAGCTCTTCTTCCAATGCTTTCGCCTGATCTTCAGTTTTGTTTTCGATAAGTTCTGTGCTTAGTTGATTTTTGAAGGCCTTCTGATTCCATGGACACGTTGTCTGACACAAATCACAACCGAAAAGCCAATCGCCTATTTTTTCTCTTAGTTCAACGGGTGGCAGTTCTCTAGATTCAATCGTCAGATAGGAAATGCATTTACGTGCATCTAATTTTCGAGGTTCCGTGATGGCACCCGTTGGACAGATGTCAATACAACGCGTGCACGTTCCGCAAAAGTCATGAACCGGAGTTACATCCAAAGTTAATGGAAGACTTGAATAAATCTCGCCAATAAAAAACAAGCTGCCCTTTTTCGGGTGAATCACACATGTGTTCTTTCCCACCCAGCCTAGGCCCGCACGATATGCTAAATCACGCTCCAGCACCGGACTGCTGTCCGTCATCGGCACGAACTCCTCATCAGGATAAAGACCCTTCAAATCGTCACAGATGTTTTGTAGCTTCGCTTTAAACCACAAATGATAATCATAACCTTGAGCATACAAACTGACGCGAGCTTCCTTTAACGGGAAGTTTTCAGGTTGTGCAGGATGAGGATAGTAGGGGACGGCAAATACCAAAGCCGATTGTGCCTTTGGCCATTTTGTCTGAGGTTTCTCTTTGATTGGGGCATGGCTTGATAAATACTCCATATTCCCATGCAGTCCCTCGGCAATCCAGTTTTCATAGACCTCAAAACTTAAAGGGCGACTTAAAGAACTGACCCCATAGTGTGAAAATCCCAACTCTTGAGATTTTCCATCTAAATAATTTTGCAGTTCTTCGAGTTTCATAGCCAAAAGAGCTTTCCATTCCTAAAAATCACAGGGTATCCTGGCAATGAATGAATATCCAATCTCATCCCCATTGGCCAGCCCTAGAAAAAATTTATCACACATTGGTGAACAATGGCCACAAAGCTTATTTAGCCGGTGGCTGCGTCCGCGATGCCCTTCTTGGTAAACAAGCCAATGACTTGGATCTGGCGACGGATGCCACCCCTGATGCCATCGAGAAGATTTTCCCGAAGACAGTCGCCGTTGGTAAAGCGTTTGGCGTTATGCTGGTGATTGAAGAGGGGATTTCATTTGAGGTTGCAACCTTCCGTTCTGACGGAGCTTATGCCGACGGCCGCAGGCCCGATTCTGTCGTGTTCACAACTCCTGAGGAAGATGCTCGTCGCCGTGACTTCACGGTGAATGCGCTTTTTTATGATCTTAACCAAGGTCGAGTTTTGGATTTCGTGGGTGGTGTTAAGGATTTAGCAGATAAAAAGATCAAAGCTGTTGGTGTTCCGGAAGAGCGTTTTAAAGAAGATCATCTTCGACTTTTGAGAGCGGTTCGTTTTGCCGCGCAATTAGACTTTGAAATCGATGCCGAGACTCTTGCTGCAACAAAACGCCTTGCTGCCAACGTGAAAACTGTCAGTGCAGAGAGAGTGCACGAAGAAACTCTGAAGCTTTTAAAGACCGATCATGCACTGAAAGGCTTAAACCTCATGCATGAAACTGGTTTGGGAAAAGCGCTCTTTCCGGGATGGCAAGGGGTGTTTGCAAAATCTCAACAAGCATATCAGACTCTGTTCGCAACCCCAGATAAAGACGAGACTTTTGCGTGGATGCGGTTCCTATCTCCGTGGGCTTTGCAAAAAGATTTAGAGTGGGTGTGGATTTTGGATAATTATCGTTTTCCGCGCATCATGCATCGGCACTTGAAAAGAGCCTTGGAACATATTGAAAATCCGAAACATTTCTTTCTTTCAACACCGGGCGAACAATTATCTTTGCTCGGAGAAGAAAGCGTTAGGCTCTTTATTCGAATTTGCAGTCAGCTTGCAATCGAGAAAACCGCCAGCGATCGTCTGTTGAAGCAGTGGCAAGCTTGGGGCGAAAAAATGCCAGAGGCCTGGGTGCAGGGTGATGATCTTAAAGGACACTTCGAGGGTAGAGAGCTAGGTACTTGGTTGCACAAGTGTTTTGTTTGGCAGTTGGAGGGGCGCTATTCTTCGCGCGAAGAAATGCTTGCTCAAGTTCCTAATTTTTTGAAGACCTGAGTCACGGTCACAAGATCCACATAAGCTTTGCCGGAGATCGCGTCTGTTCGAATCGAAGTAATGGCCGCTTTCGGCGTCATTCCAAGTTGTTCACCATCAAGGGCTGTGAGTTCCAAAAAGCGCATCGCAAGACGCATGACTTTTCCTAATGGATCCATACGAGCAGTTTCAAGGCCATGCGGAAACCCACTGCCGTCGGCATTTTCTTGGTGCTGAACGATAGCGTTTGAGGCCTCTGCCGGAAGCGGAACTTTCTTAGACTTAATTAAAATGACAGAGCGATCCGGGTAGAGTTTGTATTCGTCCGTCTCTTCGGGCGACAAGTTCTGAGGGGTTTTTCCGTTTGCACTTGCCGGCATTTGCGCAAGGCCCACATTGTGTAGAAGCCCTGCTAAAGCCGCATTTTCAATTTGCTCAGCCGACATGCCGAGCAGAGCAGCAAAGTTAGACGCAAAAACAGCTAAGCCAATCGCATCTTGATAGGTGCTTCTGCTGTGTCCTACAAAGCGGTAAATTTCGCGAACGCGTTCGTCGGCATTTTTCTCTTTGATAATTTCAAGCTCTGTGAGGATTTCGCGGCAGCGGTCATAGATCACTTTGCCTTTTTGAAAGTCCGACATTTCGGCATCTAAAAACTCGGAAATGATTTCGTGAATCAGTTTTTTAGATTTAAAAACCTTCTCGGTCATCGGGGACGAGTCCGGAACGTCCTTCATGCTATGTATGGTGCGGGCGTATTCGAAGAACTCCTTCATTTGCGTCTTCTTTATATAAAGACGTTGGTGAGTAGAGTTGGATTTATCGAAAAGGCGAGAGTCAATCGTGCCGCCTTCTTTACGTACCTTGAAGCTTTTTTCATTGGAAGGCAGGTGAACGTAAATATCAAAATTGATGGCTTCTTCGGGGTTCACATCGCGAAGATCGATGGCAAAAAGCGCTGAGGCAGGCAAATCATTGCCGAAAAGGTCGACGGGAGCTAACTGCAGAACCATGTCGGTGACAAATTCCCGGTCATAGTTTGTGTGCATAATATAGTTTGCACCATTTTTCTTCAGAATTGAAAAATCCAAGGCATCTTCAGGCCCGTAAAGCACAATTAATGGGCAGTCAGGGTAGGTCATTTTCACGCTTTGCACCCACTCAGAGGTAGCCAGGGTGCCGCCGTGTCCATCGACAAGTGCTAGAATCGGCGCCATCAATTGCTGCGGATTCATGACTTCTTCGACGTTTTTAATGTGGTGAAGCTGATAAGAAGAATAGCCCTTGAGGATGTTTTGCACATCCTCCCAAAACTTATCACGCAGACTCGTAATAAGAACGTCCGTAGGGACGAATTGTGGTTTAAGGGTCATATTTATTTTATTGTTACATTTGAACGGTGATTTTAACGAAGAACGACGTATTGTTTTTAAGTTCGAAAGGAATCACAAGAGTGGCACCTTTGCTTGCCTTAGAAACAATAAATTCTCCACGAATCACGGAAGGGATTGCCATTTCAAAGTTATAGCCCATTTGATTCAAGGCTGTTTTGGCAGTTCCGTAAATCATATTAGTAAGCTCACCAACAGCATCAGAAACTTCATTTGTAAGCTCTGAGTGCTTTTCGCCGAGCATGTTCTCCATAATATGGAAGATCGCCGGTTTCGTGTAACTAATTAAAAGAGTTCCCTTGAGTGGGGGAGCAATCATGCCCACCATTCCTGCGATTTCACCAGTAGCAGTGAACTCAGGTTCAATAAATGGTTTACCCACTTTAGCTTCAGTTTGAGCGATCGTAGCGAGAGTTTTGATCACACCATCAACGAAAGCATGGAGCAGGCGCTTATCAAAAAGCGGGTTCGTGACTTCTTCAGTTTTCTTGGCTGCTGCAGACATGGTTTATCCTTTGTTTGATGAGGTGAGGGTTTACGACGCTTTTGCTGCAGGAGCTGCAGAATGACGTTGATAAACTCTCTCCATCTTCGCTTTAAGGGTCGCTGCGTTGAATGGTTTTACAACGTAGTCAGACACACCGGCTTTAGCGGCTTCTAGAATATGTTTTTGTTCACTTTCAGCTGTTACAAGCATGAAAGGCATGTTTTTTAGGTTTGCATCGGCTTTGCAGGCTTTTAAGAGGTCGATTCCTGTCATTCCTGGCATATTCCAGTCAGAGATCACGAATCCAAAGGGGCTTCCGCTTGTTGCTGCTGCTTGCAATATCGGCAGGGCGTTCTTACCATCGTCTGACTCTTCAACGTTGGTATAGCCTAGTTCATTTAGGACTTTTTTGATAATTTTGCGCATTGTTGCGAAATCATCGACCACTAAGAATTTGGTGTCGTTAGGAAACATAATATACCCTCGCCGGTTAATTCTAGAAAATTTAGTATCTTTTCGGTCTAGTTTTTTAAAACTAGAGTCCAAGAGTCTTGCTAAAAAAAGATTTTGTTGTAAGACTTGAATCTAGGTGGGGTGCTTCAAATTAGGGCATAGGTACAGTCTAAGGATAGACACTAGTCCTAAAATGAGTCGTAAAACCAGACCAAATAAATAGAACAAACAAAAAACGGTTAACGAAGATAAACAATTAGCGGGAGGGAGCAAGGATGCTCAGAGATGTCCTGATTCAAAAAGGTCTTTCGAATAGAGAGGCAGAGGTTGCTGAATTAGTAAGCAAAGGCTTGTCCAACAAGGAAGTTGCGAACCAGCTTTTCGTCACTGAAAAAACAGTGAAATTCCACCTTACAAATATCTACAAAAAAATGAACGTGAAGTCACGCGCCCAATTGATCGTATGGTGCTTGCCTCATCTTGGTTTCGTGGAGAACGAAGTTCGCACGGAAACAAACATCAACCAAGGTGTTGCAGCTGCTGCATACAACAATCAAGCGACGCAAACAATCCCTGCAGGTCACACGACTGTAGCGGGTGCGACGACACTTCCAGGCGCTCAAAACGGTATCGGCCGCAACAACGGCAATGGCGATATCGGCGCGGGAATGTAATTTTACCTACTGAATTTTTCTGAAAGTTGAGGGTCATTATCATGGGGAACGCTAAACCAGTTTCAGCTTCCCAGGTGATAATGACCCAGTTAGTTTTACCGAGCCACACGAACGCATTGGGCTCTATCTTTGGTGGAACTATCATGTCTTGGATCGATATTGCCGCTGCGATCGCAGCTCAACGGCACTCTAATAAAGAAGTTGTTACCGCTAGTATAGATTCTTTGAGCTTTGTTGCCCCTGTCTATAAAGGCTGGGTGGTAAATCTGAAAGCGTCTGTAAATTTCACATCACGCACATCGATGGAAGTCGGCGTTCGCGTAGATGCTGAAAACCCTAAAACCGGTGAAGTTTTTCATACGGCTTCTGCTTACACAACCTTCGTGGCCTTAGGCTCTAACGGTAAGCCCATCGCTGTTCCAGATTTGATTCTAGAGTCTGAAGATGACAAGCGCCGCTTTGAAGCTGCGAAAAGACGTCGTGAACAGCGTCTAAAGAGCCGCAAAGCTGATTAAGTCTTTTGCTTCGATTGAGCGAAGCAATGGCATTGATGGTTTGATAACCCCAGCACGTTAGCAAAGATTCTCTAAAAAACAGATAGTGTGACGGGATTTTAGAAACTCCCGTAGCGTACTCTTGAAATTCATTCATGCATAAAAGGTAGTTCAAATCGTCTTGGGATTTTTTGAACTTAATCCAGCTAATGTGCTCAGCTTCAGATGTTGTTAGTAGCTGGGCGACCTTGTCTTCTAGTAGAAATGCAAAAGATTCCGAGCCGACCTCGTCGCCTGGATAGAGTTCCTCGAAAAGAACATGTCCCATTTCGTGAGCTAAAAACACAAGATTGCCAACCGTCGGAGTGCTGTTTCCGTGAATGATTAAACCTGGTGGGCTGACATCGGCATAAAATATAGAATTCTCGTTCGACAACTGAGCTCGCTCTAGATGTTTCTTGAAGTGGTTTGCGTATTCTGGAAGTAATTCTAAGAGAGATGTTTTGAGATCTTTAGAAAGCATTCTTTTAAAGAACTCGGGACTCTGTAACGTCGGCGGTTGATGCATTGAAACAGAGGACGACGCAAACTCTTGCAGAGCGGGCTGTAAGATTTCAACAAAGGGCATTTGCCAATTTTTCTGCAGAAGGTGGCGACGGTGATTTTCTCGTGCGACTAGAATCTTTTTTTCATTTTCGCCGAGACGATTACTAAGCCATTTCTTTGGAGAGTAATCCAAAGACTGAAAAAGATTTTGAATAGAAGCCGTTGAATAGTAGATCAAGCAAATTTCCATTCTGTAAGCAGTGTTAACCGTTCTTTAGGTTTCGTGACTGCGGTTACGCTGTGATAAGAGTCTTGCGAAAAGATCATTCCCACCAAAGTATTTCCCTTAGGAGCGATTTCGTTTTCAAGCTGATAACTGTCCTGACTTCGACTCCAGATTTGAAGTTCTCCTCCCATGTTGGGTTCCCAATCTGTGAGGTGAAGAAATACACCCAATTCAAATCCAGAAGTTTCATCCGTATGCTTCTCGAGTCCCTCTGTGGTGCCAAAGGTTCTGCGAAGCTGGGGGACAGAGCCATCAAATCTTTGAACACGATTCTTAACGATGTCAGAAAGAAGATCTTTCATTTGAGGCCCTAACATTCTACGCAAGACACTGGCGTCACCAATCATGCCATAGTTGTCATGATATTCGGGGCTTGATTCCCAATGGACCGTTTCAAGAGACGCCTTTTTTAGTGATTGATACTCTTCTTCAGGTAGAAAGTTCTCGATAACAAAATACGTATAAGGTTTAGAGTAAATTTTGATGTTCACGGCGAACTCCGGCTTTCTTCATGATTTGCATGATTTCTTCGTTGGTTTCTGAAGACTTTTGCGCAGGAATAAAAAGGGTTGTAGAGAAATCAATCATTTCAGAAAGTTGGTCTAAGTCGCGCAATCGATAAGGGATAGCCTGAGAACTCTCTCTCGAAGAGTTTGCTGCTTTCACTAGATAGATTGAGTGTTCCTGATTGTAGAAATTCAAAAGGTAGTTTTTGAGAAGATCCAAACGGTTGCCGCCATGCTGCCCCAAGTAGTCAGCAACAGGATTGGCGACAGAGCATACATGATAAAAGAAATGGTCACATTGCGTATTTAATTTATGTTCAAAAAGAAGTGCACGATTCACATCCACGATGCTGGTCCCATTCTCGAGAATATCCAATTGAAGAGTGTTGGCCATCACATCAAAGCTAGAGATCCCTTCGTAAACGCGCACAGAGATGTTTTTAGCTTGTCCCCAGGTTTCTAGAGCTTTCGTCAGAAAAACTCCCAAGCGTGGGTGTCCAGCTACGATGAAACTAATGTTGTTATGGCTATCCAGAGTTTTTAGGATGGTCTTCATCATATCCTTATAGTTCTCGAGGTCCGTTCGGTCGGTCTTATAATAAGGATCTAGGTTCACAAGTTTTGGAGTGTTTGGGAGGTACTGTTTTAAGAGCTCCTCAGAAGTTTCAATGAAGCAAATAGCTTCGGATGATTTCAGCACTTCGAGGGATTCCAGGGTGATTTGAGAAAATCTTTTAGTTCCGATTCCAACAATGTTCAGGTTTTTCATAAAGTCTCCTTAAGTATGTTCCTGCCATCATCAAGAAGAGTGCCAGGCTTAAAACATATATATTGGTAGCTGGGTTCTTAATCTTGGTTTTCAGTCCAAGATTTAAGAACCGTTGTCCGAAATCTCGGACAGCTTTAATGCGAGGAGTGGTTTATTTCGATTTGAGGCCCGGAAATGAGTGGCACAGATGTTGGATAAAGGGCTTGCAACGGCGAACGACGCCAAACAACTAAAAAGGAGAAACCATGAAAGACATCAACACAAATACAGAAATCAATACGCAAGAAGAAGCTATCGAGATCAAGGCTGAGCAAGGCTTTAACGAATTCGGTGGTCCAAGAATCGTAAGACGTTTGTTGAACGTGATTCCTGTCGATATCGAAGCTCTTCTTAAAGAACTTGATGAAGAAGTGTAATTGATAAAAGGCCCTCTTATACAGAGGGCCTTTTTTTGTTTTTGATGATCTTAGTTTTTTGGGAGAATTTTATGAAGTTTTTTATTAACAAAAAAGAATTTTTATCGGTCTTTGCAGTCACGCTTCTTCAGCAGGGGATGGTGGCATGCTCTACATATTTTTTGATTCAACTCACATCTTCCCAAAACAATGCCAGTGAGTTTTTATGGCAGCTTTTCGGATTTTTAGCCTGCTTAGTATTAGTCTATATTCCACTGTCATTGCAGAAGTACTGCGGCGAAAAGTGGGTTCTTTCATTGCAACGTAAATATGTTGCTCGTTTTAAACAAGCCTTTAAAGGCCGTATTGACTTAGCTGGCAACGCAACGGCTGAGGACGAAAAGTTTGGCTTTATGCAAAGAGAAGCTTTTCATGTGATTGATCAGGTGACCTTCTACTGGACGGATCTTCTGACCACCGGTCTTAATGTCTTTCTAAATATTCTTGTCATTGGCGCGACCTTAGATTCATCATTTTTTGGCGCCTATATCGTGAGTTTCTTAATTTATGGTGTGATTGCGGCTTTGGTCTCTCAAAAGCTTGGTCGCTGGAGTGGTGATGCGCAAACAGCGCGTGTCGCTCATTCGAGTGTTTTGAATAAAATGTGGTCCACGCTTTTGGTGGGAAATAAGTTGAATTTGAATCAATATAACAAACATGAAGAAACTCGTTTTGGCGAGCTTTCAGATATCGCTTTAAAAACTCGTGTGAAAATGGAAGTTGTACAGGTTTTAACTAGCTTTGCGACGATGGCTCCAATCCTGGGTCTTTTGGTGTATTTGATTGTCGATAAATTACAAAACCCGATTCTTTTGGTTCCGATGATTGCAACTTTGCATCGTCAAATTCAAATCGTTCAACATATTGAAGTTATCGGTACCTTGGGGTTACAATATCAATCTGTAAAATCCCTCGTGATGGGCTTTATGCAAAGTCTTGAGGCTCCAGAAAAACAAGACCTTCAATCTAGAATTAAAATGGATGCTATCGTTCTTAAAACTGAAAATCAGCGTACTTTAATTAAAGGCCCTAATGGGGCGGGTAAGTCGAGCTGGTTAAAGCTTAAAAAAGAAGAGCTTGGCGAAAAAGCCGTCTATGTTCCAGCGAATATGGATCTTTATTTCGAAAACATCTCAGAGGAAATGTCTAGCGGGCAGCGTGCTATGGCAGTACTTAAAGAGCTCGAAGAGGCTGGTCTTCAACAACAAGTCGTACTTCTGGATGAGTGGGATGCAAATCTTGATACTGCAAACCGTGAGCTTTTAAGTCAGGTTGTTGAAAAACTCTCTCAAGCTAACCAAGTCTACGAGATTCGCCATGGCTAATATTCAACCAGAGTTTTTAGAAAGCCTTGGTATCCATGGATTTCGCGCAGTTCAACCAAAACCTCTTTGGACTGCTCATCTTGAAAAAGCAATGTCTCTTGTCCATCGCTTGCCGAACCGTTTGGCGGTTTTAAAAACTCTTTTTCGCGAAGAACTCAAAGAGTTAGTTTGGTTGGAAGCTGCAACGCCAGAAGCCGAGCT
Organism: Bdellovibrio sp. HCB337; assembly: GCF_047302465.1. Classification (GTDB taxonomy): domain Bacteria; phylum Bdellovibrionota; class Bdellovibrionia; order Bdellovibrionales; family Bdellovibrionaceae; genus JACMRP01. Next base: position 2,271,076 of record NZ_CP178621.1, on the reverse strand, counting down.
CTTTGCTTCTGCCGCTTATCCCGAAGTGCCAGGGAAAGTTTTTCTGACTTTAGGAGTTTTTGCGTATGTGCCCCCAAATCTGGTGTCCACTTCTTTAAATTTCTATTGTGCCTTTGAAAATATGGTTCATGAGTGTCTGCACCACCGGGGCGAGAAGATCTTTCGTCGGTCTTTGCTGATTGCTCCTTGGATGGATTCAAAGGCGCAGATCCAGGTTTCCTGGCGTGAAACCCAGTGGGGATTTTCACATGCGATTCAAGCCTACTACGTCTATTTGTGGATCTTTGAACTTCGTAAGTGGTATGTTCAAGAGAATTTAGATAGCACTCATTTTGAAAGTCAGCTTAGAGAGTCTATAGATAAAGTGGCAGAAATTATTTTGGAGCTAGAGGTTCAGCTTGCGGGCGTGATGGGAGTCCAAGGCTCGCAGCTTCGCCAAGAATGTCTTCTTAATTACAAATGAGTTGTACCCATGCCAGAGCTTCTTCGGCATCTGGCGTAAGCGGGGCATTTTCGCCACGGCTTCCACGGTCTTCTAAGTCAATCTGTTGGCGAGTTTTTTCGCAATCTTTGCTGCTTGGTTTTTTACCAGAGGCCAGTTTAAAAACAGGTTCCATGCTAAAGAAGAATTTTGTAACTTTTTCTTCGGCGGTGTCGCCCTCTGTAGGGTTGGATTTTTCATATTCGCTCATCGCACTTTTGAAGTCTTTCTCGAGGTCTTTTAACTTCAGTGATTTCTTTTCGAAGATTTTTTCCTTTGCAATTTCAGAGCGGGATTTTAGCGAAAGCTCCATGAAGGTTTTGTAATCCTTGGGTGCCGCCATAGCGAATGCAGGAATAAGAAATGTAATGATTATTGAGAGACGCATGTGTCGGCTCCAAGTTCTTCCGGCGTAAATTGAAGATGCCTACATTCGGTGCTGGAAGGATCAACGCCTTTTTGAAGGCAAAGCGTTTCGCGCATTTTTCCTGCGGTTTGTTTTAGGTAGGTGCTTTCATTGTGAAGGGTTTTGATGAAAGCTTTAGTGTCTGTTCTTTCATTCACGCGGTATTTTTGTACCAACCATTTAGCATGCTTGATACCTTCGCCACCATACGCTATGGCAGCAAGCTTGCTAACAAGTTCGTCATTAGAAACCATTTTCGAAGAGCGAGTATCGAGTGCGGGAATAAGATAGTCGTCTCGCATGGTGATGTAATAGCCAATGGCGTACATCAAACTTCTTGCAAGCCCATCGCCCATACTATTGTAAGAGCATCTATTGCGAACGGGCGGGTAAGACTGAAGATCTTTCTTCGCAATACTTTTAAAGGACTGACAAGATTCTTTTTTACTACTGACAATGTCTTCAAAAATATGTTGTCCTTTGCCAGCGTCGGTCGTGAGTTCTCGAATTGCTGACGTCGTTATTTGTCCTATACCAATACCACCTGGGTAGGCGATGCTTGGGTTAAATCCGGTCTCATTATTAAGTTTTTGAAAGATGGCGCGGCTATCAATAGGGCGGCCCGGGGACATGCAATCGATCGCGTTATTAACCGCAAAATGCATGTAATCGACCATTTCATTATTCACACACTGAAGAGTGTTCCCGCCAGCTTTGCCATACTTGTTTGCAATGCTCTGCTTGTTAGGATCGAAGCCGTGTTGGGCCTCTCTTACAGTGGGGTAGCGACAAGAATATCCATCATTGCCGGGTGCTCGTTTCATCGAGGCTTCGATGCATTCACGAGAAATTTGAGGTGATTTGGATTCGACCTTTTTAGAAAGCTCTAACAGATCGGCTTTCGTGTCTTGCAGAGGAAACTCAACTTCTGGGAAAAGAGTCGAAGTGATCATTCGGCTGAGGTTGCCCATAAAGCCGAGATCTTTTTCGTTGAGAGTAAGGTCGCAGGCCGGGACATTGGCAGCTCGACGAGAATCCAAAAAAGCCAGTTTCAGTGGATCGTTATTGTCTCTAAAAGACTCTAGGAGTTTGTCATTCTTGGCAGAGGTGTTGTTGATGCAGATATTGTTAGCGGCGTTTTGATCTGAATTTCCAGCAGCGGGTTTCGCATGAACCTGCGGACTAATAAAAGTAAAAATAAGTAAAAATAAGCCCATGAAACTCATGGGCTAACTATCGGTCGAAATGTGGAATGAATGTACAATTCGGGACAATACTAGACTGGGCGAATGGCCGTCTCTAGTTATTTCACTATGAAGTCTTTCCAGCGAGTCATGAGGGCTGGAGTTAGCTGCGTGTAGCACACAGTTCCTTCAGTCGCGGTCTCTTTGCGCTGGATTTTTGTTTCGCGGTCCAGGTCGTAAATCTTAAACTCCTGAGAGCGTGGGAAGTATAATTGCACTTCTGTTTGCATCTCTTGCACGCTTTCAACCATTAGCTTTTTTAACTGCTCCATGCCTTGGCCGGTCAGAGCACTCACAAAAACTCGTGGATAAAGTTTTACTTGGAATTGTCTTTCAATCGGAGCAGCATCGCACTTATTGAAGACATGGATGATTTTCTTATCCTGCCAGTTGAATTCCTGGATCAGGTTTTCAACAACTTCGATTTGACGAAGCATATTTGGTGATGACAAGTCGATCACATGCAAAAGCACATCGGCTTCGGCACTTTCTTCAAGCGTTGCTTTAAAGGCTTCGATCAATTGCGGGGGAAGTTTGCGAATAAATCCCACCGTGTCGGTCACAACCGCAGGCGGTCCTTCCGGCAAAAAGATCTTACGAGTTGTCGGATCCAAGGTTGCGAATACCTGGTTCTTCGCCATGACTTGAGAACCAGTCAGACGATTTAGCAAAGAGCTCTTTCCAGAGTTGGTATAACCAATAAGCGCAAAGCTTGGAATTTCGTGACGTTTGCGCGAGCTTCTATGTTGAGCACGGTTCTTACTGACAGATTCCAGTTTTTTACGAATCAACGCGACTTTCTCACGAATACGACGGCGATCACTTTCAAGAGCCGTTTCACCAGGACCACGGGTCCCGATACCGCCACCTTGACGTGACAGAGATTCCATCCATGCACCGACCATGCGAGGCATTTGATCCAAAAGCTGTGCAAGTTCCACTTGAAGTTTTCCTTCAAAGGTTTGAGCACGCTGAGCGAAAATGTCCAAAATCAACTGATTGCGATCGATCACACGAGCGCCGATAGACTGTGCTAAGTTTCTGCTCTGAACGCCCGAAAGTTGATGGTCAATCACCACCAAATTCGCTTTAGACTCTTGAACCATCTCGCGGATTTCATCCACTTTTCCGGTCCCGATCAGAGTTGCCGGATTCCATGCTGGAAGAGTTTGGATCACAGATCCAACGATCTCTCCGCCCGCGGCACTCACGAGTTCTTCAAGTTCTAATAGATTTTCTTTAATTTCAGAAAGAGGTTCGGTTTTAAGGCCTACACCGACGACAATAGCACGATCACTGGCTTTGATATGGACTTGGGTTTGAGTCAAATCTCTGTATCTCCTGTGGGCCTCCATACAGCGGAAGCTCTATCTCTGTGTCTAATTTTAGCACACAGGATTTGGAGCGCAAACAAAAAATAGGTGGTAGTTATCCTCTTTTGCAGATGCCCCTGAAAACGCGACGAGCGCCCCGAAAAGAGGCATTCTGCCTCTCAAATTATGTTCGACAACGGCGGGGAGATAGTGGCAGATTTTCGGGATATGCTGAAATCGCTTGAGGTCAAACCTTTTGAAAAAAGCCTTCGGGGCCCCCGAGTTTATTTAACTCGAGCGAGTTCTTTATTAACCGATTCTCTCTGGGAAAGCATCTTAGTAGATCGGGAACTCCGCCCCCAGATCTGGCCCTGGGTGGAAAATAAAACTCAAATCCAAGACTACATGAACGAAGTCGATTCTGAACTTCCGGGGAAGGAAGTCGTGTATCTCATCGGGATGAGTGACAGCCCCGTGATCGGAGCTGTTCATATTCACTCGATCAATCATGGAGATCATAAAGCCGAACTTGGATATTGGATTCAGAAAAAGTTCGAAGGTTTTGGTTTTGTCAGCGAATCGCTGAATTTAGTGGAAAAAGAACTCAGTCGTTTAAAATTCAACAAAATGGAAATTCGCTGCAATTCTGACAACGTCCGATCTGTGCGCTTGGCGCTTAAGAATGGTTTTCGTCTAGAGGGAACTCTGGTTCAAGATTGTATCGAAGACGGACGCTATCGCGACACCATGGTTTTTGGAAAACTTCTGCAAAAGTAGTAAGCGGTCTCAAAAAATAAAAGGGCCGCTTTTAAGGGCGGCCCTTGTTAACTCAAGATTTAATGATCTTTTGTGAATAATTACTTTCTGTTTTTGAGAGCGTCTTTGATGAACTGTGCTTCAAGTGTGGTAAGGACCACAGAGTTGATAATCGCGTCCACAGTGGTCGTTCTTTGCAGAACGTTTGCAGACCTACGAACACCCATCAAGAATGGACCAATGACTTCCACTTTGCCGATTTGTTGCAAAAGCTTGTAGCAGATGTTGCTGCTCTCAAGATTTGGGAAGATCAAAATATTCGCGCCCTCTTTCAAATTGCAGAACGGGAAGATTCTTTGAACGATATCTGGATTCACAGCCGTGTCCGCTTGCATGTCGCCATCCACTGGAATGTCTGGGCGATAAGCGCGTACCAATTCCGCTGCTTTCTTCATTTTTGCAGGCGTGCCATCAGCACCTGAGAAGTTCGAGTAGCTAAGCATTGCCACACGTGGTGCAACACCAAAGTACTCAGCGATACGAGCCGCTTGCAATGCAATGATCGCACACTGTTCAGCGCTTGGGTTGATGTTCACAGTCGTGTCGGCCATCAAAAGGAACTTGTCTTCAAGAAGAACTAAATTCAAGCCGGCAGGCACGGACTCTTTAGAAACACCAATCGTGTGAAGAATAGGGCGTACAGAGTCTCCATAGTTTTGCGAAGCTCCAGTAACCATCCCATCCGCATCTCCAGTTTGCACCATCATCGACGCGAAATAGTTAGGGTCCGCCATCAAACGCTCAGCTTCACGATAGTTTACGCCTTTACGAGCACGACGGTCGTAAAGCTCTTGAGAGTAAGCTTTGTATTTTGGATGGTTTGACGGGTGGATGATTTGAATGTGCTTCAAAGCGCCCAGTAAATCCATCTTTTCCATTTTTTCGTGGATGCGTTCTGGATAACCCAAAAGAATTGGTTGGCAAATGCCTTCTTCGACCAAAGTGCGAAGAGCTTTTAGGATCTTCGTGCTGGAACCTTCTGGGAAAACAATCTTCGGAAGTTGACCGCCATTTGCTGCGATATTGCGATGAACTTTGTGCATCGCCGAGCGAATGAAGACCTTCGAAGGACCCTGAATAGCTTCCAAACGATCGCGGTAAGCATTCCAGTCGGTGATTTGTTTTGTTGCAACACCCGAATCCATCGCAGCTTTTGCAACGGCCGGAGCCACTTTCAAAAGAACACGCGGATCGAAAGGTTTTGGAATCAAATACTCGCGACCAAACTTAAAGCTTTGGCCACCGTAAGAATCAGAAACGCGATCAGGAACCTCTTCACGCGCTAGCATCGCTAGTGCATGCACAGCGGCAAGTTTCATCTCTTCGTTGATTTGAGTTGAGCGAGTATCTAAGGCACCACGGAAAATGCTTGGGAAACCAAGAACGTTATTTACTTGGTTCGGGAAGTCCGAGCGACCTGTTGCTACGATAGCATCATTGCGAATCGCTTTTGCTTTAGCGGGCTCGATTTCAGGATCTGGATTTGCCATCGCAAAGATGATTGGATCCTTCGCCATTTCTTTCAACATTTCAGGAGTCAATGCGCCCGCGGCTGACAAGCCAACAAACACGTCGGCACCGCGAAGGGCTTCCATCAAGTTGCGAGCTTCGGTCGTGACCGCAAAAGCTTCTTTGTATTTATTCATGCCGTCTTTGCGGCCTTTGTAAATAACCCCTTGAGTATCGCACATAATCAGATTTTCACGGCGAACACCCAAAGAAATGAAAATATTCGAGCAAGCGATGGCCGAAGCGCCGGCACCGTTAACAACTAAACGAATGTCTTCCAATTTTCTTTTCGTGATATGGCAGGCATTTAAAAGGGCCGCCCCAGACACGATGGCAGTTCCATGTTGGTCATCGTGGAAAACGGGAATGTTCATCTCTTTTTTAAGAGTCTCTTCGACTTCGAAGCACTCAGGTGCTTTGATGTCTTCAAGGTTGATACCGCCGAAGGTAGGCTCAAGAGCCTTGATGGCAGCAATCAATTCAGGAGTTGAGTTGGTTTTAAGCTCGATATCGAAAACATCGATACCAGCGAATTGTTTAAAGAGAATCCCTTTTCCTTCCATCACAGGCTTAGAAGCAAGAGGTCCGATATTTCCAAGACCCAATACAGCCGTTCCGTTCGAAATAACGGCGACCAAGTTTCCTTTGCTAGTGTAGTCATAAACCTTTGCGGGATCTTTTGCGATGACCTTACACGGAACCGCTACGCCTGGTGAGTAGGCCAACGAGAGGGCCTTTTCTGTGCTGCATGGTTTGCTTGAAGTGATTTCGATTTTTCCAGGCTTGCCTTTAGAGTGATAGTCCAGGGCTTCTTGGTCAAAAGCACTCAGCTGAAGCTCAGATGCTTTCTCGGTCGTCTTCTCTTTCATCTACAAAACTCCTCAAATGTAGACCATTTATGCGCAATATTTGTGCAAAAACTCTACTCGTAAAAGAATACAACAATGTACAAAGGTCTGTAGGGAGGGTCAATGAATGCGCAGATTCAAAAACCGAATGCTGCGATGAGGAAAATTCGTATTTCCAGTGTTTAAAAGAGCTTGGAGGGGGGCGTAAAAATCTGTAAGATTTTAAATACTTAATTAAACATATCGAGACTCGGGACACACAAGGAAGGTGACAATGAGTATTGCTGCAAGTAGCCCCAAAAATCCACGAGACGTGGTGATTGTCGAAGGCGTTAGAACCCCTTTTGCAAAAGCCGGAACAAAACTTAAAACCATTCACCCTGGGGAGCTTGGAAAAGTTGCTCTGAAAGAGTTGATCGCAAGAGCGAATCTCGATGTAAATATCGTCGATGAGGTTATCATCGGGAACACCGGAAACCCGGTGGATGCTGTGAATATTTCGCGCGTTGTTGCCTTGAATGCGGGCATTCCGATGAAGACATCAGCATACACAGTTCACAGAAACTGTGCTTCTGCATTGGAAAGTATCTCTAACGGTTACGAAAAAATTAAATCAGGCACGATGGATGTGATCGTTGCTGGGGGTGTTGAAAACATGTCCCAGATGCCGACGTTGTTGCCATCAAAAATCCAAGGCATCTTTGATAAACTTTTTGCAGCGAAAGGGCCGAAACAGGCGTTGCCACTTTTGTGGAAGCTCTTCAAAGCCGATGTGAAGCAAATCAAAGCTCTTCTTCAGGGCAATATGCGTGATGAATACTTCCCTGTGATCTCTGTTATGCAGGGTCTGACGGATCCATTTGTCGGTATTAACATGGGACAAACTGCCGAGATCTTGGCAAAAGAGTGGGGCCTCAGTCGCCAAACACAAGATGAGTTCGCATTGCGTTCTCACCAGTTAGCTTCTGGTAACAAAGATAAACTTCGCGAAGAGATCGTATCGACTTACATCGCTCCGGAGTACAAAGAAGTTCTTTCAGAAGATAATGGTCCTCGTGACAATCAAACGATGGAAGCTTTGGCAAAGTTGAAGCCTTTCTTTGACAAGCAAACGGGAACAATCACAGCTGGAAACTCGTGCCCAATCACAGATGGGGCGGCGATGGTGCTTTTGATGTCTCGTGAAAAAGCAGAGGCTTTGGGTTACAAGCCGGTTGCAAGAATTCTTTCTTACGGTTTTGCGGGTCTTGAGCCTGAGCGCATGGGACTTGGTCCTGCGTATGCAACTCCATTGGCGCTAAAGCGTGCAAAATTGTCTCTAAAAGATATCGGACTTGTTGAATTGAATGAAGCTTTTGCGGCACAAGTTTTGGCCTGTGTGAAAGCTATGGATTCTGACAAATTCGCTCAAGAAAAGCTGGGACTTTCTCAGAAAGTGGGCGAGATCAATATGAACAATTTGAACGTAAACGGTGGTGCGATCGCTCTTGGGCATCCAGTGGGCGCGACGGGCACTCGTATCGTTCTGACGTTGATGAAAGAAATGAAGCGCAAGAATGTTCAGTTTGGTTTGGCGACATTGTGTATTGGCGGCGGTCAAGGCGGTGCCATGATTCTTGAGAGAGAAGGATAACATCTATGAGTATGCAAGACAGTATCAGAATCGTTCCTCAGGGCGAAATTGCCGTTGTTGAGTTGGATCTTGTCGGAGAAAAAGTTAATAAGTTCTCTACGCCAGTCATGATGCGTATGAAAGATGTGATCACAGAGCTTTCGAAGTCTTCTTATAAGGCTGTGATCTTTGTTTCTAAGAAAAATAAAATCTATATCGCGGGTGCTGATATCGAGGAAATTAAAAACCTCACGACTCGTGAACAAGTGGAAGCAGCTGTGAAGGCAGGGCAAGAGATCATGAATATGGTCGAAGATTTGCCAATGCCAACAATTGCAGCGGTTAATGGCGCCTGCATGGGCGGTGGTTGCGAGTTCATCTTGGCTTGTGACTACAGAATGGCAACAGAAGACTCTTCAACAAAGATCGGTCTTCCAGAAATTCAATTGGGTATTCTGCCAGGCTTTGGTGGCTGTGTTCGTATGCCAAAATTGATGGGTCTTCAGGCGTCTTTGGATATCATTCTTGCTGGTAAATCTGTGAATGCTAAAAAAGCGATGAAAGCAGGGCTTGTTGATCGCGTTGTTCATCCAGCGATTTTGATGGATGAGGCGACTAAATGGGCGAAAGAGATCATTGCTAAGGGAAAAGGCAAAGCTGAAAAGAAATACCACCCTAAAGGGGCGGTAAATAAAGTTCTAGAAAGCTTTGTGGGTCGTGGGATTGTTTTCAAAAAAGCCAAAGAAGGTGTTTTGAAAGCGACGAGCGGTCACTATCCAGCTCCTTTGAAGGCTTTGGAAGTGATTCAAAAGTCTTATGGCTGGAGCGACAGAAGTGATGCTTTAAGAATCGAGCGCGAAGGTTTCTGCGAATTGGCAGTGACCGATATTAGCAAAAACTTGATCCATGTCTTCTATCTGACCGAGATGGTGAAAAAATCTTCGGGTGTTCCTGGGAAAGACGTGAAAGCGCGCGATGTAAAGTCTTTGGGTGTTTTGGGTGCGGGAACCATGGGTGGCGGTATTGCCTATGTGGCTGCTGACAAGGGCATCGAAGTGCGCATGAAAGATTTGAATGCGGATGCTTTGGGTAAGGGTCTTAAGCATGCCAGCGATCTTTGGATGAAGCTTTTGAAGCGTAAATCTATCGATAAATATCAATTCCGTCAGAAGATGGACAAGGTAACTGCGACGACAGACTATTCTGGTTTCGGTACTTTGGACGTTGTTGTTGAAGCAATTGTTGAAGACATGGGAATCAAACAAAAAGTGATCGCAGAGTGTGCAAGTAAAATGCGCCCAGATGCAATCATTGCGACAAACACGAGCTCTTTGAGTGTGACTGAGATGGCAAAAGGTCATCCGCGCCCAGAGTATTTTGCGGGGATGCACTTCTTCAATCCGGTGAACAAGATGCCACTTATCGAAGTTATCCGTGGTGAAAAATCCAGCGATGAAACTGTTGCAACCATTTTCGAATTGTCTAAGAAAATGGGCAAGATGCCAGTCGTAGTTAAAGATGGACCTGGATTCTTGGTGAACCGTTTGCTTCTTCCGTATATGGCTGAAGCAGCCTTCCTTTTGCAAGAGGGCATGGAAATCAAAACCGTCGATACGGCTTATGTGAAAGAATTCGGTATGCCGATGGGTCCATTTGCATTGATGGATGAAGTGGGACTCGACGTTTGTATTAAGGTTTTGAAAATCTTCAAGAAAGCCTTCGGGGACCGTGTTGAAATGGCTCCTTGCATGGAGGCTCTTGAGAAGAGCGGTCGACTTGGTAAAAAGAACGGCAAGGGCTTCTATAGTTACGACTCAGAAGGCAAACGCCTAGGGGTTGATGAGACCATTTATTCTGCATTGGGTCTTAAGGCTCCGACCAGTCCATTAAGCACAAAAGAGTGCATTGAGCGTGGTGTCTTTGCCATGGTGAATGAGTGTTCTCGTGCTCTTATCGAAGATAAGATTGTCGAAACACCTCATGAGGTGGATTTGGCTATGATCATGGGCACAGGCTTTCCTCCATTCCGCGGCGGCTTGTTAAAATACGCGGACAGCGTGGGTTTGACTTACATCGAGACCCAAATGGCTGAGTACGCGGTGCAAAGAAATGCCGCTAGACTCCGACCTGCGAATCCACTAAAGGACTTGGCGAAAGCGAATAAAAAGTTTTATACTTAATTTGTGCTCGGATGAATCTTGTTGTTTACTTCGGGAAGAGGGAGGTCGAAAGATCTCCCTTTTTTTATTCTAAAATCCCCGCTTTACGAAAACTCTATAGACTCTGTATTTATGTTTGGATATGTTTTGGCTTATGAAAATCATCCAAGCTTCACACAAGACAAACGAAAATATTCTTAAACACTGTCGCGATTCTTATCGTAAATTTTTGCAGCGATCTGAAATCGGTTTTTCAAAATTGCCAGAGCGTAAAGCGTTGTGGTTGCAATCTCGTGAAGCCGGAGATCAGCTCGGAAGTAAGTTTAAAAAGATGGTGATCGTCGGTCTTGGTGGAAGTTCTCTTGGTACGCGCGTAATTCAGGAAACCTTCTTCGCGCGCAATTTATTTTTCATCGATAATGTTGATGCGATGGAGTTTGAAGCACTCGTTAAAGAGCTTGGCGATTTGAAAGAGGTTTGCTGGGCGTTTGTTTCAAAAAGCGGAACGACGATCGAGTCTTTGTGTGCATTAGAAATTCTTGAGCAAGTTTATAAAGAAAAATCGCTGAAGCTTAGCGACTACTCGTTAGTGATTTCGGAAACCAAAGAAAGTTCTCTGACAAAGTGGGCCCGTGCAAATAAAGTTCTAGAATGTGAAATTCCACTCGATGTGGGTGGGCGTTTCTCGGTTCTTTCCCCAGTGGGAATGGTGCCAGCAGCCTTCTTGGGCGTCTCGCTCGAAGAAATTCGTACGGGGGCTGTGAGGGCTGTAAAAGACGAAGCCCTGGTTGTGGAATTGATGGCTCAGTTCATGCAAAGTTTTGAGCGTGGCGAGTGGATCAGTCTTCTTTGGTCTTACAATTCGCGCATGAAAAATTTTGGTTTGTGGTTTCAACAGCTGTGGGCTGAGTCGTTAGGTAAAGCCGTAAAGCGTGACGGCAGTCCTGCTCCGCGCGTGAGTACTCCGCTTTGTGCTGTAGGTGTTTCCGATCAACATTCCATTTTGCAGCAAGTGATGGAAGGGGCGAAAGACAAGTTTGTTCTTTTTCAACGCTTCGGGGACTCCGAGGGTGGCTCAAAGAAAGTCATGCAAGCTCAGTTTCCAGAAACTAAAAGTCTTGAAGGACGTACGATGGGCGCTCTGTTAGGGGTTGAAGCTCAATCTACGCAAGAGGCTTTGAATCACAATGGCGTTTCAACATTAACGTTAACTTATGAGGCTCTCAATGCTGAGAGCCTTGGTTATCAGTTCATGTTGTGGGAACTCGTCGTGGCTGGTCTTGGTGAAGCATTGGCGATCAATGCGTTTGATCAGCCAGGTGTTGAGCTTGGCAAGGTCCTCGCGAAAAAGAAGCTACAAAACTAGTTTCCGCAGTTACGAATCGTTTTAATCGGGGCTCTATTGGCAGAGCAGCTTGTCGTGCGTGTATTCGCCCGCGATGACGTGGTGAATGTCGGCTTCGCCGTCGAACTCTGGGCGAGCTCTCAGCATGGAAACCACCATCTCGTTGATCAGATAACGATCCGCAAGGGCTGCATTCAACGTCAGTTTTTCAAGAACAAGTTTGTTCACCAGTTTGCCGCTCAGTTTGTACTTGCGAACTTGCCCCCAACTCACTGCAGAGTTGTCTTCAAAAACGCCTTCAACTCCTTCCGGAGTTTCACGCAAAGTGAAGTTGTGGGTTTTAGAAACTGCCGTGCAAATACGAGTGTCCAAAGACGCTGAAAATGCCTGCATTGACGAGAGTAAAATCAAAGAAGTAATAAGTGTTTTCATGGCGCAAAACATACCCCAGTTGAGAGGGAAATCAAGGCGTAAATCCGTGACGTTTTCATCCATTTTCAGAGTGAAATCCCTTTAGACAGATGGTTCCAAGAATTGTCCCTTCAGAGGGGATTCTCATTCTGAGACCCCTTAAAACCAATAGGTTCGAGGCTCAGTGGTACAAGGCTTGAATATACTCTAGTTGTGTCTAAAAACTCTGTTGAGGTGTTGTATGACAAGCAAATTCTTAAAACTTATGATGATCGTGGTTACGGCATCTAGTTTGGTAGCTTGTTCCAAAAAAGCCTCTGAAAACAACCTGAGCGGTCGTGGTGTGAACAATGGCGGTATCGTCGGTGGTTCTGGCAATGCTCCTAATTGCTCAACGTCTCAACAAAGTATCGGTCGCGTTTTTGAAAGCAATGCTTCTGGTAGCGGTTACACTTTCGAACAAAGAGCAAAGGGTTTGCTTTCTGCGACGGTGGACCCTCAGTTTTTCGGAACTATCAATGGCAGTCAAAACAACACTTCACAAAGCGGTATTACCCTTGAAGGACGTCTTCGTTACGACACAAATGGCAATGTTATTTTGGATCAAACGAATATGAAGCTTTTGATCTATGACTCGTTCGTAGGACAAACTGATTCTTCAGGTAAAACGATTCAGCCATATCCCATCAATTTCTTTGCAGCGACTGCAGGAACTATGAATCTTGCTACAAAACAGTTTACGGTTCAGTTCAAGGACTCTGATGGCGATATCACAATCACAGGTACTGTGAATGGTGCTACAGTCACTGGCAGTATTAGCTATCAGAACTTCAAAAGCTATAACGGTTCTACACCGGCTGCTGGCGTTCTGGGCGCATTCTCAATCCCAACCTGCGCTTGGATTCAATAAATTGCTGCTGCTTTAAGCATTTCATATCTTTCTAAGCCATCGGAAGCCCTGCGTTTTTGCTTGCAACAAGTCCCCCCAGTGGTGATTAATCACAGTGATGCCTCAGAAGTTTAAGTTCGATTTAGATATGTTGAATTCCGTTGCGGGTGGGCGCTCGGCCATTGATAGTCCAAGATTGAATATCAAATCTTTGGAACAGGCCACGTCATTTATCGAAAGCTACGGCTTTGATTTCAGCAATTCTCATGATCAAGAAAAAATTTGGTACTATCACCGTCGCGCTTTGGTGTTGATCGTCGAGAAGCTGGGGTTTGATATCACAGAAGTGCCTGAGCTTTTGCGTGAGCGAAAGAACCTCGGTGACATCCGTCGTCTGTTGTTGCTGGCAAGTTCTAAGGAAGAGTCCGAGCGTCGCTTACAGCGCTGGTCGTGTGCGATTCTTCGTTGCATGCACGTTTATGTTCATGCCGAGAATGACTTGTTCTCGAGCTTCAGTGAAGAGATTCAAAGTCAAATTCTGACTCCGTTCCAAAAAGCGATCTACCACGATGGAACAACTCACAAAGCTTATCTGAAGAGCCAATTGGAAGAAGGGCGCGAGCCCGTCGAGCTTTTGGGTTTTGAAGTAAAGCCGTTTAAAACATCCTCCAGCACCGTGATTAAGCTTTTGGCGAAGCCAGATGCCTTGGCGATGAAGATCTTTGATAAGCTGGGCGTGCGCTTTGTGACGAAGTCGTTGTTTGACTCATTTCAGGTGATTCGCTTCTTGGTCGAAGAAAATATCATGAGCTTTCCGCACATTATGCCGGATCAATCCTCGAATAATCTTTATCCCGTCGAACTTTTTGTTTCGACTTGTAAAGAGTTGATGACGACAGGGAAAACTTATTCCGATGATGAACTTCGGCAGATTTTTGATGATCGTCTGAGAGCCACCGGAGAAGGTGCTCAACTTTTCCGGAAAGAGAACTTCTTCTCTGGCGAAGATTATCGATTTATTAAGTTTATTACTCGTAAGCTGATTCATGTTCAAACTCAGCCGGGGAAAGAACCTTTTAGCTTCTTCTATCCGTTTGAAGTACAGATCATGGATCAGTCCGCACATCAGGCCATTTTATCGGGTCCTTCTGAACATGAGGCCTATAAAGAACGGCAAAGAATAGCTGCTCGAAAACGTTTGTTTTCGGAGTAGTTGGAAAGTTGGTATGAAGTTGGTGGCCTCCCTCCGTAGTATTGTGATGACTGTGTTGTATCCAGTAGTTTTGGTTTTATCTTCTATCACGGTTTTGGTCGTGAACTTTATTTTCAACAATAAGAAATGGGATGATTATCTCGTTCAACAGTGGGCAAGGATTTCCTGCTGGATGTTCGGTGTAAAAGTAAAAGTGAATGGCTTTGAAAACGTGCCTAAGGGTGGCTGCGTTTACGTTTTTAATCATACGAGCTTCTTTGATGTCTTTGCGATGCAAGGGGCTTTAAACGGTTTTCGTTTTGGCGCCAAGATCGAGCTTTTTAAAATTCCAGTTTTTGGTTTTGCGATGAGACGTCTAGGTGCTTTGCCTATCGCAAGACATAAGCGCGATGAAGTTTTTAAAGTCTATGAGGCCGCTCAGGCCCGCATTGAGCGCGGTGAGAAGTTTGCGCTGGCCCCCGAAGGGACTCGCCAAGAGGAAGAGAAGTTAGGCGCCTTTAAAGCGGGGCCCTTCGTATTTGCAATCAATGCCAAGGCACCCGTGGTGCCTGTTGTGATTCGTGGAGCTGCAGCGATTTTGCCAAAAGGCCATTGGGTTCCAAACAGTGACGTTTGGACTCGCGAGATCACGATCGATGTTCTCCCGCCAGTGGATACATTGAGCTACGACATCAAGGATCGTCCGGTCCTTCAGGAAAAGGTTCGCAAAGAAATGGAACCTTACTTCAATCAGTAAAATGAGGCTTTAATACACATGCAATTTAAATGTCGATGCGGAAATGTCAGCGGAGTCATACAGCAAGAGACCGAGCTTCAGGGGCTTCGATTCATTTGCATGTGCAAAGACTGTCAGGCTTATGCTCATTTTTTGGGGAACCCAGAATCCATTCTTGATGCAAATGGGGGCACCGAGGTTGTACCTGTGTTTCCTAAACTGCTTCAAATTACAAAAGGCTTCGAGCATGTTCGCGGCGTGAAGCTGTCTGAAAAGACCGGCCTCTTTCGTTGGTATGCAGGTTGTTGCCGTTCACCAATCGCAAACTCTTTACCTTCGCAGGCAGGATATATAGGACTAGTGGCCGCGAGACTGGGTGATTTGAATCGCGAGACCCTCGGTCCCATTCGTTTGCGGGTCAACGGGGAAAGCGGGATTCCACCTTTGCCAGAAGGAACACACAAGGGGACGCCTTCCTCTTGGTTCTTTGTAATTCTTGGTCAAATATTAAGAATGTATCTAAAGCGATGGAAGCGCCCGAACCCATTCTTCGACGCTTCCAATAAGCCGATTGCGCCCGTAGAGGTGTTGGTTTCGCCTCCTAAATTTTAGAATATCTATTTAACGAGAGACCACTCGTTGCTAAGGATATGGGCCTGCATTTTGACTTTTTGCACGCCCGTATCGACATGAATGCGAATGCGAGAGTGTGAAAGCGGTTCGATATTTGAAATACGCAAGTGACGGGGAGGAAGACTCATACCCATTTGAATTTTCTGAGCAAGCTTGTCCCATTTGATGTAAGTTTCAAAAGTTTTACCATCGTCAAAGCTGCGGTAATTGCCAACAAACCAAGCGCCATCCGGATGAATTGCGACCGGATAATTCTGTCCTGCAAACTGCGGGATTTCTTTCCAAACCTTGCCATCTTCAGTGCGGAAAATGCCGTTTGCAGATGCGATACCTTTTGTACCTTTAGAAGAAAAAGCAACAGAAACGACTTCGCGTTTTAGAAGCTGCTCATTGGAGAGTAGAGTTTCGCTTGCAACGGTCTTCATTGCTTGTGGTTCATCCATGCGCCACCAAACAGGGCCGTGACCTTCAAGGTGACTGAGTGCCCAGCGATGAGCGCGGTTGTTAGCGATTGTCACACGCGAGCGAATCGATGGGCCGTCCTCATTCAGTTTCTGAGAAACCACGCCGCGATCCGTGTAGGGATTAAATGCTAAGAAGTCTTCGAGAGGAAGCTTCAAAGAATTCACGGTCATCAAGTAAGCATTTTCACGATGAGAAATTCCAAGCCAGCCTTTGTGTTTGTGAAAAGCCCACATTGCAAAATCACCACGGCCAGCAAGATTAGTAAGATCCAAGTATCCAATGTGGCCTTGGTATTGAACTTTTAAATAAGCCTTTTCAAATCCTAGCGAAGTCACGCGCACCATACGGGGAATGGTGGTCACGATTTCTGAAGAGCTTTGCGGAGTTTTTCGCAGGAAGGTATCGATGAGTGTGACAAAGACGCCTGTATCTTCAAAAGGAGCTTCTAACAAATGCAGAGGTGCCCAGCCTTTGAGTTTCAGTTTTGGCTCGTAAATTTCAGCCCAGTAGCTTTTTGTTTGCAGTACTTGCAAGTTCGTTTTTGCAACGATGCGACCAACACGGCCAGAGCCTTCTTCGGGGCCTTTAAATAGTTCTAGAGTTTCTCTGGCGATCAGATTTTTTGTAAGCTGCAAATCAGTGACGACGGTGTCGCCGGGGATTTCGTAATCTTTTTTATTCCACGAAACGCGGAACCAGGGCTCGTAGTCACGACGAAGAATTTTCTTTTCAAGGTCATCGCGCTTAACTTGGCCAGAAGGGAAAAGACTTTGTTGTGAGCGATAGAACGAAACAGCGGAATTGTTTTGGGCAAAACAAAGTTCGGAAACGATTAAAATGACTGTGAAAATCCCCACTCGCATGAGGTTTTATTCTCTCAGGACTTGGGGGTGTCTCCAAGACCAGAAGTGGATTTATCAAAGGCTCTATCTTGGTCTGGTTAGACGGTTCTGTTCATCACAATCACGGAAAACATGATCGCGTCTGCCAGAGAGTGCGTCAGCCACGACAAAGTCGCTGATCTGAAGAGCACAAACTGAATTCCAATAGCTAGACCCCAGGTGCCGGTAAGAAGAACCCCTAGCCAGCCTTGGGGAAAACCGCCTGCGAAATGCAAAAATCCAAAGAGGACTGCTTGATTGAAAAGAAGAAACCAGTTCTTAGAGCCCGCTTTTTCGGTCGAAAGATACAGAATACGATATAGGAGCTCTTCACGAAGACCATTGACGGCAGCGACACCGACAATCGCAAAAGGCAACACCCACGCAGGCATTGCAGGGAGAGGGAATTTATCAGCGACCTCACGGTGATTACTGTAATACCAAAGCAAAATTAGAATACTGGGCAGGGTGATAATTGCGACCGAGATTAGCTCAGGCTTCGTGAATTTCCAGCTCCAGCGAGGTTTTGTGAAAGGAGTTTTTAAAATATATTTCAGAGCTAAAAACGTCACGGCGCAGACAATGAAAAAATCGTGAGGCCAGTATCGGCCATAAGGAATAAATCTAAGAAGATAGAGTGTCAGATGCGATGAAAAAACAGCAACGAGGAAGGCTCTTTGGTTTTTAAAAGCGTTTAGTAAAAAACTCGCAATAGTTAAGGCGAGCATCAGCGCAAAAGCCCACGGTCTTTCAGAAATTACAAAAAACAAATACGAAAAAACAAAGATTCCTACGCTGCTAATGATTTGTGCGAGCATCTTAAATTTCCTGACCGTTTTCCAAATAGGTCATTTCGAAGTTCTTACTAATTGCGATCTTCAAACGTTGTGAGGCATGTCCGCCAAGGCGTTTGAGAGCTTCCGGGAACTCTACGAATTCGTATTCAGTGATTTCTTCAGATTGCAACTGGATGGCCGCAACTTCTGCAGGCTTTAGCTCTGGACCTTGAAAGAAAAATTGGATGCATTCAGTGCGAGTGCCTGCTGGATGCAGGTAATCCATCACAATAAGCTTTTCGATCACGACATCAAGGCCCAGTTCCTCTTTCACTTCGCGAATTGCGGCCTCGCGCGGGGATTCGTTCTCATCGATGACACCGCCTGGAAGAAGCCAGTGATCTTTATAAGTCGGTTTTAACACTAGAACTTTGTTTCCAGAGGTGAAAACAACTCCAACGCCCATACGTTTTTTCGGAAGGGTTGCAAGATATTCAGCTTCGGGGAGCAAGGGTTTCGTGCTCATTTCTTTCTCCAGATATGCAGGGTCGCATTTTTCCACGAAGTGCGAGATTTTTTTAGAGTGTTAACGATGTAGGGCTCGTAAAAATCTTGCCCTGGTTTTTCAATAATATGTCGCGAGTCTAGGGTAATGCAGGCATGCACTCCGGTCCCGTCACGCATGAATACCAGGACGTCACCGCTTTGTGGTTTGGTATCTCTCATCTCGGCAAAACCTTGAAGCTCTAAGAAGCGTCTTAATGGAGGCCAATGAAGCCACGTGGCAGCGACCTGGTCGTTTTGTTTGGAAATCGCGCGAGCCACCAAAGCCAAGCAGTTAGGCCCAGATCTTTCAGCAAAAGTTCCCAAAAGTTTCTGAAGCTGATACTGCTTAAGAATTTTTTGCGCTTCTTGAGAGTGGGGCTGTAAGCTTTTGTATTTTTCAATTCTTGGATTTTGCTGGTAGTAAGCGTTCAGGATTTTTAGTTTCGTCGAAGTAGGCGCTTTATTCCATTTGTGAGTTGTAATCCAAAGACGATCCGCAAACTTTAAAAAATCCAATTTCTCTAATTCCGGAGTGATCTCTAAAATCGTCGGAACTTTGATTTTTTGTTGATAGCGGAAGATTTTTAGCTGAGTTTTTGCATCGAGGGACTCGATCAAACCTGATGGAAACTTCGTGCAAGCCGCGGCTTTTCCCATGCTGTACCCATACCAACTGCGTTGGTTCAGGCCCAAAAGATCGGCTCCTTGATCCCAGGCTTCAAAGCGGGTGAACAAGGGAACGTCTAGGGACACAAATTCTTCGGCCTGCTTCAGATCTTTGAAAAAGACCAAATCTCCGTCTGTTGGGACTAAAGAAATCCATTTTTTAAGCGTTTTTTCCGTCGGAAAGACCGTCATGCCCGAATAGGCACCATGCCTTGGGATTTAAATCAATTGTTTCAACGGAAGCGCACCGCAACACCGGCCCCCGAAGTGAGGGGAGTTTTTGACCAAATCGAGAGCGCCAGCTATAGATATCGGGTTCTAGATCTATTATTTTACGCTTTGCGCAATATTGCTGAAAGCAAGGAGAGAGTATGAATATTCAAGACGTTCGTTCCATCGGTGTAGTTGGTGCTGGTCAAATGGGAAATGGAATTGCTCAAGTGGCGGCTCAATTTGGTTATCAAGTGGTGATGGTGGATGTCTCTGGACCGGCTCTTGAAAAAGGGATCGCAACGATTTCTGGTTCTTGTGATCGTTTGATCAAAAAAGCAACTATGACTGAAGGTCAAAAGGCAGAGCTTCTTGGCAGAATCAAAACTTCTCAAGAAATGACAGCGCTTAAAGATTGCGATGTCGTTGTTGAAGCTGCGACTGAAAATATCGATTTGAAACTTAAAATCTTCAAGCAACTAGATGAAGTTGCAAAACCAACTGCGATCTTGGCTTCAAATACTTCTTCAATCTCTATCACGAAAATCGCGGCAGTCACAAAGCGTCCAACGCAAGTAGCTGGTATGCACTTCATGAATCCAGTTCCTTTGATGAAACTTGTTGAAGGTATCAAAGGTTTGCAAACTTCGGATGAAACTTTCAAAACTGTGAAAGCGTTGTCTGAGAAAATGGACAAAGTTTTCGTAGAGTCTGTGAAAGACATGCCGGGCTTTATCGTGAATCGCATCCTTATGCCGATGATCAACGAAGCGGTTTACACTCTTCATGAAGGTATCGCGAATGTAGAAGCGATCGACAATGCGATGAAGCTTGGAACGAACCAACCTATGGGTCCTTTAACTTTGGCAGACTTCATCGGTCTTGATACATGCCTTGCGATCATGAACGTTCTTCATGATGGTCTTGGTGATTCTAAATACCGTCCATGCCCACTTCTAGTGAAGTATGTTGAGGCGGGATGGCTCGGCCGCAAAACGGGCCGTGGCTTTTATGATTACTCACAAAAATAAAGCGGCTGATGCCGAAAAGGATTTAAACTAATGGCTTCTCAATTTTCTTACAAAGCAATCAACCTTGAAATGAAGGATAATGGCGTATGGGTAATGACTATCCAACGTCCTGAGGCTTTGAATGCGCTCAACGCGCAAGTCTTAAACGATATGGCGGATGCTCTTCGTCAGATCGGCGAAATCGATTTTGAAAATGCACGTGCCCTTGTCATCACGGGTAGTGGTGAAAAAGCTTTCGTAGCTGGTGCAGATATCAAAGAAATATCTGAGCTCAATGAAGATCAGGCATTTGCATTTGCACAACGTGGCCAATCGATTTTTCACGAACTCAATATTTTAAAGATTCCGGTCATTGCAGCAGTGAACGGTTTTGCGTTGGGTGGCGGTCTTGAACTGGCACTTGGTTGCGATTTTATTTTCGCTTCTGAAAACGCTAAATTTGGTTTACCTGAAGTCAGCCTTGGTTTGATTCCAGGCTTTGGCGGGACTGTGCGCTTGGCGCGCGCGGTGGGAATTCGTAAAGCGCGTGAGTTAACATACACAGGCGATATGTTGAACGCGCAAGAGGCGTTGGCTCTTGGTTTGGTAAACAAGGTTGTGCCGCAAGCAGAACTGATGAATACTGTTATGAAGACCATCAGCACGATCCTCAGCCGTGGCCCAGTCGCCGTTGCTGCAGCTAAGAAATCCATCAATCAGTCTTACGAACTTGATGTTGAAGAAGCACAAAGAACCGAAGCAAGACATTTTGCCGATCTTTTCGCGACGGAAGATGTTCGTGAAGGAACTAAAGCCTTTATTGAAAAGCGTAAACCTGCATTTAAGGGACAATAGTAAATATGCCTTATACTCCAAAAAATCCCGTTCGTATCGTCACTGCGGCCGCATTGTTTGACGGCCACGACGCCAGTATCAATATCATGCGCCGAATTCTGCAAGAGATGGGCGCTGAAGTTATTCACTTGGGCCACAATCGTTCGGTCAGTGACGTCGTAAAAGCGGTTCTTCAAGAAGGTGCCCAAGGGGTTTGCATTAGCTCTTATCAGGGCGGGCATATGGAGTACTTCAAATACATGAAGGACCTTCTGGATTTGAATGGCGCAAGCTATGTAAAAATCTATGGAGGTGGCGGTGGTGTAATCGTTCACGATGAAAAGCGTGAACTTGAAGCTTATGGCATTGCTCAGATTTTCCATCCTGATGATGGTCGTAAACTGGGGCTTGAGGGCATGATCGAGATGATCGTGCGCGGTTGTGATTTTGATTTGACTGAAGCAAAAGCCAAAGTGGTGAATCACAATGTGGTAAATACGTTCAAAGAAGACACGATTCCGTCTTTCGAGTTAGGACGTGCTTTAAGTTATATCGAAAACGGTTTGGCTGAAGATAAAGTTCAAGCTTTGATGAAAGACTCTGGTCTTGAAAAGTTTAAAGCTAAAAACGGAACTCCGGCAGTTCTTGGTATCACAGGAACGGGTGGCGCTGGTAAGTCCAGCCTAATCGATGAGCTCGTCCAAAGATTCTTGAATGCGTATCCAAATAAAAATGTGGCGGTCGTGTGCGTGGATCCATCCAAGCGCAAAACCGGCGGTTCGCTTTTGGGCGACCGTATTCGTATGAATTCACTCAGCCGCAATCATGTGTACATGCGTTCGGTAGCGTCACGCGGTTCAGGTCGTGAGATTGCCTCGAGTCTTCCAGAGATTCTAAAATATTTGAAAAACTTTAACTTTGATTTGATCATCGCTGAGACCTCAGGGATCGGTCAGGGGAATATGGCGATCACTGAAGTCAGTGATCTTTCGATGTATGTGATGACTTCGGATTTCGGAGCACAATCACAGCTCGAGAAAATCGATATGATCGACTTCGCGGAGTTGATCGCAGTCAATAAAGCCGACCGTCGTGGCGCGATGGATGCTCTTCGTGACGTAACGAAGCAGTACAAGCGTTCACGTAAAATCTTTGATGAAAAAGTGAAAGTGCCTGTCTTCTTGACTCAGGCTTCTCAGTTCAATGACGGCGGCGTGAATAAGTTATTTTTTAAATTGTCAGATCTGTTGACCGAGAAATATCCAAAGAACAACTGGCAGATGGATGAGAACTTCCGTAACAGCGTTTTGCATGCGGAAGAACATTCAATCATTCCAGCAGAACGTCAGAACTATCTGGCGGAAATCACTTCTACGATTCACAAATACAAAGAGCGCACTGAGAAGCTTTCAGAAAAAGCATCAACCTTAGGTGCGTTACATAATGTTGCAAGTCTATTGAAGACCGAGCCTGAGAAAGTCGCAAAAGCTCAGAAAGAACTCGAGCAAGACTTCACCAATGAAGAATTGCAATCTCTTAAGGGCTGGGACGAATTGCAAGAGCGTTACGCTGGCGATGAGTTGGTCTTTAAAGTTCGTGGCAAGGAAATCCGTCAGCAGTTGACCGTGGAAAGCTTGAGCGGCACTAAAATCCGCCGCGTGGTTCTTCCGAAGTTCAAAGATTGGGGCGATAGATTCTCATACTTGAAACTTGAAAACATTCCGGGCGAGTTTCCGTACACAGCAGGTGTATTCCCTCTGAAACGCGCGGATGAAGATCCTAAGCGTATGTTCGCGGGTGAAGGAACTCCAGAGCGTACCAATCGTCGTTTTCATTACCTAACTAAGGGTGAAGGTGCGCCTCGTTTGTCGACGGCGTTTGACTCCGTCACTTTGTACGGACAAGACCCTGATTTGCGCCCTGATATCTTCGGTAAAGTCGGAGAGTCCGGTGTTAGCATTTGTACTCTGGATGACATGAAGAAGCTCTATGCGGGCTATGATTTATGTTCTCCGAATACTAGCGTGAGCATGACTATCAATGGTCCTGCTCCGATGATCTTGGCGTTTTATTTCAACACAGCTATTGATCAGCAGGTCGAGAAAAAAGAAAAAGAACTCGGTCGCAAGCTGACAGAGCAAGAGCATAAAGATCTTTCTGATTGGACCGTGCAACAAGTGCGCGGAACCGTTCAGGCTGATATCTTGAAAGAAGATCAAGGTCAGAATACTTGTATCTTCTCGATCAATTTCGCATTGAAAATGATGGGCGATATCCAAGAGTACTTTGTGAAGAAGAACGTAAAGAACTTCTACTCAGTGAGTATCTCGGGCTATCACATTGCCGAAGCGGGTGCGAACCCGATCAGTCAGTTGGCCTTTACTCTCAGCAACGGGTTTACTTTTGTTGAGTACTATTTGGCTCGTGGCTTGAATGTGGATGATTTTGCTCCGAACTTGTCGTTCTTCTTTAGTAATGGTCTTGATCCAGAGTATGCGGTCTTGGGCCGTGTTGCTCGTCGTATCTGGGCTGTCGCGATGAAAGAGCTTTATAAGGGCAATGATCGTTCTCAGAAGTTGAAATACCATATCCAGACTTCAGGTCGTTCATTGCATGCGCAGGAAATCGACTTCAACGACATCCGTACTACTTTACAGGCGTTGATCGCACTTTACGACAACTGTAACAGTCTTCATACCAACGCGTATGATGAGGCGATTACGACGCCAACGGAAGAATCCGTTCGTCGTGCGATGGCGATTCAGTTGATCATCAACCGCGAATTTGGCGTCAGCAAAAACGAAAATCCAAATCAAGGAAGCTTCTTCTTGGAAGAACTCACGGACTTGGTTGAGGAAGCTGTGTTGAATGAATTTAAACGTATCAACGAGCGTGGTGGCGTCTTGGGTGCGATGGAAACTCAGTACCAACGTTCTAAGATCCAGGAAGAGTCTTTGTATTACGAGCGCCTTAAGCATGATGGCAGTTTGCCAATCATCGGCGTGAATACCTTCATCGATCCTAAGACGATGCAAGCAGACTATATCCCGCCAAAAATCGAGCTTGCTCGTGCCTCTTACGAGGAGAAAAACCAGCAGCTGACGAATGTAACGGGCTTCCAAAAGACTCATCAAACGCAGGGAGAGAAAGAATTACAAAACCTGAAAGCAGCAGTGCTTAAAGGCGACAATATCTTTGCTGCATTGATGAAAGCAGCTCGTCATTGCAGTCTGTACCAGATGACCGAGGCTTTATACGAAGTTGGCGGCCAGTACCGCAGAAATCTCTAATAAACGTTTGTTTTAAACAGAAGGTCTTCCTCGTGTTTTCAGACGAGGAAGACCTGAAGTTCTCACTCTAGTTCTTCAATATTCTCTCAAAATCAAATATCAAAAATCTCTGTTTTGCTTTTTCGAACAAGCGGGATTATAGTGCGCAGGCTTTAAAACACTCGTTTGAATTTCTGTGAGGCCTGCTATGGTTGAACTCTCGATTAAACGCCCTGTCTTCATCACTTGTCTCTTCGTTTTGATCATGATCGCCGGAGTGATTTCCTTGAAAAGTCTGTCTGTGGATTTATTCCCAGATGTGACCTTCCCCATCGTGATGGTGCAAACTCCATACTCTGGAGCAGGTCCGAGCGAGATTGAAACACTCGTTACAAAACCCATCGAGGACGAGCTTGCCTCTGTTTCTGGTATCAAAACCCTCAGCTCTATCAGCCAAGAGGGTGTGAGTATGGTGATCGTCGAGTTCAGTCTCTCGATGGACATCAAATACGCTGAGCAACAGGTCCGCGACCGCGTAGCCAAAGTAAAAAACAAACTTCCTGAAGATGCCGATGAACCGATCATTCGCCGCGTAGATCCAGCCGATCAACCCATCATGATGGTGGCGCTTGAGTCCGATCTGCCAGCTGCGCAACTTTTTGACCTAGCCGATCAAGTTGTGAAACCTCGCTTTGAACAAGTGGACCAAGTAGGTCTAGTAACGATCCTAGGCGGCCGTAAGCGTGAAATCCGTGTCGAGATGGACCTAAGAAAAATCTCGGACCACGAGATTTCGGCCTCTTCGATTCGTAATAGCTTAGGAACTACTGGGAAGAACACTCCGGCGGGTAAGCTTGATAAAGGCGATTCTACAAATGTGATTCGTACTTTGGGAGAGTTCAAAAGCATTCAAGAGATTCGCCAAATCCCGGTCAACTACCAAAACGTTTTGCATCCAGTAAAAATCAGCGACATTGCCGAAGTTACGGACTCTTTGGCAGATGAAAACTCACGTACTTACGTGAGTGGTAAAGCTGGTTTGATCCTCCAAATCTTCCGTCAGTCGGGCGCGAATACGATTGCGGTGGCCGATAATATCGAAAAGAAAATCGGCCAGATTAATGATGAACTCAAAGGCCAAGGAAAACTTCACTTAGTGCAAGATGGTGCAAAACCGATCCGTGCAAACGTGTTTGACGTAAAAGAGACCATCCTCATCGGTATTATTCTGACAATCGTTGTGGTGTTCTTCTTCTTGTCGTCATTGCGTTCAACCTTCATTACAAGCTTGGCGCTTCCGAACTCGTTGTTAGGTGCATTTATCCTAATGGCGGTTGCGGGTTTCTCGATCAACATTATGACGTTGCTAGCGCTTTCGTTAGCCGTTGGTCTTCTGGTGGATGATGCGATCGTTGTGCGCGAGAACATCTTCCGTCATATCGAAATGGGGAAATCTCCGAAGCAAGCCTCGTTAGATGGAACAAAAGAAGTATTGCTTGCGGTTATCGCAACGACAATGACCGTTATCGCCGTATTTGGTCCTGTGGGCTTCTTAGGCGGGGTGGTAGGTCAGTTCTTTAAAGAGTTCGGTTTGACGATCTGTTTTGCGATGTTGATCTCTTTGGCGGATGCGATCACGATGGCGCCGATGATGTCTGCGTACTTTGCCGGTAAAGGACACGAGAACATTGCCACGAAAGAAGTTTCTAAAAACAAATTCTTGGCTGTTGTTGATATCACGCTTAAAAAATTCGACCGCTTCCAGACTTGGTTAGAAGATGTCTATGTACGCATTCTAGAAAAGACGATGAAAAAGCCAAAGACTGTTTTGTTCATGGCTGTCGGTATTTTCGTGGCTTCTATCGTGCTTGCGAAGTTCATCCCGAAAACCTTCTTGCCTCCGCAAGATAACGGGGAGTTCATGGTCGCTTTGGATCTTCCACCAGGCACAAGCCTTGATAAAATGGACCGTGTTGCCAAGGAAGTAGACGACCTCGTTCGTAAGGAAAAAGAAGTTCTACAAACTGTTTTGGCAGTCGGAAGTTCTAATGGGGAATCCAACAAGGCGAGCATCTTCGTCGAGATGGTGCCTGCTAAAAAGCGTAAACTGAACACCAGCGAATTTAAAGCAATGGTGCGCGAGAAGTTAAAACCTTATGCTTACGCAAATCCGGTTGTAAAAGATCAGGATAAAGTCGGTGGCGGTGCTCGTCCGTTTACTTTGAACATCGTTGGCAGCGATCAAGCTCAGCTTGAAAAAGAAGCGAAGTTCATTCTAGAAAAACTAAAACACCACCCAGCGCTTCTTGACGTGGATACGACCTTCCGTCCTGGTAAGCCCGAGATTCAAGTGGATATCGATCCGAATAAGGCTGCGGCCGTGGGTGTGTTGAACACTCAAGTCGGTAACGAAATTCGTGCGTTGGTTGAAGGGGTGACTCCGGCGGTCTTCCGTGAAGGTGGACGTGAGTACGACGTGCGTATTCGTCTGAAAGAAGATCAGCGCGATATTAAGCAATACATTGAAAACGTTCGTATTCCTGCAATGAATGGACGTCTGACTTATTTGAAACTCTTTGCTGATGTGAAAGAGGCTCAGGGGCCGACGACGATCAACCGTCAGGATCGTATTCGTTATATCCAAATCAATGCGGATATCGCGCCGAATGGCCCTGGTATGGGTGCTGCGATTGCAGACGTGAAACAGCTTTTGGATAAAGATCATCCATTGCCAGCAGGCATGAGATACAAATTCGTAGGACAAGCTGAAAACTTCCAAGAGCTTTTGGTGAATATCATTATCGCCATGGGCTTGGGGGTTGTGTTCATCTACATGGTATTGGCGTCTTTGTATGAATCTTTCGTAACGCCATTTACGATCATGCTGGTGCTTCCACTCGCAGCTTGCGGAGCTTTCTATGCTCTTCTTGTGACTCAAAGCTCGCTGGATCTATTCTCGATGATTGGGTGTGTGATGCTTTTAGGTATTGCGACCAAGAACTCGATTATCTTGGTGGATTATATCAAACAATCTATGCAAGCTGGCATGAACTTGCATGATGCGATCTTAAAAGCCGGTAAAAACCGTCTTCGTCCGATCTTGATGACATCTTTCGCATTGATTGCGGGGATGTTGCCGGTGGCGATCGGTTTGAATGAGGCTTCGAAGCAAAGAACCAGCATGGGTGTTGCAATTATCGGTGGTCTTATCAGTTCAACCTTGCTAACACTCGTGGTGATCCCAGCGGCTTATGGTTACATCGAAAAAGTCCGCCTGTGGGGTAATCGCGTCTTTGGAAAACTTGTGACCAAAGATGAAGATCACCAAGTTCATGGTGCGGTTCCTGTAGTAGTAGCTAAAACTGTGGAACATAATACTTCTGAAAATAAAACCGAAGTAGCGCCGGGTCTTGAACCGCAAACATAGTTCATCTAAGCTGGGGCTTCGTGATCGAAGCTCCAAAGGATGAAATATGAAAAAAATCTTTCTTCTTAGTTTCCTCATAAGCTTTCTAGGTGTGTCTTTGGCGTTCGCCAATCCTCCTGAATACACAGAGCTCAGTCCGTGGCCGCGTTTCGATATTAATTTTTCTGCGGGGGCGGCTCGACAAACAGGATATCTGACGACCGAATCTTCCGTAGGTACTTACATCCTCGGTGTGAATATGGAAGCCGGAGCGGGCATGATGTCGTTTGAGTGGAATGGTTTTTCTGTTGATCATGACACTGGCGAGTTTCCATTAAACAATAATAAGCGCGTGCAAGTAGCGACGTTCTCTTTTATTCCACAATTCAAAGTATTAGATCGTGATGCCTGGAATGTCTTTTTAGGTTTTGGTCTGTCCCAGGTGGGGCTTTACCAGTACGACCCGAATTACACGACGATTTATGGATCTTATATATTCTCGGGCGTGGTTCGTTATCGTATTTCTAATCGCTGGAGTGCGCATTTTAAATCTCAGTGGTACGGAGTTCGCCAGACACTCGCAGGGCAGTCCACCAGCTTCGAAGTTTGGAACAACGTTTTAGGTTTCGGAGTTAATTTATTCTAACCCATGAAGTGTTTGTACCTAAAAACCAAGACAGCTTTGTCTTAGGCGAATCAACAAATTTTAGTGTAGGCGAATCGAGATGAACGGAGAACTCTATTCATTTTGAGGCGTTCCACTTTCGAGTTTCGAGCAGTTCATGGAAAATTCAATGTTTATAGGTGTTCTCTGACAGGTGAAAAATGGAGCAAGCACCGAAAAGTAAGTATGAGACTTTTGAGACCGCTCATCGTCACGTTTTTGGGATTGCTCTTTGCGAGTTCAGCAATGTCGCATTTAATCCCTTTTGCCTTCTTAAAAACGGTTTCAAGTTCGGCCTTGATTTTAGATTGGGATTTCACTGTACTTACCAGTCTTCCATCGCAGCTGACTTTTACACGCTCTTCAACGGCGACATACTTTAATAGCTCTGGTGTGATGCAAACGGCGTCCTCGAATACACCTCGCTTTGACTACGATATGACGACGCTTGCAGCGAAGGGCCTATTGATGGAAGCCTCGGCGACCAATATGCTTGCCGCCAGTTCAAATCTTTCCGGAGTTTATTGGGATGATGGCGGAACGGGTCCTTCGGTAAGTTTAGATTCGGTAGTCGCGCCTGATGGCACAACATCCGGAGATCGAGTGACAGCAAGCGGAGACGATTACTTTTACCCGATTCCAATTCCATCGACGACAATTAGCGTGAATTATACTTTTAGTTTTTATGCAAAGTCGCCCTCACCAGGAACACTCACCGTGGTCATGCAAGAAGTCGGTGGTTCATATGGGTATTATGCGCAGTCCACTTTCAACATCACTTCAAGTTGGCAGCGGTTTTCAATTACGGCTGCAAAAAATACGACGAACCCAATGCGCCCTGTAATTGCGATGTATGTATCGAGTTTTGGAAATACAACTGTCGTTGATTATTGGGGAGCTCAGATGGAGTTAGGAAGTTATCCTACAAGCTATATTCCTACGACGAACGGTGCAGTCACTAGAGCCGCAGATTCAGCAACGTTTAATACGATGAGCTGGTTTAATGCAGTCAGTGGAACTTTATTTGCGGAGTATACAAATCATGGTGCTGAGAGTGCGGCGACTTACCGTGCGTTTGGTGTTTACAACACGAATGTCGCAGGCACCTTTGCGCAAAATGCGATTGAAATTGCCGATAGCGGAACGACGGGCGCCATAAAAGTGGTGACTGCGAACTCGACCGTTTTTAATCCAGCGGGTTCATTGAATGCGGCAAACACCATTAATCGGCAGGCGATGACTTATCAGGCGAATAACTTTACAAGCTCGGTGAATCGGGGAACTGTGACGACGGATACGTCAGGAACTTTGCCAGCGCCTGCGTATGGATACGTTGGCTCAGCTCCCGATGGAAATATTCGTAATCGGCACATTCGTAAGATTAAGTATTACAATTATCCCCTATCTGATGCCGCTCTTATTGGTCTTTAATAGCCCTCTATTTTTCCCAGTGATGAGTACCTGCATTGCAGATATCCCGACGAATGGATGAGGTTGAAGTTCTTTAGTAACTTTCGTTGGAACAGTAAAAAAAACACTGACTACACCTATTGAAAAATTCTTGGTCTACCAAAAAACTAGAAACATTATATTTAATGATCCTGTTCGATAAGAGTGTCGGGCAGTAAAGACCCCAAAGCTTATTGACGAAACGTTAGTAAGTTATGAAGTTTTTAACTCTGATTGTAGCCCTCTTTTTATGGATTCATGTCGAGGCCATCGTTCCCTTTGGTTTTTGGAAAACACAAGGAGGTGGTGGTGGGCCTCTTGTTCCGGATACGTGGGAAGCAACAACGACCACTAGCGGGCCATTAACAAGATATGGTCATACAGCCGTGTGGACCGGCAGTCGGATGATTGTGTGGGGTGGCTATGGCGGGTCTTATCACAATACCGGAGGATTGTATGATCCAACGACGGATTCATGGACTGCGACCTCGATAGGCACAAATGTTCCAGCGGCCAGAGTAGATCACGCAGCGGTATGGACTGGCAGTAAAATGATTATTTGGGGTGGCATAGATTCCACACTCACATATCCTACTGGGGGTGGACAGTATGATCCCGTAGGAGATTCTTGGACACCCACTTACACATATCCTGTGCCTTCGGCCCGAAAGTTTCACACGATGGTATGGACGAGTTCAAAAATGATTGTATGGGGAGGATTGGCGGGCACTTACACCAACACCGGAGGGGTTTACGATCCATCGACGGATAGTTGGACTCCAACATCAACCGGGGCAAACGTCCCAGACGCGAGAGGGATTCATACAGCGGTGTGGAGTGGGACAAGGATGATTGTGTGGGGCGGAACCGACGGCACATCCAATTTCAACACCGGCGGTAGATATGACCCCGCGACGGATACTTGGGCTACGACTTCAGTAGGAGCCAATTTACCTGCAGGAAGATCTCTTCACACGGCTGTGTGGGTCGGAACAAAGATGGTTGTATGGGGCGGTTGGAACGGCAGTGCTTATGTAAATACGGGTGGGCAGTACAACCCAACTTCGAATACTTGGACTACGACTTCAACGACTGGGAGTGTGCCGGAGGAACGAGGCTACCATACAGCCATATGGACCGGCAGTTTAATGATTGTATGGGGCGGGTTTGATGGCGCTGATTACTTGAAAACTGGTGGCCGCTACGACCCTACCGCAAATTCGTGGACACTGACAAATACCTCGGGATCCCCGAGTGTGAGACACAGCCATTCAGCTGTGTGGTCTGGAACGCGAATGATTATTTGGGGTGGTACGGACGATGCATTTTCCTTCGATACGGGTGGGCAGTACAACCCATCGACAGACTCGTGGACGACAACAAACACGACAGGGGCGCCGACTGAAAGACACAATCATACAGCGGTGTGGGACGGCGCTAAGATGATTGTTTGGGGTGGTTGGAATATTTTGGATAACACTCATTTTAATTCTGGTGGACAGTATGATCCGACGGGCAACTCTTGGACTGCGACATCACCAGGGGGAAATGTTCCTTCGGCACGGAAGCAACATGCTGCTGTATGGACCGGCAGTAAAATGATTGTGTGGGGTGGAGCTTCCAGTGCCGGCACTTTATTGAATACGGGGGCACAATACGACTCGACGGCGAACTCATGGACTGCAACGGCGGTCAATGGAGGCAATGTCCCTGCGGGAAGACGCTGGGTAGCGGCCGTATGGACGGGCAGTAAGATGATCGTATGGGGTGGGCATGATAGCACCTTAGTCAACACTGGAGGGCAGTATGATCCAAGTGGAAACACGTGGACTGCAACCTCGACAGGGGCGAATGTGCCGACGGGAAGATATTTGCACACGGCAGTTTGGGATGGAAGTAACATGATTATTTGGGGCGGTTCTACGAGTGGGGGCATTGTCAATACAGGTGGAAAGTATGATTCTACAGGTAACTCATGGACTGCAACCTCGACAGGAACAAATGTGGCAAGCGCGCGGTATTCTCACTCAGGTGTGTGGACCGGATCGAAGATGGTTATCTGGGGAGGGAACAGTGGTGCTTCTACGGTCGTCAACACTGGTGCGCAGTATGATTCGACAGGGGACACTTGGGCCACCACGTCTGTGGGTGCAAACGTCCCAACTGCGAGGACTTCACATACTGCGGTTTGGACAGGATCTAAGATGATAGTGTGGGGTGGATGGAATGCAGTTTCTACTCACTACAATACAGGAGCTCAGTATGATCCAACTGGCGACACCTGGACTGCAACTTCGACAGGAGTCAACGTGCCCACAGCTCGAAGATTTCATACGGGTATATGGACTGGCAGCAAAGTGATTATATGGGGAGGCTACAACGGTTCTAGCACCTACAACACCGGCGGCCTCTATGCCCCTTAAGAGGTACCAGAACCATGTGCAAAAGCGAACAGCGATTAGTAAACTTCTTCGAGACACATAATAGATGTTACCACGACCGAGTTGTCCGTAGTAAACACTTCACCAGTGTTAAGTACAAGCATCTCTTCGCCGTCAGAGGTTTCTACTCTGCTGTAGAAGTGTTTAAATTCTTGAGACTCGCAAAATGAATTTGCAAGGTCTGATTTATAAAGTTGATCATTTGCAATTCGCAGTGTTTTGCCACCGACTTCAACCAAAACATTTTTAAAAAGAATCTGGCCGCCGTCTTTTTTAGGAGCTTCACTTGTAACTACAACATGCGTGTTACCAATCGTCTTGTCTGACATAACGAAGCGACCTTCCGCCTGAGCAAAAGAGCCTAGTAACGCCAATAAGACCGTCACATAGACAGTTTTCATATCAACCTCCAAGTTGATGAGTTTTAAAGTTACGGTGTAGGGTGCTAGAAGTGTTCCAGCTCCAAGTGTTCGTAAAATCGTTTTAAAGCTAAATTGGGTGTATAGCCGCTGTTCAATGCGCCGTAAATAACGACCACACGTATGGCTTTTCCTGGGGTTTAGAGTTGGATACTTGCTACTTCAAGCTTTCAAAAATCTTCTCGGCGATGCGAACGCCATCACAGGCAGCGGAAGTGATTCCGCCTGCATAACCAGCACCTTCACCAGCAGGGAATAGACCCTTGTGGCTAAGGCTTTCAAGGCTCTCGTCATCGCGAGTAACGCGAATCGGGCAGCTTGTGCGGGATTCAACACCATAAAGTTGCGCATCTTCAGTAACAAAACCCTTCATAGAGCGCTCGAACTTATCAAAGCCCTCAAGAATTCTTTTGCGAATGAAACTTGGTAGTATTTCATCAAGACGAACAGCTTTAGTGCCAGACGGGCAAGAGCCATTGTTCACTTTACCGATACGGCCACGGATGAAATCCATCATATTCTGCGCAGGTAGTTCTTTTGTGCCACCAGCTGCGAGGACTGATTGATAAGATTGAGTTTCCAATTGGCGACGGAGTTTCAAGCCGCCAAAGATGTCTTTACCGAAGCTCTTTTCGTGATCAACGCTGACTACAATCGCGGCATTCGCGTAAGGAGAATTTCGATTGTAGTTACTCATGCCGTTGCAAACGATGCCATCGATCTCGGTACCGCTTGAAAGAACATAACCCCCTGGGCACATACAGAAGCTATAAACGCCGATATTGGTTTTATGATCGTGGTCTGCAAGTTTGTAGTTAGCAGAGCCTAATTTTGGATGCTCTGAAAAATCACGGTATTGGATTTTGTTAATCGCTTTTTGGGGATGCTCAATACGAAGGCCCATCGCAAAGGACTTGCCGTCCAAGTGAACTTCTTTTTCCGCCAAATGCATCAGCATATCTTCGGCTGAGTGACCGGTTGCAAGAACTACGAATGGCGAGCGGTACTCAGTGCCGTGTTCCGTTTTAACGCCGACGGTTTGCTTGTTCTCGAAAAGAATTTCTGTCACTTGGCTGTTGAAATGAATTTCGCAGCCATGAGATTTCAAGAACTCGCGCATTTTCGGAATCACACGGCGGATTTTGTCGGATCCCACATGTGGATTCGCAAGCCACTGGATTTCTTGAGGTGCACCAAACTGCACTAGACGGTTCAGCACATAAGGAATATGCGGAGACTTAATACGTGTGATGAGTTTTCCATCCGAATAAAGGCCAGCTCCGCCTTCGCCGTAACAAACGTTATTGCGACGATCGAGCTCGCCGTAACGCCAGTAACGATTGATGCCTTTGATACGCTCACTACTTTCAGAGCCACGTTCAAAAAGAAGACAAGGAATTCCGCGTTCAACCAAGCGAAGGGCGGCAAACAGTCCCGCAGGACCAGAACCCACGATGATGGGTTTTTCTGTAAGAACTTTGTTTGTTTTTTCGACAGGGTAATTGTCAATTTTCAGAGTTTCATTTTTCTCGGCGACTTCCACAGAGTAAACGAAATGCACATTGTGTGAGCGACGGGCATCGACGCTCTGACGCAAGATACGGTAAGGGCCGTGATCGGGCATGAGATATTGCAACTTTTCCTCAAGATCCTGATCAATTGGGATCTCAAGGTTCTGAAAAATTCGTGACATAAGACATCTATAGCACCACAATAGGCCCCATGTCAGCCATTACCAAGTTTCTACCTCGCAATCACTTAAGTTACTTCGTTGGAAAGCTCGTTCATTGGAGAGGACCCCGCATTTGGGCCGATCTCTCGATCCGCATCTTTGCTAAAATTTTCAATATCGACCTGAACGAGGCCGAAAAGCCGGTCAGCGAGTACCCAAGTATCGGGGAGTTCTTTGTCCGCAAACTGAAGCCCGGCATTCGCCCGATTGCCCAAACGGCAGCCGTTCATCCGACAGACAGTCAGATCAGCCAGAATGGACGTATTCGTGGTGGGCAGCTGATTCAGGCAAAAGGGCGCGAGTATCATGTGCAGGATTTGCTCGCAAACCCCGAGGCCGCAAAGACCTACAACAATGGCTACTTCATCACTTATTACCTTTGCCCAACGGATTACCACCGCGTGCATTCACCAGTGAGCGGTCTGATTACCAAGGTCACCCATGTTCCTGGCGAGCTTTGGCCGGTGAATAAGTGGTCCGTGGAAAATGTTCACGATCTGTTCTCGGTGAACGAAAGAATCATCGTAGAAATCGCAAGTGACTATGGCCCGGTGGCGGTAGTTTTTGTGGGGGCTACGAACGTGGGACAGATTGTTCTGAGTTTTGATGAGAGCTTCCGAGGCAACCAGCTGACTTTGTCGAAAACCCGCGTGGTGGAATACAAAACGCCAATTCCGGTGGAGCGTGGTCAAGAACTCGGGATGTTCCGTATGGGAAGCACCATTGTGATGGTTTACCCCGAGCCTTTTGCCAATGCCTTTGAAGGCAAGCTTAAGATCGACCGCTTTGTAAAAGTCGGTCAGCCTCTGACGCCTTAGTATTCGGTAACGCCGTTTACATTTTCAATACAAGCATCCCAGCCTTTGAAAAGCTCCGCTGATTTTAAGTCGGGGCTTACGTGATAACCCATGGATGTGCAAAGGGCTTCTGATCTGTATTCAAACTCTGTATTGGGCTGAACATCCACAGTCAGTGAGCAAAAAGCAGTGATGCCGCTAGCATTTGATTTAACCACTTTGCAATCGGCATCGATAACTTCGGCACGACCCGTGCCTTCGTTATAAGTTTCAATCAAGACGCTATTCACGTCGTCCATTGCTAAAGCTTCGATTTCGCCGCCAGCAGTTTTTGCCTGAACCTGTATCGCCGTTGTCGCCAGAATCACTAGTGTGAAGGTTTTTAAAAGCGTCATGGGTTGTCCTCTTTCGTGGTTTTAAGAAGACACGTTTATACCCCAGTTCAAGTGGCTTTATAAATTCCAACGAAGAGAACTGATATTCATTTTAGGAATGTCGACACTTTTAACAGGTTATTTTTTGCCAAATGTCTCTTGGTAGTATTTGAAGGCTTCCAGGATCACCGTGTGCGCAGCCGCCTTGTCGCGGAAATCTTGAACTTCGATCTTTTTACCCTCAAGGCCCTTGTAAATTTCAAAGAAATTGCGGATTTCTTTCAAGCTATGCGGGCGCAAATCCTTGATGGATTGAATCTCGTTCATCTCGGGATCGTCGGCATGAACCGCGATGATTTTATCATCGGCGTCCCCTTGATCGATCATGGGCATATAACCAATAGGGCGAGCCCGCATGATCGAGAGTGGATACACATCAGCTTGGCCGAGCACCAAAATATCTAACGGGTCACCATCGCCGCAGTAGCTTTTCGGAATGAAGCCATAGTTTGTCGGGTAATGTACGGAGCTATAAAGAACGCGGTCGACTTTTAATAGACCCGACGCTTTGTCCACTTCGAATTTCGTTTTTGAAAAACGCGGAATCTCGATGAGTGCGTGAACGATATCTGGGGTCTTGTCGCCAGGGGAGATATCATGCCAAGGATTCATAAGTAAGCTCCTTTGAATTCCTTAAGCGTGCCCCATAGAAAGACATCATTCAAGGAGCTTGGCGGCGTCCCTTGGGTGTTTGATGCGTAACATTTTTGGAGCGAACGGAGAGCTTGCCATCATGTTTCCATAATCTTTTTTGTTATGGGCATAACTTGTGATCGACCAAAGAATGATCGAGTCTTTGCTGAAAAAAGTCAGTCGAATGCTTTCGTAATTCCCATTCCACATTGGTTTTTGGGTGAATGCTCGGTAAATGCTGCGCTTTAGAATTCTCCAGAGAATGATATGGCGTGGATAATCCAGCCAAATAATCAGATCGGCTTTGTGCCATAGAAAATCGCGCACGACACGGTAGTTACCATGAACCACCCAGCCCTTATTCAAGGTCGCAGCTTGAACGCGGTTTTGAAAGCTCTCGGGTGTTGCTGCGGTCCAATTGGGCTCCCAGTATAGGGCATCTAATTCGACATCAGGGATATCGAATTTCTGGCTGACGGCTTTGGCAAAAGTCGTCTTGCCAGCACCACTGGTGCCGATAACAACGACTTTAGAAAAAGCATTCAGCTTCGGATATTTCATCGGACTAAGCGACGGGGTAAGAACACTCTGTTGCAGGGGTCTCAGCTACGGTCACGCGAACCAGGGTAGGTAATACAGCGCGGGCTTTGTCATAGATCCATTTGGTAAGATATTCAGAGGTGGGGTTTTCAAGCCCCGGGACTTCGTTCAGCACGCGGTGGTCGATTTGTTCCAGAATAGGTTTCATTCTGGATTGAATCTCGTTGTAATCAATCACCCAACCCACCGTAGGGTCCATATTCCCAATCAGGGTCAGGATGATCTTAAAACTGTGCCCATGCATCCGAGAGCAGGGGTGAGTTTTTTCCAGCTTTGGCAAAAAGCGGGCGGATTCGATTTGAAAGTGCTGTTTGAGTTCAAATTTCATGCTATAAGACTACTATGTCTACAACCAGCTTACAATTGGCAAAGCAAAACTTTAAGTTCTCTTCCGCGCATTTTTTGATCTTTGATGAAAAGCATGCCGAGAGATTGCACGGGCATAATTATCAAGTGCGTGTCGAGATCGGTATTCCCGATCAGGCGTCATTGCAGCAATCAGGCTTCTTTGTCGATTTCAATGTGTTTAAGAAATACATTAAGTCTGCTCTGGATCGTTGGGACGAGATGGTTATTTTACCAGAGCAGCATCAGGATATGAAATTTCAAACCAAAGGAAACACTCTCGAAGTCACTTTCCGTGATCGCTTCTATGCATTCCCAGTTAAAGAAGTGGTTTTACTTCCGGTCACAAATACGAGTGTGGAGCAGCTTTCGCGTCTTTTGGCGGAAGATTTCATGAAGGAATTTAAATCTCATAAAGTCAGTTTTGTGAGTGTCTATGTCGAGGAAACTGCAGGCCAAGGGGCCACGACGAAAGTTACTGCTTAAGCTCTGTGAGGCTTATCTCGCGGTCTACACGATAGCTCCAAAAACAAATCGTACCACCAGTTTCTGGCACCCAAGAATTGAGTCGCTCTTCAACGACACTTGGGGTGCCGTCGCAACTGATATGGGCAAAGTCTGCATAATTTTGTGCTTCGACAACCTGCCATGACCACGGGGATTTCGTGGTGGAATTCATCTCGCGATTAAGTCCCGATAGTGATTTTTCAATTCGTGCAACGAGCAAGCGGGCACGATCAGGATGTTGAATCTGATCAAGAGACTCTTGGATCAGTTTTGGATCCGTCATTGGCACGATGAAGTCGTCGGTTGTTTCAGGATCTGAAGATTTAAAAACAAAATAGCGAGCCTGTGGAGCTTTGGGCAAACTCAAAGTCTCTTCTTGGAGTGGGATTTCACCGTCAGTGCCCGCTTTAGCACTCAGGCGGCCAAGGGCACGAATGTGGATTTTCGTCGTTCCCCACGGAACCGTCAGTGAAAGTTTGTGGGTTGCAAAGGCCTCTGCCAAAACCAAAGATTGTGAATTGCGCGTCCCGAGAAAAGTTTTAA
This sequence comes from Bdellovibrio sp. HCB337, assembly GCF_047302465.1. GTDB lineage: Bacteria > Bdellovibrionota > Bdellovibrionia > Bdellovibrionales > Bdellovibrionaceae > JACMRP01. The sequence goes on along the minus strand of NZ_CP178621.1, from coordinate 2,232,855 downwards.
AGACAATTTCAACGGGATTGTTTTGCTGAGCCAGGTTCAAAAGACGCAACTCCAATTGCGTGATTCCCGGTGACAGGTTTATCGACTTCCACGGAGAGCTTTTGCCATCAAGACTCCATTGGTTTTGCGTGTTTTTACAAAAGGCCGTGAACTTGAGACCCTTCGTTTGCGTTTTAAGCGCGATGGCTGTTGCTTCCTGAGTGTAGAAGTCAGCCAAGGGGAGGGTCAGGTGACCCGACGCTTTGATGGGAATATGGAGCTCTTCAAAGGGGTTGGACCCTAGATCTTGAAACCAAAAGTCTAGAGGCTCTTCTTTGGTATTTTCGATGTGCAGTGAGGTCTCGGCAACGGGACACAACAAAGGCGAGTAGAAATTTTCAGCGCGGGCTTGAAGTCCCCAAAACGCCAAAATGCCAAACCAAAGAAGTGATTTCATACACTTTGGATCGGTATTTGGTCGTGAAACTTAACCAAAGGTCCGAGTGACAAAAGGAAACTGGCTCAAGGTCTTGCTGTTTAGGATGCCAGTGTGAAATGCCCTCTAGAAAGCGTCTAATTCTCAGGTGATTTTCAATTAGAAGTCCTTACTTGAAAATCCTTATCAATACCGGGAGCAAAGGCTAACAAGGTGCAATGACACTTCTCAATTACGTTCAAAAAAACTCTCTGTCTGGCGATCTACAAATCACCGATTTCGTGGGTGAGGCTTCTATTTGTGAGCGCCTTCATGAAATGGGTCTTCATAAAGGGCAAAAAATCACGCTTGTTGGGCGTGCTCCTTTGAAGGGGCCTTTGTTGATTCAGTTCGGAACAAGCTTTATTGCACTCAGAGCGGAGGAGGCACAATGCACTTTGATTCAGGCTCTGTAAAAGCTCTCTCTATCGCACTCGTAGGTGCGCCGAACTCTGGTAAGACAACTCTCTACAATTGGCTGACAGGTTCTAATTTTAAAACTGTGAACTATCCAGGTGCGACAGTTGAGTTTTCTTTGGGAAGATTGGCTTCTCATCTTCGTAGTGTTGAAGATGAGCCAACTCTGGTAATGGATACTCCGGGCACATACAGCCTTCATCCAAAAAGTGCCGACGAAGAAGTCACTTTGAAAGCAATCTACGACAACCCAAAAGTGGGTCGCGTGGATGCGGTGATCGTGGTTGTTGACGGAACGCAAATGTCTCGTCATTTGCAGCTTGTTCAGCAAATCAAAGAAACGGGCTTCCCAGTTGTTGTCGCTGTGACGATGGCGGATCTTCTTAGAAAACAAAACATTCAGGTGTCATTGGACGTTTTGGAAAAAGAATTTCAATGCCCTGTGATCCCTTTTGAAGGACTTTTGGGCGGCGGTCTTAAAGAGATCGTCTCTGCAGTTCGTGGTCTTAAATCCAATGCAAATGTGAAAAACCCGACCGTATGGAATTTTGAAACGCAAGAAACAAAGCTTAAGCAATGTGAAGACATTGCTGACCGTGCTTTAAATCAGAAAAACGCCGAGGCGAAAGCTAAACTTCAAGGTTTGGTGAAAAACACGCGAGCACTGGATAAAGTCTTCTTGCATCCTGTTTTTGGTCTTTTGATGTTCTTTGTGGTGATGGGTACTTTGTTCACTAGCATCTTCTGGTTGGCGGCGCCACTCATGGATCTTGTAGATGGTGCTTTCAGTGATTTGGCAGGCGTTGTTTCTGGTTTGCAAGAGGGCGCTCTTTGGACAGACTTCTTGGCAAACGGGATCATTGCAAGCTTTGGCGCTGTTTTTGTGTTTGTGCCGCAAATTTTCATTCTGTTCTTGGGCATTGGTTTGCTTGAGAGCACAGGGTATTTGGCGCGTGCGGCGACTCTGATTGATAAGCCGTTCTCGATGTTGGGTATGAGCGGACGCTCTTTCGTTCCGATCTTGTCAGGTTTTGCCTGTGCAGTTCCTGCAATGATTGCGACTCGTAATATTTCTTCGGCGCGTGATCGTTGGATCACAAATTTCATCGTGCCTTTGATGACATGCTCTGCGCGTTTACCGGTTTATGCTTTGTTCTTAGCGTTCCTGTTTAAGGATCAGCCGGCTTGGAAGGCTGGCTTATGGATGACTGTTTTGTATTTCACAGCAGCACTCGTTGGCGCGATCGCAGCTGGCATCATCAATAAGTTCTTGCCGCAAGGTCAGAACGCATTCTTTATGATGGAGCTGCCGCTTTACCGTCGCCCTCGTATTAAAGTTCTGCTTCGTCAGGCTTTGACTCGCGCGATGTCTTACGTGAAGCGCGCCGGACCTCCGATCTTTGTTTTTGCGACCATTATGTGGGCAGCAACAACCTTCCCTCACTATGAAATGGAAAATGCGACTCAGAAGCTTGAGCAAAGCTATGCGGGTCAAGTCGGCCATGTGATTGAACCACTGGTTGCTCCGATGGGGGTTGACTGGCGTGTAGGTGTGGGCTTGATTTCTGCCTTTGCGGCCCGTGAGGTGTTTGTGTCCTCTCTAGCGGTCACCTTCAATATTGCCGATGAAGATGAGGACTCTGCTCAAGCAAGCCTTCTGGATCAGATGGCTACAGCTGTGAACTCAGAAGGGCAAAAGATCTTTACCGTAGCCAGTGTTGTGGGGCTTTTGATCTTCTTTATGATCGCTCTTCAATGTATGACGACGGTGGCAATCTCTGCCCGAGAAATGGGCTCTTATAAGTTTGCTATTGTACAGTTAGTGACATTTAACATTGTCGCTTATCTGTTAGCAGTAGGCGCCTACCAGGGGCTAAAAGCTTTTGGCTTAGGCTAGAGCTGCAATATTTACCATGCTGAGCCCCATCGCTTGCCGAGGTGGGGGCTCTGGTCTAAAACCGGTCCTTCATTTTCCACTGAGGACCCCATGGTAAAAACATTCTTTATTCTCTTAGTTTTGATGGTCTTTGCATCTTTCAGCTTCGGCGGCACTAACGTTACTGCTGCGAACCTTTCAAGCGTTTCTTCTAACTAACTGATTCATTAAGCAGCTTTATCTTAGGCTGCCGTCATTAGGTCCTGTTTCACTTTATAGATTCTAGCAAACCCCATGGAATGGTTTATCCTGTGAGCACTGTTTTGCTGATGGGGGAGTCATGAAGTTTCTTGGTGTTCTTGTTTTAATCTTAAGTCTCAGTGCTTTTGCCAAAGATAAAAACGCGGGCTTCAAAGAAGTTCATAGCTCGGACGAAAGCAGCACAGAAACTTCGTCGGACTCAGAGGCTGCATCTACAAAAGAAGAAGAACCCAAAGTCGTCCTTAAAGAAAACGAAGAGATTCTATCGGGCACCGTTCGGATTATCCGCAAAATTGATGAAACCGAAGTTTTCTTTAAAGATATCAAAGACAGTTATTTTATCCCCAGCAGCCCAAGTCACAATGCGATTTTTAAAGCTCTGTCAGAGAGTCAGAAAAAAGGAACGTCGGTTAGTTTTAAAGCGAACACTAAGACCCGTCGAATTGTATCGATGGAGTCCGGCAAAACAAAAACTGCTCCAGCGACAACTGCCAGTGACTCGGGAAATAACAAACCTGGATCACAATAAGAGCTTTCTTCGTATTCAAAGAGTCACATCTTTTTGTTGATTCCACAAAATCGGAATGATCTTTACCAAAAGCGAAGCATCCTGTCTTGACCCTTGGGCAGCCTCTTTCTATCGTTAATGTATGTCAGTTAAAATATTCTCGGGACATGTACAGACTCTGCTTGGTCACTTTATTCCATCTCCAAAAATGGAAGAGGGCGGGGAAAAGCACGTTGTTGATTTGCCAGACGGGGATCGTTTGGTGGGATTTCTTTTTCGTGGCGCCTCAGACTATGTCATCAGTCTTTATCATGGTCTTTCCGGGGATATTGACTCAGATTACATGCAAAGAACGGCGATCCAATATCGATCTATGGGACACAGTGTGTTTCTTGTAAATCATCGCGGTGTTGGCGAGGGTGTAGGGATGGCTCAACATCCGTATCATTCAGGCCGTGCTGAAGACGTATCCCAAGTTGTTCATTATCTTAGAAAACAATTGCCTGATAAAAAGCAAATTACTGTGGGTTTTTCAATGAGTGGCAATATGGTTCTTTATTTGCTCTCTCGGCAAAAAGGCGAGCACTTGCCAGATGGTGCTATCACTGTGAATGCGCCCATCAACTTAAGCACGTGTGCGGTGGCTCTAACTCAAGGTTTTAACCGTTGTTATGACCTCCGATTTGTCAGAAGACTGCGTGAACAAAAGAATCTTGATATTTCTCCGTGGGCGAAGCTTACGCAAGTAGATGACATTTACACAGCTCCTAAGAGTGGCTTTCGGGATCGTCATCACTACTACGAGGTTTGTTCAGCGAAAAACCATGTCCATAATATTCAAACTCCGGTGTGTGTCTTAACGGCCGAGGATGATCCATTTATTCCAGTACAAGATTATCGCGAGGCCAAGTGGTCGACGAGTGTCGAGCTGAAGATTCACCCTTATGGTGGGCACATGGGTTATATTTCGGTGGGGAAAAACCGCCTGGGCAATCGTCGTTGGTTAGATGCCTATTTGGTCGAGAGCTTAAATTCGCTCATTCAGAGAATATAAAAAAAAAGGCCCGTTTTCGGGCCTTTTTCAGTTAAGACTACTTTTTCTTCGTCGATTTCTTTTTTGGTTCGACTTTCATTCCTGGTAGTTTTGAATCTAAAGACGTAAAGGTTGTTTTACCTTCGAGGTCTTTGAATTCAAGCTGCCAGCTGAGATCATCCATTTTTGTCATTACGGCATAACCGAAACTGTGCTCTGATTTTGTATCAGTAAAGAAGTCTGTGAATTTAAGGTCGTCAATTTTTGTTTTCAAGATCGCATCGCGATTTTGCATTGCTTTTGCATCATCAAGGGCCGAGCCAGCGTTGCCCACTACAAGTTGTTTTGGAAAACCCTCAGCACGCGCAAACTGAGTTGTATGAACGTGGCCGCCGATCATGAACTCTACTTTTTTACCAAGACCAGTCTTCGCAAAAGCTTTTTGCAAATTATTGTTGGTAGTTTGCAATTTGCCACTGCCGTCATCCACAAGGCCCGTCACAGGTTTATGAGTCACAAGCCATACTTGTTTTGCAGGGTTTGTTTTTAGTTTTTCTTCGATATCTTTGAATTGTTGTTCCCAAAAAACCATGGTTTCGGGGCTTTCTGGTTTGTCGTTGAGGGAGGCTGTATCCAATTGCACGATCAAAAGGTTGCCCAGAGTGATGTACTCGGTTTTCTCTGCTTTCACGCAAGGTTCAGTCCAAGTTTGTTCGCTCAAAAGTTTGTAACCTTCAAACGCGCGTTTGCAGTCCTCATGGTTTCCGCGCACGAAGATCCAAGGAGCCACTTTAAAACCTTCTTGAGAAGGTTCAAAGAAGTCAGCTTCCCAGGATCTCCAGCCATAACCGATCATGTCTGTGTATTTGCGGCACGGTTTGCCTTCGCTGCAATGTTCGCGATAGTGATAGTCCCCGACGTGAATGATCAGATCCGGATTTTCCATAGAGATCTTTTGCATGACAGAAGCATAAGCCCAATCTTTAGGGTCTTTGCAATTCTGATAAGAGTCTCCGTACTTGCTTTCTTTTAGACGACAACCGGTATCGCCAATAAGAACGATTTTCTTAATAGTGTCCGCATTTTTATCAGCTTGGATTTGTTTTTTAAGATCGAGGTTTTCAAAACCTTTGTCGCTTTGAAATTCTTTGGTTTCTTTATTTATGGTGAGTGAGTTTTTAGTGAAGCCCTTTTCAGATAAAGAAATCCAATTGTATTGCTTCTTTGGGCCTTGCGCACAAGCCAAGGTAAGCAAAGGGAAGAGTAACATAATTTTTCTCATTGAAGCTCTCCTAAAGATGTCGTTAAATTTCAATACCGAGTGAAAAACTTAAAATTAGAATGGCGAAAACAAAAAAGGCAACGACCGCCAAGGTCTTTTCTTTTTGCTTTACGAATAAAACCCCAGTCATTAGCACGCGTAAAAGCGGCAGACTGATCAGAATCATCAGGCCCAAATAAGCAAGCAAAAGACCCCAGTCATGAGTTTCAAATGCATGAGTGAGGCTTTGTGATAAAGTTTCTTCGCGATAGTCATGAAAGGCAGCAAGCGGATTTTGGGTGAAATCCAAAAAGCTGATCCAGCCCATCAACATGAATGCGCCTGCAAACAGAACACCCCAGCGCAAAAGGTGTGAAATCTTAAGTTCTAATTTTAAAAGCCCATCGCTTTTCATGACAGACCTCGCAGAATCATTTGGATAGAGACAATAGTCAGGATCGCTACGAAGATCTTACGAATAACAGAGGATGGTATTTTCATCATGAAACGTGCACCCAGCCACGAACCGATAATAATACCTACAGAAACGGGTGCTGCGATTTCAGGACGAACATCTCCACGTAACAAGAAGGCGCCAGCGCTTGCAGCAGCGGTGACTCCAATCATAAAGTTTGATGTTGCAGATGATACCTTCATGGGTAGTTTCATCGCATTGTCCATCGCAAGAACTTTAAAAATACCGCTACCGATGCCCAGTAGGGCAGACAGTACACCTGCCACATACATTGCCGCTAAGCCGAAGGGAACATTTTCAACTTTGTAAAAAAGGTGCTCACCCTTCTCGTTAGGGTAGGAACTTGCGAGTTTCAGCTTTTCGGACCATGGATGATTTTTTGCCGAAAGATTCTCACCGCGCTTGCGCAGCATCATAAGTGAGGAGAAGAAAAGAAAGACGCCAAAAAGCAAGAAGAGTGCTTGGCTCTGAATCTTACGCGCTAATAAAAAGCCCGTAATGGCTCCAGTAACCGTGCCTATTTCCAAAAGAACTGCAACGCGCAGGTTCGTAAGATTGTCTTTGAGATAGCTTGCTGCTGCGCCTGAGGAGGTTGCGACAATCGAAATTAGACTCGCCGCGATCGCATATCTGATATTGACGTGGAACAAGAGAGTGAGTGTCGGAACGATTATTATGCCACCACCGAGACCCAATAAAGAGCCTAAAAATCCGGCAGCTACGGAGCAAAATAACAGAATAAATTCGTACATCCCTCTTGTTTTAGACCTGCAAAGTGCACGCGTAAATATTTAAGAAAGTCTGACATGACGTGACGATTTTATAATTATCGTCTCTTCATCAAAAAAAAATAATGACACAATCTTCACGATTTGCTCTGCTTTGGTCTAGTTAACGATCTAGACCATATACTAAATGAGGGGAACAACAATGGATCTACTATCAAAGATTGCACTAGCATTTGAACACGGCGGTTTCTGGATGTGGCCAATTTTGGCAATTCAACTCGTGTCTATCGCGATTGTTATCGAAAGAACATACGCTCTATTCATGAAGCGTAAATTGAATTCACATGCAGTAATTGCAGGCTTCGAAGACAATGTTCGTCGCGGTGAACTTGATGCTGTTATTCAAAAAGCACAAGCGATTGAAGCAACTTCTCCAGTAGCACGCGCAGTTGTAGCGGGCACTAAAGCTGCTAAATTCTTGGGCGGCAAAGAAGAGATCCAAGGCAAAATGGACGAAGTTCTTATTGCTGAGAATGCAAGCCTTGATCAAAGAACTGCGTTCTTGTCTATGCTTGGTAACGTTGCGACTCTTACAGGTCTTCTTGGTACCATCACTGGTATGATTAAGTCTTTCGCAGCGGTTTCTTACGCAAATCCATCTGAAAAAGCAGCATTGTTGGCAGCAGGTATCTCTGAGGCGATGAATGCGACTGCTTACGGATTGATCGCAGCGATTCCAGCTCTAGTAGCTTTCGCGATCTTGCAAAACCGTGCAAATCGTTTGGCTGAAGATATGAATCATAGCGCTTTGAAAGTTTTCAACTGGTTGTCTTACACTTATGAGCCAATTGGTTTTAAATCATTCAAAGGTGCTTCTGCACACTCTGAAAAAGCTCCTGCTGAATTGAATAGCTAATTCGCTAAATAACGAAAGGTTATTATATGCGTAAGCACAATAAGCATTTGGACTTTGAAATCAATTTGATCCCTTGTATCGACTTGCTGTCCGTCTGTATCTGTTTCTTGCTACTGACGGCAGTGTGGTTGCACATCGGTTCGATGAACGTCAAACAAGCAGTTGGCGGCCAGTCCCAGGCGGAAACTCCGAAGAAACCTCTTCTGTGGGTTTACATGGGCCAGGGCGGACAACTGACACTCAACGTTCAGCAATCTTCTTTGATTCCATCAGCACTAGCAAATTTGAAACTTGCTGGTCTTGAGGGGCAAACGAATATGGCTGAAATGGTGAAGGTTTTGACTCAATTAACTACTAAAGATCCCGATCTGAAAACAGCTCTAATTCAACCTCAAGCTCAATCATCCTATGAAGAAATCATTACGTTGATGGATGAGTTTAAGAAGTTAGGACTGACAGATCTGGGTGTGGCTCCACTGTAAGGAGGAGTTATGTTAGCCAGTCATAGTGTATTACAGGAAACGGCTTTACATTCAGCCTTAGGGGCGCAATCTCTTTTGAATCCAAAATATGGAAAATGGAAGAGAACCATCGTCGCGGACCTTCTTTTAACTGCTTTGATCGATGCCTTTTCGATCTTGGTGATCTTCCTTTTGATGAGCTTTTCTAGCGCCGGAGACATCCTCTTGGTTGGAAAAGGTCAAGAATTGCCGAAAGCATCTTTGGCAACGACATTGGAAAGAAATCCAGTTGTTAAATTGGAAGAAGGTAAGATCTACCTCGAGAATCAAGAAGTCACTCAAGATAATCTTGTCGGAGCTTTGCTGGGACTACGTAAGCAGTTCACAGAAAGTCATCCAGGCGAAGAATATCCTGGCATTTTGATGATTCAAGGTGATCGTCGTCTGAAGTACGAACAGTTAAATCAAATTGTTCTTGCTGCTTCACACGCAGGTTTTAGCGATATCCGTTTTGCGGTCTTGATGAAGTAAGGATCGCAAAACTTAAGTAAGGATTACTTATGTTGAAGAAGTTTTTCGTAGTTCTAAGCAGTCTCTTGGTTTCTTTAACGGTCTTTGCACAGTCCGAGGACAACAATCGCAGCTTGCTGATCACAAAGCTTGAAAATGTGTATCAGCATTTAGCTCCGAAAGATTCGTCTAAGGTTGCCGTGACGCTTCGTCTGGCAGACTTGTATGCGGAACGTGCGCGTAACGATTCCATGAATGAACTCAACCAAGGTTGCACAACTTGTAAAGCCGGGGAAGCTGATCGTAAGAAAGCTCTTCGTCTATATACAGAAGTTCTAGAGCGTGCGCCTGAAGCGGTTCAAGGTAAGGTTATGGTTCAAGTGGGTCACTTGTATCAGCTTACCGGCGACGAAGGAAAAGCGGTTAGCTTCTATCAAAAAATCCTGAACGAAGGTGGGTCGTCTGAGTTAAAAGCAGAGGCCCAATTGTCGTTGGCAGAAATCTATTTCAAACGCCGTGAATTCGCAAAAGCACAAGGCTTCTATCAAGATGTTTTGAAAAATGCGTCTGCGAATTCTCGCGGTTTAGCTGCTTATCGTAGTGCTTGGTGTGCTTTCAATTTGGGAGACATCGCAAGCTCTATTAAGCAAATGGAGACTATTCTTAGAACTCCAGCTTTGTTGACTAGAAATGGTTCCAACCAAGCTCAGATCGATCCTCAGTTCCAAGAGGAAGTCAGCCGTGATTATGCAACATTCATTGCGAAAAATAGCACTATCAGCAGCAATGATATTGAAAGTCTTTTCAAACTCAGTCCTGAAAACGTCCGTGTTCAAAACGTAAAGAGCTTGGCGTTGGATGCTGAAAGAATCGGTAAGAAGGCCGATGCTTTGAAAGTTTGGACTTTCGTATTTGGTTATATGAGCAAACCAGAAGATCGTTTGGCTGCTCAGATCTCCATGGCGCAACTTCATTTTGATACTAATAATAAAAAAGCAGGCGCTGAAAGCTTCGAATCTGCAATGCAATTGTGGAAAGAGCTTAAGTCTTGCCAAAGCAATCAATGTGACGAGCTTCGTAGACGTTCACGTCAATTCGTTGTTTCTTGGCATCAGCTCGAGAAAAAAGCACCAACAGCTGAGCTGCTGGCAGCTTACCAAGTTTATATCAATAATTTCCCAGAAGATATGGACATGAATCTTTACGCTGCAAACGTAGCTAAGGAACTTAAAAACTGGGATGTTGCTTGGACTTACTATAATAAGACTCGCGAAATGCAGTTGAAAGACAAAGATCCAAAAACGGCTGACAAGTTGGAAACAACTTTGGTGGCGTTGCTAGATCTTGCTGAAGACTCTAAAAATGAAAAATACGAAACTCAAGCTTACGATATGTACCTTGAGCAAAGCCCTAAGAAGACAAAGTCTTTCGAAGTTCAATACCAAAAAGCTCATGGCATGTATGAAAAAGGACAATATGGTCCAGCTTCAGAAGCTTTGAGAACTTTGGCTTTGGATAAAAAAGGTGACGCTAAAATCCGTAAACAAGCCGCAGATCTTTCTTTGGATGCTTTGGTCTTGATGAAGGATGAAACAAACATCAGCACATGGGCAGCAGAATATGCGCAAGCTCTATCTGGTGCCGGCGACACAAAAGAGTTCACTCAAATGGTTCAAAAAGCGGTTTTGACCAAGTCTGCAACAGCAGCTGGAAAAGACACTTTGGCAGCCTACAACGAGCTGAACCAATTCAATCCATCTCAGGCAACTCCTGAAGATAAGATGAAGTTCTATAAGAACAAATTGATCTTGGCTGAGAAATTGAACAAGTTCTCTGAGGCCCAAGGTGCTGCAGACAGCTTGTTGCAACAACCAGGCTTGAGCGAGGAAGATCGTGAGTTCGCGTGGTCTCGTAAAGCTTACATGGCTGAGATGACTTTGGACTTTACGACAGCTTTGACTGCGACTGAGAAGTTGCAAAAAGGTCTGAAGCCAGACGAGAAAATGTTGAAGCTTGCGATGTTCGCAGAGCTTTCTGGCCAAAAGAGCGCAAGCTACTATGGTCAGTACTTGCAAGCGTCTAAAGATGAAGAAAATAAAAAGCTAGTTGCTGCTGAGCTTGTGAGAAAATCAAAAGCTCCAGAAAAAGAGATCGAGCTTTACCGTCCGATCTTGGGCAAGTCTCCGCAATTGATGGCTCAGCTTTATACTGAGGTTTTTGCGAAGAGCTCTAGCGATGCAATTCTTAAAAAAGTGACTAAAGACGCTTCTATGAAAACAACAGATTCAGGCAAGCTTCTGACTCGTGTTGCTTTCTTAAAAGACTTCGCTGGCTTTAAGAAACAGCTCACTGATCATAAATTGGATACTAAAAATGATCGTAAGTTAGCTGCGACAATGAAGGCACGTGTGGCTCTTCTAGAGAAACTTGAAGGCTTTGCAAAACAAGCGATCGATGCGGGTGACTGGACTTCTCAGTTGGTAAGCGTGGATTTGCTTGCTAAAGAGAGCGAACGTTTCTACTCGGAACTTTTGTCTGCTCCAGTGCCACAAGGTCTTTCAGATGAAGAACAACAACAGTACATGCAACTTTTGTCTGCTCAAGCGACTCCGTTCCAAGCGAAGTCTGTAGAAGCGAAAGCAAAAGTCGAGGAGTTCTGGAAGAATTCTAAATGGCAACCAGCTTTGAAGGCTTCTTGGGAACAAGCAGATCTTCGTAGCGTGATTGTTACTGAAGTGAATGCGCTTCGTGAGATCGCACCTCAAGAGCACCAAAATACTTTGGCAGACCTTGTTGTAACTAAGAAAGACACGACAGTCGCTTCTCAAAGACCTAGCTTGCAAGAGATTCAAAAGGCGAGAAGCCTTGTGAATAAGAATCCATTCGATAAGCAAGCTCTTCAAGCTTTGTTAGATCTTGAAAAGAAATCTGAGAACACAGCGATGACTCAGTATTTGCAAACACGTATTGAAAATTTGGCGAAATCTTCTGAGAAGGGGGTTCTATGAAGTCATTCGTTCTAATTCTTTCAGTTCTTGGTTCGGTGGCGATTGCAGCTCCTTCGAAGGACGCTAAGAAAGCTCCAGCTTCGGCTTTGCCAGCTTCTGGTAGCTCTGAAACCACAAGCCATAACTTCGAGGACCTATTGGTTCAAGGTAAGTACCACTTTTCAGACGAAGCCGTAACGACGGTGGAAGAAGACAAAGTGTTGGACTCTTTGATCGGTGTTCGCTCGGATTTTAAAGATCGTTTGAAAAGCTCAACAGGAAGTTACTAAATGGAAAAACGACTGGTATTGGAAGATAATAACGGAACGGTTCTGAGAGCCTTCAACTGGACAGGGGAGTCTGGTGAGGTGATCCGCCGAGGCGATACAAAACGTCTTGAGATCGTTCCAAGCACAGAGCATTTATCAAAAAAGAAAATTCCTTTTGAAAAACTAGGTCAAGTAACTAAGCAAGATTTGGCGAACAAGCCATTCTTGGTTGGTAGGCTTGGACATTTAAAATTGGTTGAAGAAGTCGGCATGACTTTGAAAGACCACAAAGAAGATGCTGAGACTCAACGTCGTTGGTACATGATCTTGGCAGCTTTGATGCTGTTTACAGTCTTGTTCATGTCTTATGTTCGTACATTGCCAACAATGACGGCGAAGATGGAACAAAACCTGAAGCAAGAAGTTGTTAAAATCATTAAGAGCATTCCGCCAAAACCTAAAGTGGAAATGCAAAAAGTAGTAAACCAAAATCAAGAAACGACTCCGACTAAAACGGTTACAAAGACCACAAATACGTTAAAGCGTATGGGGGCTTTGGCAGTTCTAGGAAGTTTGTCTAAAGGCAAACAAAAGGGTGGCGTTGATTTGGGCGCTGTAAATACAAGTGCAGGTCCAGGTTTGGGCGGTACTCAAGGTAGCGGTGGTGTGCAAACTTCACTCTACGGTAAAGGTGTTGTCGCAGCTCCAGTCGGAGTTGGTGGTAATATCCAAGGCGCTGGTGGTTACGGCACTAAAGGTAAAGGCGGCGGTCAAGCTGGTTACGGAAAACTGAGCCTTGTTGGTTCTGCAGGCACAAGCTCTATGGCTTTGGCTCAGGAAGCAACAGTCGCTTCAGGTCTTGATCGTGATGCGATTGCAGCAGTTATTAACAGAAACTTGGGTCAAGTGCGTTTCTGCTACGAGCAGGGACTGCAAGGGGATCCAAACTTGAATGGTCGTGTGGCAATTGCGTTCACCATCGGTGGCAATGGCGCTGTTAAAGTAGCCTCTGTCGACAACACAACCATCAACTCAAAAGCTATTGAAGATTGCATCGTCATGAGACTTAAAACTTGGCAATTCCCGCTTCCTCAAGGTGGCGTGGATGTAAAAGTTAGCTATCCGTTTGTTCTAAGAAGGGCAGGTCAGGGTTAATATGAAAAACACTAAATATTTCTTAGGTGCATTACTATTGGTTGGGACTCTTGCTGGATGTTCTTCTAGCTGGGATCAAGATCCTTTGGCGAAAAAGAATGCTCTTTTCAAAGACGCCCAACAAGAGCCAACTGTTGACGAGAAGCCAGACGCAACTTCTAGCGAAAATATTCGTCTAGATGTTCCGCAAAACATCACTTTCCGCGAAGGTGTTGAAGGCGAATTCACAATGAAGTCTCGTATCCTAAAAGGTGGATTCGCGACGAGAATTCTTATTGAAAACTTGAACGACTTTCAAGGTGCTCGTTATGACGCTACCAGCGGCAAGTTCGTATGGACTCCACCGGCTGGCACTGTGACAGGCGCAAATGGAAATACGACTGAAGCGAAAATCCTTAAAGTTTTGGTTCTTGGTGAAAAACCTAACGAACCTGTGGAACGCAGAAGTTGGGACTTAAGATTAGAAATCGGCAAACTTTTGAGAGATCCAGAGATTTCTGCAATTTCTCAAACGAGCATCACTGTTCGTGAAGGTGAATATGCAAACATCACTTTCCAAGTTGTTGATAGAGACGCTGGTGCTGACGCTTCAACTTGGCCAAAGGTTCAAGCGTTCCCACTGTTGGGGTATGGCAATATCTCTCAGTTTGTAACATTCACGAGTATGTCTGCAGTAGGTATGGGCGGTGGCACATACGCTGTGAGCATCAAGGTTGATCTAACGAACGCTGAGTTGACAAAGTCTAAAGGCAGCTTCGGTTTTGCATTGCAGGCGGTTTCTCGCTTCCAAAAAGAAAGCATGAAACAAAACGTCTATGTAAATGTTTTGACTTCATTTGCGAACTTGCAAAGCACTTGGTTTGACGTTTTGGATTTCTACATCGGTGCTAAAGATGAACATCAATTCTTGATCTATGATCCTAAAGAAGAATTGCTTGTTGCAACTCCGACATTTACAGGAGCTCCTGCGGGCGCGACTTTCTCTTGCAGCGGTGTGGGCGTTTCTAAACAACTTTGTAAAATGATTTGGGCTCCAGACTTCATGATGGCTCCGGGTGATTTCACAGTGCGTGCAAACGTTGTGGCAAGAAATCAGGATGGATCTGATACACAAACTAAACCTCAGACATTCGACTTGAGAATGAGAGTAAACTCTGCTCCACCAGTGAGCATTTCTCGTGCGGGAGGTAAATAATGAAAAAACTTCTTTTAGCGACTACGACAGTTTTGTTTGCGGTAGCTGCGAATGCGGCGCCAAAGGCAACTCAACCTGAGACTCAGCCAGAAGCAAAGCAAGAGACGAAGCAAGAAGCGAAAGCGGACAGCACAGAGACTCAGTTTGATGCTTTGGGTGGAAATCAGATCTTCTTGGACAAAGCGAAAGCTCTTGAGCCAGAGAAGAACGTTAGCATTGTTCAAAACAGAAGCGTGCCTTTGACAAACAGAGTGGAATTTGCCCCTGAGTTCTCTGGAACTTTTGGTGGTGATACTTACTCTCGTACGAAGAGCATAGGCTTGAATGCTATGTACCACATCAACCCTCGTTGGGCGATTGGTGCAAAGTACAATTATTCTTTTAACTCTCTGACTCCAGAGGGTGAAGCTATGGTTGACCAAGCTTACGCCGAGTACCAAAAAAATCCAGCAAACCCAGATGCAGCTTTTCCAGAAATGGATTACCAAAAGTCAGAGATGATGGCTTTGGTGAACTGGGCTCCTGTTTACGGAAAAATGAATTTGCTTGATAAGAGCGTTGCTCACTTCGATTTCTACCTTGTTGGTGGTTATGGCCAAACTGAGCTTAAATCTGGCGCAGTTCCAACAATGACAGCGGGTGGTGGTCTTGGTTTTTGGATCAGCAAACATTTCTCGACTCGTCTAGAGATGCGCTATCAAACATACACAGCCAAGTATTTCGAAACAGAAAAGAAGATGGACTTGGCGGTGGCGTCAGTTCAAATGGGATGGCTACTATGAAACTAAAAAACTTAGCGATTCTTGGTCTTTCATTGTCTTTGGCCCAGTTTGCTGTGGCTCAAGATCTTGAAAGCATCTTGGATGAAGGTTCGAAAGCTTCAAAAATCGTAAAGTCGCCAGCAGCTTCTGTTAAAACAACGCCGCTAGCGCAAGCGATGAAGAAAGTCATCGGTACTCCAAACTCTGAACAAAATATTTTCCTTAGAAATATTGAAAATGCAGAGTGGGAAAAAGCGACTTTGCAATTCTCAAACGCATTTGAAGGAACGTCTTTCCAGAAGTCTTCTAATGGAAGAGCGCTTATGGGTTACGCTCAATTCATGGCGGGTCTTCCTGTCACTGGCGTGCAAACTCTTTTCATGGCGAACAACCCGAAAGAGATCAACACGACTTTGCGTGAAGAGTGGCAAAAAGCGGCTCCAGCAGATCACTTTGCTTGGACTTTGGCACAAATTCAGTGGGAACAAGCTTGGGAAACAGTTTTCGGTGAGGCTACTGAGCTTCGCGTGAAAACAGCCGAAGCCTTGTCTTCTAATAAAAACTTAGAACAGCTTCAAAAGTTGTCAGCTCAAGCTCCTGCTAACAGCAAGGAAAAAGCTTTGATCGATTGGCAATTGGTGATTGCGTATTCATTGAACGACCAAGCAGATCGCGCAGCGAAGCTTTTGGCAAGTTTGATGAAAACGAGCTATCCACCGGTTAGCAAAGACTTGATGCAAATCACGGCGGCTCGTTTGCTTTTCCAAAACGGGTACTTTGATGCTTCTATTAAGTACTACGAAAAAGTAGCAAAGGACTCTGACTACTGGACTGAATCCCAAGAAGAAATTGGTTGGGCTTACATCCGTAAGGGTGAGCCAAACAATGCTATGGCAGTAAGCCGTTCTTTGGTAACTTCAGCATTGAACAACCAAGTAAGCCCAGAGGCTTTCTTCGTGAATTCTTTGTCTCAGTTAAAAGTTTGTGACTATAGCGGCGTGACAGAGACGCTTCAGGCGTTCCCAAAACGCTTTAAAGAAAGAACGAAAGCTCTTGAAGCTATGTCTAAAGAGCCTGCGACCGATGATGTGAACAACGGTATTGCTCTTTTGAAATCTAAAAAGATCGAAGTTCAAGATTTGGGCAAAACAGCTAAAAATCTTCCACGTCGCTTTGCTCATGACGAAAGACTTTTCCAATTCGCTCAGGCGCAAAAACATCTTGAAGATGAAGCTGCGGTTGCTGAGAAGCTTTACGCAAAATCTTTGGCTTTGACAGGTCTTCAAGGCAGCTTCGAGAAGTTGAAGCAAAATACACTTCAACGTTCGCAAATGGCTAAAACCGCGGCATATGGCCGTGTAAAAGAACTTGCGAAAACAGAAGTGGAAGAGACTAAAGAAATTCTTCGCAAGCTTCACATTGTGGAAGCTGAGTTGATTCAACAGGTTTCTATCGCTGATAAAATCGCTAAAAACGCCAAAGGTAACGACTCTAAAAAAGGTGTTACTGGTTATAAAGGCGTCGCTGAAACTGTAAGTTTCCCAGCAGATGATGAAGTTTGGTTTGATGAACTTAGCAACTACCGTGTGGATGTTAAAAAAGCTTGTACGGTTAAGAGGTAGGCCATGAACTTTAAACATGCATTAGTGTTAACGCTTTTGGGATTCGGGATGGCGGCATGCTCTCCTGCAACTCCGGATGCGTACCTAAAACCAAAAAACCAAGAAGAAAAAGTTGTTCAAGACAACACTCAGGTTTTTGATCCAAAAGTTGATATCTTGTTTGTAGTTGATAACTCAGGCAGTATGGCGACTCACCAAAGAAATTTGGCGACGAATGTGGCGAAGTTTACTTCTACATTCACGAAGTCTTCTGTCTTAGATTACAACATTGGTGTTTTGACGACGGATATGGACGGTTACTCTTGGGGTGGTCGCAAAGCTTGTTGCGGTCAGCTTGCTGGGAATGTTCGTGTTGTAAATAAGATGACTCCGAGTGCGGATCAAATTCTTGCGGCAAACTTTGTCTTAGGAACTGATGGCGCGGCTGACGAGAAAAGCTTTGATCCGGTATTTGCAGCATTGTCTCCTCCTAATTTGACAGGCTGGAATAACGGTTTCTATCGTCAAGATGCTTCTATCGCGGTGATCTTCCTAACAGATGCTGAAGACCAAAGTGAAAACATCGATGCAAATGGACTTTATAGATTCCTACTAAACTTGAAGGGCGGAAACGCTTCGAAGGTTCTTGGTTACGGAGTTTTGGTTCCGAGCAATGATACAACCGGTTGTGATCGCGACGAATATCGCACTACTCCTGTTCGTATCGAGAGCTTTTTGTCTATGGTTACAAACCACAAGGCAAACATCATGAATCTTTGTGATCCAGACTACGGAACGCGTTTGGCGAATTTGGCGAAAGATATCGTCGACAACGTCGGTAATATCATCTTCCTAGATCGTCCACCTGATGTGAAAAGTATCCGTGTAACTTACGGAGCGATTGATCTTCCTAAGGATTATGAAAAAGGCTGGACTTTCGATATCGATAAGAACGCCATCATGCTTGGAAGTAAAATCGACTGGAGTTCTCAACCTTCTGGAAGCCGTGTAAAAGTATTCTATAGCGCTGCTGAATTTAAGAAGTAATCTTTAAAAGATTTTAAATGATAAAGACAAATCTGACGGCCTTAAAACCGTCAGATTTTTTTTGCGCAAAAATCTAAGCTGTAAGACTTGGAGCTATATAAGCAAAAAAGAAGCCTGTTAGAAAAACAGCAAGGCTTACAAAATAGATTCTTGAACTGAACTTACGACCACTGATGCAGGCGTCGCGAAGTTTTGGATCGATCGGGCAGGGGGCGTTGCGGTTCCTCCAAATTAGGAAACCATTCAGGCTTAACATCACTCCTGCAAAGATAAAGACCGTCGCCTTATTTTCAGAAACCCAAATAAGGCCGGGCACATTGCTGGCAAGGCCAGCCATCACGGCCCCCATGCCAAGGCTTACAAGAAGCGCGGGAAGGGCACAGCAAAGCAATGTGCTCATCGAGCCAAACAGAGTCAGGTAGTTTACTAAAGAGTTCTTAATTGAAGTCATGGCTTATTTCTCGAAACTTGCGTCGTAGC
Organism: Bdellovibrio sp. HCB337; assembly: GCF_047302465.1. Taxonomy (GTDB): domain Bacteria; phylum Bdellovibrionota; class Bdellovibrionia; order Bdellovibrionales; family Bdellovibrionaceae; genus JACMRP01. The sequence goes on along the minus strand of NZ_CP178621.1, from coordinate 2,214,460 downwards.
CAGAGTCCTTTAAGAGTTGAGTAATCTTCTCATGGCTCAGGGTCTGTCCGTCCTTAAACTTAATTTTGACGAATTTATTGGCAAGGCTCACATCAATGCCGGCCACTTCTTTTTGTGACATAAAACTTTTCTCGATGCCTTGAGCGCAAAAAGCACAAACCATGCCTTTAACTCCGACTTTGAGCTCGTCAGCAAATGCCATTGAACTTAAAGTAATCAATGAAGCAAAGATAAAATATTTCATAAAATCTCCTACTTATAGGTGAATCATAAAGTTGAACGCGATACTTCCATCAAAACCAGCGCCTACTTCCCAGAGAACGTTCTTCATGTAAAAACGGAGAAACTGAGTCGCAGCGATTTGCGGATTGGTGTTGGATTGATTGAACTCGGCGATATACCAAACATTCAGGTCACTATAGTCCGCAAGAAAAGGAGCGAAACCTAAACGCAGTTTACTTTTTTGCAGGTCTTTTTCAGCAAGCGTCGGATTGTTTTCATTTTTGCGGGCAAAGTACTGATGTTCAAAATAGGTGTAGTACTTGCGACTTTCCCAATCGAGTATAACCTCAAGAAGTCCCGTATCATAATTTTTCGAATCAAACTTCTCGGCTCCGGCGCCAGCACTTAGGTAAAAATTCCCTTGCGAGTCCTCGTTGTTCCAGCGTTGAACTAAAAGATTTAATCTTGGAATGTAGAATTCAGATTTCTCTTCACGCAAGTACGTAGCAGCAACCGCAAAGCGAGAATTCAAAGAGTAGTTTACCAACAACTCATTCGAGTCCTGGCTATTGTACGACATCACGCCAAAGGCGTTTTTATAAGAGACTGGATGAGCCTCGGCCGCGAGAGCAGCAAGGGTCAGAGGAATTGCCAGTAGTATCCAAAATCGAGACAGCATAAAGACTCCTACTTAGCATTAGGAGTCCAAGGAGCCTTTTGTGACAGATTAGTGAAAAATAAGTTTAGCCCACTTTTTATGAAGATGGGTTGCAAGTACCGCAAGGATGGTAAAGCCACAGCCAATAGCCGTAGCTTGAAGGCGTAGGAATGGTGTATGTAGGTCGCCGACTTGAGCAAATGGCAAGTCTAATAATATCAGAATAACCACGGCCAAAAATCCAGATCCCAGCCAGTACGCCGATGCCAAGGCCCATGGAGCTCCGACACATACTAAGAAAGTAAGCACGATTAAAGGCAGAGGTTGTCGGATATAGTAAATCGCCAGACCCGCAATGATGACACCCAGAAGAGTTCCAAAAAGACGCTGGATGCTTCGATATATGCTGAGTAAAGAATCGGGGCGCATGGTGATCAGCACGGTACCAACGGCCCAATAGCCATGATCAACTTTGAAGTAGGTGACAACACTGAGGGTGGCAAGGACTGCAAGACAATAAGTGAATGAATAAAAATGGCGACTGCGATCGCGGGTCAGGGCGCTGCGAATGGTGTCGCGGTAACGTTGATAGCTTTGCGGTTTTTGTCCGGCAATGGTGACTATTAAGATCACAGCTAGCATCGTAATCACATAGCCAAGAAGTGCGTAGCTGAAGGCAGAATCAATATGCTTTCCGATCGCAGATGTTGCAAAGCCCGCAAGCATTTGAAAGGTGGCAAATAGCACGGCTCGTTCAAACTCTGAGTTCTTGGCATCCATCAGTCCGATAAAGTAGGTCATTACTAACAATGCCAGAGTGAATATTTGCGGGTGGCCCTCAAGAAGAATTCCTGCAGTCATTCCTATGCAGAGAGCAATAAAGGTGAGAGTGAAATTCAGAAGCCTTCTCCATAGAGGTCCTAGGTGATCGTTTAGAACCAGCAGGTAGGCGGCGAGAGCTCCAAAGATGGCAACACTTAGCTGATCCCGATAGTGGCCCACAAAAAGTGGGGCTGTGGTGGCAACTCCACAGAGAAGCATCTTTGGCCAAGGTGAAGCTGCGGGGTTGAGTTTAAGCGTGTTCTGAACGTGGCTTCGTAGGTCCATGGTCTAGTCATACATCAGAATTCCACAAAGATCCCGTTTTTGCGCTGGGGTTCTGTTAAATCTCATTCTGAGATTTCGGTGGATTTAGTCTAGTGTTCTGAATTTTCCTTGAAGCGATTGACGAGATTCGCCGATAAGTCATTTATGAGTAAACCTTCCGGGATTGACGAAAAAAAGATGATCAAAGTCAGTAAAGAGCTTTTTACTGACGGATTGCCGTTGCCCGCTGAAGTTTATACTCGATTGCCATCTGGTCAGTTCATCCTCGTCGGGCGAAAAGCAGATACTGGAAATCTTTCGAATCTGCATTTGATGCAAGAAAAGCAAGTCGATCTTTTTGTTCGTGAAGAAGAGTACAACGGTGTTGTAACTTTTAACGTAAATCTTATCGAGAAGACTTTAAAAAACGATAGCGTAAACCCGGTTCTGAAAATGAATCTTTTAAAGGGTGTTGCTGAATCTACGATTTCAGAACTCACTAAAAAAGACGTTTACGTGGGCTCGTTTGATCGCTGCAAACAGATCGTGGGCTTCGTACAAGAGACTGTTGTGCAGATTAAAGACTTTGATAAGTTTTTAGATATCTTTAGTAAGCTTCCAGGCGATCTTGTGAGTCACTCTTTGGCAACTTCAGTGGTGTCGTTGATGATTTGCGAACAAATGGATATCACCATGAAGAGCACTCTTGAAAAAGTGGTGATGGGTGCATATCTGCACGATATCGGTCTTAAAGAAATTCCTTTAGAAATTCTTAATAAACCTCGTCTGCAATGGACAGAGGCTGAAGTTCACTATTATGAGTCTCATCCACTTCGTGGGGTTGAGATCCTTCGTGATATCAAAGAAATTCCCTCAGACGTCTTAGGGATCGTACTAGAGCATCACGAAAACGCTTTGGGTATGGGGTTTCCTCGTCGTATCCGTGATATCAAAATCAATCCTTTGGCGCGTATCGTAGCTGTCGCTGATTGTTTTGTAGACCTGATCTATGAAAACAATAAAGAAGGCGCAAGACGGACTCCTGAAGAGGCTGTCGCTTATATTGAAAACATTATGGGTCAGCCATACAACAAACCCGCGTTTTTAGCTTTGAAGAAGATCATTCATCTGACTCATGTTCAGAAGAAGCTCAAAGGCACCGGTTAAAAACCAATCCTACAGGTCCAGAGATCGAACACTCGCTGTATTCATAGGGTCCAGTTATCTTGTCTTTTTTCAGAGATAGCGAAAGAATGAGTTAACCCCTATCTCATATGCTGGAAACCTCATGAAGTTTTACTATCTCATTGCAGCTTATAACGAAGAACAGATCCTTGAGAGAACAGTGCGTGAGCTTGAGCCCTTGACTCAAAAGTTTCCAGGTTCTGAAGTCTTTCTGCTTGTGAATGGCAGCAATGATAAAACTTGGGATGTGGCCCAGAAGCTTTCCAAAGAATTCCCTGAGTGGGTATCTAGCTTTCAGAATGATGAAAAAGGCATGGGCGTAGCCTATCGCCGTGGTCTTCGCGAATTACAAAAAAGAAAGCTCGATTCTAATCACTGGGTGGTGCTTACCGCTTCGGATCTGCCTTTTGGGTATAGTGATTTGGATTCGTTTGTTCAGCTTGGATCTTCAGCTTGGCAAGAGCACGTGCTGTTTGTCGGAAGCAAAAGTCACCCGCAGTCTCAGGTGCAAAGAAATTGGAAACGTCGACTGGGGTCGTTGGTTTTTGAAATCGCCCGTCAGGTGATTCTTAGAATTAAAACTAAAGACACGCAGGGGACTTTGTTTTTACGTGGTGACCAAGTTTCTGTCGTCGAGCGCCTACGCGCGGATGACTATTTTATTACAGTAGAAATCGTGTACTTTTCCGAGCGTGCGGGGAAGGTCGCCGAGATGCCTGTTGTCCTGCGGCCAGAGACCCGAAATTCCAAGATTTCCATTCTGAAAGATGGCTATAAAAGCCTTCGTCAGCTATTGCATTTTCGTCAGCGCCTATAACTCTAAGGCCTAGGTCGTGAATGCAGAGACCTAGACCTCACATTTAGAACAAGTTTATGAGAGAATTTAAGTAACGGAGGTCTCATGAGCTCGTTCGTGCATCCTACAGCGATCGTTGAACCAGGCGCAAAAATCGGGGAAGACGTAAAGATTTGGCATTTTTCTCATGTGCGAAATGGGTCGACAATCGGACCTCGAGTTTCTGTTGCAAAAGATGTGTATGTCGATGCCAATGTATCAATTGGCGAAGGTTCCAGAATTCAAAATAGTGTGAACATTTACAACGGCGTCGAGATTTCTCGTTGGGTGTTTGTTGGGCCTGCGGTGGTTTTCACCAATGATCAACATCCACGTATTGGTCGTAAGAGCTGGGAAGTTGTTCCGACAGTGCTTGAGGATTGTTGCTCGATTGGAGCCGGAGCTATCATTCGCTGTGGCGTTCGTATCGGCGCATTTGCAATGGTTGGGGCTGGCGCGATAGTGACAAAGGATATTCCTCCGTTTTGTTTGGTGACCGGAGTCCCTGCAGATCTTAGTCATCGTATTTGTGCGTGTGGTGATAAAACCATGCCTTTGATTTCATGGGTGGATAATGCCATTCAGCCTTGCTGTGAAAAAAATCTTGAACCGCATATTTTGAAGCGCGCTCAAGAGGTTATCTTGCAGACCAATATGAAGTCTGTAGCTAATGGCTAATTTGTAAAAACAATGAACTTTAAAAACCCCAATAAAAGTATTTTGATTCTGTTTGTACTTTTGGTCTTTGGATTTCTTCATACGATTCCACTCTGGGACGTAAAAACAAATCTAGCGGCGGGCTACGGCGATCCTCTTTCACATGCCACGATGGGCGAGTGTTATTGCACGAACGTGCTTACTGGCAATTTTCAATCAGATAGATTTCTAGCTCCATTTGGCACGGACCTTTCGGGAACTTTTGATAGCCCATTTCCTTTCATTTTAACCTGTCCGTTCTTGGCCGGCGGAGCAATCTTTCAGTTTCATATTTTTGCTTTGATGCAAATTTGGCTGATTATCTTAGGTAGCTGGTTGGTGGCGACCTGCTTTATTAAAAATCCTGTGCGGCAATTGGCTTATATTCTTTTTGTCTGGTGGTGCGGTTTTTATATTTCTCGTTCTCATCAACACGTGACTTTGCTATCGATGATTTGGGGGCTGCAATTCGTTTTCTATGCAGTGATGAATCTTGATCCTAAAAGGCTTAAAAATGTGTTGGGATCGGCATTGCTCTTGGGGCTTGCCTACACGGGAACCTTTCATAATATTCCAAGTCTATTTCTAATTACACTGGCTTTGGTTGCCTATAAATTCTGGCAAATGCGTTCAGAGCTTAAAAACCCAAGAGCGCTATTGAATCTTGGAATTGGTGCTGGCCTTGCCGTAGGAATATTCTTTGCGCTGTGGTGGCCGATGATTGCCTATACGCTGAAAAATGGCCCGGTCATAGTGGATGAGCAACGCCGCTTTTTCAATTTAGACCTATTAAGCGCATTTATTCCTGTAGACGGGAATCGTCTTTTTGAGTGGTGGCCGTCATTGACCCATCTTCCATTAGAAAGACAGAATACGTTTGACCTTGTGATTTTACTTTTGGTCCTTGTTTCTCTTTGCACGAAGAAATTTTGGAAAGACTCATTCAGAGTTATTTTGCTCGGAGTGGGGCTTGTCTATTTTATTTTGGCCCTTGGGCCTGAGCTCCGCATTAATAACGAAGTGAGCTCGTACCTTGATTTTAATACCGAAATTTTCCGTCATTTCCCGATGCGGATCACGCGCACGACCGGGCGTCTGGCAATGACGACAAATCTTTGCTTTATTCTTGTGGCCTTTCTATTTATTGAAGGGATTGCTAAGGAGCGCATCAAAAAGTACCTTTCTTACGCGTTGGTAGTTTGGGCGGTTTTAGCGGGGCCGTGGATGAATCAAATGTGGTTTTTCCCGACACTCAATTACACTCAAATTTTGCCTGCAAATGCATTAACTGAAGTAAGAAACATGCCGAGTGAGACGATCGTGGTAAATATCCCGACGGCGTGGGCTCAAGATCCTTCAGAAAACTTTCTTCAGATTTTTCATGGGAAAAGAATCACCTCGGGCTACCTTGCATATACGAACTATAACGAAAAAGTTCGAGAAAACTTTGCTGGTGAACCCTTCTTAGGAAAACTTGGTTGCGATGGTGAACCGACGGCTTTTGCGTTAACGCCGCTTATGAATGATGGAAACGCTCTCCGCAACTATTTGTTGGCGCAACAATATCGAGTCATTATTATTAATAAAAACATACTTTTGAATAATCCTGGATGCAAAAATCTTACGGGCTGGGTGCAATACCTTGCAAAGCAACCGTGGGTGAAAGCTCTCGAGGAAAATAATTTATTTGCCGTTTTAGCGGTTCAGTAAGCATTCTGTTATTAAATATCAGAGCTTTCAGTCCTAATCCTGTGCTTTGACAGGCTAGTTCCTTTTTTTGCGATCACGACATTTCTAGGACATTTCGCTGCTAATATTGGCACAAATAAGAAAATGAGAGGAGGCGCCTATGCTAAACAGGGAAGTGACACCAACAAGAAAATTAGTTGTGATGTCTATTGTCTTGCTTTTCGCAGGTTCCACTCTGGCTGCGAATCCAACCACGACAGACACAAGCAATACAAAGATGAACCAACGTGATGCTCAAGGGACAACGTTGACGCCTGAGGATCAAGTCAAAGGCACAACGGCTGATGTGGAGCTTACTCGTAAAGTTCGTCAAGAGCTTGTGAACGACAAAACGCTTTCTACAGATGCACAAAATGTAAAAATCATTACATTGAATGGGGTAGTGACTCTTCGAGGTCCTGTCGCCACTGCAGATGAGAAAGCAAAAGTCGACGGTCTGGCTAAGAAAGTATCCGGAGTGAAGCAAGTAGACAATCAAACAGAAGTAAAAACTAAATCTTATTAAGGGTTCAGGGGGAAGTTATGGTCTTTGAAAAAGATACGACAAAAAGAGGTCATAAATCTGTATTTGGGATTTTCGACAATCGAACGTCCCTCGAAAATACAGTGACCAATCTTAAAAATTCCGGGTTTGTAAACAGTGACATTTCTGTCTTGATGCCAACTCCGGAAAGTACAAAAAACTTTGCTCATGAGAAAAACACCAAAGCTCCTGAGGGTGCGACTGCTGGTGGTACTAGCGGTCTTGCTATCGGGGGTGTCTTAGGCTGGCTTGCGGGAATAGGAGCCTTGGCAATTCCAGGGATAGGTCCTTTCGTAGCAGCAGGTCCTATCGTTGGCGCGATTGCCGGCGCAGGTATTGGCGGTGCCGTAGGTGGTATTGCCGGTGCGCTTGTGGGTCTTGGTATTCCTGAGTATGAAGCAAAACGCTTTGAGACTATGGTGAAAGATGGCGGTATGCTTTTGTCAGTTCATGTTGATAACAACGACTTGCGCGACAGAGCCACTGACATCTTAAAAGCTGGTGGCGCAAAAGATGTTGCCACTGCCGGCGAGGAAAAAGAAGAACCTCGTCGCTCTGAAAAAGATAAAGACTACCATCCGCCTGTCTAGTAACAGGAATTTGGTAGGCGAGGGGCCGGCATTTAGCGGCCCTTCGTTATTTTCTAGTTCTCGATCGCTTTTACATAGCCTTTGGTGGCAAGTATCTTACCCATCTCGGCATATGCAGCATCACCACGAGGCGGAGCAAAAGTTCCTAATCCATCGACATAACGATTGTACATACAGAAAGCAGCGGCGATAAGAACCGTGTCGTGAATATCTCTGTCGGTGGAACCTAATTTTTTAGCGGCTGCGATGTCCTCCTGAGAAACTGAGCGTGCTGATTTCTGCACTGTTGCTGCAATTTTCAAAAGAGCGCGCAAACGGTCGCTGATCGGCGCTTGTTCGGGGCTCTCCCAAACTTGCTTGCTTATTCCAGATTTTTGCCAGTGATAGTCAGCAACCCCTGCGTGGGATTCTGAACAGAAAACGCATTGATTTAAAAACGAAACATAGTTAGCAACTGTTTCTCTTTCAGCTTTAGAAAAATTCGGTGTTTCACGAGAAAGTAAAAGCTCCGCCAACTCATTCAGAGGTTTTGCGGTTTCAGGGTAAGCCATCATCGGACCGATAATACCAGGGGCGCCAGGTGGGACTGGGATATGTGCCATTGAAAACTCCTTTGTTATTAGGCAATGGTTCCAAGGGGCCTTAGGGTTGTCCAGAACTTGTCGTGACTCATAAGCTCAATCGGGACGCATTCATATCGTCAATAGCTATATATTAGAGATGGGCTCTGTGGGAACGGCTGGGGTCTGTAATAAGGTTCTGGTTGTCACTTCTTTTGACAGGTGTAGACCAATTCTCCGGCGATACCGGGAGATATCGGGAGCAAGGCGTTTTAAAACGAATTTATGTGTGGCTCGTGTGCCACAGATCTTGCTCTACCTCCTGTTGATAGGAGAATTTTATGAAAAAGGCAGGATTACTTCGTTTCTTATTTTTGATGTCTCTTGGAGTTTCTATGGCTCACGCAAGCGATCTTAAAAACGAGATCGATACGGAAGCCGCACTAGCGATGAAGACGACCCCTAAGGCCGTTAAACGTGAACCATTAGTTCACTTAGCTCCGGTGGGTGGTATTACCTTCGCAAAGCTAAAGGGTACAACGTCCCCAGGATATAGCTTCTCGACCGCAACAGGTTATGAGGGCGGTGTCGGAATCCTTATCGGACGTGGTTCTTTTCAGTTTGAAACTGGTGTTATGTATGCTGAGCGCTCTACGAAAGAAAGCTATAGCAACGGTATGAGTACTTGGGATTTAACTTACCAAAATAAGTACATCGAACTTCCGTTGATGGTTCGCTGGAATGTAATGAACAACAGCGATATCCGCCTGTATGTAAAAGGCGGTGGTGTTGGTTCATTACTTCAGAGCTCAACAGGTGCAATGTCTAATATGCAAAACTACAATGCAGCAATGTATCCTGGAGCTTACTATCCATCATACTACGGAGCTGCGAATTACAACTCGAGCTTGCTTCAAAGCGATGACACGAAGAGCGCATTCTCTGCCGCAGACTTCCGTTGGGCAGCAGGTATCGGTGGTCAAATTCGCGTAACAAAGTCGATCGCGGTTTTGTTAGAAGGTGACTATCAAACGAGCTTGAACCCAGTAAGTAACACTCAACCAAATGGTTACTTCGGTTCAACATCTATGAACTTGAGCTTAGAAACTTACGGCATCAAAGCCGGTGTTTTGATCAGCTTGTAATATCGAGCGTTCTCAAGAAAATATTAGAAACCCCAATGAGCACATTGGGGTTTTTTTATTGGTTAAAACGCTCTCGCGTTCGAAACCTGGTCCTTAATTTAAAACTGCTCGGGGGTATTCGGAAACAGCCTCATTATGTCTAAGTGATATTGTGTATTTACGGGCAAGCTGTTTTCAGCAATAAGTTTCGCGCGGATGTCCCGTTTTTCATTCTTGGAGAATAAAAATAAAAATTCATACTCTTATGTGAGCGCCAAGGAGACATAAGAGTATGAGAAGCCGTCGCAAGTTCTTGATGGATAGTCTGTTTCGACTGCCGATATTTATCTCGGTATCTATGCCTGGGCGGCTTTTTGCGCACATCATTCCTTTCTCATTCTTCAAAAAATATGTATCGCTCTGGGGCTGGGGGGAAAACGGTGACGGTCAAGTAGGAAACGGAACTGTAGTCACGGTGACAACTCCAACACTTATTCATGGGACTTCAGTTTGGAAAGGCGTTGCTTGCGGCAGCAGCTTTTCAATGGGACTGCAAGAGCCTGGATCTTTGTGGACCTGGGGAGACAACACTTACGGACAATTAGGATATGGAAACACCAATAACAAAAGTTCTCCGACACAGGTGGGCTCTGTAGATACGTGGAGCTCCGTCGTAGCTGGTGTTTACCATAGCGTGGCCACGAAAAGAGACGGCACCCTATGGGCGTGGGGAGCAAACCCCAATGGAGCCTTAGGACAAGGGAATATCGCTTCTAAGAGTGCCCCTGTGCAAATAGGTACAGACACCGACTGGGCAAGTTGTGGGCCGGGCTATCATGCCACCTATGCGGTTAAGACGGATGGAACTCTTTGGGCTTGCGGTCTTAACGATACAGGGCAGTTGGGGATGAATGACCTAACAGCGCGTTCGACGATGACTCAAATAGGAGCTGACACAAACTGGGCCTCTGTTCATGGAAGCCTACGTTTTGTTGTTGCACTTAAAACCAATGGGACCCTATGGGCTTGGGGCTTGAACGATCGTGGTGCTTTGGGGATTAACAATACCACGAATAAGAGCTCGCCCACACAAGTAGGGTCCGCTACGACTTGGTCTAGAATTGGTATAGGCCGCAATCACACGATCGGTGTTAGAGCTGATGGGACGTTGTGGACTTGGGGCGGAAATGGAAGTGGTCAGTTAGGAATCGGTGTCACCGGAGATCGTACGTCTCCGATTCAAGTGGGTACCGAAACTTATTGGCGACAAGGAGCTGGTAGTCTTAGTACGACTTTTGCCGTCGACGTCAATGGGGGGCTTTGGGGGTGGGGGCTAAATACCTCTGGTGAAATTGGTAATGGGGACTCAACATCAAAGAGCAGTCCCGTTCAAGTCGGCACAGGTAAGATCTGGACCGAAATAACGGCGTCCTACTACAGCACGAACATGATGGGACTCAAAAAGTAAAAGAGCGATTCCTACTTCTTAAGGTACAGATCTAGTTGCTTGCCATAAACTTTGTCGTTTGAATGTGCAAATGACATTAGGCTTTGGATATCTGCGGCTTCAATCACGCTAAGATCATAATGGTCATCAATAAGTGTGAATTGATGGCTAGGTTTCACTGTTAGCAAAAATAAGTACTCTGAATATTTTTCGGATTTCGGCGCTTGATAGTATCCCAGCCAATCTTCAACTGACAGAAGCTGTTGGGTCTCTAAGTCAAACGTATACCACTTTTGGTCATTCGCTTTTACAGCAGTGACAATATGGTATCCCCAATCTGGCCCGATTGAATTTGGGTGTGGGACGTTTCCTTCAATAACCATTTTTCGAATGCTTTGGTCCGGCACTCCCATCGCTAATAGGTGCATATGTACCCACAAGGCGCGGAAATAACAAATTGTGTTTCGGTTTTCGAGTTTTAAAACAGTGTCTGCGGCTTCGCCGACTTCTTCAGATTCGACAAATTTTTTGTAGAGTGTATTGAGTTCCTTGGGACTGACCTTCGAAGGTGGTGTCGTTGTTTCACTTAAAAAACTACTGAGCCGGCTTTTTGATAGCTGTGCAAATCTATCGATGCGCTCTTGGCCCATGATATTTTGTTTTGCAAAGTCATAGTACATTGTTTGAAATTCTGTCGGCGATTGGGGCTGTGTTTGTGCGTAGGCAGCGCTAGGAGAAGTAATGATGATGCCAAGGGTGGCTACAGTGGTTGTTAAGATCGAGAATATAATTGTTGTTACACTTTGTTTCATTTTTGAATCCTATTTTTGATTGTCGAGAGTCTGCATACACCAATACAAAGTGTGAGCCATTGTTAGAGACAATCTATTCGACTTTAGAGAGTTAAAAACGCAAAACTCTTTTTCACTGACATTTATTGCAAGAGGACACGAGCAGAACAGGCACAAATTTAATTTGCAGGACGATTGTGAAACAGAGTGTTTTAGATGCGTGTTTTTAGCTCGAGCTTGTGACGGTTTTTTATGAGAATCGAACGGCCTTTTCGTAAGATGATCTTTTCCTCTTCAAGCTCGCTGAGTTGGCGTGACAAGCTTTCTGTCACAGTGCCTGCAAGTTTTGCCATAGTTTCTCGGTCAATCTTAAGATCGATATACAGACCTTCTTCTGTTTCTTTCCCAAACTTTTGCGAGAAGCTCAGCAGAACCGAAGCTACGCGATTGCTCACGGAATGATTTTCGAGGGCCGAAATGCGCTCGTCTTTAATAGAAATAACATCGCAAAGAACTTTGATAATACACTCTTGGAGATTTGGCGAAGTGTGTAGAAGTTTTTGAAACGGGATTCTTGGAATACACCAAGCACGTACATCATCTAAAGACTCTGCTCTGTGTGAGTATTTTGAGTTCCATTCTCCATACCCTAAAATATCTCCGGGACCACAAATGCGGACAGGGAAGAAGTCATGTTTTTGATAAATCAGTTTCGCGTGTCCACTCATGAGGACATAAAAACTAAATATGCCATCGGTGTCGCGAAAGGGAAGTTCTTCAGCGTAGGAAAATTCTGTCAGACGAGCCAGAGCCGATAAAGACATTATCTCTTCAGAGGATAAATGAGAGAAAACAGCTATGTCAGAGAGAGAATGAATCATATTTCCAACCTAACATATTCATTTTGGATCGTTAATTTATCTGAGGTAGAGTCCAGACATTTTGTGCGTACGTAAATATAAAACAATTTGTTTTTGATTATTGTCAAATATGACCTGAGCCACTTCATTCGAGTCTGAATGCACCGATCAAATTGATATAGGCGTTTTTGTAATCGAATTAACAAAGGCAATTGTAATGAAATTCTCGTACAAAGTTCTTCTTAGTGTGACTATTGCGTGCGTGTTGTGTGTTGGAACGGCAATTTTTATTAGTAGCCAACGTATTCATAGTATCGGCGACACTCAACTTGTCGAAAAATCACGAGCTATCCTGAGTCGACTTGAAGTGGTCCGTAGCTACATTGCCCAGCAGGGAGGCCTGCAGTCAGCCATTGCAGATACTTTGAGTAAGCATCCAGACGGAAAGTTGCCAACGGAAGTTAGAATTTCCATTCTAAAACAAGTTCCCATTTTTGCATCGATGAGAGTAGGTATGGAAGGGGCTGAGAAAGAGCATTACACGTTTCGGGTTTTTTCAGACGAACCTCGCAAACCTGAAAACAAAGCGACTCAGTCCGAGGCGGAGATCCTTGGTAAATTTCTAAATGATCCTAAACTTGAAGAAATTGTGGCCGACACTGACGACTCTATTGTGGTGTATCGCCCCGTACGTCTTTCTGAAGCGCAAGGGTGCTTAACTTGTCACGGAGAGCCCAAGACCAGCCCCTGGGGAAACGGCAAAGATATTTTAGGTTATGAAATGGAAAACTGGAAAGACGGAAAGCTTCATGGTGTTTTTGCGATTACTTCCAGTAAGAGTGAAGTCAACGAAGCAGCAAAAGCCGCTTCGTACAATATTGTAATGTGGGCAGGGGGAGTTTCTGTAGTCATTCTACTTGGCGTCTACTTATTTTTGAAGAAACCGCTAGCGAGTATCTCTGAGATTGTAGGGCACCTAAGAAATGCCGGAACACAAGTGTCTGGTGCAAGTTCTGAAATTTCCAATTCAGCTCAAAATTTGAGTGGCTCTGCAAACAAGGCGGCGGCGACGATTGAGGCCACCTCGGCATCAGCTGAAGAGGTTTCCGGTATGATCGATATAAATGCGAAGAATGCAGATCATGCGAAGCTCTTATCACATGAGGCTCAAGAAGAAGCGACAAAGGGGAAAATCGAAGTGACACGTTTGATATCTTCCATGAATGAAATCGCTGTGGGCTCTAAAAAAATTGAGGAAATCATTTCTGTGATCGATGATATCGCATTTCAAACAAACTTGTTGGCACTGAATGCTGCGGTTGAAGCCGCGCGTGCAGGGGAGCAAGGAAAAGGTTTTGCGGTGGTTGCTGAAGCCGTTCGTGCGTTGGCTCAGCGAAGTGCGGGCTCTGCAAAAGAGATTAACGATCTTATTAAAGAGAGTGTCGAAAAGGTGTTGCAAGGTTGTGGCGTTGCAGAGTCTAGCGGTAAGGCTCTCGAGAAAATCGTTCAAGTCGTCGAGAAGGTGAATCAGTTGAACACCGAAGTGTCATCGGCAAGTAAAGAGCAAGCTAGCGGAGTTGCTTCTATCAATCAGGCGATTGTTGAATTGGATAAAGTGACTCAAGCAAATGCAGCCGTGGCAGAAGAGTCCGCAGCCGCTGCAGAAGAGTTGTCCAATCAATCGCACAAACTCCACGAGCTTGTGGAATCCTTGGATGGGTTTATTCAAGGTCGTAAAGCGTCTTAGACCTAGCGATGTAGTTAAAAAACAAAACCCCAAAGTTTCTTTTGGGGTTTTGTTTTAAGAATGAGATTCACTTTTTTGAAGCAGCTATTGAGCCGCAGCTTCGCAAGTATAAGTAATCTTCATCTTAAACACTGTAGCATCTGCCAAGTGGTTGTAGCGTGAGCCCGCTGCTGTAACATCAAGAACGAGAGGTTCTTGGTTTGTACCGAGGCTAAGGCAAGTTTTTTTCATTTCCTCTTTAACTTGAGTGATCGCGATTTTTTGAAGAGTCTCTTTTTCTTCCGGTGTGGTGTCGTACCATCTGTAAAAACCTGAAAGGCCGGCACGACCGTTGGCTGTAAAAATCTGCTCAGCATGACTGACTGCTGAAATGGATAGAGTAGCTGAAGTGATGAATAGCAAAGCTGCGAACTTTTTCATAAACCCTCTGTGGTTAGTTTTGTTCAACGCCTAAGGCATAGTGCTTTAGGTTCTTGTTTCTTTGTCTTAAGGATTAGTAGGGATTTGAATAAAGGTATAATTGGATATTAATGCACTTGAGATAGGTTGGTGCCTATGGGTCGATGAGCCAAAAAGAGCCATCTAGAAGCCTGTACTTTGGGTTGGTTTGTCAGCGTGATCGCTGTTAAAAGGTATAAATTAGAAATAGAATAGATGAATGATTGCGTACATCCTGATTTTTCTAATGCCACTTAAAGCGAATGCAAGTGTTGCTCATTGGGAAATAGAAACCCGCGGGCGAGAACGTTTTTCTTTGAACGACGAGAGTTCTAAAAAGGATGGGGAAATGTACTCCCTCAGTTTTTCTCGTGGGCATAATGAGCTAATGAAGCTTCCGGTCCGCAAGAAAACATGGTTGCTTTGGAGAACAGAGCTTTCAAATATTTCTCAATCAAGTTTAGAGAATGGCTCTTGCCTAAGCCCAATCACCTTCTCGATAAAAAAGCAGAATCAAGCTCCGCTGACCAAAAGAGTTTGCTTCAGAGAAACATCTTCTGAAACGGCTCAGTTGGAAAAACTTCTCAATAAGTTTAATGGATACTTATATGGGAAGTAGAATTCTTATAGTTTTATTTCTAGTTTGGGGCTCACCCTCTTTTGCTCAAGTGTTCCCGCAGGGTTGCGTCCTCGATCACATGAAAGAAGTCTGTGAAACTTTGTCCCAAATTAAACCAACTAGTCGAATCGAGTTTGCGGACGGCACAAGTGTTCACGCCTGCGTTTTGGTCACCGAAAATCTTGGTGCGTTGGTTGAAGGGAGTCCCAATGGTTCCGGCAACTTCCAAAAAAAGAACTTTGAAAAACTCACTCGAAAATACTTTGAGATATTGCAGAAAGACAACTCTCTAACGGATCAAGATATCGCGGATTTATTGCGAAATCCGTTGAGTCTCGATGAGTATCTTACAAAGGCGAAAGTTTCGCCTCAAAATGAAGAGTGGATCCCGTACGTAAAGTTCGCAAATGAGCGGGATAAGCAAAATGCAATCTTGACGGAGGATCAAGATATTCAGCGTAAGTTTGACTATACGAAAAAAAAGGTGAGCGAGCTTGGAAATGGGAATCTTGCAATGGACCTCGGTGCTGATAAAAATGCATTTAAGGGCCTGAAGGCTGTCTCTCTTCGCGAACTTCCCACTCCAGAAAACTTAGCGTGTAGAC
The DNA here is from genome assembly GCF_047302465.1 of Bdellovibrio sp. HCB337. GTDB lineage: Bacteria > Bdellovibrionota > Bdellovibrionia > Bdellovibrionales > Bdellovibrionaceae > JACMRP01. The sequence goes on along the minus strand of NZ_CP178621.1, from coordinate 2,198,725 downwards.
CCAAGGTCAACGCCCACTACATCGGAGCAAGTAACGGGACTTTAGAAAATAAAATTTGGATGACCGAAGGAATGACTCAAATGAATGCAAGATCCCTCTATTTTATATTGGGACACGAACTGGGTCATTCTTTTGATCCTTGCAAAAGTAAGACAAAAAATGTTCTAGAAAATCATCCTTATCGGCGGCTTGTTTCGTGTCTTCGGGACGACTTTGGTAAATTTAGAAACATCCAAAACCCGCAGAAGACCGAGGACTGGTGTAAAGATTTTCATACTCAAGAGGCCTTTTGTGATTATTTCGGGGCTTATGTATTAGAACAACATATCAATGAAAATCCTGTGCGACCTAAGAAGAAATCTCTATCTGAAGGCGTTGTGGTCGCACCTCCAGGTTATGAAAATATTTTTTGGCTACTTGATCAGACCTGCGCGGACGGAATTGATGCAGATGATACCCAGCGAAGTCATCCTTCTAGTTACCGCAGACTTAAGGATATTTTACTCCGCAACCCGACGATTGCGAAATCAGTCGGTTGCAATGTCTCGAGCACCACCCCACGATGCGATATTCAGAAGGGCTTCACCGGCGCTGGGTCCGGATCTTCAACAGGATCTGCTGATCAAAATTCTGGTAAAAAGTGATCTTCTTTCACCTCGGACGAAGCCGATTCGTCGAATTTCTGTGAGCTAAAAAACAAAAACCCGAAGTTTCCTTCGGGTTTTTTTAATTTCTATATTTGGTCTCTCGCTTTAATCATCTCCTGGGAGAAAATTTGGAGCGGGAGAGATTTGGCTGGTCGAACCAATCGGAGCCTCGGTATCCCACTTGCTCCCAAAGATCTTACTGGTCTTGTGTCAAAGGACTCATTAAGGCAAGGCTCCCGCAACTCCGGCTCCCATCGTATGCGATGAAGATATCGGAGGTTGAACCAACACGTTCAAGTCTCCGACTCTTTCAAAGTGCCCGACAGAATCGGTATATACCAGGTTCTCCCATAGGTAATGAGTGGCATCTTGAACGGTTACGCGAATATTCTGTCCATAGGAGATACCAGTGCAGACGTTGTTAGTGCAGGTAGCTTCCAAGTAATCCCCAGAACAACCCGCAAAGTCCATGCGAATCGATTCCAGAGTCATGTTATTGCGATACTTTGCCACCAATTTTTGAGTGCATAATGTACCGCTCGTGTCTTCGTAGGTGCCGTTCTGAATTGCATTGGAGGGAGCCTTTACGACATGGGGGCAGACGTTATTACTTGCAATATCATCGCTGGAAACCACTTCGAATTTGCCATCTTTGCAAAGGACGTTGTAATTGCCATCCTCGCGCTCCTGTGCCGAAGAAATATCACTGACAGCTTGCATTTTGAAAGCTGCTAAGCCCGTCAATAAGCTGATAAAAAAAATGCTTTTTAAAATGAGTCTCATAAAACCTCCGATGTTTTATTTATTGAGTGTTATGTTCATCACAATGCATATTTTCTTTGCGAACAAGGGGCAAAATGGCCGGATGATAAATGGTGCGAACAGATTGTTCGCGATGTGCTGGCAATCTTCCACGTCGGGCAAAGCCAATACATTGATTCATCAAATTTAAGTGGGTTAAAAAACAAAACCCCTAGTAATTTCTCACTAGGGGTTTTTTAATTTTTATATTTGGTCTCTCGCTTTTCGTTTTCTCCGAGGAGAAAATTTGGAGCGGGAAACGGGACTCAAACCCGCGACCTATGCCTTGGCAAGGCATCGCTCTATCAACTGAGCTATTCCCGCGTCATTGCGAATGAGCAACGAAATTACAGTTGCAGGACCCTGCTGTCAATGGGTAAATAAATCTCATGCCTCAAATAATTAAAAAAAGTCTCATCAAGTGGTCAGCAATTGCAGTATTAGGCGTAAGTGCTTATTTCGTGGGCTATTTTTGGGGTGTGAAGAACCTAAATGGTGATCAAAATCTGCGCAATATAGCGTCTGAAGAACTACAAAAAGCGACTGATTTTAGCGAGCTTAAAGAGCGGGTTCATTGAAGGCTGAGTCTTAGCCGACGCCAATTTAATATAGCAGGATAGCAACACTGCTAGAAAAATAAAAAACCAGTTTCTTGGCGACATATGCAAAAGCATTTTTAAGCCTTAGCCTTTCGACTCTTCATATAAGCTAAATAGTATTCGACGCCACTGCTTATACTTAAGAGCACGCTGATCCACAAGATACCGTAAGCAATTTTGTCTAAATAGGGTAAATATCCTGGAATTTCTCCAATCATGGTCCCTGGAATAGCCCCCATTTGTAGGGCGGTCTTCCATTTTCCGGCAGATTTTGCGGCAATGACGACGCCATCAGCGGCGGCCACGGCCCGGATTCCACTGATAAAGTTATCGCGGCTCAATAGAACCACCACCATCCAAGGGTCGATTTTTTGGTAATAGGCCATCATAACCAGGATACTGCTGACCAGGATCTTATCAGCCACGGGGTCCATAAACTTACCCATATTAGAGACCGCGTTGTATTTACGGGCAAAATAACCGTCATAGTAATCGGTGATAGAGGCCAAAATAAACAGGATGGCAGCTCCAACATTCCAGCCAAAAGTGTTCGGAACCATGCAGAGCAGAACAAGCGGAACCACGAAAATGCGACTGACTGTAATCCACATTGGGAGTTTCTGTTTCCATGGGGCAATAGTCGTCGTCATCGACGTTGTGTTCACAAGAAGTCCTTTGGTTGTCTAGAATAGATCTTCTCAAGACGAATTCATTGCTGTCAACAAGAGCCCGTCGACGGGTTTTGCCATATTTCAAATAAACTTTTTGCCTTATCGTCCCGTTTTTGTGATTGTATCGGGCTCAAGGCGCTTAGGGAAAATATGTACGTATATAAACACCGAGTTCAGTTCTATGAAACCGACGAGATGGGGATTGTTCACCATAGCAATTACCTGCGTTTTTGTGAGGAAGCCCGCGTGGCTTGGGCTCATTCTCGGGGTTTGATTGACTACCAAAAAAAGGGATCGGCTGCGCGCTTTGCGGTCTATGAAACCAAAGTGCGTCATCTAAAACCCGCAAAGTTCGGGGATGAGGTCGAAGTTCAGCTGCAAGTACGTTCTGAAGGTGTGCGCCTTCACATACAATACCGCCTCAATGCTCATGGGCAGACCCTGGCTGTGGCCGAAACGGTCCACGTATCGATGGATGAGAATTTAAAACTGACCCGTTTACCGACGGAAATGAAAGATATCCTGGAGAAAGAAAAATGGACAGAAACCTGGCTTTAGAATTCGTACGCATTACCGAAGCTGCTGCTCTTGCCTCTGCGGAGTGGACAGGACATGGCGATGAAAAAGCAGCCGACAAGGCAGCCGTAGATGCCATGAGAAAAGCTTTCGACAGCGTGAACATCGATGGCACCGTCGTAATCGGTGAGGGCGAGCGTGATGAAGCTCCTATGCTCTACATCGGCGAAAAGGTCGGAAATAAGTCTAACAACGCTCCAAAAATCGATATCGCCTTGGACCCTCTTGAGGGCACAACAATTTGTGCAACAGGCGGGGTGGGTTCTATTTCAGTCATCGCGGTGGCTGAGAGCGGTAACTTCTTGCACGCGCCAGATACTTACATGGATAAAATCGCCTGTGGTCCTGGCGCAAAAGGCGCGATCGATATCGATAAATCAGCGACTGAAAACATTCGCCGAGTAGCGGATGCTTTGAAAAAGCCGGTGGGTGATATCACAGTTGTGATTTTGAATCGTCCTCGCCATGAAAAACTGATTGCTGAAGTTCGTGCAACGGGTGCGCGTATTCACTTGATCGGTGATGGTGACGTATCAGCCGCGATCGCAACGGGCTGGCAAGACTCAGGGATCGATCTTTTGATCGGGACCGGAGGAGCACCAGAAGGTGTGATCTCGGCAGCAGCGATGCAATGTTTGGGTGGCGACTTCCAAGGTCGTTTGAATTTCAGAAACGACGAAGAAAAAGCGCGCGCAACTAAAATGGGCGTAAAAGATCTTACTAAGAAATACACAGTGGACGAGCTTGCTACTGGTTCTGTGATGTTTGTCGCAACCGGTGTGACCGATGGTCCATTCTTGAAGGGTGTAAAAACACTTCCAGGACGCCAGGCAAAAACTCACTCTGTGGTCATGCGTTCTGCGACGGGCACGATCCGTACGATCGAGGCTCATCACAGATTGAATCAAAAACCAAATTTTAAGTAGGGAGCTTATGAACCCACAAGCTTTGCACTGCTTTAATTGCAATAAAGAAATCCAAGTCGGTGGAATCGTCGGGCGCAGAGATGAATGCCCGAACTGCCGTGCGGACGTGCATGTGTGCAAAAACTGTGAGTTCTATGACCCCAAAGCCTACAACGAATGCCGCGAACCGCAGGCTGATATGGTGAAAGAGAAAGATCGCGCAAACTTCTGCGATTATTTCTCTCCACGTCGTGGTTCGAGCGGTGGCGTCGATAAAGCGGCGGCTCTCAGAGCTGCGGCCGAGGCTTTGTTTAAGAAAAACTAACTAGAGGGAGCATCATGAAGTCTTTTGAGAAATCCATTCTCGTTTTGGGGAGCGTTGCTTTACTTTTTCTTTCCGCGTGCAGCTCAAGTAAGCAAACCGTAGGACTAAAACCACCAGCAAAACCACCAATTCAAAACGATCAAAACCCTCCGACGCCTGAAGAGTCTACAGATCCTATTACAGTAGAAGAAGGATTAGTAAATACAGCTTGGTCCGGAGAGGGTAAGACCTCAGAGGGCTACCTGGTTACTTACGTGTTTCGCTTCGCCCAATATGACATCGACATCGAATCCACCTGTCGCATCGATCCTATAAGTGCAAAAGTTAGCTCTAGCTTGAGAGTTTACTACACGAACAATGGCACCATTGCTGAATTGGCTTCGGGTTTAAACTCAAGCATTCCTGCAGGAAACGGCAGCTGCGATATCTACTTCCCCGCAGGTCTTAAGTTTGAACTAGACGGCGATAAGGTTTTCATTATCCATAATGGTGATCGTAAGGCGACAAACATGAAGCGGATTCCATAGGCGACGTTATGTTCGTATATCACCGCATTCCTGAGCACATGAACGGTACAACTCTGTATCCGCTGAGTCAGCTTCGATCTCTACATCCACAAGTATTTGATTTTGCGGCTCAGAAATACAAGGGTCGAGAAACAGTGATGGAGCAGACCGTTGGTGTATTAAATTGCAAATGGAATGATGTTATTCATCTTACACCCTTAGATCCGAAAGAAACGCTGAGGGCTTTGAGAGAGGCTGGTGGAAGCCCGGCCAGTACGAACTTTTGGAAGATTCCCGTAGAAATGTTGGATGAAGACTCCACAGTCTATTTTTCATATAAAGCGACTAACGCTGGATTCGAAAAAGAATATTCAAGATTTTCGAAGAGTAAATATAAAGAAATGAATGTGATTCCTGAGAAAACCTTTGAGTACTATCAAAAAGCATACGCTGAGGGCGGACGTCCGCTCATGTATCATCTTGTTCCCCACATTCTTACTTCTCGACCTATAGACATAACGTCTGTAGAGATTTGTTCTTGGTAGTAAATCTGTGTCCAATCTATTAGTGGTCTTGTTTCTCAACACAATCAAACTAGAGTAACTACCCAGTGCATAGAGTCTTCAGTTAGATAGGGACGCCATCAAAGAATGGCCTTAACTAAGGAGATTCTATGTACGCCGTCATTCGTCACTACAGAATTGATAAACGACACAATAACGAAATTGATCAGAAAATCCGCGACTCTTTCACTCAGATCATTGAAAAAGCGCCGGGCTTTGTTTCGTATCACTGGGTCAATAGCGGAGATGGTAATGCCTCTTCGATCAGCGTTTTTGAAGACAAGGCGCAAGCTCAAGACTCAAATCGCCTTGCAGCCAAATTCGTGAAAGAGACTCTTTCAAAATTAGGTGTTGGTAGTCCCATTATCAATGAGGGAATCGTGCAGGCACATACCGAGAGAGTTGCTCGCTCTCGTCAGGGAAAAGATTGGTCAGCGAATCAATACTCGCCACCAATTTAGAGAGTGCAGAGTTTGTATTTATTTAAAAATTAAAAAGCCGGGGAGAGCCCGGCTTTTTTGTTGTTGTCTCTTAAGTTAGTTAACAAGATTTACAACAAACTGAACAGCTGACAAATGACAGAAAGCTGTTGCTGATCGCGCCAACGTTCCGCCGTCTTCGTCAAAATGAGCGTTGCAACGCGCGTGCATAGTGTCCAAAAGACTCAAGTCTTCTTGCTTCGGAGAATGCTTTCCCAGTTCAATCATGCAGACGTCTGAAGCAAGTGCCGTAGTATAAACGTCCATACTTGCGCCGTACGCACACGCTTCAGCCAATTGAACCGCTTCATAGCAGTTTGCTGATTTAGAGATCAACTCCTGAAAAACGTCTGGTTGGTTGTAGATATCTTTTCCGTTTTTATCTACACATTCAGCTGCCATCGCAAACGTAGAAGCGAACAAACATCCCGCCACAAGAATCGCATTCAAAGATTTCATAACTTTTCCTTCTTTAAGTAGTTAAAGACAGGAACCGTATTCCACAACGACGCGTTATCTGTAAAATAGAAGATTTAGAACAACGCTATCTAATTTCTGGATGGCTCAGTTCAAATAAGAAGGCTCTGCATTGGTACGAAGGGCCTTTGGTATTTCTAAACTGTAAAAAGTACTTTCCATCAGCGCACTAGCAGCAATAGACTGGCTCGATAGAAGGTGTCGGAGGGCAAAGTCATGAAACTATACGTATTCAAATCACTACCGCCATTTCTTTGGGGGTACACTCGCGATATCCGTGCAATGTGGACAATGGAAGAGTGTGGAATACCCTATGAGCCAATTGGAATCGACTGCGGTCCGAACGGCCTTCAAGATGAAACCTGGTACGAGAAAATTAATCTCTTCAAACAAGTTCCTACAATCGATGACGATGGGTTCATTCTAACAGAGTCGGGTGCGATTCTTCTTTACCTTGCAGAGAAGTCAGGGAAGTTGATTCCTGCAGATCTCAAGGGGCGTGCACAAGTGACTCGTTGGACGATCACGTCTTTGAACAACATCGAACCATTTGCACTGCCGATTTTCTTTGCTGATCTTCAAGGTGAAGAAAGCCCCCACGGGAAACTGCGTTCTTGGCATGTCGACATCCTCGCACGCTTCTTTGTGCCTCTAGAGAAAATGTTAGCAAATCAACCGTTCTTAACGGGTACGGAATTCACAGTGGCTGATATTACTCTTACTTGCGTTCTTCGTGAAATTCGTAAGACCGAGGTCTTGAGTGAGTATCCAAACATCGTAAAATACCGCCAGCGTTGCGAAGAGCGACCTGCGTTTGTGAAAGTGCTGAATGCCTACGAAGACCGCCTTGGTATCGAACGAGGAAGTGCTCGGTAGGTAGAGCGGGCGGGGTCCTTACAGTGGGTCGCGGGCGTTAGTGGCTCAAATTCTTAGCCTTTTTACAAATTTCGGGATCAAAAAATGATCTTTTAAATTTTGCTGATGACAAGATTGGCGCCTTCTCGCATTTTCGTGCGTTTGCGGAGGCACTATGCAGATTTTCTCTTCTGATCTTGGTAAAGACTTTTGGAATTACCGACTGGGACAAGTGGTTTCTCTTTTGGGCGATTCCTGCAGTCATATTGCTTTAGCGTGGTGGATTTTGGATAAAACAGGGTCTGCGGCAGAGATGTCTTCAGTCCTGGCTCCTGCGATGGTTGTTCGTATTTTCCTAATGCCTCTTTTTGGTCCTCTTGCTGATAAATATTCCCGTAAAGCCATCATCGTTATTGCCGATCTTTGGAGATTCGTTTTTACCGGTTGTTTGGCTGCAATGGTTTTTAATAATTACTATGAGACCTATATGGTCATCGCGCTGTTTATTTTAAACTCCATTGGTTCCGCGCTTTTCCAGGCCGCTTCTGGTGGTATCGTCCCGCAAATCGTTCCTCGCGAAAAACTGCAAGTCGCGGCTCAACAGACTCAAGCTATTAACTCTTTCGCCGGAATTATTGGTGGGGTTGCTGGCGGTATTATCGTTTCCACATTGGGTGTTTTTGGTGCTTTCGCAATCGATGCCGTTAGCTACGTTATTGCAGCGTGGAGCGCAAGTCGTATTCAAGCCAACACTACACCTGTGCGTAAAGAGGCTCCGCAGATGAAGGCTGCCTTTCACCAGTGGGCTCAGGACCTCAGCGAAGGTTTTAAATTGCTCTTTAAGATCCCTGTGATTTTTTGGATCTGTATTGTTGCGATGTTCTTAAACCTGGCGTTTGCTCCGTTGGGAGTTATTCTTCCGGTTCTTGCTAAGGAAGGTCGTAATATGCCTCCTTGGTTTTTAGGTGGCTTGGAAAGCAGTATCAGTCTAGGTGCTATCGTGGGCGCTGTAACGATGGCCTATGTGAGCAAAAAAATCCGCGCAGATCTGTTGATTGTGATCGCCATTGGAATGATGTGTGTGGGAACTATGGTTCTTCCGTGGGTTCCAAATGTGGCGTTACCGTTAACGGTTTTATTCTGGATTGGTATCGGCGGAACGTGGGCCAATATTCCAATGAATACTCAAATCTCTTTAGCGATCCCGGATGCCTATCGTTCGCGCGTAGGATCGATCATGGGCTTCTTGTGCCAGGGAATTTCACCTTTGGGGCTTGCTGGGGCAGGGGTGATCATTTCAAGTTTTGGTCTGACAAATGCTTTGGTTGCAATGGGTGGAATTGGACTTTTGCTGACGCCATTAATGCTATTGATCCCGAACTTTTCAAAATTTATGTCAGTCCCACCTGAAAAGGCCGATCGATTCTTAGCGGAACAATATCCGCAGGCTTTTGTCTCGACAGAAACTGTTTCAGCCTCTAGTGTTACGGTGCATGAGTAAGATGATCCTAAAAGAGTCTCTCTTTTTAAGCAGTGTTTTGACTTTCTGTTTCTCTGTTTCTGTCTATGCGGAAACAATTCAATCGGATAATAAAACCTCTCAGATTCAGTCTCTCAAACCCGAACTTGCAAAAGCTAATGTTAGCTTCAAAGTTCTTAAATCTGGCGAGACTTTGGCTGCAGCAGAAATTCCTAAGGCCGAAAGCGAAGAAGAGTCATCGGATGTAGAGTTTTATTTCGCAGCCAAAGACTCCAGTAAATGGACATTTTTGGATAGCCTTCAGCTAGAAGGAAGTTCGTTTGAGTTTCGAGACGACGGGGTCATTAAAATCTCTATTGAAGAAGGTGGATCTTCGAGTTCGACGACGACTTCTCTATGGCGTCTAGAAAAAGACCGGTTAAAGGTCATTGGTCAAGACTCTGAGATGCTAGATCGAAGTGCTCTTAATCGTAAGACAGATCCCACTCGTGTTACTGAAAGTACAAACTTTTTAACTGGCCGAATGGTTGTTAAGTCAGAGTTTGCTCATGCGAAGACCAAAAAAATCGAATGCAAATTCGATAAGAAAGAGTTCGACGCACAAAAAGTATCAGAAATGAGTCTTGGGGGCGTAAAGGTCCCTGAATGCCCAAGCACTAAAAAATAATCTGCATGTAGATAGATCCCACGAGCAAGAATGCTTGCTTGGCAAAGTTCACCCAAAAAATCTTGGGATTTTCTTTAGTGATGACCTGTGTAAAGGGACGTGTTGTCCTAAAGGATTGGGGCATTTGTCCATATCTGATGCCTGAGTAGAGCGCACACAAAGCTGCTCCTGATAAAGAAAGAAGCATCATACGAACAGCGCTGTTAATCGCGAGCTCCGACCCTATCTTTTGATCTAATTCTGTCAGTAATAGAACTACGAAAATCGCAGCAACGACACCCCCGGTAAGGGACAGCATATTTGATATTTTAATCGATGCATTCGTGTTCGAGTTCATGGGGGCATTATTACGATACGAATATTAGGAGTCAACTTAACATCTTTGATTTTGACGACGCGTTTTTTCTTTCGTTTAATACCTAAATGGAATTAGATCCGAAAGTTTATCGAAAGATTATTTTTATTCGTCATGGTCAGTACTCTTCAACGCCTGAGCAGTTGACTCGTCTTGGGCGGCAGCAGGCTCAGTGGACTGCGAAAGCCGTTGCGCTTTTGAAACCCTCTAAAATTCATTGCAGCTCTATGCCTCGCGCGATTGAAACTGCCAACATCATTAGCGAGAAGACCGGTTTGCAATTTAAGCCGAGCGACCTGTTTCGTGAAGGAAAGTTGCCGGGGACCGTGGATTTTCATAAAGCCATCACCAAGGGCATGACTGCGAAAGAGAAAAAAGAAATGATGGCCAAGATCAAGCTTGCGAAAAAGAATGCAGATCTTGCGTTCAAAAAACTCTTTAAAAAACCGCAACGGGGACAGACGACAGAGATCGTAGTTGCTCACGGAAATGTGATTCGTCATTGGGTCTGTAAGGCGCTCGGTATTCCAGAGGAAAATTGGCTTAAGATGGATGTCAGTCACACATCACTGACCACAATCACAATTTCTAAAAAGGGCAACTTCGTCTTGTTAGGTTTTGCAGACACCGGTCATCTGCCGGTGAGCGCGCGAACTTATGTGTAAAATCTGATTCGAACATTTGCTATTTTTTTACCCCTCGAGTGCGTAACATAATACTTGTTAAAGCTCTTGTTGACTCTCAGCGATGGCTCAGGTGAAATCTATTTATGGCTAAAGCATCTACGACAGAAGTTTTTAATTGTTCAACGGCAGATTTTTTTAAAATCATCTCTGATTACGAAAAGTACCCAGAGTTTCTTCAAGAAGTGAAGTCTTGCAAAGTTCTCAAAACTGAGGGCAATCGCAAGTTAGTTGAATTCAATGTCTCTGTCATAAAATCCTTTAAATACTCTTTGTGGATGACTGAAACTCCAAACCTTATTAGTTGGGAGTTCGCGGGCGGCGACGTATTTAAAACATCAGTAGGCTCTTGGAAGCTTGATGAAGAGGCCGGCAAATGTCGTGCAACTTACTCAGTGGATGCGACTTTTAGCATGTTCGTGCCAGGGCCTATCGCGAATGCCCTTGTCAGTGTAAACTTACCTGGAATGATCAGCGCTTACCACAAACGTGTAGCGCAACTTTACGGAAAATAGTTTTCACCGAGGATCTCATGGACGGCAAAAATCCTTCGAAAAAAGAAATCGATGACAGCAAAATCGAAGACGGGAAGTCCTTGCTAAGTGATGCCCTTAAAAAGGTGTTCACGGCTGGGGTCAGTGCCGCATTCATGACCGAAGAAAGCATTCGCAGCTATTTAGGCGAAATGAAACTTCCTAAAGAAGTTCTTCAACTTCTTCTGCAAAGTGCATCGAAATCCAAAGACGAAATCACCCAACGCATGAGTAAAGAACTCGTCGCGATGATTCAAAAGATCGACCTGGTCAAAGAGTTCTCGAAGTTTGCCGAGACTCACAAGTTCAAGATCTCGGCCGAAGTCGAGATTCTTAAAAAAGACACGACCAATAAAGACTAAAACCTAGACTACGAGATTCTCATTTTGAGCCGATAAGTAGGGCATGAATACTTATTTGCTATCACTTGTCGCTGTGATTCTTTTTTGTGTCTGCTCTCATCAGCTGATGAAGGCGGTGCTTGCGCCCATTCCTGTGTTCAACAACACGGCTTACACCAAAAGCGCTCTTCGAGTCGCAAAGGCCTATAAAATTGCTTCCTGGGGCATTATGACGATTTGTTTTTTGCTAGCCCTTGTCATCTCTTTTTATCAGGTTTTCACCGAGATCTAAGCACGATATGATCGCCTCACAAACCGGAGGCGCTTATGTTTCAGACAATCAACCCAGCCACGGGTGAAGTGGTTAAAACTTACCACCATCTGACTCCGTCACAAATAGACACTGTCGTTCAAAAAGCCTCACAAAGTTTTAAGATCTGGAAAGATACACCGATCGAACGCAGATCCGAAGTGTTGAAACAACTTGCGACCAATTTGCGGGAATACAAACGAGATCTCGCAAATCAAATGACCCTCGAGATGGGGAAAAGTGTTGATGACGGCATCGCAGAAATCGAAAAGTGCGCGGCGGCTTGTGATTACTTCTCAGAAAAAGGCCCTGATTTTTTAAAAACTCAGATCACGCCTGCGAATTATGCCGAGAGCGAAATTCGTTTTGAACCCATGGGTTTGATTTTTTCAATCATGCCGTGGAATTTTCCATTCTGGCAGTTTATCCGTTTCGCGGCGCCATCGATCATGATCGGCAATGTGATTCTTCTGAAACACGCGGACCTGACTGCCGGTTGCGGGGAAAAGATCGAAGAGATTTGCAAAAACATCTTCAGCGAACAGATTATATTTAATTTGCATGTTGATCATGCCGAGGCCGCGCGTCTGATGCAAAGACCTGAAGTTCGGGGAGTGACTTTTACAGGCAGCACGCAGGGCGGGCGCGAGGTTGCAAAGGCAGCGGCCGAGGGGCTTAAGAAAACCGTTCTTGAGCTTGGTGGCAGTGATGCCTACGTCATTTTACCAGACGCCAATATCGATAAAGCCGCAAAGACTTGCGCAAAAGGGCGCATGATCAACAACGGGCAAAGCTGTATTGCTGCGAAAAGATTTATTGCCCACAAAGACGTTTTTGAAGGCTTCGTGCAAAAAATGAAAACGGAATTGGAAGCTTTCAAAACAGCACCCCTGGCGCATCAAAAGTTTCAGACGCAGTTGCAAAAACAGGTCGAGAAGTTGCAAAACGCGGGTGGCAAAGTTCTCTTGGGTGGTCGCATTCCTCAGGGGGTGGGTGCTTTTTATCCTCCGACCTTGATGGTTTTTGAGAAAAATCACCCAGCAATTCATCAAGAAGAGCTCTTTGGTCCCGTAGCTATGGTGATTCGCGCCGAGAGCGTGGATGAGGCCTTTGACATGGCGAACTCCTCTCCGTATGGTCTGGGTGGTGGTGTCTTCTCGGAAAATGTCGAGACCGCCAAGGAACTAGTAGTGAAAAAGATGGATGCCGGATTCGTTGTCGTAAACGACTTTGTAAAATCCGATGCTCGTCTGCCTTTTGGAGGAGTCAAAGACTCTGGTCATGGACGTGAACTTTCAGTCTTTGGCTTTCATGAATTCTGCAATATCAAAACAGTGGCTCGGGGAACTTGATTTGAACGACTGGACGGATTTAGAGCATCAGCTTTGGAAAGAACTCAAAGAAAACGAGCTTCAGGATAAAAAAATCCTCGTCGGTTTTTCGGGCGGGGTCGATTCGCTGGCACTCTTGTGGAGCCTTCATCGCGTGAAGAAAGCAGGCGTAGAGGCCTGTTACGTTCATCACGGAGTCGGGGATAACCAACCTTATCGCGATGCTGCTGAAAGTTTTTGCAAAAAGTTTTGTGAAGAGAAGAGTATTCCATTTCATTCCAGAAAGAACACCGGCCCCGTTCTAAAATCCGAGGCTGATTTGCGTGATTTTCGTCACAGGTCTTTAGAGGAAGTGCGGCTACAAACAAGTTCAAATCTTTTAGCTTTAGCTCATCATCGCGAAGACTTATTGGAAACTCGTTTATTGAGACTCATTCGTGGCACGGGGTCCCAGGGGATTGTGGCGATGCGAATTCTGCAGGCTCCACTTTTTCGTCCTTTTTTAAAAACTTCAAAAAAAGATTTGCAAGAATATCTCGAAAAATTTTCTTTGCAGGCTTTCGAGGATCCTTCGAATCAGGATCTCAATCCTTTTAGAAACTGGCTACGTCAAGAATGGTTAGTGGCTCTCGAAAAAAGGCAAGAGGGATCTGTAAACAGTCTAGGGCGTTCTCTTGAGATTTTAGCAGACAGTCTCGAAGAAAAAGGTCTTCCAGAGGGAATTTTTCAAGATAATTTTATGTCCCGACCTCATTATTTGGCTCTGTCTAAAACTCAACAAAAGCAGGCTCTTGCGCAATACATGCTTCGTCAGGGGGCACAGGATTTCTCTCAGTCTCACCTCGAAGAAATACAAAAACGACTGGACATTTCTCAAAAAGAATTCATCTTTAAAGTAGGTGGAATAGACTGGGAAATTAACGCGCAGCAAATCCGGGTCCAGAAATCGAAGTAACATTTCGTTATCAGAGATAAAACAACTCGTAAGCTTGTGACCCCCATTCATCCATGTTAGGCTTTTTAGATATTTCTCAGGAAGGAGAAAAGATGCGATCCACTCAAAAGACTCTGGCCTTGTGGTTCTTCCTTATCATCATGGTGGTGTTTTTCTTTCACGCTTATGAAAATAAACATCAGAAAACGATTCCAGATTTTACGTACTCTAAACTCGTTGATGCTGTTAAGGCAGGCGAAGTTGCAAGTATCACTTTCCGCCAAGAGACCAGCGAGATCTTGGGCGAAATCAAACCTGATTTTGCGAAAAAATATAATGGTGCTACAAACTTTAGCATCGTTGGTAATACTCAAGATGAAGGTTACAAATTCTTCGTTACAAACGGCATAACTCCAAACTACGAGCGTGCTGATACAAATAACTTCTTCCAGTCGTTCTTAGTAAACTGGTTGCCACTTCTTTTGATCGTGGGTCTTTTCTTCTTCATCATGCGCCAAATTCAAGCGGGTGGTGGAAAGGCAATGTCTTTCGGTAAAAGCCGTGCGCGTCTTCTGACTGAGCATAAAAACCGCGTAACTTTCAAAGAAGTTGCGGGTGTTGATGAAGCGAAAGACGATTTGCAAGAAATCGTAAGCTTCTTGAAAGATCCTAAAAAGTACACAAAATTGGGTGGTCGTATCCCTAAGGGTGTATTGCTTGTGGGCTCTCCAGGAACTGGTAAAACCTTGCTTGCGCGCGCAGTTGCGGGTGAGGCGGGTGTGCCATTCTTTACAATCTCTGGTTCTGACTTCGTTGAAATGTTCGTGGGTGTCGGTGCAAGCCGCGTTCGTGATTTGTTTGAACAAGGTAAGAAGAACGCTCCTTGCTTGATCTTCATCGATGAGATCGATGCGGTTGGACGTCATCGTGGTGCTGGTATGGGTGGTGGTCACGATGAGCGTGAGCAAACTCTGAATCAGCTTCTTGTTGAGATGGATGGTTTTGAATCTACTGAAGGTGTAATCTTGATCGCAGCGACAAATCGTCCTGACGTATTGGATCCAGCACTTCTTCGTCCAGGTCGTTTCGACCGCCGCGTAGTTGTGAATAAGCCTGACTTAAAAGGTCGCGAACAGATCTTGAGCGTACATATGAAGAAAACGCCTCTTGGTCCTGACGTAGATGCTTCTAAGATCGCTCGTGGAACTCCAGGGTTCTCGGGTGCGGATTTAGAAAATCTTGTGAACGAAGCGGCTCTTGTGGCGGCTCGTACTGACAAGAAGTACTTAGAAAACGAAGATTTTGAAAAAGCTAAAGACAAAGTCATGATGGGTGCTGAAAGAAAATCCATGGTGATTTCTGAAGAAGACAAGAAGATGACTGCTTATCATGAAGCTGGTCATACACTTGTAAACGTTAAAATCCCGGGCTTGGATCCAATCCATAAAGTGACGATCATTCCTCGTGGAATGGCACTTGGTTTGACTCAGACATTGCCTGAGAAAGACACTGTCAGCTTCTCAAAATCTCAAGCTGAAAACTGGATTGCGTTCGCATTCGGTGGTCGTGCTGCGGAAGAGTTGATTTACAAAGACTACACAGCAGGTGCTGCGAATGATATCGAGCGCGCGACTCAGATCGCCCGTCGCATGGTTTGCGAATGGGGTATGAGTGAGAAGCTTGGACCTTTGGCTTATGAAAAACGTGAAGGTCCTGTGTTCTTGGGATTGCAAAATGGTCACACGTCTAAGGATTACTCTGAGTCGAAAGCTGAAGAGATCGATGCCGAAGTTTCTCGTATTATCAACGAGGGCTACGTAAAGGCCTTGAACATTCTTAAAGAGAACAAAGACGCTTTGGAGCGCTTAACTCAAGCATTGCTAGAGTATGAAACGATCGATGGTCACGAAGTTATGATGCTTGTAAATGGAGCATCAGTGAGTGAGATCGAAAAGGTTCGTACTAACAAAAAAGACGGCGGTCTAGGTATTGCGGCTGCAGCAGCGGCGGCAGATAAGAAACCAGCCGGAGATCCAATGGGCAATACTGGCCCTGTGACAATCTAAACCCAGCATGCTAGAGTGATTGGGTGTTTCAGCAGTTTGTAGATAACTTAATTTTTATCGTTTCCCACCTCCGAATCCAGGATCTGATCGACATGATCCTGGTTTGGATGGTGGTGTATCGCATTTTGGTGCTCATCAAACGCACCGGTACTATTCAAATGCTTTCGGGCCTGGGTGTTCTTGCGATTGGCTACATCCTGAGTATTTGGCTCGAGCTATTCACCTTCAATTGGCTTCTTGAAAAATTCTTCTCTAATTTGTTTGTTATCGTGGTGATTCTGTTCCAGGCCGAGATCCGTCGTGCTTTGGCTCATATCGGAAGCAATCCGTTTTTTACAGATGCCTCTGCCGCTCAGGAAACCCATGTGATTGAAGAGATCGCAAAAGGGATCATTGCCTCAGCACAAAAAGGCTACGGCGCTTTGATCGTGATCGAGCGTGAAATCGTTATTGATTACCACATCGAATTTGGTACGGAGATCGACGCGAAGGTTTCTTCGGAGTTGATTTGTTCAATCTTCC
Source organism: Bdellovibrio sp. HCB337 (assembly GCF_047302465.1). Lineage (GTDB taxonomy): Bacteria > Bdellovibrionota > Bdellovibrionia > Bdellovibrionales > Bdellovibrionaceae > JACMRP01. Next base: position 2,182,099 of record NZ_CP178621.1, on the reverse strand, counting down.
ATCCATCAAGCCCTATGCACGATGGGGCGCTTTTGATTCGTGCCGATAAGATCCACTCTGCGGGCTGTTTCTTGCCACTGAGCAAGAACCCTGCCTTGGATAAGAACTTAGGAACCCGCCACCGTGCTGCGATTGGTTTGACCGAGGAAACTGATGCCTTGGTCTTTGTGGTGAGTGAAGAGAATAAATCCATCGGGATCGTTCAAGGGGGCCATTTGACCCCGAACGCAGAGCTTGGCGACATTCGTAAGCTTCTTTACGAGACTTACGGTCTTAAATACAAGGCCTTCCAGCAAGGGGAGGCTTCGACATGATGAAAAAGCCTTGGACCTCTTATGTGACCGAGAATTTCAGCTATAAGATGGTGGCCCTGTTTATTTCGTTAATTTTGTGGCTTACCATCCTTGGTCGCCGTGACTTTGTCTTGAGCAAAAAGATCGATATCGAGCTTCAAACATCGCCTCAGCAGGTGGTGGTAGCGCAGACCGCGGACAACATCCGTGTGAAAGTTTCAGGCCCCCGAGCAGCCCTTAAAAAATTCATGGACAATCCCCAGACCCAGAGTATTCTCATTGATATTTCAGAGCGGGGAAGCGGGGTTTTGGATATCGACGTGCCTCTTAACAAGATCGATGTTCCTATGGGAGTTCGTATCTTGGGAGTGCGCCCTAATATGATTCGCGCCGAGGTTTCAACCAAGGCCGAGCCTAAACCGACAGCGACTCCTGCTGCTGGAAAATAGATCATCAAAATTGAATTTGGATTTTAGATATTTTTAGAATTGGGAATTGAGATGTCTGATAAAAGCACTCGCCTTTTTGGTACTGATGGAATTCGCGGAACTGCCAACCAGTTTCCTATGACTCCGGATATCGTTTTAAGAGTAGGACAAGCCGTGGGACACCTTTTGCAAAAGCAAGAGCGCCCGGGGGCTTCCTCGATTCGTAAAGTGGTGATTGGAAAAGACACGCGTCTTTCCGGTTATATGATCGAGCAGGCTTTATCGTCTGGTTTGAACTCTATGGGGGTTCATGTTCAGCTCGTCGGTCCACTTCCAACTCCAGGCATTGGTTATTTAGCGCGTACAATGCGCGCGGATGCGGGGATCGTAATCTCTGCTTCTCATAATGCTTTCCAAGACAACGGGATTAAAATCTTCGGGCCAGATGGCTACAAGATCGCCGATGAAATGGAGCGCGAAATTGAGCGTCTGGTCATGCATGATGATCTAACTCGTTTCTTACCTCATTCTCGCGAAGTCGGTCGTACAAAGCGTATTGAAGATGCGCAAGGCCGCTACATTGTTTATGTGAAATCAACATTCCCTCTTGAGCACACTTTGGATGGTCTTCGTATCGTTCTAGATACCGCTCATGGCGCGGCTTACAAGGTAGCTCCGGCTGTGTTCTCGGAACTCGGTGCTGAAGTTATCCAGTTAGGGGATGAGCCAAACGGTATTAACATCAATGACAAAGTGGGTGCATTGTATCCAGCGAAATTAGCTGAAGCGGTTGTTCAATACCGCGCTGATGTTGGAATCAGTCTTGATGGTGATGCGGATCGCGTGATCATGGTCGATGAAAAAGGCCAAGTGATGAACGGGGATCATATTTTGGCGATCTGTGCTTTGCAGATGAAACAAAATGGCTTGCTTAAGAAAGACACTTTAGTTGCAACTCAAATGAGTAACTTCGGGCTTGAAAAGAAAATGAACGAGCACGGAATTAAGTTTGTAAAAGTTGGCGTTGGCGATAAGTACGTCGTCGAAGAAATGCGTAAAAACGGTTACAATTTGGGTGGCGAGCAATCTGGTCACATCATCTTCCTAGATCAATCTACGACGGGTGATGGCTGTGTTGCGGCTCTCAGTGTCTTGGGCGTGATGAAGCAAACTGGAAAAAAAGCCAGTGATCTGAATCATGTTTTTGAAGATGTGCCTCAGGTTTTGATCAATTGCCGAGTGAAAAAACGCACGGAGCTTTCTGAAATCAAAGGCTATGCAGAGCTTATTCAAGACATCGAAAAGAAACTCAATGGCGATGGTCGCTTATTCGTTAGATATTCTGGAACCGAGCCACTTCTAAGAATTTTGGTAGAAGGTCCGAATAAAGTAAAAATCAACGAATACGCTGAGAAAATCGCAGCCTTCTTGGAAAAGGAACTTAGTTAATGAAAAATCACATCCGTTTGGGCGTGAACGTTGATCACGTGGCGACTCTTCGTCAAGTGAGAGGCGGCACTACGCCTTATCCTAGCGTTCTTGATATGGTTAGAAAATCTGTTAAAGGTGGCGCTGAACAAATCACGATTCACTTGCGTGAAGACCGTCGTCACATTCAATTGCATGACTTGGTTTTGCTCTCTAAAAAATGTCCTGTGGATTTGAATCTTGAGATGGCAGCAACTGACGATATGGTTCGTCTTGCCCGCAAATACAAGCCTGAATGGGTTTGCTTGGTTCCTGAGAAGCGCGCCGAGCTTACAACTGAAGGTGGCCTCAATGTCGCTAAAGGCTTCCGTAAAATGAAGCCAATGGTTGAAAAGATGCAAATGCGTGGGATTGAGATCTCGATGTTTATCGAGCCTTCCTTAGAGCAAGTTGAAGCCAGCTACAAAATCGGTGCAGACGCTGTTGAATTCCATACGGGTCACTGGGTGCTCTTAAAAGGTGCTAAAAAAGAAAAAGAGTGGCAACGCTTGGTAAATGCCGCGCACTTGGCGCATGCTTCGGGACTTCGTGTACATGCAGGCCATGGTTTGGATTATCATCACGCAAAACTCATTCGTAAGCTTCCATATCTTCAAGAAGTAAATATCGGCCACTCATTGGTTTGTTATGCACTTGAAGATGGTCTTGAAGCATCTGTTCGTAAAATGAAGAAAGTCCTAAAAGGTTCATAATTCTGTGACTGGGTTTAAGCTTTATAAGCAGTTTAAAACGACTTCGCCAAAAGAGCTTGAGCCCATCGTTCTAGAGCTGCGCAAGCTCTTTAAAGATCGCACGATCTTGTTGCTGGAAGGGCCAGTGGGTGCGGGTAAAACCGAGCTTGTGAAGGCTCTCACCCGCAGTCTGGGGATTGACGAAACAGCATCTCCGTCCTTTGCAATTCATCATCATTACGCTAGCGACAGCGTGAGTATGGACCATGTGGACCTTTATCGTCTTGAAAGTGAAGACGATTTAGAAAGCACCGGTTTTTGGGATTTGTTTGGCGCTAAAAAAGGCCTTGTTGTGATCGAATGGTCTGACAGGCTTAATCAGGATTTGTTGCCGCTCAATTGGTTTAAAATAAAAATACAAATCGAGAAGCTTGCGGCCACCAACGAGCGAAATCTGTCTATTTGGCAATCTTAAGCTGCAGCTTTAGGGGCTGAAGATTTTAGGATTCTTTGTGAGAGATCCTTAGCAACACCTTCAGTAAATTGCAGAACGTTTTTATTGTAACTGGATTTTTCTCCGAATCCCATAAGCATGCCCACTACTAAATCACCATCCATTAACGGAACAAGTGTGACGTGGTCGGGGATTTGTCCGTGATTCCAGGACTCAAAGAACGACTCATTCAAATCATTTACTGTCACAAAACCGTGATAAGGTTTTTGTGTGCCAGTTACAATTTTAAAAATACTTGGAGTTTTAAGATTAAACTCGGCCGTCTGTGGAGTAAGGCCTTCAAAGTTTTCATCCCAAACGATAGGTTTAATCACGCGGTCTTTATCGCCAATAGCAAGAAGCATCGACTTTTTAAAGAAAGTTCTAAGGCGTTGGAAACTTGCGATCGTTTCTTTATCGAAGGTGCCTTGACCCTGTTTGCGAAGCTTCTCAAGCAAGTAGGCGGCAGCTCCGGCAGGAGATGTCGTAGGCTTTATAGGAGCTTGAGGAAAGTCTCCAGCAGGGGCTTGTCCCAATGGTGAAATCGTTTTTTTGTTCTGCATTGGAACTTCGTGATCTTCGATCTCTTCAAGGTCATCGATCTTAGTTTTATCGCCAAGACCTTCAAGTTCCATATTCAGAATAGGCGCAGAAGTGCGAGGTCCTTTTCTAGGTGCAGCCGCTGGAGCTGCCGCAACCGGAACTTCTTCAGGAGCTGGTGGAAGTACTATTTCACCAGAATCTTCCACGACAATTGCAACATCTTCTGATTGCGGTGCGAGAGATACTTTTGCAAGACCAGCAAGCGGAGACGGGGAATTGCTATCGCCCAGGAAAAGACCATCCGGAGAACCTCCGGCATCTTCTTCACCCGATAAATCAAGAGGCGCGCTATCTTCTTCGCTTGAAGACTCTTCTGAGATTTCCTCAGAGCCTTCTTCAGACTCTTCAGAACCGCTGTCTTGTAATACAAGTTCGCCGTCTGCGCCAAAGAAGTTATCGCTTTTTACTTCGTCAGAGGCAACGCTCGCTGCAAGTGAAGACATGTCGGCAAAATCAGAGCCATTCACGTTAGCCACTTGTGCTTTTTCAGATTTTTGATAAATCGCCCAAGTCTTTTCTAAAACTTCCGGAGAAGTCAGGACAAAGATTGTTGGATTGGTATTTTGATAATTTGCCGGAACTTCCAAGCAGGCGATAATCAAAGCGCCATCCCATTCAGCAATCGGCATGCACTCGACAGACCAGTTATAGATCTTCTGCCAAACTTTAAAGAACTCTTTTTTAGGCTGATGGATTTGGAAGTACTTTTCAGATAAGACAGGAAGTTGATAACTTTCCTTCGCCCAATCTAAGTACTCTTTAACAGGAACCATTTTTGATCGTAAACAAAACAGCAAAAGAGAAATGTTGCTAGAATCTTTCGAGTGAAGATTCTCTGCATTTTTGATGGATGCCTTAAATTTTTCCTGCCAATTCACTTTAGTCATCATTTGATTTATCGGCCTAAGTGGTGAAATTCCTTATGGCTTTGCCTCAAAAAGCTAGAAAGCGAGAGGTCTAGTTTTACCTCTTTCGGGGGAAGTGTCGAAAAGATGGTGGGTTTCTGAAACTTCTTGCTCCCAAAGTTCTCGAATTGGGACAAGGTACTGTTGCCTAGAGGGCACCGGATATTGAATGGGATTATGTAACTGGACTAGGTCGAGGCCTGTTTGATGGTTATGATAGAACAAGAACATCCATTTCCAAGGATATGCAAAAGTGAAGTCTTTCAAATCTGTCTCTTTATTTTTGTCTTCTATCGTTCTTATTTTTACTGCCTGCACCTCTTCAAAAGATAAATCCTCCGAGACTCCTCAGGTTTCTGAAGTCGTTGTTTATCCAGAGTCAGATGATGTTGCTTATGACGACTACTTAAAACTTTTAGGAAACCCGAAATCATTTCATCGAAGAACGGTCGCGCAAGCGCCAGCGCTGCCAAAGGGCTACGAAGCTGGAAAAGTTTTTTCTGTCATTACAGATCCTACGATTCTTCAACTGATCGAGCGAAAAGGTATAAATTTCCCCTCTCATCTTGAGGTCGGTTACATTCCTGATATCACAGCTGGAGATCTGTTAGATCGATCAAAGGAATATGCTTCGATGGTGGAAGTTTTAAACACCGACTTAAATGATCTTATGAAGGAAGAGCAAACCAAGCGTGGAGCAAAGAGTGTCGGTGTTGGGATCCGCTACTCAAATCGTATCTTTGATCAAAACTGGTTCCGCTCAAAGATGGCAAGTTATCAATTGATCGGGATCATGAATCGCTTAGATCGCGTTTCGATGATTCCAAATTCTTGTGGTGAGCTTCGTTTTGTCTATCGCTTGGGTTATGATCAAGGCAAAAAAGGAATTCAATCCCGACTTCCGCTGACAGTTTTGGTAAAATACCAAATCCCTGGAAAATCAAAACCGATCAGCGAGTGGAATCTGTGTAAACGCATGGTCACTCATTGGACATATCCTCAGGTGTCTAATGCTGATGAGCTGGTAGACTGGATGATTTCAGAGCAGGGGCCGCTTGCGTCTCAGTTCACTCGTCCAAATCTGCTTCATTCTTTAGAGGTCAATCTTCAGGCCTTCCGTATTCCATCAACAATGCGCCCAGAATTAGGCGGACATGGTAGTTATCTCTTAAGAGTATTTAAACCCATCGATGGAGTTCTAAAGCCGGCACCTTTAGAAAACACGCCAGACGTCAAACGCATTCTTGAGACTCCAGAGCTTCATGCAAAACTGAAAGCCTTGATGAAAGACCCAAAGATCCTTGGCCGTATCGAGCAGGGGATTTGGATTATGCCCGAAGAGTTCTTGGCAACACGAGCGTATTCGTTCTCTCCGATGGGACTTAGCCGTCAAGACAATCGTCTTTTCACTCAGCTCTTAACGGCAGAGGATTTTGTCCCAGGATACTTCAATGCAAATCGCCGTTTCGTAAGAAGTCCCGAGGCTGCAATTATTCGTTTGAATGACCTTTCTTGCGTTGGTTGTCATCAGGGGCGAGCAACGGCGGGTTTCCACTTTGTCGGTGTCGATCGAGAAGAAACTCACGCGTTTAACTCTTTGATCTTCCCGGGTTCTGGACATTTTCAGTTGGAACTAAAACGTCGCCAAACGTACTTAGAGCGTGTTCAGAAAAACCTGGTTCCAGACCCAGGCAGAGACTTCTCGTTTGCACCACCTGAAAAAGAAAAATCAGGCATGAATCACTTCTGCGGACTATCGGGAAGTGTGGCGTTCGCTCGTTGGCAGTGTGAGGAGGGATTCCAGTGTGTGCAGACAGATCGTCCTTCAGCACCGACAGAGCTTGGCAGATGTTTGCCAAAGAAACTGACAGCAGGTGCTCCGTGTGTTGTGGGTGATGTTTCTCAGGCTGCGAACAATAAAGATGCTTTGATGAACACCAAACAACTAGCGTGTGGTGATGGTAAAAAGCACTATCGTTGTTCTGAAGTGAAAGGCGGATTTCCGTCTGGAATGTGCGGAACTAATTGCAGTGGTTTGAATCCGCTAGAAGTTTGTGCACATGTGGCCGGTGCGAATTTCACAAACTGTGTTGGTACTGGAAAGCCATTTGAACAATGTTTAGATGACTCTGTGAAGTCGGGTCGTGGTCTTTGCAATGATGATTACTCATGCCGAAATGACTACATCTGCGCAAAAACTTACGGCGGAAACGGCAACTGTACTCCAAGCTATTTCATGTTCCAGCTTCGTTTAGATGGGCATCCAAATCCACTCTAAATAAGGGCGAAAAACCTGATATGCCGCCTTAACCAGGCCCTAAATAAACTCCTGACGGGAGAATATGAGGGGCCTTCTGTATTTTTTACCCCTTACAGATCTACAAAAGCTCGTAAAGCCCCATTAAGCCGATGCAAAAGGGCCTAAAAAACGGGCTCTAAACTATTAAGATCTTAAATGTTTTCAAGAATTTAAGGTTGTGGTAATGTGCGCCACTCTATGAACGATATCGGCAACTACTATTCTCTCAAGGCCAATTACTTTGATCACAACGCCACAACACCAGTGAGCGAAGACGTGATCAATGCGGCTCCAGAATTTTTGCGAGCTTGGGGAAACCCAAGTTCCATTCATTGGGGCGGTCGTCAGCCGAAAAATATTTTGCGTGATACACGCAATACTTTAGCAAAACATCTTCACTGCAGTCCTTTGGAAATTGTTTTTACTTCCGGAGGCTCTGAATCTAATAACACCATCATCAAAGGTGTTTTCGATTATTATCAAAGTACGAAATTTTTAAAACCAGAACTAGCGCGCAGAACTCACTATATGTGTTCTGAGGTCGAGCATCCTAGCGTGATTAAGACCATGACTCACTTGCAGTCATTGGGCGCACGCGTGGACTTCATCCCTGTTAGCCGCAAAGGCGAGATCGATCTTAAGTTCTACCGTAAACATGTAACTGAAGAAACAGCTCTAGTTTCTGTGATGTATGCCAATAATGAAACGGGAACGATCTTCCCAATTCAAGAGATGGCAAAGATCGCGCACGAAAAAGGTGCTTTGTTTCACACAGACTCAGTTCAAGCATTTGGGAAGATTTCTGTGAACCTGAACGAACTCGGTGTTGATTTCGCATCGTTCTCTGGACACAAGTTTTATTCCGTGAAGGGCTCAGGATTTTTCTTTACTAAGAAAAATTCAAACTTCACATCGCTGATTCACGGTGGCGGCCAAGAACGTCATCGTCGTGGCGGAACCGAGAATGTTTTTGGAATCGCATGCCTTGGTGTTATGGCCGAGAAGTTACCTGAAGTTGCTGGGCATGGTGCTGAGCTTGAGAAACTTCGTGACCACATGGAAGCGCGCATTCTTTCTGAAATCACTGATGCGACACTGACTGCGGGTGAAAGTCCGCGTCTGCCAAACACGTCGAGCCTTGTGATTAAGGGTGTGGATGGCGAGACCATGTTGATGAGTATGGATATCAAAGGCTATGCGGTCAGCACTGGTGCTGCATGCAGTAGCGGAAATCCGGAACCAAGTCCTGTATTGCTTGCGATGGGACTTAGCCGTCAAGAAGCGCAGAACAGTCTGCGTGTCAGTCTTGGCTGGTCGAATACTCTTGAGCAAGTAGATGCCTTTGTTGATACGTTGAAAGCTGTAGTTGATAGACTTCGCGCTATTGAGGCCGAGTCAGAGGTGAACCGTCATGTCTAAAGGACGCGTTTTAGTTGCAATGAGTGGTGGTGTGGATAGTTCTGTTGCTGCCGCTCTTTTGAAAGAACAAGGTTATGAAGTTGTCGGTGCGACGATGCAGGTGTGGGATTACACATCTTGTGATATCGAAGAAGGCAACGGGACCTGCTGTTCTAGTATAGATGTGGACGATGCCCGTGATGTAGCGGATCGTCTTGGTATTCCATTTTATGTTTTAAACTGCGAAGCAAAATTCCGTGCTGCGGTTATTGATCCTTTCTTAAAAGCATACTTGGACGGACAAACTCCGCTTCCTTGTGTGAACTGCAATACTTACCTTAAGTTTGATCACTTGGTTCGAAAAATGAAAGAACTTGAGTGTGATTACTTAGCGACAGGTCACTATGCTCAGATCGTCAAAGATGTTGAAGGCCGTGCTCATATCGAAACCAGTACTGATGACTGGAAAGATCAAACGTACTTCTTGTTCACCATTGATCCAGAAATCGTGCCAAAGCTTCTTTTCCCAATCGGGCACATGAAAAAGCCTGAAGTGCGTGCGTATGCTGAAAAAGTGGGTTTATTGAACGCTCGTAAAAAAGACTCTGTGGGAATCTGTTTTGTCGGTAATCAAGGTTACGATAACTTTATCGCAAGCCAAGTCGACAAAAGCATCCTTGATACAAAAAAAGGACTTCTAAAGCGTTACCCAAATGGGGAAGTAATGGGTCGTCATCAAGGCATTCATACTTTCACCATTGGTCAAAGTAAGGGCTTAGGTCTTGATCATCACGAGAAAATGTTTGTTCTTAAAATCGATGCTGATACCAACACGGTGTGGATCGGTGATGAACAATACTTGTTCTCGGAAGAAGTGCGCGTGATTGAGCCGAAACTATTGTCTGATGTGAAAGACGGAGAGCTCATGAATGTGAAGATCCGTTATTCTACAAAAGGCTATCCTGCACGCGTTTACAAAACGGATGAAGGCTTTAATGTGAAATTTGAACAACCGCAACGGGCTGTGACTCCGGGCCAAGCGGCTGTGTTTTATCGTGACAAAGAATTAGTGGGAGGCGGATGGATCACACTGTAGATAACTCTATGAAATTCCAGGTCCATACTTTCGGTTGTAAGGTCAATACTTACGACACAGGCCTTTTGCAGAAGAATCTGCAAAACAACGGCTTTACCTATCAAAACGGTGACCCGCGTATTCACGTGCTCAACACGTGCGCAGTCACGGCGGAAGCGACTAAAGAAGCCGTCAGATATATTCGTCGTCTAAAAGTACGCGATCCGTTTTGCACAGTGGTTGTAACTGGTTGTGCAGCACAAGTGGATACCGGTGCTTTTGAGAATCTTCCTGGAGCTGATCTAGTTGTAGCGAACTCGCACAAAGGTCAGTTGCCCGAGCTTCTCAATAAACATTTTAAGGGTGAGCTTACAGAAAAAGTATTTAAGTCTAACATCTTCAAAAAAGAAGATCTTGAGATGGGTGGCGGGATCGAGAAGTCCCACACTAGAACTTTCTTAAAGATTCAAGATGGCTGTAACAGCTTCTGCACTTACTGCATTATTCCTTATGCTCGTGGTAAGTCGCGCAGTATCCCCATCGCGGACCTTGTAGGTCGTGTAAATGATCTTTATGCCGAAGGCATTCGTGAGGTTGTTCTTACAGGTGTTCATATTGGTGATTACGAAGATGAGATCCGTGGCCAGAAGATGGTGATGGAAGATCTGTTAGAGCACTTGGTTGCAAAAACCAAGATGCCTCGCTTTAGATTATCCTCGTTGGAACCTGTGGAGCTTAGCGAACGTCTTTTGGATATCTATCAAGATTCTAAAATGTGTCCTCACTTCCATATGAGCATTCAAAGTGCGAATACGGATGTGCTTGATAAGATGAAGCGCAAATATACTCAAAACGATGTGATGCATGCTCTGAACCAAATCCAGAAGCGTGTGAAGAACGCGTTTGTGGGTATGGACGTGATCGTGGGCTTCCCAACAGAAACTCATGAACAATTTGAAGATACTTATCTGACGTTGGCGGATCTTCCTTGGACGAAGATTCACGTATTCCCTTATAGCGAACGTCAAGGCACTCGTGCTGTGACTTATCCAGAAACAGTACCATTGCAAGAGCGCCAAAGACGTGCGGCACGTTTGCGTGAGCTTAGCATCCATCGCTATGAGACTTTGGCTAAAGCTCAGGTAGGCGACAATAAGAAGGTCTTGGTTCTGAAAAACGCGGCAAAAGGTGGTCACTCATTAAGTCGTGACTACTGGCCGGTGGAAATTATCGGTGCGGAAGAGTTTATCTCTCACTGGACGGGGCAAGAAGTGGACGTAAAGATTTTGAAGTACGACCACTCTAATAAAAACCGCATGGAAGGTCATTTGATCGGGGAGATCCTGACGTGACCGAATTAGAAACGAAATTACAGATTAAGTTTAAGAATGAAAGTCTTATTGCGCGCGCAATGACTCATAAAAGCTTTGCCCACGAACTTCGCGGCAAGCTTGAGCACAATGAAAAGCTCGAATTTTTGGGTGATGCAGTTTTGGATTTGGTTTTAGGCGAATATTTGATGGAACTTTTCCCGGCAGACGGGGAGGGCAGCCTTTCCAAAAAGCGCGCAAGTCTTGTGAACGAAGAAGTCCTTTCAAAGCTTGCTTCAGAATTAGAGCTTTCTAAATTCTTGCAGCTAGGAAAGGGCGAAGCCACGACGGGTGGGGCGCAAAAGCCACGTTTGTTGGGCTCTGCCTATGAAGCGCTTTTAGGGGCAATCTTCCTAGACGGGGGCTTTGACGTGGTTCGTGAGTTTGTCCGTCGCGAATTTACGAAACTGATAGAGGGTCTAGACCCTGCTCAGGATTTTGAAAGAGATTATAAGACTCGTCTGCAAGAGGTCATGCAGCGAGATACAAAAGAGACTCCGGTGTACGAGATTATTAGTGAAGAGGGACCTCCCCACGCAAGAGTATTTACGGTGTGCGTGAGAGTGAAAGAAGTGAATCTTGCAACAGGCACCGGAAAAAGTAAGAAAGCCGCAGAGCAAGCAGCGGCACAAAAAGCATTAGAATTGTTACCGAAGGAGAAGAGTTCATGAGTTATAAAGCGGGATTTTTAGGGTTGATTGGTCAGCCAAATGCGGGAAAGAGCACCCTCATGAACTATCTAGTTCGCGAAAAAGTTTCTATCGTGACAGAGAAGCCTCAAACAACACGTCGTCGTGTGATGGGTGTTTGGAGTACAGACGAAGGACAAATCGTATTTGTCGATGCTCCGGGCGTGATTAAGGCGGATAAAGGTCTTAATAGTTTCCTTGCTCAGGAAGCACAGGACGTAATTAATTCTTCAGACGCAGTTTTGGCAATCGTAAGTGTTGACGAAAAGAACGCTGATGACGCCGAGAAAATCATTAAAATGGTTTCTGGCAGCGGTAAACCTTGGGCGGGTGTTATCACCAAGTCTGATATTCAGGAAAAACAACACCGTATCATGATCCTTAAGAAAATGATCGAAGAGGCTGGCGGTAAAGCTTTCCAAGTAACTGCGAAAGACATGGATGCAGATCCTGAAAATCGCGAAGCTTTGTTGATTGAATTCTTGACCCTATTGCCGGACAGTCCAGCGCCACTTTATGACGTGGAGCTATTTACTCCGCACCAGACTCGTGACTTGGTTGCTGAGATCGTGCGTGAAAAGTGTTTTGAATTCGTTCATCAGGAAATCCCTTTTACAATCGCTGTAAGAATCCTGAAGTACGACGAAGAAGCAAAGCCTTGCCCTAAGATCTATGCTGAGATCTTGGTTGCGAAAGAAAATCACAAGGCGATTGTGATTGGTAAAGGTGCTGAGAATATTAAAAACATCGGCATGAATGCTCGTAAAGAAATCGAAAGCCTTTTAGGTGAGAAAGTCTTCTTAGACCTTAAAGTGAACTTTAAAGAAGACTGGTTCAATAATAAGCGCATCATGCAGGAGCTGGGATATGTCAGAAACAATGAAGAGTGATGAAGTAGCAGGCTCTATGATGGGTGTTCCCAAGGTGGCGATTATTGGTAGACCCAATGTCGGTAAATCCACTTTGTTCAATATCATCACTGAAACTCGTAAAGCCGTCGTAAAAGACCAGGCGGGTGTGACTCGTGATATTATCATTGAACCGGTAGAGGTTTGGGGAAAACAATTCGATCTTATCGATACTGGCGGTATTACTGAAGCCGGCGATTTGTTTTCAAAACTAATTCGCGAGCAGGTTTCAGAATTCTTGCACAGCGTGGATTTCATTATTGCTGTGATGGATGGCCGTGCAGGCCTTTTGCCGGAAGATCGCGATATTATCAAATTTGCTAAGCAAGCAGGTAAGCCATTCTTGTTGGTCATCAACAAGGTCGATAAGGTTGCAGAAGAAGAAATGGCTAAATCGGACTTTTACGAGTTCGGTGTCGACATCGTTTCTGCGTCTTTCGAGCAGCGTCGTGGTCTGTCTGATATTTTGGAATGGATAACAAAACAAATTCCAGAGCGTTCAGACGTCATCACTGAAGGTTTAAGACTGACGATCGTTGGTAAACCGAACGTGGGTAAGAGTTCTTTAAGTAACGCGATCTTGGGTTCAAACCGTATGCTCGTTTCTGACGTTGCGGGAACGACCATTGATTCCGTGGAAACTCCGTTTTATGTGAAAAACAAAAAGTTCATGTTGGTCGATACTGCGGGTCTTCGCAGATCTTCTCGTCGTGAAGAGGATCTAGAGATTATCTCTGCATTTAAGTCTAAAGAGGCTATTCGTCGTGCGGATTTAGTTTTGCTAGTTGTTGATGGCACCATCGGGCCCACAGAGCAGGATGCGAAGATCATGCAAGCGATTCTTGAAGATCACCGTGGTGTGATCTTGGTTGCGAATAAATCAGATCTTGGTCAACAAGATGTTCCTGAATATCGTAAGACCTTCCGTGAACAAGTTGCGCGTACGTTCCACTTTTTTGATGACGTTCCTGTTGTCTTCACAAGCGCTAAGACCGGTCATGGTCTTGGTGATTTGTACGACATGGTCGAGCGCGTAGGTGATAAGCTAACTCAGAAAATTCCAACCGCGGCGTTGAATGATTTCTTCTTCCAAGTAATTCGTAAAGCTCCGGCTCCGGTTTATGGTAATAACAACGTGAAGTTCTATTACTTGACTCAGACTTATCAAAAGCCGCCAGCTTTCATTGCGTTTGCGAATCATCCAGATGGTGTGACAACAGCATATCGTCGTTTCTTGATTAAGAACATCAAACAAGAGTTCGACTTAGTCGGTATTCCTATACGTATCTTCTGTATGAAGAGCCGTAGCGGAAGTGGCAGAGAGTAGCATGGTAGCAAAACGCGGCTCGTGGAGAACACGCTTTGGATTTTACCTTTTGGCCATCGGTTCTGCCTGTGGTCTGGGTAATCTTTGGCGTTTCCCTTATGTCGTGGGTGAAAACGGAGGCGGGGCCTTTGTTTTGCTTTATGTTTTCATGGCACTGACTGTGGGTTTACCGCTTTTGATTGCGGAACTGAGCCTTGGTAAGTCCACTCGGCAGTCGGTATTGATGGCGACTCAGAAACTCACAAAAGACTCTGGTATAAAAGCTTTTGTGTGGGCAGGGCGCTTTTCAGTTTTATTAAGCCTTGTGGTGTTTTCGTATTACGCCGTGATCAGCGGCTGGGTATTGCACTTCTTAAGTCGCTTCATCATTGAAATTATGTTCCCAGGTGACACTCATCATGCTTCAGCCTCTTTAGCTTTATTGATGAAGAACGGTTCTCTTCAGTGGGCTTTAGCGAGTGTGCACGTTTTGCTAACGATCGTTGTTGTGGGTAAAGGCGTGCAAGAAGGTCTTGAAAAGTGGATCAGCTATATGATGCCGCTTTTTGCAGCCCTGGTATTGTTGCTTTTATTCCGTTCGGCGTCTTTGCCGTCAGAGACTGAAGTATTGCGGTTCTTGTTTTATCCTGACTTTTCAAAGCTGACTTATTCCTCTTTGATCCATGCGATTGGGCATATTTTCTTTACGCTCTCGGTAGGGTTTGGAACTTTGGTGACCTTCGGAAGTTATATGCGTGACGAAGACCACGTTCCAACTGCGGGCTTTCGCGTGACGTTGGTAGATACTTTGATTTCTTTGGTTGCGGTAATGTTAGTGTTCCCGATCGCATTCCAAGCGTCGAATGTACCGTTGACCGATCCAGCTCTTTTGTTTGAGACCTTGCCAAGATTCTTGATGGAATTCCGTGGTGGTTTGCTGTTTGGTTTGTTGTTCTTTAGCTGTCTTTATATGGCGGCTTTAAATGCCAGTATCGGTCTTATGGAGACCATCGTTTCTAACCTGGTTGATAGCCAAAAGAAGCGTCTTGTGCGTACTCGGGCTTCGTGGGTGGCGGGCGCTGTGGCGTTGGCACTTGCGACCATTCCTGCGTTTTCAAGCTCAGTATTTAGAAACGTGCAAATCGATGGCAAAGGTTTGATGGAGCTTATGGACTCGATCCTGATTAACTGGATTCTTCCAGTAGCGGCTTTGGGTCTAGTTATAAGTATTAACTGGGGTATGTCTGAGAAAGAGAAGGCAAGTCAGTTTATCGCGCACGACCGCTTCGTGAGTCACTCGATGTATCCGCACTGGAAGTGGGCCCTTCGCTGGTACGCTCCGGGCTTTATCATCTTTGGGATGCTTCTGCAGATTCTAGGGCTATTCTTAAAATAGCCCCTCGTTAGACTTTATTAAATGCTATTTCAATCTACCCAGATGCTTTTCGGCAATCTCTTGGGTTGCGACTTGCAGGTCTGCAGGTGGGCGGATGGTCAGCTCAAGGGTTTCGACTCTCTCGATAAACGAGTCTCCGTACCACTTAGCGATGTTAAGAAATGCAAGTTCCCTGTCTTCTTGATTTTCGAATTGATAACTAAAAAGATCCATAGTTGTCCTTTCAGAACAGAAGATTCTATTTCACAGTATCAAGCTCAGAGTGGAAATACCAGTTATAAGAGCCTTTCAGAATCTTCATCGCGGGATTAATATCCCTTTAGAGTTATTAGACTAATCGAACACGTTGTTTGGTTAGTGATTCTCCGATTATGGGTTCAAAGTTAAGTTAGAAACCGCATCAGCACGTCTGGCGCTGATTTGGCCATCAAGTCCCGAGGCCATCGTACCGCTGCGAGAGCGTGTAACCGAGATCGCGGCGTTCGCGATGACTCCGGTGATGGTGTCGTCGGGATCTGTGTCTGTCGCTAAGATCGTGTAAGCGCCATCATCGTCCAAAGACCCATGCGAGCGACTATAAGTGGTCGAGCCTGAGCCCGACGCACTCGTTCCGCTGCCGCTAATCGAGACCTCAACCGTATCGCTGCCGGCATTCCAAGTGACGGGGATGGTTTGTCCTCTGGTAAAGGTCGCGCCATCGTTTGGTGAAGAGATCGTGATTGCAGCAGGCATGACGACACTCGAACTATAGGACTCGGGCCCGTCGTCGCCATTTCTGGTAAATGTAAAAGTATAAGTGGCACCAGCGGTGAGGGTCCCGCAATTGCCATAGTAATAGTACTTACCAAAAAGGTCTTGGTTTTCAGTCATTGCATTGCCGTTACAAGTAACGCTATCACCGGCTGTCAATTGCAAGACGGTTCCGGTCATGCCGCCGACATAAAAGGTAGCATCGGCGCGGGTATTTGCTCCATCTTCCTGGATGGTCAAAACGGCGTAGATCCCATCGGTATCGACATTATCTGATGTCGTTGTCGAGCAAGAAATGAGAACGCTCGTTAGCAGTAATATGGATGTAAGCACAAATCCTTTCATATCTACCTCCATATTTCTATTTTATCGGGGATTGTGATCTGCGATAGTTTTTCATTCGGAAGTTCTCATAAAAGAACTGGGTGTGACTTTTGGAAAACAACAAAATGAGATGACTGTGGCCTTTCCACCGCACCTATTTTGAGTGTGTATTTTACGCCAATGTTCGTTCTGGTCTGGGTATAGTCGCATATCTTGACTGTGTAAATCGAGTGTTGGTTATATCTAAGATAGTGAATAGGTAAACTATGAAGAGAATTGTTGAGGTATTTTTAAAACTTCTGATCCTAGGGCTTAGTATTGCCATTTGTAACTTCATACTTACAGAGCCATCCGTGACTTGCATTGAAGCGGGAGGCGCATTTAATGATACTCTTCAGTATTGTGAGGGGTTGGGGCATTCGTCTCAACTATTTGAGATCTTAAAAAGAGAGACGCTATTTCTAGTTGCTGTTTCGTCAATCGTATCGATGTCTCTTTTGAGCCTGGCAAATATGGTAATGAAAAGAAGTTGGTGATGTTCGATGTCCGTTGGTCAATCTCCTAGAGGCGAAGTTTGTGTTAAACCTAAAGATGGAAAAGGGCCTGGAGAGCCAACGGGAATTAATATTAACGATGTTATTACCGGTAATAAATAGTTATGAAAAAAAACGGAAATGTATATTGAGCGAGTATTTTTGATTGATGGAATCAGTAATTGATCGAAAAAAACAAATTAAGACTATGATTGAGGCTATGCTACGTGGAGATCTATCTGCCAAGGACGTTCTTGGTCAGTGGCCTAAAGGGGCGAGATTGAGCGCTGATGAGGAATGTTTAATTCATGAAATAGGACACTTTGCGGATGACGTAGATATTCGCTCACGAGATAAGTCCTATGAGGACTATCAGAAGAATCTAATATTAAAATTCCTTCAAGACTTTCTGGAATCTTGAGCCTTAACATAAAAGCTATGTCGTTAGTAGAAGTGAAAAGATGCGAAGCGGGAAAGGATTCGCATCTTTTTTGAAAGAAAATTTCTTAAGTTAAGAAGTAGGCTGCTAAAAAAATCTATGCGATAATAAAAAAAC
The DNA here is from genome assembly GCF_047302465.1 of Bdellovibrio sp. HCB337. Classification (GTDB taxonomy): domain Bacteria; phylum Bdellovibrionota; class Bdellovibrionia; order Bdellovibrionales; family Bdellovibrionaceae; genus JACMRP01. The sequence continues at coordinate 2,164,614 of NZ_CP178621.1, read as the reverse complement.
GAAGCCTCCTTGGGGGCTTCGTTTGAAGAAACAAATCTTGTAATTTAAATCCTAGAAATTCATACCCAAGATCAAAAGAGCATCTACGATGTCGCCTGATACTGAGTACTTCATTGGTGTCGAGCTTGTTCCATCATTCAGGAACTTGCCATTTTCGTCTTTGAAGCTTACGTAGTGATACATAGCTTGAACGCCCAAATACGCTTTCTTACGCATCAGTGGGACTTCAAGACCCACGCCTAATTCGATGCCCATTGTTGAGTCTCGGCCGTAACCCTCTAGACCCTCGAAAGTGTATGTGCGGTAATATTGCGCAATACCGCCGATAAGGTATGGGTTTAGGTCCGCTAAGCCGCGGGTCACGTTTTGGGTGTTAAAGTAATACTTGAGGTCGAAATTAAAGCTCGTGAAAGAGACATTGCCTGGGTAAGTGGTCGTTACGGTCTCTAGCTGTGCGCCGTTGTCGCCGGTCATAAAGCCCATCGACAGAGCTAAACGCAAGTCAAAGAAGTAGCTTAAGTAAAGTCCGAAAGTAGGCGCCGACTGATAGGCTTTTCCCATATTGCCAGTGAAGCCGCGCATACCGGCAGCTAGACCCACCGTAAAGAAGCGACCGTTTCTGAAGAAGTTGATATCAGCCTCTTCATCCGATGCTTCGTCGAACTCACTGTAATCACTAAATGGATCGTAAGCCTCATCTGGATCGGTCTGTGCGATCAGATAAGATTTGTGGTCGGTGGTATTGTTGCTCAAATAGTTTTGAGCAAAAGCAGGAGCCGCTAATGAGCAAATAGTCATCAACGCGATCAATAGAATTTTCACGGTATCCCCCTGATATAAGTATCGCGAAAAATCAGGGAAAACTGAAGGAAGGTCTCACTTTGAGACGCTAAAAATCTCAAATAGGGTCATTCAGGGCTTTTTCAATCTTCTCTATGACGGACTTCGATGATGGAGAGGTCATAGAGCTCCAACGATCGACGACTTGTCCCTGGCGATTGATAAGGAATTTTTCAAAATTCCAGCGGACGTCTTTGAAGATCATGCCTGGTTTTTGCTCGATCATGAACTTGTAAACGGGCTGTTTTTCTTTGCCGGTCACAGCACCTTTATCAAAAATCGGGAAGGTCACGCCGTATTCTTTTTGGGCAACACTCAAGACTTCGTCGTTTGTGGCTTTCTCTTGCTTGAAGTCGTTAGACGGGAAGGCTAAAACCGTAAAGCCCTTCGCAGAGTATTTTTTGTACAAAGCTTCCAGGTCTTTCAGTTGCGGAGTATAGCCGCACTCGGACGCCGTATTCACAACTAAAACCACTTTGCCGCGGTACTGAGAGAAATGGACCTTTTTGCCCCGGATGTCATTCGCAGAGAACTCGAAGAAGTTGTGCGTGCTGGAGAGTGTCGAAGCGGCTGGTTTGGCCTCCGAAATCGTCACAAAAGAGCTAAACAAGAGCGTTATGGTAGAGAAAAGCGCGGCAGAGAGAAAAGTTTTAATCATATGTGAGTTCCTAAACGAGCCTCTTTTTTATTCTCGCTAGTATTTGCACTAGAGACAAACACAAACTGCAAAAACTGCCACAAAATTACTCAATATTTTTTCACAAAAAAGACGCTAGATTCTTTGACTTTGAACATCAGGAATTTTCTAATCATTCTATGGACCTAAACACCTCTGTTCTTATCGTCTCGGCCTATGGGCGGGGCTCTTGGCTAGCTGCTGAACTTCAACGGGAAAACATCCCTGTTGTTCTGATCGATGTGACATCCAAATTAGGGGTCTGGCCACCTGAAGATGTCGAAGGTCCATTTGGATTTTTCAAACCCGAAGAAATGTCGGACTCACAAACTGAACGCGTGTTTTCAGAAGACAACTTTGAATCCGTCGATCAAGGCTTCACAGTCTGGCTTTCAGATGGTCCAGTAGAACTCAAAAGCTCTCTCACTCAACACCGCTTACAAAAAATTTCTCAGAACAAAGAAGTCGGTAACTCTTTGCTGAGCGGTAAGGCTGGATACAAAAATCTTCCGGCACTGCAAAAATGGGCTTCTGAAAATTTCATGGAGTCTTGGGTTTTGCATCTTGCGCACCAATTGGGTGCAACAACGTATGTGCCAAGTGCGCGTGCGAGTCTTTCTGGAAAAGCATTGAAGCTAATGAATCCGTTCTTGGTACGAAAAGCCACGCGTGCGGGACAGCAGAAGTCAAACGAGTGGTTGAAACAGAAAAACGTCGAAGTTCACCAGAAAACAGAAATCTTAGATCTGTCTTTCAAAAATAAAAAAACGATTTCTGGTATCGAGGTTCACGGTGAACAGCGCTCGGGTCTTATGCACGTTGAGCAAGTCGTGTGGATGCTGAGTAGTGAAGAGTCTTACTTTGTGTCTCCGAAAATTGCGAAGCACATGTTTCCTGAGGGCTCACTCGAAGCTGAGTGGTGCTGGGTTCGCTATCGCTTGAAAATGTCAGCGTGTCCAGAAAGAGACTCGTTACCGATTCACTTGCTCTTGATTGGTCAGGTGGCAAGTCCGTGGACTCATCAGAATATGATGGTCTTGCAAAGAACGGCGCTAGAAGACCAGTTCGATGTTTGGATCCGTATTCCAACAGTGCAAAGATTCAACAAAGAGTATCTGCGCATTCGTGGCGAGAAGATCATGGATATTTTGCGTGAGCGTTTGCCGCTGGCGCTGCCTGAGATCCAATCTTACCCGCAAGAATTTTATTATACCTATTCACAAATTGGTCCGTCCTCTTTCCCGGTTTACCGTGAGGGTCTGGAATCACGTCGTCGTCACATGGATTTCAACAATGTGTTCTTGGATGGTGCTGAGATCTGGAAAAACTATTCTTGGGATGATCAGTTTGAAAACCAGGCATCGATTCGAGAGTCCTTAATGAAATGGTGGAAGCTCTTACAGGCTCGAAAGGAAAAGGAACATCGTGATTGAGCGTTATACTCGTCCTGAAATGGGAGTGATTTGGGATTTGGATCATCGCTTTGGCAAAATGTTAGAGGTGGAAATTGCTCTAGCGCAAGTCCAAGCGCAAATGGGGATCATTCCTCGTGCAGCGGCTAAAGCCATTGCAGAAAAAGGACGCTTCAGCGTTCGTCGTATTGCCGAGATTGAAAAACAAACGAAGCATGACGTGATTGCCTTTGTTTCTAACGTTGCTGAAAACGTAGGGCCTCATGGAAAGTTTATTCACTTTGGTCTTACAAGCTCTGATGTCTTAGACACAGCCTTTAGTCTTCAAGTCCGCGAGGCCGGAGAGATCTTAGAAAAATCCATGGACGCTTTAGAAAAAGCGCTCGTTAGCCTTGCAAAGAAGCACGAAGACACATTGTGTGCAGGCCGTACCCACGGGATGTTTGCAGAGCCTACGACTTTTGGTTTTAAGATGCTTGGCTTCTTAGCTGAGTTCCGTCGTAACCGTAAACGCGTTGAAGATGCTCTAAAGCAAATGATGATCTGTAAGCTGAGTGGCGCTGTTGGTACATACTCAAGCCAAGGTGTTGATGTTGAAACCAAAGTTGCTAAAAAATTAAAACTGACTCCTGAAACTATTGCGACTCAGGTAATCCCGCGTGATCGTCATGCCGAGATGATTCATGGCCTTGCCATGATGATGAGTGGTCTTGAAAGGCTTTCTATTGAGCTTCGTCATCTTCAGCGCAGCGAAGTGAGCGAAGTTACTGAAGGCTTCAGTAAGGGGCAAAAAGGTTCTTCAGCGATGCCTCATAAGAAAAACCCAATCAGTGCTGAAAACATCACAGGTCTTGCTCGCTTAGTGAAAGGTTATGCTTTCACAGCGATGGAGAATATTCCTCTCTGGCACGAGCGTGATATCAGTCACTCATCAGCAGAGCGTGTGATTTTCCCGGATGCGTTTATCGTGACGGACTATGCGGTTTCTCGTATGGCAAATTTGCTAGACGGTCTTGAAGTGAATAAGAAACGCATGCTTGATAATATTGAAAGCTCTCAAGGCACACTCTTTAGTTCGCATGTACTTTTGGCACTGGTGGATAAGGGGCTTCGTCGTGAAGAGGCTTATGCTCATGTGCAAAGACTCAGTCATAGTCTTGAAAAGGGCGAGCAACTTCGCGATAAAATCGCGAAAGACCCTGAGGTGTCGAAGTTTTTGAAAGCCAAAGAGCTTGATGAAATCTTTAGCGGTAAGAAACACAAGAAATCCATTAAATCCGTGATGAAGAGGGGATTGTAGTGTCTAAGTGGGAATACCTCAAAAAGGGCGACATTGTTGATGTGGTTTCTCCTGGCTTTGCTTCGACTCCGGAAGAAGTTGAAGGTTCCCGTCAGTTTTTACTGAAGTGGGGGCTGCAGCCACGTATTCCTAAAAAATTAATTCAAAAACATTTCCTACATTCAAATACTGATGAAAAACGTTTTGGGTTTCTGCGAGAGGCTCTCGCTGCGAAAGATTCAAAAATTATCTGGTGCTTACGTGGTGGTTACGGTTCGAACCGTTTGTTGCCACTACTAGATGAAGTGAAAAAGCCTGCAAGACAGAAACTCCTTGTAGGGATTAGTGATATTACCTCTTTGCATGTGTATTTCGAGCAAAGATGGAATTGGCCAACGATGCATGCATCACTGCTTGATCGTATGGGCAGCGGCAAAGTGCCGCCTAAAATTGAAAAAGAAACAATGGACCTTCTTTTTGGAAAAACCAAAGGGGTCGAGTTTAAAAAGCTAAAAGCCATGAATAAGGCTGCTGAAAACTTGAAGAGCGTGAAGTCTTCAGTGGTTGGCGGAAACCTTGTGGTTTTGCAAAGTACAATCGGAACTCCGTATCAGCTGAATACCGATAACAAAATTCTTTTTATTGAAGATCTAGGCGAGCGTGGTTACCGTGTCGACCGCATTCTGGAGCATTTCCAGCAAGCGGGTTTGTATAAAAAATGTAAAACTCTGGTCATCGGGGAATTCCTGGGTGGTCAAGAGTCAGACGGTAGAGTGTTGTGGCCTCAAGTATTTAAATCTTGGGCTGAACGATTAGACATTCCGGTTTTTAGCGGAATGGAAGCCGGGCACGGGATTGTCCAAAGACCTGTGCCATTCTTAACGAAAGCGGTTTTAACTGGTGGTAAAAAAGGCTGTCTTTGGATTGAAGCGGAAGGAGAAGAATCGTGAAATTTTCGGTTCTTGAAAAGAAACTCATGGAACAACTTAAAAGTCGTATCACGGATACGACTCCAGGGGTTGTTGTACGCGCCTATCAAGGCGGACGCATGGTCTGTGATGTGAGTGTTGGGGATACATACCCGTATTATGATTTAGCTAGTTTGACGAAAGTTATTTTTACTGTTCAAGCCATGATGGTGGCATTTGAACAAGGTAAATGGAACTTGGATACTTACGTGAAAGACCAGCTGCCGTGGTTCCCGCACAGCAATGTGCGTGTGCAGGATTTACTGACGCATTCGTCGGGCCTTGTGTGGTGGTTCCCGTTCTATAAAGAAATTGATTTGAATTCGTCATTGGAAAAACGTCGAGAGAAATTAAAAGAGATCATCACAGGTCTTGAAGTTTCAGACACTCCGAATAGCGTTTATTCAGACGTGGGTTTCTTGGTTTTAGGCTTCTTGGTAGAAGAATACTACAAAGATAATTTGCTAGCAGTATGGGACGGAATCAAAGACAAGTTCTATGCTGGTACGACTATGGAGTTCCATAATCAAAATCAACCAAAGCACAGAACGTCACTTTATGCTCCAACGGAAGAATGTCCTTGGCGTAAAAAATTGATCGTAGGCGAAGTTCACGATGAGAACTGCTGGACGCTGGGTGGAGTTTCCACTCACGCTGGTCTTTTTGGCAGCGTCGATGACGTTTCTTGGGCTTTGCTGAATATCCGTTCGCAGCTTTTGGGAATTGCCAGATACTCTGTGAAACAAAAAACTGCGAAGCTATTTGCAGCACGCGCACGCCCGCAAGGAATGGGTGATTGGGCATTGGGATACATGATGCCAACTCCGGGTGCCGCAAGCTGTGGCAGTCATTTCTCGCTGTCATCGATTGGTCACACGGGCTTCACGGGAACTTCGATGTGGTATGACCCGAAAGCGGATTTCGGTGTGGTCGTGCTTTCAAATCGAGTCATGTATGGAAGAGAAAATAAGTCTTTTGGAAAACTTCGCCCTGAAATTCACAACTGGATCGTCGAGGGCTTCAGAAAGAGTGCAGTATGAATCTAAAACCAGGTAGTCACATTCATCTTATGGGAATTTGCGGAACCGCGATGGCAAGTCTTGCGGGTCTTTTAAAAGATCGCGGCTTTAAAATCACGGGCAGTGACTTGAACCCTTACCCACCAATGTCGACTCAGCTCGAGGGCCTTGGTATCAGCATCATGAGGGGTTATAAGGCTGAAAATCTTCATCCAAAGCCCGACTACGTGATTGTTGGAAACGTGATCTCTGCAAACAACGAAGAAGCGCAAGAGCTTGTGAAGCTCGGAGTTCCCTATACCTCTTTGCCAAAAGCAATGGGCGAGTTCATTATCGAAAATCGCGAAAGTGTTGTGATCTCGGGAACGCATGGGAAAACCACAACGACATCGATGATGTCTTGGGTTGCAGAGAACGCAGGGAAAAAACCAGGGTTTCTGATCGGTGGTATTCCTAAAAACTTCTCGCAAAGTTTTAAAAATCCAGAAGGCAATTTGTTCGTCATCGAGGGTGATGAGTACGACACAGCTTTCTTTGATAAAGTTCCAAAGTTTGTTCACTATCGCCCAAAGCATGTGATTTTGACTTCGGTCGAGTTTGACCATGCGGATATTTATAAAGATCTGCAGGCCGTGAAGGACTCTTTTGCGAAACTTATGCATTTGATTCCTGAAAACGGAACTTTGCTTGCGTGTGCAGAAGACGCAAACGTGTTGGAACTTCGCAAACTTTGCAAAGCGAAGAATTCTTTCACTTATGGTTTTAAAGCGGATTCCGATTTCAGAGCAAAAGTTCTTTTCCAAGATCCAAAAGGCATTGGTTTTGAAGTTCACCATAAAGGTGAAATCCTAGGCCCCTACAATATGCAAATTACAGGTGAGTATAACATCCTAAACGCCACTGCTGTGGTTGCGATGTCGAAGCTCTTGGGATTCTCTGAAAATAGAATTCAAATCGCGCTAGAGTCCTTTGAAGGCGTTAAACGCCGTCAAGAGATCTTGGGCGAGCCTAACGGCATTCTTGTGATCGAAGACTTCGCCCATCATCCAACAGCGGTGCGTGAAACGGTGAAGGGGATTCAGAAGAAGTACCCAAGTCGCAAAGTGTTCTCGGTTTTTGAACCAAGAAGCGCGACATCACGTCGTAAAGTATTCCAAAAAGATTATGTAGAAGCTTTCAAAGGCTCGCACGAAGTGCTTTTGGCCAAAGCTTTTGATCAAACCAAGATCAGCGAAACAGATCGTTTCTCGAGTCATGAGTTAGTAGATGATCTTAAGAAGTCCGGAGTTACCGCTGAGGATTTTGATGGTGCTGAACAAATCGTTGCGGCTCTTAAGTCTCGCTCAAAAAGCGGTGATGTGATCCTGATCATGAGTAACGGCGGCTTTGATGGCATCTATGGCAAACTGATGAAGGCTTTAGAGTCCTAAAGCGTACTGACCATAAAAATCCAGAGGGAACAGCAGCGAAAAATGGCACGACGCTGTTCACTCTCTAGATACCCAAAAAACTCAATAGCGACCTTAATAGCGAACTGTCTCAATGTAATATAGTGGCATAGATTGCAGTGTTTCTACGTAGGAACATTGTATGAAGACTTTAAGTTCTCTAGTCATTTTAGTTTTGCCACTGATAATGGCCTCCGTTGCGGGGGCGTGGTCGTCTTCTGTCAAAAATCCTCAAGGGGCTCTCTGGCACCTTCAAGAAACTGGACGAGAGCAAGAAGCACAGGCGCTAGAAGCCGAGCTTCGTGAAACTCTTATGCGTGCTCCGATTCAAGATTTTAGCATCTTAGGCGGAGGCGTTTCTAAGTCTTGGTTAGCCTATTTTGAAAATAATGTCGTCGCTGTTTTAAAAGCAGAAGACCCAGATGTAAAAGATGGAGCTCTTCGTGAAGTCGGAGCTTATGTTTTTGACCGTGCTCTTGGGCTAAATATGGTGCCTCTGACTGTAGAGCGAATGATCGGTGGCAAGAAGTATACGTTGCAGCTTTATTACCCTCAGCAGTCAGATTCTCAGAAAAACAAACGAAGCGAATTCCATTCGCCGCGCCTTTCAGATATGGGGCTTTTTGATTATGTGATTTATAACTTAGACCGAGACATCACCACAAGTCATAACGTTTTAATCGGAAGTGATGGACGTTTGGTCGCTATCGATCATGGGCGCGTTTTCTTTTTAGAATCCGAATATGACTTATCTCTGCAAGAAGAAGAACTGCGAGGCGCTTCGAAAGACTTCAAGCAGAAATTAAAGAGCCTGAACCTTTCGCAGGTTCGCCAAACACTGGGCCCTTATATGTCCAGCGAAGTCCTTCAAGAGCTTATGAAGCGCATTCAAATGGTGCAAAAGCGTCTAGAGTCTTTACCAGGACAAGAACTTCCTAAGGACGAATTCCCTAAACAGAAAATTCCAAAGAGTTTTACTTTTCCTTTGAGTTTGAAAAGTCGGGAAATCTACAGTTTGAAGAGCTTCCCGAATATCTTGAAGGGCAGTGGGGATCCACTTGGATTTTTGGGTGGATTATTGAGTGATCAATTTAACGAACAAAGTCCAGAATTCCAGCGTCTTCAGCAAGAGTGGTCTGAGTATCCAGATCATGAGAAAATCAGTTTCTTAAGATTGATCCTACAAATGGATGAAAAAATGAATAAGCAAAAGTATGTTCCAGTCGTTATTCAACGTTTGATGGAAAGACATGTGAATGACCTTCCATTTGTGGCAAAGGCGTTAAGTTCGCAAAAGATGGAAGATGGGTATAAGAAGTTTCTAGAGTATTTCAGATGGGGACGAGCTTTGGCGCCAGAAACAAATGACTATATCCAGCGCTTCTTAGCTCATCCCCGATGCGAGGCTGTGCTTTTGTACTAAGTTACTTCGTCCAATCAGCAGGAACGAAGCTGACTTCTAGTTTTGTTCCTGGAGCTTGAACGCTCCAAGGAATTTGACGTCCTAGGATTACGGCATTTTTTGCAGAATCGTAGATCCAGCCTTCATGCATATCACCACCTTTGAGAACTTGAGTTCCATAGCGGACTTCAATTGTTGAAAAGTCTGGTGTGATCGTAAGAGGAACCTCTGTGATATCGGCCACTGGAAATGGACTTGGATTTCCCGTGAAACCAAAGTTAGCAAGCTTTTGAGAGAAGTCTGAAACACGTGCTGTGTTGATTCCGCAGATATCAAAGACTTCGCCATTTAGTTTTTTAGTAAGATCCTCAATTTTCACTGGAGTAAGCTCAGGCTGTTCACGATTGCAAGGTGTTGGTCCTGTAGGAATCACCCATGAAAACGCAGTGACTTTGTTGATATCGCCAGTCACTGTGCCCAAGAAGTTTTTAAAGTCATCGGTACTAATAGCGCTCTGATCGTCAGCATCTGTTAGGAACACCAACGCCAAAGGTGCTCCGGGTCTTAAGAAACCAGCGTTTGCTCCTGAGCGCATCGGTTCCGACAAAGCCAAGACAGCTGACTGAAAAGGAAGTTCTGATGCACTTCCATGGGTGCCAAGAACCAAATTATTAGCAAGAGTCCCCGGTGTAGATTTTGAAGTAATTATATTAGGCGTTCCGGTCAATTTTCCTGGGGGAGTTCGTCTATCTTGGCCCTCGACGTCTGTTGAAATAATACCTATGTGAAAGTCTCTTTTTACTTGGCTGAGATCTTTATCGATCTGGCGGCTTGCAGTAGCTAGAGCTTGTTGATACGTAGCCATGCTTCCTGAATTGTCGATAACAAATAGTACATCCAAAGCGCTGAATACAGGTTCAGAAATATTGATATCGGCTTCGATTTTAACTTTTCCTGGAAATTTCTGAATATCGAAGTTTTGTTTTAGGACTGCATTTGCTTGGATTCCTGTTGTCAGGATTAAAGCTGATAAAAGCAATTTCATAGGATGTCTCCTTAATGTTTGGAAGAACGCTATCCAGGAGAACACTTTATGTAAAGTATTGTTGTGTGGCGGAGCCTATGAATTAGCATTTTATGTTTACTAGCGTTTATCGCTATGCGCAGTGTTCGAGTGCTTTTGCTAAGAGCCGGTATAGAACCAATGCCAAGGCTCATAAATGATACCGTGAGGATTGTCCCTTGGATAACTCAGGCGGAATCCGAAGCGAGCGGCGTTTTTTGAAAGCCACGCGAACTCTTCGGTGTTTTCGAATTCTTCAGTCAGAGTCGGGTGTCCGTAAGCATGAATATCGATAGCGCGGCCAGAATGATGCTCGCTAAAGCCAGGAATTGCGATGTGCGTGAGAATATCATCCAAAGGACGGCCATTTTTAAGATGCTTATCGATTAGATTTTTCTGATGAAGATAAGAGCGAAATCCTGAAAATGGCATCAGCTGAATATTCTCTTGCAGGGCCGCAGCTCTCATTTGTAACCACGCCTTGGCGGTTTGAGTTGTCAGAACAAATGGTTTTCCCTCGAAATCGATATCCACAATTTGAAGCATTTCAAGAGGTGGTTGCTCGTGCAAAGACAGGCGATTTGTCTCAAGGTAGTTTTGAGTGATTCCTAGGTATTCATGGATTTCGGTCAGAAGCTTTTGCATATTTACCCATCGTAACGGGCCCGGAATGGAGGGTCATTATTTGATTAATGGAGAGATTGAATCTTTGGAGCCTAGCCGACGCCCCGCGCCGCCAGAAAGTAGGGCGAACCTTCCGGTATTGCGATGCATCTTTCTTGATTGGTTTTAGCGGCCTGGTTAACACTGGCGGGCTATGACAAATACCGAGAATTTAACGCCTTTAATGAAACAGTACTGGGATATTAAGTCTCTTCATCAAGACAAGGTTTTGCTCTTCAGAATGGGCGACTTCTTCGAGATGTTTTACGACGATGCCACGAAGGCCGCACCTATTCTCGGGATTGCACTGACACAGAGAAATAAAAAATCACAAGATGAGACTCCGATGTGCGGAATGCCTCATCATTCTGTGTCTGGTCCTATTAACAAACTTCTCGCGCACGGTTTTAAAGTTGCGATCTGTGATCAAGTAGAAGATCCAAAAACTGCTAAAGGGATCGTGAAGCGCGCAGTGACTCGCATTCTGACTCCGGGAATGGTTTACGACTCAGACACTCTTGACGGCACGATGGCTCACTACTTGGTGAGCTTCGATAAAGACTCTATGAGTTTTTTGGATTCTACGACGGGCGAATCTTTCTTCTTTAAAACGAAAGACTTTGCTGCCTTCAAACGATTCCTGGAAGTCTTGCCAGTTGCTGAAATCGTATTAGCTGGTGAAGAAAAAGCCTTCTTTGTAGAAGAGCAAAAGAAGAACACAGGTCTTCAGAAAATCCTAGTTAGTCAGCACGAAGACATCATCGATCCTCTTCATCCGCTACTAGCAAAACAAGCTCCGATGTCGGCAGCTCGTTTGCTTTCGTATGTAAAATCTATGGGCGGGGACGAGTCTCTTAAAACTCTGTCAGTCTTTGAAGAAAGAGATTTCCAACAACGTTTAGAGCTAACGCCAACAACGCTTCGTCACCTAGAAGTCTTTGCGACTTACAAAGGCGAAGGCCTTGGTTCTTTGTTCTTTGCTGTGAATCGCACAAATACGTCTGCGGGCAGCCGTCTTCTTCGTCAGTGGTTAAGTTTCCCATTAGTTGATCAAAAAGCAATCGAAGCACGTTTTGATAACGTAGATATCTGGAAGAATCACTTAACCGAGCTTAAGCGTGTTCGTCAGATCCTAGGTCAAATGGGCGATATCGAGCGTCGTCTTGGTAAGATCTCTCAACCTCAGTGCAATGGCCGTGATCTTTTGGCCCTCGCGCAAAGTATTCGTGCGGGTTTGAGCTCTTTGGAAGTGGCTTTGTTGCTAAGACCTCTGCAAAACGTGAAAGCTGCAGCTTTAGAAAAACTGCACAAGCTTGCTCACAAGATTGAAAATACACTTGTTGAAGATCCACCGCTCACGACGAAGCAGGGTTATTTAATCCGTAATGGCGTCTCTAGCGAGCTTGATGAATTGATCGAGCTTTCGACTCAGTCTCAGAACTTGCTAGCTAAGATGGAAGCTGAAGAGCGAGAGAAGACGGGGATTTCAAGTCTGAAGATTCGTTACAACAACGTCTTTGGTTATTACATCGAAATCACGAATACTCACAAAGACAAGGTTCCAAAATACTATCAGCGCAAACAAACTCTGGCGAACGCCGAGAGATATTGCACCGATGCTTTGATCGAGCTTGAAAGAAAAGTTCTGACAGCTCAGACCAAGCGCGGGGATTTAGAATTTGAATATTTCGAAACACTCCGCCGCGAAGTTTTAACAACAGGCTCAGAGTTGATGATTCTAGCTCACGAGTGCAGCGAGCTAGACGTTGTGGCCTCTTTTGCGTGGCTTTCTTTAGAAGAAAAGTACGTACGTCCTCAGTTCTCAGTACAAAGAGATTTAGTACTTAAAAGCTCGCGCCATCCGGTTGTCGAACAAACAGTAAAAAAGAACTTCGTACCGAACGACATCGAGTTGAGATCTGGTGCTTGTTTGCTTTTAACGGGTCCTAATATGGCCGGTAAATCGACGATTATGCGCCAAGTGGCTTTGACCGTGATCTTGGCTCAAGCGGGTTGTTTTGTTCCTGCAGACTTTGCAGAGATGCCGGTCTTTGATGCGATCTTCACGCGTATTGGTGCAAGCGATCAGTTGTCAGAAGGTCTTTCAACTTTCATGGTTGAAATGACTGAAACTGCAGCGATGTTAAAAAATGCGACTCACAAGTCTTTGGTGATTTTGGATGAAGTAGGGCGTGGGACAAGTACCTTTGATGGTATGTGCTTAGCGCAATCCATTCTTGAGCATCTGTTGTCTGATGTAAAAACCACGACCTTCTTTGCAACTCACTATCATGAGCTTACCCAGTTAGAGACCTCTTATCCGCAGATTAAAAATGCGCATATGACGGTCGCTGACAGCGGTGGAGAGATCCGCTTCTTGCACACGCTTGTGCGTGGACCTGCGAAGAAATCCTACGGGATTCAGGTAGCAGAGCTTGCAGGCTTGCCAGCAGTCGTAGTTCGCCGGGCAAAGAGTTTGCTAAAGTCGATCGAGTCCCAAAAAGTAGAAGCTTCTAGTCAGTTGTCGCTATTGGATATTCCATTTGACGAGCCGACAACAACCCCAGACCCACGTCTGGATGAGATTGCCAAGTTCATGCAGGAAGTGAAAAAATATCCTCTAACAAGCATCACTCCAATTGAAGCCCTCAATCAGATTGCTATGTGGCAAAAAAGCATTGAGACACTTCAACAAGACATGAACTAGGAATCAATGAGCAAAACTTACTTAAGTAACGAACAGTGGGAGAAGGCAAACGAGGTTTTTCCTCCGGTTTTCTGGACCCCGAATGGTGATGTTCGTTTTACTTCGTATTTTGGCGGACCTCAGTTCGCAAGCTGGCTCAGTTCACAACTTGAAGAAAAACTTAAAGCTTTCCCGGGATTCATTGAATGTGAGCCTGTGATTTTAGGTTCGTGGTCGCGTGGTGAGCTTTGTCCGATCTCTGATATCGATATTCTGTTTTGTGGTCCGGAAGGCAAAGTAAAAGACCTGACAGACCGCTTTCATCAAGCGGGTCTTAAAGTTCGTTACCGTGTTCCTAAAAATCCCGAAGATTGGACTGAAGGGGTTGAAAGCTTCGACATTTTATCGTTATGGAAAGCAAAGCCACTCAGTTCCGAAGCGGCTTCAAAATTATTGCTTCAACAAAAACGACTTTGGGAAAACAAGAAACAACTGCGCCAAAGTCTGATTAAAGATTTACTTTCAGAAAGAAAGCAAAGGGCTTCTCGTTACAATTCGATTTCAAATTACTTAGAGCCAAATCTGAAATACGGACCAGGCGGACTTCGTGATATCGAGCAAGCTTTGCAAGTATATGATTTGTTCTCTGACAAGTTTCAAAACCCAGGGCATGCTCTGAGTGTTCTAAACTATCACAAAGCGTATTTGCTGACTCTTCGTCAAAAGCTTCACTTGATGGGTTGCGGGGAAGTTCTTGTGAATACCGCACAATTTGATTTAGCGAAGTTTTTTAATTTTAAAACTCATAAAGATTTCATGCGCGACCTAGAGCGGGGACTTTCACGCAGTCACTTTTATGTGAACTGGATTTTCCAAGTCGCTTCAAGTTCACAGAAAGAACTTCAGAGCACTCGCGAGTTGCCATTTCACAAGCCTACGGATTTGGTCGAGGCTTTAAAGAAATATCCAAACCCCCTTGGTCAACAAAAAGTACGCGAGAACTTGGATCGCCTTCTTCCTGAAAAAGTCGTTCAAAAGAATGCACGCTGGTTCGGGAAGGTCTTGCAAGAAATGTTAAACCCCAAAGCATCGAAAGACTTTGTGGTGAGTGTGTTTGAGTCTCGTTTGATTGATAAAATCCTGCCTGCGATTCGTCACTTGGTGGGTTACGTTCAGCACGACCAATACCATCGTTACACGGCCGATGTGCACATCATGCAAGCCTGTGTAATGCTAAAAGAGATTTATCAAAACCCAAAAGCTCTGGGGCCTTTAGGCACGCTGTATAAAGAACTGACTGATGATGATTGGAAGATCCTTTCTTGGTCGGCACTCTATCATGACCTAGCAAAAGGCATGCACTCTGAAGATCACTCAGATCTTGGAGTCGAGATCTTAAGAAAAGACTTTAAGAAGTACGGCTTCAATAAAAAATTCACAGAAGAAGTCGCCTGGATGGTGAAAAATCATCTAGAACTTTCAATCGCGGCGTTTAGAAAAAATCCAAAGTCTAAAAAAACTTGGGAAGATCTTGAAAAGATCGGTGCAAAAGGTGGGCGTTTAAAGCGTCTAGCTATTTTCACGGTGATGGATATCTGTGCCACCAATCCAGAAGCCTGGAATGAGTGGAAGGGTCGACTTCTTCGGGATTTGGTCGAGGCCATGAATGCGCCAAGCACGCAGAATTATTTCTCTCTGAAGCAATCTCTGCAAAAGAAGAAGTTTAAAGGTTTAGAGGATCTACTTGCAGACTTTGATGATTTCCTTTTGCAAAGCTTATCGTCGCCAGTACTAGCGCAGGATTTGAAAAAAGCGCGCGAGTCCCAAGAATCCCTAAATCCGCTCGTTTTCAAAAAAGGCAAAGAGATCTGGGTTCGTTTTCATTCGAAGAAAGACCAAGAGGGACTTCTGGCGGATTACGTACAGCGTTTGTATTCGCTGGGTCTTGGTATTCGTCATGCTTCGATTCAGACTCTGATAGGAATTGGTGTTTACGACTGGTTCCAGGTAAGTACGTCGAAAAATCTGCAAGTGATCGAGAAAATGCTGAAGAACTCTCAGGGTGTAGCGAAAGAACTGCCGAAAGTGGTTTACGATCAAATCGAGTGGGTTTCCATCGATGATAGCGAGTGGATTTTAAGTTTTAAAGGCAAAGACCAAGTGGGCTTCTTAAGTAATGCGACAAAGGCCTTGGCGAGTACTGGATTAAATATCAAATCAGCGCGTGTTCACACCTGGGGTCATCAAGTAAATGATATTTTTATTCTGAAGACTCCGAAAGAAACTCCAGAGTCCTTGCTGACTCAAATCAAAGAACATCTCTAGTCGTTTCGACCAACGATAGACGTTGTTCCGAGCGGGTATTGGAAGTTGATGCCAAACAGGTATTGAAATTTAGGATGCCCATCGCCCTCATGTGCAACCGTCCACTGAGGTTCTAGGTACAGATTAACGGTAGTGCCGCTTTCACGCTTCCAAACTTTACCTGCGCCAAATCCGACCGGAATATAGTAATCACCGTTTTCCCAATTGAAATACCAAATACCCACGGATCTTAGGTAAAACGCATGAGGTAGGTTGTAGATAACAAAAGGCTGTGCCGTGAAGATATTCTGAGTTGGGCGGTCGCTGTCGCCAGCGAAGTCATGTTGATAAGTTAGAAGAGCTCCTAGAAGTCCCCAATACATTGGAGCCATCACAACGCCAGCCGCGCCAATTTGCCATTTACCAGCGCCGGTTTCGTCTTTAGAAGCTGTTGGTAGCACCAGGTAAGGGCCAATACCAAGTTGCAGTCGCGGAGTCCCTGTAAGGAAAATATCAAAGATGTTGATGTCGCCAAGAGCACTGACATCTTCACCATCCATCGATGGGACTGTGTTGTAAGGAATCGTAACACGCGATAGTTGCGGGATATCTTTCCACACAAATGGCAGGGTGCCTCTCATTAAGAAGCTATTCGTGGTCTCGTCGCTGCCGTACAATTCAGGAGCAGAGTAATCCTGCAGTACCAGACCTGCCATGGGGGTTAGAGGATTGTTGGACTTATTCATTTCCTCTTCCGAGGCCTCGCCAAAACATAGAGACACTTTTAGCAGCACCAAACTGAGCGATAAGAGGTATTTTAAAGAAGCTGTCATATGTCCCCCGGTGAAGTGGTCTATTGGGGACTATTGAAAAATGAAAAAAAGTTTAGGAGAAGACCTTTTGGTTCTTCTTGTTTAAGAACAGAAATGAGTATGTGAACACGCAGAAATAAAAAAACCAAGCTTGATGGCTTGGTTTTTTATGAACGCTATTTAGATTAGCGATTAGTTACGTGGTGGATTGTCGGTTTTTTTCTTACCGCTCGCACCAGCTACACCGGTGTGGTTTCTCCAGTTGTACTGAGGATCTGTCTTGGTTCTGTTGTACCAAGCGTCCCACTTCTTTTTAGGGAGTTTGTGGCTGACGTTGCCTTTTTCGTCGAAAATGTCTGGATCTTTGCCGAAGAGGAAATCTAAAACTTTACCGCCGATGCCCATACTTATACCCCGTTGAATGTTAGTCCTTAATTTATAATTCAAAGCAGGGGCTTAAAGAATCAGTTTTTAAGCGAGCTATGCGGCGCGTAGTTGTCAGGGATTAAGATCTTGGGTTTGCACACACATCGATAATATCAAGACCTTCGGTTTCGCTAAGACGCTTGCCGTTTTTGAAGTGCTTAAAGCAAGCGGTGGCTGCGTGCTCGAAAGCCTCTTCATAGCTGGCTGCTGATCTTGAGTATTTGAAGGTGTCGTTCTTCAATTTGTACTTAAAATCATAGGCTTTTTGTGCAGGAGCCTTCTCAATCCACGCGTAGCTGGTTGATGAAACTGCCATTAAAATGGTCAAAACGATTGCTGTTTTCATGGGGCCTCCTTCGTTTGTCGAAGCTCTTATTCTGTTAAGTTGCAAGCCAGGGGCCGGAAAAGGTCGAAATAACTTTCGCCTAACGCCATAAGTATTTAATATTACACATAAAAAATATCTCAAGATGATACATAATTCTTGTTGCCAAGACAGGGGTTAAAGTGACATTTTTGGTGCCTCAAATGTCCAAGCTATTGCCAAGGGTCTAAAAGGGGGATTCTTCCATGGTGCGCACGACAATATTGTCTATGCTCGTTTTATTTATTTTGAGCAGTTCAGGAGTAGCCAAAGCTATTACTCGAGGACAATTTGTGGGCCCTTATGGAGTCATCCGCATTCTGGCAAAAGACGCAACGGGAAGTGCCGATTCTGATGGGCGCCTTCTTTTTGATGCGATGGATGTTCCCGTTAAAAACTCAATGATCGGTCCGGGCAAAGCTATTGAAACCGAAGATAAAGGTTTGCAGTTCATTTGTGCGAACCGAGTGAATGTCGGTCATGAGTGTTCTATCTTTGTTCATAGTGGACCCTATGGATTTGTGAACTCTATTTCTCGCACTATGAGCTACAAAATTAAAGGCGTGAAAGCGAATGTTTATGGCAAGCTCTTTAAAGTAAATTCTGAGCGTGAATATCTTTTTGTTTCTGCAGACGGGACTTTTAAAGTTCACGTAAGACCTGATCACTTCGAAGTTCTTTACTCTGAAAACGGTGTGAGCGCAGTTGTTCCTCGTAAGTTAAATGTACCAGACAAGACCTTGGTCATTGCTAATGTGGAAGATACACTCAAGCTGTCACATGTACGAAACTTCTGGGATTCTTTGAATTTTGTGAACTCGACTCGAAAACGCTTTTTAGGAATGAGTGAAGCGTTCCAGTTGCTTGCAAAAAACAACCCCGACTTCCGCTTTGTTTATCTCACTCAGAGCCCGCAGTTGGTGATGGGAAAGAACGAACGAGAGTTTTTGAATCGAAATGATTTTCCAAAAGGAGTTCATAAAACTTATGACTCCAATCAGGATGCTGAAGTACGTTTCAAGATTTTAGATGAAACCATTTCTCGCTATAAACCACAGATTGTGATTTTAGTAAGTCACAACGGATCCCCGGATACGGAGGTCTTCCATAGGCTGACCGAGAAGTTTCCGGATGTTCTTTTCTACCCATATATCCATGTCGTTTATTCTACTCAATCCATATCTGAAGTTGGCAATGTTCTATTTCCAGAGCAAACTGGATATGTGACTTCGGTTGAGCTTATGGTGGATTGGCAGCAAAAAGGCTTGATCGGACTTGCGGATGCTATGAGTACAATGCTCAACATGAAAGACCGTATCTTGGCTGAAAACGTCGAGGCCTCTGCAGTGTATGAGTACGGTATTCCAAGTTTTGTGAACTGCGACGACTTCCAATGGCGCTGGTCCGTGGACGGGGAGTATCAGTTCTTGGCACCTCTTAAAGAGCATTTGATAAATCGCTGCCACATGCAAGCGCCTTTGGCGTTCAATTAGGGTTGATGAAATTAAAATACCAAGTTCCGCGCATTTATGAGTCTCTGCTTCCGAGAGATATTTTGTCTTTCGAGCCTGAAGAGACCAAGGCTACCTGTGATTCTTGTGTTATGGCTAGACCTCGTAATCGCGGCGAGATCTTCTATGAAGCCCATTTAAAATGCTGTACGTATTATCCATTTCTGCCTAACTACGTGGTCGGTGCAATTCTTAGCAAAGACTCGCAAGCAGCGCCATCCGCACTCATGAGTATCCGCGAGAAAATTGAACGTCGTGAATACTCATTGCCATTAGGTCTAGTAGCTCCACCGAGTTATCAGGTGCCGTTTAATCATCGTAAGAAAAACGAATTTGGTCAGCGTGAGGATTGGCTCTGTCCCTATTTTAATCACGAACAACAGAACTGCGGAATCTGGCGCCACCGTGGTGCAGTTTGTACCAGCTTTTATTGCAAAAGCTCTTACGGCAAAAAAGGAATTCAGTTCTGGGATGAAGTTTCTAATTATTTGACCTATGTCGAGATGGCGCTCATGGAAGAGTCTTTAGTGATGCTTGATTTCTCGCCTCGTCAAATCAGTGATTTGTTGAACTACCTCAATCGTTTTGAAGGCACAAAAACTGAGTTGAAGAGTCCTTATCTGCCTGAGAAGAAAGCTAGAGACCTCTGGAATGGTTATTACGATGATCAGGTAGGATTCTTTAAAAAGTCCTTTCAGATTGTGTCGGAATTAGATAAGAAATCCTTCCACGAGCTTTTGGGCGAAACTGGCCAACAACTCGAGGATCGTTTACGGAAGGCTTTCGGTAAAATATGTCCACAATAGCAGACCGCCAAAATCAAATTATTCAAGAGTTCCAGAACCTCAAGGACTGGGAAGAGCGCTATAAGCGAATCATCGAAATGGGACGACAACTTCCTGATATGCCTGAAGATTTGAAGAGCGAAGAGAATAAGGTCAAGGGTTGCCAATCTCAAGTCTGGTTACATGCTCAACTCACTCCGCAAGGCGAGATGACTATCCAAGGTGACAGTGATGCGATGATCGTAAAGGGTCTTGTGGCACTGCTCCTTCGTGTTTACTCTGGTGCGAACCCGAACGAAATTTTGAAGACGCCTCCAGAGTTTTTGAAAGCTCTTGGGTTTGAGGGCAATTTGTCACCGAGTAGAGCGAATGGTTTGCACTCGATGTTGAAGCAAATTCGTCTCTATGCAACTGCCTTTGCTTACGTCTTGAATTCAAAGACAAACGCTTAATTTTTTTGACCATTAACACTTCTGTTTTCAGAATAGAAAAAGGTGCACGAAGCACCTCTTGCTGAAAACCAGGAGGGTTTGAGTGGTCAAAGCAATTCTTTTAGTCGCGATTTGTTACTTTCTTTCTCCGATCGCAATCGCGAAGATCCAAAACAAAGTTATTTATGGCGACGACAATCGCATGCAGTACTTCCAAGTTCCTAGAGCCGATGTTCGCGAAGTAGCGGATAGCACGGCAGCAGTAATCCGTAATTCAGCCTTAACTGCAAAATCTAACGGCATGACGACTGTGAAAGCTGAGACTTTCCAAAGAGTCATGGGGCTTTGCAGTTCTGAGCCTTATGCAACTGAGCCTTCTGGTGCTTTTTGTTCTGCGTTCCTTGTAGGTGATGATTTGATGGCAACTGCAGGTCACTGTATCGATGCTGCTCGTTGTGCTCAAAGCAGTTTTGTTTTCTCTTACAGAATGTCTAGCCAAGACCAGGCTCCATCAGAAGTGGAAAGCTCTGAAGTTTATACTTGTAAGTCTGTTATTGAAAGAGCGCAAACTGGATCTGAAGACTATGCCCTTGTAAGATTGGATCGCCCAGTTCGTGGTCACAGACCTCTGACGCTTGCAAGATCTTCAGTGAAGCCAGGTGATAACTTGATCGTTGTAGGTCATCCATCAGGCATTCCAACAAAAGTAACTGATAACGGAATCGTTCGCAGTGTGAAGTCTCAATACTTCACAGCGAGCCTCGATACTTACGGTGGTAACTCGGGTTCTGCGGTTTTCAACCAAGACACTTTAGAAGTAGTTGGTATTCTTGTTCGTGGCGAAAGCGATTTCGTTTATGACAGCAAAAATCGTTGCTCTATCAGCAATCGTTGCACAGAAGACGGCTGCCGCGGTGAAGATGTGACTCAGATCTCTTACATCTCTCAGGCGCTTTCTAAAGCTCAATAAGAATAGAATAAATTGTGAAATGAAAAACCCGCTCTTTCGAGCGGGTTTTTTAGTTTTTAGAGTGTTGCGTGGACTCTGTGAGAGTCGTCCATGTCGTCAAGGAAGCCTAAGAACTCCTCGACGTCTTTTCTTTGTTCAGCAGTGATTTCTGCAGGCGTTTTTGCCTTATAAGAAAGCTCTGAAGTCGTCACCTTCCAACCGCGCTTTGTGAGGCTTTCATTCACTGCTGCAAGATCAGAGTGGCCTGTATAGAACTCGTAAGAGCCATCGTCATCTTTATAGACTTCGTTAGCGCCGGCTTCGATCGCTTCTTCATCTGGATCAAAAGTCCCAGCTTTAGTAGCTACGATATAGCCTACGTGTTCAAACATCCAAGCAACGCTGCCAGATTCACCCATATTGCCTTCATGAGATTTGAAAGCGTGGCGCATTTCTGAAGCGGTTCTGTTTTTATTGTCAGTTTGGCATTCAACGATCACGCCCACACCGTGGGGACCGTAGCCCTCGTAAACAACTTCCTCGATGATTTTACCGTCATCTAAGAGGCCTGCACCTTTTTTAATGGCGCGGTCGATAGTATCTGTCGGGCAAGACATCTTTTTAGCGGCATCGATCGCTAGGCGTAAACGGGAGTTCGCGGCGGGGTCAGGTCCACCAGCTTTCGCGGAGACTGCAATCTCGCGGGCAAGTTTGGTGAATATTTGGCCTTTTTGCATGGCCTTTTCTGATTTTCCGGCGTTTTTCCATGATTTTCCCATGGGCCTATGACACCAAAAACGGAAATATTTGGCAAGAGAGGGCGCAGGATGTAAAAGGGGTAAATGTTGGTCATGGACACCCCAGATGTCTGGGAAAAGATTAAAAACATTCAAAAATCCTGCGAATTCCTCGTGCAAGGGGGGAGTGCGCCGGTTCCCCAATGGCCAGCCCGGGATGTTCAAGTCTTAGATTCGAAACTTCACCCCCCTAAAAAGGGTTTTTCCCTAAAAGAGGGGCAGGCTCGTATGCTCCATGATCTTGCCAGTATTGAACTGCAGGCAATGGAGTTGGGTGTTCGAACTCTGGCGGAATTCCCCGATGCACCCCAAGCTTTCCGCGAAGAACTCATGGCTGTGACGGTCTCTGAAGGGACGCATCTTCGCCTTTGTTTGGAAGGTATCCATGATTTAGGGTTTAAGTGGGGAGATTGGCCCGTTCATTGTGCCTTATGGGGTGCGGTGAGTGCCGAGGATAGTCTATTAGATCGTATTTTGATCGTTCATCGCTATCTAGAGGGCAGCGGTCTTGATGCCGGCAGCTACTTGATTCAACGTCTTGATGGCATTGATGATGGGAAGCACACTCGTAAGATTGTGGGGCAAATCAATTTTGAAGAAATCGGTCACGTTGATTTCGGTTCCCAGTGGTATCGTAAGATCTGTCAGCTTGAAAAAATAGACGCAAGCGTTGATTTCCCACGTCGTATGGAATCTCTTCGTTGGAAACTTCCAAAACGCATGGAAAAAATCAATCGTGATCTACGTCTAAAAGCGGGCTTCACCGAAGAGGAAATCCTTGCTTGCGAGGCTTATCGCGAAAGCATTCTACCTTCACGCCAGAAGCTTGCGAGCGCCACATCTGTCCGCTAGCTCGTCGGGACGCCATCGGTAACAGTTCGGAACGTGCACGTTCTAAACATCCCAGTGACGAAATCTGTTGGTCTCAAAGCGAGACAGCGTAAAAACCAACCCATTGGTTATAAATCTTACTTTGTAGGCAAGCTCTTTGCTCTTCTAGTCCTTCGAAGAATAAACCTTTGGAGGAAGTATGCGTTCCAAATTAGCTATTTTAGTCACTTTGATGGGTGCTCAGTCTGCTTTTGCAGCGGTTCAAGGCGATGTTTCTAACTTTAAATCCCCGCGCGGAATTACGGAGTCTTGTATTGCCGTCACCAAGCTTCCGATGGGTAAATACTCTTCCAAAGATGCTGAAAAAGAAAAAGAATTCTGCTCAATGGATTTTTACAATAACACTTTAGCTCTTTGTCCAAAGACTTGGAGTACAAGTCCTGGAACAATCATCCACGACAACAAAGGAACTGGAAAAAGTTCTGAAGCTGTAGAAGCTACGTCTTGTGGAAAAAGCTCTCCGCTAGATTCTGTTGCGAAATTTAAAACGACAATGAATCAAGCTGGCACAAGCGGTACTTATTCATGGTCTTCAATCTTGTATTATCACTTCTCTCGCGTATTGGATGCTACAGTTGACATCCCAGTCGCAGTTTATAGAACGATCGATAAAGATGCTCACTATAAACGCGTTTCTTCTAAAGCTTCGCCACCTTCAAATGCAAAGATGAACATCGCTGGTTGGGGGCACATGAAGAATGCTGAAAAGAACCCAACAAGCCTAAAGCCAACAGCAGATCTTTTTACTTCTGATTTGGAACAAATTTACGGTGTTATCTTAAAAGATAAAGGTGAAAGATACGGCGTTGAGGTTAACGGTACAAGAGCAAGCGGTTGGGGTAAAGGTCAGAACATGGACATTCAAAAGACTCCATCATTCTTGGCGTTGAAATCTTCAAAACCAATGGAAGACGCCATCGAAGAGGGTATTACTCAAGCCTTTAAAGATTCTGCAATGGCAAAAGGTTTTGGTTCAGTTCGTCCTTCACAAACGCAAATGGCTTTGTGGATGAAAGAAATGTCTGAAATGGTTATCCTTGATTATATCTTCAGCCAACAAGACCGCGTTGGTAATATCGACTACCGTTGGTTCTGGGTTTACCAAGATCCATCTGGTAAAGTAAATTTGCAAAAGGCTGATTCTGAAGTAGGTCTTTTGAAAAAGAACAGCATCAAAGTTCCAGCTGAGCTTGCAACAATGAATCCGATCCTTGTTCAAAAAACATCGATTGGTGACAACGACGCTGGTGGTTTGGCTAACTACGCAAACTTCACAAAAACGACTGGAATGCTTGAAGGTATTCGCCATATCAATCCAGACACTTACCAACGTCTTTATAACTTGGCTTTGGACTTCGAAAAGCAAGGTCCAAACTATCAAGTATTGGCAAATAGCTTTGGTTTAAGAGCTGATAGCTTTAAGCAAACAATTGCAAATACGAAGCTTGCAGCGACGGTCTTGTTGAAGACTTGCGAAGCAGGACAATTGCGCTTTGACCTTGTTAGCTACAAAGCTGCTTACCAAAAGCAATTCTCTGAGGTGCCTGTAAAATGCCGTCCTAACTAATTAAGGCGCGCTATCTAGTAATTTTTGAGTATATGAGTGCTGAGGTTTATTAAAGACCTCGGCACTTGGTCCGATCTCGACAATCTCTCCGAAATAAAGAACCAAAGTTTTATCTGAAATGTGTTTCACCACCGATAGATCGTGGGAAATAAAAATCATACTAAGTTGAAATTCTTTTTGCAGCTTCAATAATAAATTCAAAACTTGCGCTTGAATCGAGACGTCTAGGGCTGACACAGGCTCATCCAAAATGAGAAGCTTTGGTCGTAACATCAAAGCGCGAGCAATTCCTAAACGCTGTCTTTGGCCACCGCTAAATTGATGAGGATACCGTTCGCTGGTTTCAGTCAGAAGTCCCACTTTTTCCATCATCGCGAGGGCTCTTTTTTTAGCTTCGCTCCGAGAGATGTTTTCAGTTACCAAAACCGGGTCTGCGATAATCTCCCAGGCTTTTTTGCGGGGATTCAAAGATTGATACGGATCCTGAAACACCATTTGAATCAAATGCGGAAACTCTTTGGAATCAAGACTACGAAGGTCTTTGCCATCAAATTTGATTTCGCCGGCGCTGAAACTTTCTAAGCGAGTGAGAACCTTTGCAAGCGTGCTTTTACCACAACCAGATTCGCCAACGATGCCAAGAATTTGATTGGATTCCAACTCAAAGGAAACTTGTTTTAGAACTTTGTGTTCTTGGGTTTTTCCAAGCATAGTCTTTGTAACATAAGACTTCTCGAGATTTTTTACGCTGAGCAAACTCATAAAATCTCCAACGGGTGGTGGCAGGCAAAACTTTGCGAAGAGTCCGTAAGCTCTGGATCTTGTTTTTTACAGATATCAGTCGCACGGAAACAGCGCGGGTGGAATTGGCAGCCGCTTGGACGAGATCTCAGCGATGGTACAACACCTGGGATCGAGTAGAGCTCTTCTTTAGCAACGCCTTCGTGAGCGCTTGGACGGGCTTTTAAAAGACCAAACGTGTAGGGGTGGCGAGGATGTTTGATCACATCCTCGGTCGTTCCGCTTTCTGCCACTTCGCCTGCATACATAACTTGCACGCGCTGCGAGTATTTTTTTACAAGGGCCAGGTCATGACTTACGAAGATCATCGACATCTTGTTTTCTTTTTGTAGGTCCAGCAATAGATCCAAGATCTGCTTTTGGATTGTCACATCGAGTGCTGTGGTTGGTTCATCCGCGATCAAAAGTTTTGGATGGCAACTAATCGCCATTGCGATCATCACACGCTGGCTCATGCCACCTGAAAGTTCAAAAGCATAAGACTTAAGGCGACTTTCAGCATTCGTGATACCGACACGTTCAAGCAAGCTGATCGCTCTTTGGGTTGCCACTTTTTTAGAAATATCAAAATGGCAGCGCAAAGTTTCCACCATTTGGTAACCGACGGTCAGGCTTGGATTTAATGCTGTCATCGGATCTTGGAAGATCATAGAGATTTGCGAGCCACGAATTTGGCGAAGTTCTTTTTGCGAGTTCAGATCCAAATCTTTTCCAGCAAAACGCACTTTTTTAGCATGCACCAACGCATTTGAAGGAAGAAGTCCCATCAGTGCCAAGTTTGTTACGCTTTTCCCTGATCCTGATTCGCCCACAACGCCAAGGATTTCTCCTTCAGCAAGTTCTAAATCAACAGAACGTAGGGCCTCTAGTGGGCCAGCTTCTGTTTTAAAAAGAACTGAGAGATCTTTAACTTCCAACAACATCTTACACCCGATTTTTCAGACGAGGGTCCAAGGCATCGCGAAGACCGTCCCCTAAAAGGTTGAAAGAAAGAACGACGATCAAAATACAAATTCCCGGAATGTTCACCATCCACGGATTGCTTTCTAGGAAGTTTCTAGCGTCTGAAAGCATCGTACCCCATTCCGGAGTCGGTGCTTGTGCGCCAAGGCCCAAGAAACCAAGAGCTGCACAATTTAAAACACCATCACTAAAGCCAAGGCTTCCCTGAACAATCAAAGGTGCCACGCAATTTGGAAGGATTTCTTTAAATAAAATTCTTAAGTGGCTAGCGCCATAAAGCTGAGCCGCTTGTACGTATTGTTTGCTTTTCTCGGCCATTACTTGTGCGCGGATCAGGCGGGTGAAGTTTGGGAGTGCTACAATCGATACCGCAACGACGGCATTCACAAGACCAGGTCCCAAAACCGCCACGATCACAATGGCAAAAAGAACGCTTGGTAAAGCCATGATAAAATCCATGGCCCTAGAAATCACTCGATCTGTCCAGCCGCCGAAGTATCCTGAAAGAAGACCTAATAGAGTACCAATGGAAGCTGAAAGAACCACGACACTTAAACCCACAAGAAGAGAAACACGGGAACCGTAAATAATTCTGCTAAAAAGATCACGACCAATATCATCAGTACCGAATAAGAAATAATGTTCACCAAAGCGAGTTCCCGGATCTAAGCGTAAAGCACCATCGATCACTTGATCTGGTGGATAGGGTGCAATCAATGGTGCTAGAATTCCTAAGACCAGGAAGAATAGAATAAATAGGAGTCCCGCTAAGGCGCCCTTGTTTTTTCGAATGTCTTTTGCGAGGTCTGTGAAAAATTCTTTCATACTATTTCAAAAGCTCATTCTTAATGCGTGGATTTAAATAAATATAAATTAGGTCCACAAGTGTATTTGTTAACACGATAATAAAGGCGATGATGAGGACTCCACCTTGGATCGCTGGGTAGTCGCGTGACATAATACTTGCGATGATCCACTTGCCGATGCCAGGCCAGCTGAAAATAGTTTCGGTCAGGATTGCACCAGTGATGATGCTACCAAAACAAAGAGCCAGCGTTGTTACTACTGGAATTAAGGCATTTCTAAAAGCATGAATCAAAACCACGCGGAATTCAGAGAGTCCTTTTGCGCGCGCTGTGCGAACATAGTCTTCGCCCAAAACTTCTAAAAAGCTTGAGCGAGTCATACGCGCCATGATCGCAAGAGGAATGGTTCCTAAAACGATCGTTGGAAGAATCAAATGCTTAAGCGCGCTCCAGAAAGGTTTATAACCTTCGGCACTACGAACTTCGGCTTGAAGAGTATCAATTAGATAAAGTCCAGTCTTCACTGGGATATCAAACTCAAGCGCAATCCTGCCCGAGACCGGAGTCCAACCAAGCTTTACCGAGAAAAATAAAATCAGAACGAGCCCCCACCAGAAAATCGGCATTGAATAGCCGGTTAGTGAGGTGCTCATCAGAAAATAATCAAAGAAGGAGTTCTTCTTTATGGCTGCAAGAATTCCAAAAGGAATCGCAAACATTGTCGCAAAGATCATTGCAACGATGCTGAGTTCTAAGGTTGCGGGAAAGCGTTCTTTGAACTCGCCCCATACGCTGTTTTTGGAAAGCACCGAAGTGCCTAGATCGCCACGAGCGACTTGTTGGACGTAGTTGCTAAATTGCACGGGGACTGGTTTATCCAAGCCCATTTTGCGTTTAGCTTCTTCGTAAACAGCGGGATCCATGTTGCGCTCGCCAGTCAGTAGTAGAACTGGGTCGCCAGGAACAAGGCGGATTAAAAGAAAACAGAAAAAAGTGATTCCCACCAGGGTGAGAATCACTTCTAAAGATTTCTTTCCAAGAAAGCGCAACACTTTTTAAACCTACTCGATGCTTACGTGATTGAAGATGTCGGCACCCAATGGGTCCATCTTGTAGTTCTTCACGTTTTTAGACATTGCTTTGAAAACAGTCGAGTGATCGATCGTCACCCAAGGAGCCTCATCTTTAAAGATAACTTGAGCCTTTTTGTAAAGGTCCGTACGTTTTTTAACGTCGGTGTTCTTTTTAGCTTCAAGAATCAAATCGTTGAAAGGCTTGTGGCACCAACGTGCATAGTTCGAGCCAGAATCAACGCTTGAGCAGCCTAAGAGAATGCCCAAGAAGTTATCTGGATCGCCGTTATCGCCAGTCCAACCGAATTGGATCAATGCATGTTCGCCGGCTTTAGATTTAGCCAAGTAAGTTGGCCAATCGAAAGTGACAAGTTTTACCTTGATGCCAACTTTCGCAAGATCGGCTTGCATCATCTCGCCCAACTTTTTACCGTTCGGGTTGTAAGGACGAGAAACTGGCATAGTCCACATTTCAGTTTCAAAGCCATTTGCAAGACCTGCTTGTTTTAGCAATTCTTTGGCTTTTTCCGGGTTGTAGTCATGATCTTTTACAGATTCATTGTAAGACCAGATTGTTGGTGGAAGTGGATTCTTCGCAACAGTCGCATTACCCAAGAAGATTGCGTCGATGTAAGCCTTGCGGTTCAAAGCGTGATTGATCGCTTTTCTAACAAGGACGTTGTCGAAAGGCTTCTTAGTAACGTTCATTGCAAGGTAACCCACGTTCATGCCAGGAGCACTTGCTACGTGAAGTTTTGAATCAGCCTGCAATGCTTGCAAATCGGATGGAGCTGGGTCTGTTGCAAATTGGCATTCGCCCGTTTTTAATTTTTGCGCGCGAACGTTTGCATCTGGTGTGATCGCGAAGATCAACTTTTCAACGTTTCCTTTTTTACCCCAGTACTTATCAAAAGAAGAATACTTGATAGAGCTTCCTTTAGCATAAGACTGGAATACGAAAGGACCAGTGCCTACAGGTGCTAGGTCGATTTGTTCCTTTTTATTTTCAGTCGCCAATTGGTCAGCATATTCTTTAGAAAGAATCGACATGAATGGCATTGCCATGTTCGCCAAGAACGGGGCTTCTGGATAGTTCAATGCGATTTCAACAGTCATTGGATCGATGGCTTTGATCGACTTGATCACTTTGCCCATGTCCATGCCTTCGAAGTATTCGTAAGTACCGCCGCCGACATTGTGGTAAGGGTGATCTTTCTTCCATTGTTTTTCAAAAGAGAAAAGAACGTCATCGGCGTTGAAGTCACGTTTTGGTGTGAACGTTTTTGTAGCGTGGAACTTTACACCTTTACGAAGTTTGAAAGTGTAGGTGAGTTTGTCTTTAGAGATCGTGTAAGACTCTGCCAAGACCGGAACTACTTTTGTAGTGCCAATTTCGAATTCAACAAGTCCGTTGTAGATGGGATGAGCAGTGTTGAGAGAAGTGCCATCGGCAACAAGTTGTGGGTTGAAAGAAGCGGGGCTTCCTTCAGAACAATAAACAAGAGTTTTGGCCTGAGCTGCAGAGCACACGCTTGCCAAAATTAGTCCGCAAAACAATCTTTTCATGAAATCCTCCAATGAGTTTTCTATCTGAAAGATTGTTAAATGAACTTAACAATATTGCTAGCTATGTTTTCGGCGTATTGTGCAATGCCTCTAAGAAAGCACTAATCGAGGCTCTCTCCGGGCTCGAGGAAGCGCCATTTTCCCTCTGGAAGGTGTCCGAGATTGATTTTTCCGACTCGAACACGCTTTAGACCGCGCACTCGAAGGCCCACAGCCTCGCACATGCGGCGGATTTGACGTTTTTTTCCTTCCTTTAGGATGAAACGAAGTTGGTCTTCGTTGATCCACTCAACAACCGCAGGAAGAAGTGGCTTGCCATCAAGAACAAGCCCATGGCGGAGAAGTTGGAGTTTCTCTTTCGGGAGAACGCCCTCAACGCGAACAAGGTACTCTTTTTCGATGTCGCTATTTTCGCCGATGATTTGTTTTGCGATACGGCCGTCTTGCGTGAAAATCAATAAACCCTGAGAGTCGATATCAAGACGACCTGCTACTGCAAGGCCTTCAAAATGCTCTTGCTTAAGCTTTGTTTTGCTTGTGCCAAACTGATTTTCAGGAGTGATAAGTTTAATTGCCGGGGTATATTGTGGCTCTGGTTGCGCCGAAACGTAGCCGATAGGTTTGTTTAACAAGATGGTAGCAAGGCTCTTTTGATTTTTAAGCGCTTGAGAATCAAGTGTAACACGAGCGTTCGGAGACACCTTGGTGCCAAGGACAGAAACAACTTCGCCATCAACAAACACAAGACCAGCAGCGATATAAACATCGGCCTCGCGACGAGAGCACAGGCCTTTTTCAGCCATTAATTTCGACAATCGAACTTTGTTGTCATCGCCAGCGCTCATAATCGGATCTCCACCCACAAATCGTCCATTTCGAAGAGTTTTATATAGGAAAGACTCTCGTTTGGACAGCGCTCTTGAAGTTTTTTTAAGAGGTATTGGGCAATATTCTCGGTGGTTGGGACGACGTCCTTAAACTCAGGAATCACGAAGTTAAGGTGTTGGTGATCTAGAAGGTCCGTGACGGCCTTTACGTGAGTTTTAAGGGCTGCCACCGGGCCTTGGGGGTTCGTAAAGCCAACTTCAAAGCGATAGTTATGGCCGTGCCCGTATTTGGTAAAGCACTTGCCAAAACAGGCCGCATTTTCACCATCAGACCAGTCTTTTTGGTGATAAAGGTGAGCGGCCGAGAAAATTTCGCTCAGGATCAGGGTTTTCGTCATTGCAAATTGATCCCGCCATCAACAGCCAAAACAGCCCCCGTGGTCCACGAAGATTGGTCCGAGCCGATGAAATAGATACTCTTCGCCAGATCCTGTGGAGTGCCGATACGGCCTAGAGGTTGAAGGCTCGACATTTGCTTCAGAACCTCTTCCTTTTGCAGAGCCGGAAGTGCATTGAATGAGTGAATCGGAGTATCAACAAGGCCTGGGCAGACGCAATTTGCACGAACACCGAAGGCTCCAGTTTCTTGAGCAAGGCTTTGAGTCCAATTAATAAGTGCGGCTTTCAGGGCAGAGTAAGCGCCGGTGTTGGAGCTTGGTCTGAGCCCCAGAGTTGATGCGATATTTACGATCGATCCTTTTTCGTGTTTTTTGAAATAAGGAATCAAAAGACGGGTGAGTCTGACCGGGCCCAAGAGATTTGCTTGAAATTGTTCAGTCCAAATCTCGTCGGTGCCTTCTTCCATGCTGTGGGTGTGGAAAACGCCCGCGTTGTTGACGAGAACTTCCAAACGGAAGAGAGGATTTTCAGTAGCTTCTTTGACGCGTTTTTCAACTTGGGCAGGGTCTTTAAGGTCGCAAGCGAGGATCGCAGCACCCGAAGTACATTGCAGAGCGGTTTCTTCAAGGCGTTCGCGGTTACGGCCCATGAGATAGATAAAGTAGCCATTACGGGCAAATTCAAGGGCTGTGGCTTGGCCAATTCCAGAGCTGGCACCAGTGATGAGGGCGGCTTTTTTCATGAAAAACTCCATCTTAAGTCTAGGAAGGTCATGTTAGCAGGAACTTTGGCCGATGAGAAGACATGTCGTTACAAGACGCCGCGAAAGTCGGCCTAAAATACTTCATTTTCGGTTTCATTTTCTTCATGGCCCTCTGGGGCCACCTGTAAAACCTTACTTGATCAAATTTGTAAGCGTATATTTCAGCGAATCTTCGTTGGAGACTCGAATAGTCGGCGGAATTCCGATTTTTTCATAGAACTCGCCACTAATGAGTTCATTGATTTTCATACAAAGTGCTACGGTCAGCTGACTGTACGGTAATAAGAGCTGACCCGAGTTTCCAAAGTGGATCATTCCAAACGTGTTGTCACCAACCACCACGGTTTGTGGATGTTGTTTGAGATAGAGCACGGTCCACTCTCCGCTAGAGCGTGTTTCTGCGTCTATTAGGACATAGATAGGTTTATTAAACGCGCCAGCACCTAAACTCTTTTTGGAAAGTGCCGGGAGTTTGTGGATGGTTTTTTGCGGCTTTTGCCCTTGGAGCTCACTAGCGCGAGTTTTTAAATACTCTAAATGCGCTTTAAGTTCAGCGGGCGCTTCAAGGCTTTTTGAGTCGTAGTTTATCCAAATAATTTTTGAATACGTATTAATTTGCAAAGCATAGGCTTCTGCAGATTCGCAAATGACCTCTCGGACCCAATCAATATGCAGATCGTGCCCTAAAAGAAGGGACGTCATCTCGATGGCTTTTGTATCATCACCGCCGTCATTACCGCGAAGATCGATCACCAGAGCCGAGGCCTTCAAATTGTGCTTAACAGCTTCCAGAAAACCCTGCCAATGTGGTTCGCTCGACTGAGGATAGCGAGAGATCCCAAAAACGGGGATAGATCCCCTTGGGCTGTCGTGCATTTCAATCTTCCAGACATCAGTGCCTGCGACGTTACTTCCTGTGGAAACTTGTCGAAGGTTTTTATGAAACTTTGCGCCGAGAGTTTCGCTGCCAAAGCGAACTTTCAGATGGCCATCCGGGATATCCCAAAGAATATCCGAAATCATAGAGCCAAACTCTCGTCGGTCGATACTTTCTGGAAGAGTGATGTTTTGAAGGGTTTCAAGAATCCGAGCCCATTCGTCAGAATTCATTTTCCAGCAGGCCGGGTAGGCGCGAGTTAGAGCATAGTGAAGCATCTCAAGATCTGCTTGAGCCTCTTTTTTCGAGAGGTGAGTTTGGGTCTTTAACGGTAGGTTCGGATCAAAAAGCAGATCTTTGAAACTCAAATTCATAAATCGATGTTAGTTCTGAATTTGCAAAGGGTCACTATGCATTTTGGACAAAAAATAAAGGCTGATCATCTTGACCAGCCTTTATAACGGAAATGAATTCGCAAGGTTTCTAGAGAGTTTCAGGAACTGTTATAAACACCTTAAGCGGCTTTTTTCGCGCGCATAAAATGGTAATGTTTCTTTTCAAAGTCGGCAGCTTTCATGCCTTCTTTCGTGATCAAACCTGCTTTGAACCACTCGAAGTGTTCATCGCAGAAGCTGGCTTTAGCTGGCTTTTTGCTGCAGCCCTCAGCTGTGCACTTAGTAGGACCCAACTGAATCACGTTATTTGGAACTTGTTTGTCGTGCTTTTTATCTTCAGCCATCGGAAAAATCTCCCCTGTTGTTTCTACCCTGTCGTATCAGGACTGGATGTTAGACTTATCGGCCTAGGTTGGGAAAAGTTGAGACAAAAGTTGTGGGGATGAATGTCTTAGTTTGAGTTGAAATAGGCTCTATTCGCTCCAGAATGAGACGCTATTTGAGAATTTTGAGTACGTATTGGTCAACGATCTTTTGAGTTTTTACTTTCTTAAAGGCTTCTTTGAGCTTCTTAAATCTTTCTTCGAAGTGCTTATCGTTCTTTAAAGAAATGAAAAGGTCCGCTTTCTGATAGATCTTCGGATCAAAAGTCAGAAGTGGTTTAAGCTCGGGATGGCGAACCTCAGTCAGGTAGCGCGCGTTCACAAGATCTACGATCGTAAGATCAATCCGTTTGTAAGCGACTTTGTGAAGGTTCTGTTCGTCGCTGGTTACGCTTTGCAGGTGGTAGACGCCTTTTTTACCAAGATCTAAGATCTCATCAGGGTATTCGTAACTTTGCACGATACCGATGTTGAGCCCCTTAAAGTCTTCAAGCTTTGTCCAATGGTGGATTTCGTCTTTGTTGTAGACAAAACCAATGGGCGATGAAAAAAGGATCGGCGAAAGTTTCCCCTCTTTGTGGGCGCCGCCATTCCATACGGGAAAAATGCCTACGTAATCGGCCTTTTTAACTTCGTAGATACCGCGACTCCACGGCATAAAGACAAACTCAACATTGATACCGACGGAGTGCAGGGCTTCTTTCAAAGCTTTCGAGGCGGCGCCTAGTTCTGCATCCTTTTCGTTAGTGTATGGGGGCCAGTCGAGGGTAATAATTTTCCAAGTCTCTGCATGGCAGAGACTGCTCAGCAAAAAGGAGCAGAAGAATGTGCACGCTACAAAGTAGCGAGTAAGAGAGTGCATCTCTTAATTCTTCGACTCTAATCCTGCAAGATCAAGTTGGTTCATCGAATTAAGACGCCAACCGCTGTATTTTTGTTTTGCGAGTATTGCAAAATGAATCGATCCCAAAGGAATCAGGAGGTGACGGTCCATTAAGAAGCGTACAGCTTGTGTACAAAGCTTTTTTTGATCAAAACCCGAGGAAGTATCGCCAAGTTTTTTGAGTAATTCCTGAAACTCTGGATCCTTGAGCTGGATGTAGTTCTCAGGACTCCAGTCTGCAAAAGTCTCAAGAGTTGCTAAACATGTTGGACGATCTGGAGCCACGCCTTTTCTGAAAAGAGCCGGTGGATTTTGCTGCAGGTCACTTATGAAAACTTTGTTCTCGCGAAGAAGTAATTGCACTTTCACGCCAAGATTTTTATCCCACTGTGATTGCATCCACTCGGTCGCGCGACGATGATCTTCGCCTCCCAAAGAGGAGTACATAAGCTTTAAGTTCGCCGGGATTTTTTTCTCTTCTGATAAAACACTCTTCGCTTTTTTAGCATCAAACTTGTAACATAATTCTTCAGTCATCCAACTGCTTGGAATACCGGGGCAGCCAGGAACTCCTTCAGAGGAAAAAACTTTCTGCAAGTCTTTGTAATTAAGAGCAAGAGCCAGGGCCTCGCGCAGCTTTGGTGTGTCTTTCAGTGCGGGACCAAAACCAATGTAGTCAAAGCGGACCACCGGAATCCAATGGAAATCGGCACGCGTTTTAAATTTTGGAATGTAAAGAGTCGGCAAACGACGTAAGAAGCTGAGTTCATTCTTCTCATAGAGTTGCAAAGCGACGCTGTCTTCGTTCACAAAGAGAACTTCGACCAGCGGACGCTTCTGGGAATTGCCAGACGTGTAGAAGGTATTATTGATAAGTTGAATTTTCTGGCCAGCGATCCAATCAGCGATTTTGTAAGGACCGTTCACAACCAGTTCAGAAGCTTTCTGTCCTGGTTTTAATGTGTTTTTTACTGGAGAAAGCAGGAAGCTTGCTAAGTTGTATTCAAAGTCCGGGTCTTTTTCTTCAAATTCAAAGCGAAGAGTTGTGCTGTTCGGAGCCGTAATGCCCAAGGTCTCGATTTTTTTCTGACCTTTATAAATAGCGCCTGCATTTTTAATTTTAAAAAGCAAATCTGCACGGGGAGAAGACTCTTTCGGATTTAAAACGCGTTGATAACCTTTTAGGAAGTCGTCAGCAGTGAGGGCTGTGCCATCACTCCATTGCAAACCTTTTTTAAGTTTGCAGACCAATACCAACGGACTTTCGCGTTTACAGCTTTCACCTAAATCCGGAACCAAGCCTTTGTCGTTATCATAGACAAAAAGATTGCGATAAAGATTTTGCAGTAAGTAACTAGAAGCCGAAGATTTTTGCTGATGAGGATCTAAAGTGCTGGGCTCGTTCGAAAGATGAAAGCGGAAGGTCTCGCCGGGTTGTTCCCCGGCTGAGAAAGCAACGCTTGCGAAGAAAAGACTGAAATAAAATAGAAAATTCTTCGCAAGCTTCATGATCTACTTATCAAGCTCCATTTTAGCAATGGTTTGAAGTTGCATGTTTGTTGTTCCTTCGTAGATCTGACCGATCTTAGCATCGCGCCAGAATTTCTCGACAGGGTATTCTTTCGTGAAACCGTTACCACCGAACAAATCCACTGCCGTAGATGTGATGTTGCAAGCCGCGCGTGAAGAGAACAATTTTGCCATTGCCGCCGCTTCGATGAAATCTTGACCAGAATCCTTCAAGCGAGCCGCATTGTAAACCATCAAGCGAGCTGCTTCGAGCTCGGTACGCATTTCAGCCAACTGGAATTGAACGCCCTGGAATTGAGCGATCGATTTGCCGAATTGTTCGCGAGTTTTGATGTAGTTCAAAGTCGCTTCGTAAGCACCTTGAGCGATACCCACCATTTGCGCACCGATACCGATACGACCTTCGTTCAAAGTCTCGATCGCAATTTTGTAACCTTTGCCGACTTCACCCAAAACGTTTTCTAAAGGCACTTCGCAGTTTTCAAAGAGAAGTTCGCAAGTAGAACTTGCGCGGATACCAAGTTTGTCTTCTTTTTTACCAACAGAGAAGCCTTTGAAAGACTTTTCAACGACGAAAGCAGTAATGCCTTTATAGCCTTTACCGAAGTCCACGTTGGCAAAACAGATAAAGACATTTGCTTCTTTGCCGTTCGTGATCCAAAGTTTTGAACCGTTCAATACGTATTTGTCGCCTTTAAGTTCTGCTTTCAATTTTAATGCGAAAGCGTCAGAGCCAGAAGAGCTCTCAGACAAAGCGTAAGCTCCCACCCATTCAGAAGCCATTTTAGGTAAGTACTTCGCTTGAAGTTTTTCAGTGCCCCATTTTAGGAAGGCATTTGTCACTAAAGTATTTTGTACGTCCAAAAGAACGCTGACAGAACCATCAACGCGACCCAACTCTTCAACAGCCAAGCAAGCCATTGTGAAAGTAGAACCTGCGCCACCGTATTTTTCTGGAGTCTCGATACCCATCAAGCCCATTTCGAAAAGTTTTTTAACGATCGCTGGATCCATCTCGGCTTTCTCATCCATGTGAGTAACATGAGGTTTAATCTCAGACTCAGCAAAGGTACGAACGGCATCACGGAACGCCATTTCGTCTTCAGAAAGAATGGTCAAAGCGGGGCGTGCATCAACAGAATTAGACATCATAAACTCCTTCAAATAGGTGAAAAAAAGCCTCTAAAAACTAGCTGCAAGCCCTCTCGGAATCAATAAGCACGTTACGCGTCATTTGATGCTTGATCTTTACGCAGGAAAAGAACTGCTTCTAGACATTCATCTAGCTCTCAGTTAGCGTTGAAGGATC
Source organism: Bdellovibrio sp. HCB337 (assembly GCF_047302465.1). Classification (GTDB taxonomy): domain Bacteria; phylum Bdellovibrionota; class Bdellovibrionia; order Bdellovibrionales; family Bdellovibrionaceae; genus JACMRP01. The sequence continues at coordinate 2,127,746 of NZ_CP178621.1, read as the reverse complement.
ACTCTAGAGAGATGGTGAAGGGTTGCTATGGATTTCATGGAAATTGGCGCAAAAGTAGGCGTTTACTACATTCCGTTTTTGTTCGCACTTTGCTTTCATGAGTTTGCTCATGGTTGGGTGGCCAAGCTTCGTGGTGACAACACCGCTGAAATGATGGGCCGTTTGACGATGAACCCTGGTGCTCACATGGATTGGATCGGCACATTCATGCTGCCTATGATTTCTATCGTGTTCAATACGCCGATTTTCTTTGGCTGGGCAAAGCCTGTCCCGGTGAACCCGAGAAATTTAAAAGACGCCCGTAAAGACATGTTCTGGGTGGCTCTTGCAGGGCCGTTGTCCAACGTTCTTTTGGCCGTGATCGGAGTTCTGATCATCGCCATTACAGCGCGTTACTTTATGGTCTCTGATGTGGTGATGTCTTTTTTGCGAATCATGAAGGTGTTCATTACGACAAATTTGTTTTTGGCAGTCTTTAATATGATTCCGTTGAATCCACTGGATGGCGGTAAAGTATTAGCTCGATTTTTACCAGCGCACATGAATCAAAAACTTGAGCAAAACGAGCATATTACTAGCATGATTCTGATGGCGTTGATTTTAACAGGTGCTCTGCAGATCCTTGCGGTTCCGGTCTTTTGGACCCAAGAGCTTCTTTTAAGAACAGCTCTCGGAGGTCTTCTATGAGTGAAGCGCCAGTAGCAGAAGCAAAACCTCCTCGTCGCCAAAGAGTGATGAGTGGGATTCGCGTGACGGGCCCCCTTCATATTGGAAACTATTGGGGAGCTCTCAGTAACTTCGTGAAACTTCAAAACGAAGGTACCTACGATTGCTTCTTTGGTGCAATGGATTGGCATGGAATGACCACAGCTTATAAAAGTACTGTGGACGTGGCGCCATGGACTCGCGATATGATCGCCGAGTTTATTGCTTGGGGTTTGGATCCTGAGAAGTCGACTTTGTTTGTTCAAAGCAGAGTGCCGGAGCATATCGAACTCTTTATGATTTTGGCGAACCTCACCCCGATGGGATGGCTTGAACGCGTCACGACATGGAAAGATGCCGAAGAAGAGGCCAAAGCCAACGACACCCACAACTTGGGACGATTTGGTTATCCTGTTTTGCAAACGGCAGATATTTTGATTTACCGCGGCGAAAAAGTGCCAATTGGAAAAGACCAAACAGCACATTTGGAAATCTCGCGTGAGATCATCCGTCGTTTTAATCATATTTATAAAGCGAAACTTCCAGAGCCAACGCCACTCTTTACAGATGTGCCGGTTTTGCCAGGTTTAGACGGTCGTAAGATGTCGAAGTCTTATGGCAACACCATGCTTCTGACTCCAGATGAAAAAACTCTGAAGAAGAATGTGAATATGATGGTGACCGATCCACAACGCGTGCGTCGTGAAGATCCGGGCAATCCAGAAGTTTGCTCTGTGTATGGTTATCACAAACTTTACTCAACTGCTGAAGATCTAAGCTGGGTAGAGCAGGGTTGTCGTACTGCGGGCATTGGTTGTGGCGATTGCAAAGCTAAATTATTCAGCAATATCGACGCTCTAACCAAAGAACCTCGAGAAAAGAAAAAAGAATTGTTGAATAATCCAAAACTGCTTGATTCAATCATCGACGCAGGCTGCGAGAAAGCTCGTAAAGAAGCTCAGAAAACACTGGGCATTATTCGTTCATGTATGAAGTGGAGCACTTAAGGTCAGCGTTGAGGGGGAACAAAAATAAATGAGTATTAATATTCAGCTTCCTAAATTCGAAGGTCCTCTAGGTCTTCTTCTTTATCTAATCCGTAAAGAAGAGATGGACATCATGGATATCAAGATCCATGAAATCACGAAGCAGTATTTTGAATATATCAAGCTCATGAAGGAATTGGATCTTGAAGTAGCCGGCGAATTCGTGGCGATGGCTTCAACTCTGATTCATATTAAATCCCGCATGCTTCTTCCTCAGTACGATGAAAACGGTGAGATCGTTGAAACAGAAGATCCGCGTAAAGAGCTCGTGCAAAAACTTTTGGAATACCAAAAGTATCAAGAAGCCGCAAAAATGCTTTATGATCGTCCTCTTTTGGGTCGCGATTTGTGGGTCCGTGGTGTGCGAGAGACTCTGGCTCCGAAAGAAGATGAAATCATTCTTGAAGAGAACGCGCTTTTCTCTTTGATCGCAACTTATCGCAAAGTTGTTAAGACTGCGAAAAAGAAAATCCATCAAGTTACGGCGAAAGCTCAATCGATCTCTAGTCGTATTCTTGAAATCAAAGATCGTTTGTTCGTAGGACAAAAGGTCGTGATGATGGATTTGGTGACTGTGACGGAAGATCGCGCGCGCCAAGCTCTGATCACCTTCTTGTCATTGCTTGAGCTTGGTAAAATGGGTTTTGTCTCTTTATTTCAGACCGAAGTTTATTCTGACATTTATGTAGAAGCTAGAAAGCCTATCGAGGGTGATGTTCTTTCAAGCGTGGAAGAATACGGCACCGTTAATGCGGATGCGATGGCTGAACAGATGTTTGCAAAAGCTGAAAAAGAAGCTGCTGAGGAAGCGGCTTTTGAAGAAGCTCAATCGGCAGCTGGTGCTTCTGCTGAGGACTTCGTGTTGAAAGACGCCGAAGACAATCCACAAATGGTATTAACTCCAGTTTCTGCCGACCAAATCGCTGTTGAGACCGTAGAGATCACAGAAGATATGGCAAGTGACGAAGAAATTTTCGCAGCAGAAGAAGAACTTTTTAAAGACGACACGAATGATGGCAACGTAGAGGGGGGAACTCTTGGCTAAGAAAAAGAAAGTATCCGATTTGGCACAAGAGGCCTTTGAATCCGCATCGCTATTTAATGACGAAGGTCTAAGTACAGCAGAAAAGAACAGCGAAGGGGATGCTCTTCCTGAAGAGTTCTTTGCTGAAGAGGCGAAGGCTGAATCTGAAGAAGCTGAAGAAAACAACGAAGAGATGTCTGAAGAGTCTTCCGACGTTGAAGTTGATGCTGCTATTTTCTTGCAAGAGGAGGAAGAAACTCCAGGCTTCTTACCTGAAGTCAGTGAAGAAGATGCTGAAGAATTATTGGCTGAAGAGGCTTTAGTAGAAGGTTCTGAAGTTTCTCTAGAAGGCACTGAGCTTGACGGTTTTGAATCTGCTCAAATCGAAGAAGTTGAATTCGTTGAAGAAGAGCGTCTTGAGTCCATCATCGAAAGTATCCTATTTGCTTCTGATCGTCCTGTAAGTCTGGCTTCTTTGAAGTTGGTCTTTAAAGGTACGAATATTAATACTCAAAAAATCCGTCGCGTATTAGACAGCTTGGCTGTGGAATATGCGGGTGGTCGTCGTGGCGTGACTTTGGAAGAAGTTCCGGGGGGCTATCAGCTACGTACGAAGATCGATAATATGGAATTCATGCGCCGCACTTTGAAAGCGCGTCCATTCAAATTGTCTGGACCGGCTCTTGAGGTTTTGGCGATCGTTGCTTACAAGCAGCCATTGGTTAAATCCGAAGTGGATGTTATCCGTGGCGTGGAGTCAGGTCACTTGCTCCGCGCTTTGATGGAGAAGAACTTGGTTTGCTTCGAAGGTAAGAGCGAACTTCCTGGTCGTCCTATGCAATACGGTACGACTCGTAAGTTCCTTGAGATCTTCGGTCTGCGTAATCTTAAAGAACTTCCAACTCTTTCTCAGATCGATGAACTTCTTCCAGAAGGAATCGGTGAGGATGAAGAGGTTCAAAAACCAACTTTGGCGACGATCACAGACTCTATGTCTGAGCTTGTGGGAAATTCTTACTCTCAAGGGGAAGAAGAACTCACAAAAATCACGGAACAATTGGAAGAGATCGCAACTTCTTCGGACTTCTTTGAAAAAGAGAAAATCCGTCAACGTGAAAAACGTGATCAAGAAAAAGCTCAGAACATCCGCGAAGCTTTGGCTTTGGGAGAATCCGTACCAACTCGCGATGTGAACTGGTTGAAGCGTTACGATGAAGCTTTGGCAGCAGGGCAGTCGGCTCCAGTAGTGTCTGAAGAAGGCGCTGTGGCTCAAGAGGCGAGTGCTGAGGCGGCTGGGTCAGAAGAAAACCCAGAATTGCAGAAAGCGATTGCTGAATTCGACGCTGAAACTGAGGAAGAAGCTTCTGAAGAGTTCTCCGAAGATGACGAATTGCCATTCCTAGGCGAGGCAGACGACATCGGCGAAGACGAAGCTCCGATGTAGTTCGGTTCAGAAAACCCTTAGAAATCGACCATTTTGCTCGATTTCTAGACAATTAAGCTCTCCGTCATTTTCACTTTTGTTAAGATCTTGACTAAGTTTGGTCAGGATCTTATTTTCCACCCCCATGTCGAGCGAGCTCCATTTATCTTTCAATATTGCACGTCTGCATTACCAGCGCGGAAGCTTTCAGAAGTCTTCTGAGTTGTGCTTTGCTATTTGCGAAAGCTCTAAAGGCAGTGACGTTAAGCTATGGCTTCAAGCCGCTCGCCTTTTGTTCCAATGCCACCATGAGCTTATGCGTTTGGGCGAGATCGATTCTATCTACAACGATCTGCTCTCTGTCCTTGTGAACTTCAAAGAAGACGAAACCCAAGGAAGAGGTCTGCATTTAATGGGGATGTGGCAACTGGCCAAAGGCGAGAAAATCACAGCCGCTGCTCTTCTTGAAAAAGCGTTAACTCATTCGACCCAAGCTCTAGATCATGAGGGCGTCGCAAGAACCCTGCATGCGTTGGCTTTCGTGGCGACTCTTGAGCGTAATTTTGCTAGTGCTCACACGTTGATTGAAAAGACTTTGGTATTGGCTGATGAGATGAAGTTGGACGAAGTCACCATCAGTTGTTTTATTCTGAAGAGTCATATTTATCAGGAAGAAAATAAGTTTGATAGCTGTGTGGACCTTACTTGGAAAGCTTACGAGTTGGCAAAGCGCGCCGGCTATCATCATTTAGAAGCTAATATTTTAGTCCAAATGGCGCGCGCTTATCATCGTCAGGGAAAAAATCAGCTTGCCGAGATTTACGGGACATTGGCTTTAACAGGCCTGGATAAAGAAAAGTTTCCGCGCCTGTATAGTGCGATCAAAACGACGTTCCCAATGAACGAGAAAAATCTTATTGATAGTGATCTTATTATCGATAGTCAGGTTTTAAAACTTAAAGAGCGTTATAAAGGTGCCGTTGATTTTAAACATCAGCACATTCTTTTTGAACTCATTAAAGCGTTCTCTAAAAACCCTGGGCATCGGTTTACTAAAGAAGAGCTTATCGAGAAAATTTGGAATACGCCGTACGACTCAAGCATTCATGACAATGTCATCTATGTCTCTATTAAAAGACTAAGAACTCTTTTAGAACCAGATCCAGAAAGTCCTAAGTATATTCTGCGGGATCGTAAGGGTTATTATATGCCAGCGACTACTACTGTAAAATTCAAAGATGCGGAGACTTTATGAAAAACTTCTTCCTGATGATCATATTCGTTCTGTTAAGTTTTAATCTCCACGCTTTTGCAGGAATCGACTCGGATCCAATTATTGTTTGGCCAAGCGACATGTCTAAAAATGTTCTTGAGGTCGAAGCTGTTCTTGGCACTTGGACGACACGTTTTGACGGCCAAGAATTGGTAGTTCGCTTTGAAGAAGGTGCAAATTTCAATACCGTTCACATGACGATCACGGACGTCACTCACGGGCAGTGTATTGCAGTCGCGATTTTGGGCTCTGTTGGTCATGCTTATAGTGGAACCGTGTTCTCACACTCGAGCCAAAGTATGCCGGCGATTGTATTTGTGAATGCCTCGGGGACTCATGTTCGCTTCTTTATTAAGCCAGGTGTTAGTCTCGATTTGCTGCTGCAAAGACCGAAAAAGTTCCTACGCAGAGGGCGCTAGATCCAACTATTTAGACTATGGAAAGTCGCTTTGTCTCATTCTGAGATAAAGTAAATTCCTGTCTCTAATATTCCGATACTTTGTTAGTATGGATATTAGGGGGACTTTCCGTATGTCTATGAAACCTCTTTTAAATTCACTCCTACTGGTAGCTGGATGCGCTCTGCTTTCGGCGTGTAATCAATATTCTGAGGGTGGATTAGTGGGTGACTACGAAGACACATCGAAATGTCCTGCTAACGGCTGTGCTAGCCAAGCTGCTAGCGCCAATCTTTTAAAATTAACTACAACCGGAAATACAGTATCTCTGTATCCAGCAGCAACGGATACCAAAGTAGAGGTCAGTGGTGATTGCCATGCTTCTACTTACCCAAATAACAGAATCAATGTGACTGTCGTTACTCAGAATGGAAATACGCCAGTGGCGGCTCCTACTTATAGCGTAACCGGTTCTTCAGTGACTCCTGCTTGCCGTAAAGGAAAGTTCGGTGTTGCGATTGATATTCGTAATTTAGCAGTCAGCAGTATCTACACAGTGAAGCTCGAACTTGTCGCTTATGACTCGGCAGGCGCGCCTGTGACGAACGCTGGTGGCGGTTATCTATTCCTTAATTTGGTAAGATAAAGTTGTACTTTTGCCAGTACTCTTGAAAAAGATCCGGAAGACGTTTTTCCAAAATAATCAATTCATGAAGTTTAAGATCTCGAAGCTCGGTTGAGCGTTTCTCTTTTGCAATTTGAAAACTATCAGTCACTTGCAGGGTGCTACCCATTGGGAGCTTCGTAAGAATCGCTTCCTCGATTTGTGGATCCATCATTTTTTCAATCAAACGATAAGATAGTTTTTTATTAGAAGAGTTTCTAGGAATCATCATGCTATAGACCATGAAAGCCCGGCTATTCCCCGTTGTTAGAGAGCGGGTATTAGGATCTTTCACAAGATGTGGGTATTCCCAAATCGCAGTTTTAGAAATATCCGTAGGAATTTTATTAAACTGAAATGTGGAAACATCTTTTAGCTTCAGGCTTCCAGCAGGGCTTTTGGCCCAGACTTTCAAATGCGTCACCATTAGATCTTGATCGGGATAGAGATGAATTTCTGTCAGTGCTTTATTCTGTAAAGCCTGATCAAGACTGTCCCCCAAAGTGCTGTCTTTGTGAACGCGGAAGTCGGTCACAGCCCAATAGAGTGGAAGGGCATTGAGGTTTTTTCCCTGCAAAGAAATGAAGTCCGGAGAAATGCGCTTTTCGACTTTCGTTTGAATTGGGTTAAGTCTCATGATCAGAGACTCGCGATCCATATCCCGAGCCCAAAAAGAGGGTGCTAGTACCAGGTGTGCCCCGGTCTTAGTTACCATTTTTGCTTGAAGCTCGTCCCAGTTTTTGACTCTTTGAATTTCAATCTTCTGGCCAAGGTCGTCTTCAAGAGTTTTGATAAAGTCCTGGGGAAAATTAAAAGGAGTGGCGTTCAAAATACGAACAGGGCCTTTGGCGAAAAGGTTCTGTTTAAATGTTAAGGGCAGGTATCCCTTGAGGTAACCTGCCCAAAAGCATAATGCCAGAAAAAAGGCCCAAAGAAAAAACTCTCTAGAACGTTTCATCGAAAGACACGCTTCCGGAAACTCCCATCTGGTAAGCAGAAACTCTTCTTTCGAAGAAGTTTGCAAGTTCCTGCATGTCTTGTAGTTCCATGAACGAGAATGGGTTTTTCACATTGTATCTTGGAGCAATATTCAAGCTCTCGAGACGTTGATCCGCTACGAACTCCAAGTACTGGCGCATGTCTTTTGCGGACATACCAGCTAGACCGTATTGCAAAACGTCTTGAGCGAATTCCATCTCACAGTCGATGGCGTCTTCAAGCATTTGTACAACCATGTCTTCCATTTGTTCGTTGAACAAATCTGGTTCTTCTTTGCGAGCGGTTTTAATCACTTCCAAAGCAAAAGCCATGTGCATAGATTCGTCACGGAAAACCCAGTTTGTGCCAGTCGCAAGACCTGCCAAGAGGCCTTTTGAGCGCAAGAAGTATACGTAAGCAAACGCTGCGAAGAAGAACAAACCTTCTACACAAGTTGCAAAGCAGATCATATTCATCAAGAACTTACGACGGTCTTCTTTAGTTTCAAGAGTGTCGAAATCGTTGATGGAATCGATCCACTTAAAGCAGAAGTCTGCTTTCTTTTTGATAGATGGAATGTTCTCGATCGCAGAGAAGGCTTCCGCTCTTTCGTCTGGATTTGGAATGTAAGTATCCAAAAGCGTCAGATAGAACTGAACGTGCAAAGCTTCTTCATAAAGTTGGCGAGACAAGTACATACGGCCCTCTGGAGAGTTCACGTGTTTGTACAAGTTTAATACCAAGTTGTTACCAACGATAGAATCGCCAGTCGCAAAGAAAGCTACAAGGCGAGAGATCAAATGTCTCTCAGCCGGAGTCATTTTAGAGTGAAGGTCTACAAGGTCTGTCGAGAAGTCTACTTCGTCGACAGTCCAAGTGTTTTTGATCCCGTTTTTATACATTTCGTAGAAAATCGGATACTTCATAGGACGGAGAGTGAGATTGAATCCAGGATCGAGCAACATGATGAGAGTCCTTTCTATTGGCAGGCTTCGCAGGCTTCAGGGTTATCAATAGAACAAGCAATCACTTCTGCATCAGAATATTCTTTCTTAGGTGCAGCTTCGACAATAGTTGTCTCGGTGATTGTTGAAGTTCCTGTCGTAGTTTTCTTCACTGTCGTTTTTGCAATGCTAGTCGCTGGACGTGAACGGAGGTAATAAGTCGTTTTCAGACCTTTTTTCCATGCGTACATGTACATGCTAGAAAGCTTACCGATAGTTGGACTTTCCATGAAAAGATTCAAAGACTGAGATTGGTCAATGTAAGCACCACGATCAGCGCCCATATCGATCAACGCCTTCATTGGGACTTCCCAAACAGTTCTGTAAAGCTCTTTCAATTGCGGTGGAATTGCTGCCACATCTTGAATAGATCCGTCCATCATTTTGATTTCGTTACGAACGTCTTCATTCCATAGGTTCATAGCTTTCAAATCCGCTACCAAGTAACGGTTGATTTGCATGAACTCGCCAGACAATGTTTCGCGTTTGAACAAGTTGCTGACTTGTGGCTCAGTCGCTTCGTAGCAACCTACGATAGAAGCGATCGTCGCAGTTGGTGCAATTGCGATCACAAGAGAGTTTCTCAAACCGTGCTTTTTGATACGTTCTTTCAATTTAACGAAACGCTCTGGTTGGCTTGGAGTTACACCCCAAAGATCGTATTGCAACATGCCTTGAGCTGCGCGAGTTTCCTCGTAAGCACCATGAGTTCCATACTTTTCAGCCAAGTCACAAGACGCGACCATCGCATTGTAATAAATCTCTTCTTGGATTTTTACAGACAAATCGCGAGCCTTGTCTGAATCAAACGGGAACTTCAATTGGAAAAGAGCATCCTGAAGACCCATCAAACCAAGACCTACTGGACGCCATTTGTGGTTGCTGTCTTTGGCAGTTTCGATCGGGTAGAAGTTGATATCTACAACGCGATCCAAGTACTTCACAGCTGTACGAACAGTGCGTGCCAATTTTTCGAAATCGAACTCACCATTGGTGATGTGGCGACCCAAGTTCACAGAACCCAAGTTACAAACCGCAGTTTCTTTATTCGAAGTCACTTCCAAGATCTCTGTGCAAAGATTTGAAAGATGGATCACGTTTTGAGGTTGGCCAGTTTGGTTGGCTTTCATGTTGGAAGCATCCTTCCAAGTCATCCAGCCGTTACCAGTTTGAGCCAAAGTTTTCATCATACGGCCGTACAAATCACGAGCTTTGATTTGTTTCGAGTACATTTTTTTAGCTTCTGCTTCAGCATAAGCTTTTTCGAACTCTTCACCGTAAGTATCTGTGAAGTGAGGTACGATGTTCGGGTCGAACAAAGACCACATTTCATCTGTTTCTACACGTTTCATGAACAAATCTGGAACCCAGTTTGCCAAGTTCAAGTTGTGAGTACGTTTTGCTTCGTCACCAGTGTTGTCGCGAAGCTCAAGGAACTCCTCGATATCTGCGTGCCAAGTTTCCAAGTACACACAAGCAGCACCTTTACGTTTTCCGCCTTGATTTACAGCTGCAACGGAAGAATCCATAGTTTTCAACCAAGGAATGATACCGTTAGAGTGACCGTTAGTTCCTTTGATCAAAGAACCACGAGAACGGATACGGCTGAATGCCACGCCGATACCGCCAGCAAATTTAGAAAGAAGGGCGATATCAGTATATTTATCATAGATAGACTTTAGATCGTCCTGTGGAGAGTCCAACAAATAGCAAGAAGACATTTGTGGACGAAGAGTTCCAGAGTTGAACAAAGTTGGAGTTGAAGCCATGTAATCGTGAGAAGAGATCAAACGATAGAATTCGATAGCCTCGTCCACGTTTTGTGCAAGACCACAAGCCACACGCATAAAGAAGTACTGAGGAGTCTCAATCACTTGGCGTGAAGTTGGGTTTTTCAATAGATAACGATCATAAACAGTACGAAGACCGAAGTATTCGAAACGATCTGTACGGTAAGGCTCAATCGCAGCACACAAAGCCGCTTTATTCGCCTCTACAAACTTATGAAGAGAGTCGTTCATCAAACCTTTTTGTACGCCCAAGTTCACAGAATCAGCAAAAGAGCCGATTTTTTGCGAACGCACTTCTTCATCAATAAATGTAGAAAGAAGACGGGCAGCCAAACGAGAGTACTCTGGCTCTTCACCAATAAGTAGACTTGCTGTTTGAATGCAAAGATTGTCGAGTTCTTTAGTAGTAGCACCATCATAAAGACCGCTAATAGCCTTTGTAGCTACGCGAAGAGGATCTACCTGAGCAAGACCCTGGCAGCAGCGAGTAACGCGCTCTACGATCTTAGTAACGTCTACTGGCTCGAGAGTGCCGTCGCGCTTTTTAACTCTCATGATGTGTGGTGTAGAATCAGACTGATAGCCCTGTCCGTTGGACTCCTGATTTAGCATATTGCGTCCCCTCATTGCTGGCTCTTTATCCCCAAGAAAAAGAGCGAAAAAAATCCCACTCAGTTTTTACCCCTCCGTAAAAACCGAACGATGTTGTATCTTATTAAGTCGTATTTGCTATTTGTCTTTTGTTGTCTTCTACCAGTCCATTTTACTCTGTGTTTATCCACAAAGCGGGTGGTCTAGTATTAGGACAATGACAGAGAAAGAGAGCTTCTTCCAATCGGATCCTCCTGAGTACTGAAGTAAACAGTTAAGGTGCTCTTTTTTACCTTCCAGGTCCGGGTCCCAACAAAGCCTTCAGCCTTTATGCAACCACTAGATCTAGGGGTTAGTCAGAGTGGCCAAGTCCATATGGCCGATCTTCCTCACACTTTGAGGATCATTATTTTTTGAAAGAGAGTCAAACTTAAATAGGAAAAAAATTACAAAAAAACCTGGCGCTGCTTATCATTTAAGCAGCGATTTTGATCTTCTTGACAAGTCTGTCTTGCGAAAAAAAGCCTCATTTGTTTGCAATCTACGCAGTGAGAAAGTGTCTAAAGAGCTGAAAGGACGACAGAACAATGGATTAACGCAGAGTCTAGATATGGTGATCTGTCACGATCTTAAATCTACCCCTAGTGTTCCATAACTGTGGCCAGACTCTTATTGCGGATGTCCAAGATTTTGGTCTGGGTTTTGACATCATCGGTTTGGAAAAACTGACTTTGATAAGCTTTTTCGGCCCGAAGATAGTCGATAATGTACTGATGAGTGCCCATTTTATCCGAAGTCCACTTCGGAGCCACAAGCTCTTCCCAGCGCGAGGCAAAGGCCGCCAGGCGGTGCATCGCCAGATGAGGAGCTGCGTGCTGTAGGAACAATTTCACGCGATGAGAGTAGGTTTCGCGATCAATAGGAGTGAATTCTCCGCGCGCGTGCATCTCTTCAAGCGGCGTATTCTTAAGAACGTGCAGATTGTGCAGTTTTACGTTCGTGATCGGGAGCTTATTCACGATCTCGGCCGTGCGAATGATGTGTTCGTCGGTCTCACCCGGGCTTCCAAAGATCAAATGAATGCCTAGGTCCGCTTGTGTGCTATCGGCAATCTTATGAATAGCATCGATGGAAGCTTGAGCTGTGTGCCCCCGGCGCATGAACTCGAGTTGATCATCAAAGAAGCTCTGAACGCCTAACTCCACCGCCACAAAAGAGCGTTGGTGATACTCTTGCCACAAATCCAAAACCCCTTTTGAAAGGCAGTCTGGACGGGTGCCGACGACGAAGCCTTTGACGAAGTCATAAGACAGCGCAGTCTCAAAGTTATGGCGAAGACCGGTCAGTTTCGTGAATGTATTTGTATAGGCCTGGAAATAGACCAAAAAGCTGCGGGCCTTGTACTTCTTGGCGATGTGAGTGTGGAAAGTCTCGATCTGGTTTTTGAGTTCCATCGTCAGGGATTCAGAGCGTGCGGCAGATCCCCAGACATCGCAAAACACACAGGTTTGCATGCCCTTAAGGCCGCGACGATTCGGGCAATCATCCACCACCGATACAGGGATTTTATAGACTTTTTCCCCGAAGCGGTTTGAGTAGTGATCGGCAATAGTGTTATAAGGAAGCCCGTTCCAGCCTTTTTCCATGGAGTTGAGTTATAGAGACCCAAAAAGGAAAGTCAATGAATACACCCCAAACATGGTCCGGGATCGGATTTGAGGTAGAAATTACGGGGGACGGGAGTCCCAGTTTACGCCTCATTCAGGGCGAGGAAAAAGGCGAGGCCATGCACCATTCTGGTGGGGCTGCTGAAGAGACTGAATTGATTTATGGGCGGATTATTCATCATTGTTTTGGAAGTATAAATACACCGCATTTTATTTCTGTGGGACTGGGGCTTGGATACGTTGAGCTCACTGTAACTCGCGAAGCGCTCTTAAAGAAGAACTTCAACTTTACTATGGATAGCTTTGAGTTAGTTCCCGAGCTTCGGGACTTCTTCATCCAGTGGTTGAAGAATGGCGATTTGCCCCAGGAAATTCAGGCAGTCTATGACCAGGTTTTAAAGTACATCTTGAAGGACTCTACTTTAGATCCTCAAGAACTTAAAAATCTTTTATCTGACAAATACATGCAAAAACAGTGCGTTTTGCATGGACCTTTGGATCACGAATCCGTATTTACCGGCAAGGCCCACGGAATTTTGTTTGATGCCTTTAGCGCAAAGACGACGCCGGCACTTTGGACGGAAGAATTCTTGGTGGATTTCTTTAAAAAAACAACGGCCGAAGATGCTTTAGTTTCTACCTATGCAAGTCGCGCGACTTTAAAGCAGGCCCTGAAAGCTGCTGATTTTTTCGTTGAAAACCGCGAGGGCTTTAAAGGGAAAAGAAACTCAACGGTGGCCTTCAAAGGGCTTTTTAAGCCTACTTCTGAGCCACGTGCTGGAACTTCTTCACATACTCAATAATGGCGGATTTGGCTTCGCTTGGCAGACCTAAAAAGCGCATGCCCGCATAGCCGTCAGCCCCCACATAGACCACTTCCACATTGGTGTTGATCGCCACAAAAAGATTAGGGCTTGTAAGTGCGGCCTGGAACTTTTCGCCAATCTGCAAACCCTTGGCGCTATTCACGCCAACGCCACCTTCACTAATAGAGATAATTTTAGCATTAAGTGGGCCAAAGCTTGCAGTGCCAGTGAGGGATCCCATAATTGGAACACGGGGATGATTACGGCGGCTGATGCCGAGTTCGTCCATGATCTTTCGCACTTGAAAGACCTCTTTCCAGTCGTCAAAACCATCGGTCCAAACGCGAACCGGGGAGAGATCCGTATAGTCTTTAAGATTTTCAATAAGCTCTTCAAGCGGCATCGGTGTGAGTTCTTTTTGATCGACACGCATCTTCCAAAGACGGGTGTTCTGCTGCTCTAAAGCTTGCTGCGCAAGCAAAGCCTTCAGTGCCAAGCGCCACTTGTCAGGAGCGAGCCATTCCGATTGCCCACGCCCCCAAACGAGAGGGTCCTTTGTGTTGTCAATACGATTTTCAATCTCCTGATCCCCATAGGGACCGGTGACTTGCCCTTCCAAAAGTAAAAACCATCTTTTTTGATCCAAGAACATCCCCCGCCTTTGAGTTCCCTCTTGATTATTAGAACTAAGGCGAGGATTATTGTCAAATCAGCTGAAGGACGTAATGACTTATGAAGTATATTATTTCGGGGACCGACCGCGCGGATTCCAACTCTTTGAAAATTTCCCGCTATATTCAATCTCTTTATAAAGAATCTGGTGAAGATGTTGGTCTGATCGATATGCGCGACATTCGCGGCGAGCTCAGCCAAGGTCCTCATTATGGTAAGGATCAGCCTGCAAGCCTGCAGGCTGAGATCGATAAAGTTGTTAAGTCTGATGGTTTGATCGTGGTTTGTCCCGAGTACAATGGATCAATGCCGGGTATTTTGAAATACTATATTGATCACATGAAATTCCCAGACTCTTTCGAATACCGTCCGGTTTGTTTCGTGGGTCTTGGTGGAATGTTTGGTGGGATGAGACCCGTCGAGCATCTTCAGCAAGTATTTGGCTATAGAAATGCTTTTATTTATCCGCAACGTGTATTCTTGATGAATGTTCACAAGGTCGTAAAAGACGGAGCTCTTGTAGATCCTTTGATGCAGGATTTGTTGAAATCTCAAGTCAAAGGCTTCCAAGCATTCTGCAAAGCTTTGAAATCGGCTGGCCTTGATGCCAATAGCTTTATAGCGCAAAAAGCGACCAAATAATGCAAAACACAGCTCATAGTAAACATTCCCGAAACACATTGGTCTTGGCTTTCGCAGCCCTCGGCGTTGTTTTTGGTGATATCGGAACAAGCCCACTCTACGCTCTCAGAGAATGTTTTTCAGAGGCCCATAATCTGCCGTTGTCTCCGGAAAACGTGATCGGCGTTTTGTCTTTGATTTTCTGGACCATCATGATTTTGATCTGCGCCAAGTACATGGCCGTGGTGATGAAGGCAGACAACAAAGGCGAGGGTGGAATTCTTGCTTTGATGGCTCTGGCCTCGAGTGGTGAAGCCAAGAGTTCGACGACTCGACGTTTTGTCATTATCACCTTGGGACTTTTTGGTGCCGCTTTACTATACGGTGATGGCGTAATTACTCCTGCAATCTCGGTTTTGTCTGCAGTGGAAGGTCTTTATCTTTTAACGCCTGCGTTTGAACATTACGTGATTCCACTCACGATCTTTATTTTAAATGCCTTCTTCTTAATGCAAAAGTTTGGGACCGGTCGCATCGGTGTCGTATTTGGTCCGATTCTATTGCTTTGGTTTTTTGTTCTAGGAGCTTTGGGGCTTCACGGGATTCTACAAAACCCTGCGGTTCTTGAAGCGATCAATCCATATCACGCGATTGAATTCTTCCAGATTAATGGTTTCCATGGCTTTGTTGTTATGGGTTCCGTTGTCCTAGTTGTGACCGGTGGTGAGGCTCTTTATGCGGACATGGGGCACTTTGGCCGTCGTCCGATTCGCTTGGCGTGGTTCTTCGTTGCAATGCCAGGTCTTGTGCTTAATTACTTCGGCCAAGGCGCTTTGCTTTTAAGCAATCCCGAAGCGATTTCAAATCCATTCTATTTATTGGCACCAAAATGGGGATTAGCACCGTTGGTGATTCTTGCAACGATGGCTACTGTGATTGCGTCTCAAGCCTTGGTGTCAGGGATTTTCTCTATCACTCGTCAGGCTGTGCAATTGGGTTTCTGTCCACGTCTTGCTACGATTCATACCTCGAGCCGCGAAATTGGTCAGATCTATTTGCCATTCGTAAATTGGGCTCTTTTTGTGGGTGTCATCTGGTTGGTTGTAACCTTTAAATCGTCCAGCAATTTGGCAGCGGCCTACGGTATTGCGGTGACGGGCACGATGGTGATTACGACCATCTTAGCATTTGAAGTCTCTGTTCACCGCTGGCACTGGGGGCTTGGCAAGGCGCTCGCAATATTTGGTGGATTCTTGATTGTGGATTTGGCCTTCTTTGGATCTAACATTATGAAAGTCGCGCACGGTGGCTGGGTGCCGCTTGTGATGGCAGCAGTGATTTATCTTTTGATGATCACTTGGCACAAAGGAAGAAAAATTCTGTATGCCCGCTTAAAAGAGCGCTCGGTATCGATCGAAGAGTTCTGCCAAATGATTTTGCGTCAACCACCTCTGCGTGTTTCAGGCACAGCAATTTATATGGCAGGGGATCCTTCGGGCATTCCAGTGCCGCTTTTGCATAATCTGAAACACAATAAGGTATTGCACGAGAGAGTCGCGATTCTAACGATTCAAACGAAGGACGAACCTTTCGTTCCGAAAAAAGACCGCGTACTTATCCAAGAGATCATTCCAAATCTATACAGAATCATCGTCTATTACGGTTTCATGGAAACACCAAAAATGAAGCACATTCTCGAGGCCTGCCGCCAAAGAGATATTCATTTCAACGTTTCGGAAACAACGTTCGTGCTGGGGCGTGAGACAATCTTGCCGAGCACAGCACCTGGCATGAGTTTATGGCGAGAGAAGTTATTCGCAATCATGTCAAAGAACGCCCAGCGCCCTACGGCCTTCTTTAAAATCCCACCCAATCAGGTTATTGAAGTGGGAATTCAGGTCGAAATCTAAGTCTTCTTGGATTCGTCGCGCGGGTCTTTGGCTTGGAGAGGGGGCTGGGGAATTCCTTCAGACTACACACCCTCCATGGCTGCAGCTCCTACGCGCCCGAGTACAGGCACGTAGGGGGCCATCGTGGCCCCGCTGAGGTAACCTAAAGAAATTCCCCAGCCCCCTCTCCAAGCCAAAGACGGCTACGATTCCAACGTCGAAGGTTTCAAGCGAAGCTAACTTAATCAGATTTGGAAAAATAAAAAAAACGGCACGAGTCCGTTGTGCATTCTAAAGCACGCAATAAAAACGAAAACTTCGTGGCCACTTTCGCGCGGCAAAAACCGAAGATAGACGGCGGTGGGGATTCTTAGGATTTGTGATCGAAGCAGAATTTCCAGGGGAAGGGTTTTGGAAAGTCTCCGGAGAGGGCCTTCACGGGCCCATGGATGGGCCCCGCCGCCTGTACTCAGGCGGCGGAGTGACGAGCCTGGAGGGCGTGCCCCGAGGAGAGTTTCCAAAACCCTTCCCCTGGAAATTCCCTCGCTTAGACCTCAAAGCCTAGGATTCCAAAAACCGACGGATTTCTTCTTTTTGTTTCATTCCGTCTTCGTAGCCTATCTCTATCAATTGCGTACAGAATGATGGGTCGAAGAGTAGGTAGCTTACGATTTCGCTTGTTTCGCTGATGCTTCCTAAGCCCTTCAGTAGATATCTTATGATGTGTGGGAGCTTCATGTGTTTTTGGGCGGCGATTTCGCCGATGTCTGCAGATGGTGAGACCCACACGAAATCCACCTTTTTGTAGGTGAGTCCCTGGTGGACTCCTGGTGGGATTTGATCAATCAATGAATTGATTCTTTCGAGTCTTTCGACATCAAGTTCAACCCCATCTAACATGACTGAATTCAATAGTACGTTGAGGACGCGGCCGATGCTGGGGGCTTTTGCACTTTGCATGATGCGGTTTTCGTAGGCCGTGCCTTTTTGGCGACGGACTCCGATGACTAATATTTTTTGCGCGCCTAAGTAGATACTCGGGCTGCATGGAGCTGTGTTTCTGACGCAACCGTCGCCGAAGAATCTTTGATCGACGCCGACTGGAGGAAATAATAGGGGGATCGCCGAAGATGCTAAAACGTGTTCTGCGTTGATTTGTGCTTTTTCGCTATAACGACGGCTTTTTTGCCAGTCAGGAAGTTCTTTTTTACCTTGTACGAACGTGATCGCCGTCGAGCTTTGGTAATCCATCGCTGTAATAGCAAGTGCTTTTAAAATACCGCGATCGATGTTGTTTTGGATTTTCGCAAAAGGCAGTCTGTCTTTTAAAAGATTATGCAGCGGAGTTGTATCTAGCAACGCTTGGCCTGGAGTGGGGCCGACAAAGCCAGCGACCGACGCAGACTTCATCCAATTAAGACCGATTTTCCCGATAGAAGCGACATCCGAATAGAACACCTGATCACTGGTGAGTTGGCTCCAGAGGTCTACGAGGGATTTGCTGGCGGTGGTGAAATCATCCGCACCGGCAGCAAGGAAAGTGGCGTTAATGGCGCCGGCGCTGACTCCAGTGTAGATGTTAAATGCTTCGTGGATACCTGAGCTCTGCGCGATGTCTGCAATGGCCGAGAGGACTCCGACCTGATACGCGCCACGGGCTCCGCCGCCTGAAAGTACTAGACCTTTATTCAACATAGAATTCGATGACGTCATATTTATAGCTTAACTGTAAATCTCAGAATGAGACAAAGCATTTAGAGCATGTCCAGACTCTAAACGAAAGTGGGCCTAAAATGTCGTTTTGCTATTGGAGCGATTTGGCACGCTCTGTCCCGCTCTGAGACAGGCATTTTATTGTCGTTTGAAATCAAAAGCTTAGGGGACACCTATGAAGTTTCATCTGTGGTTTGGGTTTTGCTTTATGAGTCTAGTGAAGAAGAAAAATGTAACAGGAGGCTTTGTATGTCCCTCACAAAAAACTTTCGTTTCTATACATATATTCTAGTAGCTGCACTAGCTCTTACAGCATGTGCAAAGAGAGAGTCTGGCTACAAAGCTCGCAGAAATGCTTCGGGTGCAACTTATACTGATGGTGCTCGTGGTGAGGCCGCAGATGCCGCAGCCGCAGCTATGGGTTACAACACGGATATCTTGGGTGTGATGCAGCCGCAATCGGCAAACAGTGCTTTGTCAGTAACTTCTTACATCCGCGTGAATGCAAACAACTACCAAGTTGTAACGACTCACTACCAAGCTTTGGCGATTTCAAAAACGGTTCAAAATTTTGATGGTGCAACCTTCGAAGTAAACGGTGTTTGTGCAAACAACAACTGCAACCCTTACTACTTAATCGTTAATATCACTAGAGGCGGTCAGCAAATTAAGCAAACAGCTATGAAGAAATACTTCTACTATACGGGTGCTGAATCTGGCCAAGACTTGATCTTGTCTCGCGGTGCAGGTGAATTCGTATCTGTTCAAGATGCGATCAACGAACTTGAAAGCGCTGTTATCGAAGGACAATAGTTCAAGAGCTCAATAGTTTTAAATTTAATTCCAATCCCCCTTAAAGGCCCTTTTCCCCCGAAGGGCCTTTTTTATTGGCTCCAGCCAAAGAGACGACCGGAGTTGTGCTACATAAATGAGATTTCTTCGGAAACTTAACTTGAAAAAGTAAAGAAGAGTCTCTAGGCTCGAGTCTATGTTTGCTCAAATTATAGATATCTTTTTGCACTTGGATGTTCATCTTTCTCAACTGGCGGCAGCCTATGGAACTTTGATTTATGTAATCTTGTTCCTAATTATTTTTGCTGAAACCGGTTTGGTGGTAACTCCATTTTTGCCGGGTGACTCGTTGTTATTTGCTGCGGGGGCGTTGGCGAGTCTTGAAAGTAGCGGATTGAATATTGGTCTGATGTGGGGATTGCTGATTGCTGCGGCAATATTTGGGGATAGCACCAACTATTATATTGGTCGCAAAGTCGGACCGAAAGTCTTCTCGAAGGAAAAGTCATTGTTTCTAAATCCAAAGTATTTGGCACAAACCCAAGAGTTCTATCGTGACCATGGTGGCAAAACCGTACTGCTCGCGCGTTTTATGCCTATTTTTCGAACCTTTGCTCCCTTTGTGGCCGGTGTGGGACGCATGGAATATAAGAAATTTTTTACATTCAGCGTAGTCGGATCATTCCTTTGGATGAGCATCTTCCTAGGGGCGGGCTACTATTTTGGGAACCTCCCTAGTGTCAAAAGTAACTTCCATCTGGTAATTTTTTCCGTAATTGGGGTCTCTTTTCTACCAATGGTCGTAACCGCTGTAAGACAGCGCTTTAATTAAGTTTTCATGTAAATAATTGGTATTGCAAAGTCGCTGGGAACATGGCACCGTCGTTGCAACTAAGGTCCAGTGGGTTCAAAAAGGAACCAGTTTTTAAACACTAACACTGAGACAAGGGGAGTCGGTGAGAGATGGTCTCTCGCTAACTAAGGAAGTCCAGGGTTCAACATAGGGGAAAATAATGAAAAGAATTTTTGTAATTGCCGCACTTGCGACACTTGCAACTGCTGCTCAGGCGCAAAACAACAACGCCAACAACAGTAATAATGCAGCAGCATCTACAACAACTGCAGCTCCTGCAGCGAACGTAGCGGCCGCCGGCCAAACTGCAACGACTCTCCCAGATCCAGAAGCTGCTGCTACTAAAGGCAAAGCTTGGAGTGTGAGCATCATGAATCAAACTTCAGTTGATGCTTCTGTGTTGAACTACTCAAACAACAATCAGAAGTCTTACGGTTCAGTGAACTACGTAGGCGCGGGCTACAAGGTAGACGCAAAAAATAAAATCGGTGCTCGTCAATACTTCGGTATCGATCATGATGGCGAAACTAACAAGAACAAGACTACTATGATGGATGCAGTTTTGACCTACTCTCGCAGTGGTTGGGACGGTATTTTGAAGTCTGATCCTTTGTCTGCTACTTTCTGGTACTACGCTCCAACTTCGGATGCATCTCGCGATGTTAATTCAAATGGTATGGTTCGTATGGATATGGAAATCGGTTGGACTTTGAATCCGAAATGGTCTGTATCTTACTACTTGAATCCACGCCAAAGCTTCATTCCAGAAGGTGAAGTTGTTGTTGATGGTAAAGCTAGTCCTGTCTTCTCTAAGACAACTTTGATCCACTACGGATACTTGTACTACAACGTAAGTGATGCAGCGCAAGCTTACACTTATGCTGGTTACATGCACCGTTGGAATACTTCTAGCCTGACATTGCATGAAGAGCATGTTTTGGCTGGTTTGGGCGCAAGCTTCTCTTTGCTTGGTGGCAAAGTGAACTTGAATCCTGAAATCTCTGTAGACTCTAAGACTGTTGCTGGCTACAAGCCAACAAAAGCTGAAGAAGTTTTCCAAGAGAAAAACGTTAGCTACGTACTTACAAGTGCGTTTGTATTCTAAGATATAAGTTAAATTTGAAAACCACTAAAAAAGGAGCCCACAAGGCTCCTTTTTTTTATTTCTAGATTGGGTTTAGTCCGCCTCTGGCCCTCCGGGCCGCCGGCTCCTGCGAATCCGCGCTAAGCTGCCGCCACAAGCTTGTGACCGCATTCTCCGCAGAACTTTTGGCCCTCTTGGGCATCGGCGCTGCAAGATGGACATTTAATGCTACTGCCGGCTGCTGCCTTCTTAACAGGTTTCTTTTCTGGCTCTTGTGGATCTACAAAGCCTTTTTCATTCCATTTGTCGACTTCGCGAAGAACTCGCCAGTTTTTATGAAAGCCCGTGAATTCTTTGAGCTCAAATTGCAATTGAACTTCGTTATTGCCACTCATGGTTTTTCTTTTTGCGAAAAGACCTTTATTTTCCAGGCGGGTCAGAGTGTCTGGAGTAAAGTTCATGCCGAGTTCGTTTTTAAAGTAATCAACGATTTTCGGGAACGGAACGCTGACAACACCGAAGCGATCTAAAGGCTGACCTTCTGCGCAGGAGAGGAGTCCACCCAAAATAGTTACGACAGTGTCTTCGATTTTAATAACTTCGGATTTGCCACCTTTAAAGTAATAGTACTGGTAGAACTCAAAGAAGTTTTCAATCGCGGTCATATCAAAGATATGAAGCTTTTGAATCAACTCAGGTCCTTCTAGATCATCTGGATCTTTACCCATCTCATACATAGCCAGTTTTAACTTCACGAGGATGTTCACGGCTTGTTCTAGACGTTTGAGAGATTCGCCAAACACGCGTTGTGAGTATTGGCGGAAAAGCCCCCAATCAATAACGACACGTTCATTTCGTTTTTCACCTTTGTGATTAGCAGCATGAAAAATAGTGCCGAAGACTCTTGCGATCTGATCTTCTGGGCACGGAGTTCCGTCTTTTTCCATGCGGCTTGATTTAACGTCCGCTGTTGCGGTTTTAAGACGCTCTGTCAGGCTCTTCATGATGATCTTAAACATCTGAGGAGAAGACTCGAATTGAGCTTTAAACGCGTCTACGGGGATTTCTAAATACTTTGTTTCAGTGGTCGCGATAGCTGTCGTGACATGAGTGTTTTGACCTATCAAAACTTGTTCGCCAAGAATTTGGCTTGCGCCTACTTGGAACATATCGATGTTTTTCTTGTTTCTGGCCAGACACAAATTCACGGCACCGGTTTGAATCAGTAGCACGTTTTGAATTTTGTCGCCCTCGGTGTAAACCACTTCACCTTTTTTGACCGTTTTCATAGACATGATAAGCTCCCAAGATCTTGATTCTACAAGAAGACTTATCGGAAAAATGGGGTAAATCTAAAAGCGCGCAGATAGACCTTTGGTCCAGATTTGCTGTTTCAAAATAAGAATGAGTGGAGACGTTAGTTCTTGCTTGGGCGGTCGCGCAGATAAGAAGCGACCTTAGAACCATTTGGGAGCAAAGGAAGCGGGTCAATAGGTCCACGGTCTTTGCGGATCTCAAAATGTAAATGCACGCCTGTAGCGCGACCTGTGCGGCCCATGGCGCCTATCATTTGGCCTCGAGAAACCTTTTGGCCTTCTTGAACCACGATTTTATCCATATGAGCGTAAAGAGTTGCCCAGCCATTGCCAGACTCAACCAAAATCATTTTGCCATAACCACGGAACTCGCGGCCGGTATAGATCACCATGCCACCTTGAGCTGCTAAAATCGGAGTACCGCGTTTCGATGCTAAATCGATTCCTAAATGTGGGCGGCGTTTTTTAGGAAGAAAACCGCGAGTCAATCGCGCATCATCTACAGGCCAATCAAAAAGATCAGTCTTGTCGACAAAGCTAATTTTTTTGTCAGGTGCAGATAGAGGACCTTCGGCACGGAAGTCGGGTGTACTTAAAGAACCCTGAGAGATTTCACGAGAAAGTGGAGTGTGATAAGTCGCGCAAGAACCAAAGATAGCAATGGCGCAAAAAGAGATAGCAATTCTTAAGACGTTCTGTGTCGACAACATACAAATATTATAGCGCAAACTCGGGACAATTCCAAAAATAAAACCAGTTTTTGTGACTCTTAACGACACAAAAACTGGTTTTTTAGAGAGAGAAAATTGTTTCTCTAGCCTGCTAAAAGTCTTAGTCCGCGTTCTGGCCTCCGGCCTGCACGCTCCTCCGCATGAGCGGGTCTAGGTCTTATAAATCGGATATTTACCACACATCTCTTTCACGTCGTTTTTTACTCGCGTTTTCAGAGTCGCGTCTTCTGGATTGTTCATTACTTGCGCAATCCATTTTCCGATTTGTTTCATTTCAGTGGCGCCCATTCCACGAGTGGTGAGTGCCGGAGTTCCCACTCGAATACCGCTTGTTACAAACGGAGAGCGTTTTTCATTCGGAACTGTGTTTTTATTCACTGTAATGCCAGCTTCGTCCAAAGAGGTTTCAGCAAGTTTTCCTGTGATTTCGCGATCGCTCAAGTCAATCAACATCAAGTGATTGTCTGTTCCGCCTGTCACAAGTTTGAAACCTTGAGACATTAATTCTTCTGCTAAAACTTTTGCATTTGAAACGACATTGTCGATGTATTTTTTAAAGTCAGGTCGAAGCGCTTCGCCAAATGCAACAGCTTTGCCGGCAATGACATGCTCAAGAGGTCCGCCTTGAATGCCTGGGAAAATTTTTGAATTGATGGCTTTCAATTTATCTTCAGAGCACAAAATCATTCCACCACGAGGACCACGTAAGGTTTTGTGAGTTGTCGTCGTAATGTAGTCTGCATAACCCACTGGGCTTGGATGAGCACCCGTAGCAACAAGTCCCGCAAAGTGAGCCATGTCCACCATCAATTGTGCACCAACATCATCCGCAATTTCTTTGAATTTTGCGAAATCCAAAACGCGCGGGTAAGCGCTGTAGCCTGCGATGATTAGCTTTGGTTTTACTTCGCGTGCGGTTTTTAAAATACTGTCATAGTTCAAACGCTCGGTTGCTGGATCTAATTTGTAAGAAGTGGCATTGAACAAAAATCCGCTGAAATTTACAGGGGAGCCATGGGTTAAATGTCCACCATGCGAAAGATCCATTCCAAGAACCGTGTCGCCAGCTTTCATACAAGCCAAGTAAACGCCCATATTCGCTTGTGAACCCGAGTGCGGCTGAACGTTCGCAGCTTCAACTCCGAAAAGTTTTTTTGCGCGTTCAATTGCTTGAGCTTCGATCAAATCTACATAGTGGCAACCGCCGTAGTAGCGTTTGTTTGGATAACCTTCAGCATACTTGTTAGTAAGGCAAGATCCTTGAGCCTCCATCACGGCTTGAGAAGTATAGTTCTCGGAAGCGATCATCTCGAGACCATACTCTTGGCGGTCTTGCTCTTGGCCAATCAGTTTAAAAATTTCTGGATCTGCATTGGATAAAAATGAAGACATAGCTTGCTCCACTCGCGATAGCGAGGATGTGAATATAATTCGACTAGAACATTAGAAAATACTTAGCAGAGCTTTGCAACTCTTTGTGAGTGGCGTCCGCCTTCGAATTTCGCAGCCATGAAGGCTTTTAAAATCTTCTCAGCAACCTCGCTAGAGACAGCGCGAGAACCAAGACATAAAACATTGGCGTTGTTATGTTCCCGTGACAAACGAGCCACATCTTCATTCCAGCAAAGGGCTGCGCGAATTTGCGGATATTTATTTGCACGAATCGCCATGCCTTGGCCAGAGCCGCAAATCAAAACTCCGAAGACGCCTGTATTGAATGCGTCTTCCGTTGCAGGATGTTTTCCTGTGGCTTCAATAAGTTTATCGCAAAGAGTTTTGGCGAAATCAGGATAGTCTACAGAATGTAGATCATGAGTTCCCAGATCCTCCCAAGGAAGATCCGGCAGATACTTGATAAAAATTTGTTTTAAGTCGAAACCAGCGTGATCTGAAGCAATGAAAATCTTGTTTATCATACCTTCGAGAATATCATGCAGGCATTGGTGCCACCAAAGCCAAAACTATTGTTCATGACATTTTGAAGTTTGCCATGACGTGCTTCATTAGGAACATAGTCCAACTTGCAGTCATCACTTGGGTTTTGAAGATTGATTGTAGGTGGCGCAATTTGATCTTTAATCGCCATTACGCAGAAAGCACCTTCGATAGCACCTGCGGCACCCAAGCCGTGGCCCATCATGCTCTTCGTTGAAGAGACCCAAACATTCTTCGCATGATCGCCCATCAATTTAGTAATTGCAGCGGACTCAAGACCATCTCCGACAGGAGTGCTTGTTCCGTGAGCATTGACGTATTGAATGTCTGAAGGTTTTAGACCTGAATCCACCATCGCCATGCTCATCGCTGCATAACCACCAGCGCCTTCAGGAGCAGGGGAAGTCATGTGATAAGCATCCGCAGAAACACCGTAACCTGTGATTTCGCACAAGATATTAGCGCCACGTTTTTCAGCGTGTTCAAGGGATTCAAGAATTAGAATCGCAGCACCTTCCGCAAGAACAAAACCATCACGGTCTTTGTCCCAAGGACGGCTTGCGCGTTCTGGATCGTCGTTACGAGTTGAAAGAGCGCGCATTGCTGCGAAGCCACCGATTGCCGTTGGGCACACTGTGGATTCCGCACCACCAGCAACCATCACGTCCATCCAGCCATTGCGGATGTAGTTAACCGCTTCACCGATGGAGTGAACTCCAGAGGCGCAAGCAGATGTTACTGAGTAGTTCGGGCCTTTCAAGCCATGAGCGATACTCACTTGGCCAGCGGCCAAGTTTGTAATCACCATAGGGATAAAGAAAGGACTGATACGACCAGGTCCTTTCTCTTTGAAGCGAGTATGTTGCTCTTCGATGCCAGGAAGTCCGCCCATGCCGACGCCAATAATGCAACCGGCACGAGGAGCTATCTGTTCGGTGATTTGAAGATTCGCCATATCCAAAGCCATCTTTGCAGAAGCTAAGGAGTAGTGAATGAAGGTATCCATCTTTTTTTGTTCTTTACGTTCAATAAAAAGATCTGGATTAAAGCCTTTCACTTCACCAGCAAAGGTCACATCAAAACCAGCGGTATCGAAACGAGTGATTTTAGAAATACCAGATTTCCCCTTTTTGGCGTTCTCCCAGCTATCCTGAATAGAGAGTCCAAGTGGAGTCACGGCACCAACACCAGTTACTACAACACGTTTTTGAGCCTTTGCGGGGCGTTCAAATCGAGAGCTCATAAAAGCCTACGCTTTACCTTTTTTTTGCAGGTAAGAAGCAACGTCTTGAACAGTTTTCAACTTTTCAGCATCTTCATCAGGAATTTCAAGATCGAATTCCTCTTCCATTGCCATAACAAGTTCAACGATATCCAAGCTATCAGCACCCAAATCGTCGATGAAAGAAGCTTCTGCTTTAACTTTCTCAGGGTCTACGCCAAGTTGTTCAACGATGATATCTTTAACCTTTGGGTGAATTTCCATTATTTCCTCCTGGTAAAATTCAGTTCCTAATTAAATTAATAAAACTCTTAACTCATGAACATGCCACCATTCACATTGATGGTATGGCCTGTTATATATTTAGATTCTTCACTCAATAAAAACTTTACGGCGTTTGCTACGTCAACACCTTCGCCGATGGCGCTCATAGGAATCTTCGTTAGAATTTTCCCTTTCACGTCTTCATTTAGTACATGGGTCATTTCAGTGGCGATAAAGCCTGGAGCAACACAGTTTACACGCACGTTGCGAGAAGCTAATTCCAATGCCACAGACTTACTGAAAGCCTCAGTGCCAGCTTTAGAAGCTGCGTAGTTAGCTTGACCTGCATTGCCGGTTTGGCCGATCACGCTGGTGATATTCACGATGGAACCCTTACGAGCTTTCATCATGATTTTGCTAAGGGCTTTCGTCATCAAGAAAGTGCCGCGCAAGTTCGTGTTCATAACAGCATCGAAATCTTCAGCCTTCATACGCAACAAAAGTTGGTCTTTGGTGATTCCGGCATTGTTTACTAAACCATCGATCTCGGACCATTTCGTAGAAATTTGATCAACAGCTTGAGTGACGCTCTCTTCAGATGCGACATCAAGTTTCAAATAGAAATGACCTTCACCAGGAAGAGTTTTAGCCACTTCTGCAGCTGCTTCTTCGCGGGAAGAGTAGGTAAAGCAAACTTGAGCGCCTTCTTCTGCAAGGGTCTTAACGATAGAAGCGCCAATACCGCGGCTTCCGCCGGTAACGATGATTTTCTTTCCTTGCAATGACTTCATAGACTTCCCTAAAAACTCTAGTTCTAAATAATCAGAAAACTCGAGGCTTTCTTTGTGTTATTTGCAACACACTTTGACCGAAAGAATCGGCTTCTTCAAGGACTTTTAATGACTCGAAGCTTTCAGAAATTCCTCAATCAATTTAAGATCTTCTAAGGAATTTGTTCCGAAAACTGTGAAAGCTTCGCTGTCAATTTTCTTGAGGAGCCCAGCAACCACTTTTCCAGCCCCAGATTCGACGCATTTAGTGAGTCCCTGAGTCTTTAAAACCTCCATGCTTTCCGTCCAGCGAACTGGAGCAGAAACTTGTCTGATGAGGTTTTCGCGGAGTTGTTCCGGTTTGTTCTCAAAGTTTGCAGTGAAGTTTTGAACGATTTTGAACTCAGGAGCTCTAAACTCCATCGCTGTTAGAATTTCGCGCATCTTCTTTTCGGCTGGTAGCATCATTTCGCAGTGAAACGGTGCCGAAACATTGAGCGGAATCAGTTTGGCGCGCTTTGGCGGCTCTGGGAAAATTTCAGGTTTGAAGTTCGCTTTGAGCCATTCAATAGCTTTCATAGAGCCACTCAAAACGATTTGTCCTGGGCTATTGAAATTAGCAGGCGACAGTGGCGAAAAACCAGAGTTCTTCACAACGAAGTCGCATAGGAATTGCGCTTGATCAGGTTCTAAACCAAGTGTTGCGATCATTCCGCCTTGGCCAACCGGTACTGCGGATTGCATCGCTTGACCACGAGTGCGAACAGCACGCATAGCCGGAGCAAAATCAATGACGTTTGCCGCAACTAAAGCGGCGTATTCGCCGATCGAGTGGCCAGCACTTGCAGAAACTTTTAAGTGGTATTCAGATTTCAAAACTCTTTGTGTCGCTGTCGAAACGACTAAAAGAGCAGGTTGAGTGTTTTCTGTCAGAGCAAGTTCTGCTTCGGTGCCGTCGAAGCAAAGTTTTTTCATGTCTTGAGACAATGCTTCGCTAGCTTCTTCGAAAGTTTCTTTTGCAGCTTTGAAGTTCTCGAATAGAAAACGGCCCATTCCAGGCTGTTGACTGCCTTGACCGGGAAATAAAAGAGTCATCATAAATTAGTACCTCATGAGTAAGCTACCGCTCGTGAGACCAGCTCCGAAAGCGGTGAGTAGAATGACTTGGCCACGTTTTACGCGTCCATCATCCTTAGCCATTTGGAAAGCTAGTGGGATTGAAGCAGCTGAAGTATTCCCAGTTTCGTGAACACTCACGACCACTTTTTCTTTCGGGAATTCATAGTATTCAGCAATCGCTTCGATAATACGATTGTTAGCTTGATGTGGAATCAGCCAATCAACTTGGTCTGCGGTCATTTCGTTCGCATCCAAAGCTTCTTGGCAGCAGTGGCTCATTGTACGAACCGCATTTTTAAAGATCTCGCGACCTTTCATACGAACGTACTGGCCTTTGTTTTCAAGAACTTCTGCAGAGAATGGGATTTTAGATCCACCCGCTGGAAGAACAAATAGATCACCCAAACCGCCATCAGCATGAAGGTGAGAGCTCATGATCACATTTTTGTCTTCTGTAGAAGTGCGAGAAAGAATCCACGCACCAGCACCGTCTCCGAAGAGGATGCAGGTTTCGCGGTCTTGGTAGTTTACAAAGCGATGAAGAACTTCGGCTCCGACAACAAGGACGTGCTTGTAAACGCCTGTGCGGATGAACTGGTCTGCAACAGAAAGTCCATAAACGAATCCTGAGCAAGCAGCTGACAGATCGAAAGCCATGATGTTTCTAGCGCCCAATTTATGCTGAAGAACACACGCGGTGCTCGGCATAACTTGGTCACCAGAAACGGTGCAAACGATGATGGCATCAAGATCTTGCGCGGTGAGACCCGCGTCTTTTAGAGCATTCTCAGCGGCGATCAGACTCAAGTCTGAACACGCCTGGTCTGAAGAAGCCATATGGCGGCGTTTGATCCCGGTTCGTTCAACGATCCATTGATCATTGGTTTCCACCATCTTTTCAAGATCGGCGTTCGTAAGAACGCCTGGTGGTAGATAAGAACCTGTTCCTGCGACCCGAGATCGATACATTCCAGCCATGGAGAATCCTAAGTCCTAAGAATTTAAAAACTACGCTTTAGCTGCGCTGATTTGCTTACCTTTGTAGTAGTAAGCGCCGTCAGCACCTTTATGAGCGCGGTGTGGACGTACAAGTTCGCCTGTCTTTTTTTCTACAGCTACTGCTGGAGCAGACAAACCATCATGAGATCTGCGCATGTCACGACGTGAACGGGATGTTTTCTTTTTAGGAGTTGGCATAGTCTTTACCTCTTTAAATCGTTACAAAGCTTGGTAATTTAACCAAAGATCGACAAAAATCAACCTTAATTCAACTTAATGTTCTTAAGAACTGCAAATGGGGACTCAGGCTTCTCCGCTGGCATCTCCTCGTTATAGCCGAAATTCTCGCCTCTGACGTGGATTCCACAGATAGAACAGTCGCCTTTTTCATCCTCAGGTCCTGCTGGATTAAAAGGCGCATTAATTGCTACGACTTCATGGACGTATTCGCCCATATTAAAGATCATACCGTCGTATTCCGTAGCTTCTGGGCCGTCTTCCAAAGATTCCGAAACATGGTTTACTTTCGCGTACTTACCAGTGCGATCGTCGCTTTGGCGAGGAATCAAAATAGCTTTAAATTTAGGAGTAACCTTCATACAGAAGTCGATGCCGCAACGAGAACAATCTTCAGGAAGTTCTGTTTTGATAAATCCAGACAGCTCGAAGTCTTTGGAGTTCAAAGGTTTTATAAAAAATTCACTATGAAAAGCGTTGTCGCCAATGAGGTCTTTCAAAACCACATTCAATTCACCCGTTTTTTGGGTGCAAACGAAGCTTTTACCCTCTTCAGGGATTTCAGTAAGATTGATTTTCATAGGACCTCCGCAGGTCAAAGGGGGAGCTCAACGTAGCCGGACAGCGTTAAAAAAGCAAGAGCGGAATTGAGTTTTGGCGTAGAGTTTCATGCTGAAAATGCAAACAAAAGCCAGATTGCTGAGGTTGCCCCGTGAGAACCTCTGTATCCAGTGAAACATGACGACTTAAGATGAAAAAAAGACAAGTCTTCATAGCGTGTAATTTACCAAGAATAACGATCTCACTTTGTCTTTTGAACGCGCTCGTTTCTAAATATTCTTCGATCGAAGAATAAAAGCAGAGTCCTTTTTTGTGGGCTGTGCTTTCAACAAGAAATGAGGTTCTTATGTTTTCGACTTTAAAAGGACGAATACTTTTATGCGTAAGTCTTAGCTTGTTGGCCGCTTGTGCTGCCAAGCCACCGAATGTGCAAACTATTCCATCCACGGCGGATGTATCCCAAGAGCTAGAGGCAACTCAAAGATTATTGAATGAGGCCCAAAGCAATAATCTGGATGTCTTGTCGCCAAAAAGTTACCAGCGAGCTCAGGTGAAATTGAATGATGCACGTGAACTGTTAGTGCGTGGAAAAGGTTCTGAAGAAATCCTTGAAGGTGTCGCAGAATCTCGCGCGTGGTTGGCAGAAGCTAACTCTAAGGCGGAAGTGACAAGACCCGCAGTTAAAAATGTTGTGGATGCACGAAGTGGTGCTATGAAAGCCAATGCGCCAGTATTGTTCTCGAAAGAATTTAGTAAGCTTGATGATGAAGCCCGAGAAATTGCGGCCTCCGCTGAAAAAGGCGATATGAGTAAAGCTACTAAAAAAGGAGACCGCGTTGCAAAGGATTACCGGGATCTTGAGGTTCAATCCGTGACTAAAAACTTTGTTGGTGAGGCTCAAGAGAACTTGAAACTTGCCAAAAAAGCGGACGCTGATAAAAACGCGCCAAAAACATACGGAGTGACAGAGTCCAAAATTAATTATGCTCTTTCTTTGATTCAAGAGAATCCACGCAATACTGCCGCGATCTCGCGTGCGGGTGCTGATGCTGTAGATCAGTCTAAGTTCTTACTAGCCGTGAATCAGAAAACTAAAGAAGGCAATACAGAAGACCTTGTTCTTCAATCTGAAAAACAAAGACGAGTTATCTCTGGTCTAGCGGTCGGAATGGCCGGGGCTGAAGCTGAACTTGCGCAGAAAGAAGCGGCATTAAAAACAGCTGAAGAACTGCGTGAGCAATTAAAACCGAATGAAGCCGAAGTTTATGTTGAAGGCAATGCCGTGAAGGTACGCTTGAAAGGTGTTCAGTTTGGTTCTAACCAAGCAACTATCAACAAAAAAAGCGCAAGCCTTTTAGAGAAGGTTGATAAAGCTTTGGGCACTGTTGGTGTTTCTAAAGTCACAGTCGAGGGACATACGGACTCTTCAGGCTCTTCACAAGCAAACCAAGAGATCTCTCTGAAAAGAGCGCAATCTGTACAAGATTACTTGGTTTCACAAGGACAGCTTGGGCAAGCTCAAGTGAGTGCAGTCGGTAAAGGATCTGAGAATCCGGTATCTGATAATAAGACTCAAAAAGGGCGTGCAGAAAATCGCCGTATCGATCTTATTGTTCAGCCTGATATTGAAAAGGCTGTTGAGTAAAAACAGTCTTGTTTCAATTTACATTTGTCAAAGGCCACAGGAAGCTGTGGCCTTTTGTTATTTCATAGGATGTCTTTATTGTTTCATGGATTTAGTATTCAGCCTTCTTTGATTATCGGGAACACCTCGAACATTTTAGAACCTTCAGAAGATGAAACTCATCTTAACTACAAGGAGATAAAAATGAGACACCAAAGACATGATAGACAAGACAGAAATGAAAGAGGCGAAAGAAACGAACGTCGTGGCATGAGAGGCTCCGACAGATTTGATCGCGACGAAAGACGCTCTTCAGAGAGTCCGAGGAGTTCTATTCGTGAAAGATTTGAAAGAGAAGACGATTACTCTATGGATAGCGATCGTAGAGATCGCTGGATGGATCGTCGGGACGACATTCGTGAGCGTTTGTCTGATGTTAGAGATCACATCGAAGATTATGGAAATCGAGAATACCAAGGACTTGGCAATTCCAGGTTCACAGATAACGGACCTGGATATCGTTCCGTGGGTGAAGAGCGTTCTCACAGAGATGCCATGAGAAATGAAGTGCGTGAGGCCTTTGGCACAAGACGCGACGACGATGATCGCCGTGAACGCAGAGAAGATCGTCGCGAAGAAATTGGTCGCTTCTTTGGTCGCGGACCTAAAGGCTTTAAGCGTTCTGACGATCGCATCAAAGAGGAAATTTCTGAATTGTTAACTCGTCACCCAGAAGTCGATGCTAGTGAAGTAGAAATTGAAGTTAAAGACGGTGAAGTCACCTTAACCGGCACTGTCATTGAAAGAAGAATGAAGCATCTGGCTGAAGATGCTGTTGAAAGAGCCATGGGCGTCAGAGACATTATTAACAATCTGCGTGTGCGCCGAGAAGAGGCTAGAGCTGAATCTAGAGAAGATCGTGGTGAGAGAAGAGAGGGTTCTTCACTTTCGCCTTCAGCCCAACAGCAGGCTGGAAAGAAAGCCGGTGCTTCAAGCACAACGACTACGACGCCTCACTAGTTTTTAAAAACACTGTGTGAGTTTGAAGGCCCACATCTTTTTGGTGTGGGCTTTTGTTTTAAAACGAGTATTGAGAAGCAAGAATGATCCCGGCATAAGAGACGGTGCTGCCGCTAGAATTCGTTTGAGCATTAGGCGGGCTTTTGTAGGCCGAATAGTAAGCGCCGAAATAGTTTCTGATAAAACTGATTTTGTAGTCAAATCCACCAGAGACTAACCAGATATCTGAAGGGTTCTCGGAGCGTAGCTTAGAGTAACTAACACCTGCGTAAATATTATTTCCGGATTGAAGAGCTTGTTCTAGCCCCAACCCGACAGCTTCGGTACGATCTTTCTTGATGTCTTCTTCGCCAGTTTGATCTTCGATGCTTCCCTCGACTATGTTGATATCCAAAAGAATTCGTGTTGATTTCAGGTTTATACTGGCGCCAAGTCCATAGTTTGTTGGTGTTGTCAGCGCGTTACCGGTGTTCGTCGATTCATCGTAGACAGTGCCGTTTGATGAAACGGAGTAAGCGAATTTACTATAGCTGGAAGTCATGACGCTTCCTTGAGGCTGATAGTAAGTACCAACGCTATAGCTTGAATCCTTCAGTAAGAGTCCTAGACGTGTAAGGACATTAGTCGATTTTGAGTTAGTGTTATCGAAAGAGCCTGTATAGATGTTGCCAGTCGGGACATGGGTTTTTGAGAATATACTTTGCTTAATCTCTAACGAGTTTAAGCTTGCTGTAATTCCATAATGAAGCTGAAGAGTTTTTGTGAACTCCGCTGAATTTGCAAAAATCACTCCGATATTCAAAGAGTTTAGTGACGCTTCATACTCGGTATAGCCCGTAAAATTGGTTTCATTGTATGCAAAGAGCTTGTCAAAACTTAGCATGTAATCGGTGTTGATGAAGAATCCGACATTTCCCCAGCTGGTTTTGTTATAACCCGTGATAAGACCCGGGATCTGAGAAAATGAGGGGCTCGTACTTTTGTCTCTAAAGCTACTCTCATTCCCCATTTTCGTAGAGGTGACATTTAAAAGAGAACCGCTGGCTGAAATTCTATCTGAAGAAAGTCCTGCAGCACTTGCTGGATTATAAATAGGAGCGCCCTCAGAAGATGGAAGCGAGATCCCCACATTTCCCATCAAGGCTTCGCGTTGTCCTTGTGGAATAAAATAGCTATAGGCTTGGCACCACGCAGGCATTGCAAATAGTAGAATAAAAAGACGTTTTAATACGTTTGCCATATGAGTTTTGTCGAGGTCGATAAAGAATCAAAAATAAAATAAGGATTATTATACAGATCCTTACTGTCATACTTTTCTAAGTGTCCGACCTTTTCAATACGTAGAACTCCGTCATTTTCGCTCATCTCCCAAAGTGCAACATAAGCAGCAGCGTTAAATTTGATGTCGGGATGTTGTCGGATCGTCCGGACCGAGAAAACGAGGGTTTTACAGCTTTCCTCGCGGCACATGATGGCGCTTTCAACTTTTACGTCGTTAATAAGCACAGAAAAGCTTTGCGGAGTTTTTGCATCTTTATTCAAGATCTGACTTTGGCTACTTTCAGTTTCGCCGATAGAGACTTTGAGTGTCATCACGGGTTTTTCATTTTTTACTGAAAGTGAATAGCTAAGTTGGCCTTTGTGAGAGTCGAGATCCCACTTCGCCGCCTCTGAAATAACAAAACCAAGAGTGGTCTTGTCTGACGTGACGTTGAGTTGCTTCATCGAGTACGATTTTTTCCAGACGCTGTCTTTTTCTTCGGTTGACGGAGCAAGTTTATAGCTTCCAGGAAGATTTTCTTTATTGGTATCGCAAGCCACAAATAGAAGTGTCGCAAATGCGAGCGTCAGCCACTTCATAGTGCCACTCCAAAACTCAAACCTGCCCAAGGGAAAATTTTGTCGTAGACAAAGACTAAGCCCTGGACTCTGAAAATGGCGCCATCGGCAGTTCTGTATTCGTAACCAGTACCAACTGAAGGAACTGCTAAAAGTAAATCCACGCTATTATCCATCGACATATCAGCTTTATCGATACTGATTTCTTGATCCTCGACACCTTCAGCAGAGTAAGTCATTCTCATGCCCGAGAAAACGGTCGAGAGATCAATGTTGGCAGTTGCATGTGCTTTAAAGAAAGTCACCGCGGTTGATAGGAAAGGTCTATGGGCCTGGAAAGGGAAGTAAAAGTTCGCATACACGGGTAAGGTGAATAACTCGATTTGTGCATCTGAAACCGTCGGCTTCGCACGGATAGACTGATAGGAAACGCCAAAACCGATCGCTGATTTTAAAGATGCTAGATAATCATAATTGAGTGAGTAAAGTCCGCCTTTGCCCAAGGTCTCTACGCTGAGAGCGTGGCGGCTGTAGAACTTTTTGGCAGGAATCGTGAGTTGAAGATCCTGTTCTTGCGCAAAAGCAGCGCGAGGCAAAGCCATTCCGCTCGCCAAAACAAAGACACTCGCTAAAACCAAAAAGTTTTTGATCATTCTTATACCCTTCGCATCCGCAAAGTGTTTAGCAAACCTTGTTCCCATTTGTGGAACGGTATAAGAGATTTAACCTGTCGAAATCTTGGCCAAATGCGCTTTATGGGCGGCTAAAAAGAGCCTTTAAAGCGCTGAATATTGAGATGCTCTGGGGTTGAGCGGCCGAAAAGACTGCCTACTAAGACTTTGGCGGCATGAAAACTAAGACCCATTCCGTGCCCTGAGCACCCAGCCATCAAGTGGATATTAGGATTATTGGGTGTTGCTCCGATCATCATTTGCTCGTCGGGCGTAAAGCCCATGATGCCAGACCACTGGTATGCGACTTTAGCGTCTTTGCCGTATTTGAAATGATCTTTCACGAAATCCAAAAGCGCTTTTTGAATCACTTCCGTCGTTTGATCCATCAAGCTATTTTCAGTTTCTATCGATAGATTTCTAAACCCACCAATCAGCAAGTGTCCGGTTGGTAGTTGTCGAAAGTAACATAAGTATTTCGTCAGATAACAAGGTCCCTTTACGAATTTCGGTAGAGGTTCAGTCACTAGAATTTGGCCGCGATTAGGAGTGATGAGTTTTGCGAAATTTTTCAAGACCAATGGCAGGTAAGCATTGAGTGTTAATAAAACCTTCGGAGTTTCAAAAACCCCGTGGTCCGTTTTGACTTCTTGAATGTGTTTTTTATCCTGAATACTGAAGACTTCTGTAGACTCGTAGATATCTATCTTCAGCTTTGCTTTTAAACGCTCTAAAAGCTTCACAGGATGTACAAATCCATCTCCGCGATAGACAATGCCCCCAGTAAATCCAGTGACGCCATAGTCGCTTTCCATCGCGCTTGACTGGACTTCTTGAACATCCAGACCATGAGTCCTCATCGTTTGCGCGATTTCTTTGTATTTTTCCCAGTGAGTATCGCTTGGGGCGACAGTGCAAGATCCAGTTTGTTGGTAATCGACATCGCTGGCTTTATCTTCAATGATTTGTTCTAACAAAAGGCGACGGTTTTCTTCAGAGAATTTCCAGATATCGATGGCTTTGGTGGTTCCGAATTTTGAATTAAGCTTCATAAAATGCTCTGTCGATCCACAGGTTACAAAGCCTGCGTTTCTGCCAGAGGCGCCAAAGCCTATGCGATTCTTTTCTAAAAGGGCGATCTTTGCCTGCGGTTGTTCTTTTTGCAGCCAATAAGCGGTTGAAAGTCCCGCGATCCCGCCACCGACAATCACATAGTCGTAAGTTTTCTTTGAAGAGCTCGTCGTGCGATCCAACCAATAGGAAATACTCATGGCTTCTCCTTGAGATGTAGGATCATCTCTTCAGCCGTACAACGGCAAGGTTTGCCGTCTAAGACACATTCATAGTCGACATCAATCCAGTATTCGGGGTGAGTTGCGACAGATTTAAAACCTTGCTTGGTTAAATAGCGCATCGAGGAATTATTCGGAGATTCCTTCCAAGCATGAGTCGCAATAGCTTCAGCTCCAAGTTTGCGGAAAGCTGCAATAGATGCCGCAGAAAGCTTCGGGCCCCAGCCCTGGCCTTGAGCTTCAGAGGCTAAGAATAAGCTTTGAAAGTAAGCCACTTTGTCTGCAGGAACTTGCCATAAATCACTGCGAAGCTTTTTGCCTTTTCCTTTAGTCCAAAGGCCTGGTGGGTAGGCCAAGCGAAGACCATAGATCTTTGCCCCCTCTGATAAAACAAAGGAGCACATGATTCCTTGTGAGACTGATTTGTGAAAGTTTTCTTCGAGCTCTTTTTCTGAAAAATAATTCTTACCGATAGTTTGATCAGTAAAGGCTTTAACGGCCGGAATATCTTTCAGTGTGAGCTCGCGAATTTCCATTACATTGCTTGATAAAGATCTTTAGGGTTTAGGGACTTTTTAATAATTTTAAGATCTTTTAGCTGTGTGATCAAATCCTGCCAGCGTTGTTCCGACATAAAGCCCAGACCTTTTTGCTTGGTCTCTGTCGTTTCGATCAAAGATTTCTGAGCTGTGGCGCTTTTTGCAAAGGTCTCAGCATCCATTGATTTATTGATTCCAGCCATGTGTTTATTAGTAGGTTCTGGATTTTTTAAATACTCTTCCCAGCCAGCACGAATAGCATCGATCATTGCTTTAGAGGTCTTTGGATCTTTCTTTAGGGTTTCCGCAGAAACCGCAACCACTGTTGTATAAGGATTAAAGCCTTCCTCTGAAACCAGGAAAGTTTTTGTTTTAAGTCCGGCTTTTTCAGCCAATAGTGGTTCTGACGTAAAGAAACACTGCTGAGAGTATTGCGGATCTTTTACGAAATTAGTGATACCGCCTAAGTACGGCACGACTTTCACTTTAGGTTGCGGATACTTCTTAAGAAGAAATTGCGCATAAGAAAGCCCGCTTTGCACAGAAAGAACGCCTTCAGAAGCAAATACGTCTTTCAAGGTTTTAAAGCCACGAGCTTCATGAGTCATGATTGCTTGCGGATTTGTCTGATAGGTTGCAAAAAGACCGACGATTTTAGATCCACGGTCTTGCGCTAGGATGATTTCCTCAGCGCTGACGATCGCATAGTCGACTTTGTTAGCGCCTAACATTTGCACCGTAGGGGTTCCAGAGCCACCTTCAAGAATTTCGACATCCAAACCGCGTTTTTTAAACTCGCCATTGATTTGAGCCGTGTAGAATCCGCCAAACTGAGGTTCTGCTTTCCAATTCAAAGCCAGTTTTGTTTTTGTAGGAGTCGCTGCGAAAACCATCGTTGCAGACAAAGAAACCAAAATATTGAGTAACATAATTTTCATAGGTTAATCCTTTAAGTTCAAAGCGTAAGGTCTGATCTGTTGAAGAGTTCTGTGAATAACTTTTAAGAAAAAGATGCAGCCAAGTCCCATAAGTGATAACAACCCAAGAGCTGCAAAAACAATATCAATACGTTGTTGTGTGCGTGCGGAATCTATCATCGCGCCCAGGCCGCCGCCTGCGACAAACTCTCCAGCAATTGCACCGATGATTGCAAGCCCGATAGAAACCTTTAGTCCCGCATAGCTAGAAGAATATGCTGAAGGAATTTTTAACTTCCATAAGGTTTGCCAAGCATTTGCGCCATAGAGTTTGAAAAGCTCAAGCTCTGCACGAGGAACACCTTCTAAGCCCAAGAGGGTATTTGCAATGATCGGAAATACAGACACGATAAACGATGCAGCAACCACCGTCGGCATACCAAAACCAAAATAAATAACTAAAAGTGGAGCAATCGCAATAATTGGGACGGTTTGAAAGAAAATGGCAAAAGGCAAAATTGATTTTTTTAAGAACTCGGATAATGAAAACAAAACTGCCAACAAATTACCAAACAAAATACTTAAGACTAAGCCAGCAAGGGACCCTTGCAAAGTTTCTAGAAAAGCTTTCGTGAAGTCCGATTTGTTTTCAAACAAAGTATTTAGAACCGTACTAGGTGCCGGAAAAAGATATTCCGGAATCCAGCTCAAGCGCACTGCGGTCTCAAAGAGGGCAATAAAGAGTGCAAAACTTACGAGTGCTGGCACATTAACGCGGGAGTTTTTCATAAGAAAGCCTCCTGCATCTTCTGGCTGAGTCTTCCGACCATGGTTTGATATTCGGAGCTTGCTCGAAGGTCTTCATTTCGGCTTTGTGAATAATGAAGCTTCTCGTTTAAGACAAACTTGCCTTGCTGAGTGCTCATCATCAAAACCCGGTCTGCTAAGAACGCAGCCTCATAACTGGAGTGAGTGACGAAAACGACGCTGAGATTTTCTTTCTCGCAAAGCGCACGCAATTGTTTTTGCAGGCTAAAGCGTGTGACCTCATCTAAGGCTGAGAACGGTTCATCCATAAAAAGAATTTTTGGCGAAGAACTAAGAGCGCGAGCGATAGACACGCGCATCTTCATTCCGCCTGAAAGTTCGTGCGGGTATTGTGCAGCCGCTGTTTTTAGCTGAACCTTTTCAATCGCTGCAAGGGCTTTTTGGTTTTGCTCGTCCTGGGATAGCTGTTTTTGCAACTCTAACGGTAAGCGGGTGTTCTCAAGAACATTTCGCCAGGCTAAAAGTTGCGCCTCTTGAAAAACAAAACCAAATTCTTTGGTAGAGCGAATGACTTCACCGCGAGTAGGCTCTTCGAGTCCCGCCATTAATCTTAGAAGAGTCGACTTGCCACAACCTGAGGGGCCTAAAAGGCACAAAAACTCTCCGGCATGTAAATTGAGATTCACTGAGGTTAGAACTTCACGATCCTTGAACTTTTTTTGGATGTTTTTAAGCTCTAAGACCGTTGATTCTGCCACGACTACATCCAATCGTAGTTAAAGCTGATGCTGATGCGTTCTGTGTCCGAGAGATTTTGCGGAACTTCATGGCGCATCCAGCTTTCAAACAGAACTAGATTCCCTGCTTGAGGCTTTAGTTCAACAAAGTGTTGATTGCGTTCTTGCGCTTTAGTCTTTCTTGGCGGGGAGGCCATAAAGCCCACCATGCGTGGATCTTCGAACTTGATAGAACTGCAATTTTTCGGTGTTTGTACGTAATAAGTCCCGCTAATCACCGACAATGGATGAATGTGCATCGTGTGAAAAGCTCCGGCCGGCATAATGTTGATCCAGCAGGTGCGCATTTGGATTTGTTTCGGATCTACATCCATCTCTAAATACTTGATGTATTGGCGGACATGTTTGTCGATGTGAGTTTTCAAATCCTCAAAAGTCGTTGAGACCTGATGAAGATGTGCGATAGAACCGTAAGAGGTATAACCCCCGCGATAGTTCTGCTCAGACCACTCAATTCCGGCATCATCGATCTGGCTAAATTTGAGACTTTCCTCAAGCAACTCGCCATTAAGCTTTTTAAGGCCACGGGAGGCAAGAGGGGCATAGTAAATAGGGGATGGAAATAGGTTCTTTATCATCTCAATTTGAAACAATAGCCCGTCTAAAGCCCTCGGGCAAGCATGAGCTCGAATATATGCACCCCTTCCAGTCAGAATCTGAACACTTGTATTCCTAAATTGGCAGTTTCCCGGGGTGGGACGTTGGCACATCCTCAAAGTCGATTATATCGCAGCTCGCTTGGCACTATGCTTGCTCTAGTACTAGGTATACGACGAATTTTTTAACTCGGAGGACTTATATGAAAACAACTCTTCTAACACTCGTAGTGGTGATGATGATTCCAGCGATCTCTTCTGCAAAAGTAGAGGATTTCAATGCAATGATCAACGAGAACTCACAAGCACAAAGCCAACTTCATAATGAACTTAAAGAACAAATGAGTGAAACTCGCCAAGCTCAGCAAAAAGCTCCTAGAAAAGAGATGATCGCTGATTCTGACGAGGTTTCAAATAGCGTGATTTCTCCAACTAAGAAATCAATGCTGACTTTCCAAAAAGAAACGGTTCACTACCGTCCTTCTGAGGAAAAGCAAATGCAACGCTTGGCGAACGAAATCAAGTCTGCTGACAGATCGTTCTAAGCTGCACTTTTAAATTCTACCCCCTAAATGGCCGGCGATCCCCCCTCCCGGCCATTTCCCTTTTTTACGTCTACTAAAGTCTATATTTGAAGACCCCATCTGTTTAAATAACGAGCTTTTAATATACTGATCCTATGCCTAGATTAGCTCTCTTGATTATTACGACTTCATTGACCTTTGGCTGCGCCACCGTATCGCGCCTTCCCAATAACGATGGGACTCCGGTTCCTGAAAACTCTCCCGAGCTTAATAATGCTGTTGTGAATATCAAAGTGGGTGGAAAGACTTTTTGTTCAGGATTTTTAGATCAATCCAAAAAAATTGTAACCGCGGCTCATTGCTTTAATGCAATTATCAATGGAAAGCTGAAAGTGAGCGAGATTCAGGTCGAAAACAAGCATCAAAATAGAACATATAGCTCAAAAGTCGAACAAGTCTACATCGAGAAGTCTTATCAGTCTTCTAATGACCTGGGAAATGCCGACATAGCAGTTCTATACTTGCAAAAGGGACTTCCCAAGTCCCATCAAATTAAGGCGCTGCCAGACCACGAACCAACAAGCGAAAATGATTCATTTCTACTGGCTGCTTTTGGTTGGAATCCAGACCTCAATGAGAGGAATTTTGAAGCGGGTGTTTTAAGGCAAGAAAAGATCGATATAGAGCACATTGAGCAAAACGGAGAGTTGGTTTCGCGTCATAAGAAAGGTCAACTGACATGTTCTGCAGACTCAGGAGGACCTCTTTTCGCTGTAAAGAATGGAGTTCTGTTTCATGCAGCTGTAGTTTCAGGAACATCCACACAAAGTTCAGCAAATGTGGCGGATGAAATGACCCCCGAGCAACTTGCTTACATTATGTCTTTACCAGCCCCAGAAACGATGACAGAGGCTGAAAGAATCAAAGTTATGAGAACG
This sequence comes from Bdellovibrio sp. HCB337, assembly GCF_047302465.1. Classification (GTDB taxonomy): domain Bacteria; phylum Bdellovibrionota; class Bdellovibrionia; order Bdellovibrionales; family Bdellovibrionaceae; genus JACMRP01. The sequence continues at coordinate 2,086,074 of NZ_CP178621.1, read as the reverse complement.
CTTTGCAACTTTGGGGGACGTGATTATTGGACGAATGTTCAAAAATACACTTCCTTTGTGAAGAACCCGAAAGAACACGGACGCCTTTTGCAGGATGTCCCTTCTGGAGCAGGCCAGGGCGCGTCCCCGGCGCGAATTCAAGGCACTCGGTAATCTAAAATCTCATCGAGAATGTTGGAAGTTGAATATAGACTTCATTGGCGCTGCTGCGATCTGCAATCAGGCTTGCAGTGATGAGCCACACGTCCCACCACGCGTGAATAAAGATGTTTTCACCTAGATCAAAACCGTTACGCTCGGCGAGCCAGCCCAAATACCAACCTGCGATCAATTGCGGATATGGTGCTGGTCCATGCATAAATCCAAAGACTAAGCCTTGAGCGAAATTTGCCCAACCAGAGCCGCCCCAAGCTTCGTAAAGAGTCGGGTGTAAGACTCCGCGGAAGTAAGCTTCTTCACCCGTTCCCGCATTGTAACTTAAGTACATACCCGTTGCGATATCGCCGCCGCGATAGTGGAGTTTGTCGGGAACGCTTGGATCGTTCACCAAATAGTCATAGCTAAGTCCCAGCGAGAGCAAAAACGGAATCCAAGTCGTGGCTCTTGTCATATAGGAAAAATGAAAAGGAGCTTTTAAATACTCAGTAGCGCTTTGGTTTTTCGGAAGAAATTGAAACTTTCCTTCAGCTTGATACGCTTTTACGCGAGAGTTGAAAGTATCCCAGCCACTCATAAAGCCCGCTTGGATGTACATCGAATTTCCGATAAGTTCCTGATGTTTGATGTCCTCGTGGTAGTTGAGATCATCCTTGCCGGCGCCACTGAGACTTTCGAGATATTTCTGTTCTTTTTGGTAGGCATCTACAGCTATATAGGCGCCAGTAAATCCTACTCCTGCAAACAAGAGTGATTTCGAAGTTTCGTTATCCATTCCCTGGCCAAGTCCCGGTAAAAATATATTCAGCGTTGGCGTCCAGAAGATGGATTTTTTCTCGTAAACGGGGGCTGGCGGTGGAGTTGGTGCCTCTTCCGCATAACAAACAGAATTTAAAACTAACGAGCTTATACAAATACTAAGGATGAAACGTTTCAAAGGATGAGCTTTCTAAGTTCTTGCTGAGAATAAACGTAATCCGCGTAAATCATCGTGTTTGTGATGTTCCGATGCCCTAAGGCCACCTGGACCAAACGCAGATCTTTGGTCTTCTGATAAAGCTCGATCGCGAAAGTATGTCGAAGCGAGTGAAACTTCTTTGGAACGGGTCTGTAAAGCTCCCAGATTTGATAGAGCCGATCATAAGTAATCCCAAAGACACGACGACCATCTTGTTGAGATGCGAATCTGTGAAGCCTTTTAAAGAAGTCCGAATGAAGCGGAATTTCCCGGTCATTGGAGCTTTTAATCCCCCGGATAAAGACGCTTTCATCGTAGGTATTTAAATCCGACATCGAAATGTTCAAAAGTTCCTGAGCTCGCGCCCCCGTCCTAAGTCCGAGGTCGATCAATAAACAATTTCGGGGGTCTTTATCCTGATAATCCGTGATGATTTTTTTGAGCCTTTCGACTTCGGGCGGCAAAAGATACTTGTTTTTATTAAGTGAATATCGCGTTGCCGGGCTAGCCAAAATGAACCTCAAAAAACGATGAAAAAACCTAGGAAAAAAGTGCTTATTTGATGATGAAAAAGCCCCAGACCTTTGTAAAGAAGAGATAGGAAAATGCCGATACTAATAACGCGTTGCATTTGTCTCGCGAGTGGATCGACTTTTCGTGAATGCGTTGAGTCATTTTATATACGCGATGCGTAAAGTGAAAATTCCGAATATTTCAAACCTAAAAATACGCCTTATTTCCACTATTTAGTACTAAAGAAAATAACTAAAAGCTTTAGATTGTTTTGAAAAACCCCTTATCAGACCCCTCGGAAACGAAAGCTTTAATAAAAACAAGTATTTAGCTTGACCCCTCTTGAGCTTCCATTCATCATTTATTGTAATTCACAACGCATATATTTGCGGATCACAACATAGATGTTGTGAAATACCACGCATGCCAACATGAATGCGTAGCGTTACAAGAGGGGTAGCCATGGAAATGGAAGACGAAAAGAAATTCACTCGCGAGGCAAATATTCCCGGCTTTTTTGAGGGTTCTGAAGATGGGGTCCGATCTAAGACTTCAACTCGGATCTTTTATGAGGCTCAAGTTTCAGTCATTCAAAAGCAGCTCGGAAATCTCGAAAAAATCCGCACGGATTTAGGCCTTTCTCAACGTAAAATCTGTCAACTTTTGATGGTCGATCCATCGGCTTGGACGCGTTGGAATCGAGGCCGGGAAGATGCTCCCCCGCATATTTGGCGGGCTTTGCAGTGGTATATGACTTTGCAGGAAAAAATCCCAGGTTTAACTCCACAATATTTCATTGGTAAAGACCCACAAATTTTGCACGAAAAAGCTCTGTCTCGTATTGAAGAGGAAAAAGCTCAGCGTGAGAATTTAGAGTCCGAGCTCCAAGGCCTGCGCGTTTCTTTTAGGGAACAGCAAGAAAAGCTTCTGAAAAACCTGCGATTTCATCGTATTCTTAGTTATGTGTTGATCGGCACAACGGCGATCATGGCTTTTTTGTTGGTTTTAGCCTCTCGGGGAGTTTGAATGGGGTTTCTTCGTCACGGAATCATGTTTTTTGCGGTTTTATCTCTAATTTCCTGCAAAAACAGTGGCGAAGATGCAGGACTCACGACTTCTTGTTCAACGACTCAATTAGAATCTGATATTTCAACGATTTTAGCTTCGGTCAGTACGGATGTGGATTTTTCATTTTCAGTAGAAAGATCTGATGGTCGAAGATTCACGTACAATCGTGGTTCTTCAACCATGCAAACATCCTACGAATCAGCCTCGACCTCGAAACTAGTCACTTCAGTCATTATTCTTCGCCTTGTTCAGAACGGATATTTAACTCTGACGGCAAAACCTCAGGATTTTATTACAAGTTGGCCTCTGACGAATGCAGAAGCTCTTTATAATATGACGTTATCACAGCTTCTAAGTTTTACTTCGGGACTGACGTCGGAACCCATTTGTTTAAACTCGGGCATCGCCAATTTTGAAACCTGTGTGAATAATATTGCAAATACCAATTCTGGAAACGGCAAAACACCGGGGCAGGAATTTTATTATTCTGGCACTCACATGCAGGTAGCGGGTCTTATGGCCGTGAAAGCACGCGGAGTCGCCAACTGGCAGAGTGTTTTTAGCGAATTTAAAACTCAGACGGGGCTTTTTTCTTCAGGCGCGTATGATCTGCCTTCTTCAACAAATCCTCGACTCGCAGGTGGGATGCATTGGACGGGCGAGGAATACATGGCGTTCTTAAAAGCTCTCAAAGATGGAAACCTTCTGAATACGAGCTCGATGAGTCTTTTGCTTGCAGATCGGATCTCGACGGCCAGTATTGGAAATTCTCCAGCTATAACGAGCTTGAGTGAGGATTGGCATTACGGCTATGGTTTGTGGCATGAATGTCAAAGTGCGAGCTTCAACTGCACAGCAGGCACTCGAGTTTCAAGTCCGGGGTCTTATGGAGCTTATCCATTTTGGGATCGCACAAATTCCTATTTTGGCCTTGTTGCCCGCGAAGGAGGTCTTGCGACCTTTCCTAACGGGCTCGCCGTGGAGCGCGCCGTTCGCTCTAAAGTGGAATCCTGGGCGGCTTGTCAGTAATCTAGTGATGCCCCTCGTGGGAAGTGTCTTCAGAAATCTCTTTCGGAAAACTCTTTAAAGGCAGGGGATATTTTACTTCGTTGCCTACAGCGTTGTCTCGTGTGGCTTGAATAACGATCTCTCCCTTTGCAGGATATTTCTTTTCCGGGATGCAATGAAAATGATTACTTCCCATCACTGAGCAATTAAATTTAATCAAAGACTTTTTATGGCGAGCCGTCGCTGCAATTTTCGAATCTTTGACTGTTGGGTTTTTAAATTCCATGTCCAACAAAAAGATATGGAGACTTTGGTCTTTATCCATATTGAGCTCAACATGAAAAGCGCCGGGCATTTTGATGTGGCCTCCGTGAGGGCCTGGTTTGTCTTCGCCGTGGGCCCAAGAAAGAGCTGGAACTAAAAGTAGCGCGGCCAAAAATCTCATTTATATCTCCTTGAAAGATAACTCTGATCTACATTAGGAAAGCATTTCATTTTTTGTGACAAAGGGCTCAGAAATAATGCCATTTCTCATAAAGTGTTCGAGGAGCAGGCCTTTTGCCTATTCAGTCGCAGTCATTGATGCTGAGTAAAGTCGTGAAAACATACGGAATGGATTATTAAAATAAAAAAAACCGGAGATTTTAGTCTCCGGTTTCGGGGAGTAATTTCAAGGGAAAATTATTAAATACCAGCAAGAGCGTCTTTGATCGCTTTGCGAGTTTCTCTGATTTCTTTCAAAACATTGTCCGTGTCAGGGCTTTGAGCGCCGGTAATGATGCTAGCAATTTGACCACCAGCTGAAACCAAAGCACCCGCGATCATCACTGTTTGAAGAGTTGTTTGTGCAGAACCAGTCACTTTAGCTTTCGCCGAAATCACCAAAGAAGACACAGCCGCCGCAGTACCAGCAAATTGAGCTATGCGAGCAATAGTTCTGTTACGAGAAACATCAGAACCATCTTCTTTATAAATGCCTAAGGCTTTTCTAGTCTCTTGAACTTCTGTGCTTAAGCGCGCAATCAATTCTGTCTGAGCTGGGTTTGGTGAATTGGCCAAAGCATTTTCAAGCTCGACTTGAGTTTTATCAAGTTCAGCTTGCGCTTTCGTGATGTCCACGACCGTAGGTTTTCTAATAGTAAGCATACCAGTTACGTTTGAAAGCGTTGTTGCGATAACACCGCCAGTTATAGCGAGAATGGTCGCATTCGTCGCATTACGCATAGATGCTTTTGAGGTATAAACGGCAACGCCGCCTAAGAAGAGACCCAGGGCTGCAGCACCAATAGTCAGACCATTTGCAGTACCCACGCTGTCTTTATTGATAATATCGGCTTCAGCAGTTGCAAGAGCATCGTCAAAAATAAGGATTTGAGTTTTAAGGTCTTCAGAGCTTTGTTGAGCAGCTGAGATAGCTTGGTTACCAATATCTGCCGTGCGGTCTGGATTCGCGAAACCAACACTTTGGAAAGCCATAACACCAGCAACTGTAAGACTGATAGCTTTTGTCTTCATAAAAGCACTCCTTTATACGTCCTTTAAGGTTTAACCCGCTGGTTTATCTGCGATCTTTATGCCGCCATGAAGTGGTATTAGAGTGTTCTCGCGCAGGGGGCTCTGTTGATCTTTTAAACAGGGGCCTTTATGGGGCTATAAAAACAAAAAAAACCGGAGGCTTTGAAACCTCCGGTTTAGAATTAAGTCTTAGAGAAATTCAGAATTAAAGACCAGCCAAAGCAGTTCTAACGGCTTTACGAGTCTCTCTGATTTCTTTCAAAACGTTCTCAGTATCAGCAGACTGCATACCAGTTACGATACTAGCCAATTGGCCACCAGCAGAAGCTACAGTGCCCAGAATAAACGTGCTCTTAAGAACATTTTTAACAAGAGGGTTGCTAACTTTGCTGCCACCGATAAGAGACGCAAATGCCACAACAGTTCCGCTAAATTGAGCAAGACGAACCATTGTTCTGTTACGAGTAAGGTCAGAACCATCTTGCTTATATGCAGCCAACGCCGACTTTGTTTCTTTAAGCTCTTCGTTTAGACGCGCGAGCATCTCTGCTTGAGCTGGAGTCTCAGAGCTTGCAATAACTTTTTCTAGCTCAGCTTGAGTCTTGTTAAGTTCTTCAGCAGCTTTATCGATATCTGCAGCTGTAGGTTGATTCACAGTCAAAAGACCGCTTACGTTAGAAATAGCAGAAGCGCCAACAGCCGTTGCGAAAGTTAGGATCAATGCGTTTGTACCAAGATAGAAACTACCCAACATTCTTTTTTCACTCATTACAGAAAGAGCACCCAAAGCTACGCCGACAGCAGCGCCACCAAGAGTGATTGCATTAGAAACGCTATCGTTTTTTTCCTTGTTAACGATATCGCTTTCAGCTTGTGCAAGAGCTTCATCGAAAGCAAGAACTTGAGCTTTAAGTTCTTGATTGCTTTGCTTAGCTGTAGAGATTGCTTGATTACCGATATCAGCAGTACGGCTAATATTAGCGAAAGCAGAACTTTGGAAGGCCATAACACCTGCAACTGTAAGACTAATAGCTTTTGTTTTCATGGAATCACTCCTTAATAATATTTAGGACCCAGTCCCTGAGGGGGAGAGACTTTGATGGGCCATTGTTTTAGTTTCGCTGGTTTCTTTGCGATCACTGTGCCGAATTCAAAAGAGCTTAATGACGATCTGAGCTGAGTTTTTGTGTTCAAATTTTTTTCAGGCGCCGCAGATGGGCTTTTTGGGCACGTCATTTCTGGCGTAACGATAGTAAATTCAAGAGCTTATGATCCCACCGCTTTTTGTGGAGCGCGCAGTGAGACGTGAAAATAAAAAAAACGGAGGCAAGGGCCTCCGTTTTGAAAATCAAGTTCTGCTTTAAGTTAAAACTTAAAGTTTGATATCAGCCAATGCTGAACGAGTCAGGCGAATCTCTTTCAAAACAGCTTCAGAGTTATAAGACTGAAGACTTGTTACGATATTCGCAAGAACTCCTCCGGCAGAAGCGACACTGCCGAGCCCAAGAGCTGCCATGGAAGTCACACTAGCAACACTAGTACGTTGAGACGGGAAAGACATTCCAACAACAAAGCCACCAGCAATAAGAACAGCACCTGTAAACTGAGCAACACGAGCGGCCATTCTGTTACGTGATAAGTCAGAACCGTCTTCTTTATAGATTGCTAGAGCTTTTTTAACCTCTAGAACATCGCCTTTAACCTTAGAAAGCGCCTCTCTTTGTTGAGAATCCGTAGTGTTTGCCAAGGCTTGATCGATGCTTTTCTCTGTCTTTTCGAGTTCTAATTGAGCAGCATCAATATCCGCTGCAGATTTTTGGTTTGAGTTTACGATACCCATTAAGCCAGCAGCAGCGGTTACTACCACTGAAGCAGTTGCAGCGAAAAGAGCCGGGTCGCCGGTCTTAGTATTTGTTTTTACAAAATAAACCGTAAGACCTGCCAGAGCCACACCAACAGCCGTGCCAGCCAAAGTAATAGCGTTTGTGACATTGCCAGAATTGTCTTTATTAAGGATCTCTTGTTCGGTTTGCTCTAAGGCTTTATCAAAAGCAGCGATCTGCTGTTTTAATTGTTCCATGTTTTGCTGAGCAGCTGCAATCGATTGATTGGCAACGCCAGAGGTGCGATCTACATTTGCAAAGCCAACACTTTGAAAAGTCATAACACCCGCAAGAGTCATGCAAATCCATTTTGTTTTCATAATAAAACTCCTTAATTCTTTAAAACCGATGTTCGGAACAAAGGCTTTAAAATGTATTTCTATTTTCTGCGATTCCCTGTATTTGCGAGTTTTAAGCCACCGCGAGATCTATTTTATGTGAGGACGTGGCGATTTTAGTGTTCAGCCTTTATACAAACGCCGTTTTTACGGTCCCCAAAATAGGGTGGGATCTGTTCCGAACACACTCTGCGTACAAACTGATGTAAACTATTTTTAACCGAATTGGGATCTTCAGGAGTCCTCCATCTAGCAAACTGTCAAGGAGGACGGATGCCTATTTTTGCTATTCTATTTTTAGTTCTATTATCAGCCTGTGCCCCCGAGGGGGAACACACAACAACAACCCAGGATCAAAAAGTCACCGACAAGTTAATCTATGGCGATGATGATCGAAGAGATCTTTATGATGTCGCCAATGCTTTGAATAAAAAGCTCGCGGACTCAACAGTCGCCTTGATTGAGAGTTCGAATTTAAAAGCTCAAGGCGCGAGTGTCTTTGGGCTTCCGGCAGAAACCTATGGAAGTCAGCAGCTGCTATGTAGCACTGAAGTATTCTATGACCAACCAGCTGCGGCCTTTTGTTCTGGATCACTTGTGGGACCGAATCTGATTCTTACAGCTGGTCACTGTATTAAAGACGCCAGCGATTGCGCGGATGTGCGATTTGTCTTTGGCTATGCCGTGAAACAACTTGGAAAATATCCTGTGACAGTGGCTCAAGGCGAAGTTTACTCGTGCAAACGCATTGTTTCGCGCAAACTTGAAGGTGCAGGTTCAGATTATGCACTGATTGAAACCGATCGTCCTGTTGTTGGTCATGAAGTACTTAAACTACAAAGGTCGAGGGTCGCAGCAGTAGGGGATGCACTAACTGTGATTGGTCACCCGTCTGGACTTCCAACAAAAGTAGCAAGCGGCGGAAAAGTTCGCAAAGTCCAACCAGCACATCTTGTGACGAACCTTGATACCTATGGCGGAAACTCTGGTTCTGGAGTCTTTAATTCAGAAACGGGAGAGATCGTGGGCATCCTTGTTCGTGGTGATACGGATTTCATCTCTAAAGGCTCTTGCTACGTTTCAAATCGTTGTCCCGCTGATGGATGTAGGGGTGAAGATGTGACCCGTATAGACCAAGTGGCTGCGCTTATTCCTGAAGTGCCAACAAGTCCCACACCGACACCGGCTCCGAGTCCATCACCTTCCCCAAGTCCAGTGCCGGTTGAAAGAGTTTATAGTGTAAAAGCCAGTGCCGCGATTCCGGATAACAACGCTAAAGGTGCAGAGTCCAGCATTCAAGTTAGCGAAGCCGTTGCCGGAAGAAAAGTTTTGATCGGTGTCGACATTGAACACACGTACGTAGGGGATCTTACTTTAACTTTGATCTCTCCGAGTGGGAAATCCTATATCCTTCGCAAAAACAAGGGTGGTCGTGCAAGAGATATCAAAGGAGTCTTTGGCGAAGCGCTTACTTCCGAGACTAGCTTAGCGCCACTTTCATCATCAGCGGCAGGTACATGGAGACTTAAAGTTGTCGATAGTCTTTCCAGAGATGTTGGAACACTCCGAGAATGGAAAGTTATTCTGAAGTAAGTGATTTTGTTCTCAAATTTGTGTCGGTGTCAGAGGGCGTCTGGTGTCAAAGCCCTCTACATTTAGATGCATTATAGTAGCCCTCAGAGCGGATTAGAAATTGCTAGTAAATCCCTCTGAGGTGTCTATGAAAACGATTTTCGGTGCTTTGACAGGTTTTTTGATCAGTTCTGTAGCGATGGCTCAAGTCCAAAGTGCTTCCTTCACGGAACAAGAAATTCAGACTCACAAACAAAATATCAACATTATCACTGAAACTGCAGGCGCCTGCTTAGACGAGATCTATGACGATCACGTGCAGTTTTATAACAAGTGGCATATTTCAAAGTACTACGGAAATCGTAAGCCAGAACATCAGACAACTGCAGGTCTTAAAATGCAGCTCGAGAAATACGGAGCTCCAGCGCATTTGATCTCGGAACTAACTCCGACAAGCTGTATTGGTTTGACTATCAAATGTCTAGGTCGCGGCTTTCAGCAGGCGGGGATGGAAAAGACTTGGAAGAAAATCCATAACGTTCTTGCCATCAATAACAACTTCTTCGGAACGGACCTACAAAACATGCTCAGCCAATTGGGCTGGAAGGTCCTCTATTGGAATCCAAATCCTGAAAATAACAAGGCATGGGATCTTGATGATCAGAAGCTCACTCCATTAGCCCCAGGCAGAGTTTGGATGCCGGTATGGGGTGGTCACGCCTACAGATATTCCTTAGTCATGAAGAAACAAAACTATTATGGAGTCCACGTTGATGATGCTGAGACCTTGGTAGGTTTTAAAACCACGGTGCCGGAGTCCTTCAAACAGGCCCCTTTCTTTGTGGGGACAGCTCATGCGGGTTATCACGTGTTTCCAGGTAAATTCGGTCAGGTGATCGAGGCTCATAGCGTGCGTAATCTAAATGCCTTTGATAACCTTGAAATCAGTGACTTTAATCCACTTGGAACTGGCGGCGGTCCTCGTTGGACCCGTACCGAGAAGTACCGATCGGGCCTTATTGCGATTCCGCCTACAAATTAAGCGTCTATTAGCTTTGGCGAGGTCAAAACACAGAGGGAAATACTCTCTGTGTTCAGTCCTTTTGCAGAAGTGCTCTTGCCTTTGAAAATTCCACCTGCTTTCAAAAATTTGAAACCACTTTGTTTTCAAATACCTAGAAGAAAAATGGGTCTTCGGCTATAAACAGGCCCATGAAAAAGACGGAATCTAAAGCATCACTGCTCAAGCGTATCGACCCGACAGAGCTTCTTCGTAAGACCCTGGCTGACCGTTGCGCAAAGAACCCGCAGTACTCAGTAAGGGCTTTTGCAAGAGCCACTGGGATCAGTCACACGGTTCTTTCATTGGTGCTTTCAGGAAAACGGCCTTTATCTAAAAAGGCTGCTTTAAAACTTGCTGATCACTTAGAGTTGGGACCTAAGCAGCGTTTGGCCCTAATGGCGGCTAAGAAGAAAATTGAAGCCGACGATTATCAAACTCTCTCTTTGGATTCCTTCGAGGTGATTTCAGAATGGTATCACTATGCGATCTTAAGCTTATTAGAACTGCCGGAAGCAGTTTTTGAAGCTAAGTGGATTTCACAAAGACTTGGTATTAATCCGCTGAACGCAAAGCTTGCGATGGAGCGCCTACAGCGCCTAAGTCTTGTCGAGCAAGGTGACGACGGCAAGTGGCGCCAATCAGGCAAACCTTTAAAAATTGATAATGCGATTTCAACAGTCGCTACTAAAAAATTCCACAAGCAGCTTTTACAGCTAGCTGCTGATTCTATTGATCGTGATCCTATTTCAGTCAGAGATGTTTCATCGATGACATTTACTTTGGATCCATCTCAAATGGAATATGCTCGTCAACGTATCCGTGATTTCCGCCGCGAGCTTGTTGCGGAGTTGGAAATCAAAGGAAGCCCTTCTTCAGTTTATAATTTTACATTGCAACTTTGTCCGGTAACCCCCGTTACCAAAGAAAAGGAATAATTTATGAAAAAGATGTTTTTATCTATGCTAGTAGTGGCATTTGCTTCCGTAAGCTTCGCGGGCAACGAAGGTCCACAAGCGGCTCCTGAGTATCCAGGTCCTAAGACAGTAACAGTATTAGCTGAGCGTGTTCTCTCTAGCGGCTTTGTGCCCCCAGGTGCTGTTGGTCTTCGAAAAACCCAAGTTCTATCTGATGGCTCTGTTGTTAGATTGGAGTGGTTTGGTGGCGCTAAACCAAGAAAGATGTCTATCTTGACTCTTTCACAGAAAAAGTTGGCAAATTTAGTACAGCTTATCAATCAGATCCAGGAGGGTGACTTGTTTGACCTAAATCCAGCAGCTCCTAGTTGCCAAGATGCTCCGACTTCATCTGATGCGGTTTACAAAAACGGCGTTGAAATCAAAATCGCACAAAATGCAGACTGCAAACCGTACGGCCGCAAAAATGCGACCGCTGCTGATGCAAGAGTGATCAACCTTCTCAATGCAATCGAGCAGATTGCTAACGATCTAGTTAAAGCAAATTAAAGGAATAATTTATGAAAAAAATATTTTTATCCTCGCTTGTATTAGTGTTTGCGTCCCTTAGCTTTGCCGGAAATGAAGGTCCTCAGGCTGGACCTCCATATCGAGCAACAATCATTGCTGAAAGAACAGTCGGCGGCGGTTATCCTCCACCTCCAGGACATTCTCACGGTCGCAGCATTCAGATAACGGATGACGGAACTGTGCTAAAAGCAGAGTGGTTTGTGGGCGAACAAGACCCAAGAATCACCCACGTAATGAAGCTCACGGTGAAGCAGCTAACGAAGCTGCAAAAGAATATTCAATCTATCCAACCAGGAGATTTAATCGAACCGAATCCGGAACAAAGAGGATGTTATGATGCTCCTACAAGCACGGATAGAGTTTATAAATCTGGTCTTGTCATTAAGATCGCTCAAAAAGCAGCCTGCAAGCAATATACTCGCGAAAATGCCAAACTAGCGGACAGAAAAGTGATCAATCTACTGAACGCTCTCGAAGAGCTTGTCCGACAAGCAGAGTAATTTGATTTAAAAAGAGAGATCGTAAAAGCCCGTGGGAAAAATCCCCGGGCTTTTTATTTTGATATTGATTACATCTTCGAGATTACGTACCGTTTAAGAATGCGAAAAATCATTCTGAGCGTGATCGTGGCGACAGTCACTATCGCTAATACGAAATTCACTACAAGCTTTGCTCAAGATACTTATGAACCAGAGCCGATAGCGAGTGAAACCGTCGTTAAAGAAGATTACTCCAAAAAATTAATTTGGTTACCGATTGCCTATTACACCCCTGAAACAAAGCTTGCCGGTGGGGTTTTACTGATCAAAAATCTATGGAAAGAAAAAGAAGGCCGGACCTCCAATGTCATGGCAACCGCATCGGTCACTATCAATAATCAGGTCATGACTAGCATCAGTCCACGCTTGTATTTCGATAAAGGCTCGTGGGACTTGGGCGGTACTATCTACTATAGCTACTTCCCCAATAAGTATTATGGTCGGGGAGTAGACAACTCGTTAAGTACTCCTGAAAAATACACCGAGAATATTTTCTTGCTCTCTGCGAATGCTGGAAAAAATATTTACTCTCACTTGTTTATTCGCGGGGGACTTGGTCAAGACCTTCGTAAGATCATCGATTCGGAAGATGGCGGTTTGATTCAAGCAGAAACTCAGTTACTAACGCCAAGTCTGCAGGTTTTTTCAGGGAATGTGGGCTTAGAGTGGGATGAACGTGATTACCCCCAAGGTCCTCGCCAAGGATCCTTGTACCGTGTTCATCAAAGCTTTTTCGATCCCAAAGATCGTGAGGGCAATAAGTCAATCGATCGCTTTAACAAAATCGATTTTGACTTCAGACAGTATGTGACGGTGGCTCCGCGCTGGGTCGCAGCGGGACAACTCATGGCCTCAGAAATCCAAGGCGACGAAGTTCCCTTTCAGTATTTGAACTCTATTGGCGGCGGCTCACGTATGCGTGGCTATTACTCGGGGCAATACCGGGACAAAGCCGTTGGTATGTTTCAAACCGAAGTGCGCTATGAGAAAAATGACAAGTGGACCTATGCGGGTTTTGCAGGCATCGCGCGCATGGCTACGAAAATAAGCGACCTAAATCATGCAGATAGTTTTTACTCTGCAGGCGCAGGTGTGCATTACACTTTAGACCCCGAAAACAGGACTAAACTGCGTCTTGATGTAGGTTTCGCAGGCAAAGAAACCGGTGCTTATTTTTTGATCGGGGAAGCGTTCTAATTCAGCAAAAACTATTGCAGAGCATAACTGCTAGTCTTTTTACTCAAAAGTCATAATCATCACGAAATCTTTAAGACAGGTTCAAGACCTACAAAGGAGATTCTTTTGGGAACTTTCGAGTTGATTTCAAAACATGGTAACCATGAACAAGTAGTATTCTGTCACGACCCTAGCGTAGGTTTGAAGGCGATCATTGCCATCCACAATACCTCTCTTGGTCCCGCTCTTGGCGGCACTAGAATGTGGAATTATAAGAATGAAGAAGAGGCTTTAGTCGACGTTCTTCGTTTGTCTAAAGGGATGACTTACAAAGCAGCTGCTGCAGGTTTGAACTTGGGCGGCGGTAAAGCGGTTATCATCGGTGACCCTAAGAAAGATAAATCGGAAGGTCTTTTCCGTGCTTTCGGTCAATTCGTAAACTCTTTGAACGGTCGTTACATCACAGCTGAAGACGTCGGCACTAACGTGACTGACATGGAGCACATCTTCATGGAAACTCCATGGGTGACTGGTATTCCTAAAGGTTTCGGCGGTTCTGGCGATCCATCTCCATACACGGCGCACGGCGTTTTGATGGGTATTAAAGCCGCTGCTAAAGAAAAGTTCGGCACAGACTCTTTGAAGGGTTTGAAAGTTGCTGTTCAAGGCCTTGGCAACGTGGGTTCTAACCTAGTGAAGTACTTGATTGAAGAAGGCGCAAAAACGGTTGTTGCTGATATCGATCAAGGCCGCGTAAAAATGATGCACGACCAGTTCGGTTGTGAGGTTTCTAATCCAGACGCGATCCTGACTGTTGAGTGCGATATCTTTGCGCCTTGCGCATTGGGCGCAGTTGTTAATGACAACACCATCACTAAACTTAAAACAAAAGTGATCGCGGGCGGCGCTAATAACGTTCTAGCTGAAGCTCGTCACGGTGACCAATTGCGTGAATTGGGCATCCTTTACACTCCTGACTACGTTATCAATGCCGGTGGTTTGATGAACGTATTCGTAGAGCTAGAAGGTTACTCTCCAGACCGCGCATTTGATAAAACTCGTAAAGTTTACGACAACTGTATGAAAGTGTTTGAAATTGCGAAACGCGACAATATTGGCACTCATGTGGCAGCGGATCGTTTGGCGGAAGAACGTATTACCACTATTGGTCGTCTTAAACAAAGACACCCTGGTAAATCCAGCCGTGCATTCTCGACTCTTAGAGAAGTGTACAACCGCTAATTCTCTCCAAAATCGAGTGAATTTACAGAACCCACATTTCTTACGAGATGTGGGTTTTTTTCGTCATGTCCTAAATGCTATCTTGACAATAAACCCGCGCCATCATTCAATAATCTCCTAAATCTAACTATTTAACGAGGATACCGTTTTGAGCACCAAGCTTTCTAAAGAAGATGTAAAATCCCCAGACCAAGTTCTTAAAACCCTGAACCAGGGCTTTCAATGGAGTCAAAGTCACTCTAAGGCCTTGATCGCAGGTCTTATCGCTTTCGCAGTGATTGGTATTGGCTATTCTATCTTCAGCAACATGGCTGAAAGAAAAGAAACTCAGGCGCAAGAAGCTTACTTCAAATTTGAAAAAAGCTATCTCGATAAAAAGCGTGATTTCGAAGAGGCTGAAAGAAATGCAACTCGTCCTCCAGTAAAAGATGCGAAAGACCAACCAGCACCAAAAGCGAAAGCTAGTGGCGACATGGACAAGGACTACGGCTCTGAAGTTGCTGGATTCAAGCAAGTAATGGATTCCCATCCAACTTCAAAAGCAGCACAAATGGCGGCTTTGAACTTAAGCGAAATCTACATGAACTACAAAAAAACGGACGATGCCTCAGCAACTTTGCAAAAAGTGGCGGGTCAAAGTGGTGGTAAAGATTTGATCTCTTTCATCGTACTTTCTCAGTACGGCAACGTTTTGTCTGAGAAAGACGATTGCAAAGGTGCCGTTGATCAGTGGAGTAAAGTTTTGTCACGCTCTGAAGCAGGCTTCTTGCACGACACTCTTCGTATTAAATCTGCATTCTGCTACGAAAAGTTGAATGACTTCGCAAAAGCGGAAGAGCTCTACAAAAAAGTTAGCCAAAACTCTCAAGATCCTAAAAACCCACAAGCGGGTGAAGTGGGTCTTGGTAAAGACGCTGAAAAATATCTTCGTTTGTTGAAACTAAAACAAAACGCGGGCTAACAAAGGATTCTATTTTGAAAAAATCCTCTCTCTTTTTTGTTGTCGGATTGTTTTCTTCAACGCTTCTTACAGGGTGCTCGACCTTTGAGAACCTTTTAAGTCGTACCGCTGAAAAAAGAGAGTTCCAGGTTCGTGAAGTTTGGGTTCGCCAAGGTCCACAAAAAGACAACTTGGGTTTCCGTAAAATCAATCGCATGACTCCGCTTATTGTTGGCGACCTATTGATCGAAGCCAATGCTTTGGACGGCATGGTTGCTTATCACCGCGATGGTGGCCATCAAGTATGGCGCTTAAACGTCTTAAATGGTGTTGAGGCGGGTGCGGCTCTGGTGAATGATCGTTTATTCTTTGGCGCAAGTGATGGCAGTTTCTACTCTGTAAATGCCAAGACGGGGAAAGTTCTCTGGACCTTCCCAACACGCACTGAAAACATCTCAGAACCATTCTTAGACACGACAAATGGCATTGTCTACTTCATCAGTGGCGCGAACGTTGTCTATGCTCTAGACGCTGAATCCGGTCGCCAGGTGTGGTTGTATTCTCGTCAGGATAATTCTAATTTCTCGATCCGTGGTGGCTCTAAACCTGCACTGAAAGACGGAAATCTTTTTGTCGGCTTCAGTGACGGGACCTTAGTAAGTTTGAATGCTAAGACGGGGAATCTGCAGTGGGAACTACCACTGAATAAAAATAAAAAATTCCGTGATATTGATGCCGCCCCTGTTGTGGATGGCGATCAAATCTTTGTCTCTGGTTATGACGACAAGCTTTACTGCATTAATGCTGGTAAAGGTGATATTCAGTGGAAAATCGATGGGGGAGGCTACTACCCTGTTACGATTTCTGGCGATAAGATTTATTACTCGACAACATCAGGTGAAGTTTGGGCTTTGCAAAGAGGCAATGGCGACAAGATTTGGTCTTATAAAGTTCCTGAAGGTGTCCCAACTCAAGCAAAGGTCTATAAAGGCCTTGCGGTATTTGGTGAATCTCAAGGTGCTTTGAAGTTCTTGGATGCAAATACTGGCAAACAAGTTTCTTCCTACAGTCCTGGCCGCGGAATCATGTCGACTCCGTTGGTAGATGACAAAAACAATCATATTTATTTCATTTCGGGTGAAGCCAACGTTTACGCTATGGAAGCGAAATGGTCTTATCCGCAATGGATCCCATATTTGCAATAACCTGCGGAGACTTGTGATGACGACAACGATGAAATGGATTTGTTCAGGTGCTTTAAGTCTGGTTCTTTTGGGCTGTGCCACTGGCAAATGTGTGAATCAACAAAATCATCCAAGCAATACAGCAACTACAAACACTGCAGCCGGCACAACAACGGCGACTGCTCCGGCGACAAGTGTTGCAGTTGCAACAACGCCAGCGGCAGCTACCGCAAGCACTGGAGGCGCGGTGAAACCAGCATCCAAATTAGACCGTGTTAAAGTTTATAAGCCAGATGGATCTTTGCAGTGCGGACAAGGCAAGGCCACACCTCTAGCAGACATGCAAAAAGACCTTAAAAACATCAAGGTTCATTCTAGCTTCAATAAGAATGACGGCATGATGAGAATTCAAGTTTGTGGAGCTCCAACAGGCAATTCAAATGTCTATGAAATTGACCGCAAAGACCTCGAAGTCGCTCTGAAGTATGGTTTTAAAGAGTGGACTTTCGATAATTAGGTCAAATCTCTGTCAAAAAAATCTTAACCACACCCTGCGAAGATATAGTCGCTTACAAAGTGTCTTAAACTGAGAGCCTAAGAGCGTTCGCCTTTAGTCGTCGAGCTATATAGACGATAATAAAGGAATGGGGATACCAAATACTCTTCTTGTACGCGCTGTTTTGTGTGTCTGTTTCATATTCATTTTTGCACGCCCAGCTTTGGCCGCAGAAGCCAATATGTCACGTGCCGATCAATTGCAAATTGCGAAACGCCTTTTTGAGCGCATCACAGGATTAAAAGTTCCTGCCAATGATGTACGCGTTCGCGATATGGCTCAGCACTTAGCTGGTGGCCAAAAGATGATGGCGATTTCTATTGCCTTGAATGACCCTGCATTCACAAACATCAGAGCCCGCAACTTCGCTTTGCGCCTTTCCAATAAGTCACAATCTGTGAATGTCGATTTCAACGATACGAGTGCTCTTATTACGGGGGTTATTCGCGACAATTTGGATTTCCGTAATGTTTTAACGTCGGCTTATTACTATGACCTTAAGACGGGAGGTCTTTACGGAAATATCTATCAGCTGCAGGCTGGAAATCCACTTTTAGAAGGCGACACGCGGATGTTGAGCCTCCACACAGACCTGATTCAGGTTGCAGGACCTTCGATTCTAACGTCTTACAACTCGGGCCTAATCACGACCATCAATGGTAATGCAGCTCTCTCCGTGGCCCAAAAATCGACAGATATCAATTCAAAGGCTATCACATACACCGCAAACCCCGATCCTGCAGGAATCCTAACGACGCGTGGTTTTGCATCTACTCAGTATTCTAGCGGCAGCAATCGTCGCCCCGTCGAGTTCTTGGTTAAAAACTTTCTCTGTAGCTCAATGGCAGAAATTGGTAATAGCCAAGCGTCAGATGCTTATGTCGGAAAAGACATCGATCGTTTCGTGGGTGGGAATCATAATAATTATATTCAGAACTGCAAAAGTTGCCACACTGTTATGGATGGAATGCGCGGAGCTTTTGCAAAGGTTGATTATGCACAACACACCGGGGATCAAATCGGTCTGGGCACCTTGGCGCATGGAAGTAACGCTACTCAAAATAAAACTCGTCGCGACCTTTGGTTAAGAGAATACTTCAACGCCGAACTTCTTGAAGACGAGCTTCCTACGAAGCTAGATACTGCGGTCTATGTCACCAACATGAGAGCTGCAAATTTGATGGATTATACCTTTGCGACTAGCAAAGTGATGACTGGAAAGTTAGCTACACTCGCCGAGCGTCGTGAAGAAATGGCCTATACAGAACAGCTATCTTTGGTTGCACCCTATGAGTTGACCGAGGTTTACAATCTATTTGCAAAGACCTTTACGGGCGATAAGAGTACTGTTTTGGCAGCTGTCACTGCTGGCAAATTGAGTGCGTCCTATACTGCAGGAACTCCTCTTGCGCAGTTCTTGGTGTTTATCGATTCGCAAATTCCTGCGACCTGGCCAGTTTGGAAGAAGACCGCCTACAAAACGACGATACTAAACGCTCGTGCCGCGCAAGTAGCAATAGTTCCAAAGGCTAAAGAAGTGCACCGTGTACTTAAGGGTTGGTCGCATTTCCTAGTTTTTTCAGAGCTTTCAAAACATCCAGAACTTAAAAGCCTGATCCTAAAAGACGCAACAAAAGTTTTTTCTGCGACAAATACAAATGCAGCTTGGCTGCCCTTGGAACAAAGTCTTGCTTACTTTGTACAAATGGGAAATTACACGTTCTCTCAGACTTTGGCTGAGGTTGCAGTTATTTCTAAAACTCAGCTGGATGCAATATTAGCCAATAAGACGGATGCGACAAATCTTAAAAATTACGGCGAAAAATGTATGAGTTCAGCAAACATCAACACATTCCTAACGTGCGAGTTTGAATACAATAAAGATAAGTCTTTCATTGGACAGTTGATTATTCAGAAGATCACGACCAACGGTGCCCCGGCTGACTTCATTAAAGCCGTATCTGCCCATATTAAAAATGTTCATATTGGGCTAAACAACAGCGCTTCCGTATCCCGTCGTATAGGTTGGATCCGCTATCTAACTTCGGTAAATCAGTTCATGTATTTTGGGGGATCTAACTTTGATCTCGATTCGGGCGTTGCGAATAAAATGAATAGCGGCAAGTTCGAAGAGGGTTATCGCATGGCTGATGACTCGTTTGTGAACTTAGCAGCTGAAAGCTATGGTTGGAGAGGTCCTTACAAATCTGGTGGTCGGGGACTTAGCCAGTTTGGGCAAATGTTTGCAGATTCGCGCGCGTTTAGCAGCTGTATGACTCAACAGATTTTTAAAAGCATTTGCTACAAAGACTTACGCGAAAAACCGTTTGATTTAAGTCTGTGGTCCGCACGTTTTGAAAGCTTGGGCTATAAAGTCCGCGATCTTATTGGCGAGATGGCGGCAAGTCCTCAGTGTGGAATTTTACCGGAGGGCCAATGATGAGTCTCGCTGGTAAAATAAAATCTATCGGCATCTTGGTCGTAGGCATTGGTCTTTGCGGAGTGTTTTTTAATAACTGCGCAGGCTCTTTTGGCGAAATCGAGAGCAGCAGTCTTTCGTCGTTCTGCAGTCCAACTTGTCACCCAGAAACAGCCAATATTGAAGGTGAAAATATCGATATCCGTCAAACGACAGAAAGTTACATGTCGCTTTTAAACATGTCCAAAGCAGATTTTGCCGGTACAGATTTTACAGAAGTGATGAATGAACAAAAACGCCGTCGTTCACTTTTGCCACAGGACCGCAACAGCGCTTTAGTAAACTCTGTTGGTGTTCTTAGCCAGAGCTCTTTGGCCGGTGAAATTTGCCGGGTATTTGTAAGTAAAAAAGCTGCAACTTCGACTTTATTTACGGGTGTTGATTTGCAGAAAACACCATCAGAGACTGCAGAGGCTGCGTGGCTCGCAACTTATGATCGCATGGCAGAGCAAATCTGGGGTCGGGCTTTAAGACCTGAAGAGCGCGCTGCAGTTTCAGAGTTTATTAAAGCGTCTATCACCGAGACTGCCGATAGCGTGAACTTAAATAAAACGTCTGGGACCCAAAATCTAGAGTCAGCAAACTTAGCTATTATGATGTGTACAACCGTTTTGTCGGCACCTGAAGCGACCTTCTTATAAAAAAGGACAGTGGGGGATTATGAAGAAGGAAAAACGAGAGTTTATAGAAAAGCACAAAACGAATCCTGAAGCTTTAACTGGGTTCACACGTCGTGAGCTTCTTGAGGCGGGTGCGATCACGTTGTTTTCTCGTCTTTTGGTTCCAAGCTCGGTTGCGACTTTATCCCAGGCATTATTTAGCTCTGAGTCCCATGCTCAAACGATGATGGCTCAAGTTCCTATGATCACTTTTAATCTTGCCGGCGGAGCTTCCATTCACGGAAACATCGTTGCCAAAGACAAAGGCGGGTTGCTGTTGCCCTCTTACGATAAATTAGGACTTGGCAAAGCTCCCGAGATTGAAAACTATTTGGGACTTCCATTTGATAAAAGATCTCGCCTTTTAGAAGGACTTAAATCCGTACTTAGCCCCGCGGCAGCAGCTCGTACCAAAGGTCTTGTGCTTTGTACCAATACTAATATCGATACAAATGGTGTAGTTCCTTTGCGCCCCCAATATGATATTTCAGCAGCGATTGAAAGCGCGGGCCTTCGTGGAAAATACTTTTCAGATTTACAACTAAACACCTCTTTAGGTTCACTGCGCTCTTTCCATGAAAACGATCCAGTAAGCCGTCTCGAGATCAAATCTAGAGAAGAAGTTTTAGACTCTTTATCTTTAACGGCGGTTTATGCGTCTGCCGTCAGCGCAGCGGATACCACACCGCGCTTTTCAAAAACGCAAAAATCCAGAATGGCCAATTTAATTGGGAAAATCGCTGAACAACAGTTTTCAAAACAGAGTTCTGATAAATATCAAGCCAGTGGCGGACCTATTACTCAGGCTACAAAGCAGCTTGAAGATATCGTCGGTGGTAATGTCAGTGGTCGAGATTTGGTAGATCCTTTTAAATCGTCACCGGCAACAACGGTTTTTGATCTGGGAAACAAACCAACAGTAGAAACTCAAACAATTGCATCTATCTGCCATTGCAGTTTGATGGGGTATGCCTCCCATGGTCTTATTGTGCTAGGTAATTATGATTATCATGCGCCACTAAGTCGGATTCAATCAGATCAAAAAGACTTTGAAGCCGGAAAACGCCTTGGTCAGATATTTCAACTTGCTCATGTGATGCAAAAACCATTGTTTGTGTTTGTTGCAACAGATGGCTCTAATTACTCGGAGATTTCTGATACAAATCTTTCAGGTTGGTCCGGCGACACAACGACTTCTATGCAATTGCTGCTATCTTATCACCCGACGGCAACGATCGAGAGTGTAAAATCTCAGGTGGGTGCATATCTTCCTGATCAAAGCGTGGATAAAAACACTTTAGTCGGTGATCGCTCTGACTATGTCGCTTCAGCTGTGATTGCTAATTACCTTTCAATGAATGATATGCTTCCGCAGTTTGCATCTATCGCACCTGCCACTATTACGACCGCACGCCTTTCAGAGGTTATTGGCTTGAGAAAGAAGGCGGCATAAGATGAAGCGGGGGATTTTAGTTTTATCTTTATTAAGCCTAGCCGGCGTCGTTTTATTTCAAAACTGCGGACGCATTAATATGGATGCCAATGGTTTTGAAGTTCCAGAAGTGTCTTTAGATATGAACTCTGAGGCCTTTTCAACCGGTGATATTTGCGAAGATGAACTTTTAAATGAGTTTCTGCGCCCCCAAGGTTACTATGAATTCTTAAAAGACGTTAAAAGATGTGGAAACTGCCATGATGGATCGACTCCGGGTGCGCCTCCATTTGTTCACGACAACAAACTGATGGCGTGGGATGCTTTCTATCAAAAAGAACTCTCGGGCACTCAGGAAGTTAGCACCAGAGCGGTGAGTGCACATCAACCTGGCTTTACAGGCTCTCAGAACGCCCCTTACATCGAAGACTTAAAACGCCAAATGGAACTTGTGAAGCCTAAGTATAACTCCTGTAAAGGAATCCCAGAGGTCGTTGCAAAATCATTAACAACCCCGACTTTGGCTATGGATTTCTTGGCTGATGTAGGAACACCTTTGGTGGCCGCTGAAACAGCTTTTACCCGTACTGAAGCTGCGACTTATTTTGAAGCTGGCAAATATGTGACTCAAACTTTCACATTAAATCCGTATCAACGCATTATTTATGATGAAAAAACAAATCGCTGGAAAGTTTTCCAACTTAAAAAGTTTGTGAACCCGACTTTAACGGCGGAAGAAACTGCACATACGCGTGTTGAAACCTATGGGACACAAAAATTCACATTAAATCCTTATCAACGTGTGGTCACCAACGCCACAACGAAGGTTCCCGAAGTTGCTGAGCTTTCTCGTTCGGTCGAGAAAAAGTTCAATTTAAGATCGGGGATTTACACTCCAGAAAAAGTCGGGGACGAGCCTTATTTGGAATTCTCTGCTGAGATTTACAGAGGCCACGAGGTGACCCCTGTTAAAAAGACTTTTGCTATTACCGAAGCGCCAGGAAAAGTCGTCAATGTCACCCGCATCACCGGCTATACTCAAGTCTTGGATAATTATATCGTGGTTCGAAAGCCATCATTCAAAATGAGCCAGGCTGTTACTAATACGGCGTATTCCATTAAGGGTATGTCGATCCTTGTGAATGCTAATTTGCGTGCCGAGGCCACGGTTTACAGCATTTTAGATGGCAATATCTGTGATACGACAAAAATAACTCTGATGAATCAGAACAACTCGCAGATCATGGTCTTTAATTCGATTTTGGCGACCGATAAATTGAGTTTTAAATTTAATGATCTGAACGCCATCGCAAAAACCGCGAATTTAATTTGTTCTTCAAACAATACGACGGCTCCAGTTGTGAATATTCCAGCCTCTGTGACATATACTCAATTAACAGGCACCACAGATTTAGGGGTCTTTAGATCGCAATGTTTGACCTGCCATAATTCCATAGATCAACGCGGAGGCTTGGATTTATCAAATTATGACGCCGCAAAGGCTAGGGTTAGCAAGATCGTGGATCGAATGAATGATGCTGGCGCGCCGATGCCTCAATCAGGCTTGTTAGATACTAGGTCCCGTGAATTAGTCCGTAAATGGATGAGCCTGGGGGCTCCAAAATAACTCTTCTTTTAGCTCTAGGGCATTCTTGTTAAGTGCTGGACCATATTCATGATCGCAGTCATTTGCCTGCTAGATCGAAAGGCATAATCATTACCCGTATATCCAAACCAATCCCAACATCCGTTTGGATTCATCAAACTCACACGGGCGGCTGGGTATAAAACCACAATTTTATTTCTATCAGCCCACTCATTATAACCAGAGCCCCAAACAAACGCGTCGCCAACTGCTGAAGGACTCTGACGACACCCATGAAGTGCAATGTGAAGGCGACAATGAGATCCTTTTGCACGACAAGTTTTAGGAATATAAATATGTCCTTGAGTTGCCATCAAAGCCAATGGATTTGCAAACTCGATTTGATCCATGACCAGCAAATTTTCTGAGTTTGATTCTTCAGAGGCCGCCTTTAAAGGTCCATAGAAAGTCTCGAGAATCTCTTTAGCGCCGTGATAATCGCAATGATTCAACCAAGGCGCCGCACTTTCTGAGCACTTATTTTTCCCCTTATTTGACGGAAAACCATGTCCCATTTCCAATCCAAATTCCGTACGGGGAGTTGCATGAAACTTTTGATAAAACTCTTCAAGTTTTCGCCCTGCGATTGGTAAAACCGTTTCGTCATCGGTTCCATTTAAAATAAACACCCGCTGTTGGGCTAGATTAGCAGGGTCGTCGATAAGTTTTTTACCGTAAGCAGCTTGAGTCAAATCAGCGAATTGCTGAGGCTCAATAACTGCGGGGTTTTTCATGCAGATATTGATAGCAAGCGCAGGGATTCCACCAGAACATCCATAGATGCCACCAGCGATGGCCGCGATACCTTTAATTTGACTCGAAAAAGCGACGCCTAATTGAACGGCCATAAAAGCCCCTGAAGAAATCCCTGAAACTGTCACAGAGTCCTTATCCAGGTTCAGATATGGGAGCTTTTCCGTTGAATGTGCACTAAGCCCTAAAGACATTGAAATAACGAAGCTAAAACAGGCTAATATAAGGTGCACAAGACCCCCAAATATGCAATTTCAGGGTATATTCCTGTATATAGACCAAAGTATCAACCACATACCTAATGTTACATAATATAACTTATCAGAAGATATGATTCTAGGGCCTTTCCGCTATTCTGTACGTATAAACCCACTCTTTAAAGAGTTCATTAATGTGAAACCTCAGCCTTTTGGGGTTCAAATACATGGTTTATACCAGGCGCAATCTATTGAATGTTTCTCCTTTTCCTACAAAAGTCTGTGGTTAGCTTTGTGATTCACAGAAAGGATCATCTATGAAATCGCTTCTAGTATTTGCTATGACTTTATCAGGTGCATTTGCCCAGGCTTCTGATGGTATTTCGGCATTCAATTTGGAATCTATTTTTAGCCAATCTCAAACAGAGGTTTTAAATGCTTCCGAAACCCAGGATATTTCTGCATCTAGCGACACAAGATTTAATACCATTTTAAGTTGGTATAAAGCTGGCGAATCTGTGACCTTTGCAGAGATTAAAGGTTTCCATGCCGGCCGTTGTTTTAAACGCAATGCTCAGAATCAGCCGATTGGTGCAATGTTTGGGTACTATCAAGAAGAAGCTTCTGACGATGCAGGACCTGGCTTTGTAGAGAGAAATCCTGCAAAAATTAACGGTCTTATGATTATGAATAACGCTCTTCCAGCGGATTACTTTGATAATGACGACAAGTTCGCAGATAACAAATCACAATTTGAAAGACTTGTAAGTCCACTGTTAAAACATCTTTCTAATTACGTAGATTATCCGACGCTTTCATACACTAATGATTGGGAAACTAATGGTAACCCTGACGAACGTCATGAGTTTAAGACTTACCAAAACTATATCATCGAAAAATGGACCGCAGCTTTTCCGCAAAAATATGCTGATATGGGACGCTTAAATCCTGGTGATGTTATGTACATGTGTTATTACTTTAAGAAACTAGGCGAGTAGTCACACTACCCGTTTAAATAAAAAAGCCCGTCTTTAGAACGGGCTTTTTTTATGCCTTTCAAACTACGAATTACAGGCAACATCTAAACTGATAGTTCGTATTAAAGCCTGTGTCGTTCGTAACACTGACGCTTGAGTTGTTACAACTCATGTCTTCCATGCCGATAGTCCAATGCAGACCACTCACGGTATTTCCAGAAGCACAGAATTGCGCATACTGAACTTTGCTACAAAGTTTAAGGCCTCTATCATTACAGATGTTCATGGCTCCAGTGTAAGTATTAACTCCCATACTTGAACTATCGATACAGAAAGCTCCAGGGCCTTTACCCACTGGGACCAAACCACCAGTACATGCTCTGAATGGCACTGGGACTGGAATGTTAGTTTGCGATTTCGAAGTACTAGTCTCATCGACATAAGCTTCGCCAGGAACCGCAGAAACACCACCCGTATTGCCTTCAACGGTGAACGAGCTATTTCCAGAAGCTTCAAAGAGCTTTTGATAGTTCGCAATATCTAATGTTGGATTATTCATGCCGCCTTCAAAGATGAATCGGCTGCCATTTTTAAGACGAATAGCTACGTTACCAACGTTGCCAGAATTTCCCGTCATCGAGAACGTTTGCGAGACCGAGAACGGATTGAATTTAAAAATCGAATTATCAGTGATCTCTAGACCTGCAGAGCCTGAACCTTCAGGTCCACCGATCTCAAAATAACCTTGAGATTGCATGTACGAGTTGCCGCGCACCGCTACATACGGACGACCTGCGCCTGAGTTTGCTCTGAAGCTTCCGTAAAGAAGGCACTTTGCGCCGCTCTCACAGATCAAACCTTGGCCAGAAATATTCATAAGCTCCAAATATCCGCTGGAAGTAAGAGATCCACCACGAACATTAATTGCAGAAGCATTTGAGTTATTACCCATATTCACTCTTAACGTGTGTGAATTCTCGATATACAGATTTCCGCCAGGCGAAATCTCAATACCCGTTAAGTAATTACTTGCGAAAGAAATGATGTCAGACATCCCGCCTTCAAGGCCCAACTCCCCTTGACTAATGCTGATACCGCGATTGTTTAGCGAGCTTCCAATATTGATATTTAGTCCTGATTCGGTATGCATCGACGCTTGGAAGATTTCAATCCCGCGGCTGCCGTCAGAGCCACCCAAGTTTGCAACAGAAATTTGCAATGCACTTGGTCCTTGATGCACGACTTGTGCTCCGCCACTGGCGCGGATTGCAGTCGCGTTGTCATTCATAGAAATGTTTTCAAGCAATACAAGACCGCCATTGACGCTTAAGCCTTCTTCGCGAAACCCATCGATGTTGAGGTTTTTCAAATAAACACCACGGCTTAATGGTCCAACAACAAGTCCCACGGACCCAGTATAGCCGTTACCATAAAGCGTTTTGTAAGTGCCGCCCATACCTTCAATTTTAAGGAAAGGGCCCATGACAGGATCCGTTGCAGCGACCGCTTTGTTGATCATCGCCATAGTTTGATTCGATCCCGGCAAACCTAGAGATTCTACATAGATCGTGACATTGTGTTTAATGATGTCAGGAACTTTATCAAGAGCCCCTTGCAGAGTTCTTGCCGCGCAGTTTGGCGCCATTCCAGATGGCTGATTGAATTGGCCGTTACAGGTGGCATCGTCACCAGTTGGAGTGACATAGAATATCATTACTGCCGTCGTCATTTTCACCATGTCGGCGATCTTGATGTCTTGGCACTGATAAGCATCAGCAATTGAAACCCAAACCATTGTTTGCTGATTCGTACAACCTGTTGGGAACTGAGGACCAAAACCACCCGCACTGCTGCGAAGGTCTGTGACATTCAAATGAGTGTCAAGCCAAGCAGAACCGTCCCATTTGTAAAACGGAAATCCACTTGATGGGTTTGACAAAGAAATAGTAGGACTTGAAACCGATCCACTTGTCGCTATTGGATAAGCCCCCGAAATAGATGTGACACTACCTGTGGCCATATTCACCCAAGTCAAATTTCCCGAGCCATCAGATTTCATAATTTGATCGGTTGCCGGAGCTGCCGAAGGTAACCGAAGCTGATAGTTTGCAGCACCTGAAGGTGGCAACATCGTGACTGTGCCAACGCCTTTTGCAACGAAACCTTGAGCTGTTGCATATCCTGAACCATCTAGCGAAAGAATCGTATCAACAGAGCCAACAGTGGTCTTTTTGATTGTCACCGCACCAGTATTACTTACCGTATTGATGTCACCACTTAAAGCGAAGGCTTCAGCGCCCCCTGATGCATTACCCACCCAAAATTTTGTAGGAGCTAATGCAGAGCTCATACCACCAGCTGCTGGAGTTACCCACGAAAGAAATCCGGCGCCATCAGTTTGTAAAACCTGACTCGGAGTTCCCGGGGTTGTTGGCAAAGTTAAAGTATAGTTTGCAAAGCTTGCTGGTGCTCTGATGGAAAGCTGATTACCGCCATATGTTGGGTTCACATCAAAGCCCGTCGAGCGTGTCACACCAGAAACATCGAGTTTCGTCGCAGGTGTGGTTGTACCGATACCTACGTTGCTATTTTGAATGCGCATTGCTTCTGTGTATGCAGTGCTTGCCGTACTGTGACCAAAGACCATGGATGGAGCCCACGCCGCTGCCCCTGAACTCGATACAGTTCCGATATAGGCGTGCTGATCATTGCCAACTGAATTAGTGGCGATCATTCTGTAGTAAGATGCGCCACCATTCAAACCTTGATAATTTTCAACAGTGACATGTGTAGCACTGGTGGGCGTCTTGTTTGACCCAGAGGAGGAAGTATAAGGCGTACCGTCCGCCGCGCTCGCAAACATGCCCCCGGTATTCGCAACGCCGAGTGCATTTAACTGCAAAATCTTACTTGCTTCAGCTGTTTGAGTTTTATTAACAGTCAAAACACCCGTATTAGAAATCGTTGCATCGCCCGACATTGCGCGCGCTTGAGCTTTGCCGGAATTATTACCAATCCAGATGCTAGAATCAGCTAATGAGCTAGTTTGTTTTGCCGTCATTGCAACGTAATCAGCGTTACTAATAAGACCGGCAGTGACCGTGCCGGAGGCACTAGCCATTGGGATATTCAAGGTATGACCATCGCTCACAGAGCTAAATGATGGCGCATCGCCTGAGGTACCAATTCCAAAAGTCTGAGTACTAGAAGTCAAGCCATTGAGGCTAGTTATACCGGCACCCGCCACACCAAGAGTTCTTACTAAAGTGCCATCGTGGAATTTGATATTCGAGCCATCAAACCACATTTGACCGGCCACAGATCCGCTTGTCCCGTTGTTAGAAAGTTTGAAGTACTTGTTCGCAGACATTGAAATATCACCCGCGTTACTAATCGCCTGCGAATTCATATCGATTGCGCCAGACATCATGCCACCAGCAAGTGGGAGCTTTGATGCATCATTCACCGCAGCTGAGGAGACCGCCGTCAAACGACCTTTAGCATCGTAGGTAATAACAGGTACATAACCAGAAGTTCCAACTGGACCACCAGCTGTGATCGTTGAAGCCAGAGTTAATGCGCCCGTGTTAGAGAGATTTGCATCCCCGCTTACTGAGACCTCGGTAGCGCCACTGGCATTACCGACAAAGATTTTACCATCACCCAAAGTCAGTGAAGAGCCGACATTATCAGCACCCATCACCCATTTGGCGCCGTCGTATTTTAAAACCTTACCGCTTGCAATCCCCGTGTCATCGACAGCTTTTCCTTTAATCGCATTTACAGAAAGCGTGTTGTAGTTACCAGACACATCCCCCGCAAAAGTTGTTGTCAGTGGCAACATGTTGGATGCAATGCCATCCACATAACCTTTGCTTGCAGCCTCGCCCGAACTAATAGGGCTTGAGCTTAGGGTACCATTCAATAAGTTTTGCAAGATCGTCACCTTCGCATCGTTCAGCGCTGCAATGCTTGCAGTCCCATCGGTGCGAAGAATTTTAGAACTGTCGTAGTTTCCGACTTTATCAGCATTGCCTGCGTTGATCGCAAACGGAGCTGATGAAAGTTCAATCGCTGGTGTTAGATCAGAGCCATTGACGTTGATCACCAATCGACGACTCTCAGAGCTTGTCGCTACATAACCTGCCGTACAGTTGGCAGTTCCGGTGCCACGAATAGTTCCAGAGGACGCAAAAACACTGCCCATGGTAAGACCTGGGTCATTTGCAGTTCTTTTGATGTTTGCAATAGCAGAACCCACACGAATACTGAAAGAACCATCAGTAGCTGGGGTAACAATTTGTCCTTCTTCGTAAAGAAGACAACCTTGAGCTGGATCGTAGATTTTTAGGACGAGAGTTGCAGAAGTTGTAATAGGGCCCGAAGTGTCTTCAAGAACACCTTCATAGACAAAACTATCTGGAGCTGCATGCGCCGTACTAGCTGCAAGTGCCACCCCCATTACAAGACTCAGAAGATACGTACAGTGTTTTTGTAAGCTCATCCCTGTCTCTCCCTATTGAAAGGAAATCTTTCCTTTGATTTTGTAACTGCCACCGCTTAATTGGCTTTGTCCTTCAATGGAACTTACGCGGCCTTTGATTTTATAAACTCCGTCAGTCACTACTTCCGTGGGTGATAAATTCGTGGAGCTTGCGGATCCTGGTGGAGTGTTAAGACCCAGGCTTGGATTGATCAAAAAATCCACCTGAGGCTTGGCGTCTCCACACGCAGCCACGTTTACGACAATTAACAATAGAATCACCCATTTGCAGATATTCGACATACACTCTCTATTTCGGCGTTTTTCGGCAAAACCTTCAGCAAATCAGCCTGTTAGGTCCAAAATAAGACGAGAAACGTACCCTAAAAACAAATGGAGCATTGACTAGTCCCCGGTCCCAATGTCTAGAATTGAAACATAGAGGGGGTTCTATGAAATTGTTCGCAGCATTGATTTTGCTTCTAGGTGTCTCTACTCAAGTATCAGCAGCTCCAAGTTCTTGCTTAGACAAGTATGAAGCGCTCGACAACACCATGATCCAGTCCATTCCGGGACACGACTGTATGGTGACTGTTTCTCCAAGAAGTCCAAATGGGATGACTTACAGAAGTTTCCTATTTGATTCGACCGGTCTCTTTATGATTTTTAACTCTCTTGGCAATGGTCCAGACAACGAAGACACTGGCGCTCGCGAGTTCTTCATGTTTCCTCGTCTGAATGACACTGTGACATACTCTTATGATCCATCTGCAAAACGTTTGAGTGTGCAAACTCCAAGTGGAAAGGTTTTTGTCTTCAACACAGAAAAAGCCATCCTAGTGAGCATTTCAGACACAACGTTCACAATGGATTACGATGTGACTCGCACAAATAAAGGCGGAGTTGAAATCACTAAAAACAACGGCCTCTATTTGGACATTGGTTATCAGGCCGGCCAAAGCCCAAGCCAAAATCCTAAAAGACGTATCACTTTCCGTGACGCTCAAAACAACGCGTGCACAGTCGTAAACGGGGATGTGTTCAAATACAGCGCTGACGGCGACGTCGACTTTAAGCACACGGATGCTCAACTCAAGAGTTTCCTCTCTAGAAAATGCCCGAGATTAAAACTGTAACCCGTAGTATTCTCACATTTTTTCTTCAAAAAGCCCCGAACTCGGGGTTTTTTTGTATGTAAGACTTTCAGTGCGGCAGTTTTGCCGCACTTTGCGGCAAAATTACTGGCTGTTATTGGAAGCCTAGTGTTAAAACCCGCTCATGTTGATTGAGCATTTACAAAAAATCTTTGCTGAACGAAGCCGCAAGAATCCTAAATATTCTTTGCGTGCCTTCGCAAACTCGCTGGATCTGGATTCTTCGACTTTGTCGGCGATCCTCCGCGGGAAGCGCCCGTTGACATCTAAGATGGCAATGAAGCTCATTGATCGCCTTGAAATCGAAGATCCGCTTCAGATGCAATTGTTATTGATGGGCACGATTGGTGGCCAAGATGCCGCGCAAAAAATCGACTATGCAGAGTTTGATATGGCCAGTGCCGAGGTCGTGGGTTCTTGGGAGCATTTCGCAATCCTGTCGGTCCTGGAACTTTCAAAAACAAAGTCAGACACGAAGTCGATCGCAAAACGTCTGAATATTCCTATGGGCGTTGCGATGGAAGCTCTTTACCGTATGGAGAAGCTAGGCCTTATCCAAAAGAGTGATACGTCCTGGAAACTCACAGGCAAGAACATGTCCACCCCGACCAATATTCCGAATACACGTTTACGCGCAGCTCATCGCCAACACATTGAACGCGCCTTAGAGTCCCTCGAGAAGGATTCTGTGCAAAGCCGTGATATCACGGGAATTACTATGGCGATTAACTCTAAAAAACTGACCGAGGCTAAAAACTTAATCCAGGACTTCCGTCGCCGTTTGTCTGCTTTCTTGGAAGCTGGCGATCGCGACTCGGTTTACCGCCTCAACGTACAACTTTTTCCACTCACTCAGGAGAATCCTAAATGAAGAAGATTTTAGTTCTGATTCAATTTCTCTTTGTGACTCCAGCCTTTGCAGTCGAAGGCTGGGATCACGGTAACGCCGGAGATTCCTACGCCGCAGAATTCGTAATGACGGCAAAGGACCTGGTACTACGCCTTAAAACTTTGCCTTCGACAGAGTTGCGCGATGTGAATCTTGCGCTGTTGATCGGTGCAATCGAAACAACGACGGTACGTACAGAAGATCAGTTGATTTATAAAGGCCGCGAAGTCGAAGCGGTCAACGATCCAGATCAAAAACTCATCGTACTTAATCGCAGCATCTGGAGAACTCGTCGTTCTGAAAGCAACACCATTGCTCGTTATACTTTCGTACTTCACGAGTACCTAGGCATTATGCGCGTCAGTGATGAACAATACAAAGTTTCAGGACCTTTGGTAGCACTCTTAGATCTTAAAAACTACAACCCGGCAATTTGGTGGAATCCGCTAAACCCAGTGAATTACATCAGCATGAATATGATTTACTCAAGCGGCAGCTGTAAAATCGAGGGTTTAAAGTTTGATCTTCAGAAAACGGAAGAAGTTCTGGTCGCTGAAACCACGGGCGATTGCGGTGATGACTATCGCAAAGTCGTGGTAGCAAAAAGCGCAGGGACGGCTCCCCCATCGTCAAATGCTCGGGGAACCTTCCATCGCTTTCAACTTGCGATCTTTGATACAAATGGCACAAACATCTCACAACTGACTTATGAGCCTGAATGGGGGCGTTGTCTCGGCCCTCAAGAGGGGGCGTGCGCCTCTTCCGGGAAGCTGCTTTTAGGCGGCATCGAGTTTGTGTTTTTATTGAGACCTTAATTTTAATTTTTATGAATATGGAGAATTTTATGATGAAACTCAAAGCGGCACTTGTACTTACCCTATCTCTTGGCGCTCAATCCGCACTGGCTTATGTAAATTGCGCTGGCGAAACCTTCTCGGGGAAAATCGTCGAGGTCAGCATCAACACCGTGGGCTCGATGGCCTTTCCTAAAAGTGGCGCAGTTCGCTTTACGGATATCTCGACCGGTGAAAAACAAGCTTTTGCTTTGAAACAAAACGAGATCGTACAGTTTTTCGAAAATGCAGATCCCAACAATGCGATGGTGGGTCTAGCTGCATATTCTGAATTGAATAATCCTATTTGGATCAAGTATGTCGGTAAAAACTATGATGGAGATCTTTTAGAAATCCTTCGCGATCCAAACCGCGTAAAACAACAAGGCAACGAAATGCGCGTATGGAAAGGGCCAGGCTATGGTCCAAACGAACAATACCAATTTATGGATGTTGTTTGCTCAGTCGTTATCGATGTTTAAAAAGTTATTTAAAAACTAATAAGGAGATTTTATGAAAAAAATGATTTTTGCTCTGAGTTTAATTTTAGGTTCACAAGCCTTTGCAGCTGACCAGTTCAACTTCCACAATCTTGGGTTTTCTCCAGCAGGTTATACTTTTGCTTTCGCACAAAGCGCTGTTCAGGACGGCTCTGGATTTCCGGTAGCCCAAGTTCATATCGTAAACGTAGCTAAAAATACGATTGTTGCTACTGAAAAAGTCATGATTCAAGATGAGTCCTCTTACGACGCTCAAGACGCTTTGAACTTGGCTATCAAAAACTCCAAATCAAAGTTTAAAAAATTCGCGATTACTCCAAACACAAACCGCGGTCAGATTATTGCTTTTGAGCAACTTTCAGAACAAAACGGTGTGTTTTTAGTGAACGGTAAAAAGTTCGAACTGAATCTTGCAGAAAAAGACGCTGGAAACACGAACCCAGACGACTACTGGTGCAATGATTATGGCAGCAAAATGATGAAGCTCACCCTTTCTCAGCTTGATAAAGGTCAAGAGAAGACCATAGTTCTTCAAGAAGATCAAAAACAACCAAAGTCACGTTACTGCAGTTTTAACTACACGATTGCAAATGCGATCCGTTTGGGTAAAAGCCTTGTAGTTGTTTTGTCTTACCAAACTCCAGGATTTGAAGGTCCAAACTCTGAATACATGGTTGTGACTGGAAATCTTCCTTAAGATTCCAAACCTGATTAAGTCATAAACTAAAAAGCCCCGATCTTCGGGGCTTTTTTTTTAATCTTTCAATTTCGGAGTGATTTTCAAATCCAGAACTTGCCCGTTACGCTGGACCTTTAAGATGGTCTCGACGTTTGGCTTTACGGATTGCAGAGTGTAAACGTAGTCGTAGATGTTTTCGATTTTTACTCCGTCAAATTCAACAATCACATCTTTTTCTTGAACCCCCGCTTGAGCTGCTGGACTGTCTTTCGAAGCACCAGAAACTCGAACCCCTTTCACACCTTCTTGGGTGTAGTCAGGAATAGTTCCGAGGTAAACACGGAAGCTTCGGCCCTCGAGTTGTTTTTGTGGATTCCCACCCACACGAACATACTTCACCACTTTCACAGTGCTATCAGAAAGTAGACGTGTGTATTCACCGACAGTTTTAATCACGCGTTCAAGACCTTGATAATTTAAACTCTCTGGCAGATCTCTTGGTGAGTGATATTCCGCATGCGAGCCCGTGAAGAAATTGATCGCGGGGATTTCTGCCAAATATAAAGCCATCGAATCGGTTGGCAAATATGGATCTTCTTGCAGGACTAAAGGAAGGCCTTGGCGTACAGAAATTTCTTCTGAAAGCTGCGACCAGTGATCACCTGAACCAATGCCTTGAACATAAAGTTTTTCTTGAAGACGTCCCACCATGTCCATGTTCAGATTCGCAACAAAGTAATCAGCGATTTTGTTTTTCGGTTTTGTGCTATTCCAAGCTTTCACAAAAGCATTCGAACCTAACAACCCAGACTCTTCCCCAGACCAGATAGCAAAGTAGATATCCTTCTTAAGACTTCCCGGTTTGTTTTTATATTGGTCACTAAAGTAGTGAGCAAGCTCCATCACACCGGCAACACCTGAAGCATTGTCGTCAGCACCATAGTGGATTTGCCCGCGCTCATTGCCTTTAGCTAACGAGTTTCCGATATCCCCGCGGCCTAGGTGGTCCCCGTGGGCGCCAATCAATACGCCGTTCTTAGCGCCTTTTACTGGCAGCTTCGCAATGACATTGATGCCTTGGGCTTTTTCAAAATCAAGCGCCACGGTCGCAGTCATGTAAGTCATCGGGATGGCAATTGCCTCGACGTCTTCGCCTTTATCCATTTTAGCCATTAAGCTTTTCAGATCTTGGCCCGCAGACTTTAAGAGTTCCTTTAATAGACTTTGTTGAATTCTTAGAACCGCCAGACTTGAGTCTGAGAGCGTTCCTTCAAACTTCAATTTGCTTAAGTCTTCTTTCTCTTGTGTGGGATCAACGAAAATAATCCCCACAGCCCCCATGTTTTTCGCAACAGTCACTTTGTGCTGAAGTCGTGCATAGGTGTTGAGGTGATGTCTAAACTCGGGCGCAATGTTTTGCGGAATGTCTTTAAAGACCACAACCCATTTACGCTCGACCTTCACGTTTTTATAGGAATCATAAGCCGGAAGTTTTTCTGTTGCTGGCGCTTTAATCCCATACCCCGCAAACACAAGGGGGGATTCATTTACTTTGCCGGTCTTTGAAAAAGACAAAACATTATAGTCCTTTTCGATCTGCAGAGACTTTTTAAAATTACCGACAAATTCCATTTTGTTGTCAGTGCCCAACTTTACACCTGAAGTAAAATCAAATTTTTCAAAGAAAGATCCATCGTTAGCTCCTCCTGTTAAACCAAAAGATTTAAAAAGATCCGCCATTTTCTGGGTATAGACTTTCTCTTCTTCACCGCCGACCTTACGTCCAGCCATCTTTTCAGAGGCCAAATAACTCACAAGCTTTTGTGTATCTGCTGCTGAGATTACAGATTTTAAATCCGCAACCGAAAGTTCTTTTGTAGAAAGTCCCAAAAGTTTCCTAGCCTGTGCATCGTCCCAGCTAGCGATATAAATCTGACTTTCGCCCTTTTCGTTTCGGCGAGACCACGTCATCTGAGTTCCATCCGGAGAGAAACTTGCAAGACCATCAAAGCCATCGCTGAAGGTCACACGCACTGGCTGTTTAAGACCTTCGCTATCAACGATAAAGAGTTCAAAGTTTGCATACCCCAGAACGCTGGAAGCAAAAATGATATAATCTCCTGATGGGTGAAAATAGGGCGCCCACGACATGGACTTTAATTGAGTCACTGGTTTTTGTTCAGTGCCATCGACGTTCATAGTAAAGATCTCGGCCGTAGCCCCGTTTGGTGCGAATCTGCGCCATGTGATCTTCTTACCATCCGCACTAAAGAACGGACCTCCGTCATAACCTTTGGCATCGGTCAGGCGCTTTACCTGAGTGCCATCTTCTTTCATAATGTAAATATCCATCATGTAAGACGGGTCTTGTTGAAACATCTTTTGGTCTTCAGCGCTGAGCTTTTCAGTATAGCCTGCGCGATTTGAAGCAAATGCAATCCACTTACCATCCGGAGAATAAGAACCTTCCGCATCGTAGCCCAAAGACTTCGTCAAACGCTTGAGGTTTTTTCCTTTCAAATCAGAAGAGAAAATCTCGTACTGATCGTCAAAGCTCCAAGAATAGCGTCCCTTAACGGGCTTCTTGCGGGATTCAATCTCTTCATCCTGTTTCTTTTTCCACTGAGGGTCTTGATGAGTGGACGAGTACAAAAGCTTTTTCATGTTTGGATGAATCCAGCCGCAGGTGGTTTTTCCTTTTCCGCTAGAAATCAAATCCGTCTTTCCGGTTTGCAAATCCAAAACATACATTTGGTAAAATGGATTTCCCGGATATCTTTCACTTTGAAAGATCATCTTTTTACCATCGGCGCTGTAATAACCCTCGCCCGACTTTGGACCTTCGAAAGTGATCTGACGGGAAGAGCTGATCAAAGTATTTGGCGCATCGATGAAGGTTTTAGGCCCATCTTTCGGAGCCTCCTCTTTGGCCTGAATAACAAAAGAAATGGATACCAATAAAGCAGTTAGAGCGACGAATTTAAGTGTATGATTCATAGTTGCTTGAGGCTATTTCAGGGGGTAGCATGGGTCAAGAATATGAAGGAGCTTCCCGTGAAAAGAATTCTTCTTGCAAGTCTATTGATGCTTACAGCTTGTGCAACACAAACCATTCAAGCGCCAGATAGCAAAACAGACTCAACGGTTTTTAACGCGCCATCGACATCTGAAAAGGCCGAGTTTATTCCGCACACGGAAGAAAAACCGATGAAAGCGTATCTCGCAATGAACCTCCCCTACCCTCCTTACCAGGCTTTAGTGGGGCAACTCGAAAAATCAGAAGGGGTCACGCTTACGACTAGAGGCGAGGCGCACATCACAGTCGTAACTCCGATTGAGTACGATAAAGTTTTAAAGAAACACATTTCGATTGCTGAAATTCACAAGATCGCTGAAGAGGCCAAAATACAAGAAAGCAGTTTTACTCCGGTATGCATTGGTCGCGGACAAAAAGAGCTCAATGGCAAGCTTGAGAAAACGTACTATGTCGTCATTGAGAGTCCCGCACTCATTGAACTTCGCGGGCGTATTGAAGAAGTTTACGTTAAGAACGGAGGGAAGGCTCAGGACTTTGTCCCTGAAAAATTCCTTCCCCATGTGACTTTAGGATTTACCAGCCGAGATCTGCACTTCGAAGATGGCGTCGTAAAAAACAGATCCAGCTGCGCGTATCAGTTTAAAGAGTAGGCCGAACTATTTAAGAGCTTCGACCAAGCCGGCGTTAGCAGGACTGTTCACGCCGTTTGCCAAGGTATGAGCCTCAATCACAGAGTTGTCTGCAAACACACATAAGTTCCAAGTATGACCCGAAGAATCCGTTGCAACTAGCGAACTTGCATCCAATTTATTGCAAACACCTTGAACATTAAGCTTTGCAGTTTGCGCTTGGAAAGTTGTGATCGACATACCAATACCAAGGTCGTTCCATTTGTAGTGAGCAAGTTCAGCAGCGCCGATAGCCGCATCACCAAACAGACACAAAGAAAGATCTACTTTTGTGTTTACATCAACCACCCAGAATTGACCGCCAGTAATACGGCAATTACGCGCGTACGGAGTTTCTGCAAAAGCACTTGAGCCTAAAAGCATCGTGACTGCGAGCAAGATCATTTTTGTTTTCATAAAAACTTCCCCCGGTTTTGACTGTGCAAAAGCCTTGAATAAAGGTATCTTTAGCAAAGATGCAGGTCGATTGTAAATACAAAGAAAAATGCGCTGGTTGCCAATACTTAGATCTTTCCCTTAAGGAACAGCATCAGCTTAAGAAAAAGCACCTCTTGGACCTTTTAAACCAGGCCCAAATCCCATTTAATGGAGTTTTAGAGCTGACAAGCCCTGCTCCCGCGGGGTTGCGTGACCGTGTAGACCTTGTTTTTGACCGCGGTTCCTTAGGACTTTATGAGAAAAATACACGGCAAATACTCGATATCGAGGTCTGCAAGCAGCTCTCTGCACCCCTACAATCCTGGTTAACAGAAGTGCGTAACATAAAATGGCCCATCCAAAAGGGTTCTTTACGACTTAGGGTCGGACCGCAAGGTCAAAGAGGACTTTGGCTGGATTTTGCCAATATCGATATCAAGAACCTTCTCGAGGAAAAGGCGATTCTTTCCGGTCTTCTTGAAAAAGCCCATGTCGAAATCGGCCAGCGCCATAAAGTGCTCACAAAAGTTGGCGAGCAGTTAAAATTAACAGATCCTGAGCCCCACATTTGGTTCCAAAGCCGCATCTATGGAAAACCCGTGGATTTGTATTGCTCAGTTGGAAGCTTCACCCAGACAGGTTTTGAAGCCAACCGCGCACTGACTGCAGTTATCGAAACTTGGTTAAACGATGTCGATGCTCAACACATTTTAGAGTTCGGATCCGGTATCGGAAATTTAAGTTTTCCGGCACTTGGAAAATCTCGCAAACTGACTGCGTGTGAAATTGATCGCGATGCTTTGGCGGGGTTTGAAAAAAGTGTCGAGGCACTTTCAAAGCAATCCGGTTTTGAAAACATCCGTGATCGTCTTCAGATTTTGCAGGGGGATTTTCAAAATAGAAATCCGCAAAACTTTGGGACCTTCGACACCGTTTTGGTCAATCCCCCGCGCTCAGGCTTAAAGGACTTCTTGAAACCTCTGATTGCAGAGACTCGTAAACCTCAACATTTTCTTTATATGTCATGCTTCCCCGAGAGCTTCGTCGAGGATGGTAAGCGCCTGCAAGAGGCTGGTTACCAATTAAAGCGACTTCATATTGTTGATCAGTTCCCTCAGACCACACACTATGAAGTCTTGAGTTTATGGGGTTAATTCTGTAAACTTTCATTAATGGCGCTTCCAAACAAATACCACCGACTCTTGGTGGCCACACAACGGTTTAACAGCATCAGCCACTTCACGGATATCGTGACTGTGACTCTGTTCATCCTGACCGCCATTGCAACTGCCAACAAACTACTTGCTAAAAAAATCGTCGAGTCTGAATTCTTTGATTGGTCTTGGAATGCTATTGGCATTTGCGGATTTATTTTCTTTATATTGTTCTCTTCCCAGCTTTCAGAACTGAATCGCCGAAGACAGCTGACTGAATTCGAAATTGAAGCGACTCTTAAAGCCGAGCGCAGACGTCGCCCCCGTAAAAGACGCTAATAGATCATTTATTTTAAAGAGAATAATTTAATTCCAGAAAGACTGCCTGGAATATCTTTGCCGAAAATCAGTGATAAAAGCGGCAACACAACAATTCCTGTTGCAACCACTAAAGTCGCTCTGAAAACGACTTTCAGAAAATACCATGACGACATTCTTTCTTGTGGTTTTCCCAAACGAATATCACACGCGGCTTCGCCAATTGAAGAGCCAATAAAAAATCTTGTCGTGATCATATAAAGCCAAGAGCCTAGAACATAGATCACAGCAAAGTCTTGCAACAATCCTTGAGTGATGGGGGTCTTTATGATTTTTAAAAACGCCATCATAAAAATACAACTCATCGCAATCAACAACAGGGCATCGATTGCTGATGCCATCACAGACCATAAGGTTAGAACATAACCTTTACGGCGTCCTTTAGGGCCACTATGAAAACCGGTGCCCATTTCCCATTCGAGGTTTTGACGATTTCTAAATATCTTTTTGAGAGATTCTGGATATGATGGAGTCTGTGGCGTTTTCTCTTCGGGTGTTTCCGTGGGGATTTCAAAAGGTACTGGGGAGTTGTCTGGCTTGATTTTATCGATCTGCATGAAGAAGCCCTCCCATGTTTGTATGTTATCATTTTGAATTTTTCCGAGCTTGATTCTTAGCAAAATCCTATTAAAGTTTAGCCGTTTGTCAGGACTTCCTTTAGTCCAGGATGAAACATAATATACCAAGGAGAAATTATGTTACGGTCTGTATCAGCTACAATGGCTATTTTATTAATTTCATCACTCGGATTTGCAGCCGCACCGAAGACGTATCAGGTCACTGGACCTATTGTGGAAGTAAAAGAAGATACTATCGTCGTCGATAAAAAAGGCGAACTTTGGGAGATCTCTAAAGATGCCGCTGCACAAGTCACAGGAGAGCTTAAGAAAGGCAATAAAGTCACAATCAAGTACAAGATGGTGGCGACCGAAGTCAGCGCTTCTGAAGACACTGGCGCTAAAAAGAAGAAATAGTTTTATAAGAATCTAAAAAGCAAAAACCCCACAACTCGTAAGCTGTGGGGTTTTCTTTTTTCAGTTTTAGTTTCTGATTATCTCGCGCCACCAGAAGTTGACGTTGAAGTTCCCGTCGTCGATTCCTCGAATGGAGTCGGCACTGGCGTCGGGATCACATCCACCGGCGGATTCGTCGTTGGTGGAGGCGGTTCCGTCGTTACAGGCGGAGTCGTCACAGGAGGTGTTACCCCTGGAGTACAAACCTGTGGCTCTGGAGGACAAGGATCATAAGGCGTTTGCTTATTATCGTCGTCGTCATCATCATCGTCGCCTGTTAACCAAGCGATCGCACCAATGATACCGGCAATAACAGCGCCACCGATAACCCAGTTACCGTATTTACACCACCAGCCACATAGAGGCTCACACTCACCTGATTTTTCATCACGTTTTTCGTCTTTGTTACACTCTTCTTTTGTACCAGCACCTGTGTTTGCGATTTGATCAACGCAGGCAGGGCGTGGACCACCGTCTTCAGTAAGTGTACCATCCTGCATCCCCGGAGGGCATGTCACACACTCAGGAGGCAATGCACCCGCTTTGATTGTAGAACAATCTTTTTCCTCTCCGATTGGTGGAGGAGGAATAATAGGCGGAGTTGTTGGATAGTAAGCAAGATCCATCTTACGAGTTGCTAACGCTGTACAAGCAGATTCTTGTTCGTCACGAACTGCTTTGGTTGCAGACAAAGGAAGTGTTGCGCAGGCAAGAGTCGCTTCATCAATATAAGCGTTCAAGCCATCCACGTATTCTTTAACTTTGTCGTACTGCTCTTTAGAAACTTTACCGTCTTTATCAAATGCCAAGTCGATCGGTTGACCTTTTGCAGCCATCCAAGACTCGATAATACGTTTCTTATCTGCGGCCTCATTCGGAGTACCCTTGCCGAGAGGAGATTGACCAGGACAAAACTTAGAAGTCGCATCTCTGATAGAACCAGAGACGTTCGCAGTGCTTACGCAATATGGTCTGCCCGGAGTGCCACCAGTTTTAAAACCGTAAACATAAGGATTACAAGGAAGCGTCCCTGACGAACAACCTTTTGCAGAATACTTTTCAATTTGGGTCTCAAGATGTTCTCTGCCTGTAGTTCTGCCACCGCAAGAGAAGTTCTCACCGTACTGTGATAGGAAACCATTCACGATACAGCCATCACCAATGCCTGCGCCACGAACTCTATCCGCAGCTTCAGCCTCTACACCCAAGAACCATTGAACGAAGAACTCTTCTTTCGAAGTTTCATTTTCAGACGTCTTAACTGCGCCGAAGACTTTTTTAACTCGCTCAGCGTTTTCAGCCACGTAGCGAAGACGAACCATGTACTCTGCTTTTTGCTTTGGAGCTAAACGGTTGAACTCTGCAAAACTTAAGACAACAGATTTTTTCAAAGGCTTCTTTTGAGCCTTCAACAATTGATTTTTAATGCCTTTATCGCCGTGAGCAACTTTGGCAAGAGCTTGATCGTGATACAACATATCGTTTCTTGTGAGGTACGTGTTGTTCACTTTTACGAATTTAGAATTGCTTTCAGGATTGAAAGACGCCGTCACAGTTTGACCGTCTTTAGAGATCAAAAGACGAATATGCTCTTTACCTTCTGAGTCTTTGTAAGTTGTCGCTTCGAACTGGGGCATAAAATCGTTACGGTTCAACATTACCCAACGGTCCATACCCTTTTGAAGAGTTTTAGGATAGTAAGGACGCATCTTTGACCAAAACTCACCGACAGTAATACGTTTTTTGCCAGACAGGCCTGAGAACTTCAAATACTCCAACATCTTACTTTTAGTCATGTTGAAGTTATAATGATCACTCGGCTTCATGACTTTTGGTTTCGCCGCGACTTGCGCCACAGCTTTTGCATTTGCACCTTGAGCCACCGGAGCGATGACCATGCTGAAAGTTGCAACCGCTACGGCACAGCTTTTTGCCAAAGAAAGTGAATGACTCAATATTTTCATAGCAGAACCTCTTTTCACTACGTTCTTTGTATCGGAAACGAACAGCAAAACTAAAGGGGTTCACGGGACCTGAGAACCAGATCCCGTCTAGGAACTAGGATTTTCTAGACTTAAGCCAAGCTTCGAGAACGCCACGAGCGCCCCAGCCAAAGCTTTTATACTTCAAACGAAGAACATCACCCGAGAACTCGATAACTTCAGCTTTAACCTTCTTTAAGTCAGAAAGTTCAGAGAATGTGAATTCTACCTCAGTTTTACCCTTAAGTGCTTCAGATGTCTTCGCCAGACGGATACGAATACCCGCTGTTGAAATAGACTCTGTCAAACCAGCAAGTTCGCCACCAGTGTGGACAACAACAGGTGTTTTTACATCATAACGATGAGCTGTTGGGAACATCCACTGCTGACGACGATCCAAATAAGGATAGCGAGCATAGAACGCGATGATCAAAACAGAGAAAGTCACAAGAATCGAAATCAAAATTTGGACGCGGACAAATTCTGGATTCAAAACAGTTTCGTCAATTGTGAAGGCACGGTATGTATTCATCGCAAGAACAATAAGAAGAGAGAAAACCGCAATCAACCACGCTGATTTGTGACGAGCAAGAAGGGCCAAACCTGCTACGAAAATACCGCCAAGCCATAGCCAATCCATCACCGGAATTGTCTTAATAAGCTCAACGAACTCACCAGGATAATACCAGTTAGGTACTCCACTTCCTGCGAAACTCACGATGATATTTCCAAGTGGCGCTAGCATGAAAAGCAAAGCCAGTATGTAGATACCAATAGGCTGTTTTAAATCGGTCGAATGTTCTTGCGTCATGTGGTTCTCCCCTCCAAACACATGGTAATTGAGACTGTGGCCAAAAGATAGCCCTCTAGACTATAGTCTATATAGGCAATCTTATTATCTCACTAACTGAGGGCAACTCTGGATGCAGGACTCTTGTGTCAATTTGAGACGGCTCCCAACACAGGTCGATGTCATTTTATGACGGATCACCGACAGCGTCCCTAGATTAGGAGTATAGTTTTGATTGTTCACTCGCGCGAGGCAGGCATAATAAGCATATCTCTCAAGTCCCGCCTTCATCTTCTCTGCTTCTGGCAGATAGTTTCGAGCTTGGTAACGATTCATTCCGACCGCGTTTTTACTGGGGCTACTTTGAATAACCACAAAATCGTAGTTACTGACGCTTAATTTTTCGCAGTCTTCTGTCGTCTTAGCTCCATTCAAACCAAATGGGTCATTTCCAACAGAATCGATCATTAAAACGTGACCAGGAACTGCCACGATATCACCCGCTTTGAGATTCGATGTCGGAGTCAGAGTGATTTTTGCTAAACAACTTAAGCCGTTCTTCTGAGGCTCTACGTACATCGTCGAACTAATCCCGCTAACACCAGAGGCTTTCATATTCGTGCCCGGCTTTAAACGAAGGCCCGCTGTCGCAAGAGCTGAATAGATATAGCCGGAGCAATCCATCCCCAAAACCGAAGTTCCACCACCGGCATTTTTAAACATGTTCAAGGTTGTCGAGCCTACGGCCGCGTAAGGTTTTCCACCGTAATCATAAATCATCGGGTAAGTACTGCCCTTCAAACACTTCGATCCATAGCTGTTAACGTTTTTATAGTACGGATGAGTCGCCAAGAGTGACGGCAAGCTTGAAATAATTCGCTTACTGCCGACACCGTCGGAGTGCATGCCTGTTATCTTGATCGCGTCTTGAGCAATTTCAGAAGTGCTATCACTCATGATTGGTTCTGAAAGAGACTGGCAAGACTGATAGGCTGTTGCGAATGTAAAACGCATTCCAAAAACCGGAAGCGGCAATACCGTCACTCTTTCAGGATCCATTTCTCTTGGCGCTTCTTCTTCAGGTCCTGTTTCCTCTGGAGTTTCAGGGGTCGTACATTCAACATTCATCGCCGCTACTTGCGAACGGATTTTGGTGAACTGGGTTTCAACTTTACTTTGCAATTTTACTTTCGAGTCTGTGGTATGGTCGCCAAGCTCGAGTGCGGACAAAAGTGCAAAAAGTGCTTCTGCATCTTGGACATTTTCGGCTTTTGGAGCGTCCTGCAATAACACCTCAAAAAGCTGTTCAAAACTTTTTGCTAAGGCTTCTAGTTTTTCATCTGTTAGGGACTCTGCTGGCGCCTTCATGTTTACTAAGGAAAGCTTAAAGTGTTCCTTCAACTCTTCGGCCGTGGGAATAGACTTTTCCTCTTGCAAATAGCGATTTACGGCATCCCAAGTTTTACTTTCAAAATTAGCGCAACCAATAGCATTCGTGGAATCATTTGCCACCTGTTGGAGAGCTTCAAAGTTTTTTGGAGCGCAGGCCGAAAGGGCTACGAAAAATACCGGC
Organism: Bdellovibrio sp. HCB337; assembly: GCF_047302465.1. Taxonomy (GTDB): domain Bacteria; phylum Bdellovibrionota; class Bdellovibrionia; order Bdellovibrionales; family Bdellovibrionaceae; genus JACMRP01. The sequence goes on along the minus strand of NZ_CP178621.1, from coordinate 2,041,166 downwards.
AATAAAAGTTTTTTCTGCATGCTTTTATTTTCGGCAATTTCGTGCGGACAACGATACCCCCAGACCTAAAAACTGGCCCTGGGTCGACTTGACTAAAGCCTGTGATTAGCACTTTACTAAAAACTATGAATGATAAATTTATAAAAACGCAGGCTCTTTACTCGCTCATCGACTGGGAACCATTTGTTTTGTTGGGCTGTTTGCTCGCCATCACGTGGATCTTTTATAAATTTTTTCTGCAAGCGGCCTCCCCGGAACGGCACACCAGTATTCGTTCTCAGTTCCAAGCGCTGTTTCGTCACTTTTTTATTCTGACGATTCTTTTCGTGCTCTTTATAGTTCTGCACACCACGACCGGCGGTGATCTTGCCAACTTTGCACGCATCACTCCTTACATTGGCCTGATGACTTTTGTTTGGGGCTCGATTGTTTTTGTAAAAACCTGCCGCCTTTTAGTTTTGCAGTACTTGTTTTTAGGTTCGATGCGCGCCGGAGTCCCGCTGCTTTTGGTGAACATCTTCTCGTTGCTGCTATCGATCGTCCTAACCGTCTGGGCGTTGTCGCAAGTTTTTGGTTTAGATTTAGGCCCATTGATGGCAACGTCAGCCGCGTTCTCGATCGTGCTCGGTCTTGCGCTTCAAGATACTTTGGGAAATCTTTTTGCCGGCATCTCTTTGCAAATCGATAAGTCTTACGAAATCGGCGATTGGTTAGAAGTCGTGCAAGGCGTGCAAAGAGCCACCGGACAAGTAAAAGAAATCAGCTGGAGATCCACAATTTTGGTGGGTTTCTCGGATGAAGAGATCACTTTGCCAAACAGAACGATGGCGAATGCTCAGATTTCAAACTTCTCGCCTGATGGCCACCCGATCGTACGTAGCCAGCTCTTCCGCATCCCTTACGGCTGTGACCTGCAAAAGGCCAAGGACATCCTAGAGCGTGCGGTTGTAGAAATTTCAGATATCCGGGGGCTTCCAGCGCCTTTGGCCTATATCCAAGAAACCAATGAGAACTGGGTGGCGATCAAAGTGATTTATTTTATCGACAATTTCGGGGGTCAGTTCACGATTGGCGATAAAGTTATGCGAAAAGGGATTGATGCTCTCAGGGCAAATGGTATAGAACTCGCTCGTAACGTGATTGAACTTCACTCAAAGAGCGGCCCAATTCATGAGCAAAACAGTTGATTTTGAAAATCCCCTGGCGGTTAAGATCCGCAAACAAATCGTTCAAGCCTTGAACGACTTTGATATGATCCATGACGGCGACAAAATCGCCGTCGCTGTTTCTGGCGGCAAAGATTCCACGATCCTAGTGGCGCTTCTCAACGAAATTCGCAAACGCTCTGAAAGAAAATTTACGATCGAAGCTATGATCCTGGATCAAAAACAACCGGGCTTCGATGTCACTGCTTTTAAAAACTTCATCGAATCGATTGGCATCAAACTTAACATTCTTGAAAAAGACACCTACAGCGTCGTCAAAGCAAAAACTCCGGAAGGGTCGATCTATTGCACATTGTGCGCAAAGTTCCGTCGCGCGATTCTTTATGATTTTGCTTTCGACAATGGTTTTACAAAAATGGCCTTGGGTCACCACCGTGACGATTTGATCGAAACGACCTTGTTGAATATGTTCTATATCGGTCAGCTGGGCAGTATGGCGCCGAAACTTAAATCGGATGATGGTCGCAACATCGTGATCCGCCCGCTTGCTTACGTCGCGGAAAAGGACCTGACACAGCTTTCTCAGGATTGGGGCTTCCCGATCATCCCATGCAATCTTTGTGGCTCTCAGGAGACTTTAAAGCGTAAAAAAATGAAGAAGCTAGTAAAAGATCTGGAAAAAGATATTCCTAACATTGGCTCATCGATCATCACATCTCTGAGCAATATCAATCCAAGTCAGCTTTTGGATCAAAAGCTCTGGGACTTTAAAGGTCTTAATACCGACAGACCTCAGTAACAAAAAAGCCACCTAAAAAAGGTGGCTTTTGTTTTTTTATGCATTCATCACTTTTTTCACAGCAGGACGTTGCCCAATCAGGTCAGCCCAACGACGCACGTGCGGGTTCAGTTCAAACCACTCTGGTTTTGATTTTAAGTAAGCCGCAATCCACGGATACGTTGCGATATCTGCGATAGAATAAAATCCGCCCGCTAAATATTCGTTTTGTGCAAGCTGCGTGTTCATCACACTCAGCAAACGTTTTGACTCTACTTCGAAGCGATTTAACATCTGCGGGATGTTGTTGTTTTTTGCGTAATTGTAATTGCCGAAGTTAGGACCGATGCCCGACATTTGGAACATCAACCAGCCCATCGTTTGCGCTTTTTCAAAACCATTTGAACCAATGAAGTGATGAGACTTCTCTGCAAGGTAATTCAAAATAGCGCCTGATTCAAAAACAGGAATCGCACGTCCATACTCGCCCTCACGATCCACGATTGTTGGAATACGGCCATTCGGATTGATTTTTAAATAGTCAGGCTGCTTTTGATCCATCGCTTTTAGATCCAGCATATGAAGCTCATACTTCATTCCAAGTTCTTCCAACATAATGTGAACCTTAAGTCCGTTCGGTGTCCGTGCCGTGTAAAAATCAATCATGATGCCTCCTTAGAAAACCCCATTCTACCTATCAATTTTGGGCCTTGTCTAAAGATTTGACATGCGAGCTGAGCCTTGTATGAACCCAGCGCGGCACCCGGCTTGAAGGGTAATGTTCCGGATAAGGAACTTATGAAAACACCTGTGTTTTTCCTCATTTTTAACCTGCTCTTCGCAAGCCCCGTCTTCGCGAAGATTCGCCTTGTGGAATGGCACACCAGCAGTGCCTTAGCACCTATCATTCTGCCTGTGCGTGAGGGCGAAACTCCGGAACAAGCATCGCAACGCTACATTAATAATTTAGAAAAAAGCCCTGATTTGATGGAGCTTTTTGAAGGTAAGACTCCTACTTTTGAGACTGTCGGTTATCGCGAATTAAACGACTCTCAGCGCGAGCAACGAGCATTGCTCGTTGCGAACCTTCCAAAGGACACTACAAAAAGCTCTCTTCGCATCGAGAAGCTGAACCTTTACTTGAAGCAAAAAGAGCATCTGCCATTCATCTTACCAATCAATTCGAACCTGGGATTAACTATTGGCGAAACTCGCGAGCTCTTTGATTTAATCTCGAAAAAGTTTCCTTTCATGATCGGACTCGGTGGAGATGACATCGATCCACGCCTTTACGACAAAGAAAATTTCCATTCTCGCAACGTCATCCCAGAACGCGATCGCTTCGAGATATCACTCATCAAATCTTATGTTACATCGGCGCGTGGTTTTTATATGGGTATTTGTCGAAGCTCACAACTGGCTGCTGTAGCTCTTGGCTATGAGTTGATTCAAGATATTCCATTTAATTTTCCGAAAAATATTGGTCACGATAATAGCTGGCATGATGTGCAGCTAAAGCCCACGACACATTCAATCTTGAAAATGTCTTCCAGCAATGGACAGACTTTGAATGTCTACAATTATCATCACCAAGCCGTGATTTTTAAGCCCGGTGGTTTTTTGGAATTAGCAGCGGTGTCCTCTGACGGCATTACAAAGGCCACAGAGTTTTCAGACGGACGCGGAATTTTAATGCAGTTTCATCCAGAGCTTATGGACAACAACCAAGGCTATCGTATTCTCTCACAGATTATTAACGTAAAAACACAGACGATGACTCGGTCTTGTTCACGCATTTTTTAAATCCGATTTTTCCACGACAATCGGAAGTAGGCCCGCGATGCACGTAAGCCTTCGCCATTAATGTGAAGAAGACCATCAAAACAAAACTTTCCAGCAACACGATAAAAAGCTTTTTCATGGTCACCCCCATCTTTAAATTTAAAAGAATCCTTATGACCCCCTTCGGAAGCGCTCTAGAATCTTTAGTAATTAATTCAAAGACGTTCATCCGCTAAACAAGCTCTAGAACGCCTATAATTCTCCCTAGGGATCAGATCCTATCAGTAGCTATCTGAGGCCTGGCCCAGTGGTTGCTATAGTGTTTAGAGAAGCGGGAACTGAGGCCCGCTATTCACCCACCGGGAGTCTTCGTGAAGAACTATTTAGGAATTGGAATCTTGGCCCTAGCTCTTGTTGCCTGTGGCTCTAATAAGGAAGTTAAACACGACGTGGGTGAAGGCCCCGCAAACGGCACCGAAGATCGCAGTTACTTGAATTGCCGAAATGACGACGGAACGATCTCTGTAGGCATCGTCAATGGTTCCCAAGTAGGTACTCAGGATCCTCATTCAAATTTAGCCGTGATGCTCGTGATGGATCATGGTCGCGATGAAAAGGGCCACTATAAGGGCTCTACTTGCACAGGCACTCCTATTTCAGATCGCGTGATTTTAACGGCTGCTCATTGTGTGAAAGACCTTAAGAAAACCGCAGTCCACGCAGTTTTCCATAACAACATTAAATGTTCTTCAGGATACGATCCGAAAACGAAGATGATCCCAGCCATCGATGTTGTCATAAACTCAGAGTACAAAGGTAAAGCCGATGCAAAAGATGATCTGGCTTTAGTGAAACTCGCTTCACCAATCCCTTCGCACTACCCCATCGCGACTCTTTATGATGGGAAAAGCGCTCTCAGTAGTGATGATGTGCTTATGATCGGTTATGGTATTACCAGCGAGATGAACAACGATCATCGCGTTCTTCGTAAAACCATCAAGAGCTTCAAAAAGGATTCTTTAGTCCAAGATAACAATATCGTCTTCGACCAGCGCAACAGCACTGGCGGCGTTTGCAGTGGCGATTCAGGCGGTCCAATCTACGTTCAAGTGGATGGCCAGTATCAGATCGTCGGGATCAACTCGGTCGTGACCGGAGCCTCGGAATACACGGCCTGCCACGAGTTCAGCATTGCTCTATATGCGCCGTTCTATAATCCGTGGATTCAGACCGAGCTCGCCAAAATCAAATAATCTGTGCCCTTAAAGTCACAAAAATGTTCCTTCGCACTGTATAAATGAAAACTTTGACTAGGTTTTTTTTACATACTTTGCTTCTGTCGTTTGTCGCCACTGCTTATTTCCTGCAATGTTCCCTGGAACTGTATTGGATACATAGCATTTGGCTTCTGAATTCGAGGGGGGATTCATATGACAAAGTGGAATGTCAGTCTAACAGCTTGGCTTTTGGCATCTCTTATTCCGGTTTCTGCTTCAGCCGCAGCTCCAACACCAAACGTCTATATATGGAATAATACTCGTGGTTTTGTCGATGCGTCGACTTGTACCTCGAAACCTGCACAGCATGCTCCTCTATATATTGCACAAAAACCAAATTCGGACCTGAACGCGTCTTCTAAGTTCAAAGGTCAGGGCTTTTTTAAGGGCCTATTCTCGGGAGTTCTTGTGGATCGCACGCTGATTGCAATGCGTGGAATCCCATCAACCGACCCGTCGATTCTTGTTCGCGTTTTGAGCGTTCCGCACAATGCTCATCAAGGCGCTTTAACAAATATCGCAAATCCTAAAGATGAAGGAACTGTCGAAAAAGACGTCCTTCAAGACATCGGCAATTTCGTAATCGAGGTTGCTGATACTCCGGCGCTTTTAAAAACTACTAAGAGTCCGTTTGAAGTCAAAAAAACTTATTGGCAAGCGGCTATGGACAAGGATCACTACACCCTCATCAACTGCGCAGAAGGCACGTTGATGATGGAGTATGTGGTTTTTGATGTCTATAATACGACAAACATCAATCCTGTCGCTCAAGTAGGTCTTCGTTACGACCAAACGGATATCTTAAACTCTATCAACGTTTACACTCCGGATGAAGCCAATCAGGCTGTTGCTCCTGGCGACACCATCGATCCAGATGCACCACCAGCAAATGGCGGCAACGGCGGCTCGATTCCAGTAAAACCACCCGTCAACGACGGCGGCAATTCAGACACAACTCCACCAAACAATGGTGGCGATACTGGCACGCCTCAAGTTCCTGTGACTGATGGAAAATTGGAATACGTTATTTGTACAGATGAACCCGATGTCGACGTCATGGATCCTGAGCTTGCAAAAGTTCTTTTCCAAGCAGACCAGTTCGAAGCGATTGTTCCAATTCAATCTTGGAATGAAAAACAAAAATCTGAGCACATCGAAGTTCAATTCCCAGAGCGTGGCGACAGCCAAAAATCTGGATGGATTCCTCGCTCGGTGGTTCAGCTGAAAGCAGACTGCAAAGAGATGAATAACGACTCTGATTCAGACTCGGGTTCTGGATCTGGTGATAGCGATAACTATATCGATATGAGAGACGTAGTTCTTAACACTAAGGACTGCTGCAAATTCCCGACAATTAAAAGAGCTTCTCAGTCTTATGCCGTGGGCACTCCGCGCTTCCGTGCACAACGTGCGCGTGGACGCCGTCTGCATGCAGGCTGTGACCTTTATCGTAAACGCGGCGAAACGGCCGTGGCTGTTGCCTCGGGTGTCGTGATCCGTGGTCTTTACTATTTCTATCAAGGTGTGTTTGCGATCGAGATTCGCCATCCAAAATTCGTAGCTCGTTACGGAGAAATCTTGGGTTCACCAACTCCGGGTGTTGCTAAAGGCAAGATCGTCAAAGCTGGGCAAGAGATCGGCCGTATCGGCAAAGTGAGCTCTGGCTGCTGTCTTCCGATGCTTCACTTTGAACTTTATAAGGGCACGACTGCAGGTTCACTGACTCGTTATCGTCGTCCACCTTACGATCGTCGCTCTGATTTGATGGATCCGACTCCACTGCTTCGTCAGTGGGAAAAAGCTCAATTCGGCAGCTCTTACTAGGACTTTGAAATGAAACGCCTAATCCCGGTTCTCGTTGTTGTTGTTATTCTTGCTGGGATTGGGGCTTTCGTTTTGGGCTCCAAGTCTCCACTTGGCGACGACCAGGCTGAGGATTCTACGGCGGCACAAATAAAACATTCAGCGCCGATTCCTCAAGGTCCCGCACTGCCTGCACCTGAAAAGGATTCTCTCTCAGTCTCTGTGAAAGAGATGACTCATGTACTTGCCGCATATGCGGGTTCTGACAATAAACTTGAAGACTTGATCGAGAATCTTAAGAAAACTAATCAAGAGCCTTACATGGTTCGCGACACTAATAAGTACACCGGTGAGATGATCATCGTGCGCACTAAAAGCCCGCTTCCAGGTACACGTTATTTTCATGCGCAGTACTTTCAAGACGAAGACAAATCGCGTTTTCCCCAACATATGTCATTTGAATTCCGCCCACACGCAGAAGCTATGGATCAAGCCATTGCCGCTGTTCGCGAGTCTTTTCCAAACTTAGGAAATCCCGAGCAACAAGCGACGGATTTTATTCAGTGGGATCTGGGCAATGGGCATGTGCTGTGGATAAAGCGTCTTGGCTATGAGGACATCGAAGAGAATCCATTTAACGCCTATACTGAGGCTGACCTCGGCAGTATTCGTGTCGCCGTTGAATTAAAACTCGAAGGCCACTAAGCCGGCAAAGTCATGATAAGGGGCTTCCCCTTCGTGATGACCATTGTGTGCTCGTATTGAGCTGTCAGGAATTGCTTACCAGTTGCAAGAGTCCAACCGTCGCCGGTATCGAAAACTTCTCTAGCACCCGTTGAAAGAAATGGCTCGATCGTAATAACTTGGTTTTCTTTTAGAATACGTTTGTCTTTGGGATCGTAGTACCCAGGAATAAAATCAGGCTCCTCGTGAAGAGCACGACCAACACCGTGACTGCCAAGATTTTCAATCACTGTAAGATTATTTTTGTAAGCCTCTTTTTGAATCGCTTTGCCGATGACATTGAGCGGGCGTCCTGCACGGGCTTCGCGAAGGGCCATCTCTAGAGCACGCTTTGTAGCAATACAAAGATTTCTTTTCAGGTTCGACTCTGGTGGAATAATGAAGGATCCACCCGTGTCTGCGAAATAGCCGTTAAGCTCTGCAGACACATCGATATTAACTAAATCACCAGCTGCTAAAATTTTTGAACTAGGAATGCCATGGGCCGCTTCTTCATTCACGCTAATGCAAGTGGTGCCTGGAAAATTATAGACCTTCTTCGGTGCCGAAACTGCGCCATGCTTTTCCAAAAAGCTTTGGCCAAGTTGATCAAGCTCGAGCGTCGTAATGCCGGGCTCAAGTTTTGAACCCATATACTGAAGACATTGAGCCACGATACGGCCGATTTTTCTTAAAGACTGAAGGTCATATTCATTTTCGATAGACATGGTCCGAGTCTATCACACTCACGACTAAACCGGAAGATCGTAGTAGGCCGGGTCCCGCTCAAGATTATCATAGGCCTCTGCAAGCTCTTCATGGCGCTTTGCGAGCTTAGGCTCTTTTGCACGGCCTAGAGCCTTTGCAATCAATCGGTGGGACTCGGCATAGTCGGCGTGTTTTAAACCGCCCATATTGTGTTTTACGATCAAATCCGCGTACGCACAGGCAACCATCTGCAGTTGCTCGACCGGACCATTGCTTTTTTGTTTAAGCCCCTCGTTGAGATATTTTAAAGACCACTCACGGAGGTCCGAATACGCCATCGATTTGAAGAGGTTTTTTTGTGCCGAAGAAAGCCCTTCGCCTTCTTGGCTTGCTTCCAAAAGCGCTTCGGTCTGCTGAATTCTTTTTTCGGTAGCCTCTTTTTCTTTGTAGAGTTTTTTAAGATTCGCTTTGATATTCTTCTGCACACTCTCGATGCTGAGGGCCGGAGATGCTTTTAGCATCGTCGCGATTTCATCGATTGAAAACCCCAGGTGTCGAAATTGACTAATCTTAGTGGCGACTTGGATATGGCTTTGATTGAACGTGCGATATTGATTACCGGAATTGCGGTCCGATTTTAAAATGCCTTTTTCTTCATAAAAACGAATCGCTCTTGGCGTAAGACCTGTCTTGCTTGCGAATTGCTTAATGTTCATGGTGCCTCCCGAAGTTTTAACAGTGTCGGGCTTCACGTAACGTGAAGGTCAAGATGTAAAATTTTAAGACTTTGAAAGTTTCGTCAGCTCTTTTTCCGACGCAGGCGACGCACAAGACCTCTTAGAATCAAAAAGTAAAAAGGGGCCAGTGCCAGAATTACTCCGGGCAAAATAAATTTTTTCTTTACTCGAAAACTGAGATCTTTACGGTCAAAAGGATCGGTAAGAATACTCATGATCACCGGTTCACAATTCACTGGGACTTTCCAGTCAGTATTGATCACTTGGGTCATGCAGTTCATTTTATAGTTGTCGGTATGAAACTTTACCTCGGCATCGGATTGTATCGGCACACCATCGCTGTCATAGGCGGGTGTGAATTTTGGTGCATTTTTAACGTCTTCAACAACGATCGCCATCTCTGCCAGAACTTTATCTTTGTGATGGGATTTTCGATAGACTTCGCCAAACACGAGGATCAGACCTGCGGCACCAAGAATAAGACTTATGCTGAAAACGATTTTTTGCACTGAGTTCCTTAAGAACGTGTAACGACGCGATTGACTAGCACCAACGCTGCCGCACCGACAACTCCGATGGCAATTCCTTGCCAGCTAAATGCATTGTACATCGGCCATTTGAAAAAGATCGGCGCCAAATAATTCCCCAAGAAAGAGCCCGCAAGACCTAACAAGATCGTACGGAGCCAACCCATGGCTTCACTGCCAGGAATCAGGAGCTTCGCAGCCACGCCGACACCTAACCCAAGTGCAGCCCAAACGAGGAATTGACGAAATAAAGGATGATCGAGAATTTGGTAAATGTATTCCATATAAAAATTTTGAATTATTTTTTCGAGGAATGCAGCGAGAAAATGACCTTCGGTGATTTTTGCTGAGCAAAAATGAGCTGCGCTGATTCTTTCTTCCTTCGGAAGAATGAGCTGCGCTGATTTTTCTCTATCGAGAAAAATTGGTGATCCGTACAGGACTTGAACCTGTGACCTCTTCCATGTCAAGGAAACGCGCTACCAACTGCGCTAACGGATCACGACCGAAATGAGCTCTCTTTATAACTCAAAGGGCCCCCTACTTACAACGGAAGCCCTTGGGTTGACGTCGCGTATCAAAGGCCTAATAGAGCTCTACGCGATCGTTTTCTTTGAAACCTGAACCCGAATGGATCACAGCTATAGAGCCATCGTTACCAAAGTAGCTGATGACTTCTAAAGTACCTTTCAGACGCCCAGGAACAGTCCCGATGTGGCCACCTGATTCGGGGTCGTAAACATCATCCCCCTGATCCAGAACCTTCAACACATCCCCTACCTGAATGCCCGAGATCTTCCCAACATTCAGATAAATGCGATCCCCATTAAGAGCAGCAATACGCCCCTCCCAATTAACCTTACTCAGTGAAGCCACCACTTGTGGTACGAAATCCAAGAACGCATCTTTTACGATGGTCTCGATCAGCTCTGGACTGTTTTGTAGGTACTTGTCACTCTCTACACGTTCAGCCACACGTACCATGGGCTCTTCTAGGTTCACAGTCTTTACGGTGTTAAAGATCTCTTGAGCACCACGCGTACTTACAACACGAACGCGAATCACGGCCTCGAACTCGCTCTTCATCTGACGAATGACACCAACGTTGTCCGCTTTACGAGAAACACGAACGTCCAAGATTTTTCCCTCAAGAATCGCATTTGCCCCAAGGCTCTGACCTTGCTTAGCGATTTCTTTAAGATCGTACTCACCTTTTTCAGCAGGTTTCAAAACTTCGGCTTTAATGTCACGGCTATCCACCGCTACCACTTCGCCTGTTTTGTTTAAAGCCATCATAAAAGATTTACGTGCGTTCTCGCGCAGGAACTCAGGACGCTTCTCAGAAGCATCCAAGAACGGCAAAACAATCAGTCTTTTGCGAGGTTGTCCGTCTGTGCTTTTGCCTGTCAGAGATTGATCCTTGACCTCACGACGAGCCACTTGAGAGCTACGATCGATCGTTTGACAAGCAGCAAGGATCAGAGCAAATCCCAAAGAAAGTCCAATACTCAAACTTCTCATTCAACTCTCCCTATTGTCTTTGCAATTGCAAAACGACTTCAGTGTCGGTTTGTTCGGTTGGACGCCATTTACGACCATCGATTTCAAGATTTCCAAGTTTTGCTGCGAAGTCTTTAGAATTAAGTCCCGTGTCCACTTCGTACGCCACAGAGTCTGCAGTCACGAAGCGCTCACGAATATTGCGAATCTCACGCACTTGGGTTTTGAGTTTTTCTTTGAAAGCTTCTTTTTGATTGAATGGAATTCTTCCACGGAAAGTCAGTCTTAAGATCGTAGCACCTAAAGAACCTCTTTGCCATGCCTCGTAGACCTGGGAAGCAAGCTCTTGAGCCGTTCCATCGATGCTTTCGCGGATTTTTTTATCAACTGCGGTTTCAAACGCGCCCATTTCAGTATCAAATTTTCTAGAGACATCGGCAATAGGACGGCCATTGCTGACTTGCAAAGCAACGAGTTTGATTTCGATACGATAACGATTCGAAGACTCGGGACTTTTAGAGTACTGCACTTGACCTTCGATCATCAAAGGCGCGCCGAAGTACTGACTAAAGAACTGCATATCATCAAGACTCAAGCGCTCGTTCTGATAGCTGCGCGGGATCTGAAGTCCTAACGGCATGGTTTTTACAAGATAGAAGTTGTGTTTCTGGAAAGCTCCACGCAAAGCATTTTCGAAAGTACGGTTTTGCGAAATCAAGAAGGCTTTATTCGTACCTTCTTCAGGCTTCCACCAACGGAACGTTTTAAGATCCACTTTGTCAGTGAAAGCAATGACCGGCAGAACCAATGGAACCGTGTCGTTCTCTGCGAGCAAAGAGTTCTCTTGAAGAAGCGCTTTTAAGTCCTTCACTGAAACTTTCAAGGTCACGGTCATTTTATAATTAGAACCTTCTTGAACAAGCTCGCTTGGCTTTGCAAACGGAATATAACGATTGGAAAGTTTTTGAATTTTATTTTGAATCAGAGTTTTGTTTTTTGTGAAACGCTCTTCCCCAATCAATTCCTTGATAAGGTCCTCAGAGACCTTCTGAGAGGCTTTTTCTTGAATATCACGACGAGCGGCCTGCGGAGTGTTCTCTGTCGAGGTCCCCGTGAAGCTTTTCTCGATAAGGTCCGCGGCCTGCGCCCATACCATAGACGCTGTCATCATTGCTGCCAAAAGCACCCATACTTTTTTCATAACAATCCTTGTCCTTAATTCCTTATGTTCTTAACTCGATGAAATCCGTTCTTCCGAACATGGAGTGAATACTTTCAAAAAACTCATTGCTAATGCTCACTGCGATTTCTTCCTGAATCTCGAGCTGCACTTTGCGGTTAACATCTTTCAAATCAATTTCCAGGCTCACATTCGTGCCCCCTGGATGACCTCTTAACAAACTTTCCAGGCGCCCGTAATCGGCCTCTGGAATGCGCTCAAGGTGCAATACCACCCGTTTGGTCTTCTTCAGGATATCTTCCATTGGTGAAACAGTGTCCACCATGATTTTAGCAGCACCTTCTTCGACCTCCAAAGAGCCTGCTATCAAAACTGGTTTTTCATCCCGGCACATCATCTCATTACGGGCAAAAGCGTCTGGGAAGATTACAAGCTCGCAAGAGCCGGTCAGGTCTTCGACCTTGGCAAAGGCCATACGCGTGCCTTTTTTAGTGATCAGCTCGCGTAAATCCGAGATCAGACCTGCTACAACGACGCGCTTCTTATTCGCATCACGACCCCAGCGGTTTTCTTTGGTCTTTTGCACAGGGGCCTGTGGAGCGGCACCTTCTTGTTTAGCAAAGGTTGGCAAGTCCACGACTTTACAGCTAGTGAAAATTTCAGCCAGATTCTCGAAGCCTTTAAGTGGATGATCGCTCAGATAGAAACCCAAAACCTCTTTTTCGTATGACAAAGAGGCCGTACGCGTCCATGGCTTAGTGTTTTCAAGTCGGACTTCGGTCTCATCGCTAGGTCCTAGATCAAACAACGAGGTCTGGCCTAGTTCACGGTCTTTACGTTTACCCTCAGCACGATCCAAGTATTTTTGGTAGCCTGCGATCAGTTGCGCGCGATGCGCACCGAAACCATCAAAAGCACCCGCTTTGATCAAACACTCGATCACTTTTTTATTCACGCGACGAACATCGATCGTGTTGAAGAACTCATCCAGGCTAGAGAATTTCTTTTCAGGCAATGTTTCGCGGGCCTCGATGATGGCCATAACAGCGCCCTCACCGACACCTTTGATCGCGCCTAGACCGAAATAAATTTCATCGCCATGAGCACCGAAGAAGTAATCCGAAAAATTCACATGCGGAGGTTTTACCGGCAGACCACGTTTTGTCGCGTCCTTCGAGTATTTAACGATCTTATCCGTATCCGAAAGCTCGGTACTAAGAAGAGCTGCGAAGAATTCTGTCGGGTAATAACATTTCAACCACGCAGTTTGCATGGTGATCACAGAGTACGCGGCGGCATGAGATTTATTGAAACCGTAATCCGCAAACTTATACATCAAGTCGAAAAGCTCTTCCGACGCTTTTTCTTCATGGCCCTTGGCTTTCGCCCCCTCCATGAAACGAATGCGCTGACGATCCATCTCTTCTTTGATCTTCTTACCCATCGCGCGACGAAGCATGTCCGCTTCACCGAGAGAGTATCCAGCGATTCTAGAGGCAATACCCATTACCTGCTCTTGGTAAACCATGATCCCGTAGGTCTCAGACAAAATCTCTTTGCTATCTTCGATCAAATAAGTGACCGGAGACTTCCCATGTTTACGATCCGTAAACTCGGGAATGTTCGCCATCGGACCCGGACGATACAAAGATGTAATCGCCGTGATATCCGCAAAACTAGAGGGACGAATTTTACGAGTGGCATCCGTGATGCCCTCACCTTCGAACTGGAAGATCCCCGCCGTGTCTCCACGAGACATCATCTCGAGAGTCTTCTGATCGTTCATCGGAATTAGTTTTGTAACGATTTTCTCGCCACGGTTTTTTTCAATCAGCTTAATCGCGTGATTGATATGAGTGAGCGTCTTCAATCCCAAGAAGTCGAACTTAATCAAACCGATCTTCTCGGCGTGCTTCATATCGTACTGAACAACTTGCTCGCCATCAGCGCCCTTATACAAAGGCGCATGGCTGACCAATTGTCCATCGGCGATGATCACACCCGCAGCATGGATACCGGCGTGACGAACCATCCCCTCGATACGTTGAGCAAGATCCATTAACGTATTCACCGTTGGATTCATATCCATCAACTCGCGAATACGCGGCTCCATTTCAAGAGCATCTTTTAGAGTAATCCCTAATTTTTCAGGGATGAGTTTTGTTACAACGTCCACCTCTGGGAAGGTCATTCCCAAAACGCGGCCCACGTCTTTGATCGCAGCACGTGCCTGCAATTTACCGTAGGTGATAATTTGTGAAACCGATTCTTGTCCGTATTTTTGAGTTACGTATTGAATCACTTCCTGACGACGATCCTGACAGAAGTCGATATCGAAGTCCGGCATCGAGATACGTTCTGGATTCAAGAAACGCTCAAAGAGAAGGAAATTTGGAAGTGGATCCAAATCCGTAATACGCAAACTGTACGCGACAAGCGAGCCCGCTCCAGATCCACGACCCGGGCCTACTGGGATGTCATGATTCTTTGCCCAGTTGATGAAGTCTTGGACGATCAAGAAGTAACCATTGAAGCCCATGCGATCGATAACACCCAATTCAAACTCTAAGCGTTTGAAGTAGTCAGGCCGTTTATCCTCAGGGACTTCCTCACCACGACCTTTAGATTCGTCAAAGCGCTCTTCAAGGCCCTTTGCAGCTTTGCGTGCGATATCTTCTTTGAGTGAAGCACCATCTTCAGTTGGGAATGTTGGCAAATGATAAATCGGTTTGCCGTGTTCATCTTTGACTTTAAACTTCACATCACAGCGTTCAGCAATTTCAAGCGTGCGGGCCACAGCCTCGGGCACGTCTTCGAAAAGCTTCTTCATCTGATCTGGTTTTTTAAAATAGAATTCGCTGGAGCCTAATTTAAAACGCCCCTCATCGGCCAAAGTTTTATTCGTACCAATACAGATCAAAACCTCTTGAGCAAGCTGATCATCCGGAGTCATGTAGTGCACATCGTTGGTTGCAACAACAGGCACACCAGTAATTTTTGAAGCCTCTAACAAAAAGGGATTGAGTTTTTGCCACTCGGGCAAACCTGTGCGGCAGATCTCAAGATAAAGTCTGTCGCCAAAAATATTATGTAACTTACGAATACGCTCGAGAGCTTGATCAGGTCCTTCATTCAGGAATACATCAGCCACTTCGCCACGAAGTCCACCGGTCAAACAGATCAAGTGTTGATTGTGTTTCTCGATGACTTCGTAATCGATACGCGGTTTCCAGTAGAAACCTTCTTGGTAACCAATTGTCGATAGCTTATTAAGATTGCGATAGCCTTCAATGTTCTGAGCTAAGAAAACCAAGCGACGAGGAAATTGAGAGATTTGATCGCGATCTTGTTTCTTCTCGTGGCGTGAACCTGGAGCTATGTAAGCATCCAAGCCAATCAAAGGTTTTACGTTATTATCTTTGGCAGCAAAGTAAAATTCAGCCGCGGCAAACATGTTGCCGTTATCTGTAAGGGCGACAGCCGGCATGCCGTATTCAGCAGCTTTTTTGGCAATAGATTTAACTCGGCAAGCAGCCTCTAAAAGCGAATATTCAGAGTGGACATGAAGATGAACAAAAGACATGAATAATTCATAACTTGGACTGCCTTTAGGTTCAATTTTTTAGTGCAGTTTAAGGGCTACTTTCGCAGCCCTTAACCGATTGCGTTACAGGAGGTAAGAGAATATGTTCGCGAACGGCAACATCAAGTAGTAAGAAATGCGTTTTGGGATGCTCGTGCCGTGGAAACGACTGCTACCATCAACAGGTTCGCCGTCTTTGTTCAATTGCACGCTATGATCGCGTCTTTCGCGCATGCTCGCCAAAACATCTGATGCAAGTCCTGGGCTATTTAAGCACATAAGAGCCATTTCAGAGTTGATATTGCGTGAACGTGGATCCACATTGAAAGTACCAACCATCGTGATCTTATCGTCAATAACTGCTGATTTAGCATGCAATCCCCAGCGAGCTTTTGCAGCCTCTGGGATCGCCATATCCTGAGAAGGAATGCTTTGACCACGGTAAATAAATACATTCAAACCGTTTTCAATCAAGAACCCGACACGAGGATAGAGTGTTGCTGTAGTGTAAGTCGCGTCTGTTGAGTTCAAGCTATTGGTGTAAACATTCATCTCAACACCACGCTCGAGGTATTTATTGATAATGCCCATACCTTCGATCGTCGTTACGAAATAAGGACTTTCCACATGCACACTTTTTTGTGCGGAAAGAATCTGTCTATTGATTTCTTGGAAAAGAACACGGCTACGGTTTCCGATACCAGGCATGTCAGCAGCAAAGATACTGTCTGTGCATGTGTGCTCACGAATAGAGCCAGAACTTAAAAGGCTGGCAGCGCGCGTAGCTTCCAAGATTTCACGATCCTGCGCAGTTTGCACAAGGTACGCATTTGCCTTCTTCATACCTTCGCTATAACGAGCCAAAGCATTTTTAAAGCGCATCTGTCCTTGGCTTACATGTCTAACATTAGCGTATGCAGTGTTGTATGCATCTATCTTAGGCTCTTTTTCAATAGTTGGCTGTTCCGTCATTTCTGAATCCCAGAATTGGTCGAAGCTTTGGCGCATAGATTTTGCCATACTTCCACGGACAACGATATCGCGATCAAGGAAGTTGTAATCAGTCGCCATATCGAAATATTCGTCGGCGATATTACGACCACCTGTCATACCTTGAACGTCATCGATGATGAGGGCTTTACGATGACTGCGGAATTGACCTTTGAAAAGTTCAAACGAGATCATTGGATTGTAGTAACGAACTTCAACGCCATTTTGCACAAGCAAAGTCGCATAGAAATTATCCAACTGAGCAATTGGCCAACCGTAATCAACCAAAACGCGGACTTTGACGCCCTCTTTCGCTTTTTTCACCAAAGCTTGTGTGAAAAGACGGCCGGCATTGTCGATGTTATAAATGAAGAATTCTACTTCGATAGATTTTTTTGCACTTGCAATCATCTCAAGGCGTTTTTGGAAAGACAGAACACCTGTATTGTAGATGCTCATTTGTTGGGGCTCTTGAGAGCGAACCAGGAACGACTCTAAAGGACGGCCTGTGGTGCGCGAGTGACCAATCTCTTTTTCAGCGGCTAAAGCCTGAGTTGAAAGAGCAGAAACTAGCAAAAGACCCATTGTACGCATAAACATAAAAACTCCTAGTGAATGACTTCACAAAGGATGAGAGCAAAACAAATGCCCTCTGGGAGTGCCATAAAGAAGTTTTTACACGATTTCGCTGTCGAAACTTTGGACAGGGGCCTAAGAGCGCTCCCGCAAATGGGAAAGTCGGGACGTCGCGAGTTGGGTTTACTTCTTAGACGCCGTGGAATCAGACATGATTTTTTCTAAGCGATCTAGACGAACTTTGAGCTCTGCATTTTCTTGCTTCAAGGATTTAATTTCTTCGTCGTGACCTTGAACCTTCGCATACAACTCTTTCACCGCTTCAATCAGTGGCGCCACTAACTTTGAATAGGCAACGGACTTAAATCCCTTGCTATCTGTCTTTACCGCCTCCGGAAAAACCTTTTCAACGTCTTGAGCAATAACACCGACATCGTGAGTTTGCTCAAAATTCATTTCAGGATACTCGTCTTGACGCCAGTCAAAGTAGACACCCGTCAATTGAGTGAGTTTTGTTCTGACATCTGACATTGGCTCGATGTTTTTCTTAAGACGAATATCAGAAGCATTCACGTAGGCTCCAACACCTGCAACTGTACCGTTGGCGTGGAATTTATAACTTGGTGCAAACCCAATCCCCACATTTCCATCAAGAACAGTGTAATCAATATTAGGACTTCCAGGAAGTCGATGTGAATGCAGGACTGTTGCTCCAGCTGAATAGGCATCATTTAAATTTCTAATGATAAAGGTTCCAAAGTCATCGGTGTACATTTCTGTCCAACGCTGATTCGCTGGTGCTTGCTGATTGTACAATTCGAAAATTGCATCTTCACCGCCAGCGACTCCTGTTGAACGAATTCGCCCATTCACATCCAGCGCCGCGTTTGGATTTTTAGTATTAATTCCTAGTGGACCGCAATTGAAGTAGGACGGTCCGTAACTTGCGAGGAGAACACAGTCGTTATAGTTCCCCGCCGCATCCGAGTTTTGCACCGTGACCGTCGCCAAACGATTTGTTCCTCCACCCCACCCCGGACGGAAGACATAACCAGCATGAGTTCCCGCTCCAGGCACACCGCTAAAGAACATCCCACCGCTATTATAAATAGCGGCATTGGTTCCGTTATCAACTTGGATGTTTCCGACCACATGCAAAGCCTGCGTTGGGGTTGCAGTACCGATCCCCACTTGTCCTCCGTGCTCGACATATAGTCTGCCATTACCCATATTCACATCCCCGTTCGTAACGTTGATTGAAAGGGGACGTAAAGAATTCCATGATCCATACTGATCGCCAGAGGCTGTTAACAATGTATAGTAGTTCGCACCATCATTGCGATGAATCACTCCGTAGTTGCCACCAATGTAACGAGCTTGATTTGCACTTGTAGAAACAAATTCGCCTGAAGATCTCACAGACCCGCTCACATCTAAACGATACGCTCCAGGCACCATACCTAGCCCTAAATTTCCAGACGTATCCAGAGTCGCTCGCGTTGTGCCACCTGTCTCAAATGCCAAATTAGTTGCGTCGTTCGTTCCAAGAGTGGCAGTCGTACCGAAACTATTTCCACCTTGAGCAAACGCATCCGTGATTCCGTAGCCGGCAAGTGTTGTTGGATTCGTACCCGCAGTCACTCTACCTTTTGCATCCACCGTCACGGACTTGTAAGTGCCAGCTGTCGCACCACTGTTAGCTAATGTCAGAGCTGTGCCTCCTGCACTGGAGGTTGCATCGCCCGTAAAGGCTGGCATCCTCGCTGCGGCAAATGTTCCAGTCGTGACCTTGGAGGTGTCCAGCACGGGAACATCTGCCGCAGCGATGCTGCGGAATGAGGGGGCACCCGCAGCGCCTGAGGGAGCAGCTAAGAATGTCGATGCCGTTTGCGAGCCGAATGCAGAGCCGGTAATGGCAATATTTGCGCATGTCCAGGCTCCTGTCGGACTGGAAAACGTCAAAGTCTGGTCGGCCGTGCAGTTAGCAGGCATTTGAGCTGCATCAATTTTATTACTCAATGTACTAGAAAGATTTGTGACATCAGAAATTACAATCGCAGAGTTTACGAAAGCACTGCCATTGTATTTTATGTACTGATTCGCCGCCGGAGTCGTCAGCGTGAGCGTGCTTCCTTGAAGTTTCGCCACTGTCGCGGCTGCGGAACCTGGACCCGTAGCCGTTACATCACCTGTTAAAGCTGTAACATAATTACCCGCAGCTTGTTTGTTGTTAAACGTATTCCAGTCTGTTGAAGACAGATACCCACTCTGTGAAGTCGTTGCTTGCGCAATTGAAATCGTCGGCGTTGTTCCGCCTGTTGACGATAACGGAGCACTTGCCGCAACGGAAGTTACACTGCCCGCCGTATTCGCAGCCCACGATAAATTACCAGATCCATCAGTAACAAGAACTTGGGTTGCCGCGCCTGCTGAGTTCGGCAATGTTAAAGTATAAGTGCCAGCAGCTGCTTGACCACGAATTGCAATCGATCCGCTGGTGGAGCCATTCACGTTCACACCTTTAGTGGTTGCCACGGAGCTTGCATCAAGTTGAAGGATCTTACTAGCAACTGCAGTCTGAGTTTTATCAACAGTGAGTACGCCTGAATTAGAGATTGTTGCATCACCAGAGATAGAAACTTCAACAGCTTTGCCAGAAGCATTACCAAGCCAGATTTTTCCATTCGACAAATTGGCAGAATTTGAAACTCCGGTTAGCGCATCGGTAATTCCGTAGCCAGCAACAGTCGTTGGTGTTCCTGTGGTAATTTTCGACCAATCTAAAGAAGGAATGTCCGTTGAACTCAACGAAGCACCGCCCGTCACCAATCCCAGACTATTCACTGTAAGCTTCGTGTAAGTACCCGCAGTGACCGAATTGTTAATTGATAAAGTAACAGATCCACTGGTACCGCCACCAATAAGTCCAGAGCCAGCAACAACTTCCGTAATAGTACCCGCGTTTACGCTATCAGAACTAGGCACCCATGCAGTCCCGTTATACTTTAAGACTTGCCCATTGCTTGGAGCTGCCGCACTTAAAGTTTTTCCTTGAAGACTGCTCACATGTGTTGCCGACAAAGTACCAGTGACATCACCGGCAAGAGATAAGTTTGGAATATGAGAGGCATCTAAAACGCCAGACGTTATTTTACTAGCATCGATACTGGTAATTTCTGACGAAGACACAGAAACTGAATTACAACCAAAACTCTGCGTCGCCAAATTCCAAGTAAGGAAACTTCCAGACCCGCAATTAGGAATAAGCTCTTTTAATACAAATTCATTCAGTGTTCTTCCTGCTAATTTCTCTGAAGACATCGAATATGCGGCAAATGGAACTGAGCGAATTTTTGAATCCGGAGAGATTTGCCTCCAAGCCGTACCATCCCAGAAGCGCACTCGCAAAATTCTTAAATCCCCGCCCAAAGGAGTATAACATGCAGGAAGCACTGACCCCTTACAGTAAAAACTGCGGGTATTGCTAAATGCATCTAGCAAACCAAAGCTTGTCCAATAAGCTACATCGACAGATTGAATATTGGAATCTGGGAAAGTTCTTGCGCCCTCACCGAGCGGAACATCAAACACACCTTTAGAGCCCGTCATATCGATAGGGTTCGAGTTTTCTTCCCATAGAGTGTACTGACCTGATGAGTCCATGATCTTAAAGTTAAAGATCACAGCTTCATACTCCATCGGAGTATTGTCCATTTTCAAGATGCGTCCCTGGTAGTTCAAACTACTAGGACTTGCGACAGCCAAAGACGACAGGCCTGTCGCGAAAATTATGAAAAGTGAAATTACGTACAGCTTTTTCATGACACTCAACCATTCGGTTGGGGTCAAAAAAGACAAGAGGGAAAATCGTGTTATGCGATCTTCCCTCTAATTTATGCAACGATATTGAAACGAAAAATTCAGTCTTTGTTTATCGAGTGTCCCGTATATAGAGCGGGATCATCTCGTTTTGCGCTGATTATTGACTAGCCGTGCGACGTTGAATCTTCTTCGTGCGGACTGGGGCCTTCGCTGTTCTTGCAGGCTTTATGATTCTCTTTTTAAACTTGTACGTGTATTCGACATGCGATTTTTTTATAAGGTCTGTTTTGGCCTCATCAAAATTCATACTCATCGCGACATCATGGATACACTTTTGAATTTCATTGCTGACGATATCTGTGTCTTTAATTGCAGAATCCAAAACCTTGCCGTTTTGTCCCACCATCCAAATCACCGTCGCCTTTGTACCTTCGAAAGAATGTGGATCTTTAGAAACACATTGGTAGATAGGAGCCGAGCTTGATTTTAACTGACGAATAATCGCCTGTTGACGACGCTTATTTTCAGCAATCACTCGCTCATCCATCGCGCGCGCCTCAAAAGACTGCATGACACCTGGAGTGGCTGTTGAGAACTCGTCTTTTACTTTCGTATCAGTCATTTTTTGATTTTCATTGGACTTGATGAGCGCGTTTTTCTTTTGCATACGATCTAGCTCATCATCTTCGTAAGGAGCTGCTGAAGACTTAAAGAAACTATCGTCCGTTTCAAGATCTGATTCCGCATAGACATTGGTAGAAATCGCAAGCAGAGTTACTAGCAAGATGCTCTTCATGAATCTTCCCCCTCGAAGTGTTCTAAAGACAGTATAGCAACAGGAAGCTCATTACTCAGAGCGTAATTCTGCTTATTTCACTCTTATATTCTAGATAAATTGGAGATCTTTTAAACGTCTAGATTTTAGACAAATGCTCAAGTAGCGTATTCCCCTGTTCGAGTGGTAAACAGAGGAAACGTCTCATTTTCACTCTGAAACTACTCCCACTCGATCGTTCCTGGGGGCTTACTGGTGACATCGTACACGACCCGATTCACTCCGCGAACTTGGTTCGTGATTCGATTTGAAATTTCTCGCAAGAAAGCAAAATCAAACGGGTACCAATCGGCAGTCATACCATCACTAGAAGTCACGGCTCGCAACGCTAGCACGTGATCGTAAGTACGACCGTCCCCTTGCACACCAACTGTTTTTACTGGAAGCAAAACACAGAAGGCTTGCCAGATTTCAGAATAGATATTTTTCTCTCGCAAAAAGTTGATAAAAATATCATCGGCGTCTTTTAGGATACGTAACTTTTCAGCACTCACCTCACCCAAACACCGAATTGCAAGGCCAGGACCAGGGAATGGATGACGGCCCAACATGTCCTTTGGAAGCCCAAGCTCTGCACCGATTTTACGAACTTCATCTTTGAAAAGTTCACGCACAGGCTCGACTAACTTTAGCTTCATTTTCTCTGGCAAACCACCCACGTTGTGATGGGACTTAATGGTCACACTACCACCAACTGAAGACACACTCTCGATCACATCTGGATAGAGAGTCCCTTGAGCCAAATACTGAATATTGATTTTATGATCGTAAGACTTATCAAAAACTTCAATAAACACACGACCAATGGTCTTGCGCTTATCTTCAGGATCGGTTTTGCCCTGAAGAGCACTTAGAAATTCTTGAGAAGCATCAACGCCCTTCACATTTAGGCCAATCTCATTGTATGCCGCTAATACTTTTTCGTATTCGTTTTTACGAAGAAGGCCGTTGTCGACGAAAACACAGTGAACTCTTTCGTGTCCAAGGGCTTTGGTCAAAAGGGCTGCCACGACTGAAGAGTCAACACCACCGCTTAATGCACAAAGCACATGCTCATCAGCACCGACTTTTTTCTGAATGTCTTTCACCAAAACTTCAGTGATATGTGGAGCATTCCACGTTGGACTTGCACCACAAAGCGTGTGAGCAAATGCACGAAGAATCTCGATCCCTTTGAAGGTATGACTTACTTCAGGATGGAATTGCAAACCCCACGCACGTGGGCCCTTCATCGCTGCTGGATGACCGGAATCAGAAATACCGACCACTTGAAATCCCGGAGGCGCTTTCTTCACAGAGTCCCCGTGACTCATCCATACCTGCTGATCAGAAGGAATAGCACCAAAGGTTTCCCGCCAAGCAACACGGTTTAGCCCGTACTCTCGCTGGTCGCTTTTTGCGACTTCGCCACCTAGTTGGTGGGTTAAAAGCTGCATTCCGTAACAAATTCCAAGAACCGGGGCTACCTCAAGAAGTTCTTTAACATCTCGACGCGGAGATTGAGGTTCGTAAACTGAATTTGGACCACCACTTAAGATAATTCCGAAGGGTTTTCCACTCTGGATTTTTTCGATGGGATAATTGTAGGCATGGATTTCAGAATAAAAACCAATTTCCCGCAATCGGCGCGCAATCAATTGAGTAAATTGCGAGCCAAAATCCAAAATTAGAAATCCACGTTCGGTCATTTTAATTTTCCAGTCTGTAGTTAGGAGCTTCTTTCGTAATGCTCACGTCATGAACATGGGATTCACGAAGCCCTTGAGCACTGATTTGCACGAAACGAGCTTTCGCCTGAAGCTCTTGCACATTGCGAGCTCCCAGATAACCCATGCCGGATTTTACGCCACCAATGAGTTGATGAACGATCCCCGTTGCAGAACCTTTGTAAGGAACTTTTCCTTCGATTCCCTCAGGCACCAACTTGTCTTCGTCTGTGATATCGTACTGAGCATAACGATCCTTCGACCCTTTTGCCATCGCCCCAAGACTGCCCATTCCGCGATAAACTTTGTATGTACGGCCTTGATATAAAATCGTTTCGCCCGGAGATTCTTCAGCTCCCGCCAAAAGATTTCCGATCATGACTGAGTTCGCACCCAAAGCCAGAGCTTTCGTAATGTCGCCAGAGTATTTAATCCCGCCATCCGCGATGATCGTCTTACCTTTGCTACGAGCGGCTTGCGCACAATCGACCACTGCAGAAATTTGTGGCATCCCCACACCGGCCACAACACGCGTTGTACAAATACTACCGGGCCCTACTCCGACTTTAACGACATCAGCACCAGCTTCGATTAACGCCAACGTTCCGTCGGCCGTTACAACGTTGCCCGAGATAATAATAACGTCTTTATGTTTTTTCGCGATGTACTTCACCATTTCAATCACGTTGCGAGAATGGCCATGAGCCGTGTCCACGCAGAGGATATCGACTTTTGCTTCAACGAGCGCGTCCACCCGGTCTGTTGAATCAGCACTGACACCGACAGCGGCACCTACCAAAAGGCGGCCATGATTGTCTTTCGTCGCTTGCGGGTATGCTTGAGCTTTTTCAATATCCTTGATCGTTATCAAACCTTTGAGCTTGAAGTCCTTATCTACAACCGGCAATTTTTCAATGCGGTGTTTTTGCAAAATCTTTTTTGCTTGTTCAAGAGTGGTGCCCACTTCCGCCGTTACCAGCTTATCTTTGTGGGTCATAAGATTTTTAATTGGCTGATTAACGTTTGTTTCAAATCGCAAATCGCGATTCGTAAGAATTCCCACTAAAACTTTATTCACCGTAATCGGAACACCGCTGATAGAATATTTCGCCATCACATCCAGTGCCTCTTGAACGAGTTGATCAGGCCCAAGAGTGATTGGATCCTGGATCATTCCACTTTCATATTTTTTTACTTTTTCAACTTCAAGAGATTGTCGGCCGATATCCATGTTTTTATGGATGATACCAAGCCCACCCATTTGTGCCATGATTCGAGCGATGCGGTTTTCCGTCACCGTATCCATTGCCGCCGATAGAATGGGAGTCGTTAAGAACTTTCCACGTGCAAACTCTGCTCTTGGCGCCACTTCTGATGGGATGATTTCCGAGTATTGTGGAATCAACAGAATGTCATCGTAGGTCAAGGCATAAGGAATTTGCTGAGCCGGTAACTGACTGTTCGGTGGGCGATCCATGAAATCCTCCATGGTGACTGTTGGCACTTAATTTTTTTGGATGCCTTATTCTGTCATGGAGCCCGAAAGAACATCAACGCTTTTCTTCGTACCAAGTTTTGTACAATAGATAGTTGTCTGCTGAATAACTCAGCGCTTTGATTTCTTCCTCTGTTAATGGACGTTTTACTTTAGCCGGACGACCTAAAATCAAGCTGCGCGGAGGAAATTTAGATCCCTCAGTGACGAGTGAACCTGCGCCGACGATGCACTGCTCACCGATTTCAGCTCCGTCCATGACGATGCTCCCCATTCCAACGAGAGTTTCTCGGCCAATATGACAGCCATGAAGCATCACGAGGTGCCCTACCGTTACGCGATCCTCGATCGTGCACCCGAATTTTTTGTAAGTGCCATGCAAAACTGAGCCATCTTGAATATTCGCTTCTTTACCAATGCGGATGGGCATGACATCCCCGCGGATTGTCACGTTGTACCAAACCGAAGATCTCTCTCCGATCTCAACATCACCAATAATGCGGGCATTGTCCGCAACAAACACATCTTTCGCTACCTTCGGAGTAAAGCCTTTTAACGGAATAGTCGTCATCGATCCCTCTCAATATGAAACGAACTATTATGATACGCACACGATTTAAAATAAATCAAAGGTCCTGTTCCCTATCTTTTACAAATCAACTCCGAACGCTTTATTGGGGGCCCCTAATGCTTTTAGAACGCTGGGGTTTAACTAATTTATGACCATGCCGATCCGTACGGGAACACTGTGGTAAAGAGTTTTTGTCAACAAGCCGATAGGACAGGTATGACCGATAAGTACAGGAAACGTTGCACGTTGAAACAGTTCCTGACTATGCTTTGGGAAAAGCCTCTCAAACTCGCTATACTCCTTCTCACGCTTATTTTAACCCCGTCCGCATACTCAGTAACCGGTATAACTTATACCGGCCGCATCCTCGACTCGAACAACGAGCCGGTGACGGCTAATCAAGTTTTCTTCACGGCCACAGTTTACGATCATCAAAGCCGTTGTGCTCTTTACACTGAGCAACGCCAGCTGGACTTATCTTCATCCGGCGGGACTTTTTCTTTTGATATCGGCTCGAACGACTCAACACTCGTGAGCGGAAGTGCTGGCTTTAACGCCGGCATCACTAGCTTGTCTCAAGTTTTCAATAACGGAAAAACTTTTTCTGCATTGAATGGTTGCGCTTCTGGTCCAAACTCTTACACACCAAACTCGGATTCTCCACGCGTTCTTGGCATCATTTTTAAAGTCGGTGCTACAGGAACTCCTCAGTCTTTACCTGCTTTGATTTTGAATCCAGTGCCAACAGCGTTCCAAGCTTTCGAGGTTAATGGTTACGGCACCGGCAACCTTTTAAAAGTCGACTCTGCTGTTAACCAAACTACGCATGCGAACAACGCTCTTGCGCAAACTCAGTATGACGAGTTCTGGCGATTAGTGAAAAATCCTCTTTCAGCTTACTTGCCTAACACGGGCGACGTTACGATTGTCTCTGGCAATAACAAGGTGACGACTTTGATGGGCCAGGGCTTACCTGCAGGCCCAGCTACTAACGGTCAAATTTTGGTTTCTAACGGAACCACTTGGACACTGCAATCGATGAGCGCTGGCTCTGTGACAAGCGTAGGTGGCACTGCTCCGATTACTATCGGCGGTACGGCTTCAGCCCCAACTGTCGGCATTACTCAATCAAGCGCTACCACAGACGGTTACCTAAGCAGTGCCGACTGGGTCGCTTTCAATGCAAAACAATCAAGCGCATTAGCTGATGGCAATCTCTGGATCGGAAACTCTTCTGGAGCAGCCCAAGCCCGTGTCATTACCGGCGATGCGACGATTTCAAACACGGGTGTTTTAACTCTTTCAAGCACTATCACCGCAGGCTCTGTAGGTTCTAGTGGCTATGTTCCTGTTCTGACTTACGATGCGAAAGGTCGCTTGACCGCAGTCACTTCGGCTGCTGTGAATGACTCTTCGAAGTTACCTCTTGCTGGCGGCACGATGAGTGGCGCTATCAATATGGGTGGTCAGGATTTAAATAACGTTGGCAACATCAATATGGCGGCCAACAAATATTTCGGTCTTTCTGCAAATAGCACTGATGGCACCGTTGCCGGTCAAATATGGTATGACGGTGGCACTATCAAGTATTATGATGGCGCTTCTGTAAAATCTTTGGGTGTTGCAGGCGCTGGGATCACAAACTTGAATGGTCTTTCTGCTGGTACTCAGAGTTTCGCAATCGGCACGGCTGGCAATGCTCCAGCGTTTAACTCTGTAACTGCTACTCACACACTCAATATCCCAATGGCTTCGGCTTCAGGTTCAGTCACTGCGGGTCTTTTAAGTAACGCCGAATACGCAGCCCTCAATGCAAAACAATCAAACGCATTGGCGTCTGGTAATGTGTGGGTTGGTAACGCTTCGGGCTCAGCTCAAGCGCGTGCGCTCACGGGTGATATTTCTATCGATAATGCTGGCGCGACTAGCTTAGCTGCGATCAAAGGAAAGTCTCTTGATGCCATTGCTGCTACGACAATGGGGCAAGTGCTTTTCTTTGATTCTGTAGCTGATAAATGGAAAGTTTCCACAGCAGCAGCGCCTACTAACGGCCAAGTGATGAAGTGGAATGACACTACAAAAACTTGGGAGCCAGGTAATGATACCGGTGGCTGGACGGCAGTTGACGCTTCTTATGCTGCAAAAGGTATCGTGCAATTTGATACAAACGCTGCAACTTCTGGAGTGAACGTTTCTTCAGGAGTCGCCAACATAGTTCGCACCACGACGGGATCTTCTTCAACAATTCTTTCATTAGATGGCTCTGGCGTTGCTAACATGTATGGAGCAGGCCTCAAAGGTGCTACCTCTGGCACTTTAGCTCTTCAAGCTTCTGGCACGACAGCGAACTACTCACTCACTTTCCCGGCCGTCGCTCCAGGCGCAGGTCAGTCTTTACAATCAGATGGATCTGGCAATCTTTCTTGGGTGAGTGCTTTAGGTAGCATCTCTAATACTGCTGATCTTACAAACTCTAAAATCTGGGTTGGTAATGCTTCCGGCAAAGCCGTTGAAGTATTAATGTCTGGAGATGCAACGCTCTCTAACACAGGTGTTCTATCCCTTGCTTCGACAATTACTGCTGGTGGCCCAGTTGGAACTTCTGGCTATGTACCAGTGATCACTTACGATGCTAAAGGTCGTTTGACTGCGGTTACTTCTGCAGCTGTTAACGATACTTCGAAGCTTCCGCTTGCTGGCGGCACTATGAGTGGCGCTATCAACATGGGCGGACAAGATATTACCAATACTGGCAATATCTCTATGGCTGCTAATAAATACTTTGGTCTTTCGGCAAATAGCACAAACGGCAGCGTTGCCGGTCAAATGTGGTATGACGCTGGCACGATTAAGTACTATGATGGTTCTACGGTAAGATCATTAGGAGTTGCTGGCGCTGGAATCACAAGCCTTAACGGACTCTCTGCTGGCACTCAATCTTTCGTGATTGATAGCGCTGGTTCTGATTTCGCAGTGAATTCTGCGGGTTCAGCTCACACGTTCAGTTTACCAAATGCTTCAGCGACTGCACGAGGTGCTCTAAGCTCTGCTGACTGGTCTGCATTTAACGCTAAACAATCTAATGCACTTACGGATTCTAACATCTGGGTTGGTAATGCTTCGGGTGCGGCGCAAGCTCGCGCAATGTCAGGTGATGCGACGATTTCTAATACTGGTGTTTTGACTGTTGATAAAACTCAGACTGCAGTTGCTAGTAAGATCCTTCAACTTGATGCAAGTTCAGTAGCAACGACTAAAGGTGTGAACGTGAATGGCTCCACCAGCGGTTCAATTTCTCTTCGTGGCCAAGCTGCAGCTGGCACTTACACTTTAACCTTACCTAGTGACGATGGTGGAGCGAATCAGTTCCTACAAACTGATGGTTCAGGCAATTTAACTTGGGCTGCGCAATCTGCAGCTTTACCAAGCTTAACGGCGACTAATATTTGGGTTGGTAACGCTTCTGGTGGTCCAGAAGCACGCGTTCTTTCTGGTGATATTTCTGCTGTTTCAAATACAGGTTCTGTGACTGTTGTTAAAACTACGACTGCTGAGAATAATAAAATTCTAGCACTGAATGGTTCTGGCGTTGGTACGATGAAAGGTTTGGAAGTCCAAACTGGTACTGGTAAAGCAACAATTCAAACTTCGGGTGCTTTCACAGACTACGTTTTGACATTACCAGCTGATGATGGCGGCGCGAATCAAGTTCTTAAAACTGATGGGTCCGGTGTATTGTCTTGGGCTTCAGTTTTGACTGGTGTAAGCAATACCGCAGATCTCGCTGACAGCAAATTGTGGATTGGTAATGCTTCAGGCAAAGCCGTTGAAGTATCAATGTCAGGCGATGCGACGATCTCTAATACTGGGGTTCTATCTCTTGCTTCTACAATTACGGCTGGTGGCCCAGTAGGAACTTCAGGCTACGTCCCAGTAATCACTTACGATGCTAAAGGTCGTTTGACGGCTGTTACTTCAGCGGCTGTGAATGACGCTTCAAAGCTTCCACTCGCTGGTGGTACAATGTCTGGCGCGATCAATATGGGTGGCCAAGACATCACAAATACTGGCAACATTTCGATGGCCGCTAACAAATACTTCTCGCTTTCTTCGAATGCGACGAATGGCTCTGTTGCTGGTCAAATGTGGTATGACGGTGGAGTCATCAAATACTATGATGGCTCAACGGTAAAATCTTTGGGTGTCGCTGGCGCAGGCATTACAAACTTGAATGGTCTTTCTGCAGTTACTCAATCTTTCGTGATTGATGCTGCAGGTTCTGATTTCGCCATCAATTCTGCAGGCTCCGCACATACATTTAGCCTTCCAAGTTCTTCTGCTTCAAACCGCGGTCTTTTGACTTCTGCTGATTGGTCATCTTTCAATTCGAAGCAATCAAATGCTTTGGCTGATTCCAATCTGTGGGTTGGTAACGCGTCTGGTGGCGCACAAGCTCGCGCCATGAGTGGTGACGCTACCATCAGCAACACAGGTGTTTTGACTGTTGATAAAACTCAAACTGCAGTTGCTAGTAAGATCTTGCAACTCGATGCAAGTTCAGTCGCGACTACTAAAGGTGTTAACGTTAACGGTTCTACAAGTGGTTCAATTTCTATCCGCGGTCAAGCTGCTGCGGGCACTTACACGTTAACTTTACCTGGCGATGATGGTGGCGCAAACCAATTCTTGCAAACTGATGGCTCAGGTAATTTAACATGGGCTGCACAATCCGCTGCACTACCTAGCTTAACAGCTACGAACATCTGGGTTGGTAATGCTTCTGGTGGTCCAGAGGCGCGCGTTCTTGGCGGCGACATTGCTTCTGTTTCTAATGCAGGCTCTGTGACAGTAGTTAAAACAACGACAGCTGAAAACAATAAAATCCTAGCTTTGAATGGCTCTGGCGTTGGTACTATGAAAGGTTTGGAAGTTCAAACAGGTACTGGTAAAGCGACGATCCAAACTTCTGGTGCGTTTACTGATTATGTTTTAACTCTGCCAGCTGATGATGGTAACGCGAACCAAGTATTACAAACGAATGGTTCAGGCGCATTATCATGGGCGTCAGTGTTAACAGGTATTTCAAATAGCGCAGATCTTGCAAACAGCAAAATCTGGGTTGGTAATGCCTCTGGCAAAGCGGTTGAAGTATCAATGTCTGGCGATGCTACTATGAGCAACACTGGTGCATTGACTTTGGCGTCTACAATCACAGCTGGTGGCCCAGTTGGAACTTCTGGCTATGTACCAGTTATTACTTACGATGCTAAAGGTCGTTTGACTGCCGTAACTTCGGCTGCTGTTAACGATACTTCGAAGTTACCGTTAGCTGGCGGCACTATGAGTGGCGCTATCAACATGGGCGGACAAGATATTACCAATACTGGTAACATCTCGATGGCTAATAATAAATACTTTGGTCTTTCAGCAAATAGTACGAACGGCACTGTTGCAGGTCAAATGTGGTATGACGCGGGAACTATCAAATACTATGATGGTTCGACGGTAAGATCTCTCGGCGTAGCTGGTGCTGGGATTACTAATCTGAACGGTTTAACTTCTGGTACGCAAACGTTCGCGACTGGCACTTCAGGCAACTCACCAGCATTTAGTTCTGCAACAAACACGCATACATTGAATATCCCAATGGCTTCGGCTTCGGGTTCAGTGACTGCGGGTCTTTTAAGTAATGCTGAATACGCAGCCCTCAATGCAAAACAATCAAATGCGTTAGCTGACTCTAGTATCTGGATTGGTAACTCCTCTGGCGGTGCTCAGGCCCGCGCGATGAGTGGTGATGCTACCATCAGCAACACTGGTGTTTTAACTGTTGATAAAACTCAAACAGCAGTTGCAAGTAAAATACTTCAATTAACTGCTTCTTCAGTGGCTGTGACTAAAGGGGAAGATATTGGTGGCGCAGGCGCTGGTATCGTGTCTCTTCGCTATCCAAACACTGCAACCAATACCACTCTCACCTTCCCAAGCACTGCAGGATCTAGCGGTCAGTTCTTACAAACAAATGGCTCTGGAGTTTTAACATGGGCAGCTCAGGCTGCAGCTCTTCCTTCATTAACTGCCACTAATATTTGGGTGGGTAATGCTTCTGGTGGTCCAGAGGCGCGTGTGCTTGGTGGCGATATCGCTTCTGTTTCTAACACAGGCTCTGTCACAGTAGTTAAAACAACCACCGCTGAAAACAATAAAATCCTAGCTTTGAATGGCTCTGGCGTTGGTACGATGAAAGGTTTGGAAGTTCAAACAGGTACTGGCAAAGCGACAATCCAAACTTCGGGTGCTTTCACAGACTACGTTTTGACGTTGCCTGCTGATGATGGTGGAGCAAATCAAGTTCTTAAAACTGATGGCGCTGGTGCATTGTCTTGGGCAACTGTCTTAACCGGCGTAAGCAATACAGCCGACCTAGCAAATAGCAAAATCTGGGTAGGTAATGCTTCAGGCAAAGCGGTTGAAGTATCAATGTCTGGCGATGCGACTATGAACAACGCGGGTGCACTGACTTTGGCGTCTACTATCACTGCTGGTGGTCCTGTAGGAACTTCTGGTTATGTACCAGTAATTACTTACGATGCAAAAGGTCGTTTGACTGCAGTTACTTCAGCGGCTGTGAATGACACGACTAAATTACCACTAGCTGGTGGTACAATGTCTGGCGCTATCAATATGGGTGGCCAAGACATCACAAATACTGGCAACATTTCGATGGCTGCGAATAAATATCTAGGCCTTTCAGCAAATAGCACGAACGGCACTGTTGCCGGCCAAATGTGGTATGACGCGGGAACTATCAAATACTATGATGGTTCGACGGTAAGATCTTTAGGAGTTGCTGGTGCTGGGATTACTAATCTGAACGGTTTAACTTCTGGCACGCAAACTTTCGCAACCGGAACTTCAGGCAACTCCCCTGCATTCTCGTCTGCAACAAATACACATACACTCAATATCCCAATGGCATCAGCTTCAGGTTCTGTGACAGCCGGTCTATTGAGCAATGCTGAGTATGCGGCGTTAAACGCGAAACAATCAAATACGTTGGCTGATTCAAGCATCTGGATTGGTAACTCATCTGGTGGCGCGCAAGCTCGCGCAATGTCAGGTGATGCTACAATCTCTAATACTGGTGCTTTAACTGTCGACAAAACACAAACTGCTGTTGCTAGCAAAATTCTACAATTGACGGCTTCTTCAGTAGCAGTCACTAAGGGTGCTGACGTTGGTGGAGCGGGTGCTGGTATCGTCTCTCTCCGTTATCCAAATACTGCAACGAACACAACACTGAGCTTCCCAAGCACTGCTGGCTCAAGTGGCCAGTTCTTACAAACAAATGGCTCTGGAGTTTTAACTTGGGCAGCTCCATCTGCTGCTCTTCCGACACTTACAGCTACTAATATCTGGGTGGGTAACTCTTCGGGTGGCCCAGAGGCACGCGTTTTGGGTGGTGATATCTCAGCCGTTTCTAATACCGGATCAGTTACTGTTGTGAAGACCACGACAGGCGCATCAAACACGATTGTCTCTACAGATGGCACAGGTACCATCGATGCCTATGGTTATGGTATTAAAGGCACCACTTCTGGCACGGTCGATCTTTTAGCGCAGGCGACAACTGCCAACTACAGCTTAAGATTCCCGGCCGCTGCTCCAGGTGCCACACAGATTCTGCAATCTGACGCTTCAGGAAACTTTTCTTGGATTAACACTCCGACTGGTGGTGGCGCGCTGTCTGCAATTACTGCGGCGACAGCAACAAACACTATCGACAGTTTGAACTTTGCTCAAACTTGGAACTGGTCAACAGCTACGACTCAAAGTCCAATGTCTATCAGTGCCAACGCGTTGACAACCGGTTCGCTCTTAAATCTTACAACTTCGAATGCTTCACTCAATTCATCAAACGGTTTGTTGCAAGTTGCAAATACCGGCGCCTCTACAAGTGGAACTATCGCAAGATTCCAATCCAACTCAACTGCTGGCTCTGGATTGACGGTACTGGCTAGCGGCTACACTGGCATAGGCACGGCTACACCAGGAACACCATTAGATATCGTCTTTAATGGTGGGGGCTCTAGCATCGCTCGCCTCAGAAACTCAAGCACTTCCGGGTACAGCAGCATTCAGTTTATGGAAAATACTGGCTCTACAGAAAAAATGGGCTTTGGTTACGCAAATGCTTCAGGCAGTGCATATGGCACTGCCGGAAAAGCTTTCTTATGGACCAACAACTCCGTTGATTTCGAAATGAAAAACAACGCCAACCATATCGCGACTTTCAAAAGCGATGGTAAAGTTGGTATCGGCACTGATACGCCAGGATCGACTCTCGATGTAAAAGGTGCGATCCGTATGTCGGGTGCCACTACAGGATATACAGGCTTCCAACCTGCGGCGTCGGCGGGATCAACTGTATGGACATTACCAACAGCTGATGGTTCAGCGAACCAAGTGTTAAGTACTAACGGCTCGGGTGTCCTTTCTTGGGCTACGGCGCTCACTGCGGCTAATGGAGTGATGAAAGACGGAAACTCTTTCGGCGCTCATATGATTATAGGTACGAATGATAACTATGATTTCCGTTTCGAGGCCAACGGTGCAACTGCAATGACGATCGAGCCTTCTGGCGAAGTTGGCATTGGCACAACGACTCCTGGCTATAAATTAGATATCGCGTCAACTGATGGCGATGCTCTTCGTTTGAATACTTACAGCAATACCGCTGGTCAAGGAAGCTCTGCAATGCTTTACCGCGCTCGTGGGACAGCAGGTTCTCCAACCGCAGTTCAATCAAGTGATACATTGGGTGGCCTTTATACACGTGGTTATGGCGCTACTGGATTCGGCTCTTCTTCAACTGCTTATATTGAGTTCTCTGCAGCACAAAATTTCACAGATGCAAACCGCGGAACATTCATGTCGTTCTATACGACGCAAAACAACTCTGCGTCCCCTACTGAGCGCATCAGAATTTCTGATAGTGGCGCAGTGGGTATCAACACGACAGCTGCTTCTGGAACAAGATTGGATGTAAGCGGTCTTACACGCAGTACGGGCGTTGATATCAACTCTACTTATGGCGGTAGCCAACTTTCATTACGCGCTCCTGCTTCTTTCTCAAGTTATACTTTAACTTTACCAACCACCGCTGGAACAAATGGTCAGGTTCTAACAACAGATGGCGCTGGAGTTCTCACTTGGGCAACGGCTTCTGGCGGTAACTTGCCCGCTCTTGCTGCTACAAATATTTGGGTAGGTAATGCTTCTGGTGGTCCTCAAGCTCGCGTTCCTTCTGGCGACATATCTTCAATTTCAGACACAGGTTCTATCACGATTGATAAAACTCAAACTGCTCAAGCCAGTAAGATCTTGCAATTGACAGCAGCCGGAGTTGCGGTAACTGCCGGCACTGACATTGATGGTGCAGGCACTGGTATTGTCTCTCTCCGTTACCCAAATACTTCAACGAATACTACTTTAAGTTTCCCAAGCACCGCTGGATCTAGCGGACAGTTCTTAAGAACCGATGGCGCTGGAGTTCTCACTTGGGCTGCTGCAACTATGCCATCCCTCACAGCTACAAATATCTGGGTGGGTAACTCTTCTGGCGGTCCAGAGGCACGCGTTCTTGGTGGTGATATCTCTGCTGTTTCAAACACGGGCTCTGTGACAGTGCTTAAGACGACAACGGGTACTGCCAGCCGTATCTTAGCATTGGATGGCTCTAGCGTCGCAACAGCGTATGGATTTGCTGTGAAAGGTGCAACTGCTGGAACTGCAACACTCCAAGCACCAAACTCTTTCACGAGCTACTCAATGACACTTCCTGCAAATAACGGAAGTATTGGTCAAGTTTTAACAAACAACGGCTCTGGCACAACAACTTGGTCTAATATGAACGGCTCACCAACTGTAAGTTCTAAATCAGCAAACTTCACTGTCGGCACTACTGAGAATAACTACATTTACTTAGTCACCGGTCTTACAACAGCCACACTTCCCGCTGTGGCAACGGTTGATCCTGGCTTCCAAATTACGATCAAACGTATGGGTGCCAGCAACATCAACGTTGTTGCTAATGGCTCTGAGACTATTGACGGAGCGACAACAAGATCTTTGAGTTCTAATTATCAATCGCTACAAATCATTAATACAGGAACTCAGTGGGTTATTATTGGTGGTGGCGCAGTGAACAACTCAACGGCTTGTACACCAGGATCTCAAGCTTATAACTCGCCTGGAACATTCACTTATACTATTACAGCCGCTCAAGCTACGAACTGTACTTTCACGGTCACAGTTAAAGGCGGTGGCGGTGGTAATTCGGATGCCTCTAGTGCTATCGGCGGTAAAGGCGGAGCTATCCAGTTTACATACACAGCCCCAGCTGCAGGAACTTTCGAAGTGCTTGTTGGTGGCGGCGGTGTCCTTGTGACCGGTGGCTCTTCGGGCGGTGGCGGTGGCGCTACCGGAACAGGCCAAAGTGCCGGCGGTGGTGGCGGCGCCTCAGCCGTTCGTTACACCAACTCAGTTCCAACCAATACACTTCTATCTATCGCGGGTGGCGGTGGTGGTGCTGGCTCCGACTCAACTGGTGACGGCGGTGACGGGGGAGCTTCTGGAGCAGGATCAAACGGTTTCTCTAACGGAACTGAACGCGGTACCGGCGGCAGTAACAACGTCGGCGGTGTTACCGGAACCGGAACCGCTCCTGGTGGTTCTGGCGGCTCTAGCAGTGGAGCAGGCTCTGCCGGAACTGGAGCTACTCCAGGAGCTGGCGGTGCAGCTGTCAGCACGTTCTCAGTGAGTGGCGGTGGTGGTGGTGGCTATTATAGCATTAACGCTTCCGGTGGTGGTGGCGGTGCTGGTTATGGTGGTGGTGGTGGTGGATCTGCCGCATCTACTTGGCGCGGTGGCGGCGGTGGTGGTGGTGGTTACATCAACTCTGGAGCGATGACTTCGTTCACCGACCAGACTTCGTCCGCAGGAACACCTGCAAATACCAACGGCTCTGTTCTTATCGAATGGAACTAAAACAAAAAAGCCGGGAACTCCCGGCTTTTTTTATTACATAATGTATGGATGATTTTTCTGAATGATACCTGGGTGAGCTTTAATATCCGCACTCACCCCGTCCATCTCGGCATTCATGACCCGACTCTTCTCGATATACTCTTTCGAAGCATAAATCGGAATATCCAAGTGCAAACACAAAGACATCGCTTCATCAGCGCGCATTTTAAGACTGTCCTGCGTGGGATGATTTTTCATAAAAAAGCGTACGTATTGATAGTGCCCTTTGATTTCAACAAAAACACACTTCTCGATGCTCATGTGCAGACTTTCCATCAGCGCCTGAGTAAAGCGATGCGGAGTTGTCGGCGCAACAGACTTGTTTGCCTGACTTAAAGCCACTCCGGCCTCGAGTGGATTTACGGCCACTGGCAGAGTGTATTTATGGTCGTCGTCTTTTAACAACAAGAACGGACGCGCAAAATCAGTGCTTACAGATAATCCGTAAGGCTTCAAACGAATCAGTCCTCTTCCTGTAAAGGACTTCTCTTCCAGAAGTTCTGCGGAAAACACGAACTGATTTTCTAATTTATCTGAACTCACTTCGGGAGTGTTTTTCATTATTGTACCAATTCTCCTCTGAGTACAGCTGGGAAGGCTTTCGTGATCTTCACTGGCACTGTCTGCCCGATCAAATCCGCAGATCCTAGGAAGTGCACCAGTTTGTTTTCTGGAGTACGGCCCGTGATTTTTCCTTCTACCGAGTCTGCTTTCTCAACCAACACTTGTAATGTGAGTCCTTCGTAGCGTTTGACAAGGTCGAAAGCCATAATATCGTGAATATCAAACAAGCGGTTCAATCTTTCAGTTTTTACGTCCTCAGGCACCTGATCCTCAAACTTCGCGGCCTTAGTAAATGGACGCGGAGAGTATTTGAAGGCAAAGATGGTTTCAAAACCAACTTCTTGAACCATGGTGATTGTATCCTGGAACTCCTCTTCAGTTTCCCCCGGGAACCCTACGATAATATCAGTAGATAGCACGACATTTGGAATCGCCTTTTTGATCATCTGGATTTTTTCAAGATACTGCTCTCGAGTGTAACCACGATTCATTCTCTCAAGAATACGACTATTACCGCTCTGGAATGGCAAGTGGATGTATTCACAAACTTTTGGCTGATTCGCGTACATCACGTCCACGAGTTTTTGGTTGAAATCTTTTGGATGAGACGTCGTATAGCGCACGCGTTCAATCCCCGTCTCTTGCGCCACTTTCTGAAGCAAATCCGCAAAGTCCGCACCGCACTCACTGTGGTAAGAATTCACGTTTTGACCAAGCAAAGTGACTTCTTTCACGCCGCGCTTAACAAGCGTGCGCACGTCCATCAAAACGTGACTGAGTGGACGGCTCTTTTCACGACCGCGTGTGAAAGGCACGATACAGAAGCTGCAGAAGTTGTCGCAACCTTTAGCAATGTTCACAAAGGTAGAAACACCTGGGTTTCTAACCAAAGTTTCAACGTGATAAGGAGCTCTGTGCTCTACTTTCGCATTTACTACGCGAGCCTTGTCGTTCTCATAAACTTGAGCCACGAGATTCGGCAGATTATCGATGGTGTCTGTACCAAATACGAAGTCGATCATCGGTTGCTTTTTGATCAAGTTTTCTTTTTCTTGCTGACCTACGCAACCACCAACACCGATACGAAGATCCGGGTTTTTCTCTTTCATTTTGCGATAGGTACCGACCTCGGAATACACCTTGTGGACGGGCTTTTCACGGATACTGCAGGCATTAATGATGATGACAGAAGCTTCTTCGGCCGTTTGCACCGGAGTAA
Source organism: Bdellovibrio sp. HCB337 (assembly GCF_047302465.1). Classification (GTDB taxonomy): domain Bacteria; phylum Bdellovibrionota; class Bdellovibrionia; order Bdellovibrionales; family Bdellovibrionaceae; genus JACMRP01. The sequence goes on along the minus strand of NZ_CP178621.1, from coordinate 2,002,536 downwards.
AGTTCGCCATTTCAAGCAGGCTATACATGCGCTCAGTATCGTTGACGTTCATTTGGCAGCCGTATGTGGAGATAAAAACGCCACGGCCTTGGCCAATATCTTGATTGAGAGTTGCTGAAGACGGATTTGCACCCGCGCCTGGAATAGCGCCAGATGCTTCAGTTTGATTATGTTCCATTCGGAGGGTCCTTTACTCGGGTCCAATTTCACATTGTGTCACAAAAGCTTTTGAGTTATAGAGGATCGCCAGGAGAAAAGCAATGCAACCACGTCTTAAAACCTCAAAAAAATGGACGGCATTTCCTAAGGAATACCAAGAGCAAATTGAGAAGGTTTTCCACGAAAATTTTTCTGAACACTTGGGCCAAAACAAACTCGTCATTGAAGGGCGTATCTACCCAGAAGAAGTGATGCTTCGCGTTGGAGTCAATGAAAAGGGCCGTTTAGTGCAATCGAACTTCGAAGTTTCGATGGGCTATGACCCTAAGAAGAAAGACGCTGTAGAGCGCATCCATAACTGCATCGATGCCGCGGCTTCGATGATGATGGACTACTTCGACTCTGAGGGCGAAGTAGAATTTCCACGCGCATGGCAAGAGTATCCATTCCAGGGACTCAAGATTTACTTACAGTACACCACCGTCAATACCGATCTTGAAGCTCAAGCCGATGCTCTTTTGGGCGACGCTGATGCTGCATTAGTCACAGAAGAAGAAAACGAAGATGCACTTTCACGTGCTCACGTTGATGAAGAACTTTCTGCGCCTTCGCACGACGAAGACTTCCCGGAAGAAGAGGAAGACGACGAAGATGAGAATGATGAAGACGCCAAATCTCCGAAGATGTTTGGTGGTCCAAAAAAGAAAAAGAAAGACGACCTACATTAGGAAAATTTCTACGAAGCCGTTAGATTCCGCTCGGGCATGATCGGAGAAAACGGCTTCTCTTCTTTAAAGTCTCACTTTGAGAAACAAGTTAGTAAAAGTTAGAGACTCCGCCCCAACTCCCGTATCATGACCCTATTGACCACACATTAGGTTTTTAGGGGGAATTCATGACAAGATGGCACACCATTGTAGGCATTCTATTTTTCGCTACGACAGCATCAGCCCAAACCATCTACCCGTTAAGCGTTAAAACCGTCGCGGGAAAAACCAGCACCAGAAATTTAAGCGCGTTAATGTTGCAGGACCAAAGCGGAACTTCCACTTTGTGGCGTAACTACGTGCAATTTACTCCTGGCGCCAGTGGATACACGGGGGATTTCAGCTTTAAAGCCCCAATGACTTCGACAAACTCCCTCTCGTTTTCATTAAATTACAAAGGTCTTCCACGTAGCCAACAAGAGTGGCTGATTTCTCTCTACAATAACAAAACAAAATCGTTTGATGTTATCGGCAACAACGGAGCAGCAGCTAATGAAACCTGGTCTCTGCTCAAGTTCTCCGTGCAACAAAATGCCTCTGACTATATCAATGCTCAGGGGAATTTAACTCTGAGATATTCGACGAAAAGTTCTCTTAAAAGATCGAACCTCGATACAATGTCTATAAGTCTTGGCGCCTCCACACAACCAATCCCGACGCCAACTCCAGTCGCGACACCTGTTGCAACACCGGTGATTACACCACCGCCGGTACCAACAATCACTCCACCACCAGCAACTCCAACGCCGACTCCGAAGCCAACAGCGACTCCAGTCGTAACACCTACGCCTGCGACTACTCCTCCACCAGTTGGTGCACGAAGCTTTACTGGCGTTCGTCCTTATGGGCCGAATGCTCCTTGGAATATTCCAGTCAGCAAATTGCCGGTACATCCAGAAAGTCAAAAATACGCGGACTTTTTGTGGGCTGATTTTACGAAAGCAAATATTCCTGAACTCAATTTCAGAAAGTACACCTACGCCGTCTATGATGCCACAAAAGCATCAGATCAATATCTCATCAAAGACAGAAACAATTGGGGAAACCTGAATGGCAAGATGATTCCATTTAACCCAAGCTGGATTCAAAATGCAGGAACAGATGGTCAGCTGATCATTCTCGACGCAGCAGCCGGTAAAGAATGGAATTTGTGGCAAGCCGCGATCGATACCACCACAAAACAAATCACCATCGGTAACGGAAATCTTTGCCCAGGAGATTACTTAACAAATAACTGGGACACAAAAGCAACGAAGTGCACGGGTTCTCGCGGTGTAGGTATCAACTACCTTGCGATGTTAGTACGCCCATGGGAAATCGAAAAAGGCGTGATTGAACACGCACTCTCAATGCCAATCCCATCCACCTCAGGTGATTTCTACGTGGCACCAGCAACAAAACTTGAGCACCCGGGAAAAGTGGGAACAATTCCAGAAGGCATGCGTTTCGCACTGAATGTAACAACTCAGGAAATCGATGACTACGTAAACTCGCTGACGGGTCTACGCGCAGAAAACAAACGCGCAATCAAAATCATTCTGACAGCCCTTAAAGACTACGGCTGGTTTATTACAGACACATCTGGAGGCGCACAGCTACAATTCGAAGCCCCAGAAACAGCCCAAGCCGAATGGGAACGCATCGGCGTACTCCCAGGCCAAAGCAGCGGCGGCCTAGAACACCCAAGATTCACATTAAGAAAATTCCTAACCAAAGAAAGAATCAAAACAATAGTCCCAAGCGACCAATACCCAGCATCAGCATTCTCAAAATAATTCGCGCAACAAACCTAATCAAAAACAAAAACCCACATCCAAAAAAGATGTGGGTTTTTTAATTTTCGTCCTCACTCTCCGAGTTCATTAAAAGCAAAGAAAACACAAACGTAAATTTCGAAGACGATTTGGTTTCAGCCAGAGGGCTTTGGGTTCTCACGCAGTGGAGCTCAAGCGGCGCCACGATGGCGCGAACCACGCCAAAGGCGTGGCGCTTGCGTGAGGGCCGGACGCCCGTCTCCACGGAGGGAGAACCCAAAGGCTTTTTAGTTCAAACCAAATCCGACGTTCGAAGCAAAGCACGAAGACTTCGATGCGACCAAATCTTCCAGAGTTCGCCACAGGTACAGAATTGCTAAATCAACCACTCTCGCGAAGAATTTTGTTTCCATTAAACATTCACGGAGGGATTTTCCATGAGACTTCTAGCGAAAAGCGGCCTTGCTTTGCTCACAGTTACATTTGCATCAATGATTGCCGAAGCTACACCAGCATTAGGTGATAAATCAGAATACGACGTTACTCTTGCCAAAGGCGGCCAAAGCATGTCTGGCACAGTAGTTTTTGAGCTGACAAATTACAACAAAGCAACGAACTCGTGGACACAGACTTCAACAACAGACTTTAACGGACAAAAACAAACCCAAACAGAAACTATCGAAGCTAAGGATCTTCTGGATGATGCTACGATCGATACGATCTTGGGCAACTGCGCTGCTCGTGGCGGAAAAGAAGAAACTGTGAATTCGCCAGCTGGTGACTTCGCTTCATGTGCAGTTCCCGTTACGAATACAGACGGCACTGGCACCGTTTGGGTTTCTAAAGTTCCATTTGGTTTTTCTAAATGGGTCGCCAATCGCAAAGATGGAATCACCGTCACTGGTGTTCTTAAAAGCTTTCAGAATGGCACTGCTCCTACCAACTAAGAATCTAAGGACCACTTTGGCGAAAGCTTAAGTGGTCTAAAGAACGCAACAAGATTTAAAAGATTGCACACAAAAGATCGGCTTTCCCCGAGCCGAACAGAAAGTGAACGACCAGGGTCCCTCCCCCAAATGTGGTAATCCCGGTTAGCACCCTCCCAATCAGAAGGCGTTCCAAAAAAGACAAAGGCCCCACTCGTTCAGAGCGGGGCCTTTTTTTTAAATCCTCTTAAGAACCACAGTCCTGTGGTTTAGTAAACTTGCGGCAAGCACCAAGCGCCGTAAGATCCACCGTAGTTACCTACAGCGTAACCGTAACCAGCTGGGCAAGTGTTTTGTGGTACGCAGCCCGCAGCCGTTTTTACTTGGCCAGCACCGCAGTAACCACCGTATCCGCCACCCATAGTAGCTTGGATACATGTACCGTTGTATTGTGCATATCCCATTTGGCAAGCGCCTTGTGGTAAGCAGCCGTAGCTCGTAGAAACAGATCCTACTGGGCAGTTACCACCCATAATACCTGTGTTGCCACCAGCCACGCATGTGCCGTTATATTGTCCCATACCTACAGGGCAGTTTCCTTGAGGTACGCATCCGTATGTTGTGCTTACATATCCTGCCATTCCGCAAGATCCACCATAAGCATTTACATTGTTATTGTTGCTTCTATCGCTCTTCGCACAGTTTGTGAGAATCGCCGTCGACAAAAGCAAAACAAACGTTAAGAATTTGTTCTTCATATTAACCTCTTTTTTAAAAATCTAAATCGTCACAATTGAGGGTATTACAAGATCCATGCTCGCGTTGGCACGTTCATCTCGACCACATTGTTCCCTGGGCGTCTCATTCTGAGACAGTGACGAATAAGGCGAACACTTGGTTAATGTGTATTAAATGTGGACGTCAAAAGGCAAAAAAAATGGGACCCAATGGGTCCCATGTATATATCTATATAGATAGAAAGGCTTAAAACTCTTCTTCTTCGACTCCAGAGCCACCGCCCTCGCCCATACCACGAACTTCTTCGATATAAGCGTTTGTATCCTCTTCAAACTCGTTCTCACCTGCGCTCTCGTCGATTTCAAGTTCTTGGATGGCTGCCAAGAAGTCCTTCTCGGTACGAAGATCGCGACGAATCATCTCTAAGAACTTATCTGGATAACGAGCAGTCAACTCTTCCACGTAACGTTCAAGTTTACCGTCCTGAAGGATCTTCTTACGAACTTGGATTTTCTTCCAGAACAGGAGGTAGTGATAACGGCAGTAGCCATCTACAATACCAATTTGATCACAATCACGAGAACGGCAATAACGGCGACCTTCGGCATCAGTAAGAATAACTTCTTCATCGCCTTTATCTTTGGATTCAGCTGTCCAAGTTTCGTCTTCTACGGCCTCTTCATCCAACTCTTCGACGGCTTTTAGTTCCTCTTCGTACTCACCGATTTCATCGACAGCACCAAAGTCGTCATCACTGACGTAGTCGTCTTCTTCCTGGGTCTCATCCTTTTTAGCGCCTTTCGGGCCCTTCTTAGGATTCGCCTTCGCTTCTTTTTTTGCCGCCGCTTTCGCCGCTGCAGGCTCAGGAGTTGCTTTTTTAAGCTCTTTTTCCGTGGCCTTTTTTGCTTCAGGCTTTTGCGGAGCCGCTGCTTTTTTTGGAGCAGCAACAGGAGCTTTCGCTTTTTCCTTCACCGGAGGCGCTGCTTTCTTAGTCGGCTTTTCAGCAGCCTTTACAGGCTTTGCCGCAACAGCTTTCTTTTGCTTAGCGTCAGCAACAGGTTTTGCAGCCGGTTTGCCATTTGGCTTTTTTGCTGCAGCGAGTTTAGCTGCTGGTTTTGCAGCTGTTTTCGCAGCTACTGGTTTTTTAGAAGCGCTTTTAACAGGGGTCGGTTTCTTTTTCGTTTTTGCCATGGATAGAGCCTTGAATGATTACAAAGAGGCTGTCAACTTATTATTTTACAAGAATGTTTCCCTCTTGAGAGCGCACAACAATACTGCCTTTTTGTTCGCCACCTTTAAGACGTCCCTTAACAGACTTTTCAGTCGCGCTACGATTCACTCTAAGCTCGCCTGGCACTGTAATCTCTCCGTCTGTCGTTAGCAAATTCAAGAAGGCGCCAGAACCCGGCGTTGTTTGCACAGAAACTCTTCCTGTGTTGCTCTTCACATGAACATCTGTGTCAGACAAAATACTCAAGCTGACCGAGCCCTCTCCGGTTTGACCATCTACTCGCCCCGCAAATTGTTGGGCCACAAGGCTGCCTTTTACGTTTTCAAACTGCAGAGTGCCAGAGCTTTGCACAACCTTCGCGGTTGCTTGGGTCGTAGTCACTGAAAGGACGCCCTTAGATTTCTCGATGTTCATAGAGCCTGAGAAGACGCTGCCGTCCAAGTCCCCTTGCAGGTTCTTGACCGTGAGTTGCCCTTTATAAACATCCGCGGCCAATTTGGAGGTCTGATCGACAACGGTCACGTCCCCGTTTTGCAATTGAATACTCAACGAAGCACTTCCACCGTTACTGACCACTTTTCCTTTGACCAAAGAAATTTTGAGCTCTTTGCTCCACTTTTGCGAACTCACCGAGCCTTCGCGCAATTGAATCTCTACTGGAACAGAAGCTCCGGTAAATTCCAGCACTTTTTTCTTATGAGGTTTAGTGAGGGCTTCTTTCCACTCTTTTTTATCCGAGAATTCTTGCATCTTAATAAACAAGACTCGGTCTTTTCTTTCGAGGGCAAAGTTACCAGGTTCGCTGGTGTCATCGATGCCCGAAACGCGCAATTTTGCAGCATTCGCCTGCCCTACCATTTGCACCTGGGCATCAAGCCCCACGACCACAATACGTTCTACGTCTTGCGGCGCTACTTCGAAGGCTAAAAGCGCATAAGCTGGTAGGGATGAAAAAACAATCGTCAGGGCAGAAAAAATCCATCTCATTCTGTCACTCCGTTTAATCTCAAAGGGTCCATTTGACTCTGTAGTTAAAATATAAAAGATTGGTCAGGCTATAGCTACAGTTTCTTTTCAATAAAGGAGAATTTATGGAAAACGTTGTTATCGTTAGCGCCGTGCGCACCCCGGTTGCCTCTTTTCAAGGAGCACTTAGCTCTCTTCCTGCCCCAAAATTGGGCGCAACTGCGATCAAAGAAGCATTGAACCGCGCTAAAGTTTCTCCAGATGAAATCGACGAATGTATTATGGGCGAGGTCCTGACAGCAGGTGTTGGCCAAGCTCCAGCTCGACAAGCGGCTCTTTATGCCGGACTTAAAAGTTCTACTCCATGCATGACCATCAATAAAGTTTGTGGATCTGGCCTTAAAGCCGTGATGCTCGCTGCAGACTCTTTGCAATTGGGCCACACAAAAATCGCTGTCGCTGGCGGACAAGAAAACATGTCTATGGCGCCACACTTGCTTGAGAACTCACGCGCAGGTTATCGCATGGGACCAGCAACAATGGTCGATTCTATGATCAAAGACGGTCTTTGGGATCCATACAATAACTTCCACATGGGAAGCGCTGCAGAGATCTGTGTTCGCGAAAATCATTTCACACGTGAACAGCAAGATGCCTTTGCGATCGAGTCTTACAAAAAAGCACAAACAGCTATCAACAACGGCACTTTCAAAAACGAAATCGTGCCAGTAACGATCGAGTCTAAAAAAGGCAATATCACCTTTGAAAAAGACGAAGATCCATTCAATACAAACTTTGATAAAATTCCTGGTCTTCGCCCAGCTTTCGAAAAAGACGGCACCATCACTGCGGCAAATGCTTCAAAAATCAACGACGGTGCTGCGGCCCTTGTGTTGATGACAGAGTCCACAGCAAAAGCTCGTGGCGCAAAACCTTTGGCAAAAATCGTAACTCACGCAACTTTCGCACAAGAGCCTAAGTACTTTACCACGGCTCCGGTAGGCGCGATCAAAAAGGCATTGCAAAATGCAAACTTGAAAGTCGGCGACATCGATCTTTGGGAGATCAACGAAGCTTTCGCGGTTGTAACTCAAGTTGCAATGAAGGAACTTGAAATCCCTGCTGCAAAAGTAAACGTCCACGGTGGTGCGATCGCTATCGGTCACCCTATCGGCGCTTCTGGCGCGCGTATCTTTACAACATTGATTCACGCTCTTCACACTCACAACAAACGTTATGGTTTGGCTACTTTGTGCATCGGTGGTGGTGAGGCCGTTGCTGTGATCATCGAGAAAGTTTAGTTATGGCTAAAAGTAAAGTTTATAAGGACGCTCTTTCAGCTCTCGAAGGTATTAAAGACAACATGACTCTGGTTGTGGGTGGCTTTGGTCTTTGCGGGATCCCTGAAAACAGCATCAAAGCTCTGAAAGAACTTGGCGTAAAAGGACTCACCTGCGTTTCTAACAATGCAGGCGTGGATGATTTTGGTCTTGGAATTCTGTTGCACACTCATCAAATCAAAAAAATGATTTCTTCTTACGTGGGTGAAAACGCCACGTTCGAAAAACAATTTATGAGTGGCGAACTTGAACTCGAATTCTGTCCACAAGGAACACTTGCTGAGCGTATTCGCGCAGGCGGCGCAGGCATCGCAGGTTTTTACACTCCTACAGGAGTGGGCACTTTGGTCGCTCAAGGTAAAGAGATTAAAAACTTTGACGGCCGCGATTATGTTTTAGAGCGTGGGATCGTCGGTGACTTTGCTTTGGTAAAAGCTTGGAAGGGCGACAAGTTCGGAAATCTGATCTTCAGAAAAACGGCTCGCAACTTCAACCCGATGGCGGCAACTGCCGGCAAAATCACGGTGGCTGAAGTAGAAGAGTTAGTGGAAGTGGGAGAGTTGGATCCGGATCAAATTCATACTCCGGGCGTTTACGTTCAGCGCATTTTCCAAGGAAAAGGCTATGAAAAACGCATTGAACAAATGACTGTGAGAAAGGGCTAAAACATGCCTTTGAATCGTGAACAAATCGCACAACGTATCGCTCAAGAAGTTCAAGATGGCTACACTGTGAATCTTGGAATTGGCATCCCAACTCTTGTCGCGAACTATATTCCGTCAACAATGTCCGTTATGTTACAGAGTGAAAACGGCCTTTTGGGAATGGGACCATTCCCGACAGAAAAAGAAGTCGATCCTGATTTGATCAACGCTGGAAAACAAACAGTAACAACGATGAAGGGCGCAAGCTTCTTTAGTTCTGCTGACAGCTTCGCGATGATTCGCGGTGGTCACGTAGACCTGACTGTTTTGGGTGCCATGGAAGTCGACGAAGGCGGCAGCATTGCAAACTGGATGGTGCCTGGGAAAATGATCAAAGGTATGGGCGGCGCGATGGACCTTGTTGCCGGCGCCAGAAATGTGATCGTAGCCATGCAACACACCGACAAAGACGGAAACTCAAAGCTTCGCAAATCTTGCACTCTGCCTCTGACAGGCGTGAGCTGCATCAAGAAGATTGTGTCTGACTATGGCGTGATTGATGTAACTCCGAACGGATTTGTCCTTCGTGAATACGCTCCAGATTTGACTCCCGAGAAAGTCCTGGCTGCGACCGAGGGAAAAATGACTGTGGCGCCAGACGTAAAGCCGATGAAGTTTTAGTCAGACGTCCAGCTCAACCTCAATAAATTGAATCTTATAACAAGACCCTCGACGATAAGTCGGGGGTCTTGCATTTTCTGCTCTCACGGCCTTACCATTAAGGTATGAGACAGTTTTCACTCCTGATTATCGGCGGTATTTTCACAATCACTGGGATCTACGCTTTTTTTATGAAAAGGTACTCAGCGACTTCTTACTACCAAGAAGTTCCCGCTAAAATTCTCGGTTCTCAGCGCGGAATTGCCTCTGACGCCAATACATCCTCTGTACCGGCTCCACTTTCTATCAGACCTCCCGCAGATGCCGCCGGAAACCTCAACATCACTGAAGAGCAAATTCAAGCAATGGAAAAAAGCCTGGGCACTTTGCAAAAAGACGTGTCCGTTTTCAAAGACACAGCTGGCTGGGTTGTTCGCTTTCATCAGCCTTCAAAACTGATGTCTGATTTGGGTGTTCAAGATAATGATTTGATTTCTTTTCATCAGCTTCAAAGCATCAAGAGCCAACCTGCCCTGCAAGATCTAGTCGCTCGCCTCGAAGCAGTTCTTGGCCATCTTCAAAAATAGTCCTTCCTGCGCGCTACCTAGGTCTAGGTCCATTTGCCGCTACCCTTCTTTAAAGTCATAATTATGGAAGACGTTTTAGCGAGGGGACGACAGTGGCTGACGGCAAAAAAGTCGCAAAAGATACCTATCTGTTTCGTGAAGGAGATGCACCTGATGCGATGTACATCGTAAAATCAGGAATGCTTGCCGTTACTAAAACTAAAGGAACTTCTGAAGTCGTCCTTGCAGAGATCGGCCCCGGCTCGATGGTGGGCGAAATGGCTATCTTCGATAAAAAGCCCCGCAGCGCCAATGTCAAAGCCATGAAGGATTCTGAAGTTATTTCTCTTCCTTATGAAGGCCTCAATCAGCAGATGGATTCTTTACCTGTATGGGTAAAAGCGATCATGAGAACCATGAACGAAAATTTGCGCGAGGCGAACAAAAAAATCAAAATGCTAGAAACCCCAAATCAGGAAGAAGATCGTTTTCCTCCTCATGTGGTGAACAAGCTTTTATCTTTGGTTAATTTCGTTGGGCATAAATATGGAAAACCAGAAGAAGGCGGAATCTCAATCCCATCGGGCACTCTCCGTCGCTATACAATTCAGATTTTCCAAGAAGCAACGAACAAAATGAACAGCATGACGGCAGCCCTTAAAACTCTTGGCTATATGACCATCGAGGATTTAGGAGAAGGCCGCCAGAAGATGATCAACCTGCAAGCGGATTACTTGTTTGAGTTTGTAGATTGGTATAACGATTGGCTCTTTAGCTCTGACAAAGAGAAGGTCTCTTTACGTGATGAGGAAGTAAAAGTCCTTGAAGCGGTTCTGCACTTTGCTTCTAAAGTTCAACCTGATGCAAAAGGCTTTCACAAGATTAACGTGAACGATGTTCAAAATGACTCTATGAAAGAACTTGGCCGCCTTGTGCGCATCGAAGAATTGAATGTAGTCATTGAGAAGAAATTAGTTTCTGAAAAAATCATGGAAGAATCCGGCGTCTACGTCACCGTGAATCCCGCGGACGTAAACAAGATGTGTAAGAACTGGGCTCTTATCAACAACCTAAAAAAACATCTCCGCTAGGAGATGTTTTTTCCTATTACTCACCCGCTGGCTTTCTCATAGAATCACGCATCATCTGAGAATGTGCCGCACTCGCCTTATTAAGTACCTCGGTCGCTTTTTGTATCTGATATGGTCCTTTTGCATGGGCGACGGCTTTAATCGACACATCCATAGATCTCTTCATCAACCCAACATCTTTTTTAAGAGCCGCGGTCTCATGTAGGGATTGACCAAGCGCAAGCATGCAATCCACTGACTTTTCATCCCACTTCATCCCCTTCATCGCGAGGTCCGCGGCTTTTTCAAAACGGGTGACATCTTGAGAGTTCGAACTAAGTATCTTGGCGGCTTTTCGGCCATAGGCACTCGCAACATTAATGCGCCCAACACCAAAACTAGCTACTTTCAACATTTTCTCGCCGACCTCAATAGCGCCGTCATAATCACTTTTATTCAGAGCAAGAACAACAATATCGTTCATCAACCACGCATCGTCGGGACTATATTTCAAGGCGCTGTACAAGTAGGTCTCTGCCTTTGTATGATTTTTCTGATCCAGATACACACCGCCCAAGCTTCTATAGGCATGGGCCTTTTCCGCGTCTGTTTTTGCTAATGCCAAAGCTTTTGAATAAGACCCTTCGGCAACCGAGTAGTTCGCGATTGTAGACGATAGATATCCACCAAGCCTATACAACTCAAAGGTTTTTTCTTTAGAGGCATAGTAAGCCTTAGTGAAATATGTTTTAGCCTGATCCATTTTCTGACCGTAAATCATATTGTAAGACTTTTGTATCAATGCTCGTGGTTGATTTGGGTCTTTGGACAAAATGTCATCTATACTACGATCCGCATACTCTACAAATACGGGACCAATAATCGCTCCTTGACGATAGCCGATAAATCTTTCGGCGCGTATTTTTTCAATCAATACATCCATGTCTTTTGGATTCTTTTGCAGCATGTGCTCGGCGATCATTTTAACTTCCATGGATCTTCGCACACTGCCAGGCCCGCTGATGCCATCCAGCCTCTTAATCTCTGTCATTGTAAAACGGCTTAGGCGCTTTTGCAGAGTCAAACCAGGAGTCAACTTTTGGACTTGTACCGTTTGCGCACCAACACAAGATTCTATGTCGCTCATTGAAGAGCCATACTCTTCATCAGTTAGCTCCGCGACTGGAATCATGTCCTTCTTAAAAGTAACACGATCTATAACTTCAAAGCCTTTTTCGTTTTTGACCAAACGGCGCTCTACATCCACCCAAGGGCTGACGGCATAACAACCGAAACTCTCAGTATCAACGAAATCAAAGCCTTCAACTACGGTACGCCCCTCATAGCGGCTCTTAACGAACGCATAAAAATCAGTTACACGACCTGGAGCATACCCTGCAAAATAGATGCTTAAGTAAGGTGGAAGAGGAAAATACAAATACTCCTTATTTTCCTTTTCCGCGAAAACTTTTTCGCCGAACGTTTTTACCTTGGCTTCAAAATTTTGGGCGATACGGGATTTGTAATCCGCCTTGATACTTTCACCGACATCTTCTAGCGCTATCCCAAAGATATCCCCCACATTTTGATTGGCTTTCTTTGCCCCTTCTCTAAAGGCCGTATCCATGACACTCACAGCAAAAAAGCCGGTCATTGAAATAGAACCTTCACTCTCGCCTTTTTCGTCAGCGCTGAGTTTCAACTTTTTATCAACTTTAACAACGGAGTCCTCGACACCAGAATATGGCACTTTCTCGATGGCTATTGTCGACTTCGCAACATTCAAAGCGGCAGAACCAGCAATATCAGAATTGGAAAACCGCGAGTTGCTAACCGCATTTGTCGGATCCACCCAGAGGACCTTCTTCGCAGGTAGCTCCACACGCACAATGGCGTGGTTAAATAAAGATGGCATTGCGAGCTCTTCTTTCAGAGCCGTCGTTTGTATCACTTGGCCAGGATCATAAGGACTTTTCCGTCCAACTAAAGCGACGTTGGCGCTGATACCCAGTTTTCTGAGCATTGCGGCTGTTGACGTCGCAAAGTCTTTGCAATCTCCGGTTTTAGAGCCCGCAACTTCTTTATGTCCACGGGGGAAAAACATTTTTTCCAAAGTCGTCCAGTTCCCCGAGTATGTCATGATTGTTGCAAGCTCTGAGGTCACAGTGTCGATTTTCTCGTAAACGTCTTTCTTGAGAGCGGCTTTATCAACGATGGCTTTAAAGACCGGAGGCAATTCTTCCTGAAGGCGAGCTTCATATTTATCCGCAATCAAGCCTGAAAACTCTTGCCAGTTTTTGACAGTTGTAACTTGCACCTGCGGAAACGAATCATGCGAGAGCATCGGAAGACGCTCGTCTTTTAGAGTCTTATTCGCTGGTTTCACCTGCGTAATGGTAAGCGTATAAAGCTCTTTTTCTTTTCCTTCTTCAATCTTCAAAGCTTTGTCTTTGTCACGAACTGCATACTCTAACTTTTTCTCAGAACGAAGTTTTACAACTCCAGCCATCTCTGGGCCTTGGGCACCATACATAAATTGCATCGCAAAAACACCGGGATACAGAGGCTTCAAAGTGGTAGTTCTGATTCGGTATTTGATGGAGGAACCGATTTTTAAGTTTGTAAATGGAATGACGAGTTCTTTCACACCAGTGATGCCTTCTTTAGGCCCAGCAGCACTTCGCTCGTGAATAGTTTTTAAATCTACCGCGGTTTCAACTCCGTCAGTGATAGATACCGCCTTAAGAACTTCTATCTTCGACATCTCTGGCAAAAATGTCAGAGACTCCAATGCGAGCTTGTTACGTCCGCTTTCATTCTTCGCTGTGTATTGTCGCTCTTCCTCTTCGACGTGAGTGCCATCGGCCTTCACATCCATTGTCATGTCCACTCGATCGATAATCACGCCAGCTTCGGTATTTGGGGTCCACGCTGCCATAGCGCTGCGACCAAAAATTATGATACACAATATAAATTTCTTCATATTTATATCAACGGCTCTTTGGTCAAACGACTAAAGGACTTCACTCTCTATCGTAGATTATTGAGTGAAGTCTGATTATAGGTGTTTCAATTTGGGATTTTAGCGCGAGATGCTTAAGACCAGTTCAACGCAGCTTCGTTCTGACAACGCAGCGGCAAGCTGTCGTCTTTCACGCGAGTCTGAGTTTCAGCACCCACGATATGCAAGAAGAGCGCATTGGTCTTTGCACCATCTGAGATCGGCTGACCAAGAGTGAAAATCACGCGGTCTCCGGTCTTCGCAAGGCCATATTGAACCAATAAACGATCCACCTGCTCAAGAATATCTTCCATCGTCTTATAAGGCTTAATCGTCAGGGTTTGAATCCCCCACGTCAGCTCAAGCGTATTCAACACGTCTATACGCTCTGTCACCGCAATAATGCGGGCCTTAGGGCGATAACTGGCGATGATGTTTGCCGTCTTACCAGACGTCGTTAAACACACAATAGCGCTCGCATTCAGCTTCAAGGCTGACAAGCTGGCACTCGCTGCAATGGCCGCTGGAGGACTTAGGAATTCATTTTCTAATGAGATCTTGTAATACTTCTCTTCAGTTCTTTCGACTTCAAGAATAATTTCATGCATCGTGCGAATTGCCAAGAACGGATGCTTTCCACTTGCGGACTCTGCCGACAACATCAAAGCATCTGAACCATCCAAAACCGCGTTTGCGACGTCAGTAATCTCCGCTCTTGTCGGACGAGGATTTTCCACCATGCTATCTAACATCTGAGTTGCCGTTATCACCGGCTTACGCAACTGATTACAAAGATGGATGATCTTCTTTTGAATACCAGGCAAAAGAGTCTGCCCGACTTCGACTGCCAAATCTCCACGAGCTACCATCACCGAATCACTTAGACGCGCGATTTCTTCGAGGTTCTCAAGCGCCTCTACCATTTCAATCTTTGCGCAGATTTTTGCGCTAGAGTTTCTTTTTTCAATAATTTCGCGAAGTTTACGAATGTCGCGCGGATGACGCACGAAACTCAATGCAACATAATCAACACCATTAGCAAGACCGAACTCTAAGTCTTCTAAATCTTTTTCAGTCATACATTCAACTGGAAGATTTGCTCCTGGTAAGTTCATCCCTTTGCGGTTTTTAAGAACACCACCAAACACAACTTCTACATCTACTTCGTGCCCGCGCACCGCTAGAACTTTCAGTTCTAGAAGGCCGTCATCCAATAGAATTTTGGTTCCTACTTGGACTGATTGTGGAAGCTCTTTAAAGTCACTTGGAATGAGTCCGTCTTTACCGAGGACTTCATCCGTCGTGATGATTAAGCGCTGACCTTTTTTGATTGTAATGGAACCATTTTCAAATTTACCGACACGAATTTTCGGCCCCTGCAAATCCTGAAGCAAAGTGACCGGAGCCAAGAGCGACTTCGAAAGTTTTCTTACTGTTTGAATGACCTTCAGGTGGTCTTCGTGACTTCCGTGGCTAAAGTTTAAGCGGGCGACATTCAGCCCCGCCTTGATGGCCTTCTCGAGAGAAGCCTCATCTTGAGTTGCGGGACCTATGGTGGCTACGATCTTGGCTCTGCGATCTGCTAACATGAAGATTATGCCTTTTTGCTATAGTTGCTCATTCTTGTTGATAAGTTTTGCATGTCTTCCTGATGACGTCTACTCATTCTATCAAGTTGATCTTGATGAGCTTCGTTCATCTGCGCAATCTTTGCCTCATACTTCATCTCAAGACTGCCTTGTGACTGCTTCACTTCCTTATCTTTGTTGTTCATTCTCTGAGCATAATACGATTCAATACGTTTGAGTTCTTTCTGATGATTTTCGTTCATCTGATTGATTTTACTCTCGTATGTACTTGTCAGGGCTTCCATTCTTTGACCGTAATTTTTTTCCATACCGCGGAAGCGATCACTCATCGCCTTGTTCAAACGAACCATGTCATCGGTATTACGATCACGCTGCTCCGTGATACGCTCTGAATAGTTGTCCTTCATCTGATCTAGAGAACTATCAAAATATTTACTATAGGCTTCCTGATTGTCGCGCGAAAGCTTTGTGATTTTCTTAACACGGCTTTCGGCTGTTCCGGAAATCTGTTCAACCGCATCCTTTTGCTGTTGCACGAGCATCTCTCGATCCTGACGATTTCGCTGAGTCGTCAAATCCATCTCACTCTTATGATCACGATTGGAATTTCTCAGACTCTTATTGGTATGATCAACCATCTCACCAATGCGTTTATTGTTAAGCGCTTTCATATTCTCAACAGCACCTTCTTTTTGTCTTTCAAGAAGGTCTACCTGTTCAACGTGTTTACTTTGCAAATCGCGGCGCTCAATATTTCTTAAGCGCTCGTTGTTGATCATTTCGTGATTCAATTTACTACTCAAACGTTCAATTTGACTTTGTTTTGAACGAACCTGTCCATTCAGTCGATCATTCACAGAATCACGCAACTCTTGGTTAGCATCGTCTAATTGTTCGTACTTTTTATTGATGGCATTATTGTACTTTCTGTTCAACTCATCCAGCTCGCCCCTTAAGACAAATCCCTGGGTACGCATGGTGTCCGTTTTTTCCTCGTTATTATTCGCCACTGTATCTTTGTACTTTTGATTCCAACGTGAAGATTCAGCCTCGCGCTGCCGACGTTCGGCATTTAGTTTTCCTTCATAGGCTTTACGCAGTTCTTTATTGTCGCGGTCTTTATTGCCAAGCTGAGTGTCACGATCTTTGATCGTCGCGTTCATTTCTCTTCCATGCGCATCCTTCAACTTCTGATCGTGGTCACCTAAACTCTCTTTAAGCTCCTGACGATTGCGCAAGCTCATTTCCTGAAACTTTTCACCTTGCTGATTAATTTCAGACTGGTGATTCTCGATAAGATTGTCTTTTTGCATTTCGCTGATGCTCTTCTGCTTCTGAATCGCGCCATTAAACGCATTTCTCATCTGGCGACGATCGCCGTCGTTTTCTTCAGTTTTTTTGCGAAGTTGTTCTTTGTACAGATTTCGGACTTCATCTACTTTACGGATGTTGGATTGATCACGTTCATTCAAGTTTTGGCGGTAATGGCTTTTCAACTCATCCATTTCCCGATCGAAATCCGCAGTAATACGATTGATTTCCGCGTAATGCTTTTTGTTCAAATGTTCCATTTCAGCTTTTTGTCGTTTTTGATTTTCGGCCTCGCGACTCTCATAATCTTCGCGAGTTTTACGAACGCGATCATCCTGACGCTTGCTATCTGATGCTCCACCAACACTGGACATCCCTGTCCTCCTTGAGAAATAAGCTTACAAAATGCTAATTTAAGCCTATCACAAAGCTGATTTTAAGGATCTCTAGGCGTTATTTTGGATTGGAAAACAGGACTTTAGTGGCCCAACAAAGGTCGGGATTTTAGTATTCAAAAACGCGCTTATGAAAACGTTCACGCAACTGGCGGCGATCGTCGTCTTTTTTCTTCTGAACTTCAAGCTGCTTGCGCTTTTCCTCGTCTAGAGCAGCCATCTTTCTTTCGGCAACTTTTTTATAAATGTCGCCGCTTTCTTCGATTAGGTCTGCCCATTGGTCTTTCAGGTCTTGAACTTCAGAAACGAACTGTTGGCGAGTCCCTGGATAAAGCGCAAACCAAGACTTCAAGTGTTGCTTGAGGTCGATTGGCTCCACCATTCCATGCTCCACTTTCGCTTCGGAGTTTACGCTGCCCACCCAAATTTCAAAGCCTCTAGGAATTTCCATTTTACTTTGATCTTTGAAGGTAACTACAAGTTTTGAACTGATATTACGAAACACCGTGCGGTTTTTTTCTGCAAAAACCCAGTACTGACCACTACTCGCTTCTACTTCTGCAGAAACGGTTTTTACTCTGACAGACGGAGCATTTTGCACCCAAAGACTGCCTTCTACGACAGTCCAGTCCCTGGTTTTTGAATTTTCTGTCAAAATAGTATTCATTGGCGCGCGCAATTTTATGGCACCCGCTTCATAAGACCACTTATCCTCAGTCACTTTGAATGAACAAGGAATGCTTTTGCCGATACAATTTTCAGGAAAAGAAACTGCTGTAGATTCAGAGGCACGAACTCGAACCTCTACTTGAAACGCCGCCAGAAATAACAACAAGTGCGCGAACTTTTTCATCACTCGACCTGAACTCCCTCAGCAAGCTTATGCGCCTGAGCGCGCAGCTGATCGTTTTTGAAGTTCAACTGGACCGTCTTGTAAACTTCAGAAGCTTCCTCAAGACGGTTGTTTAGCTCGCTAATTTGGCCCATACGAAGCATTACATAGCCTGTAAGGTCATTGTCCGGATACTGTTGAACCATTTGATCAATCAGATCAAGACTGCTCTTATAGTCTTTTTGCAAGAAGAAGGCCTCTGCCATGAAGAAGTGACTTTCCACTTTGTAACGAGAAAGAGGATAGGCATCCAAAACACGACGGAATTCCTTGATGGACTTTTCGTACTTTTGATCTTTAAAAAGCTTTTTACCCTTTTCAAAGATAACCCCAGAGAGGTCCATTTGCGATTCACTCGCTGGCACGCGAAGTCCACTTGCAAAGTTTCTAACTTCATAGCTTGCCAATTGAGTTCTCAGTGCAGAATTAGATGGCAAAACCGCCGCAACACTTTGCTGGAAGTCGCTCAGCTGATTACGAAGAAGAGCATTTTTAAACTCTTCCTTCTCGATACGATGTTGAAGCTGGCGCACTTGCACCTGATATTCTTTTCCTTGATTGAAGTAATTTGTAAATTCGTTGTAACCCCACAGAAGGCCAACCGTGATACTCAAACAAATAATGAGGAATAAAGAATTAGATACTCTTCTCATAGGGTGCTTATCGGCGTATCCCGAAATAAGTTGAGACAGTCTCATTTCGAGACTGTCTCTGAAAAACCCAGCCCAACGGCTGGAGGCGCAAGGTTTAAAGGACGCTTTAAATATTATTGATAGCGGATCAAAACTTGAGAGTTCTCAGACAAACTGACTGAATCCGAAAGTGTTACAGCCTTAGCTTCGAATGAGTAAAGGTTGCTTGCAAGCACAACACCGTCTACTTTTACTTCCAAAACCTTCTTAATAGAAGCGGCTTCAGTAGGAATTGCAAAGCGGCGAACTGCTTTTGAAACAGATGAATTGAGAAGGTCATTAAATGCAGCACTCCAGTCAGCCATACAGATATTGTAAGTACGACCAGCTGTTTGCGATGCGAGTTCCTTATAAACTTTCCCTTCCTTTGCCATACAAGGGCTTGTCGCCGCATCGATTCCAATGAAGGAAGATACGCTCACATCTTGAGAGTTCCACATATTATTAGCCAAAATACTCTTTGTAAAATCAGCTGATGACAGTGAAGAGTTATCGTCCGTTACAAACACAACAATTTTCTTAGAGTCTGTACGGAAGTAACCTTGAGGCAAAGTCTTAAGTTTACTAATCAGAAGTGATGGGCCGTTTGTTGAACCCACTTCTTGGTTGATTTGCTTATGAGTGCTTGGATCAAAACTACTAGGAATCATGACGCCGTAACCAGAATTGCTTTGAAGACTGACTAACAAAAGTCTGAAATTAGTTGTTTTATTAAGTGCCGTTAAGAATGCATCGAAGTTCTTGCGAACTGCTTCTGCCTCTTTCGCCATAGAGCCCGAGTTATCAATCACCCACATCATATCAAGGGGTGCGCTCTCGCTGCTAAAGCTTACTTTGAAAGATTCAGTGTATTCAGGAATATTTGGAATCGGAGTAGCCGCAGGTTGAGACGAATCGTTACCAGCGTTATTATCTCCGCCATTATCATTTGAGTTGGAGTCCGAATTACTGTCGGAACCTAAATCCCCACTGCCAGTGTTTGCTCCTAAAGCAACGCCAGCATCTTCAGGCTTAAAATTTACGTTCTGTGCGCAGTTTTGAAACATCACGACCATTAATGCGCCTACGAACAACAGTATGGATCTTTTCATGAGTTCCCCCTCACAAGGTAATTACACTGCAATTCGGGGTCCAAGCACTGTTGAACCTCTTTTCAGGTGTTTAGGGTCCCAACAGCTGTCAAAGTTTTTGAACACGTCTATGCGATAAACATGATTTGAGACAATGAGATGTCAGCAACTATCGTCTCAGAATGAGAAACTCTAAATGTTGTTTTATTTTGATGAATTCGGGAAAGTATAGCGAACGTCACAATCAAGATCCATAAACGAATCTCCACTCTTCGTTTTCGGAGAAACGCGTCCTGACATTTCCATAAGGTGGCGACTGCTTTCTTCGTACCAAAGTTCTAGTGGATCAACGAGTGCTGCAATCACCATATTGCTTGGTTTCATCCGCAAGTGGACCCACTTCTGTCCATCTTTTTGTCGCTCACCGACCTTGAAAATCTTGAATCCCACTGTTTCAAGACGAAACCAAACTGCAAACCGAACTTCCACACCCTCAGGACGAACAATCTCATCCCAATGATTGGCGACGTAAGTATTAAAATTGGCCTGAGACAAAAGAGGTTTTCGAAGTTTTTCTTTATCAGTCTTTTTCTTACCATCTTTTTCATAGGTAAAAAGAACCTGATCTCCCTCGACCTGAATGAAGCCCTTTTCTTGAGTTTGCTTTTGATCAATATCTAAAGAGATGAGTTCATCACCTTTAAAGGTTCCATTTTCTTGGACAACGACGTTGCCTTGAAGATCCTTGTAAGAAACAAAGGTCTGAGTAAGTCCTTCTTTTTTCTGAACATCAATCACAAGGTCATAAAGCTTTTTACCGAAATGCGTTTTTTGCTCAAAAAGCTCGCCCTTGATAACTTCCGCAAGTACTACTTGCGAAAACATCAAGGGCACAAAAAGCAAAAACACACGTTTCATTACATAGCCTCAGGAGCTTCGATATTTAGAATCTTAAGCCCTTGCACAAGAATTCTCTCGGTCGCAACAATCATCGCGATACGAGAAGACTCTACTTCTGGAGCCTCACCTAAAATGCGGCATTTATGATAGAAATGACTGAAGCTTCCACAAACTTCGAGCAGATACTGCGCCAAGATGTTCGGCTTAAATTGTTTGTAAGACGCGGTTAAGATGTCTTCAAACTGCATCAGCTGGAAAACAAGTTTACGCTCTTCTTCCATGCTCAGATCCATACTTGGCTGCGCCGGAAGCGCTTTACCGTATTTGCGCAAAATACTGCGACAACGAACCACGGTGTATTGAACATAAGGACCGCTATCACCTTCAACGCTCAAGATACGATCCCAGTCGAACTCGACGTTTTTAACTCGATCGTTGACCAAGTCATTGAAAATCACGGCACCTAAAGCCACTTGCCTTGCAACAGTCTCTTTGTTTTCAAGATTCGGATTTTTCTCTGCAATCATCTTGCTCACAAGCTCGATGGCCTGCGTGATTACGTCTTCAAAAAGCACCACACGACCTGCACGAGTCGACATCTTGCCTTCTTTAAAGCGATAAAGACCAAAGGAAATATGATGACAGGTCTTCGCCCACTCAAAGCCCATTAGTTCAAGGACCTTAAAGACCTGACGGAAGTGCAATGTTTGATCCTGCCCCACAACATAAAGCAATTCATCGCCCTTCATGACGTCATGGCGATAAATTGCCGTTGCCAAATCACGAGTTGCGTAAATGGAAGCCCCATCGCTTTTCTTAATAATACATGGAGGCATGTTTTCTTTTTCATCGAAGAAAACAACTTGGGCTCCTTCACTCTCTTTCAAAAGGTTTTTCTTTTTCAAAAGATCAATCACAGCGTCCATTTTGTCGGTATAGAAGGATTCTCCTAAAACGGCATCGTGCTTTACTTTTAAAAGACCATTCAACAAACGATCATAGTCTTTCAAAGAAAACTCCACGATCATCTGCCAGATTTTTTTAATTTCGGCGTCGCCATTTTCAAGACGTTTGAACGTTGCGGCTGCTTCTAACTCGAGATTCGGATTTTTCTCTGCCTCGTCGTGGAAACGCACATAGAGTTTCACCATGTCATCCATTGGATTTGCAAAGGTGTAGTCTTTTCCCCACTCCTGGTAGGCCCAAGCCAATTTCCCGAACTGACTTCCCCAGTCTCCTAAGTGATTCACGCCAATAACTTTGTACCCTTGCGACCCCGCCAGATTGCGAATAGCTTGTCCGACCATGGCCGCGCGTAGATGTCCTACGTGCATAGGTTTTGCGACGTTCGGAGACGCGTAATCAATGACCACAGTTTTGTCTTTTCCAATGCCAGAAAATCCTACATTTGATTTCTGCAAACCTTCAAAAAGAATTTTCTGCAGATAGGCGTCTTTAAAAGTGAAATTCAGAAAGCCACCGGCCGGCTGTACTTTCTCCAAAAAAGGAAGACTTCCATCTTGCATTTTCACTTGCACTTTTTGCGCAAGGTCCGCCGCAATTTGTGGCGGAGCTGAGCGCAGAGTTTTTGCCAAAGCAAAAACAGGAAAAGCGATATGTCCGTGTTCAAATTGTTTTGGTTTTTCAAGCGTTTTTTGCAGGTCTTCCACTGGAAGTTGCGTCAACGGATTTAAAAGATTAGCAATCTGGGTTTTGGCAGTTTGAATCATGCCAAAAAACTACCAAAATTCCGCGTCATTTCCAATGTAAATCCGGTGACAGCTCTCGGTATTTTGAGTATCAATGGCTCCCTATGAATAAGGCACAACTCATTGAAAAAGTCGCAGAACTAACTCAGACGACCAAGCTGCAATCTGAAGCCATTTTAGATGCCACTTTAGAGGTTATTCAAAAGGCCGTTTCTAAAGGTGATGAGGTTAAGCTCGTAGGTTTTGGCAGCTTTTCTCGCACCAACCGCAAAGCCCGCTCTGGCCGCAACCCTAAAACAGGGGCTAGCGTACAAATCCCGCAAAGCCGCGTTCCCCGCTTTAAGCCAGGTAAAGAATTTAAAGATCAAGTGAAGTAGGCGGCACCGCGAACTCTGCGCGGTCCTTGACCTGAACCCAACCCGTAAGCCCGCTTCTCCACACATAGTCCTCAATGCTAATTTTCCGCTCCACAATCATATTTTGAATATCCACTACCGAATAGGGCCCCTCTTGAGATCCCTCTGGATTAGCGGCGCTAAACACTAAAAGAATCCACTCTTTTTCTTGAGCGTCTGATTTCTTGAAGTAATTTTTTTGAAACGCAGGGAAAAGCTCCTGCGGGAAGTCTCGCCACTCCATTGCCTGCTGCCATGAGTTCTCGCCCTCTTTCATGATGAGATCCGTGGGACTGATCTCTCCTCTCATGATTTTTCTCTTCATTTCATCAAAATCCAAAGGCCCTTGAGGTTTTAGATTTTTATTAAAATACCATGAACTCACATTTTCTCCTTTTTACTACGGAATGGAGCCGGCAGAGATTCTATAATTTCCATCATTTCGTAATAAGCCACATTGAACTTCTCCTCAGCCAACGACTTACGAAGAAAGCTCATGAGGGTTGGTTTCGATAAAATCCCCTTACGATAGGCTGTGTACAAGCGCTCACCCATCATGCCTCCCAACAAAATACTCGCCAGCAGATAGCTGCTTTTCTTTTTGGGCTGAAGCACTGCTTTCATCTGAGGGCGATTTGCGATCGCCATCAATTCATGCATCTTTTGCGACAACGCCAGAACCATGGGCTCTTTCTGAGTACCGACCGCTCCTCGAGAGGATAAGGTCGCTCGAATATCCATAACGGTGTCTGTTTTTCGTTTATGATTAATAATCTTAGAACCAAAATACGCAATACCTTCGATCCATATTTGCCGCAGAAAATCCTTGGGCATATCAAAAAAGTTATCTGTATTCCCGCTCCATTTGGCGTGCACGTATTTCGCAGCCAGAGTCGCCGCATGGTTTACTGTAGGACGGGCTAGATAGCCTATCCCCAGGTTTGGCAAATAAAACGAATTCCCCTCTTCAATGAGGGTCTGCAACCATTTAAGCTCTTTGGTATTGAAGTGCTCATGAAGCTTCGCCCAGAGCTGCTGATCTTGAGCGGTGTATACTGAAAGATCGTCGCAGGACAAAGGCTTTCCGAGTTCTTCAGATATAATTTTGACGTAGCTACTGATGTGATCCGTATAATCGATCGCATCGTCGTATTCATCCAAGCCCAAATCATAGGTGTGCTCGAGATACATTAGATAATTCTGCCACTTCACCCACGGAGGCACATTCAGAAGACAAAAAGCATTTTGCGAAAGCTCTACGACATCGACGCTGTTTTCCAGCTCTCTTTCCAAAATCTGGAAATAGATCTTCTCGGAATTTTGAAAAATTCTAAATATTTTTTTTCGGAACGCGGGGCCTGCGATTTTAATCAGCTCTGCCGGGATATGATTTTGCGCTAAATGCAAATCCCCATAGATAGCAAAAACAATGGCCTCTGGATGTTTGGTCAAGATTGTGTGCAGTTTTTGTGCTGCAAAACGATCGCGGTTTTTAAGCCCTGCGGCTGTTCTTTTCTTGATGCTACGATTAATGCCATAAACGGGAATCTTTTTATTTTGAGCCCAACGGATTAGGGGGCGCAAATAGTCCCATGGGAACCCCCATTTTTTAGACCACTCAATGGACTTTAAAAACTCCCGTTCGGAAGTTTTGCCAGCCATAAATTTATCAATGGCCCCCTGATCTTCGGCCTCGAAACATTCCAAAGCCAAAACAATAGGACGGTTTGTTATAAAGTTTTTAAGCACCCGCCAGTGGGTCTTTTGGGATTGCTGAAGGGCGTGAAAATCGCCCATGAGAACTAAACGAGAAAATT
Organism: Bdellovibrio sp. HCB337; assembly: GCF_047302465.1. Lineage (GTDB taxonomy): Bacteria > Bdellovibrionota > Bdellovibrionia > Bdellovibrionales > Bdellovibrionaceae > JACMRP01. Next base: position 1,977,944 of record NZ_CP178621.1, on the reverse strand, counting down.
CTAACCGATGATAGAGTTCGTCGCGGGTCGAAGCACGCCATTTTTTGCTAAATTCTTTATCATATTCTTTACGGTACTTCGCGAGTTCTTTATCTTCGCCGCCGAGGCGAATTTGTACCTGAGCCTCCATTTGGCGATAAAGCTCTTTACGGATGCGAATCCAATTCTGTAAATCCCTCGACAACTCAGTCAACATTCACTCCAACGCGAGAATTTATTTTTGCATAAAAGCCATTGATTTCAAGCAGGATTCTGGGTTCTAATCGAAAACATGAAAAATACAGCTCAAAAAAAGACCCTCGTTCTACTTGCGATTATCTTTACAGTTGCTGCTATCGGCATTCACTTGTACCTCAACAAGCACCACATTGACCTTAAGTTAGGAACAAGCACAGCTTCCAGCGTCTGCAACGTTAGCGAAAAATTAAACTGCGACACTGCAGCTTCTAGCCCCTACGCAGAGCTTTTTGGCATCCCGATGGCTCTTTTGGGCGCCTTCTTCAATGGCCTTATTCTCGTATTCTTGATTCTTACCCGTTACAACATGACCGAGAACTCTGAGCGCACAGAGCGCTACACATTCTACTTCTCAAGCTTTGTTCTCTTAGTATCCCTGGTCATGGGCGGAATTTCACTCCTCGTCCTCAAAAGCGCCTGCCCGTTCTGCATGGCGACCTATGGTCTCTCGATTGTTACCTGGATTCTTCTTTGGATGGCTTTCCGCCCGAACCTTAGCTACATTGGCGGCGATATCCAAGACATGTTCACTTCTGAAAAGTGGATCTTGGGAACGCTGATCAGCGTTCCTATTTTAGCCTTACTTGTAAATGGCATGACCTTGGATAGTTACGGGTACCAAGAACTCAAAAGAACCGCGGATAGCAGCTTCTCTGCTTGGCAGGCTTCTCCAGAACAAAATTTTGATTTACAAAATGGCCTGCAATACCAAAGCGGACAAGGCGAGGCCAAGGTAACCATCGTTGAGTTTGCAGATTTCCTCTGCTCTCACTGTAAAGCGGCTTACCCAGCTCTTCACGCTTTTGCAAAGTCCCACCCAGACGTGAAACTGATCTTCAAAAACTTCCCGCTAGATGGCGCCTGCAATAGTGCCGTGACCCACAGAGGCGATGGCAAACGTTGCGATCTTAGTTACGCCGTTTATTGTTCTGAAAAAGTAAACCAAAAGGGCTGGGCTGCTCACAACTACATCTTCGACAACCAAGAAGAGTTTTTCTCAAAACCTATGGATCAAATCCTTGAAGGAATTTGCAAAACCACCGGAGCAGATTGCGCTCAGGTGAAGACTTGCATGAACAGCGAGGAAACCCACGAAGCCGTGAAAAAGATGGCAGCAGAGGGCGAAAAGGCTCAAATCGCAGGAACTCCGTCTGTTTTCTTAAACGGAAGAAACCTACCTGGAGGACAATTTCTTCCAGTACTTGAGAGTGTTTACAGAAATATTAAGAAGTAATTCTTAAAGATTTGCGAAGCGCAGCAGCCAGTCGGAAACTCGAGTGAAGAGGTCATCTACGACGATGACACTCGTCAGAGCAAGACCGCCTGTTACTTCTAAGAAAAAACCTAAAATAGACACAGCGACGATGGAATACCACGTCGCTCTCACTACATAAATCGTAGAGCGCGCATCCGTAACCCGCAGATCAGTTTGGTTTTTCTCAATCTTTTTAATGGAATACTGAAGTTCTTGAAGGTGTTCTTTAAACTTTTCACGAAGCTCTTGTTGCTTCGCGCGAGTTAAAGAAGAAATCCCAGGGAAACTTCTCTTTGCTTTGATCGCATAAATTAAATCCACGCTGTGATTTACAAATCGACTGACGCGACTTTTGAAATCTGGGTATTCGGAAGGAGAATCCATGAATTCTTTCAACTCTTGGATTGCACTGTCGTAACGTTCATCTAAGACCATAGTAAGAACCTTATAGCGCAAAGTATCCGGCTTCCCTAAATCGGTATGCTCGATCCCCGTGTCGCTAAACAGCTTCTCTTCTTCTTTTTGCTTATTCTCATGCAGAACTATAGCCATACCAGGTACTTTTCGGCTTATTTTTCAAGACCTTAAGCCACTCTTCTTAAGTCCAGTTCCATCCCCCGGCCAGCCTAAAGTTTTGACAGTTTCTTCAACATTTTGAGAAACTAAACTTAGGACTGCCCTGGATCTCATGGAGGAGCTTCTATGGACATTGAGTCTTTTCAGAATATTAAGTTACAGAATTTAGGTTTCGAGGAAGAAACCTCAAATTCAAAACCCGAAGCACGGGCTGCTATTCATCGCACGGTGGAAAACATTCCCCTACCGGATGAAATGCCTGCGGCGTTTAACTACTCACATCTTCCCAAAGATATTTTAAAATCGACCACGGTTGAGAATTTGATTTCTCAAAACGAAGACTTGATGACTCGCCTTAAGGTGGCGTTGCGTCGCTTGGCCTTGTTTGAGAATGAAAATCAAAAGCTCAGTGATGATGCACAAAGAGCTCGCCTCTCCCAGACAGCCGTGGCCGATCAAGTTCTCATCTACAAAGAAAAAGACAGTCTCTGGAAAAACAAGCTTAACCAGGCTGAAAAAGAAAAAGAAATTCACCAGGAAAAGGCTCTCGCTTTCCAGGTAAAGGTAGAAAAACTCGCAAATGAAGTCGAGCGCTACCGCAAGTATCACGACCGCATTAAAACTCAGGTGAAGCCTTACATTCACCAGCTGAAAGAATACTCTCGTGGTCTCGAAGAAAAAAATCAGCAACTGACTCGCGAAAACTCGCGTGCGGATGCACAGCTTAGCGATCTTCGCTACCAGATCACAGAAGTGGCAAAAGCTTCTCGTATGCAAATTGAGCTTCACGAGAAGAAAAGCCAAGAGCTGATCCAGTTCTACGAGCAGCAGATCGAGAACCAAAGTAGCGAGATCGCTCACCTGAATGAAATGAATAGTGAGCTTGAAGTTAAATCTATTAAGCTCAATAAAGCCCTTGAAAAACAAGATGAGCTTGAAAATCAAGTTGTAGAACTCCTACGTTCTAAAGAAGAGTACAAGGCTCGCATGGAGCAAGAAGTTGTGCGTCTTCAGGATAAAAACTCAGAGCTTCATCGCGCCAATAAGCGCTTTGAAATTGAGCACGGAGACCTTCAGGAATTGGCCCTTAGCAATGAAGCACAAATCAAAACTTTGCAAAAAGAAAAGCAGGACCTGAACGAGCAATTGGACAGTCTCCGCTACATGTGGAATGCAAAAGTTGAAGAAGCAGAAAAGCTTAAAACCGCAATGCAATCTTTGGAAAGACTCAATGTGGATTTAAGCCAAAAAGTGAATGAGCTGAGATCTCAGCAAAATTCTTAAGCAATATTGAGGGTGGGAACCTGAAAACTCGTCAGGGCTCCCGCCATATTTTCGCAGATTTCTAGATCTGCTGCGCCACCAAATGACAATAATCTATAAAAATCTGGCTTCAAATCTGAAATCTTCGCTGTAAAGTGCTTAGATTGATTGAATTCACGAATGGTTTGAAAAAAGCTCTGAATGCCGGTTGAACCTACGAAGTTCAAATCCTTCATGCAGAAAACCACTTTTTTTCCTTTTAAACTTTGTAAACACGCAGTTCTGAACGCCGGTGTTTTTTCGATACAAAGACGACCACTTAACGCGACGACTGTAACTTCGCCTTCTTGATAGAACTTCGCTTCCATGAAAATCCCTTCGATAACTTCTAATTTTTCGGCACATTACGTCCGCAAATATAGGGGGCGATAGACTAGAAATAACCTCGACAATCCCCCCTAGACCACCTAGAATTTGGGCTTGAACTCAATAATGGACTGAGTTTTCAGCTAGTGGATGGCAGACAGCAGTGATTAGGCAACGGGCGTTTTTTGCAGCGATGTTTTTTACCTTGGGATTCCTACTCTCAGGGAATAGTTTCGCACAATCATCTGCAAGAATTCAGGATGTCCTTCTAAACGCAGATTCCAGCTTCCGTGACACCGAAAATGAAACCATGGAGCTTGAAGGCAATGTTCAGATTGTCTTCCAGAATCAGCACATCAAGGCCGACAAAGCGAAGGTCAATTTTCGCACGCGCCAAGCAGAACTCACAGGACACGTAGAAATATCTACGCAGAAAAACATTATTGGCGGCACGGCAGCGACCCTAGATTACGAAAACAACACCGGAATTATCTATAACGGCTTTGTGCAATCAGGCCCCGTGGTTTTTTCTGGCGCAGTTTTGCAAAAAGTCAGCGAAGACGAATTCTACGTGACTCAAGCTGACTACACCACTTGTACAAACTGTCCTGCGACCTGGGGATTTTCTGGCAGCAATATCCGCGCCGAACTCGGTGGCTATGCCTATATCAAAAATTCAATCCTCAAAATTTATGCGGTCCCCGTCTTCTGGCTTCCCTATTTGATTGTTCCGCTAAAAAGTGACCGCCAAACAGGTCTTTTAACTCCGCGTATCTTGGGCGACGGTGCCGGCGGTCTTGCAATCTCTGAAAGCTATTTCTGGGCAATATCACGCAGTACTGACGCCACTTTCACTTTAACCAACTACGAAAAACGGGGCCTCAAAGCCCTCGCAGAGTATCGATACGTCTTGAACCCTCTTTCTTACGGAAATCTCAACACGGCATTTATCGTTGACCGTGTTTTTAAGAATGACTCTCGCGTCACAACCTTCCAAACTCCCGAGGAAAAAGGTTCCGACATCAATCGTTGGTTCGCACGTTACGATCACTACTATGATATGCCCAGCGAGTACACTCAGCGTGCGCAAATCAATGTCGCTAGCGACTTGCAATATCCTAAAGACTTCCCAGAAGAAACTCTGAATCATGGCGACCCAGCCATGGATAACAGATTTTCACTTACTAAAAACAGTTTTGATCAGCATTTCAGCGTAGACTCTTCGTACTACATCAACATGCTGCAATCAAATCCGCTAGCCACAAACACGAATGCCGTTCACCGCTTTCCCGAAATTCGTTTTTCCCAAGCCCAACAAAAAATTGCAAACTCGCAATTTCTTTACTCATACCATTTAAATTACATGAATTTTGCACGTGCGGGCCAGTCATTTGATAACCTTTCAAATAATGGAACAGTTCGCTTCCCTACAAATACTTGTGGCAATCCCGATTACGACAAAGACCCGACCTGCAAACTCAACCAAGACGGCACCTTTAATCCAACAGAAGATCTTATTAGAACCGGCCAGCGCTTTGATGCAACGGGAGTAGTTTATCGTCCGTTCACGATGGGCGGCTACGCTGATATTTTACCAGCAATCTCATATCGCGAAACACAATACCTGTTTAACATCGAAGAAGATCGTCACAATGTTCGCAGATACGCTCGCGCTACAGTCAGCGCGAAAACCACTCTCAGTCGTATTTTTGAAGATGCAGAGGGCGGCCCAAAAACTGACAAATACAAACACGATTTCCAGCCAGAAATTATCGCGACGGCAATTCCATGGCTAGATCACGCGAAACATCCCTTCTTCGGAAGTGCGAGTGAGCCTGACGGCACCTTCTACTACTCAGATACTTTGACAGATTCCGCAACAGAGAGTCCTTACGGGATTCAGTTTGATTACCACGATCGCGTCTATGATCGTGGCTTGATCACGTTTGTTCTTACTAACAAAGTGACTCAGAAAAAGTGGCTTGGCGACAATCCTCAGTATTTGCAGATCGTAAACTTTAAACTCTTTCAGTCGTACGATACGTATCAAGCGAATCTAAAAAATCCAACGCGGGATCCATGGTCAGATCTGTATGCAGTCCTTGATATGCGTTTACGCCAATTCCAAACCTATACGACACTGACTTATCTTCCAGACGTACAAGTGACAAATATCTCGTCTCGTATTCGTCTCAGCAACGACTATGGCCAATTCTTCCAATTGCAACTAACGAAGACATACGACAGGGAAGCTCAAGATATCGCCCGTAGCCGTGTGGAAGATTATACCTTTGCTGCTGGCTTTACATCAGGTCCGCTGAATTTGATGGGAAAAGTCGTCTATGATGCGAACTGGGCGAATAACAACCGTAAAAAAATCAAATCTTGGGCTTACGTCGCTCAGCTGAAACCACCCGGTGAATGTTGGATGATTAATATCACTCAGTACTTACCAACTGGTGGTGACACGAAAACATTCCTCGATTTTGTCTTCAGCTTCGACGGGGTTCCAAAACCTACTCTTCCACCAGAGACATTGGATCTTTACGGATTCTAAAAACACATAACATAAAAAACAGGAAGACCTAAAAGTCTTCGATGACTAGGACTTGCCCTTTCTTATCAACAAATACCAGAGCAAGTCGAACCGGTTTTGGTGTCTTACTTTGTACAAACAAATGAGCTCGCTTCAATCGTTCTTTTTGTTTTCTCGACACTCGCACATCCAAAAAGTCAAAAGTACTTAGAGTTTTGACTTCGAGAATCCAAATTTCCTGACGAGGACTTTCCACCAAAAGATCAATCTCAGCATAAGTTGTTCGCCAGCGAGATTTTAAAATACGAAATGATTTTCGCTGAAAATGTTCAGCAACACGATTTTCCGCCCATTCACCACGGGCCTGAGCTTTATAGAGAGAGGTGCTCTTTAACGCCTGAGAAGGTCTTACGATGGGCAATGCATGGGCCGTGTGTGGCGATGCTGTTTTTATGAGTGACTGTAGAGTAGCCTTTGTGCGCTTCAAATCCATACTGAGGATATTGAGAAGCCAAATCCTTCATGAGTTGGTCACGAGTCACCTTCGCGACAATCGAAGCTGCAGAAATCAGGGACACTCTAAGATCGCCTTTAACGATCGTGGTCTGTTGATACTTCGCAGGCATATTCGGAATTTTTTTATTTCCGTCGATGAGTAAATGCCCTGAAGTCGCGCCTAATTTTTCCACCGCTCGCTTCATTGCTAACAAAGAAGCTTGAAGAATATTGATTTCATCAATCTCTTCAACAGTGGCAAAACCCAGACCAACCTGGTGATGCTGTATAATTTCTTTGGCAAGTTCTTCGCGACGCTTTTCGGACAAAAGCTTCGAATCAGTAACTAGGTCGGATAAAATGTCAGAATTAAATGAGACAGCGGCCGCATAGACTGGGCCAGCAAGACAACCTCTACCGACTTCGTCGACACCAATTATTTTGTAATTGGTGTCGGTGGTAGAGAATTTTCGCCAATCAATAGGTTCCAAGTGATTGGCGAGAGATTTCATTTTTACGATTACTCAGCAGCAGCTGCTTGATCTTTGGTAGAAGCAAGCTCAGAAGTGATCTTAGCAGCTTTACCATCAAGGTCTCTCAAGAAGTACAACTTAGAGCGACGTACTTTACCGTGAGCTACAAGCTCAACGCGATCCAAAGCTGGGCTAACAAATGGGAATGTTCTTTCAACGCCCACGCCTGCAGAAATCTTACGAACTGTGAAAGATCTTGCAACGCCGTTACCTTGGATTTTAGTTACTACGCCTTTGTAAAGCTGAACGCGTTCTTTTTCGCCTTCTTTTACTTTTACGTATACGTTAACAGTGTCACCAGACTTGAAAGCATTGATGTTTTTATTCGCAGCTCTTTTAGTTACACGGCGAACCAAGTTTGTTTCTTTAACGTCTTTTTTAGCAGTCGTTTTTTTTGCAGCTTTAGCCATTTTTTTCCCCACGGATATAAAAGTAAAGAAAGGTGTTACCACGAGCCCATGATGCGGTCAAGACAGATACTTACGGCAGATCTCACAGAAAGATGACGAAAATCATCTGGCGGAGCCCCTTTAATAGGCTCTAAAATCACCGTGAGTGACTTCATAAACTCTTCCGTCATCCCATAACCAGTCCCAAATAGCAGAAAACAGGGCCTTTTTTGGTCATACATACGCTCTCGAAGCCCGCGGAAGCTCAAAGTTTCCACGCCCTCAATCGGACGCGCATGAGTGGCCACCGTCATTACGTTTTCAGCACCCCAATCTTTGATAGCTGCCTCAAAGCTCTCAGCGGTTTTAACACGCTCTAAAGCCCTTCTGCGAGAGGGGTTGAACTTGGCACCCTGCCCTGTTCGCCAATGATCCAAAACCCGCTCTACAAACATCAGCTGCTCTTTCATAGGGTGGATAATGTAGTAGTTTTCAACCCCGTACATACGAGCAGCCCGGGCAATATCATGGATATCAAAGTTGGTTACATTCGTAGCTACAATGTTTTTTTCCTTATCCATGATGGGATAATGCAAAAGGCCGATCGCCAATCGCGGAACATATGGAGTCTCAGCCATGGAAGTCCTCATCTTTCAGAGTTTTTAGTCCCAGAGTGTCGCGTTCCTGAGGACTGAGTCCCTGCCAATATTTATAAGCCTCTTTGAGGGTCTTTTGCGTCTTAGATTTATCAATCAAGTCCGGACGCTTTTGCAAAGTCACCAAGTAGGAAACAAGTTCTTTCCACTCGTTAATTTTCTTATGGTGCCCACTAAAAAGAACCTCTGGCACGCTCTCGCCTTGATATTCGCGTGGGCGCGTGTAATTCGGGTGCTCCAAGAGCCCCTCGGCAAAGCTATCTTTATCCACCGAATCTTTATGGCCCAATACGCCCGGAACAAAACGAGAAACCGCATCCATCACCACACACGCCGCAAGCTCCCCGCCCGAGATCACGTAATCTCCGGTCGAGAGTTCCTCGTCGACGAATTGATTGATAATTCGCTGATCAATCCCGCCATAGCGGCCGCAAAGTAAAACTAGTCCAGACTCTTGAGAGAGCGCCTGAGCCTTTTGATGCGTTAAAGGTTTTCCCTGAGGTGACAGATAGATCACCTTTGCCTTTGGCTGTTGAGCTTTGGCTTTTTCAATAGATTTTTGCAAAGGCTCTGGAAGCATAATCATTCCGTCGCCACCACCGAAAGGCCGATCGTCGACCGTACGATGAACATCCGTAGTGAACTCACGTGGATTGATACAAGAAAGCTCTAAAAGTGAACTTTTTTGCGCCTGAGAAAAAACTCCCGCAGCCATCGCCGCTTGAATCATCTCAGGAAATACCGTGATCACCTGGAAATGAAATGCCATTACAGGTTCTCAAGATCCAAAATGCCTTCTGGCAAATCCATCACAACACTTTGATGCTTGAAATCGATTTTTTTAATGAAAGCTTCGACAAAAGGAATTTCAACTTTGCCCTTCTTAGTTTCAACTACCAAGAGGTCTTGAGCTCCATTCGAAGAGAATGCTTTGATTGTTCCTATCGTATCCTGAGCAGGGTTCTTCACCACGAAGTTTAGAATTTCATTGAGGTAAATAGTTTCGCCTGGTTTAGAGACAAAAATATCTGCAGGAATGTGAAACTCAAAACCTTTGACAGCTTCAGCAGCGTTACGATCGTTTAACAGAGGGGTTTTTAAAATGAAACCTTGCTTGAAAGGTTTGATTTTTTCTACGGTGTGAGCCACAGACTCTTCAGTGCGCGGTGAACGCAACTCAAAGTTTTTTAGTTTCTTGATCCAAGAGGCTTCGCCCGCAAAAACCAAAATATAAAGCTCACCACGAAGACCGTGGGCATCTTTTACTTTTCCAACCAACTTCATTTCCATATTTTCCTCGACCCGAAGGGCAGCGCAGTTCATGCCATCTTTAATGACATGCACACCGGCGTGCTCGCAATATTTGAAAAGTATTTTCGAAATCTTTTTAAAATAAAAAAGGGGCTTTAGGCCCCTTTTTACTATCCCTTGTTCTGCAAAAACTTACGTGCTACTCAACGATGTCAAGGTGATAACGTTTATTCAGCTTGGTACCAGCTGCGCGAATGATTGTTCTCATTGCCGCTGCTGTTTTACCTTGTTTGCCGATAACTTTACCCAAATCTTCTTTGTCCACTTTCAAAGCCAACAAAGTTGTTTGTTGTCCAGGGATCTCGTCGACTTCAACTCTCTCCGGTTTATCAACCAAAGATTTCGCCATGAATTCTACGAGGTCTTTTAGATTTTCCATGAGTTCCTCCACATCATGTGTCCGCAATAACGTTCCATCAGATCCCATAATGAGATCTGGGGTGTATTTTTAAATTATTTTGCAGCTTGAGCGAGCTTAACCACGTGTTTTACGCGGTCTGAAGGCTGAGCACCTTTTTTAACCCACTCGTTGTACTTCTCCATGTCGATTTTGACCTTTTGGTCAGCGCCTTTTGGAGTAGGAATGTAAGTACCAAGTACTTCAAGGTGTTTACCAGTCACATAGCGGCGAGAATCTGCCACAGTGATACGATATTTAGGGGTATGTTTTGCACCTGTACGAGCCAAACGAATAACAACTGCCATGTAATCCTCTTTAATCAACTTTTTTAAACAGCTAAATATTTAGCAAACTTCTATAAAAAAAACAATAACAAGATGGCTGGTCTACCTTTTTTGCAAAAAGAGATCAAGTCTAAAATGGAAACTTCATTCCGCCGCCGCCTCTTCCGAGGCCCATTTTCATCATTCCCGTCATCATCTTTTTCGCGTCCTCAAACTGTTTTACGAGTTTGTTCACATCCTGCACTTGGGTGCCACTTCCATTGGCAATACGCTGCCGACGCGAAGCATTTAAAATCTTATGGTTTTTGCGTTCTTGAGGGGTCATCGAACGAATAATGGCTTCGATCTTCTTCATTTCTTTATCCGGCGGAGCCATTGACTTCATTTGTTTCGAAAGTTCGCCCATGCCTGGTAAAAACTTCAAAAGTCCCTCGAGACCACCCAACTTTTTGAGTTGCTGAATTTGAGTCAAGAAATCTTCGAGATCAAACTCGTTCTTGGCCATCTTCTTCGCACTCTCGCGCGCAGTCTTTTCATCAATGACATCTTGAGCTTTTTCGACGAGAGATAATACGTCACCCATGTCCAAAATACGTGATGCTAAACGATCAGGATGGAAAACTTCGAGGGCAGCAACTTTCTCGCCCACACCCAAAAATTTTATCGGAATTCCTGTGACTTCACGAATACTAAGGGCCGCACCACCGCGCGCATCCCCGTCTACTTTCGTCAGGATCAAACCTGTCAATCCCAAGCGCTGATGGAAACCTTCTGCGACATTCACAGACTGCTGCCCGAGCATCGCATCCGCCACCAACAGAACTTCTTGCGGAGACCAAATATTTTTTAAATTCTGCAATTCCGTCATCAACTGATCGTCGATTTGCAAACGACCTGCGGTATCGACCAACACCACTTCTACCATATTGTCGCGGGCCCATTTTTTTGCCTGCTCCAAAATTTCTTCCGGTTTTTGTCCCGCTTGAGTTGGGAAACACGGAATATTATTGGCCTTTGCCAAAGTTTGCAGTTGGTCAATCGCTGCTGGACGATAGATATCAGCAGGAACCAAACCTGGTTTTTTTCCAAGTTTCTGGCGAATGTAAAGGCTTAGTTTTGCTGAGGTCGTGGTTTTACCAGCCCCTTGCAAACCCACCAAAAAAATCACACTTGGATTTTCTCGGACATTGATATCAACCGCACCACCACCCAAAACTTCGACGAGTTCGTCGTGGACGATTTTTACGAATTGTTGTCCCGGGTTGATATTCGAAAGAACGTCCTGACCCAAAGCTTTCGCCTTCACCTTATCGATGAAAGTCTTCACTACTTTGAAGTTCACGTCTGCTTCGAGCAAACTTAAACGAATTTCCTTAATCACCTCTTCCACGTTGGCTTCAGTGATCTTATTTTGGCCACGAACCTTTTTAAGGCTCGCCATGATTTTATCAGACAAATTCTCGAACATTTTTTCCTCTAAAGGTTAGGACTTAATATAGATCCTACCCATTGTTCAAACGATGTTTTTTAATGCGTGGGGTTATTACCAACGTTGGAAGGAACCTTTGCGAAGACTCCACAGGGAAACGCCGTAAAAGCCCGCAAACCCTATTAGGCTCAATACAACGGACAAGGAGATGTCCACGTCACTGACACCCAAGACCCCGTAGCGAAGGCCATTAATAAGGTATAGTAGAGGATTCAGCTTCGCCACCACTTGCCAGAACGGGTGTAAGCTCTCAATCGAGATAAAAACCCCACCTAAATATGTTAATGGCAAAAGAACAAAGGCACTAAATGCGCTCAACTGGTCAAAAGTGTTCGCCCAAAAAGCCACGCCGATACCAATCATTCCGAAGATCAAACCACCCATTACAATAAAATAAAGTAAAATCAGCGGGTGCTGGATCAGCAGAACTTCACCTTGTTGGAAATAATAAAACAAGGCACCCACCAAATATGTAATCACGGCGACAAGAGCCCCGCGAACCACTCCGCCTAAACTCATTGCCCACACGATTTGTTGGTTTGTTATAGGAGCCACACGAATGTCCTCGAGATCTCCGGAGAACTTGGACGACACAATCGACGACGAAGAGTTCTGAAAAGCATTATTCATAAGCCCCATCATCATCAAGCCTGGAACCAAGAATGCTAAATACGGAACATCGCCATGAACTTTTACTTGGGATCCCAACGACACGCCAAATACTAAAAGATATAAGAATGAACTTACAAAAGGTGTGACAATCGTTTGAACCACGACCTTCATGAAGCGTTTAATTTCTCTTTCGAACAGAGTTGCAAATCCTGAATTCATTTTGTTTCTCCGGATTTGGTTTTTAATACGCGTAAGAAGGCCTCTTCAAGACTGCCCTCTTTGATTTGAATATCCACAATCATCGGCGATTCTACACTCAGATCCGCAAGCATGCTGCCGATGGCTTTTCCTGGCGGGATCAGCATACGGTAAGTTGTTTCATGTTTTTCAAGAAGCAACTCTTTAGGAACCGTAATTTCACGATTCAAAGTTAAAGAAACTTCTCTTTGTGTGAAGTCCTTGATGATTGCCTTGGTATTACCAATAGTTTCTATATGACCACGATTGATAATCCCAACACGATCACAAAGCATTTCTGCTTCTTCCAAATAATGTGTTGTCAGCAAAATGCTCATGCCCTCTTTTTTGAGGTCTCGAACGAAATCCCACAGAGTTTCACGAAGACTGATATCCACGCCCGCTGTAGGCTCATCCAAAAGCAAAAGTTTTGGATTATGAACCAAAGCTTTTGCAATCATCAAACGGCGCTTCATGCCGCCCGAGAGCTGTTTTACTTTCTTATGACGATGTTCAAAAAGACTTAATTTGTTCAGAAGAAAATGAATGCGTTCCGTATTTTTACGAAATCCATAGTAGCCAGATTGAAATTCTAGAATTTCTTCGACGGAGAAATAGCCCGAATTGATCACTTCCTGATGAACGACACCCAACTGTTTTTTTGTAAACATTGGATTTTTCGTCACATCTTCACCGAAGACCTTCACGGTTCCTTCGGTGGGCTTTTCAAGGGTGGTGACCGTAGAAATGATGGTCGTCTTTCCAGCCCCGTTCGGGCCCAAAAGACCGAAGATTTCCGCTGGATGAACGGTGAAGCTTACATCCTTCACCGCTGCAGCATTTCCGTAATATTTTTTTAGATGTTCAATCTCTAATGGGTTCATACTATCTCGCTCGCGAAATAGATGTCGCAAATTCCACTTTAGGGTTTTCTCTTTGCGCCCAGTTCAAATCCCACTCTTGGTTTAGCAAGATCACCGGTTGATCGATCATATCGCGGTAAATTGTAAATCCACCGTTGAGTTGATCCAAGGCTTTGCCCTCAAGACGTGGCCAACGAGCCACTGAGAATGATAGACGAGTCAACTTCACTTCGAGATTATATTCGTCTTGTAGGCGATGAATGAGAACTTCAAACTGGAGTTCACCGACCGCACCCACAATCGGATCTTGCGGACCGAAGGCTGGATCATAAAATAACTGAATGGCGCCTTCTTCCGAAAGATGTTTGAGTGCCTCGAGCATCTTTTGGCGTTTTAGAGCGTCACGTACACTCAGTTTACCAAACAGCTCCGGAGCGAATTTTGGAATATCTTCGAAACGGACTTTTCCTGTCGCAGAAACACAATCCCCGATCGCAAAGTTTCCGGTATCACCCACTCCAACGATGTCGCCAGCGTAGGCGTCTTCAATGGTTGCTTTGTCAGCCGCGATGAATTGGCTCGCGTAAGAAAGTCTGAGTTCACGTTCAAGTCGCGAATGTTGGACTTTCATCCCACGATCAAATTTACCCGAGCAAATGCGGATAAACGCGATACGGTCACGGTGACGACGGTCCATATTGGCTTGGATTTTAAAAACAAAACCAGTGAAGTTCGCATCGCACGGATCTATTGTCTTTTCATCTTTAGTTTTACGCGGCTGAGGGCCCGGCGCATACTGCGTGAAGAAATTAAGGAATGTATCCACACCGAAATTTTGTTTGGCTGAACCAAACGTCACAGGTGAAATTTCTCCATTCAAGAAGGCCTGCACATCAAATGGCGGCAAAGCTCCTTCAATGAGTTCCAACTCTCCGATTACCTGATCAGCAGATTCTTTGTCGAGGTAATCGTAAAGAATCGCATCGTCTTTACCTGGCTCAAATGGAATAACTTTGTAGTCTTCGACTTCTTCACGGCGCTGATCGTAGATCCAAATTTCTTTAGTCAGGCGATTGTAAATACCGCGGAAGCGTTGACCAATCCCCAAAGGCCAAGTCACAGGATAACATTGCATGTTCAAAGTCTTTTCGACTTCATCAATCAATGTCAGTGGGTCTTTACCTTCACGGTCAAGTTTGTTCACAAATGTGAAAATCGGAATGTGACGAAGACGGCAAACTTCGTAAAGTTTTTTAGTACGCTCCTCGACGCCCTTTGCAACGTCGATCAGCATACAAGCAGATTCGACCGCCATCAAAACGCGGTACGTATCTTCGGAGAAGTCTTTATGCCCCGGAGTATCCAAAAGGTTTACACGTAATTGATTGTAGTCAAAGGTCATCACAGACGACGTGATCGAAATCCCCTTTTGACGTTCGAGCTCCATCCAGTCAGATGTTACGGCCTTAGAACCTTGCTTGCCTTTAACCTCACCTGTTTCATGGATTACGCCGCCATGATAAAGCAGTTTCTCGGTCAATGTGGTTTTACCAGCATCGGGATGCGAGATAATCGCAAAGGTACGGCGTCTTTGAATTTCTTTCTGAACAACAGGCGTGGCTAACATGTTTACCCTTCAACTTATTAAGCAAAGAGTTGTTATAAAGGATCGAAATCACTGGGACAAGGGAATTGGCTGCAAGACAAGCCTTGACCGCCCCCAGAGTCCTCGTTTATACATTGCACAAACTGTCAACTCCCCTTGGTTTGGAGCCAGGGAAGGATCATTGAGGTAAAAATATGTCTGTTCCCGAGAATAATAGCCTGAACTATTATGTTACGACTTTCTATAAGTTCCAAAAGCTTGCAAACCCAGAACAAGTCAAAATCGATTTAGAAACTGCTGCTGAACGACTTCGCGTGCGCGGTCTGATCATTATCGGGACTGAGGGCTTCAACGCAACGGTGTCTTGCCCGATTCAGGCAAACTTTGAAGAATTCAAACAATTCGTCCGTGACTATTTCTCTCAGCCGGATTTGTTCTTTAAAGATTCAGAATCTCATAAAGCTCCGTTCCGTCGTTTCAAAGTAAAGGTCCGTGAAGAAATCGTGACACTCGGAACTCCTGAGTTGGTTCCTGACTATAAAGAGAACCATCATCTTTCTCCGGCTGAGTGGAACAAAGTCATGAAAGAAGAAAATGACTATCTATTAATAGATACGCGCAATTGGTATGAAACCAAAATTGGAACATTCAAAGGTGCCGTGAATCCTGGAATTGATAAGTTCACGGAGTTTCCTGAATACGTTGAAAAGCACAACATCGCTAAAGATAAGAAGATGTTGATTTTTTGCACTGGTGGCATTCGTTGTGAAAAAGGCATCTTGGAATTGCAACGCCAAGGATTCGACAATGTTTACCAACTTGATGGCGGCATCATTAACTATATAAAAGAATTCCCGAACGACCAATATGAAGGGGAATGTTTTGTCTTCGATCATCGTGTGGCTTTGGATCAAGACCTCAAACCAACAACAAAGTACGGTTTGTGTCCTCACTGCGGACAACCTTCTAATGTCAAAGTTGAATGCAAACGCTGTGACACTCATGAATTGATTTGTGAAGACTGTTCGCACATCGAATGGAAGAAAGATACTTGCTCGAAAAACTGCGCATATCAGTACGAACTGCATCCAGAGAAAAAAGCACCACGCCAAGTGATGCCATTCGAACTAGAAAAACAAAAAGAGCTCGAAGAGATTTCTCTGCAACAAAATTTCTAAATTAAATTTTATGGGCCTTTGTTAAATGCAAAGGCTCTTAGACAAAAACTTTTGCTCGAATCTGCAAGTTCATCACAAAGAACAACTGAAAATTACTTTTTTCGATATGTCCAACTCTCTGCCTTGATTGTCCACGAGAACCGAAGCTCAATCACTCCACACATCGTTGTATGCGGTAACAGCTATGAATATGCAGGAGTGAAATATGATCCGTCTTCGTGCGCCCGTTTATGTTTCTGTTTTAACTCTGATCTTGGGAATATCCCCACTGAGTTTTGCAACAGATAAAGATAAGCCTGACAAGCCCCCAAAGAGTGATGGGCATCATCCAAAGCCCAAACCTAAACCGTCCCCCTCACCGACCCCAAAACATACTTACCCGACGCCGACTCCTAAGCCGAGTCCGACGCCTTATCCAACACCAACGCCTCCAAAGCCAACACCAACTCCATATCCGACACCTACACCAACTCCTACGCCATACCCTACTCCGACTCCTCCAAAACCAACTCCTACTCCTTATCAGACGCCGACTCCGACGCCACCGCCTACTCCTACACCGACACCTCCTCCGACTCCAACGCCTACTCCACCACCTACTCCTACTCCGACGCCTCCGCCGACTCCGACCCCAACACCGCCGCCACCACCCCCTACACCAACTCCGACTCCTCCTCGTGAGACTCCAACTCCTACACCTACTCCTCCACCAACCCCGACACCGACTCCAACTCCGCCGCCAGAGCCGACACCGACTCCGACGCCAACTCCTACTCCGACCCCAACACCGACACCTTCGCCGACTCCAACTCCTACTCCGGAAGCCACTCCTGAGAAGAAGAAAGAGAAGAAAAAGCTTAAACGTAAAGTCGAACCCTTCTTCTTCTTGGATTTTGACTGGGGAAGTTCACTTGCGAATTTAACACCTTTCACTCCACGAATGGGACCGGTCCCAACTGCTGATGGAATTCGTGATCGTATGATCGTCGATGACTATCGTGAGGGATTGCAAAAAATGAGCAATCATTCTCTGAGTGGTGGTTTCGGAACCAGAATTAGTTATTGGTATGAAAATGCTTCTGGTCTGGACAAGCATTGGTGGGCTTATGTAGGCATTATGCCAATCATTGGTCGCGACGTCAGTTCCGTACGCTACTTCGCAAATCCACGTGATGCCGAAGGCTCTCGAGGATACACACGCGTCCCAGCTCACGCACGAGATCTCGATGCTTGGAGCCAAGGTGATAGCATTACCTACATTTCTCGTGGGGGCGTGCTGTTCTCTGCCGCTACTGGATTTGGTTGGGTGGGTGTTGGAACCTCCGCACTCGCCGGCGGATCTTGGGAGACCTACATCGAGAAAATTGAAACTGACAAAGTCTATTTGAAACTTACGAAAGGTAAGATCGGAAGCTTGTCAGTATTTAATGGAATCGCGATCACCAGCATTTCAACATCTGCCTTTAAGAGCGCTGATGACGGGTTCTCGTTTTTGTACAACATGAACACCGAAGTTGGACGTAAGGCTTATGAAGATGCAATTCGCGGAAACATTTCGGCTTCAGAAAAGTTCGCTGAAAAAGTGCCAGACAACTATGTTGAATCGACTCCTGTCATGAAAGTTTCGACTTTCTCGACAGTGACAACAGGCCGGTTCATTGGAGCTCAGCTTGGTTTGCCAATTATATGGAATAATTCCTACAACCGTGGAAAGATCAATTCCTTCACGGCAACGGATTTCCATCTTAGCAACAAAATCGCCAGAGCCCATTACGGAATTTATTCTGAAGAGAACAATTATCGCTTCTGGAATAAGCACCGTGAAACGGATCTTATGTTCTATGGCACTCACTACACCCTGCTGGATTCAGAAAGCAAGGACGTGGGACTCTTTGGACGTTATAGTTATGCCTACAAAAACGAAAGCACTACGGACGAGAAGTTAGATCGAGCTATCCGTGCCCTTGTCAAACGCACTGGTATGGATGACTTGCGAGTGGACATTCCAGACAAAAACTTGGGATACACGGCGATCGACTTTGATGCCACACTCAGCGAAGACCATACTTTGCACTTGATGAAGATGGCCTCTCGCTATGGCAAAGACTATATGCACAAGATTGCCAAGCGCTACCTGGATGATTACCCATTTGCTCGCGACCCTTACAACTATTGTAAGTTAGAAGCTCTACCCCCTGCGCGTAAGCATTGCCGTAATCAGTTCAATGCGGTGACTTATCATGCCATCGAAAAAATGTACGATGCATTGATTGAGATGGGTCAAGAAAAGGATCACGATCCAAAAGCATTCTCGAGAGCTTATGGCGATTTCGGTGAATCCATGGCGAAAAACTTTGTCACCTTCCGAACAGCGATCGAACTTGCAGGACCCGATGTCGAGATCAACTTCCTACTCGAAGGAACTCGCATGTCGATGTACTACAAATCATGGAAGACTACCGAGACTCCGAATCAGTGGGTCGTCGTGGATAATCCGAACGGACGTAAAAGAGGCGCTCCGTTCCCATTTGAACCGCGTCTACGCCGCTCGAAAGTTCGTGGCATCCTTGTAAATCCTAATCATGGCGGACTGGAATTCTTCCAAACTCCGATCCGATTCGGTGTTGATGCTGTGCCCTTGGCATTGGACTTGGAATCTCAGGAAGAGATCTAAGGTCCTTCTTTCGCTTCCAACTCTTCGCGCGCTTTCTTAATGTCAGCCGCGAAGAGTTCTTCCAACCATATTTTATTCAAAATTACACTGCCGGTGCCAACTTCAAAATTTACGTTGGACCGGTAATTTGAATCATAGCCGATGTGTTTAGGGTTCACCTTCGCGTAGTCCAAAAACTTTTGAAACTCGTGCGCTTGTTCTTCAGGATTAAAATCCAAATTGAAGTTAATATTTTTTTCGATCTGATCACAAAAATTTAAAGTCGCGGGATCACGCGCAAGCTCTGGACGTTGAGCCACCGCTTTTGAAAGCATGTACATGTTGTAAGTCTTCATCAGAAGTCGATCAATATTGCTCTTATTGCCGCGAAGCTCTTGGGCCACCAAGGCCACTTTTCCGTAAAACCACGCTTTCTCAGTAAAACTTTGATCGTGCTCGGCCTCTGCTTTTTCAACAAGCTCAAAAAGTTCGCGCATCGATGGCAATCGAGTCAGATATCTAAAAAGTGGAGCCGCGGATTCTACCAAGGGATCCTTCTCGTTTTCATCTAGCAGACGACTTAAAAACTCTTTCGAAGAGCCACTTTCATCTTTGCGCAGAAAACGACTCTGCGTTGCTGCTGGCAAATTTGCACACACACTCGATAGAGGTTGTTTTTCGTTCAAGAAATCTTCGTGAAGCACTCTTTGCGAAAGAATTTTGCTTTCATCGACTTTGTCGTCGTGAGTTTTCGGAGTAGGTTTTTGTGGCGACGGCTCTTCACCTTTTTCAGGCAACGGCGCCGAACTTCCATTCGTGGCAAAACTTGGATTTTGTGCCTTGCGAGGACTGAGGGTTTGTTTGATCTCCCACGTCGAAGGTAACGACTTGATAAAGAATGCGATCACAATCACCAAAACGACGAGAAGACTTCCGACAACCACTGCTATAACTTTGAGCGCTTTTTTCATCAAAAACTCCAAATTACTTCAATAATTCCATCTTAGATCCACTTTTAAAGAAATTTGAGGAGTTTTTGCGCACTTATGACAGAAATAAACGGACTTTGGGGGTTGACGTGTGTACCCCCGAGGCCTATAGTGCATTCACATTTGTCGCGGGGTGGAGCAGTCTGGTAGCTCGTCGGGCTCATAACCCGAAGGCCGTAGGTTCAAATCCTGCCCCCGCAACCATAAAGGCCCGATGGTAAACCATCGGGCCTTTTCCATTTTTAGCCCCCATACTTATTACGTCAGAAAAAGCAATAAGGACTAGGTCGTTTACAAAAAACCTACTCTATCGAAACTAAATTTGTTTAAATTTACACATGAGCAAGAAGCTTTTCTTAGTATTAAGTACCTTTTTTATCTTCACTAGCGGTTGCGCACTCAAAGAACTCCATGTTGACACCAACAAGACTCAACCACTGCGCAGCTTAAGTGGGAAAACCGGCTTCACCAAAGTCACTGGCGCTTTAACGATTGGGGAAATCAGGGATCATCGCCCCGAGCAAAAAGTTATTGGACAAGCAAAAACAGGAATGTTTAATACAGTCACTCCTATCTATCTAGATATCCCTGCAAAAGATTACGTAGGAGAAAAACTAAAGCGTGGCCTCACTGCTCGTGGCTTAAAAGTTGATGGCAAAAATAAATACGTCCTCAATGGATTTATCAAAAAACTAACTTTGGGCGAATTTGCGGATGGCTGGAGTCCCGAATACGCGGAATGCTATTTAAGTCTTGATTTTAATATTTACTCCTCAAGTACTAACCAACTCACATATTCAGGAACGGTCGAAGCCAGCGTCAATGGAACAAATAGCGCCATTGACTCGACAGACTCTATTGGTCCCGCGTTAGACACCTGTATGGAGTATGCAGTAGAGAAAATTTTGAACCAAGACACTCTCATTAATGCGATCGGAATTAAAAGAGATGCTTCTAGCATTGTCGGAACTCAATAAGAGTTCTCCGCGTAACAATTTATTCTGATCGCGGCGAAATGCGTGCGCAGTCATCTTGGTACACTTAGAGGACCTGGCGAAGGCCCCATTTTGGTTACCACTTCACAGGATTCACACCTGGCGGCAAGAAAAAGACCCCCGTCATATACATAATGGAGATTGTTTTTTCTGTCGTCTTACGTAGGTCACGACCTTGCGGGGCCCCGTTATCGACGATGATAGTCCCATCTTCAGATGCCGCGATGTAAGTATGCCCCGGAGTCAAACCAGACTCATTCATTAAGAAAGCTCCCATCGGCGGTTTGTAAACGCTAGCATCCCACGGAACCCACCCAGCCTGATAAAGCGCCATAGAAAAGTTCTTTACTGCTGCAGTATGAGACCAAATCAACGGGTTTCCTTTGGCTTTATTAAAGTCATCCGTCACCCGATAACCTGCACGTTGATATGCTTGCCGCAAAAGCTCTGATTGAAACTCAGCACAAGGAACATTGGCAAAACCATGGCGCACAGCTGTCGCCTGTGTCGCAATAGTCCAAGCGCCCGACGCAGAAATCAAACCGGTTTTTTCATAATTAATCGACCACTTGTTCGCTTCAGTCTTTTCCATCATTAGATACGACTTAGGAGTCTGAACAGTTCTATTAGCTGCTTTTCGAAGCTCCTGATAAATACTCGTCCACTTCGCTCGCGCGGAAGCAGAAATGGAATCTGTAGCAACGCCTTTATTGAGTCTTGCACTGAAACGCTTGTTGATGCTGCTCGTATATTTATTTTTTGGTTTTCCGTCAGCAGAATAGTATTTTGCAAAGCCACTTCCTAATGAGGACGGAGTGACAATCGCAAAAGATCCCTCAGTCCCCGCTAGATTTCCGACGATCGAGGCAAAGATATAAAGCCCACCATCGGTATCATTGATCTCAGCCATACTTTTTGCCGAGAATTGATCCTTATATTCAACAGCCACTGAAATAAGTTTTACGCCATAAATAAACCCCGTGCTGGATCTCTCGATCTCGCCATTGGAACTACGAAAATCCAGATGTTTAACTTCATAGTCATCTGGGATTTCGATCTGAGTTCCAACAGGAAGCTCTACTTTAGACTCCAAAACACCGTTTTTTTCATAACGAAGAACCATGGCTTGGTTCAAAAGAAGCTTTTGCGTTCTTACAACTGGAACTGGTGGTGTGACAGGTTCACTCGTCGTACCGTCGTCCGTTTGCCCGTTCTTATTTTCGTCCTCTGGCTCGGGCGGCAAAGGAGTCACGGTCTCATCGCCGCTTTCGTCGATGCTTGGCCAGTTTTTATCAGCCTGACATGAGATCAAAAAAATGCTCAGCAATAAACTTACAAGAAGATGTACAGTAACCCGCATAAGAACCTCCTGTTATAGAGTGTTCTTCGGCGCGTCCTAGTCAGACTTAAATTTTCATAGGTTTTTCTGGTCTTTTTCACGACCAAATAAACCCGCGAAATCCGCTTCTACAGCGCTTTCGCGGGTTTTTCAAAAAACATCTAACTCTCAGTTCCCTCGACACGATCAAGGCTGCCCATTTTACCAGCTTGGAAGTCGTAAAAGGCTTGTTGGATCTCTTGCATAGAGTTCATAACAAAAGGTCCATATCCCACGATAGGCTCTTCAATCGGCGCACCACCTAGGATCAAAATCTTTGCGTCTTCACTGGCCTTCAAGGTGAAATTCTCGGGATCTTTTTCCAAGATCGCAATCGTAGCCTCGGTCAGCTCTTCTCCAGTACCGAGACTCACTTTGCCACTCAAAACGAAGACCGCCGTTGTATGACCTTTCGGCATGCGGAACTCCTGTTCAGCACCTTGTGCTAAACGCACGTCCCACAGGTTCATCGGCGTAAAGGTTTTTGCAGGGCCTTGCGAGCCCTCGTAATCACCAGCGATGATACGCGCATAACCTGCACCATTCGCAAACTCGACGCGTGGTATTTGTGCGTTCTTAATGCCTTGATAACGAGGTTTCGTCATTTTGTCTTTCGCAGGCAAATTCACCCACAGCTGAATCATTTCAAAATTCCCGCCCTTAGCAGCGAAGTCTTTGCCATGCATCTCTTCATGCACCAAGCCTGAACCCGCCGTCATCCACTGCACATCCCCTGGTGTGATCATTCCACCGCCACCTGAAGAGTCTCTGTGTGTAACCTCGCCTGAATAGACGATTGTCACAGTTTCAAATCCCCGGTGAGGATGTTCACCGACACCACGCAAATGATTTGCTGGAGTAAAATCCGCAGGACCCGCATAGTCCATCAACAAAAAAGGAGACAATCTGCGACCTAAATCGTTGTAACCAAAGATCGTGCGAACAGGAAAGCCATCACCCACCCAATGACGTTGATTGTTGGTATGAGTTGTAACTAGGTTTTTCATAGAAATATCCTTTCTTCGCTTCACTCAATATACACCGGTTGAGTCCTTCGCATTAGCTGGCAAAATCGAAATACATTTTTCAATACATTGGATAATCATAAGACACTATTTGGTGTATAACAACGTCAAGATACAAGCTTTCGCCACTTAACAAGCGATGTGTGTCGGTTAAAATAGCAGAAGGAGCTTTTATGCATGCCCAACAAGAATACCGTGATAGTTTAAAACATCTCTCTAGCCTTTTAGCAAAAACTCATAAGGCCCTTGTGGACTATGAATTGAGCTTACGCGAACTCCAAGTCGGAGAATGCTTTAATGCAGGCACCAAATTGCAGATGCTAATTCAAGACCCGGCGTTTGCATGGCTAAGAACCATGAGCCAATTGATGGTCTTAGTGGATGATGCCATTTACCAGAAAGAACCCCTCGCGGAAGAACAATACTTAAACCTTCGCGAAGAAGTGAAAAAATTGATGGTGGATAAAACCACGACTGAATTCGCACGCCCTTTCGATTCCATTTGCAAAAAGGTTCCCGAAATCAGGCACGAGCATGACAAAATCGTAAGTTTTCTCGAGCAACGACCTTCGGGTTATGGCCCGGAAGAAGCGGAACTCAGCGTCCGCGATATTCAGGGGCCTTAGCTATCAAAGAGTTTTTAAAGCTGCCCCTTTAGAGCTCGACGGGCTTGATAGGAGTAGCTTTGACTCTGGCTTGCCGAAAGCTTTGCGAAGTTTGAGAGTTTTTCCACGACGAGACTTAGCTCGTGAATCAATAGAACACGTTCAGGCCAGGTGTGATTCGATTGCTTGAGATTGAAAGAAGCTTCCCGTACTCGACGATGTAGACATTGAACGGGACTTTGTCCTTGCTCGAACTTTTCCATTTCGAAGAGAACTTGAAGAACTTCAGAGTTTGAAAATAATGCGGGTTTCATAATTTACCTCCATTAATAAACTCAGTCTGCCAAAAAAGGTTTGGCTAAAAATGGAATCTTCTCACTATCTCAAATATGCTAAAAACCCGGGAAGGACTTCCACATTCCCGGGTTTCATATTGAGAATACTTATAATTTCTGTAAAACGACGACCATTCGCCATGCTTTTTTATCGTTACTAAAACTCACCGCAGAGTCCATTGCGCCGAAGCGCGCGGCAATTCTAAAACGCCCAGATGCTTGCACCAACGCTTCCCACTCAGTCGCGGTAAAACATCTCTGTGGCGCTTTGTTTTCAACAACACCCGAGCGCTCACTGTCTTGGTATTCTAAACGCACAGACGTGTCTGTAATTTGCGTCAGAGGATCAAAGACATCATCATCCGAGCCCCAACGCATTTTTACGTGCGCCGAATCTTTTTGCATTTCCCACTCATTCACTGTCGATGCAGCCAGCTGGAACACTGAGCGAGGATGGCCCATCTCTAGAATGTAAAGACCTTTGGGATTGAGATGCTCTGCCACCGTTTGCAAATGCTGAGTGACCTGTTCATTCGTGGTTAGATAAGAAACAGAGTCCATTAAAATAGCTGCAACGTCGAACTTTTCGTTGGTAGCGAAGGTCACCATGTCACCACAATGGTATTCAAGCTCAAGGTTTTCGGCGGAGGCTTTTGCTTTGCCGTACTCACACATTTCAACGGACAAGTCGACGGCTGCCGCCCTGACTCCCCTTCTTGCAAACTCAAGACCGTGCAGCGCGGGGCCTGCGGCAAATTCAATGAAGGATGTGATTTTCTTTTCCGAAAACCTCTGGAAGCTCTCGGACATAAAATCGCATTCTTTAGGAACGTCCTTAAAATCAAAGGCGATATCGTAATATTTAGCTAACGAGTAAAACTCTTCGTGAAAGTTCTTTTTCATGACTAACTCCAAAAATAAAAATTTAAATAAAAATAGACGAAAGATCCCTACATAGAGATCTAAAGAGAAACGGAATGAATATAAGAAACTAGTTAGCCATTGATAGATTCAAGGTACAAAACTTTGCTTTAAACAGCAATATACTTTTTAGCTTTTCTTCTGGGCCAGGACCGTAAAGACGTGCCAGTGCTTAACGATACCTGCCGCAGTGGGTCCTCGCTCGTTCATTTCGTGCCAACTAAGGATATTAAAATCTTTGAAGAGCTCACGAACCTGCTCTTCGGAGTGCCCCGTAGTGTTGCCTCTCTGAACCCACTCATCTTGTGGACCAAAGAAATTGCCTGCAAAGTAGGCTTCAGGCTTAAACGACTTTTCAACAAGACTCCAAAACTTTGGAAAAGCCTCAGGCTTACAGAACGGCAAACTAAAACTTGCGTAAATGAAATCAACCTGCGGCAACTCTTTAAGGTCCTCGAAGGTAGACGCAATCACTGAAAAGTTCTCAGCTTGATGAGGTGGCAACTCTTTTTGAATCATTTCAATGCCACTGGTTTCTGGCTCCACCACGGTAAGCTTCCAGCCCTCTTGCAAAAGATGAAGAGCATCACGCCCAGGACCAGAGCCCAATTCAAGTGCCGTTTTTTCTTTTGGCTTCATACTCTTTAAAGAATTCAACAATAGCGGGCGCGGAGGTCTGTCTTTGAATTTTTTAAAATACTCAGACCACTCCATTGGAGAACTGCGCTCAAGAAAGTGAATATTCTTATTTTCAGAAAGAGTCGTTTCTAAAGCTGACTGAATCTGCGGCAAAAGCGGAAAGTCTGTACCCTTTTCGCTAATTTCCTTTAGCGGGACCCATTCGACGCCAACTTGGGCTTTGTCAGGATTTTCTGGAAGACGTGGCTCACATCCAGGTTTTAGATCCGCTTTGAAAATTAGCCCTAACTTTTGCGTAGTGCCATATTTAAAATCCTCAAGCTCTGGCACATACTGCCAGCTTAACACCAAATCGCGCACGTCGACTTCAGCACAAGCCTCTTCACGGCACTCACGAGCAACAGCAGCGACGAGGGATTCCCCAGCGTCGACTCCCCCGCCCGGAAGATTGTAGTGAACGCCGCTCAGGTCATTGAATTTAATCAAAAGGAGTTTCTCATCACGAATGATCAATGCACTTGCGCTGACGCGGATAGGGTTCGCCATGTGAAAATCCTTTCAACTAAGCAATTTCTTCTTCAGCTTCTTCGGAGTTTGATTCAAACAGCGTGCTGAAAGAGGAGGTTCTAAAGAACAAGAATAAGAAAATAAGTGTAAACAGGAACATCAGACTCGATAGAGCATTAAGTTTCGGACTCACACCCATTTTTAGAGCCGTGTAGAGTTTTACAGGAAGAGTATCACTCCCTACCCCATTTACAAAATATGTGATGAGAAAATCATCGAAGGACAAAAGAAAGCTTAAAATAAATCCACCGAAGATCGCAGGTTTTGACATAGGAAGCAGGACGGTTCTTACAACTGTCCACTCACTCGCCCCTAAATCGCGTGCGGCATCCTCTAAAGATCGATCCATATTAGCCAATCTTGAAGCCACAGTCATCATCACATAGGAGATTGAAAAACTCACGTGCGCAATAATAACAGTTTTTAAACCCAAGCCCAGCCCCAGAACGAAAAACCACGAAAGCAATGCCAGTGCAAAAACGATTTCAGGAAAAATCAAAGAGACCACAGACAAGGACTCTAAAATCTTTCGTACTTTTCCTTTCGAACGAAAAAGGCCAATCGCCGCAAAACTACCAAGTAGTGTCGCAAGAGTGCTCGATGAGAACGCCACAATGAGACTATTGATCAAAGCATCCATCAGAGCTTCGTCCTGAATCACTTCTGAAAACCATTTGGTCGTAAAGTACGATACGCCTTCTACCTTGTCTACAAAGGCACCTGCCAACATCATAAGGATCGGCACATATAAAAAGGCCAAAGCAATCCACAAAATGGATCTAGCTCCAAGGGGCGCCTGTGGGCGCGAACGTTCATCTCGCATTTTTCTTTCCTTTTTGGATACGAGAAAAAACAAAAGTCACAAAGATCAGAATAAGTATCAAGATAATTGACAAAGCCGAACCCATTGGCCAATCACGTGATTTCAAAAACTTTTCGGCAATCATATTTCCAAAAAGCATATTCTTGGCTCCGCCTAGTAAATCCGGAATCACGTACTCGCCAAGGCAAGGAATAAATACCAACAAAGACCCGCTCAAAAGAGCTTTCTTAAGGTTTGGCAAAATGACTGAGAATAAAATCTCCCAGGGGCCTGCCCCCAAATCTTGAGCCGCTTCAATCAGAGAAAAATCGAACTTTTCAAAGGCTCCGTACAAAGGCAACACCATAAAAGGCAAATAGGTCGTAATCATTCCATAGAAAACTAAGAACTGATTTTGCGAAAACGAATATGGATCGAAAACAAAACCTAAACTCGATAAAAGACTCTGCAAAGGGCCTTCATACCCTACAAACAAACGAATCGCATACACACGAATGATTAAATTTGTCAAAAATGGTAACGCCACTGCGCAGACATAAAAATATCTCATCGAGGGCTTTGCAGTGGCCATTGCCCAGGCCATTAATGTACCGAGCATAGCACAACCAAGCGTGGTTATAGAGGCCAACCATACACTCGAAAGAAGGATTTTCAAGTAAGTGTCATACAGACTTTTTTGATAGTTCTCAAAAACAAAGCTCCAGCGAAAGCCCCCATAGGTTTCACGAGCTGCCAGGCTGACTGCAAAGACGATCAACAAGGGAACAAAAACAAAAGTCAGAAACCAAATCAATGTCGGAACTGCTAAGGTCCGGCGCTTCATCGATTCTCACCATTGCTTTGACGGATATAGCGCCCCTTCACAATCCCGCCGTCACCAAGCCGAACCGTGACTAGCTCGTTTTTATTCTCGATGAGCTCTCCGGGAAGGTAAGTTTGAGTCCCAATAAACTCGGCAACAAAGGAGTTGCCGGAACTGCTAAAAACCTCATGAGGGGTGCCGACAAATTTTAGATCACCACGATCCATGATGCCGATACGATCTGAAAGCGCAAAAGCCTCTTCCTGATCATGAGTGACGTAGACAAATGTCAATTTAAGCTGCTTTTGTAGATCTCTAAGTTCTTTGCGCATATGTTCGCGTAGTTTTTGATCGAGAGCTGACAAAGGCTCATCGAGCAAAAGTACTCGCGGTTCATTTACAAGAGCTCTGGCAATCGCTACACGCTGTGCTTGCCCCCCAGAAAGAGTCTCTGGTCGACGCTTTGCGAAGGACGCCATGTCAACAAGACCAAGAACCTTCGTCACTCGCGCGTGAATTTCATCGACAGCCACTTTTTTAAGCTTCAGTCCATAAGCGATATTCTGCTCGACCGTCATGTGCGGAAAAAGTGCGTACCGCTGAAAAACCATGTTAAATGGCCTACGCATCGCTGGAATGGTGTCGACCCGCTTACCATCTAGAAGGATTTGCCCCTGAGTGGCGTCTTCAAGACCTGCAAGAATTCTGAGCAGAGTTGTTTTGCCACAACCGCTGGGACCCAGCAGCGAGAAAAACTCACCCTCCGCAATACGAAGACTCACACCCTTTAAGGCTGTTTGACTCAAAAAACTTTTCCCGATATTCACAATCTCTAGCATGTACTTAAACCTTAAGAAGGAATTTTAAAAATGTCGAGAACATTGCTTATTTTGTTGTCATGCCTAATCACGACCTGTGGCCTGCTCGGTGCTTGCACCAAAAAGAACGAGGCTCCTACAAAGAAAGAGCTTAACCTCTCTATCTGGGGCAACTACCTCTCGCCCGAAATTCAAGAGAAGTTCGAAAAAGAAACAGGAATCAAAATCAATGTTTCGAACTACTCTTCGAACGAAGAGCTTCTGGCAAAAGTACAAATGGGATCTTCCGGGATCGATGTCGCTGTTCCGTCTGACTACATGGTGCAAATCATGATCAAAATGAATTTGCTAGAGTCACTGAACAGCAGCCAGTTGACCAACAAGAGCTTGATCGCCGCTGAATTCCTCAATCAAAGCTACGATCCCGAGAATAAATACTCTATGCCCTACACATGGACCAGCACCGGGATTGCCTACAACAAAGACCTCTACAAAGGCAAAATGAAGTCTTGGAAGGATCTTTTGGCCAATAAAGAGCTTAAAGGCAAATTCGCCTTGATGGATGATTCGCGCGAAGCCGTTGGAGCTGCTCTTAAAATTCAAGGCGCGAGTATAAATAGCACTAAGGAAGCAGAGCTCGTTAAAGCCAAAGAGGTTCTTCTGGCTGCAAAAAAAGACATCAAGATGTTTACGTCAGATACAATCGACATTCTTAAAAACAAAGAGGTCGTGGCTGCACAAGCCTACTCATCAGACGCTTTACAAGCCGGAGTACAAACCGGTGGTAGCATCGCATTTATTTTGCCTGAAGAAGGCGGTACCTATGCAATCGATAACTTCGTCATCGTTAAAGGCGCCAAGCATATCGACGAAGCCCATAAACTTATTAACTTCCTACTCAGCGAAGAGGCTGAGATCGCTAAGATCAAGACTATTATGGGTGGTCCGATTCACAAAAACATTAAAGCCAAGCTTCCAAAAGAGATCCAAGAGAATCCGGTGCTGTTTATGACTCCAGAAAGCTTTAAGAAGCTTGAGCACATTCAGGACCTTGGCGAGTCTAGCAAAAGCTTTGATGACATTTGGACGGAAGTAAAAACAAAATAGCTATGATCAAAATCGGAAACTTCAATAAGCTTCAAGTTCTTAAACATGTCGACTTCGGCGTCTATCTCGATGGCGACGAAGAAAGCGGAGAGATTCTTCTGCCACGCAAGTACGTGCCAGAAAACTGCCAAGTCGGAGACTTTGTTGAAGTGTTTCTATGCTATGACTCTGAAGATCGCCTGATCGCTACCACCGAAACTCCAAAAGCTCAGGTTGGCGATATCGCGACTTTGAAAGTGGTCGGCACAAGCTCTGTCGGCGCTTTTTTGGATTGGGGCCTTCCTAAAGATTTGTTTCTGCCCTTTGCTGAGCAAAACGGCCATTTACGCGTTGGCGATACCGTGATTGTGTATCTGTATTTAGATAATACAAATCGTATCGCGTCTTCCATGAGACTTGATCGCAAAGTTAATAAAGAGCCCGCTGAATACGAAGCTGGCCAAAGCGTTGACTTGTTGATCGTGGATAAAACCGATCTCGGATATAAAGCTCTGATCAATAATCAACATTGGGGCATGATCTATACGAATGAAGTTTTCCAACCATTGAAATATGGTCAGAAGACTCAGGGTTTTATTAAAGAAATTCGCCCAAGCGACGGAAAGATTGACCTGCGTCTCTACAAAACCGGCCACCAAGGCGGTGATGAGATTGCAACGAGAATTTTAGAAATGCTACAAAAAGCGGATGGCGGATTTCTTGCCATCAATGATAAAACTTCGGCTGAAAAAATTTATGAACTTTTTGGTGCCAGCAAAAAGAAATACAAAATCGCCTTAGGCGGCCTTTACAAAAAACGTCTGATTACAATCACCGACGACGGCATTCGCCTTAATCCTGCAAAAGCCACGAAAAACTAGTGACTGGGACGATGTTCTTCCTTCGCCGGTCCTCTTTCTTCTGTACGGAACATAGTGCGAAGTGAATTAAATAAAACTTTGAAATCGCTTTCACCGCTATAAACTGGTGGTGGCGTTTTCTCGAGATGTAAAAGTTTATACACTGCTGTTTGTGCTGCTCGCACCGAGTACTCAACGGTAAAGACCACATCATCAGGGATCTCGCAAAACTGACTTACGAAGGCGAGATTTGCATAGTTCTCTGGCACGACATCAGGACGATCTCCGGGCGCACGAGTTAAGAACTGGCTTGTGATAAAAGGCATCATGCAAGGAATACAGTTCGCCGTTTTTTGGATTTCAGGAAGTTCTTCCATTAAACCCAAATGAAAACACAATTCTTCTAAAATTTCTTGACCGGTACACTCGTACATTTTTTTCGCGACATAGTTTCCTGGATTATCTATAAACAGACCATATCCCCAAAAAACTTGAACATCAGGGGGTTGATTTAAAAAATGTGGCTGATGAGCTAAAACCACGGACATTAGCCAATTTGAATCCATAATGGTGACCAGACCTCCGGTCCCAGCAACATTTCCCGTGAATTTTTCCATCAGGCTGAAAAACAACGGGTCTTTCAATGTGCATGTAAATGACAACCACTTAGATTCGTCGATACGGTTGTCAAAGTTTTCAGGCCTGCCTAACTCTGGCCTGTTGACCGCGATACTTTCCCAGAGAGCCCATGCTCCGTCCTCTTTTTTGTTTTTCAGAAGTGGCGCACTCTTCATAGATCCTAAACTTGAGCCCGCCGTCATCGACCCATTCGTCACAAAAACCAAATCATCACCTTCAACAGTGATCGCATTAGTGTCTTCGCCACGTCGATAATGAATATGACTTACATACTTTAACTTGCCCTGTTCTTGAAATGACAAATCATAAACCTCGGTATCCATTACAAAATGAACACCGTGGTTTTTCAGCCACTGAACAATCGGCAATACAATAGATTCGTACTGATTGTAAGGAGTTCGATCCACTCCTTCCAAAGTATTAATGCGCGGAAACTCATGAATGAACCGATGAAGATAGCGTTTAAATTCGATGGCGCTATGCCAAGGTTGAAATGCAAACATCGAGGCCCACATGTACCAAAAATTTGTTTCAAAGAAATCTTTCTCAAAACAGTCTTCGATTCTGCGAGTTCCCAGACTGTCTTCAGACTTCATCATCATTTCTAAAATATCAAAGCGGTCTTTGTAAGAAAATCCCATCGATGAGGCATCCGCATTTTGTCCATCAAGAACCAAGCGGCAATGGGAATGGGTTTTTACCCTACTATTAAACTCTTGAATTTCATCTAAAACGGTTTTGTCAGGATCTTGCAGCGATGGAATGAAAGACAAAAGTTCATAAGTACAAACATAAGAGAAGTTGAGCATTCGCCCGCCCCTCATGATATACCCTTTATCTGGATCGCCGCCGCCGTCCAGACTTCCGCCAGTGGTTTCCATTTCCTCAAGGATGAAAATGTTTTCCCCTTTAAAACCACCCTCTCGCAAAAGGTAAGCTGCGCTTGCTAATGACGCAATCCCGCTCCCGACAAGATATGCCTTTTGCTCCGCCATGGGGCCTCCTTGATGTTCTAAAATCCTACGGGCCGCACAAGAAGGGGTAAAGTGAAGAAAAGACGATTGAAAACGAAAACGGATTGAGAATTTATTCGAGAGATGTTGAAATTTCTGTATTCAAGAAGGATTGTAGCCTTACAAAAAAAGGAAACTTCATGAGACAGATTATTTTACTTAGCACACTTCTGATGTTGGCGCACTCAGCCTTCGCCTTAATTCCTTCTTACGGAAAACCAGAGATTTTGGTCCGCGCCAATGGCCATAGCAACTATAACTTACCGCCAATGACTTTTTTAAGCAATGCAACTCCGGCAATTAACAATAAAGGCGAAGTTGCTTTTAAGTTGATGGCTATTGAGGGAAAAAACACTCAAGGCTTGTGGATTAAAACAGCCAATCAAAATGCCGGCAAAATCGTTTATCAAGCTCCTGAAGAAAAACTTATTTCAGATCCTTCGTTGAATGACTTGGGACAAGCGGCTTTTTCTGTCGCTGAAGAAGGTGCGAGCGATGGCATCTTTGTCTATGACTCTAAAACTGGCTCTACTCAGCATGTGGTGACCAACACAAACACAGATCTCATTGCTCATGTGTATCCTACCATTCTTAATAATGGCGACATCGTTTTCCGTGGTACACACAAAAGTGAAGATCACAGTTACTTTCATTTCTCTCAAAAGCTTGCAGCCCTTGTTGTCGAGGGCGAAGACGGTTTAGGTTTTAAACCAAGCTATCTCTTTGGACCAGCAATTAACAATCAACTGCAATTAGCCTTTAAAATTCGTGTTGGTAATAAGAAAGACTGGGATTCTCAATTCCCGGACCAAATTATTCTATTAAATGCCGATGGTAACTTCCGAATCGTAGCTTGTGATCAAAAAACAGATCCTAAATCTCCTTATACAGGATTCTTGAATTCTGTTTCTTTGTCTGAAAATGGACTTGTCGCTTTTGTTGCCATTCTTGCAAACGGAAAAAAGGTTCTTGTACTTGATGAGAACGGCCAACACAGCATTCTGACTGGTGAGGGTCATAACGATATCGGCGAACTGGAACTATTCAGCGCGAAAGTAAACAGCCAAGGTGTCGCCCTATTCCGTGCGAAAAGCAGCAAGGGCCAACGTGGAATTTATTTGGCGGATCGCACACGGGTCGTGCGCCTTTTGGGAGAGAACGATGAAATCCCGAGCGATCTTGGCAAAGCCCGCATTTGGTCTGATACCGTCTATCCTGCCTTCGCTGGCGGCGTGAATATCAACGATAAAAATGAGATCACTTTCCACACTTTGCTAGTCTCGTCAGATTCGAATCAAGAGTGGGGCTCTGCGATCTACAAGCTTTCGCCTCTGTTCTAAATCTCGACACTTTTATGTAATTTTTCATTGGGGGAAGCTCTGTCCCCCGTCCTAAATCGCCTATAAGCTGGCGTGATCTTTGTAGATATTCCGGCAGAGGGACTCACAAGGATCGGGGTATGAGAACACTTTTAGGGATATTAAGCATCGTCATGGGGACGCAAGCGCTGGCAGCCACTCCTACGGCTCCGCAATTCATGAACCGCTTTGTTCAAAGCGTGAACGACCGCCTCGAGAAAATAAACACCGAACGCGCACTCAAAGGCGGTCGCCTTTACTGCGCACAGCTTTCAGACGAACAAATTAGCGATATCGAAAGCCTCTTTGTGACAAACCCTTCGGGTAAAGCCAACCAGATCGTATACCGCGATCTAGAAAAAATCACAGTGGGCCAATTCATCACAGCCGTATCCGATCAGCTTTCTTGCTACCCGACCTTTTGGCCTACAAAGGGACGCTCTAGCATCGGCGGGGTTTTATTTAACTCTAAATCCTTCGTCATGGATCACCTTCTTCTTAAAGACGCCATGAGCGATTTAGCTGGGCGCTCACCTGATGACAACGAGAGCCTTGCAAAAATCTTCCGCCCATAAATTTTTTGGGAACGATCTGAAACAAGCTTATCTCCATAGACCAGACCAAGCGCTGGGGACCTTTAGAAACTGGCCTTAAATTTCCCTCTGTTTTCTTTTAAATTGAAAATATGAGAGTTTTTGCGGCCTTACTAGTACTATCACTGTCTTCGTTGTCATTTGCGGACGACGAAATTACCAATAACAGTATTTCAATGCAGCCCTTCGGAACTCTGCCGAAGAACTCGAAGCTGATTCTTGAACCCGCAGACTCTACAAAAACTTTTATCGTTCCTGAATACGTTCCGGCAGGTTCTAACTTCTACACGATGAAAAGCTCAAATCTATACAATGTAAAGTCCGTCCAAACTACTGGTCTTGATGATAATGACGCCGCTGATTTTTCATCTCTTGCAACACAGGGAAAGTTGATGGTGCAAAAGTCAGCTCTTACTTCGAGTGGTGCTAACTGCCAAGCCGTCGGTGGTTCGACAAATTGTACTCTTGGCAATGATGTTCCCGTTTACAAATCAGGATTTTTTGATTTCATCGGACGTTTCTTTAGCATGCTGAATCCATTTAACTGGTTTAAGTCCAGCACTCCAGATAAGCCTACGGATAAAGATGTGGTTGGCAAGATGAATGATCTTATTGGTAAGGGAAATAAACTCGCTTCTGCCAATGGGAAACTAAGTCCGGACTGTGATCCCAATGTTTCCCTACCAACAGACAAAAAATTTCAGTGCGGAGTTGAACAAGCACTTGATGCTTATCGCAAACATAACGACAAAATAAAAAAAGACGTTATTATATTTAATGATTTCGCTGATGGACAAGCTACTGGAAAAATGTGGTTCTTAAATGCCGACGGCACGCCAGCAAAAGTTTTGAGCAAAAATCCAATTCCTGTTTCCCGCGGAGAAGGTGGATTTGGCGCCGGCAAAGAAACTTCGAGAACTCCGAATGGGGCCATCCTTACAAAGCGCTATGACCCTCCTCGTCCAGGGAAACCAAAAATCCCAGACGGAATTGAACTTGTCGGCTTAGAACCCGGAAATAAAGACATTCATGGTCGTGGTATTTTACTTCACGGCTGGGACCCTTACGACTATACAGCGGGCTGTCTCGGAGTTGCAGGTGAAGTCGTTTTACGCAAGTACGGCAATAAGCCAATTACAATGGGGCCTCAGCCTCCGTATTTGGATGAACTCAAAGAAGGTCTACTCAAAGACGGAGGAGTGCTGATTTATAACTTCACCCCTGCCAAAAACGCCCTTTGTAATTAAGATTTATTTTACTGGAGAGAACCAGATGTCCAGGACATCGCCTGTTTTCTCTTTGCCTTCATCATAGAAAACGAAGGTCGATCGCTCACGCACTTCTGCGCGCGAACCGAAACTTGTGGTCTCTTTATTATTATACTTCAAAGACACGGACTTGATTTTGTCCTTCAGCGGAGAGAGTTCTCCTGGCTGAGTGAATCCATCGCCGTTTTTGTCATGCCATAAAAGAAGTTTATCGTACTCTTTATCTTGAGCATCAATCATGTTGTCCTTATTGGTATCAAAAGGACGAAGTGCTTCGAAGCCGTTTTTATGTTTTTCAGAATTTCCGAAAATCTCATCGTCACGCGTAATAAGCCCATCGCCCGCACGATCATAAGCGATGAAGGCTCCTGCCGAGCCAGCCTCTGGCCACATTGTTTTGCCAGCTGGGTTGATCGGAAATGCAACTGTTGCCGTGAACTTCGGACGTTTATTATCGAAGAACACCATCAACGGTGAGTGATAACCACCGCAATACCCTTCTTGCCCTGGGAAAGCGGCATTGATCTCGAGGGTTTTACCATCCTTTGAATTGAACAAATTTAAGTGCGCTGATAACGGACCTGGCAAGCCCATATAAGGACCTGGATAGGCTCCCTTCGCTCTCAGTGTAAGCATTGCTGGCAAAAACCAGTTATACCAGTTTTGATAAGCAGCATTGTATTCGATGAGGTCATTCACTGCTGTAACTTCAAGCGGATATGCCACGAAAAAACTATTTCCTTCTTGCTTGTTTTTAAATGGAAGAGCTCTTTTTAAATAGTTTTCAGCCCCTGAAGCAGAACCGCAATTTGTACAAAGTTTATTTGAGAACGGTCCATAGATTGGGAATTTAGGCTGAGTCTCAGGAGGAACAGCTCTAAACTCTTGACCAAGCCCCAGACCAATAATAGTTCCGGAGCGCGAGTATTTCATCGACCCCTGACCATCGACGTTTGCAACTGTCGTGAGTGGGGTTTGGAATCGAAGAACATTTCCTACCAAAGCTCCATATACATCACTATTGCTAGATACACTGGCTGGATCTAACTCCATCGCTTGGCCAGAACCCGCGGCCGTCACCGAAGATGCCGGATATTTTACCCAATAAGATTGCACAGCGCCGTTAATGTCCCTTACGGACACGATCATCTGGATAGTTCCTAGAGGTGAAAGTGGATTCTGCACGCTTCTTAAGTTTGTACCAAAGCAAGTGTTTTTAACAACGAAGTTGACTCGTCCAGTAGAACCGCGTCCTGCTTGACCAGCAAAGACGACCGACTGAAAGTTAGCACTGTTCGCAGCGCCCGTGTTGACTGACATCGGTGCCGCAGTTGCTTTCTTAGTTACATTCGGAGAAGTAGCCTGACTTTGTGCCAAAGCATCGAAGCTAAGTAGAAGTATCAATATGCTTAAAGTTTTCATGCTGCCTCCTCTCTAATTCTCTTCAACACGATTAATTTTAAAATAAATAATCGGGTCATTAATAGCTTTTCGATATAACACGGCATCAGATACCTTAGTTGCCACAATTTGCTCGTCGCCCCACTTGGTACTGTCCCAGCTCCAACGAACAAGGTTATAACTATTAGGAACGCTTGTTGTCTCGAGTGAATATCGAAGGGCCTTCACCACCTTCAAACGCACAAGCGCGGCTCCTCCGCCCACTGCTGGAACAGATCTCAAAAGAGCATCTTCGGAAGTCATTTTTTTATTAACATGTAATGGGTGACTGGTATCAATAAAGCCAGGAACTCCCAACGGAACCAAAGTGCTTTGTTGCAAGTTAACCACCCCAACGAACACTGGAGAACGCGGTGGTTTTGAATAATCAGGCACGCCATTTTTCAATCCTCGTATTGAAACAGGAGTATCTAGCATAAGAATACGCCCATCCACCCAATACCCAGGACTCTGTTTCTGCAAATAGCCGTCTTTGTTCAAAGACTGAAAAGTCAATGTCGCAGCATCGTCGAAGGATTTAGGTTCTGGCCCGATCACGTAAGCCATCGTTGGCTCATATATTACCGCGCCACCTACGGATTCGTTAGTGACAATAAATGCAAAACTCTTCTTAGCCGCAGACTTTCCATTCATCGTATAGGTACGAGATGAGTTCTCAATCGAAGCTCGGTCCACAGAGTCCGTGATAAAATCAAAGAATCCTTTACCTGTATCATCGTTCATAATGACGTTATTAAAAGACGGTTCCGAGCTTTTCAAATCACGCATCATAACACGCTCTGCGATTGAGGATTCGGTATCGGCCTCGATGTCCCTTTCGAGCTTTCTGATATCTTTGGTAGATTCAGCAATAAGTGTTGCCGTCGCCGCCGTGACGATCGTCAAGAGTGCAAGCGCGATCATAGTTTCTAATAGAGAAAATCCTTTACTATTTCTCATTTGATGCTCACAAATGTTTGATATTCGACGTACTTGGATGCCCAAGTGTTATGCGTCACACGCACCGTAAGTATAAATAATCCCGTTTGTGTCGATGGCTGTACCACATAGCCAAATCTACCCGGGCAATCTGGGCAGTCCGAAGCTTTACCAACATAGTCACGGTTCCACGCCATCGGCAAACTATCTACTTTCAACTTCACGTCACGATCCATGTTAGGATCAAAGTTCACCTGATAGAGCTGCAAATTCGGGCGAATATTTTCAACAAGATTATGAATCTGCTTCATCACTGTACTTGAAGTCTTAGACTTCAAGTTCAAGTTTTTATAACCCAAAAGGCCTAGTGAGAATAAGGAACCCACCGACACAATCATGGCCAATGCTACGAGGACTTCGATAATGGTGAAACCGGCTTGGTTGTTTTTCATATACCTGCATCCCGTGACACTTCAACAACGATAAAGTTAATCAAACGATTCTTACAAGTCGTCGCTTTACCTTCTGATACCAGACCGCAATCAGGATCTACCGCCGTCCAAGTAAATGGATCGGCTTTATAGCGTAAGGACACTGGGTTACATTGGAACATATTTGCTAAATCCGTCTGCGCTGGATATGGATGCCAGATTGGGAAATCCAAATCTTCACACTTTACGTCGTTAAAGACAGATTTCAAGATTCCAGCTTCACGCAGCTCATAGACCGCCATTGGGTTGTAAATCGAACTCCAACGAATTCCCTCTACGTAGGCGGTTTCGTGAATATTCAACTTCAATGCGATGACAGTGCCTATAATTCTAAGCGGAGTTGAACGTTTCTCGATAACCAATTCGTCACAAACCAAGAAGCCTGCTACGAAGTCTGCGCTAGATCTAATAATACATTGCGGAGCTATCGACTTCACATAGAAGTCAGCAGTCTTTTTACTTCTAGAGGCGTTGTTCTCATCGAATATAAAGGCTTGGCCCTTAGGGAATGTGAAGTCCCAAGAGGTCCTTGCAGTTGCTGCAAACGAGACCGACCAGTCCGCACCGTCAAAGGCCGTACTGAAATCTGCAGCGTCAGAAGAGCACAAAGCATCCAAGTCTAGATCCAAAGGATCGCTTGGCAAGTTGCCGCGAGACACACCGTTGGAATCCAACAAGTTCGAACCACCAACAAGGTCTGTTCCATTCCAAGAGAACTTGATCACGCCAGTGTTATTCTTCTGATTGCTATCTGCCCACCAGCCACGCATTGGCTGAGTGTTGTAATAAGAAACGTCATAGGCCTTGATCGTGAAACTGATATCCATCAGATTACCAGTAGTAGTATCTCTCAACGCCTTGGGCTGATTAAACTTAAAGTTAAAGTCACGATAAGTCGGGTTACTCTTATTATTAACATAGAAACGGCTAACCTCGATACGGATCGAAGGTTGGACGTTTTTCAAGTCTTTAGCTTCGGCGAGGTCACTCTCTAGAGCGGCCAACTCGGCCTTTAACTTGCTAATAGTAGTTACCCAGTCGCTATACGACTTTTCGGATGCTAGAATGTCTTTCTCTAATTGAGCAATCTTAGCTTTCAATGCGGTAATCTTCGCGGGATCTTTGTAGTCCGCTGGATCTGGCGTTGCTGTTGGGCTTGGCGACGGCGACGCAGATGGCGATGGAGAAGGTGTTACCGTCGGCGTTACTGTTGGTGTCACAGTAGGAGTTACCGTTGGCGTCACAGTAGGTGTCACGGTAGGAGTTACTGTTGGCGTTACCGTAGGTGTCACGGTAGGAGTTACTGATGGTGATGGCGACGGAGATGGTGAAGGTGTTGGTGTCGCCGCTGGCAAATCTGGTTTTGCCTCTTCATCGGCAAGATCTTTTTTCGCCTGCGTCAGTTGTGTTTTTAAATTATTTGTATTGGTTTGAGCCGTGTCACGAGACTTCTCAGCGTTCGTGATCGCTGTTTTTTTATTAGCAACGTCAGCTTCAATGAATTTGACATAGTTCGTAAGGTCGACTTTCGGTTTAAATTCGACGTAACCAGGCTCATCGCCGATAAACGATGATACCGTGATACCTCCAACTCGCGCAGTGACTCTCGCGACAGCCCTTTTCTCAGTATAAATATCCGGATCTTGAATCAAGACATTTTTATTAGGCTTAACATCAGGCTGCCAATTTTCAACAAACTGACGATTGAAGCGATTTTCTTCGGTAAACGCCAAGCGATAGTGGAAGTTGTTATTGTTTTCATCCAAAAGACGACCCACAAGAACGCTATCCTTCGTACTAGAAAGATCCGCTAAACGTTTATTACGATTAATACAAACGTTCATCAAATCCACATTCGGAGTTTGAGCGATTGCAAGACCTGCAAGCGAACGAAGTCCTGCATCCGAAGAACCGTCGATATCGACACCCTTCACGAAACCACCGAACTCACGGTTCTGAATCCACATTTGATCATCTTCTGCACCTGGCGAAGTTGTGGCATACTCATTTGCCCCACGACGGACACGCCCAGCACCAATGATCACACGGTCATTAAAGCTTACTGGAGTATAAGTCGTATCTTTACCTGCTGCTCCAGCCGCTGGTAATACAACATCCGCATTCACGAATACAGGACTGTCAAACACGATCCCTGGATATGCCAAGGCACTGCCACGACTTGGGAAGTTCTGGAAATAGTTCTCCCCTTTTTGCAACCCCGCTGAGGTAGAGCGATCCATATAAAGAGTATGAGGCAACAACAACGCAAAGCTCGAAAGCTCGCGCGGATAGACACCTACATACGACGTCGATTGCAGCGCACTACTACCAATAGTAAGAACCTTTTTCGAACTATCTAAAAGAATAGTTGAAACTTTAAGATAAACCTCTCGCCCCTGCTGAGGCAAACTCGCGCGATGGTCGCGGGAAATTGCAACACGAATATAAGAAACAGTACCGAGACTCTTTAGTGGCTCTGTAATAGCTCTAAGAGGATGCGTACTACCGAATCCAGAAAGCGGAATATCTTTTTCGATCTTTTCTAATTGTAGTGGAACCCCAATAGCCGCCGTTAACTGCTTAGTAGCGACCATCGCTTGAATAACACGTGCGGCATCGTCACTCATGATAATGCGCTCAACGCTTGCAGGATGGGCCAGGTTACATTTTGTTGTGTCTTCAGGCATCCAAGCATCATCGAAACACCAACGCTTCTTAATACCCAACAAGGTGTAATCAATTACGCTATGAATCGCTAAGTGCGACTTCATAATATTCGCATTTGAATTTGTTTCGCGATTTTGATCCAAAACGAGAACGGAAGCGCCATAGAATGCGAAACTCATGAATATAGTAACGAGGAGCGCGTATAACAGCGCTCCGCCTCTTTGTGTTTGCTGTGGCCAAAAAAGGCCATGTTGTTCACGTTCCACGGTGTTTTCCTCTGGTATATTCATCGGCTGGTCGAGAGTCCGGCTGTAGCGGTTTGTTTACTGACCCGGAACGAAACACCGTGGTTAAAAATCCAACAATCCTCCAAATTTAAGAGGAACGCCTCAGAACGAGCCAGGTCCATCTCTTATTAAAGCCACACTGGAGCTATAATTTTGTGCTAAAAAAATTGAGGCTCTTGCAAAAATCACATGTTCCCAAAAGATCC
This sequence comes from Bdellovibrio sp. HCB337, assembly GCF_047302465.1. Taxonomy (GTDB): domain Bacteria; phylum Bdellovibrionota; class Bdellovibrionia; order Bdellovibrionales; family Bdellovibrionaceae; genus JACMRP01. The sequence goes on along the minus strand of NZ_CP178621.1, from coordinate 1,936,261 downwards.
CTATCGAGAACTTGTCGAAGCTCTCTACAAACCTCAAGACTCCATGAGGAATAGCCTCCTTCTCGAAGACTGGAAGTTTTAGCCCCGAATAGCGAATATCGCCGCTGCAAATTTTCAAATCCTAGAAAATTCTTTAAAAAAAGTAGCAAAAAACCCGTCTTTCTCAGTATAAAGCTTCATAGCTTTGGGGGACTTGCGAAGCCCCCATCCACTCAAGGAGCTGATATGAAGCAGTTTTTTATGATGATGGCACTTACGTTGAGCAGCGCATGGGCCCACGCTGGTCTCAGTGAAGGTATCTGGAGCGTCCACGGAACGAACTCTCAAAAAGGTGGCTATCAAGGAGAGCTCGAACTTCGCCGCAATCAAGATGGCAGTTTCAACGCCGTTCGAATTATCACTTACCAAGCCTACTCGTTCATGGGTTACCAAGTTCAAGAAATTTGGACGGGCAAAGCAAGCCTCGATAAAAACACTCTTCGCGTAAACTACTCGCTTCGTCAGGCAGACTACATCACCCGTGCCGGTAACCACGTCCGCAATCCTAACGATTTTAAAAGCAACGTCACAGTCCAATCTGTTTTCGTACAAGGTTCTCAGGGACCTCATGCGGAATTCACAAACCAAAAAGGAGCGACTTATTCCGAGCAGCTTGGCCAAGCTCGCGCTCTTCAGGGCCAGCCGTTGTGGAAAGATCTAAGAACTAAGTTCGACGCCAAAGGCCCAAGCATTCCACTTGTCATTCGTGGCGCTATTGAAGTTGCTAGAGTGAAAGTAGAATACGAAAAAGATCCCTTCGTAAAATCCTACATGCATCGTAAAGAATATAAAAACGAACAGCCTTATGTGATCTTCGACCCTACCGACTATGATTTTTATCAGCGCAATAAAACCACTTTGCGTGTTGCCAATAAAATTACCGATGAAATCAGTTTGACCGAAAGCCTCATGCGCCGAAACGCCTATGCGCCAACTTACGAGGAAAAAGCTCGCGGTTATGAAAAGAACACCCAAGAGCGCCACATCAACGACCAAGGTATGTACGTATCGTTGCAGGTTGATGCCAACAACAATATCGTAAATGAAGACTCTGAGGGTGACTCTACTTTGTGGACAGGAATGTACGTAGGCTCTCAAGCTATGCGCTACCTCATCACCAAAGATCCTGTGGCTCAGGCCAATGTTCGTCGCTCTGTCAAAGCGATGTTCTTATTGATGGACTTACCTGGAGACCGCTCAGAATTTGCACGCACTGTTGAAACCTTTAATCCGAATCGCCAGTATGCGCCTAAATGGCATCGTGGTACCGGCAAATACTCTAGCCTCATGTGGATGGAAGGTGGCAATAACGATATGGTGAAAGGGATCACCCATTCATTTATGTGGGCGACTCTTGTCATTCCTCGTTCTGACACCGAAATCTGGGACCAACTCAAAGAAAAGTCCCGTCGCCTCATTGACCTCGAAGTCATGGATAAAAAGGCGCAAAACCGTCCCGTGGCTTTGGGGCTTGCCGCATTAATCACCCAAGATAAAGAGCTTCGCGAAAAATACTTGAAGTCGTACTTGAATCCTAAAACACGTTTAACTTCAGGCTATGATTTCGATACCAGCTTTTACTGGCATGGCACAGCTGACTGGAGCGGAATTAACCTAGGCATGGTGGGCGCTATCACCAACATTATGGTGGCGGATCTCTTAGGTGCCGAGAAAATTAGAAATACCCTCCGTGAACGCTTTATGGACGAGTGGCTGGTTTACAAACCTGCCCGCCGCCACTTGCACACCATTGCAACGTATGGATTTGCATATCGTCACGGAACTCGCGGCGACAACTTCCGCCGTGACTCCAGCGAGCAAGACTTCAAAGAACGACTTGCGCACTCTCTATGGGGACTGCGTGAAATTCCTTATCCTCGTCTTGTTCATGGCACAGTCCAAGTAGACCACTCTCTCAATCCAGAATGGTGTCTCTCGCCGATTCCGCGCCTCTTTTGGAAATCACTCAAAAAACCAGAACCTCCACCGGAGTATTTCTATCAAGGTCTTTACGATTATCCGCTCTTTGAGCAAGACGCGATCGATAGCACCTTCATCTGGAAGAGTGCCGCCTTCAACTATCGTGTGAATCACGGAAGTGGCACCGAGTATGCGGGTATCGACTACCTCTATGCTTACTGGCTTGCTCGTTACAGCGGTCTTGAGCTTCGATAGTCAGTGGCCTGTACAAGTGTCTAATTCCTATTAGTCATTGACTCATTCTAAGACGGGGAAATTCAGTCCATCCCCGTCTCTTTGCTTCTAACCTATGAGCTGCTTAGCCTGTTTTTTGCATCATAAATCCATACGGCGGAGCGTTCTATGGGGATTCAAAAAACAAAACTCTTCTTTGCACTAAGCATCTTGGTTTTGGGCTATCAAAATTGCTCCAAAAACAAAGTCGTTATTGATGACGAACTCAAAAGCAAAACCCTCGCTCAAAACAAAATCCTCAACGAAGAACCCTCGACCTCTCCAAAAATCGCTCATTTTACCTTTGTCTGCCCTACCCTAGAATCAGCTAATCAGAATCCGAAAGACCTTCTTCACTCTGAGGACGTAAAAATCGTCATCGAAGAGTACAATTACGAAGAAGACTCTAAGCGCGTCGTTTGCGAAGTTCACGGCGTTAAAAAACAAATCCTTGATACTCGCAGCGTAGATCTGTCGAGCTGTGAAAGCATCCCAGATCAACAGAGCGCGCACTTGAGCCTGTATGTGGTTTCAGAAAATGTTAAGGGCGCCTTTGATGCTCACAAAATCAACGACGACACGACTCCACTTTCTTTGGGAGGTTACGCTCTTAAGTACCTGCATATGAATGCTGGCGAAATCAGTCCAGCCTGTGACGACTCCGGCGACCCTCTGATCGTCCAACTAAGTTCTTCTACTAGCCCCTCACTAAGCTTAACGGCGCCAACTGAGGGCCTTGCTTTCGACCTTTTAGGAAAACGTTCTTTTGCGAATGCTCACGAAAAGGTTCAGACTTCGTGGCTAACAAAATCAGGTTCAGAAATTTATTTTTTAGTGAAGCCGAACAAAGACGGCTTGGTACTCGGAATTGACGAGATGTTTGCAGATACCAGCCGTGGACCTGACAACAAGTACGCGAAGCACGGCTTTGCAGCTCTTGCTAAATACGACGACAATAAAGATCTTTTGATCGACGACGACGACGTCGTCTATGAAGAACTTCGCCTTTGGAGTGACACAAACTTGGATGGACTCGTTCAAGAAAGCGAGCTATCTCGCCTTAAGGACAAGAAACTACGTGCCATTGATCTTAGGTATGAAACTCAGTATCGCGAAATGGATGCGTTTGGAAATCAAAGCCGCTACAAATCTATCATAGTCATGGAAGATCATTCTTATGGTGTGATTCTTGATCTGTGGCTTCGCTTTGTGCATCAGCCTCCAGCAGTTTCAACAAATTCCGAAACCGTCATCAAAGAAGAGGCTAAATCTTCTGAAGAAGATTTAGCTATCGCACCAACTCTTGCGCCCGAGGAAGAGGAGAGCGCTCCTAGTTCTTCCACTCAGCCGCACGAGACGAGCCCTGCTGACACTGCTCCACAAACACTCGCACCGCTCGAGGCTTCCAGCGCTTCTCCGAGCCTGACACATTCAACTCAAATTTCCGATTCGCCTTGATGGTCACATCATCACGGCTGATTTTGGCTGGAGCATAGTATCCAGTCCCATTATTTACGAACACATCCACTTTGCAACCCACAAGATCTTCGTTGCTGTTATTTCTAACTTGTACGTAGACCGAATCGGCTCCGCCGAAGGCGTCTCGGACTTTCACTTGCAAATCAGGGCTACTCTTTAACGGCAAGCGATCTCTGAAGTCTTCGCTTCTATTTAAATAGTAAGGCTCTGCTAAAACATGAGGTCGTGATGGACGCTTTAGATAGCGACCCGTCAGGACGGATTCTTTTAAATCATCACCAATATAACCGCCCAGTTTGTTGAACCACTGTTTTTGTGTCTGATCCAAAGTCGGAGACAAAACATTAGACCCTAAAGCCTCGATACGCCCAACAATATTGGATTTCATACCGCTGCCCGTTCTGTATCCATAAAGAATCATTCCGAAGAAATGGTACCAGGTTCCGAAGCGATCACCGTCGTAATTGTACCCGCTAGTAATCGGACGAAGACGTTTTGTTGCAGGTAGAGTTTCACGTTTTGTATATCGCCAGTTGGCTGAAAGTAAATTCTCGACAGTTAACAGGGCTAAGTAGACATCTCCTCGATGCAATCGATAACTAGCACGGAAAAGTTCGGGGAATGTGATGCTGTTATAGTCTTGCTCCATCATCCAATTCCACAGATCTCTTTCTTTGCCCGTTTTCATAAACCGATTTGAAAAACCGAGAGAAAGACAGATGAAAAGCTTAGAGAAACCTAAAACGGCCGATCGCCCTTCGTATTTCTGACGAGTCTCCATAGACCACTCGTGAAACAAACCGACAAACGGTTTTAAACCCCGTTGAGTCTCTTCTAAAAGGACTTGATCCAGCATTTCCGAGAAGCGCTCGATATCAATTGGCTTATCACGGCCTTGGATTGAAGGACCAGGAGCATGAAGAGGTTGAGCCATTTTTCCTGCAAGAGGATCAACGGTTTCCCATGGCTCAGGCAACCAAGGATCATCAGCATGAGAAAAGTTTTCCTCCTCGAAAAGAGCTTTTAAAACGTTAAATGGAACTTTCTCGGCACGCTCGATCAAGGCTTCGTCACCTTCAGTATCAAAAAGCTTATAAGACTTTTGCAAATAGAGGTCGCTATCGTATCCAGAAGCCGCTGGCATGCGGTTGTTAAAGCTTAGCATCGTATATTTTTGCTCTTGCAAAATGGAGCTTCTCGCATCCAATAGCAAGGTTCTGATGACCGAACGGATGTTTTTCTCTAAATTAAAGAAAGGAATGAAAGCGGCCTTGTCATACGCCGAGGATTTTATCGAGAAAATCTGATAACTTTGAACCCAGGTCAGGTTTGCACTCATTGGGTAGAATGCAGAAAAGCTGCTTCCTTGCATAAAGACACTTTCGATCTCTGTAAATTTCTGTACGGACAAAAACTCTGGATTATGAAGAGAGGTAAAAACGGAAATCCAATTACCACTAGCATTTTTCTTATCGACCACACCATAAGCCACGTTCAAAGGCAAATCTGCAAAAGTCGTTTTAATTTCAGCCTGACATTGGGTTTGATTGCACGATTGGATTTTTAGATTCTGCGAGTAATCAGAAAGGCCCTTGGGATTCGACATTCTAGTACGAATTACATCCAAGGACAAAGGCAAATAGAACGAAGATCTTACGACCACGTAACTGCGAATACCCACTTTGTTTTTAGTTGTTTCGTAAAGATCCACAAAGCCAGGAATCTTTGCAGCCGAAGCAATGGGAAAGAACTCAGTCGCCGTCTGCACCCACGTGGTTTTACCGTCTTTGATATCAAGATATTGAAGATTTTTTTCTTCGTAAACCTTGGGGCTCACAGCCTGAGCCCAGGTACCAAAAAGAAAAACCGACAAGACGAGATATTTTGTAAGCATAGGTCCTCCACGTGCGACAGACCTATGCTTACAAAGCCTATGCCACCTGGGGGCCTATTAATGAGTTCTTAACAAGGGTTTCAACCCCTTAAGCTCCCCAAGGCAGGCACAGTGTCCAGAATATCGACAGAGTCGAATCTAGGACTTTTTAAATTTTGCTTTCGCCTGATCAACCTTTTCATTCACAGCATCGGAAATTTTTTGAGGAGAGAATTTTCTTTCAAGCGTGCCGAGCATGTCTGAAACATCTCTTTCAGAATCCTCTTTACTTCGGCCGTATTTTTGTTGAAGGACGCCAGCCAAAGCCTCGGCGTTTCCTTTCGTTCTACGAATCTCATCGTCAGTGAGCTCGCCGAATTTCTTTTTGATTTCCCCAGAGATCTCCTTAAACTTTCCTTCAAAGATGTCCTTATTCATAAATTCCTCCTTGTTCACTTTTCTCAAATTCTAACTTCAGCACAACACTAAGCCTTGACGCAAAAATCGCAGAAACGTCAATAAAAACTGACTATCAACATCTATGCTCATCGTGCCGACTTCAATTCAAAGGTCGTCTATTTAACCAACCTATCGAGGGAGAACGAAATGGAACCAACAGCAAATGAACTCAAAAATTCCGCATCATCTGCAGCTCAGTATGCCAGCGACAAAGCAAGACAAGTCGCTTCAGATGTGTCTGACAGAATTAAAAAAGGCGAAATGAACGCTCAAGATATTTATCAAGAAGCTCGTGCTCGTGCGGAAGACGCCATGGATGTATCCGTTGATTTTGTAAAAAAACATCCTTTCTCTACGGTTGCAGGAGCAGCAGCAATCGGCTTCTTAGCTGGTATGCTTATTCGTGGCAATCGACACTAAATATTCAGGCCCTGCCCATAGGCGGGGCTTTTTTTTAATTTGAGGAGTTATCATGCAGTGGCTTAGTCTTCTTGTTTCATTTTTACTTGGAAAGTTTAATAGTTCTCGTCCTCCTAGCCTGAAAGAAACAGCGCGGGAGATTTTGGAAGAAGTCGCTTACAAAAGTCGCAAGCCCGCCGCTCTTCTTTTAGCAGGAGTCATTGGTATTCTTATTCTTTGTGGCGGATTTTTTATGAGCGTGCTTGAGCTGACGACTCAATACGACCGCGAGGGCATTGTGCGTTTCACAGCGACCTTAGGCGCCGGTCTTTTTTTAGTTGTGGTACCTTTAGGTGCTTTGATCTGGGGCTTCACCGCAGCTTGGCCTGGAGCGAAAGCTCATGCAAAAGCGGAACAAGCTCGAGAAGAGGAACAAGAGCTACCTCGGGTCCCGGCATCTTCTTTGGAGCAGGCGCTCGCAACACTCGTGCTGGATTTCGTCAAAGAACGTGAGTTCAAACGCGAGATCAAAAGAGAACATGCTCATGCACCGGTTGTTCCGCGCGAGTCCCACGAAAGTGAGTCCCCGCGTTTCTTCCAATAATTGAAAAATAATCCTTTACGTTTCTGTCATGGGAAGGCCATAATCCTCCCATGATCACTTGGAATGTAAGTCCGACAATCGTTAGTATGGGCCCCCTGCAGCTACGCTGGTACGGCCTTATGTTTTTAGTAGGTTTTCTTATCGGCTACCAGGGCATGCGCAAAGTCTGCACCTGGGAAAACAAGCCCCAAGAAAAATTAGACTCTCTTCTGACTCATCTATTTTTAGGAACTTTGATTGGGGCTCGTTTAGGCCATTGCCTGTTCTACGAACCTGGTTACTACCTTTCCCACCCGCTTGATATTCTTAAAATCTGGGAAGGCGGTTTAGCAAGTCACGGCGGTGGTGTTGGTGTTCTTTTCTCGATTTGGCTGTTCTCGAGAAAAAATCCTGAGTTCCCAGTGATGTGGGTTTTTGACCGTGTAGCAATTTTTACGGTCCTAACAGGCGCCTTCATTCGTGTTGGCAACCTGATGAACTCTGAAATCATCGGACGCCCTACAGATGTGCCGTGGGCTTTTGTCTTTGAAAAAGTGGATAAGTTGCCACGCCACCCAACCCAAATCTATGAAAGTCTTTGCTACTTTGCTATCGCACTTTTCGGGTGGCTGACCTACAAGAAATACAAAGCAAAACTTCCTTCGGGGCGCGTTTTCGGATTGACCATTGGGCTTATTTTCGTAGCTCGTTTTGTCATCGAACTTTTCAAAGAAAACCAAGAAGCCTTCGAAGCAACGATGGCCATTAACATGGGACAAATTCTCAGCATTCCATTTATTTTGGCGGGAGTTTATTTCTACGCGAGGTCCTTTAAACAACCGGCACCGGCGCCAGAACCTGTTAAAAAGAAAAAGAAATAGAATTAGCTATATTGGATGGGCCACGACGTCTATGTAGAAGTGGCCTTTTGCAGTTTTAAACACGACTCTCATCGAAGCTGAGCCCTCGGGACAAGGCATCACATGCCCCGCACCACGTACGACCTTAGGAATAGTCATAGCCACTCCGAACTGAGCGAGATCTGATTTGGCATTTCCGTAGATGATGTTATTGATTTCACCGACAGCGTCTTGATTTTCATCGGTAATATCTGTCTGCTCTTCACAGAGCATACTTGAAACCAATTCCAAAAAACTTCCTTTATCAAAAGAAATACTAAGCTGTCCCTTGAAGTTCTGACTGATAATATCCAAAACCGACGAGATACATCCGCCCACCGGGTCCTGGCAGGATTTCATTTGCGGTTTTTCCATTTTAATTTCACTTAGACCAAACTGGCCCAAAACTTTTACCGTGGCGCTTATGATGGCATTGATCACACGTACATCGACCGCATACCGAGAAGTTTCTGCAACAGCTTCGCCCCCCAGATCTTGCAGCAAGGCCTCGACCAGAGCTTGGCAATCAAAAGGCTTCGCAAACACACGTCCGCTCTTTAAGGACTCGGGCAAGTTCTCTGCCTTTTCTTCGCTGACAACATAGAGATGACCATCTTTGGTGTTTTTGATGGAACGGAAGTTTGTGGCAAAACCACTTTCAAACATACGCGGGACACTGGTATCTAAAACGACTGCATCAAATTTTTGATTGACGGCCTTTAAGGACGCTTGAGCTCCGTCTTTTGCAGAAATAAGGGTCAGAGCAATATCCTTCTTTCGAAGTTGCTCTGCTAAAGTAGCCTCATACAGTGATTTGTGAATACTACCGTCGTCCACAATTAAAACAAAACGGCGATATTTTGGTTCTGCCATCATCGATCTCACCCGCAGACTACTCTTCGGAGGGGACATGAGGAATTTTCATTCAAATTAATTTGACGGGTTTGTCTCAAGCAGAGATTTCTTAACCAGTTAATGTTGAGGTGGGCTCTCTTCTTGATATGTATCTGTTTGTTTTCCTAGGTCGCTGTCCTCATGGAAAATCCCACGAAACGCCCTTAAGAAGTCCTCAACCTTTGTTGTTGTCGTATTAGTCTCATTCCGAGCGCTGATGGTGTTAATCAGTCCCGAATTAAAGGCTCTGTACATCTCAACAAATAGTCGTGCGACGTCATCTGAGACGCCATTTTGTATAAAACTTCTTTGGCATTCTTGCTCACTCAGCTGCTGATAGTTGATCCGTTGCTCAAGCACTCTTGATAGAAAAAGGCATATTTCCATCATGCTCACATCCCGGGGCCCAAGAACACAACGCACGTTTTTCTCTTCAAACTCTCGAGACAAAAGATGCTCTGTTGCAACACGAGCAACGTCTAGCGACGCCACCATAGGAATTGGCAAATCTGCCTTTAGTGATGTCATAACCTTGTGTCCTTGACGAATGCCAGGAACAAAACTCATGAGGTTTTCCATAAAAAAAGCAGGACGCAAATGCATAAGGTTACAAGACTCTAAGCGATTTAGGCGATCTTCGTGGGCATGCAAAAATTGAATGGGTCCAGTGCCACTCGCATGCTCGGCTCCGAAACTGGAAAGGTTCACCACATAGCGAATCCCCGAGTTGCGAATCGCATCGCGGATGGATTCACTCATTTTCTGATAGTGCATTCCAAGGGAACGACTTCGATAATCTGGCGGAATCATCACAAAGGCGGCAACACAGTCTTTAAAACATTTCGTTAGAAACGCCGAGTCCCCAATCTGTCCCAGATACAAGTCAGCTCCTTGCTTTTTAAAAACTTCAAGCTTTTGCGGATTGCGCGCAACCACACGGACTTGCTCGCCTCGCTTTAGCAAGGCATCTGCGACTTTGCTGCCAATGTTCCCTGATGCTCCTAGGACAGTAAACATGATTCCTCCTTCGAACATACTGCCCTTGAATTTACTCAATACGCTTTTCAATCTCGTCGCGAGACTGTGAAAGTGTCCGCACATGTCTTCCTTCACTATTGTCTAGTAGGAGTATTATGTTTCAAAATGGGATTACACCCTGCGCCGGTTTTGAGATATACTTGAAGATATGAAGTACATCTACATTCTTGAAAACGAAAAGAAGTTTCGAGATGAGATGATCGAGGCCATCCGCAAGATCGATTCTCAGCTGATGGTGCGCTATTTTGAATCCCTGGAAGAATTCGCAAAGTGGATCAAGCTTCTTATGTCGGAAGGCACGGAATCTCTGCCCAAAGGGGGGACCGCACCTGACGGCCAAGATGAAAGCAGTGGCGCAGGCCCTCACCAGCTGCTTTTGGTTATCAGTAAAAATGAGTTTTTAGGTGCCAAAAACATGTCCCTCTTGCGAAAGACGCGGGACTTATTCATCAAGCAAGGCGTTTGCACCAAAGAAGACCCCACATCCTTAGTTCTCAGCGGCTTTGAAAGTCCCGACTTCGATATCAAACTTGTAGAAGATCGCATCATCAACAACGTCATTTACAAACCCTTCGACAAACTGATTCTGCAACAGCATCTTACTTTTGCCATCGGTGGCCGCCATCCTGCTTCGCAATACTCTGTGCACAACATGAAAACAACGACCACCATCGAGATGCTCAAAGGAGTCGAAATCGAAGCGATCTCGGATATTGGGTTTATTAGCATCAGCAATCGTCCCTTGGCTCCAGGCGTGCTTGCGAAGTATTACAGTCCGGTCTTTAACTCGCTCAAACAGCGCAGCATGATGGCGCTATGTTTGCGCTGTGACCCACACCCGACAAGACCTGACCACTTTCGTTGTGCCTTCACCTATCTTGCTGCCGACAGTTTTCAAATTAGCAATATTCGCAAGGAAGTGCGTAAGAAAGATTTGCCGGCCTTTCCGTTTGAGTGGTTGGAGAAATCTCCAGCCGCAGCCTCGGACTCTCTTGGAGTCGTTGCAAAACCCATCGTGGACATTGCACTCATTTCCAAAGAAGAAGAGGTTATAAGCTCTTTCAAAGACCAACTAGAAAACAAGTTTCATAATGCCAAGGTTCACCATTTTGCGAGTTTGCAGGAATTTATGTATGCAGTGGACCCGGAGCTTGCAAAAAAAGACAAGAAAGAAAATGTCTACGATAAGTTGCCGGTGGTCCCACGAACACTGCATGCGATCTTTGCCGATGAAAGTCTTTTCGAGGAAGGATTTAAAGAACGTTGGCAAAATATTATGGAGACCGTGCAGAAAAAATTGCAAGCTCCTGCTAGCAATCGCTCTGGCAAAACCGATGTCTATGCGCTTTCAAAAAAACCTTTCTCTGACACTGAGGAGCGCGCCATTGGGGCCCTGGTGAAAGATATTTTCTTTTTGCCGCTTGACGGTTTGTACTTAACTAAAAAATTGACTCTGTTTATGCCTCTACTAAGTCCACAAGAAGAGTTGAGTCTTCCGACCGTGACATATTCCCATGGGGCCAAGGCGGCGACTCCAATTGAAATTAGCGAGTTCTCGGAGGCTGGCCTAGTAATGAAGTACTATCGCCCTATTTCAACAGGAGCATTCCGAGAGTTCGTTCTGTGGCTTCCCCACGAGTTGGATCTACCCGAGTTCCTGGCGACTTGTAATTACAACGAACAAAGCAAATCCGACAAAGAGGTCTACTACAATCATTTTGTCTTCTTCGGGATGACCGACCACTTCCTTAAACACATACGCCGCTGGATTCTGCAAAACCACGTCCAAAGCAAAGAAGCTGACGGCGCTTAAAGCCTGCCCTCTTGCTGTTAGCCCCCTATAGTGCTAGGATGGGCGACATGAAAAAACACAAATCGCCCTCTAAAGAGGCCCTCTTTGCGAAAATGCGCGAAAACAAGGTCAAGGTCACCAGTCAGCGTGAAAAAATCATCGACTGTCTCTTGAGCACTTCGCAGCCGCAAACAGCTGAGGAAATCCTAGCTAAGCTGAAAAAAAGCAAAGCCCCTGGAAAGTGCGATCTTGTGACCATTTATCGCAGCCTGCACCAATTTGAAAAAATCAATATCGTTCAAAAAAGTTTTTTTAGCGAAAACTCAGCTCAGTACTGCTTGAATGACCTTGATGATCATCACCACCATCATCATTTTCTTTGCAAGAAGTGCCAGAAAATTATCGAAGTGGATTCATGCTTACTCGACAGTCAGCTGAAAAACCTCGAGAAAAAAGGCTTTCGCGAAATCTCTCATCGTTTAGAATTTTTTGGTATCTGCCCCGATTGTGCCGCTTAAGGTTTCTGAAAGGATATTATGAATACATTTACTTTGATCACCCTTCTGCTTCTTCCTGTAAGCCTTTTTGCTCATGAAAAACACGAACACCGCGAGCATGGGGCTCATCAACACGGATCAGCAGAGGTTTCTTTGGCTTTTGATGGCGCTCAAGGAAAATTTGAATTCAAAAGCCCGAGCGATAGCGTCGTTGGTTTTGAACACACCGCAAAATCAGCCAAAGACATCAAGGCTCGCGACGAGGCCTTTAAAAAATTCGAGTCTCAGATTGCTGATATGGTGACATTTGAGAAGTCTTTGAACTGCCAGTTCAAAAAAGAGAAATTAGAAATGCTTGCAGAATCAGCAAAACACAGCGATGTTCAAGCAAACTTTACGATCTCTTGCTCCAAATCTCCAGAAGGTAGCAAAGTGACATTTAACTTCCAAAAACACTTTCCGAATCTTAAAGATGTCGACGTGCAAATCCTGACTGAAAAGATACAAAAGAGCGTCGAAGCCAAGAGCAGCGGTACCGTGCTGGAACTTAAATAATTATAATTCTCATTATCGAAATAAAATATACGATTCTCAATTAGTTTTTAACTAGCATTTGTGGCGGAGTTTGCTAAGCTTGCCTTGTTAAACCTACAAGGAAGGACGAAGTCACAATGGCAAAAGGCAACGAAAAAGTAATCGCCAAACTGAACCAAGCTTTGGAAATGGAAATCTCCGGAGTGGTTCGTTATCTTCACTACGCATTCATGATCATGGGCCCAAACCGCATTCCAATTCAGAAATGGTTCCATGACCAAGCCCAAGAAGGCTATCAACATGCAACTCTTCTTGGCGAAAAGATCACATCTTTAGGCGGTCACCCGTCTTTGAATGTTTCTAAAGTTCCTGAGACAAAAACTCATGCTGCTATCGAAATCTTGCAAGAAAGCTTAGTTTTCGAAGAAAAAGCATTGAGCCTCTATTATGAAGTTTTACATGAGATCAAAGAGGACATCGCTCTTGAAGAGATGATTCGCACTATGATCCGTACAGAGACCGAGCATTTGGACGAAGTTCGCAAGATGCTCGTAACTAAAAACAACTAGTTTTTAGAAAAGCAAAAGCCCTGATGGAACTCCACCAGGGCTTTTTTATTTTTATCCAATCAACTTCATTGCAAGTTGATTCAATTGATTTGCTTGTGCCAAAGTCGAAGTTCCAGCTTGCATCAAGATATTATTGCGAGTCATCTCTGAAGAAGCCTGCGCTACGTCCGTATCACGAATACGGCTGTTCGCTGCACTTAAGTTCTCCATCGTGACACCCAAATTATCTGCCGTCGAAGTTAGACGATTTTGGATCGCCCCTAAATTCGCACGATAACCGTTCACCTTCGTTTGCGCATCATCCAATGCAGCCAAAGCTACTTGAGCTCCTTCTTTCGAAGTATAGTCCAAGTCCCCCAAAGCTAATGCATCGATTGTCGCTATGTTCGTAGATGCATCAAAGCTAATGCGGTCTTCTTCCGCGTTGTTAAACAAGCCCACTTGGAAATCAAACTGCGGAGTGCTTCCATCCAGAAGCTTTGTCGTTCCCCAGGTTGTTACCGAAGCGATACGTTGAATCTCTGCTTTCAGTTGTTGAGTTTCTTTATCCAAGAATCCACGCTCAGTTTGTCCGACTGTATCTGATGCCGCTTGAATCCCAAGCTCACGAAGACGAATGATCAGATTCCCGATTTCATTCAAACCGCCCTCGGCCGTTTGAACCATGGAAATACCATCGTTCGTATTACGTTGCGCTTGCGCTGCAGAACGAATTTGAGCTTTCAGGTTTTCAGAAATCGCCAAACCTGCGGCGTCGTCTGCGGCGATATTGATTCGACTTCCCGAAGCCAATTGCGCCATCGATTTATTCAGCACTCTCTGACTGCCTGTCAGATTTCTTTGAGCATTAATTGCTGATATATTTGTTGTTACTCTCATCCCCATGTTTCTATCCTCCTCTGAAGTGCATGTGTAACCTCCTTGGTTATTGGTCTTGCTTCAGTCCATAAAAAAAACACAGCATCCGGCTGCGTTTTGTAACGTGAGAAACATTTCGGGATTTTCAAAACCAACTGAACAAGCCTTGAGAAGAGTATTGCTGTAAAATTTTTGTCAAAGACACACTTGACCGCGACATCGAGATCCATGAAGATGCGCTTCATGAAGGTTCTTAGGGAAATCAAAGCCACTTTCAAAGAAACTGGCTTCAAAGGGGTAACACAAAAGTATGGCTGGAAACTTTTCCTAGCAGTCTTTGTTTATTATCTTGTCCGCGACCTTACCCTCTATGTTCTTCTTCCTTACTTAGTATTCAAAGGCTTCGTTCACGCTCAGTAGTTCTGTCTTCGTGGCTTGTACTTGTCACGTCGTCTTGGGGCTTGGGCTTCGACGAGGGAATTTCCGAGAGCGGGGTTTGGAAACTCTCCTGCGGGGCACGCCCTCCAGGCTCGTCACTCCGCCGCCCGAGTACGGGCGTCGGGGCCCATCCATGGGCCCGTGAAGGCACCCTTCGGAGAATTTCCAAACCCCACTCCCAGAAATTCTCGCGAACTCCGCAATCCTAGGCAGTGAAAAAGCAAATGGAAGATTTATTTTTGCGCTCACGTGCCAATCCAAAAAAAGAATTTGAATACCCGTGCCGCGCGCAAGTTCGCGCTATCCGTGCACACTATTCTCTCTCGGAAAATTTCGGTGCGGGCACGTTCGGAATATCATTTGTATCGTGAGTGTGGGAATCGGAGACGGATTTCTGGCTGGGAAGGGCCTTTGGCTTTTTCTTTAGTTGGCCTCAGCGGGGCCTGGATGGCCCTCGGAGTGCTTGTACTCAAGTGCTCCGAGGCTGCGAGCCCTGGAGGGGCGTGCCGACTGAAGGAAAAGCCAAAGGCCCTTCCCAGTCAGAAATCCCCGGGTCCGAAGAACTACTTAGCGGGACAATCGTAAAGACGAATCAGACGTGCTCCGAAGTAAGCGCCAGAGCGCGTGAGGCTCCATGGTGGATAGGGCAAGAACTTAACTTCCGCGCATTGGCCTTTTTGGACCACTGCCCATCTGCGGTCTTCTGAAGAGGCAGTGAAGATTTCGCCGGTCTTTGCATCTTTGACTGCTACTGCGTATGAAAAGACTTGTGACGACGGTTTTGCTCCGTCGGCTGTGATAATCGCCATTGGGACTTCGACGCGTTCAACGCCGTAAATTTCACCGTCTACTTTTTGTGAGAAAATGTAGGGGTACCAATTGACCAAAACGAAAACGAGACCACAGGCTGCAAGGATGGTAAGCACGATGTATAAAACTTTTTTCATAGAATTGAGTTTATCTCTTAACTCGACGCGCTAATCAAGAACTTATGAGGCCTTGGCCTTCATTTGCGGAATCTGCCCGAGAATTTCCATGGAATATTGATCCAAGGCAAAGTCACAGTGACGGCACTTCATCTCGTAGTGCCCTTTCTCGTTCGTATCCAGGAATAGAACCGTGTCTGGATGGTGCGGGCATGTGAGAGAACCCGCAAAAGAGTTGAGCTTATCCTGAGGAGCTTGCACTAACTCAAAAACGATATTCTGGTCGCCTTCAAAGCCTTTGATCACCCGTTCGCCCAGGCGATTCATACTGAACTGCTCTTGCTCAAGCACCGCCGCCACATCACAATCTATCAGAATCTGATCTGGCTCTGCCAGGTTCGTTAAACGTGAAGCTAGCGGCAATGGCGCACCGATTGCGGTATAAGAGCGGAAGAACTTTTTATTTCCGTAGAAGCCCACGTTGGCGTAGCCCACTGAGATTCCCATACGGATTTGCATTTCTTTTTTCCAGTTCATTAGATAGAACTCGCGGTCCTCATGCAAAAGCTCACGCACTTCAAGTGCCGCATAACAAGTTCTTTGCACGAAGTCGCGATGTTGAATTGGGTCATTGGCAAAAGCCAAGATACCGTCCCCTTGGAACTTATCGATGGTCAAATCGTACTTCAAAAACGTCGACACGACCGTATCCATAAAACGAGCTAAAACTTTGTCCACCTTTTGCTGATCAAGGCGTACTACCCGCTCGGTTGAACCCACGATGTCGACAAAGATTGCACAAATCTGTGCACGATGAACACCCTTTTCAAGATCCACGCGGCCCTCGCGAATTGCGCGAACAACCTGCGGACTGAATTGACTGCTTAAAGTATTGAGACGTACAGCTTCGTTGGTTTTTTCATGAATGATGCGGTCCCGGTTCGCCAATTCCGACTTTAGAGCCATGCGCGAGTGAATTTCGCGGATACGTAAGCTTTCGTTAAAATGGCGGATCAAGAAGCAAATGATCATGGACCCTACACAGAAAAACGAATTCACCAAAAGCGCTTGATACTCTCCAACACTCTCCATTTTAATAAAGGCATTCAAATAATAAGGTAAGAATATACCAATACTGAGAATCGTAAAACAGCGCTTATTAAAAGGTATGAAGGACAAGCTCCCGACAGCCACCATATTTAATCCCGCATAATAGGGCGTCGTCGGATCTGGAATCATAAGAATAATAGCATTGATGCAGCTTGCAACGGCAATGGCGAAACTGACTGCCACCGTCTGAGCTTGCGAGAAATTTCTGACCCAATCAATCGCATACTTAGCGAGTAAGCAAGTTGGAATCACTAAAAGGCGAATACCAAGAAAGGGCCATTTATATTCCGGATAAAAGACCCAATCTGCGATCCAGAAAACCAAAAATAACGGAATCGTCATCCAGTGGCATACCACCCGGATGACCGAGCGAATCTCTTCCATAACTTCGAATTCTCGAAGTTCGCTCGTCGTTATTTCAGAGGACATCTGCTCACGTTGTGCCAAATATTGCTTCCTATTTCTCTATCACGACAAAGAGGTTTACGCCGAGAGGTTCTTTTTCAACATACACTTTAGAACCAAAGCCCTTGAAAATTCTCTCGAGATCTTCTTTAGAGCGATAAATCAAATTCCAGTCCAGACATAGCTCCATGAACGGAACGCAAGGATTATCGGTGCTGAAGTTTCCGATAATAAGCTTTCCCCCAGGCTTCAGGCTTGCCATCATTTTTTGGGCTGCCATCTGCGCCACAGGTTCTGTCAAATAGTCAAAGAGGCCCGCGGAATAGATCAAGTCGTAATCTTTTTCAGGCAATCCCCCTGCGATAACGTTACGGATCGCAAGATTTTTAAAGTTAAACTGGAACCCTGATTTCACAAAACGCTCTGTAGACATGAGCTGTCTCTGAGCGTGCTTTAAAGACTCTTCGTCTTGATCTAAACATGTGAAAACTGCCGGGCGGTTATAGAACTCTTTGCCGGATTGTAAGAAGAGCTGTTGCTCAACCGCAGGACCGCTGGCAACAGAGACGATTTTCAAGCTGTCGCGAGAATTATGTTCTCTGAAAAGTTGAGTGATTTTCTCTACCAAGTAATAACCGCGGTTCTTCACGGCAGCGCCAGCCGGTTCGTCGACAAAGTATTTATGCACACACTGGTCAAAAAGAGTTCTGCCGGTGAGTTCGGCACGATAAAGGTGATTCATCATTTCATAATCCCCCGCATAGCCGCGGGGTTTATGATAAGCACGAGAAGCAAATGGCGCTCCATAAATGTACGGGCCAAGCTGTTCGCGGATAAACTCTGTAGCTAATTGGGTGTCTTCCGGGCTTAAGTTTTTCAACATAGGTGGAACTTTGGAATAAACTTGCGGAACGACCTTACCAATATACTCGCCGATATTTTCAACGAGGGTCATACGATACTCTTGAGCCTCTTGAGCATTATCAACAGGAGCTTCCCTTTCGAGTTGATCAATAGATTCTTTGAGCTTGTGAAACCAGTCACGCATTTGGAAAACGATTTGACGGTATTCAACCGGTAAACGCTCTAGCTTTACAGAGTAGTCATTTTGATTGCGCAGAATATTTGTTGTGACTTCTAATACCTTGATACGATCGACCTTGAAGGGCTCTCCAAGGGTCTCAAAGGCCCACACCACTTCGTTGCAAACTGATGTTGGGTGCGGCACTTCACGTACCTTGCGTAATTGTAGAGTTTGAGTTTCAGTCCCTTCATAAAAAACTTTGGCCGTATGATGTTCAGATTGAGTGTAAAGGTCTCTTAAGTAAGCACTGCCTTCGGGGGTCACGACGGCTGCACAACCAAAAGTACTAATGTTGATCACTTCAACTTTTAGAGCATGGAACTCCAAAATACACTTTCCAGTCTCCAGTTGGACACGGTCTTGGCGAACAATTTTTTTACGTTTAGCCAAGTTTTCTTCGGCAATGAAAAAACCTTCTTGTTTCATAGCAGTAGACGATCGACTCATTGGTGGTTCTCCTCATTAAGTACTATGCTTTCCATCGGTTTATTTAGAACGGAGCGATATGGATGATTGTCCAGTTCCTCAATAACACCCCGCTTAATATGCCCCGGAAAGCCGCGATTTTACGAATGCCCTAGCCATAGGACCTAAGGCACAGCTACACTAAAGTGTTACTTGAAGTGAGGAAACTATGCTGAATGCAGTACTGGCGGGACTTGGATGTCTTGCCGTCGGGGGCGGATTAGGATTTGCCCTGCGAAAATACATCTACAACTACACGATCAAAAAGGCGAAGCAAGAAGCCGCTGACATCCTTGCTGAGGCAAAGGACGCAGTTGAAATCAAAGCTCTTGAGGAAAAAGAACGCATTCAAGAGATCGAACTTGAGATGTGGTCAAAAGTAGAACCGGACATGCTTAAGGTCGAAGGTCGTATTGATGAGCTCCAAGAACTCGTTGATGAGAAAAAGCAAAAAGTCGACGCTACTTTAGCCGAAGAGAAAAAGAAGATTCAAGCCCACGAAAATGAAACTCGCCAAGCTGAGAAAACTGTTCAGGCACAAGAAGCTGAATTACAAAAAGTGCGTGCGGCTGAAAAGGATCTTAATCGCGAGTTCACAAAACTTTTGTCCCAGAAGCTGAACACCACTCCGGAAGAAACCAAAAAACAAATTGCAGAGACTCTCGAACAAGAGACTTTGCAGCGTTTGCAAAAGTGGGCCGAGGACTACGAAGAAGAAGTTAAAGAACATGCTGAACAAAAAGCGAAACGCATTTTGGACGTGGCCCTAGACCGTTTTGCCCGTCCCTACTGTGCTGAACGTGGCATCGGTGCTGTAAACTTCCCAGATGCTCACGCAAGAAAACTTCTGTGCGACCCTCAGGGCGAAAACATCAAGACCCTGCAGGATGTTTGCGGTTGTGACATTATCGTAGAGCCTGAAATGGAAATGATCGGCGTTGCGGGCTTTGACCCTGTTCGCCGTGAACTGACTCGCAGAACTTTGGAAAGAATTCTGAAAGAGAGAAAAAATCTTACTCCAGACTTCATTCGCAAAGTGGCCGAGAATCAAAAGAAAGAACTCTTCCGTCAGATCAAAAATGACGGTGACAATATCGCCAAAGAATTGAAGCAACAGGATCTTCACCCCGAAATTAAACAAATGATGGGAAGCTTGCGATATCGCTACTCTTTCACTCAGAATCAATACTTCCACTGCGGTGAAGTGGGTTGGCTTGCAGGGCTTTTGGCCTCAGAGTTAAAGCTAAACATTAAACAAGCTCGCAGATCAGGACTGCTTCATGACATCGGGAAATCGATGGACCACGCGGTCGACGGCGGCCATGCCGTGATCGGTGCGGACTTTATCCAGGCCCGTAACGAAGCCCCTGAGGTTGTGCATGCAGTTCGCGCCCATCACTATGATGAACAGCCATCGACAGATACGGCCTTTTTGGTGATCGCAGCCGATGCGATGTCAGGCGCCCGTCCAGGCGCTCGTCGATCAACGATTGAATCCTACAACCAAAAGGTTTCGGAATTACAGGATATCGCCAGAAGCTTTGAGGGCGTTACTGATTGCTACGTATTGAGTGGTGGTCGCGAATGCCGCGTGATGGTGAATGGCCGTAAAGTGGATGATGCTCAGTCTCTTGTGTTAGGACGCAAAATTGCGAACCGCATCGAAGATGAATGTAATTATCCAGGTCAAATTAAAGTGGTTGTCGTCAGAGAGACTATTGTAAGTGAGACCACAAAAGCGCATAATTAGTACTGAAAAGAGCTCTTGAATTTGAAGACATAAATGCCTTTAAACATCCAAGAGCACAAAGGGAGCTAACCAGCTCCCTTTCTTTTTGCCTAAAATCTAGCAACCCTTCATACAACCAGGAATCGGGCCCCAAGAGCAACAAGCAGCTGCTTCCGTATCGAGTTTCGGTGTAAGCACTTTCAAAAGAGCGTTCTCATTATTAGTGCATGATTTTTCGGCACAGATAGGAATGCACTTATCGTTTTCCGCTGGGCACTGTCTACAGAAGTAGCCACCAGCAAAAGCGTTTGAACCAGCCAATAGAACCAAAGAAATACTTAAAACATACTTTTTCATAGAACCTCCATGGATCTAAATCTATCCAGGGGTTTCCCACTTTGTATGTTGATAATTATCAACGCCTGTGATGTATAAATATCAACATGACAAAATACCTGATTTCGCCAGAAGACTGCCTGATCCTCGTTGCTATCCAACAGAACACCTCTCTCAGAAGTGCAGCTGAATCGTTGAATTGCGATGCTGGCGGGTTGTTACGGAAAGTTCAAAGGATCTCGGACGATCATGGCTTGCTCAGCAAAGTCGACGGCAAGTGGAAACTGACCCAAGAAGGTCAGGCACTCGTCGCCTGGACTCAAGAAAGTATCCTTAGCCAACAAGAGCTCATGAAATCCTCGGTACATCTACGAATTGCCTCTACAGCCTGGTTTGCAGAGCAGATCTTGATTCCGGCCTCGCCTGAATTACAGCGCACATTTGGGGGGCGGGTGAAAATTCAGTACCTGACGCCAGATGTGGGCTTAGAAAAATCTCTGATAATGGGTGAAAGCGATTTTGTCGTCGCCTGCCACGCTCCTGAAAATCCATCGATTGCCCATAAGCAATTGCAGCCAGAACCCTGGTCTGTCATCGTGTCCCCGTCCGTGATCAGCAAATCGCGCAAAACATTGAGTATGGATCTTCTTAAAGACATCCCTCTTGTGCGCCATCGTGAATTGAATCCTGAAGTGTTTTTGGCTGATGAGGTCGCCGCAAATCCGCCAGAGGCACTTACGATGGACAATCTGATTGGGGTACGTTCTGCAGTCTTAAGTGGACTTGGCTGGAGCTTGGTTCCAACAGCTTTGGTTCTGCGCGAGCTTGCAGACAAAAAGTTGTTGGATATTCAGTGCAAAATAAATATGGACCGCAAAGTCTGTATCTGGTGGCTCAGAAATAATCTGCACGAAAGGAAACAACACGCGAGTTTCTGCAAGTGGGTAGCCGAAGCGTGTTCTGTGCTCTAAAACCCATTGTCTCGTTTTGAGACACCACTTCAACTGTTCAGAAAACTGACTTCCCAGTGACAAAATAAGGCTGCTCCAGCGCTTTCCCGGCAAGAGGCCCAGTTATATTGCTTTTGATCTGGCAATCCATATGCATTGTTCTTCTGCGTAGGAGAACATATGAAACTATTATCTTTTGCTGTATCTGCAATGGTTGCCTTGCCTTTAACTTTCGCTTCTGCGAATCCAGCTGCTAATAGCGAGGAGTCTCTTGGCGAGTTCGAACAACTCACCGAGCTCGTTCGTGAATATAAAGACGCCGTAGACCGCGGAGATATTCTGGTTCAACAGAAAGTCCAGCAATACGATACGGATGCAAAAGAAGTAAAACCAGAAGAAGATTTCAACGCCTATACAGCCGCAATCGCGGATCCCTTTTATGGCTATCAGGCCTTTATCCTTGTAAATAAATCTGTTAGCAGAGTTTCTAGTCGCTCGCGCGATCCAAAAACTTTGCAAGCTCAAACATTGTATCTCTTCACTCGTCAAGGTAATCAAATTCAGCTTCAAGGAGTTCTGCCAGTTTCTACTGGAAAAGAACCTACTCCTGGAAAGAGTGATACGCGTGAAGGCTTCCACCGCATTCAAGATGCTCAAAAGACCTATACTTCTCGTAAATTCGGTTCATCAATGCCGTATAGCTTGTGGATCGAATCTGAATATGGAATCGCAATTCACCAAACATTGCAAACAAGCTGCGACCAAGCAATCGGTCGCAGAGCATCTGCAGGCTGCGTTCGCCTTTGCCCAGGCGATGCGGAACCATTATTTAATTTCGTAACTAGCGGTAACTACCCTCGCACTTCACCAATGGTTCTTCTAGATAAGAAAACAGGTGTACCTATCGCTCGCGGTCTTTCACAAGCGCTATCAAGATCACAAGTAGGACCTGATTCAATCAAGGGCGCTCCAAAAGTAATCCGTGGCTACCCTATCTTGGTTCGTATCATCGATGGCAATACGCAAGAGAAACAGCAAGAAATGGAAGCGCTTCTGCAAAACCCAACTGCAGGCTTCCAGCGCTACTTTAAGCCAATCGTTGCTGAAGTTGCTCCTGGCATCGCAATGTAATCCCCAATGCCCCTTCGGGGGCATTATCATTCATCCTATAAATGATATGTTAAAATATATGCACTTTACGTGAGGGCTGCGGGCCGACTATAAAGGTCCCATAACCGCAAGGAGCCTGCCATGAAAAACCTCATTATATCTTTGATTCTGTTAACTGGCTCCCAAGCCATGGCTTGCCTAGATCCAGAACTTAAAGAAATCGGCGAGAACATGTATATCGAAGAACGCGCAACGCTTTTGCCAAATGCGGGTCTTCAAATGAATGGTATCCTTCGCCGTCATGTTACTAAAGTTATTGATCTTAAAGGCACTGGCTGCAGCAATAAATATATCAAAACCACAAGCTTCTTAACTAAGTCTGGAAAGCTCTTCCACGCCGTGTACACGAACGAAGATCTTTGCGATGGCGGCAACTCTTACGGTGTTGTCGTAAACGCAAATCTTGAAGTCGTTGCTGATATTCACGATGGTAATTTTAGCTGCGACAAAAAATAAAACCTAATCGATCAATTCAAGCTCGCGCAGAGCTTCTGACAAGGCCTCGCGCTTCCATGAAACCGAGAGTTTAAGAATTTCCTCAATGGGTGCCCACTTAAAGTGAATAAACTCTTCAGTGGGACGAAGCTTTTGAACGTCCACTTTGCTTCCATCTAAAACAAAATAAATATGTTCTTGTCCAACATGTTTGCTTTTCTTAAAGAGACCTTCAGGCCATTCATAGCGAATGTATCTTTCTGTTTGGCGTAAAACCTTCGGTACGGCAATACCGACTTCTTCGAGCAACTCGCGCTCAAGTGTTTCCAAGATGGACTCGCCCTTCTCGGCCCCACCTTGTGGGATTTGCCACTGACCACGCTCATTCGTTCTTTCACCAAGAAGAACCTGAGTAGAGTCTGCCGAGAGTATGATGACTGCGATACCTTTGCGATAAGACATTTCCCTAGTGTAGGGCTTTAGAATCGAACGTTCAATGAGCAAGTTGACGATTAAGCCTCCCGAGGGTCATACGCTTTGGAACTTTATAAGGGACACTCTCGGCCCTGGAGGTTTCTATGAAATTAGGATTGGCTCTGACAGGGCTTTTAGTGGTCACGGGTGGAGTTCCTTCTTCTGCACTCGCACAAACTGACGATTGGGAACTCTATGCGAGCCCGCAGCTCACCTTTCAGTATGTGACTGAACAAGTCTTCAAACCCCGCTGCTACAAATGCCATAGCGATGAGGGCGGCAACAAAGACGGCGTGAATCTAGAAACCTACGACAACGTCTATGCCCTTCGCTCGAAAATCCGCAAGATGGCACTCGTTAAAAAAGTCATGCCGCCAAAAAAAGCCGGTGGCCCTCTGAATGCTCGAGAGATGTCGATCTTAGATCGCTGGCTACGCGCCGGAGCTCCTATGGGCTTTGATTATGAAACTTTCGATAGCGATATTTGGTAATAAAACAAGCCTGCGCATTATTTGGCAGGCTTTGCATCAAAGACCAGTGGTTTAGTTCAGATTATAAGCTCTAATAAAATCTTGATATGCCATATCTGGAAGAAATTCTTTTGAAGATCTAAATTCGTTCAATCTTATAAATTGATCTTCAGCTTGAGCACGAGGACGCTGCTCTAACCAGTTGGCCAATGTGATAGTAATCATACCACTCAATTCTGGTTTCGAAATGATAACTTGCTGATCGGTAAAACGATCGTGAACACAAAAAGAATCGGAGAGCCCTAGATTTTTCCATAGCGATTCTTTTTTATGTGCGCCGAAGAGATAGGCAAGCTTCTCGCCTTCTGTTCCAATCAGGTTGCGCACATATTCTCGATTGTCTAAGGTGGCGGAGACCTTAAGGAAAGACTCAGTTCCATAGATACTGTGACAAAGACCAGCCAAGCATATCGCTTCTGAACAACCCCAGTTATGCAGAATTCTACTAGTCCCTTTTAGGTGAGACAATAAGCTTTCTTGGCTATGGCTCACCGTTGAGATTCCAAATCTCTCAAGCTTTTCTAATATTAAATCGATATGCATTCCAACTTTTTATCAATACTCATAGGGAGTGTCCACTATTCTAATGCCTCTAATACTTAAAACGAATAGGTTCGCATTGGCTTCCTGATCCCCAAAGACCGAGAGGAAAAAGAATCTTTTGCTAGATTTAGTTTATGCGGTTTGATTTCAACAAAAAATATAAAATTCTTTCTAGACGGCCAAACCCATACTCATCGTTCGACTCAGCTGGTTCGATTTTAAGTGCGTATCGAGCTAGGGCAGAAATCGAACTCATTGAGTTTCAATTCGAATTACTCTGACTGCATTTAAAACGACACTTCTAGATTATCTTTAACCGTCGCTCGGGCTCCGATCACCTCCGAACGACTCTGAGCTTACACTGAGTACGGGTTTGGCCGTCTAGAAAGAATTTTATATTTTTTTGAAATCTGGCAATCTTGTCTGCGCCCCAGTCCTTCCCTCTCAACGTGAAACGGACACTCAAACTTCTCGCGCTTGAAGACCTTCCGATGTATCCTGATGTTAAGGGGGAATTCAATGAATCGTCAGCGACGGGTTGCGCTTCTTTTAGGAGCTTTGACCCTAAATATCGGTTTTTTGAATTGCTCTCGATTCGGGGGTTTTGATGTGGTCGAATCACTCAACTCAACCAATCTTTCTTCAGCAGACCCCAACAATCCCAACAACAATCCGGTCTTTCAAGAAGGGGCGAAACTCTATGCCCAACACTGCGCTCTTTGCCACAATCCTCTCGCATCCTCTCTGAAGCTCGACCGAACGGTGAACCAAATTGAGACTGCGAATAAGAGTGTTCCTTCCATGGCAGGCAATCCCGCGATCCAGGCTCTCACCTCGGCGCAGATTGAGGCTATCGCGGCGGCACTAAAGACCACGACAACCGAACCCGGCGCCAATCCTTTCTACTGCCAGGCCGGCGCAAGACCGACGCCGCACCGATTGCAACGTCTCGCGAAAAGTGAATACATGAACACCCTCCGCGATCTCTTCGTCGGGACCGTCGCGCTTTCGGAACTCGCGGCCGAAATCGATCTCTTCCCCGAAGAACTCAGTTCCGAGAGTCCGTTTGACCGAGGCGCGGACTCCATGAACTTGGGACTCGTACAGGCGCAAAATAAAATCTCGGTCAAAATCGCAAGCCTCGTGACCGCGTCGACCACGAAACTCGATCAGATCTTCAGCGAAAGCTGCTTCGCCGACTCGACCGTGACCGATACCTGCCTAGGCACCTTTATCGATCGCTTTGGAACGCGCATTTACCGCAGGCCAGTGAAAGCAATGGAGAAAGCTCCACTCATCGCGGCCTACAAACTGGGTACTACCCGGGCTGAGTCTTCGGGCTACCTTTTGCGGGCTCTCCTTATGTCACCGAATTTTCTTTATCACCTCGAGTTCGACGGAGCCCCCGTTGATGCGGAAGCCTCGGGTTTAAAACTGAATGCCTACGAGCTCGCTTCAAGGCTTTCATACCTCATCGTGAACTCAATGCCAGATGCGGAGCTGATGGCCGCCGCTGCGAACTCGAGCCTCCTGCAGCCTGCGATCTTCGATGCGCAATTGAAGAGACTTCTCGCGCAACCCGCAGCCCGCACGAGCTTGCGTCGATTCTTCGCTATCTGGTTCGATATGCAGAGAATGCGCAATCCGTCCTACACCGATGTCTTTCGCGGCAACATCAACACCGCGAACATCAACGCCGAGGCATACGAAGAGTCCATGCTCTTCGTTGATCATATTCTCTTCGAAGGAAAGAAACTCGAAGATCTTCTAACCGATACAACTGCCTTCATCAAATCGGCCGAACTCGCCAAGATATATGGTATCAGCTTGCCAGGGACTCCGGATGGACGCACAAGTTTGCCGTCCAATCAGCGCGCGGGAATCCTCACGCGAGCGGCGCGAACACTTTCTGGAGACGATACGACAAGCCCGATTCTTCGTGGTATTGCGATCCGCAGATCACTCTTGTGCGAAAGCCTCGCCTCTCCAGATCCGAACACGCTGCCGCCGGGCTCTTTGATTCCGCCGACGATTGACCCAACACTGAGCACGCGAAAGCGCTTCGAGATTAAAACGTCGCCCGCCCTCTGCATGTCCTGCCACGGACAGATCAATTCATTCGGTTACGCTCTTGAAAACTACGATGCTCTCGGACGCTACCGTACCATCGAAAAGGTCTTCTCTCCACAGGGACAGGTTGTTGCCGAGCATCCCATCGATGCGGTGGCGACCTTGAATTTTGCGGCGGGGAACGAGGCCGTTGTCAATGGCTGGTTGGGTCTCAGCTCGACGCTTTCAGAAAACCAACGCTTCCAAATGTGCTTCAGTCGAAAATGGTTCCAGTTCACCTTCCGTCGTCTTCCGACAGCTCTCGACAATTGCGTGCTCGCAAAGACCTATGAAGCGGTGAAGAAACCTAACTCGACTTTGTTCGACTCGATTAAAGCGATGGTGCTTGATCCCGAGTTCGGTATCAGAAGGATGAAGTAAAATGAAATTCAATCCGATGACACGACGATATTTTCTGCAAGGACTTGGGGGCTCCATTCTTGCACTTCCTTTTCTTGAATCCATGGTGCCAAAGGCTTTCGCCGCCCTTCCGCCTCCGAACCCAAGAACGCGTTTTATATGTCTCTGTAATGCCAACGGGACCTACCGTCCAGATTGGTATCCTCCAACTTCGAATCTTGCACGCATGGTGCAGGTGGGTAATACCCACAGAGAGATGAAGCTCACCGACGTGACGGGACCTGTGGCCAATTCCGTTTCACAGCTGATAGGTCCTGAGTTTGCGAGCCTGCGTTCGAAGATGTTGCTTCTGCAAAATCTTAGCTCCCTTTTTCCGAACCTGCGCGGTCACCAAATGGCGACCGTGCTCGCTGGTAGCATCGGGCGCGGAAACACGGCTCTCTGGGGAGTCGCTGCCGATCCCAAGTACTTCGGTCCCAGCATAGATCAGGTGCTCGCTCTTTCGAATAAGATTTACCCGACGGCACCAAGGATTCGCGCTCTGCATTTGCGTTCCAGTGTGAATACCAGTGAACCTGAAATCGATCTCAGCTGGGATTACCGCAACGGTAAGATGGAATTCCCGCAAAGATTCCTACAGCCAGTCACGGCTTTCAACGAAGTTTTTAATATGACGAGTGCGCCTCCGGTCGGAAACAAAGACAACCTTCTTGTTGATCAGGTTCTTGAACAGTACAAGGCACTAAAAAATAATCCGCGCGCCACCGCGAGCGACAAGGCCATCCTGGAAGACCACATGGCGATGATCGCTCAGTTGCAGGAAAAAGTTCAGAACGCACCGACTTGCATGGCGACGGCGCCTACGAAAACTTATCAAGAGTACTCGGCGGCCGATCGCGGACCGATGATCGATGCTTATACGGCTCTTCTTGTGGCCGCCATCAAATGTGGAGCAACCCGGGTCGCGACACTTTGTTTGTCAAGAGGTGTAGACGATCTCAATTTTGATTCGGTTCTGGGAATCAGTGCGGGGGGCTGGCACAATCTCGGGCACTCGGCCGAAGGCGAAGCATCGGCGAGCATGCGTAAGATCCATCAGTTCCACATGCAAAAAGCGGCGGCTGTTATAAGTCAGCTCGATGTGCCCGAGCCTGGCACCAACGGGACTTATTTGGATAATTCGATTGTTTACGTTGGCAACGAGCAAGCCGATCACAACAATCACTCCTACTCCGATCGACCGATCCTTATAGCGGGAGGTGGGGGAGGTCTTATGCAAACCAATAAGTACATCGATTATTCACCATCACCGGAAGCAAGTCGCGACTACAACCGCCTGCTGGTCACCTTCATGCAGGCCATGGGACTGGTACAGGCAGATTACTATACTGCTGATATGCAGGCCCGAGGCATTAAACCTGGTTTCGGTGACGACCGCGGCACTAACAACGACCACGCCAACCCGCTTTCGGGCGTGTTGGTCGGAGTCTAAGAAAAGCTGTCGCAGTCACCGGGAAAATGAGGCTTCCGTCTAAAATAAAGAAGTCAGGAATTTCAGATCCTGACTTTGGCTTATATTGAAGAGGTTAAAGTGTCTCGTTAAAGGGGGCTAGCAATTCTAGGCACTTTAAATTGGCAGTAGGCCGCCCGGTCATCATTACAATCTGTGCTTTCCACTCCATTCCAGGCATTTTACGAAAAAACTTTACAACTTCAACAAGCCTATCATTCCCAAGTTTGAAATGACGGCATTCAACCATGACATTGTTAATAAAATTGCATTGAGATGAATGATCATACTCATGTCCCTCAACGAAAAGAAATCTGCTTGGTCTGGTCGTAGCATAGACAGAGAATCCTTCTGCAGTCCTTGAAAAGTTTGCCGTATAGTGGGGGTGATCGATACTTTCTGTACTCTTGCAGTCAAGCTGGTATTCACCTTCATCGGCATGACTAAGTGAACTGATTACTACTAAAGCAAAAGATATAAATAATTTCGTAATTTTAGATCCTGTAATAGCAAGAATAGTTTGTTTCACCTTCTTTCTCCTTTTTTGTTTTGAAATTTACATAGCACAATTACTTTTTAAAATTAGATCTGAATGAATCGTCAGTCCTTACTTTTGCACACAACTTAGAATAAATTCGGCGCCCTCTGAGTCCACGTACCGAACTTGGTTGCCTTGTCCATGAAGTTCACCACGAGCAACAGTAGTCACTGTATTACCGCGTGGATGGATCGTCATAGGGTTATACCCATCAGCCGTTATTAAGGTCCGAGCTTCATATGGAAGGCGCGTCGAGCTTGGCGGCTGAAGCGTTAAATATGTAGTGTCGTCATCTTTAGATGCAACAATATGTCCAGTCATCACAAAAGGTTCTTTGTCCTTTCGGTCTGACGAAAATTGACAGCGGTAAATACTTTCTGCGCTTACATTTAAAGCAAAGCCTGTTACTAAAACTAAAATAGTTGTCTTCATAAGACCTCCGAAGACACTTTTAGTCTCCAGAACCCATTAAAGATAATAGGTTCTGGCCTTTGCTATCATTGGTTTATTTTATGGATGCCAATCTTTCGAAAACTGCAACGAGTGCATTTCTTGAACGATCCAGCCCGCATGTAGACCTACAAAACTGCCGAATTCTTTTTGGATCAAACCCCGTTGCTACAAATGCCATAGCGACGAAGCGTGGTGATAAACTTTAAATACAGAAATACCAAAAAAAAAAGAGCCAGCTCTAAGAAAGATTTTAGCATCTTCCTTTGGAATCTAGCTCTTTCTGCAAACAAGTATGCCCTTCGTAAGAGCACATCACCGCGATGAAAATTAAGGGGTCAGGACGTTCTTGAATTTACAGCTTGCTGTATCTTCAAGGTGATAAAATCCAACGAGAGACTCTTTACGGTGGTGTTCAAGTTCTGCAGAATATTGTCCTGTTGATTTATCGCGGGTTAAAGCCATTTTGACTTTTAAAGAAGTAAAGTTGTTTGCTCCCCAGCCAGAGCTGCCGTGAATAGACGTCACTAAGAGACTGCTGTTACTAACCTTGAAAGATGTATTGAAGCCGTTAATACTACGGCTTTTTCCATCCATAATTCCATAAGCGCTAATAACAGAAAAAAAGCCGCCCTCTGCATGCATGTAAATTTCATTGTCATCATTGGTTTCGATTCTGATTGTACGAGGACAATTGCCTTGAGACTGCTCGTAGATAACCTCAAGGTCAGCCAGTGGCGTATACTTGTGATCCCACATCTGATCTGCAAATGACAGGCTTGGTGTTAGTAAACTTAGGGCCATCATGAGGCGATAAAAGCTGATCATAAAAATCTCCTTAAAGACTGCTAAAAGGAGGACTTTAATGCTTTTCAGAGTAAAACTCTCCTGTAGAGTTATATACAGCAAAAATTTCCATGTTTATCTTTTGAACACCATTGATGATTCACTTATAAACTGCGCGCCCTATAGCAATGGCATGTGGTAATGTGATCATTGACCATGCCCAGGGCCGTTATATGCGCATACAACTAAAGTTCAGCCGCGGGTTGTTTCGCAAGCGCGCGAATTTCGTCTGAAACAAACTCAACCAACAACATTTTTTCAAACCAAACATCGTACAGTGGTCCACCGCGCGTTGGTCTGAATTTATGAGCAAGCCCATAGTTGTCAGCAACTTCTTGGATGTCACTCAATGGAGTTTTCACTTCAAGCTGAAAATGAGTCGAGTTGTAGTTCATATCGAAATCTAACTTCTTAAAGTCAGCTCCATACTCTGTTGGATGCATCAAGTATCCATCAGGAAGAAACTCAATAAGGTGATTTGTCTTTTCATCCCAAATACAAACCCAGGCGCCAGGCATATTTCTAGAAATAAATCTCTCAGCTTTTCCACCGGTCATTTCCGCGAGCGCTTTTGCAGCCTGCTCAGGTTGTTTAACCGACACAGATAAATGCTTAATCTCAACCATAACTTCCCCCTAAAGAAAAAATCGTATTCGGAGTCACCAAACAAAGTCCACAAAACAAGTACAGTCGAACTACAAATGACCCAAGGCAAATCTGACATCGCGCATCGGCTAGCCTCTTCAAAAAAGCAATTAAGCAGCCAAAGACAAAAGACTCTCAAAATTGGATCTTATTTTTAAAAAACAAAAATACGCGCAATGAATTTTCGAATTCAAAACAATTTGGCAGAGAGAGGGGTGGGCTTAGGGAAGTTCTCGAAGGGGGCTCCAGCGGCGCCTGGATGGCGCGCATCCGCCGAAGGCGGACGCTGGCGTGAAGCCCGGAAGGCTGTACCCCTTTGGGAAGTTCCCTAAGCCCACCCCTCTCTCTGCCAAATCCCCGTTGCGAAGACGAAAAAAAACCCGGGTGATGAAACCCGGGTTTCGTATTACAACACTAAAAACTCAATTAAGAGTGAGTAGCGTGGTATTGCTCTTCAGAGAAGTCATCTACGAGGATCGCATCATAGCGAACAGTGTCCGTTTGCTGAATGAGTTTGTATTCCTCTTCAGTGATTACGTTCTTACCGCGAGCTTCATCCAACAACATCGCCACTTTCTTCTTCGGAAGAAGTCCGTCACGAATTGCTTTCTTCACTTTCTTCTCAGCTGCTTCAGCTTTCAAAGTCATGCTGAATGCATTTTCCAAACGTTGAAGTTGTTCACCCTCTTTAGTTGGAAGGAAAATACCTTGAGTCAAACGATCACGAACTGATCCATCTTGCAACATCGCACTTGAAATCGCGTGGCTCCAACCGTCAGAAGCTTGAGAACCCATCGAGTTGATACGTGACCAAGAACCGATCCAGCCTTTGAAGAACCAACGAAGACCTGGAACCTTCAAGTTGTCGAAGAGACCATCGAAGCCTTTTTGGATTTCAGACATACAAGATTTCAAGTTGTAATGTACGAACGCCAAATCCTCTTCACGACGACCTTCTGCTTCGAAACGACGAAGCACAGAAGTTGCCATGTACATGTTTGCCAAGATGTCAGCAAAACGGCCTGTGATTTTCTCGCGCAATTTCAACTCACCACCCAATGCGCCCATCGCGATGTCCGCCATGATAGCGTAAGTCGCAGAAGCCCATTGTAAGCGGCGATAGTAACGTTTCATTTGTGAGTGAGCTGCAGGAGATGATGCCAAATAACCACGGCTCATGCTCAAGCCGATGCTACGGCACAAGTTTCTAATGATGTGACCTACGTGGCCCCAGAATGCAGTATCGAATGCTTTCAAATCTTTAGCATCCATCGCTTTTACTTCTGCATAAGCAAATGGATGGGCACGAAGAGCACCTTGACCGAAGATGATCAATGTACGAGTCATGATGTTCGCACCTTCAACCGTGATACCGATCGGAGTTGCGATGTAAATCTCTGCAAGCAAGTTACGAGGTCCCATAGAGATGCCCGCGCCGCCCATGATGTCCATAGCGTCGTTGATACCTTTACGGCCCATTTCAGTAGAGTAATATTTTTGGATTGCAGTGATAACAGAAGGTTTTAAGCCCTGATCCAAAGCACCCAAAGTGTATTTTCTCATAGCTTCGAGTAAGTAAGTGCTTGCACCAAGTCTTGCCAAAGGTTCTTCAACACCTTCGAACTTACCGATAGAAACACCAAACTGACGACGAATTACCGAGTGTGCGCTCACTACACGTGAAGCAAGTTTTGCTCCGCCTGTTGCTTGAGCTGGCAAGCTGATACCGCGACCGGCAGCCAAACACTCCGTCAACATCAACCAACCTTTACCGCAACCGTCCTTACCACCAACAACCGCATCCAAAGGCACGACAACATCTTTACCTTGAGTAGGACAGTTGTAGAAAGGAGTTCCCAAAGGATCATGACGACGACCGATCACAACACCTGGAGTTTTAGATGGGATCAAAGCACAAGTGATACCGATGTCTTCTCCGAGGCCCAAAAGACCTTCTGGATCGCGCAAACGGAACGCAAGACCGATACAAGTAGAGATCGCAGCAAGTGTGATCCAACGCTTGTTCCAGTTCAAACGGATATAAAGTTTGCCATCAGTACCTTTAAAGACGGTACCACTAGAAGTGATAGAGCCGGCATCAGAGCCTGCAGTAGGTTCAGTCAAACCGAAGCAAGGAATTTCTTCACCAGAAGCCAAACGTGGAAGGTAGAATTTCTTCTGTTCATCAGTTCCGTAGTGAACAAGCAACTCTGCAGGACCCAAAGAGTTTGGAACCATCACAGTGATTGCTGTCGACAACGAACGCGAAGAAATTTTCATGATCACTTCAGAGTGCGCCAAAGCTGAGAAGCCCAGACCGCCGTACTCTTTCGGAATGATCATACCGAGGAATTTTTCTTTCTTGATGTAATTGAAAGCATCTTCAGAAAGCTTACGAGATTTCCAGATCTCCCAGTGGTCGATCTTTTTGCAAAGCTCTTCAACCGGTCCATTCATGAAGGCCTGCTCTTCCGCAGTTAATTGCGGATAAGGCTCTTGCATCAATTTTTTGAAATCAGGTTTGCCAGAGAAAAGATCTTTCTCGACCCAAACAGTACCGGCATCAATCGCCGCGCGCTCTGTTTCGGAGATTTTAGGCAAGAAGCCTAGCTTATCGAACAAAGTCATCACAGCTTTTGTGACAACTGCTGCACGCAAAGGCTTGATATTGAAGATCACCATCACCACTGCGAAAATCGCCAACAGCCAAACTGGAGCATGGAAGCCGACCAGAATAATTGCGAGTGCGATTGTCCAAACGATGAGGGGACTTCCCAAGAAACCGACTGCGAGAAGACCAATTAAAGAACCTAGAAGTGCCGTACCCGGGCACGTCCAAAACAGACCATAAATGCTTTCCACGTTGCAACTCCTTTTGCTAACGATCTAATTACACTCTGGTTTTATATGAAGCGCAAATAAAAAAGCCCCCGTTCAGCCCAAGAGGCGTAGCGGAGGCTTTTGAAAGACACAGTAGTCTCGGAATCCGAGAATTACTTTGTTTCTGCAGCAGGAGTCGCAGCAGCGTCAGCAGCTGGAGCAGCAGCATCAGCAGCAGGAGTTGCAGCAGCGTCAGCTGGAGCAGCCATTTGTTCTTGAGCTGGAGCAGCAGTTTCTGCAGGTTGGTTTTTAGAGCAAGTGAAGCCAGTAGTGAAAGACAATGCAAGCAAAGCTGCTACAACGATTGTTCTCATGGATAG
Organism: Bdellovibrio sp. HCB337; assembly: GCF_047302465.1. GTDB lineage: Bacteria > Bdellovibrionota > Bdellovibrionia > Bdellovibrionales > Bdellovibrionaceae > JACMRP01. The sequence goes on along the minus strand of NZ_CP178621.1, from coordinate 1,901,902 downwards.
TATCCCCTTATAAATTAAATGCTGAAGATTTTTACGCACGTCAGCAATTGTTAATGAATTACTAAATCAATACTTTAGTCCCCATAAATTGCACGAAGCGAATTGCTTTTGCAATAAAATTATTTCTGGCAACTCGAACACCAGTAGGTCGATCTGCCGCCTAAAATTTGAGCAGATATTTGTGTTCTACAAACAACACAAGGCTCGCCTTTGCGATCATAAACTCGGAACTTTTTCTGGAAATAACCACTCTCGCCCGTCGCTTGTTCATAGTCGCTAATGCTCGATCCACCAGCGGCGATGGCCTCTGTTAAAACCTCTTTAATACAGCTTACTAATCGATCACATTTTTCAAGACTGATTTTGACAGATTTATTTGTTGGACGAATCCCTGCCCTAAATAAAGCTTCGCTCGCATAAATATTTCCGACGCCGACAACGATTTTTTGATCCATGATAGCGACTTTTATAGGAACGATCTTGCCTCGAAGCTTGCTCCAAAGGGCTTGCCCCGTGAATCCGTCCGAGAGGGGTTCATACCCAAGAGCTTTTAATTTTGGATGCTCCAATTCTTTTTCTTTTGCGATGAAATCAAATACGCCGAAACGTCGCGGATCGCGGTAAGCCAGGCGTAGCCCATTGGCAAAATGCAAATAAATATGATCATGATCCCGCTCATCGCCTGGGACAGCCACTCGCCAAGTGCCCGTCATCCCTAAGTGCGATAGCAAACTTCCTTGAGGAGTTTTCAACAACAAGTACTTCGCTCGTCGCTCAATGGACGTGATCTTTTGCCCAACCAAGCTTTGAACCTTCTTCACGGGAATAGGATCGCGCAAATCTTTGCGCTTGAGTTCAATTTTTGAAATCGCAGGATGATCTTTTAAAATTTCTTCGAGACCTTTACGAACGGTTTCGACCTCGGGAAGTTCTGGCATTAGACACTGATCCTATTAAAATTTTCGAGCTGAACTGCTCGATATTTAAGCAGGCCCCTTTATATCACCCTGTTTTATGATTTTCACGGAGAAATGCGGGGTGAGAGTGCTAAGATATCCAGTTTATTTATTGGCTGAAGGGCATCTACTGAGATCGACCTTTGTCACTTCAAGTTTCGGCACAAAGACGTCAGAGGAAACATTAGTCACAGTGACAACAGCTTTACACGCCACCTTACTCCATCCGGTTGTAACACCTTGATCATCTTTACTTTCAATCATCTCGATTGTTGAAACCTGATAGGTTGCTGTTTTTTGATTTTGTTGAACCAAAGTGATCTTTTCGATTCCACCAAAGATTTTTTGCCAAACCAACGGGCTTTCAAAAATAGTTTTAAGAACAGCAGAACTGTGAATAAACGGACTTCCACCACCACTTGCATCAGCGGCGAGAGTTGTGTTTGCTAAAAATACCGTCGCGATCAATAAAAATAGAGTCTTCATAAAATCCTTTTAAAAATTATGGATTTATTTTCGTAATGGATTTTAATTCAATAAATTCGCTGACGATATTTATACTTTATTAATTTATGCCTCTTTAGGTAATTTATAATTACCATAAAGGCATAGGAAAAGGGTTGGGTAAAAACTAATAAGTCAGTTCAGCCATCACAGCTCTGAGCTCATTCAATTTCTGACGAGCACGAGTTTCTAAAGATACCTCTGCGAGCTTCTGCCATTCTGTTTTGAGGCCAGCGTCGTGCAAAATATAATCTATATCTTTGGGTTTTATAAAGCGCCAATTGCCAAGAGCATTTTCATCCATCGAATCTTGATAAGAGTCACCCCTTGAGTAAAACTCCAACAGAGTTGCAATTCGCCCTAAATAACTTGCCAGTTGCTGAGCTTGAAGCCCGCGTAGTTCGCTTGCAAGTCTTGCAAAATCGGGCTGCAAAGCACGTGCCTTCCTGACATTCGTGACGGTTTCGATACCTTCATAAATCCAGAGCGGCTCGATTTGCGGATTCTGTGCTAAACGCAACCACCCGTTCAATGAGCCTGCAGATCCAAAATGTCGACCAAGGACTTCCTTCGTGCGAAACCCCATGCAGCTGAAACTAACTCTGGGTTTAAAAACTAGATTTGCAAATGACCCCTGATCACCACCAAAAACCGTGTCAGTGTTTTTGTCTTTCGTCGCCATCACGACTAACGACGATCCCATTCCCTTCCCAAAAGGTTCAGAAAATGCAAAATACAAATTGCCTGTGCGGTAAGAGGGAAAATCACTGACCTGCTGAGCTGGATCTTGAATCAAAGTAATAGGTGAAGGACTTTTTAGACTGCCATCCGCACTCAGAACACTGCCCAACCAAGTTTGCACCACGTTTGCCGGAATCAAAAGAAGCGTATTATTGCTGCCACTGACAATCTGGTGCGAAATCAAACCGCGATAAATACCACTTGCGGAGAAACCCGCACCACCACTCATGCCGAATTCGCCGTAACCGCCTTTGACTTCCATCAATTCTGGAAGCTCGACAAAAAGTTCTGACGGAAATTTTATGTTACTCAACTGACCTTTTTTATCTATCAACATCGCATCTGAATCCGCCGGATAGCCGATCATGGTGATGTGCTCGTTCAAAGATGGTACGTCTTCTTGCTGAGCGCCCAGGTCAAAAGGCACAAAGCTTGGATCGTCAGTCAGAAATCGCAATAGCGCCAATCCCCGCCCCGCATCCGACACAAAGTATTCCAAAGTCTGCTTGTGGCCTTGTTCATCCGTGATCTCGTGAGTGAATGAGCGATTCGAGTGATAAGCGACATGATCAGATGTTAGAACATATTTATGCCCCTGCCACAAAATCACCAAGCCCGAGCCAAGACGCGGCTGCAGACTGGAAGTACTATAGTACGACGTGATTTTAACGACCGACTCTGAAGGAGTGGCCGCATAAATCACAAGCGGCGCAATTAGAAATAAAAAGAAAAGTTTTAAGGCGCCCATACTTTTTGATGCTCTAGCATGAATTTTTCAGCAGACTCGCGAAGGCGAGGAGTATTACAAGTACCTTCCCACAAAAGAGCCTTCCAACCTTGAGCATAGGCTCCTTTGATATCCATCATCGAGCTCACGTCTTCAGACTGAAGCTCTTGCCAAGCTTGAGATTGCGCAAGCATTGCATAGAAGAATAGTTTTCTTGTAAGCTCTTGCACGTTTTGCTCGCGAATAAAGAGCTGATCATAACAATGCATGCTTTGCGATTGCAGATCTTTCGCACTCGTTATCATAGGTTGTAATTTTGCAGGTGGCGTGAAAGACGGAATCTGATCGATCCATTTTTTATTACCGTCTAAGGCACTCTTCACCAAGGATTCCGTCGAGAAAATATAATCTCTAACTAATCCCTGCGGAGTACGACTTAAGCCATACCACAATATCACGTCTTGCTGTTGCTCCAACGCCGTTTGCGATTGAGCTTGCCAAGTTTGTAGCGATAGCGGGATCCAAGAAGTTTTGCCACTCTTTGAAATCGCAACGGCCGTTTTGCAGGCTTTATTCAGAACAGAATCTCCGCCGATTCCGAAACCATCATTGCCACCGATAGGATACTGCCCGCCTGGATTTGGGTCAGACTCATCCGGGCACAGAGTTGTCAGCTCTAAGTCGCCTACAACCCAGCGATCGATTCCTGCTCTTTGATCTTCAGGTCGCCATACGATGGGTTCTTCAGGATTTGCGATTTGTTTTTGTAACCATGTCGAAACATCTTTCGCAGAAATGACAATCACATGGTTCTGGGAAAGATATTTTTTAAGATCCCAGCGCTGAGTTTTGGTTTTAGCACCAGGAATAAGTTCTAAATACTGATGACTGACAATTCCCTGGAACTGACTATCGCTCCAAAGTCCTGCACCCACGGTACCGGCTGTTAGGGCACTTCCTTGCCACTCTTGCAAACGATCCCATGCCGGAATTTGATGTCTGCGACTTCCAGTGATGACAATATCACCGCTGAAAGATTGCAGGCCATGTTCACTTAGCTGCCAAACTTGGATTGACTGTGAATCACCCTGAGGTGCAATTAACCCTTGAATGGATGAAAGCACTTCATACAAAGCTAGTCCCGCAAGGTGATCCGTCGCCACCGGGCGAACAGCGAGCTCTCCGTCGGTTGAAAAAACTTTTTCACAACGAGGCCCAGGCATTTGTGCACTCATCTGTGCCCAAGACGATGTCACAACATAGTGACGGCCTTGAGACTCAAGAAGAGTTCCCGAAAAATTCGCAGCAGTAGACCACTGACATCCAGACAAATCGATTTTCACCACCGGCGAACGCGCGGATGCTTGGAAAACCAGAAGTGATACGAATGCAAAAACAGAATACTTCACAGACTATCTTTCGTTCGGATCAATCGGGATAAGCTTATCTAACAAAGTCAGTTCGTGACAAAGAGTGATGTCATCCGTGAAGTCATCGCTTTTGCACAAAACACGCATTTTCAGTGGAATTGCATCACCACGTTTCACTAAATCTTCGATGTCTTCTTGAATCGCTCTAGGATCGCCCGCAAGGAAGTAGGTTTTTACATAGAACTCACGAATGACTTCGCTGAACAAATGCAGCTTCGGCGTTTCAGCTTGGCAAGAATTCAAAGGGATTGAAGTGGGTCTCCAGAAGCTTGGGAAAATCAGATCTGCGCCGCCCGTTGGGAAGCTTCCCTGAAGAGTTCGCGGCATCTTTTGGGTGTCTGCCGTGTCTTTTTCCATGATGATGTATTCTTGGTTGGCCACAAGGCCCACCGCTTTTTGCTCTACTAACAGAATGTAATTCTTATTATCGTGACGGCAAACGGCGTTTCTAATCATCACCATATCCGCCGACGCCATTTGAACGCAAAAAAGAATGGACAAAGCGCCCGCAACTAATTTAAGCATTTTCACCTCAAGACTCATTACTAACAAGACCCTTTCATGGAAAGCAACAACAATGAAAACCTTTGCTAGCCTTCTTGTTTTTGGCCTCACAACAACGCAGTTCGCCCTAGCCGCGATTCCTATGGGCTCATTTAAAGTTATTGACGCTTACTGCTCAAATCCCCAGTACGTAAACACCCCTGAAGAGCAAGATTACATTGACACTCTTAAGGGCATCAAAGGCTCTTGCATCGACGGTAAATTCACAAGTCCTCCCTGCTTCGAAGACTATTACGTATTCACTACCGCAACCACAGGCTCTTTCGTGACCCGCTCTTCATTCATGCCGGGTGTTGCCTGCGTAACAACGACGGAGATGACATACTCTGAAAACCCTCCAGGTGTCCTAGAAATGTTGCTTGGAAAATCCACGGGACATTCTGAAAGTAACGATCCAAACACCTCCATCTCTTGCGACGGTGGTGGCGAAAGCGGCGAGACCTCACGTGCCAGCTACCACTACAAAGTTGACGGAGAATTTCTTTTGCTGATTATGCCAGGACCTGCAGGGTCCGGATCTACCACCGACTGTGGTGATTATGTATTTAAAGCAAAATCCGTAACGGACTTTCCAAAATAAAAAAAAGGGTGGATCTCTCCACCCTTTTTTTTGACTAATTACTCAGCCAATTTTTCTTTGTAGTTCGCAAGGAGCTTTTTGTAAGAACTCTCTGCAGCTTTGACAGCCAATTGATTTAGCTTTTCCGCATCTGCCATACCCATAAAGTTCTTATCGTTATTTTCTGCTGGCTCGCCTTGGGCGCTGCCATCAAACCAGATCTTTGTATCAAACGCCGCATCGATCAGAGTCAGATTTGTCGTCGCCAAAGGGCTGAACTTCCCCTGCCCGACCAAAGAAGCCAAAGCACTGTTATTGTTCAGATCTACTTTGATACCAACATACAAGATAGCATCAACACCCAAGTCCTGTTGTAACTGCTTACGTTTTTCAGGCTCAGTCGTCATGATAGCGAAACTATCCAAGATACCTTCAGCTTGTAGCAAGTTATAACGGTCATTCATGATCGGACGGTTTTGCCATCCTTCCGTTTTTGCTTTGAAGTGCTCTTGGTAAGCTTTGTTCTGCTTCACCTTGTCCATTGGCATCACTTGCCAGCCGTTGTCAGTTTCAAGCTTCTTTCTTAAAAGATCGTACATCGCAGCTACGTGAGCAGCCTCAGTACGGCCTTTCACTTCAGCTTTGCTGCTCGTATCTTGATGGGTCAGAGCTTTAAACAAGTCGCCACCCTCTACTGGGCGCTGTTGTTGAACATCAAAGCCAACGATCGCGACACGCTTTACTCCTTTAACGTGATCTTTTTCCACCTTCATAGTTGTACATGCAACGAGAGAAACCAAGGGAAGGGCAAGAACCATTTTTAAAATCGATTTCACAAAATAACTCCTTTTATATTTGAAATGAAGAACAGTAATTTTTTAATCAACTAAGGCAAAGTACAAGTAACTCGAGAATCAAAGGTATTACCCATGATGTCCTGAGAATAAAGTCCTGCAAATGTCTGATTGTTGTACTTGAGGAAAACTTTATCTGAACCAGAATTGTTGGTGTAAATGGTGTCAGTACCGTTGTTTAAGACAGTCACTGAGTTTGAAGCCATCAATCCACGAGTACCATCGCCACCATTCATAAATTTACGCAAAGACATGCCCCAAGCATCTTGCCAAACTTCAACTTCGACATAGTTCGTTGGGTAGTTGCCTTCTCTGCAGTAAACTTGCACGCGGCACGTAGAGTCTGAAGACTCTTTACATTTCATGTTTGAGACTTTTTTCTTTTTTAGAACCGTGTTGAGCTCTACATCCGTACAATTAGTCAGCCCAAGCACGATATGCATGAAAGTTCCTTGAACGCCTGCGCGAGTTTTAAGCGTAGATCCTGGTACTACATATTGGCCCACAGTGTTCTGACTGTCTGGAATCCAGAAAGTCTTATGCGTGACTTGATTTGCTGGGCAACCAGTGACTTTCATCTGTGTGCTTACAAACTCAATGTCCGCGGCTTCTGCTGTTTTAATAAAGTACTCTACTTTACCTTCAGCTTGGTTGATTGGGATTTTGAAGCTGTGTTTGTAAGTTGAATCCGCTGCAGAAAAATCAACCGTGTAAGGACCGCCATTGGCTTTTTCGTTGTTTCCGGGGGGTGCCACCTCTTCGGTTTTCACACTAGCTGAACACGCTGCCAGAATAAGACCTGTGCTGATAACTAAAATTGAATTCTTTAGCATAAATTAGTACCCATCTTTCATAGATCACAACGGTGAAGTCGTGATGTGTTTATGTATGAAAGAAAACTAACTTAGATAGAGCTTCCGCGCGATCTCTGAAAAGTATTATGAGTCGTGAGAATTGAGTCGAAAAAAGTACGTATTATCAATTACATAGCAAATACTACGGCCAGATTCTTGCTTAAGCAAAAACCCCTCATCCTGCCACCGGCGAATCAGACGATTGGTTGTAGCTTTTGAAATCTGCAAAAGATCCTGCAGTTCTTGGCGGGTCACTTTGGTTTTGCCTTTGAGCTTCTTTACTACCAACTGCGGCTGAATCCATCGATCCATATGATGTTGGTTTTGCTCTAGGCATGGACGTTCAAAAATTCTTGGCAGTTCCCATTTGGCGCGCTCGCCTTCACGGTTCTCGAAACGGATTTTTTTGAGCTGGCCCTTTGAATACATCCACTGATTACGAGTGAAGATTTCAAAATCCGACGGCAAAACTTTGCGTACTCGAGTCAGCAAGTTCATGATCTTGTGACGGTGCAAATCCTCATCATAAGACGAGATCGAAAAGCAAAGCTGCATCAACTCATCAAAGGACAAATTGCCCTTTTCATGAAGCACTTTCAGCAAAAGACAAAGGGGTTTCGAGACCCCTTCAAGATTTCCGCGGCTCCACTGGAAACTCTGCAAGTCAATCACGACAGTGTTCGCAGTCACGGCCAAAGTTTTTGTTTTAAAGCTATTTGCTAAGCGCTCACCAAGTGCGAATAACGGATGCGAGGACTCCCCATTTCCCTGAACTCCATCAATCAAATCACGGAAATGCAAACCAGAATCCTGATAGAAAGGATGAGCCTCGATCTTCGCTAAGGCCGTACGCGCGCGAGAACGTTCGCGACGCTTGAGTTCCTCGAGATAATCCAAGACCAAAGATTCAAACTGAAAGAGCGGCGGATCTTGCAAATTCGGTGGTGTGCTCTTTTTAAGCCACTCTTGGGATGGAATTTCCCAGCGCGCATCAAAAAGCCTTGCCCAACGCAGACACAGACGCAAAAGCACAAAGTCTTCTGCTGTTGTCTGCGAACAGATCTCGCAAGGATCAAGGGCTTCCCAAGTTTCCTCAAGAACTTTTGCCGAAAGCGAACCCGGAGACGCCATCCACTTCCAGAGCCAAGTATAAAGACGGTCGACACGCTCTGAGATCTTCACAGACTCTTCGTCGTCATAACGAGCATCCAGCAAAAGCGTGCGCAGGCGGTATTTCTTCCACAAGAAGTGTGGAGCTTCTATCAACTGAGTTAGATCTGGCTTTTGATTTTCGCTATTAACGTACGGAAGCTGTGAAACCCAAAGCTGGACGTAATGAGCTTGAGAAAACTCAGTCGCAGACAATGGCGCTAACACTTTATGAGTCAGCCCTTCACGAAAGGCCTGTCGACGCTCAAAAGTTTCAAGCTGAGGATGAATTGCTTGTGTATAGTACTTTTCCGGTAACTCTGGCTGCAACTTTCGCAGCTTCTCAACGGCCGAATGCGCAGGCAAATTCAAATTATCCAAACACAAGAAGTGATTACCCACTGCCAGTGCTTTTTGCTCGGCGGTTTCGGCAAGCTCTTGCGCTCGCGTGAAAAACTCGAGCGCTGAAGGAAAATAACCTTGATAAAAGAGATTCAAACCGCGCTGGCAATAGTACTGGAAAGGGATCTTAAGACTGTCTTTTTCAATTTCATTTTTAGCTTCGAGCAATCGCGCTTCAGAGTCTTCAATACGGCGACGGCCACGCAAAAGAGAGGCTTCAAGCAGTTTTAGTTCCAAACGCCAATCGGCAGGCTGCTCTAGAAAAGCCTGCGAACGAGAGTAAAGATCCTTATATGCTACTTCGGCCGCATCCAATTTCTGTGCGTTTCGAAGGGTCCAAATTTGTTGAAGGTCAGATCTAAAAGCCTCGTTCATGGGACCATGTAAACGTCGCCTTTCTTTCTAGGTCAATGCTTAATCCCACGCGCCGAGCTTGCAAATTCGATGATAACTCTGTCGTATCCCCCTGAAATCAGGCCTATAAAACGGGACATCCGTTCAGCCCTTCTAGGGCACGCTGTACAATCCTTATGCAGATATTTATTACCAAATCCAAAGAAACTCGCTCTTATACGGCACAGATGTAGCAACTAAGGGATCGACTAGATTTTTAAAACTTAAAAGGAGTTTTCCAATGAAAAAAATGATTTTAGCGACACTTATGCTTGTTTCTGTAAGCGCTTCTGCACAAAACACACCATTTACTAATGCAACTCTCGAGACTGGCTGGTACAGCCCTACGACATCTACTACGTTCTATACGCTTTGGGCATCTTCTGGCGGCTGCAAAGAGATCGTTGAAGCTCAAGACGATCTTGGAACGATGGTGTCTTCTGACGGAGAACTTGCTCCACCTCGCGCAACAGACGCTTTAGATGCTTATCGCAAATTCTTGGCCGAGAAAAACGTAGACACTACAGGTATTGGAGACCTTGAGCTGGCGAAGATCGCTTTGACAAAATTGGGCGAAAGCAAATAGTTTAAAAATAATTTGAAGCAAACCAAAGAGACAGGAGAAATCCTGTCTCTTTTTTTTATTTCCCCAGAAGAGATTGTAGATACTGCTTATTTTCTTTGATGTTTTCTACTTCCTGTACAACCGTCGACTGGATCATAGAGTCCACCATCCCAGACGCCTCTTTCGCTAGGGCTGCCGATGCCTGGACCTGCTTTTTAATCTCTTGAGACGCAGTTTGAAGCTCTGCGCTCATCGGAAGACCATATCCCGACTGGTTTCTTAAGAAGTTCGCCGGTGTGGCAAAAAGTTTGGATAGCCTCAATCCACCATTTACAACTTTAGACGAACGCCCCTCCCTCCCAGACTCATTGTCTCGCTGAACCTCCTCAAGAACGACCTTGAAGACCTCATCCCGTACCTTACGCTCAAGACGGCGAGCACTGGCGTTCTCAAATAATAAAAAGCCTGCGGCAATTTGAGAGACTCTTGGATTTGTTTTAGTAAGTCTTTCGAGCCATACACGTCTCTGAGTCGCCGTTAACTCTATATATTCTTTGAAGGTTGAGAATGGCAGATTCATATCTCTCTTCAGCAAACTAAAAATCTTAGTGTAACGATCTTCAAAAGAATCAAAGTAGTAGCCTTGATTCAGTGCTTTGACTGAATTCGAAAATACCGTCTCATCAGATAGCCCCACCTTTTTAAGCAGGGGTCTTAATCCCAACGGGTTCATATTATCGACTTGCGTTCTCTCCGAAACCTCTTTGATATCTGCAAACATAAAATCCGGTCGTAAGAGAGCACTTTTAATAAGATTGAATGTTTCCGTTGCACAGTTATTACTGACAAAACGGTATTTTCCATCATAGGACCAATGAGACTCCAGAGAGCGAACCACAAAACTTTCAATTTCTTTTCGAGAAAGTTTTAGAGGAATACTATAAAGCGGTCGCAGCTCGTCTCGCGCATACTCATTAATCACTTGTGACATCGGAATAATAAACAACCGCGATGGATATTTTCCTGTAAGACCGTCCAGAGGACTCATACCAACCGAATCAATGAAGGCTCGGTAACTTAAAACGACGCTATGAAAAATATCTTTAACACAATCAGGACCCATGGCTTTTCCTGGTTCGCATATCACAAGACGAATCATTGCATGCCCCCAGCCACTGCCGGCTCCACTGCCCACATCAGCCAAAAGATAATGCACCTGATAAACACGAGACGGGTCAATAGAAAGCATCTGTGGCTTCTCCATTCCCTGTGCCGGAAGGACATAGCCAAAACTGTTCTTGCAATTCGCGCCAGCAAAAGGTTCGTGCTGAAAATGATCTTTTAATAATCGGTACATATTAGGACGACGGCATTTATAATCAGGATCCATCAAAAAGAACTCCATATTCACCGCAAAATTTTCATAGGAGTCTTTGTTTTCGTAAATGTCGGGACTGCGCTGAGTATAGCCGTTCGTTTCCTGACCATGAACCCAACCAGCCACAGACTCAAAGTAAGGATTTTGCGAGAAAGTTCGGTACATACCTCGATAAGCAGCACATGGCGGAGGTGAGGTTTTGTTACTCATACTTCTAGTTTCGAAATTGTTCGCTTTGCAACGCATGATCCATGCGTGTTCCTCGGACGAATGAACATTGAGTTCGTCATAGACATGGGTGGATTCATGCAAAACAGTTGCGAGGGCCTCGTTGAATGCGTTCTTATGCTGACGTTGAGGAGTTTGGCGCGCGCGCTCTGGGCCCGCAACGATGTCCCCGAGATAGGATTTATTGATCGTGATGGTGCCACGCTTAGTGATACCAGCGATCACTTGCTTGCCACTTCCCGGAGGAGCCATCAGGTTGATTTCATCAATTTTAACATCAATGGATTTTACTGCAGCCTTGAGGTTGGGAGGCAACATGCTTTCGGCTTTATCCAAGAGTGCAAGAACCGCGACTTTTTCCTGGGGAGGAAGTTCGGTTTTAAGCTGATAGATCCCAGCCAAAGCCGCATCTGAAAATAGAAGACTCGCTGAAAGAAACCCGTAAGTCCAAGCTGTTCGTAAATTCCATTTAAGCATATTGACTCCTGACCTTCAAAATGAGCAAAGCCAAGGCCATAAATGCCAATCCTTCTCGTGTTTTATTGACTATAACGACGAGGTTTTCGGATGCGGTTCCGAGATGCCAATTTATGTTTCGAGAGTGAAAAACCCTAGACAGGGTTCAGTGTCTCAGAATGAGACAAACAGGAAAGACTTGCCCCAGAGTCGAGGCAAGTCCCATATTACAAAACTATTTCTTTTTTGATTTCTTAACTTGGCATTGCAAAGCCTGAGACTCAGTTCTTACACAAGCGCCTTTTACTTCACCCTTATCACCAGTGTAGGTGCAAGGATCCTTAGCCGCTTTACCTTCACAAGCTTGCATATCTGTTGTCGCAGCTTCAGGTGTCGGAGCTGGTGCCGCTGGAGCTACTACTGGAGCAGGAGCTTGAGCAGATTCTGCGCTTTGATCTTTAGAGCTTGAACCGCAAGCTGTTCCCAAAATAAGTGCTGCTGCCGCTAAAAAAATAAACTGTGTTTTCATAGATGTGGTCCTTTCAAATAAAGTGCTAACTTAAATTAGACCAGCGAAAGTGGGCTTTTGCAAAGTCCATTTTCGCTAGCGAGCCTCACTTCTTATATTTTTTCTTATCAAGATTTGAAAGTTTCACTGGATCCAAAAGGTCCTTAATCTGGGCTTCGGTTAGAATTTTCTTCTCGCGAATAATTTCTAACAGACCTTTCCCCGTACGATAGGCTTCGTTAGCAAGCTCGGTTGATTTTTCATAACCGATCACAGGATTTAAGGCCGTAACAATACCCACCGTCGTTTCAATATAGCGGGCAAGGACTTTCTCATTCACGGTGATGCCCGAGACACACTTTGTATTCAGGGTTGAAATCCCATTAGTCAGAATATTCATGGACTCTAAGATCGATAAAACCTCAAGTGGTTCATAAGCATTTAGCTGCAACTGACCTGAATGAGCAGCTACTGCAACCCCCGCATCATTTCCGATAACTCTAAAGGCGATCACATTCATCAACTCTGGAATGACCGGATTTACTTTACCAGGCATGATCGAGGAACCTGGCTGCAAAGCCGGCAAATTGATTTCATTCAAACCCGCACGAGGTCCCGACGCCAGCAAGATCAAATCACTCGCAATCTTTGAAAGTTTAATCGCTAGACTCTTTAATGCTGAAGAATAAACGATAAATCCTTGCTGATCCCACGTCGCTGCAAACATATCGTGTGCGGCAACAATCGGTTTTTTCGTTAGCTTCGCAAGTTCCGAGGCACATGCCTTCGGATAGCCTTTTGGTACGTTAATTTCGCTACCAATTGCTGTTGCACCCATATTTACGGTGTACAATGCTTTCTCGGATTCCTTAAGAAGTTGAATTTCGCCCTCAAGGGCTGCACCAAACGCATGGAACTCTTGTCCCACAGTCATAGGAACCGCATCTTGCAACTCGGTACGCCCCATTTTCGGAATTTCTAAATATTGATTACCTTTCGCTCGAAAGGCTGCAACTAAGTTTTCCAGCTCCTTGATCAGAGCTCCATTTCGCAAAAGGATCGAGACCTTAATTGCGGTTGGATAGGAGTCATTGGTTGACTGAGACATATTTAAGTCGTCATGAGGCTCGAGGTATTTGTACTCGCCTTTTTTATGGCCCATCATTTCAAGACCGATATTAGCAAGCACCTCGTTGACATTCATATTTGCCGAAGTTCCCGCACCACCTTGATACCAATCCACCAAAAACTGGTCATGGTACTTTCCAGCACGAACTGCTTCGACGGCTTTCTCGATACCCGAAAGGCGATCTGCCTTCATTGCTCCGACTTGCTTGTTCGCTCGAGCGGCTGCCAGTTTGACGATGGCATAAGCTTCTACAAACTCTGGATAGCGATTCATAGGAACACCGGAAATTTTAAAATTCTCAAGCGCGCGCGCGGTCTGCACACCATAGTAGGCATCCGCGGGCACTTGCTTGTCCCCTAATAGATCATGTTCCATACGCATTGCCTTGGAGGTCTGTGCGAAGACCTCCAGAGACAGCAACGAAAGAACGACCATGACGACAATTCCTTGTTTCATACTCAGTGGATTCACAGGACCTCCTCATTAGGCTAATCATGACTAATACGTATTGAACATTTCTTGGACTTTTTTAGGATCGTTGGTCTTTGTCAGAGCCAACATCGCAAGCACGCGTGACTTCGCCGGATTGAATTCTCCTGAAGCCACAAAGCCCATTTTGTCATCATCCACTTCTGAGTTTCGCAGCACAGGACCGATTGGAACACGAGAGCTTCTCACCACAAGAAGTCCCTCTTTGTGAAGACGTTCCAATGTTTTTAAAGTGGCTTCTGTCATGTTGCCATCACCGACTCCAGCAATCACAACGCCTTTAGCACCCGCTTTCACGGCAGCTTCGATGATATCCGGTGCCATATTTGCGTAAGCATAGAAGATATCCACACGCGGAAGTTTGTCAGTCTTCTCAATATTGAATTCTGATTTTGACGTATGTTTTTTTGTTGAAGGCTCTGACCATGCAATTTTACCCGTATTCACCAAACCTTCAGGTCCACGCTCGGGGCTTGCAAAAGCTTCGACGTTGATAGTATTTACTTTTTCAACGTTGCGGGCATTGTGAATCTCGTCGTTCATGACGACAAGAACGCCACGACCTTTTGCGCGCGGATCTGACGCAACAGCCACAGCATTATAAAGATTCGCAGGACCATCGGCGCTCACTGCCGTCGCCGGCCGCATAGATCCTACTAACACGACAGGCTTATCACTTTTTACAACCAGATTTAGGAAGTAAGCAGTTTCCTCCATAGTATCAGTTCCATGAGTGATAACGACAGCATCAACATCCTTAGACTTTAGAACTTCATTAATGCGTTTTGAAAGCTTCAGCCAAACTTCGTCATTCATATCTTGGCTGCCGATATTTGCGACCTGCTCACCCGTCAAGTCGGCAATGTCTTTCATCGTCGGAACAGCCGCAATCAAGTTGTCGACACTGAAAGTGCCGGATTTGTAACCATACTCATCCTTACTCATCTGAGCGCCGGCAATCGTACCGCCCGTGGCAAGAATGCGCACTTTTGGTTTTGCTTTATTGCTGGCCTGCTTTTTATCTGTCTGACCATGAGCCACTTGTGCTCCCAAGAGGCAAAGAACGAATGTAAACTTCATCCATGTTTTCATGTGTATCCTCCGAAATTATTTTTTAGAAATCTTTGCTTGAAAAGTTGTATTTCATACTGATTTGAATACGAGAGTCGTCGTTCTCTGTATCATCTTTACTGCGACGACTACCCCAAAGAATCTCACCACCCATCAAAATATTCTTATGAGGTGTGTGGAGAAGATTCAAAGATGCATACTGGCCTCGATTGTAAGTCGTTGCCGTTTGCAATTCGGTATTTTTAACTTCTGTTTGGCTGACCCCGATAGAGCTTGACCATTGATCGCTCCAGTAATGATCGTAGTAAGCAATGTAACCAGTCAGTGGAGTTAGCTTCGCAGTCGGCGCCGTTGGTGTGCCCTCAAAGGACATATCCATACCACCGTCATTCATATAGTTGGAAATCCCTTCGCCGCTGACGACTCCAAGAATTAGCTTGTTCTTACCTGCAAATTTAATATTCGTTGTTAAGTCGACACCCCAACCAGTTTTGTGATCACTTGGTTCATTATCAACCGTACCGACACTGTCAAAACCCACGGTTCTTGCAATACCCGCAAGTTGCACATGCCCCCAACCGCCGCCCATGCGCCATTGAGCCGTGATATCCGGAGTTTTTTCATCCGCACGCATATTGGCGGCTAAAGCCGCGTCCACGCCACCGAAATCCACGCTATTTCCTGGAATCTCAATAGCGACTGCAAAATGCGAATTATCACTTTGCATCGGCGTCCAACGAATTTGAGGAGTACGATAGAAGACCATGCCCGTTGGTCCCCAATAGTCGATAATATTTGGGAAGGCATCAATATCCATGAATAGACTGTTCGTCTGTCCACCCAACCAATTTCCCCACTGACCATAGGCATGGCGGAAACGCGGCGTAGTTTTCCCTTCATCGACACCAACACCAAAGAAGTCGAATTCAAATTTTGTATAAAGAGGTTTGCCATCAACAGGCAAGGAAGCTTGAACCCCTAAGCGACTTTGCTTACCGCTAACACTAGCCTGTCCATCACTCCCGAACTCACCTTCAGTGGCAGGAATGCGCGAAGGTCTTAGAGTGTCTTCCCATGCCGGATTCACACGGTTGAAATCCTGGATGTAATCCACTTGTGCAAAACCATAAACTTCAAAACCGGAACCTTCGAGCGCCATGGCTTGGGAGGAAAACACTCCCATGACAAGGCCAAGTCCAAGACCCAAACGGGACTGACGATTCATACCCTCTCCTTTTGTTAAAGAATAAACCCATCAGGTAAGCTGTACGCCCGGCGGATATATGCGTCCATTCAACAAAAAAGACTTTGGCAAGAATCATACGCCCCCTAACACTTCTCTGTCTTTTCACATTCAAGGTAGATAGGGCTTAACTATTTTCGGTCTCGGAGTATCTTGGCTTCGTCAAAAAACCTCAAACTTTTTACAAGGAGATTTTAAAGTGTTAAAAATACTTTTAGCTTTTTCATTTATACTTCCAGCTATGTCATTCGCTGCAGACGAGGCAGACCACGTCATGATGATTCCAAAAGACATCAAGTGGGTGGATGCACCTAATTCCCTCCCTGCAGGAGCAAAGATGGCAGTTATGTATGGTGATCCTGCAGCTGCAGGGCCGTTTGGTATGCGCCTAAAAGTTCCTGCAAAATATCAGGTTCCACCTCACTCACATCCTCAAGATGAAAACGTAACCGTGATTTCGGGAACCTTCTTTATGGGAACTGGCGATGACGCCAAAGCAAAGACTATGACTTTGCCGGCAGGCAGCTTTGCTCGTATGAAAGCTGGCACTCATCACTTTGCTCGAGCAGATAAAGAGGCCATCGTACAAATCAACGGTGTCGGTCCTTGGGGCATTACTTACGTGAACCCAGCGGATGATCCTCGCAATAAAAAATAGCCCCATCAAAGGCTAGCAACCACAAACCACATTTGACAGTCTATCTCAGACATCCTGAGATAGACCTATGTGGATTCTTGTTAAAATCACAATTGCAGCTCTCGCGTTTTGCCTAAGAGCATTTAGTAGACACCTGTCGTTTATGAATAGTACAGGCTCGCCCGCGTTTCACTTTGAAAACGTCACTGGTTTCATTAAAAAAAGTAAAAGTAAAAACGGACACGTCATGTCGACAAGTTTCGTGATCCCATTTCGCTGCAACTTCTGTTTCAAACTCACTAAAGAATCCGACACCGATCGTTTTTTCAAAAAAATCGGCATTGCTCAAGAAATTCAGAGTGGAGATCAAACTTTCGATCAAAAGATTTATATTGCCTGCGACAGCCGCGTCTTCGCACATAAAATCACGACAGCTCCAGAAGTTCGTAGTTTGATTCTTGAACTTTTCAATGCAGGCTGCTCGAATATCCGCTGCAATGGCAATTTACTGATCATGGATTTTAACGGCGATCGCACTTTAGAAACTTCTTTGGGTGAGCGCTTGATACAGGTCTATCGCCAGATTTTTGATATGAATACCCTCGTACGCCGATTTCCTGCGGATGCTTTTGCACTTAAGACAATCTTGATCGAAGGTGCTATTTGGTCGATCGCCGCTTACGGTTTCACAGCATTTTTTTCCTCAGCGGTCTCACGCGAAGACCTTCACATTTATCCTGGCGCTGTTGCTACTCACGGAATGGTGTTCGGTTTGATCCTCACTGCGCTTCTGATTGGTGCTGTTGTACTATTCATGAAAGGCTCTTCTCGCGGCCATCGTATCATTGTTGAAAGTGCGATAGTTCTTGTTCTGGCGCTACCTGCAGCCGGAATTAGCATGGTGGCTGATCAAAATGTCTCTTTCGATAAAAAAACACCAGTGCTGATTTCACGCAAACTTCACGACAAACAAAGAGTCGCGCATCGCAGCCGCCGAGGCACCTCATATTCATATCACTTATACCTCGCACCTCCGGAGGGCGCTGAGCAAATCTCTGTTCCCCGTGACATCAGCGTGGCACAAGAAATATTTAATCAAGCCCAAGTTGGCGATACAGTGCAGATCGAGATCGGCCAAGGTTGGCTGAATCACCCTTGGTACAAAAACTTTCAGTTCAATAGATAGCGCCTTATTCGATTTCATTTCAAAAAGCTAGACCTTGGAATTGTCACATGTTTCGACAGGACCTTCTCGATTTTCCTAGTAAAGAATCTGTTAAGTGGCGCTAAACATGGGCCGATAAGTTGGTCATGACACCACTCTGGGTTGTAATAGGTCTTATCCTTGCTACAGTCAGCGTATCTACGCTTGGCGCCGCGTTTTCCGTGGTGGGTCTTGCTGCTTTGTTTTCAGGTGCAGTTGTTGCCGTCATGGCGATGGCAGCTTCTCTGGAACTTGCAAAGTTCGTTTTGGCCGCTTATCTGCATCAGCGCTGGACACAGCTTGGTACCATTTTCAAATACTATCTCGTACTTGCGATTGTGATTTTGAGTACGATCACAAGTTTGGGTATTTTTGGTTTCCTCTCTGACGCGTATCAATCAGCAACAGCCGCTCTGGAAACAGAGGCCGTTAAGTTGGAATCCCTGAAGACTCAGCAAAACAGTGCTCGTGCTGAAATTGCCCGCTTGAATAAATCTGTCGAAGAAATTCCTGTCAGTCGCGTAACAAAACGCATGGAACTTCGCAAAGAGATCGAGCCCGAGATCGCGACTCTCACGAAACAGATCGAATCCTTGGAACAACAAGTGACTCAGTCCAACCTTCACACTTTGGAACTAAAGAAGAAGGTCGGTCCTCTCGTGTATATCGCAAAAGTTTTCAAGATGGATATCGACACCGTGGTGAAGTATTTGATTCTTCTTCTGGTGTGCGTTTTCGATCCTCTTGCTATTTGCTTGGTCATCGCGACTTCAGGGGCGCTCGATACACGCCGCCCAGAACGTCAACAAGCTCAAGAAGCTCCAGCAGCGGACTCTTCCGCTCAGAACATGGCCACCCATCCTCATGGCGGTGGTGATGAAATCCTGCAAATGCGTTTTGTCGGCGACAAAGACACAAACGACGTGGGGTAACTCATGGTTTTAGTAAAGGTTCTCGAGAAAAAAGCCGTCATCCGACTCTTCGGTTTGGCTATGATTCTCGCTCCTTTCGTCAACACCGTGGCGAAAATGGCCTTACTAACCGAAATCCCCAACCGTTGGACCTTCTCAGTTTTCTGGAAAATCATCATGGTCGGTTCGACCCTGAATCAGATCTTGTATGTCGCCACTCTCGCTATTGGTTTTGTAATGCTTCGAGGAAAATCTTCGGGCTGGAAATTTGCTTTAGTTCTGCTTGGTGGCTATATCGCCTTGCAAATTTCTGATTTTGGCCATGTCCGAACCAGCGCGATTACTTGGTTTTTCTTTATCACGAACGTCGCTGCATTTCTTTTTATTGCCGATCAGCTCGTTTGGAAAATTGAAGTTCCAAAAAGAAACTCTCAGCCGCAGGCAAAAGCTCCCGAGGCAAAACCAGTATCTGCGTCAACTCCGAAACCAATTGCAACAACACCACCACCAACTGCGCCCCCTCCTGCTAAACCAGCACCTACGGTAGCGACAGCATCAACGACAGCCGCTAAGCCAACACAACAACCTGTACCGCCTAAGCCGGCTCCTCCAAAAGAGGCTCCGCGTAGAGCCGTGGCAAAACTTCGTAAGAAAATTCTTTTCCAATTCGAAGGCAAAGACCCATGGGCCCAATTGATGGGAGTGTCTGACAAGGGAATTCATTTGCGCCGCCTATCCGAACCACCAGCGGACATCGCTACTCGTGAAATTGAAATTCCCCTCGGAAATGGCCTGACCTTGCGTACGCGTTTCGCCCGTCGGGCCGAACATGATTACTATTTTGATTACACAAGTTTAAGCTCTGAACAAATCAAGTCTTTGAACAAATGGCTTTATTCTTTATCTGATGTCGCTTGAATAAAAAACGCGGTCCCTTCCAGAACCGCGTTTTAAAATTAATAACCTTATAGTCTTCGCAAAGTTATTAGTTGTTAGGTGCTCCAGCGTTAATCCAATCGCCAAGAGCTTTCAACTGATCTGCAGTGATGCTATTGCCCACATAAGGAAGCATCTTTCCGCCCGGAGACAATACTTGATACAAAGTACTTCCCGCCGCATTTCCTGGAACTACGGCCTTTACGGAGTTGGCATAAGTATTAAAGTAATACCCACCAGAACCACCATGGCAGCCCAAGCACTTACCAAGAATATTCTGACTTACATACGTGTAAGTCGCATTTGGATTGCTAGGAGCTGGCGTCGGAGTTGGAACCGGCGTTGGCGCTGGAGTTGGCTTCGGCGTCGGTGCTGGCGTTGGAACTGGTGTTGGAGCCGGAGTTGGCTTCGGCGTCGGTGCTGGTGTTGGAACTGGCGTTGGAGCCGGAGTTGGCTTCGGCGTCGGTGCTGGTGTTGGAACTGGCGTTGGAGCCGGAGTTGGCTTCGGTGTTGGTGCAGGCGTTGGAGCTGGAGTCGGAGCCGGTACTCCTCCGCAACTATATTGTGATAATTGAGATTTAATCTGATTTAAAAGCTCTCGAAGCTGACGACTGTAACTGTAGCAGTTTTGTATACACTGAGAGCCTTGATCTAAAATACCGTTCAACTTTCCCATTGCCGTCGCATCAAGACAGTACTGCCCTAGTGTTTTGCGACGTTCGGTTACAATCATACCACCGGTGCTCGGCTTAATGATTAAGAACTTATTATCTCGCAAACTCATTCGAATCTGGTCACGATTTAAGTAAGACTCAAACAGGTTAACTCTTTCGCGACTATCATCCTCTCTGTCGTCAACGTCGTCGTCACCCGCGAATGCTGAAAATGTAACTGTGGTTAAAAGAAACGCTACCAAAAGCGTTTTCAAACGAAATACTTCCATAAGACCCCTCCCTACTTTCACGAAGATCATCAATGCAAACTTGGGCCCATGCTCTGCTACGCACAGTTTACAAAACACTAGCTATCAATTGCGCACCTGTCTGAAAGAGTTTTGACATTCCAGAATGACATGTTGTCCAGAATGCGAGAGCCTCACTCGGGGCAAAGACAATCACGACCACATGCGCCATCACTAGCTTCCCTTGCTTTTTACCAGAGCTCACTCAAGGATGGTCGAATGGCAGAAAATCAGAAACAAAAACCCGAAAATGCGCTTCTCAATATTTTGTTTAATATTGTGATCCCTATTCTGATTTTGAATAAGGGCAGTAAAGTTCTTGGCTCCGTATGGGGGCTAGTCATCGCGCTCGCGTTTCCGCTTTCTTACGGAATTTACGACCACATCAAACGTAAAAAAACCAATGCGATTTCTATCCTGGGTCTTTTGAATGTGGGTATTACAGGGAGCCTCGCGCTCTTTAAGCTGCACGGGATTTGGTTTGCCGTGAAAGAAGCGGCATTTCCGTTGCTTGTGGGCGCTTTCGTTTTTGGCTCGGCATTTACGAAGAATCCGTTTATCTCGACCCTGTTTTTGAATCCGCAACTTATCGATGTAGATCGTTTGAAGGGCCGCTTGTTTGAAAGACAAACAGAGTCTGAATTTGGCGAGCTTCTGAAAAAGTCTACTTTGTGGATCTCTTTGTCTTTTGTTTTTAGCGCCATTTGCAATTTCGTATTGGCGGTTAGAATTTTTGAACCGATCAATGCCCAACTTGCAGATGAAGCACAGGCTTTGATTCTCAACGAGCAGATCGCCCGCATGACAACTTGGTCAATGGCAGTGATCGTTTTGCCGTCTATTATTTTCCTTGTGGGAATCTTTTTGTATCTCACAAAAGGCATGCAACGCCTTAGTGGCCTCACCGAAGATGAACTCCTCGTTCAAAAATAACTTTCAATAATAGAAACTATCTCATAAAGCCAAAGCCAAGGCGCAAGGAGGAAGCCGTACATCTTGTACCGCGACGACGCGCAACGCAGGATTTGGCTTTATGAGATAGCTTCTAACCGCCGTCTTCGGGCATGGGGATTGGTGGTGGTGGCGGTGGGAAATAACCTCCGTCGAAGTCTGGTCCACCCTCTCCTGGCATTGGCATTGGTGGAGGCGGCGGCGGGAACCCTTCAGGCGGTGGCTCAAACGGTTCTGCCGGCGGGAATGGTGGTGGAACATAGCCATCACTGAAATCATCAAAGGCAGGAGGAGGCGGGAAATTCGGCGCACTACTACCACCAGGGCTGAAACCAGGCGAAGCTCCTCCACCCTTTTCACCGTACATTTTACGTTTCGCGATATCAAAACGCGGACGCTCTTTATCTAAACCGTATTCTTCTAATGCCCATGCATCACGCTTAGCTTGCTCGCTAGCATTTTTCGCTTCATGGGTCTTTTTCTCTTTCACGTAAACCTGACGACCGCTTTCGTACTTTTCGTAAGCTTCATATTTTGCTTTACGATCGGCCTTGTATTCGGGGCCGCCTTCTTGAGGGGAGTCTTGTCTTTTACGATTTTTATCGGCAGCGGTGTCTTTCTTGCGCTTCTCTTCCCATTCGGCCTGTTCTTTGAGGTATTGCTTTAAGCCCGCTTCGCGTTCGCGGTCGAATTCTTTGTCTTCTTCTTGCTGTTTATAGAAACCTTTGCGTCGCTCGTCTTCGCTTTGCGCCAAAGCCAAAGAGGACTTGAACGAGAACATAGCTATGAAGAGACCCACCAAGACTTTACAAAACATGCCCCATTTTACCTGTATTTTCGGATTTAGAAAAAACTAAAAAAGTTCCTCGACCTTCATCTAAACAGGCCCTATTATAACGCGGACTTTTGACTCAAAAGGGGGCCAATTATGGAATTTACGGATGTCTTGATGCAGTTTGGATTGTTCAGCGCCAAAGCCTTAGTCATTGTCCTTGCCATTTCTGCCATTCTTCTTCTGATCGCCCTCCTGGCAGCAAAGGCCCAAGATAAGCCAGAAATCGAAATCGAGCTCCTTCACAAAAAGTACAAACTTTTTGGCAAAATCCTCAAAAACGCGGCTTTAACCAAAGAGGAGCTCAAAGAAGAGCGTAAAAAAGCCAAAAAGACCGAAAAAGAGCAAAAGAAAGAACATCTTCGCAAAATCTTCGTTATCGACTTTGACGGCGACATCAAGGCTTCGGCTGTCGACCATCTCCGTCAAGAAATCACGGCTGTTTTGAATGTGGCCACCCCACAAGACGAGGTTGTCGTACGCATCGAAAGCCCGGGCGGCGTGGTGCATGGCTATGGACTTGCGGCTTCTCAGCTCTTGCGAGTTCGCGAAAAGAACATTCCTCTCACTGTTTGCGTCGACAAAGTCGCGGCCAGCGGTGGCTATTTGATGTCTTGCACAGCTAACAAGATCCTGTGTGCTCCATTTGCGATCGTGGGTTCCATTGGCGTTGTGGCTCAGATCCCGAACTTCCATCGCGTCTTGAAAAAACATGACGTGGATTACAAAGAATACACGGCGGGTGAATTTAAACGCACAGTTAGTTTGTTGGGTGAGATCACCGACAAAGGCGAAGAGAAATTCAAAGAACAGCTTGAGGCCACTCACCGCTTATTTAAGAGCTTCGTTCAGAAAAACCGCCCTCAGCTTGATGTTGCGAAGGTTGCTACTGGTGAATACTGGTACGGCGAAGACGCCAAGAACCTGGGTTTGGTGGACGAAATTCGCACCAGTGATGATTATTTATTGAGCCAATCTGACACCAATCAGATCCTAAAAATCAGCTTCGCAAAGAAGCAAAAGCTTGCAGATAAACTCTCGAACGTTTTGGGCAAAGCCGCGTACAGCGCGGTTCTCAAAGTCGTCGACGATCTCGAGCGAAAAACCTTCGTGTAGCCCTTCGCGTCGCCTATTCCGAATTTTTTTAAGAAAAGCCGCAAACTCTTTCTTTACTTTGCATGGCGGCGTGCGATATTCATTCTCGATGGATTTTCGTCAACCCGTTTTGACAAATCCTTAACCGCAAGGAGACCTGAGTGTCCGAAGTTGTTCTTTCTGTACGGAATTTAGAAACCACTTTCAAATCAAAGCTGGGTCCCATCCGTGCCGTGAATAAAGTTTCTTACGATATTCACAAAGGTCAAACTATGGGCATCGTCGGTGAATCTGGTTGCGGTAAATCTGTGACATCGTTCTCGATCATGCGCTTGATTGAACCTCCAGGACAAGTTTCTGGCGGCGAAGTGTTGTTGAAAGGCCGCGATCTTTTAAAACTCTCTGACAGAGAAATGGAAGATGTGCGTGGCGGTGAAATGGCCATCATCTTCCAAGAACCGATGACAGCTCTAAATCCTGTTTTGACTATCGGCTTTCAGATGGACGAGCAAATCATGCGTCACATGAAGCTTGGTCCGAAAGAATCTAAAGACCGCGCGATTGAAATGTTAAACCTAGTTGGTATCCCTTCTCCGGCGGAACGTTATCACAGCTATCCTCACCAACTCTCTGGCGGTATGAGACAAAGAGCGATGATCGCGATGGCTCTTTCTTGCAATCCAAGTTTTTTGATTGCCGATGAGCCGACAACAGCGTTGGACGTAACAATTCAAGCTCAGATCTTGGAGCTTTTCCAAAGCCTTCAAGAAAAATTACATATGACTGTTCAGTTCATCACTCATGATCTGGGTGTGATCTCTGAAATTTCTGATCGCGTTCTTGTGATGTATGGCGGTCAAGCTTGCGAAATGGCGACCACTGATGAGCTCTTCAGAAATCCTCGCCACCCTTACACGGCGGCATTGATTGAATCTCGTCCTCGTTTAGGCCATCGCGTGAATCGTCTAAGAACTATCGAAGGCAGCGTGCCTGCGCCGATGGATTTACCAGCAGGTTGTCCATTCCAGACTCGTTGCCCACGCGCGAAGTCTGAGTGCTTAAATTTGAAACCACCAATGACAAAAATCGGGCCCGATCATGAAGTGGCTTGCTTCAACCCTCTTTAAGGAGAATACGCTTGCAGGAAATTCTTCTCGAAGCTCGCAATATTAAAAAATACTTCCCGATCAAAAAGGGTCTTCTTTTGCGCGAAGTGGGACAAGTCAAAGCCGTTGATGACGTGTCTTTGTCTGTTCGTCGTGGCGAAACCTTAGGTCTTGTTGGCGAATCGGGCTGCGGTAAATCGACTTTGGGTCGTACTTTAATTCGTCTTTACGAACCGACCGCGGGTGACATCAATTTTGACGGCAAAGATTTCTTAAAACTTTCCGGTCAAGAACTTCGTCAAAAACGTAAAAACATCCAAATGATTTTCCAAGATCCTTATGCGGCTCTAGATCCGCGCATGACGATCGGTCAGATCATTGCTCAGCCATTCCAGATCCATAAAGCTTTGGGCCCTAAAGAAGCCGAAGTCCGCGTGAAGCAGCTTTTGGAACTTGTGGGTTTGCGTGCTTCTCACATCAATCGCTACCCTCACGAATTCTCGGGTGGTCAGCGCCAGCGTATTTGTATCGCTCGTGCTGTGGCGCTCGAACCAGAACTAATTATTTGTGACGAGCCCGTTTCTGCGCTCGACGTTTCTATCCAAGCTCAAGTTCTGAACCTTTTGAAGGATCTGCAAGAGCGTTTGAAACTGACTTATATTTTCATTTCCCATGACCTTTCTGTGATCGAGCACGTTTGTGATCGCGTTGCAGTTATGTACTTGGGTAAAATTGTTGAAGTCGCTACTCGCGATGAGCTTTTCAAAAATCCTCAACACCCTTACACGCAAGCTCTCCTTGGAGCGATCCCGCATGTGGGTGAAGGTAAAAAACAAATGAAACGCTCTCTCAGTGGAGACGTGCCAAGCCCGATCAATCCACCTTCTGGCTGCCACTTCCACCCGCGCTGCGTTTACAAGATGGATATTTGCTCGAAAGAGCGTCCTGTCTTGAAAGGTAGCGACCACCAAACTTCATGCTGGCTTTTAGATAAAAATCAAAACATCAACGATACTTCCAAGAAGGAGTCTCTATGAAACAACTTTTATCAGCAGGTCTGATGGCTGTTCTAACAGTAGCCATGATGACCAACTGTACAAAAAAAGAAGGCACCACGACAGGCACCACGGATACAACCGCTGCTGCTGGTAATGCTGCTCAAAATGCCGAACTTAAAATCGGTATCAGTCAAGAATTCGAAAACATGAATCCACTCATCATGACCATGTCTGCGACTTCTTACATGTACAGAATGGTTGGCCGTACTTTGGTAAGTATGGATGCTGAAGGCAAATGGTTCCCACAATTGGCAAAAAGCATTCCTTCATTGGAAAACGGCCAAGCGAAAATCGTTGAAGTTGGCGGTAAAAAGAAAATTATCGCGACTTGGGAAATCCTAGACAATGCTAAATGGAACGATGACACTCCAATCACTTGTGGTGACTTCGCGTTTGCATTGAAAGTGGCTGCTTCTCCAACAGTTTCTGTCGGCGAAAAAGAGACCTTCACTCAAGTTGAAAAGATCGAAGCAGATCCAGCAAATCCTAAAAAATGTACTTTCACTTATGAAAAGGCAAAATGGGATTTCTACGCTCTAGCTCAATTCTACCCTCTTCCTAAGCACATCGAAGAGCCTGTGTACAACAAGTACGCGAAAGAAAAAGAAGGCTACGAGAAGAACTCAAACTACACTAAGAATCCAACTATGAAGGGTCTTTACAACGGTCCTTACGTGATTTCTGAAGTGAAGTTGGGCGATCACGTGTCTTTCACTCCAAACCCAAGCTTCTACGGCGCAGCTCCGAAAATCCAAAAGATCATCGTGAAGTTGATCCCGAACACAGGAACGATGGAAGCCAATCTACGTTCTGGCACGATCGACATGATTGCGACCTTGGGTATTGCTTTCGACGAAGCTTTGAATCTTGATAAAAAAGTAAAAGCTGAAAACTTGCCATACGTGGTAACTTTCACTCCATCTATCACTTACGAACATATCGACCTCAACTTGGAAAACCCAATCTTGAAAGATGTTAAAGTTCGTAAAGCTTTGGTGACTGGCCTTAACCGCGAAGACTTGATGAAAGCTCTTTTCGAAGGCAAACAAGATGCTGCTATTCACAGCATTTCACCAAAAGACCCTTGGTTCACTAACGACCCTACGAAAATCACTCTTTATCCATACTCTAAGCGTGAAGCTGGAAAACTTTTGGATGAAGCTGGTTGGAAAATGGGCGCTGACGGTTACCGCACAAAAGATGGCAAGAAATTGTCTCTTCAGTTCATGACAACTGCTGGAAATAAAACTCGTGAGTTGGTACAAGTTTACCTTCAAGACCAATATAAGCAATTGGGCGTTGAAATCATCACTAAGAACGAACCTGCTCGCGTATTCTTTGGCGAAACTACGAAGAAACGTAAGTACGGCGCAATGGCGATGTACGCTTGGGTTTCTTCTCCGGAAAACAACCCACGTTCAACTTTCCACACAAGTTCTATCCCGAACGAAAAGAACGGTTGGTCTGGTCAGAACAATATGGCTTGGTCAAACAAAGCTAACGACAAGTTGATGGAAGACTTGGATGTTGAGTTCGATGCTAAAAAACGCACTGAGCTTGCTCATCAAATCATGAAGCACTACACAGAAGACGTTCCAGTAATCCCACTTTACTACCGTTCTGACGTCAGCGTTGCTCCGAAAGCTTTGAAAAACTATCGTCCTACAGGACATCAGTTTGCTGAAACAAACGACGTTGAAAAATGGGATTTCAGCGGCTCTACTTTGAACTAATACTTTAGGAGAACGAGACTGTGACCACATATATCCTTCGGCGTCTTATTCAAACTTGCATAGTGATAGTGATCCTATCCTATGTGTGTTTCTATTTAATGACTTTGATGCCGGGGGACCCTGTGGATTTGATGATCTCGTCGAATCCTAAAATTACGGCGGCCGACGTTACCCGCTTAAGATCACTTTATGGTTTGGATCAACCCTCTTATGTTCGTTACGGACATTGGGTCTCTGACATCTTGAAAGGTGAACTCGGCTACAGCCGTACTTATCGTGTACCTGTGACTGAACTCATCGGTCCTCGTTTGACCAGTACATTTATTCTTTCTATGGCGGCATTAAGTTTCTCTTTGCTGGTGGCAATTCCTCTTGGGGTTTTCTCGGCCCTCAGACCTGGCAGCAAGGCCGACTATATAGTGAACTTCTTCTCTTTTGCCGGGATTTCGATTCCTTCCTTCTGGTTGGGGATCGTTTGTATTATTATTTTCGCCGTTTGGATTCCGCTCTTCCCCGCGGGGGGCACGCAAACCGTAGGCGCTCCTGATCAAGGATTTTTCGCGGAGCTTTTAGACCGCTCTAAATACTTGGTCCTTCCTGTTTTGTCTTTGAGCTTACAACAAATTGGTCGCTTCGTACGCTTCACACGCTCATCGATGCTCGAAGCTCTTCGTTATGACTTCATTCGCACAGCGAAAGCCAAAGGTTTGCCAAGACAATTGATCATCTGGCGCCATGCTTTCAGAAATGCTTTGATTCCGCTGATCACTATCTTGGCGTTGAGCATTTCTTCCGTATTCTCTGGTGCGATCATCACCGAAACTGTTTTTGCTTATCAAGGCGTGGGTAAACTCACTTACGACTCTATCGTGGGTAACGACTTTAACGTTGCCATGGTGAGCTTTATCATTTCCGTTGCCATGGTACTTATTATGAACCTCGTAGCAGACTTGCTCTACGGCGTGGCTGATCCACGTATTAGCTACACATAGGAGCAACTGTGGAAACGATGGATACCATGACCGAAGAAATCACCGTAAGCACCACGACTGCCGAGAACCGCAAAAAGCTAGAGCAAGCTCTGCCAATGTGGAAGATCGTACTTAGCCAATTTATGGAACATAAAATGGCGGTGGTTGGTGCTATTATCATTTGCATCTTTGTGACCTTAGCCCTTTCTGCACCCTTGATTGAAGCCGTCACCGGTCTTGATCCAGACGCACAGAACGTGTTCAACCGCTACCTTCCTCCGATGAGTCACACGATCGCTGGTCGCGATGTCCGCGAAACCACCATCGAGAAATTTATCACCACGAAGCCGGAAGTGGCCGAAGCTCTGCAAAAATCTTTGATTGAAAAGTCCTTAGTTACAACAACGGTTCCAGGCGACGCTTTGTACGAACTCACAGCTAAAGAGGCCAAAGACGCCGTTCAAATTCTTCAGCAAGTTGGCACTGCCGAGTCCTTAGAGTTGCAAAAAACTTTTAAAACTTTTGAAAGCTATCACTTATTCGGCACCGACGAACTAGGCCGTGATGTCTTTATCCGTTTGATCTACGGCACGCGCATTTCAATGAGCGTGGGGGTCTTGGTTGCTTTGGTATCAGCACTTGTTGGTCTTTTGATTGGAAGCCTTGCTGGCTTCTATGGCGGCGCGGTTGATACATTATTAATGCGTGTAACAGATGCGCTGATTTCATTGCCACTTCTTCCAGTGATGATCGTTATCGCAGCTATCGACATGCAAAAGGTACCAGTCCTGAACTCGCTAGTGGGCGCTCAGAACGAGAGCATCCTTAAGATGATCATTATTCTGTGCTTGTTCTCGTGGATGACGGTCGCTCGTCTAGTGCGCGGAAGCATTTTGTCATTACGTGAGCGCGAATTCATTTTGGCGGCTCGCACGTTGGGTGCAACGGATGTCACTATTATCATCAGACATATGTTCCCGAACGTCATTGCACCAATGTTAGTGTCTATTACTTTGGGTGTTGGCGAATCTATCTTGTTTGAAGCAGCACTTAGCTTCTTGGGCTTGGGTATCCAACCGCCAACTCCAAGCTGGGGAAATATGCTCTTTAATGCACAGGAATTGATTTACCAGGCTCCGTTCTTGGCCATCATTCCGGGTGTCATGATCCTTTTGACTGTGATCAGCTTCAACTATTTGGGTGATGGCTTGCAAGATGCCATGGACCCGAAAGCCATCCGTCGCTAACAGCAATTTGTCGACAATCCTGAAAAAAGGTAAACCCCAAAAGGCCCTATATGCGATATAGGGTCCCTCAGGCCCCGTATTGGCGGCATATCTTTTGTAAGCATTCAAGGCACGTGAGGTGTCTATGAACGCATTATTAAATAACATCACATTTTTCTCTCTGACTTTCTTTGCAATGAGCGCTCATGCTCAACAGTCTTCGATGGAGCTTACTTGCCGCGCGAAGGCCAAAGAAATCGCAGCTCAAACTTACAGCTATTGTGTAACGGATGCCCGCAATACGCAAATTGATCAGATCCGTAAGGACTATCAAAAACAACTGACAGAACTTAAAGCAAAGTATGATCTTGAGCTGAAAAAGATCGGTGGAAAAGGCCTCACTGGCTCTGCAACACCTGCAACAAAGCCTAGCTCTAAGCCTGCAGCTTCTGCTTCAACAGGCTCGACCCCTAAAGCAACTAAAGGCATTGCTAAGACCCTACCAACTCGTAAAGAAGTAAAGAACCCAGCCCCTGCTATTCAAGAGGTCCAAGAGGACAAAGCGGTGGTTGTTCCAGACTCAACAACTCCGGGTGTTGAGAGCGAACCATCTCAAAATGACGCCAATAGCGACCTTAAAATCGAATTGGTTCCAGCTCCAGCTTCAAGTGATGTGAGCTCAGCGACATCTGGCGACCAGGTATATTAAAATCCATAATTAGGTGACAAAAACCCACCCACATCATATAAAATAGACTTTCAAGTACTTTTTGGAGGTCTTTAATGGGTGAGTTTAGCCTAACGCATCTTCTACTATTGGCTGTGATCTTTTTGATCTTTTTCGGACCAAGCCGTTTGCCACAATTGGGTCAATCCTTGGGTAAAGCTATTCGCGGTTTCAAACAAGGTTTGAGTGAAATCGACGTGGACGCAAAAGATGTTCACGACAACCCAAAAAGCGAACAAATCAGCCAAAACCAAACTCAAGGCATGAACTCTCAGAAAGTTGAAACTCCTGAGACTCAAAAAAAGTCTTAAGATTTGATTCTTAGAATTTGAATTTTATAACGGGAGCTCCAAAAGCTCCCGTTTTTTTATGCCGTCAGCAAATGATCGGAAATAATACTATGGACTCCCCACCCTAGAAGCTCCTGGGCACGGTGAGGATCGTTCACGGTGTAACACGCAATCTGATAACCAATATCCATGAACTTATCGACGCGTTCTTTGGTCGTCATGTGTTCAGACCAATGCAAAAATTGCGAGTCTGTCAGCGGTAATAAACTCATTTGTTTCAAGAACCAGTAGTTCTTAGGATCCTTGTCTTCGCTCACTAAAAGAGCTCTTGCCACTTCAGGCATAAAGGTCTTTGAACGAATCAAACTAAAAGGATTAAAACTTGATAGTACGACACGCTCTTCCGCTTTGTACTTGTGAATCAGTTGCGAAACTTTGATTTCAAGTGCGGGATCTACAGGCGCATCCGTCTTAAGTTCGATATTCAAAAAATCTGGCACCGCTTTCGAAGCCAATACCTGCTCAAGCGTTGTCAGGTTCGGAGCAAAAGTTTTTGCCTGTGCAAGCGTCAGTGCTTGCATCTCGACAGGGGCTTTATGCAGACGTTTCAGAGTTTTATCGTGATAAAGCACGGGCACATAGTCGCGTGTCAGGCGGACATCAAATTCCACCATTGTGCTACCTCGTTTTTTTGCTGCCACAAGGGACTCAAGGGTATTTTCCATAATCCCCTCGACCCAAAATCCGCGATGTGTTTGAAACTTCTTTTCTTTTAACATCATTACTTTTTCTTCTTTGCCGCATCAACCAAAGTGAAAATAGGTTCGTCACGTTGACCGCTGATCAACCATTTGTGATTAACTTTGCCCGCTTGCGCCTGAACTTGTCCCGAAAGAATTCCGTTTTCGTTCCACTCTCCATCCGAGAGCAAACGACCGCCCTTATCAAGCTGGGCCGAGAAGTTCTTCCAGTTTAAAATTTTGAAACTCTTAGCGTTGAATTGAGCATTCAGACTTTTCATCTGCAGGCGATTGTCGATCATCCAGTCAGGCTCGATAAGGTCTTTAAGAATTTGAAATGCAGGCGACCCCACATTGACAGCCATCTTTTGCACCTGAGTCTGAGCGTGAGCTTCTCCTCCGGAATAATCGATATTGAGCTTAGCCTTGGACACTTCAACACCTTCAATATTGAACGATTCAGAGTTAAGATGCCCGCGAATGTAACTCATCTGACCTTCTGCAAACTTCATTGCCAGGTCGCCGCTAAACGCACCGAACTCGCCCCCGCCTGTCATCAGACGCACAACATTCGGCGCCAAACGAATCTCGTTGGCCTTTGCTTTGACTTCCAGATTTTTAAATTCCTTATCGGCCATCACCTGAAGGGCGCCGTCAAAGGTCCCTTGCTCTGGAACAAAACGCGAGATCTGAATATTCCAACGATCTTTCTCAAGCTTCATGTTGGTGGCAATTTCACTCAATGCTTGAAGTTCGCGTTGGCCTTTATTCGAGAAAATAAACTCAAGGCCTTTTTGTACGCCTTTGATCTCTACATTGTTGGCATCCGTGATTTGCGCACTTCCAGTGAAAGTTCCGAGTTGTCCCAAGATCGGGCTTGGATGGGATTTATTCATCAGACCTAAAAGCTTTTCCAGA
This sequence comes from Bdellovibrio sp. HCB337, assembly GCF_047302465.1. Lineage (GTDB taxonomy): Bacteria > Bdellovibrionota > Bdellovibrionia > Bdellovibrionales > Bdellovibrionaceae > JACMRP01. The sequence goes on along the minus strand of NZ_CP178621.1, from coordinate 1,869,406 downwards.
CTGACGCGACGTAAATCAATTGTGAATGGGAAGTATTTTACCGGGTCAAAAGAAACCACACGCGCTTCATTAATCGTCAGATCTCCTAAGTCCCCTTCCAAACGCAAATCTTTTAGCTGCATCTGCGCCGTTTTGAAATTGGATTTAGTAATCTCGGCCTGCGCATTCAAGGATACCCAAATTTGACGAGCATTCACATCGTCTTTGAGCCATTGGAATTTTTTAAGAATCTGCGTAGCCTGACTAAGCGGTACGTGTTTTAAATCAAGCTCTGAGAGCAGATTCTCGGACTTCATGTCATAGCTGGCTTTGACGTGATAACTGCCTTCACGCCAGTTGCCCGAAATTCTAGCTTGCAAAGTATTACGCGGGAATTCGCTATATTCGCCCCACACCGTTGCATGCGAAAGATAATCCCCCACTTGATCGTCTTTCATCAAATGAGTTTTCGCTGTCACTTCTACCACGCGCGGTGCATGCGATTTCAAACGCACAGCAAACGCATTGAGGTCGACAGCTTCTGTTAAGTTGGGTGCTGAAATTTTCAGGCGGTCGACAAGGATCGCATTTACTTGCGGAGGAGGCGTCGTTTTATGTCCAGAACCCGGCGCCTGCTTCAAAGTTACGAATTGCTTAATTTTAGGCGCTTCACTTTTTTGATCTTTGGGATTTTCTTCGCAGTTCTTATAGGCGCTTCGCAAATCGATAGCGACTTGACCGGCTTCTACTTGAGTGATCGGATTTTGGCCTTGCAAGAGGGCCCAGAAAGACAATGGCAAACGAATCTCGTCCGCTGTCAAACGCGGCTTCATCCAGCACTCGTTTTCAGATTCCATTTTGACTTGGGTAATAACCACAGCAAAACGAGGCATAATTCCGTTCGCTAGGCTCATCTGCGCGCCTTCAAAATCAACACGGATGTCTTTGTGAATACGAGCAGCAGCGCTTTCGATCATGGACTTCACTTTATTCGGTGACGTCAGTCCACGAGCAATCAATCCCAAAGTGACTGCCAACAAAACGCCGCTAAAAAGAACCAAGCGACCAGGCTGTTCAGCGATCAGATTTTTATCATCATTTGAATATCGAGGTGTGCGTGATTGAGGCCCCATCATCACTTCATTTTGACGAAGCTTCCGGGGGCCGACAATGAGAATTCACAATTTATTTAAATTCGAAAGCCAGGATCTCGTAGTCTTTATCGCCCTTAGGACTTTGTACTACAGCAGCATCCCCGACCTTTTTACCGATCAAAGCGCGAGCTAGCGGAGAAAGAATAGAAATCATGCCTTTTTTTACATCAGCTTCGTCCACGCCAACGATTTGGTAAGTAGACTCTTCTTCGGTTTCTTGGTCCACGACTGTGACGTAAGCCCCAAAAACCACACGGTCTGATTTGATTTCAGCTGGATTGATAACTTCGGCGCCCGCCAATTTGCCTTGAATTTCAGCAATACGACCTTCGATCATACCCTGACGTTCTTTAGCAGCATCATACTGAGAGTTTTCACTGAGATCACCATGAGCACGGGCCTCTTCAATGTCACGGATAACCTCTGGACGGTCCTCAAGCATCAACTTTTTAAGTTCAGCATCAAGTAGAGCTTTACCACGTACGGTCATTGGAAGTGTATCAGCCATGAATTCAACTCCTTTTAGAAAACAGGAGCCAAGGTTCTACTCAAATTAAACAGAAACGGCAAGAAAATATTGCTGCGCAGCAGGCTAAGCTGTCTAGTTCTGATCTGGACCGGGTACCCAAGGGGGGACAATTGCCATTAAAATAAAGCTTGTTTAAAGGCTGGGTGAATTTTGACAACGGTGACTGAACTCATTAAAAAGTCTCAGAAAATCATTCTCTCTACACATCGCCAGTGCGATGGGGACGGCCTTGGCGCCGAATTGGCGCTTTATTACGCGCTCAAAAAGATCAAAAAAGATGTCCGCATTGTCAATGTCGACAGCACCCCTCGCAAATACCGCTTCTTAGGATCAGACAAGGTTATTTCTCTTTTTCAAAACAACCCAGTGATGGATCTGACAGCAGATCTTTGTTTGGTCTTCGACACTAATGACGAACGTCTTTTAGAGCCTCTCTTTTCGGGCCTCAAAAAAAGCGTCGCTCAAATCGTTTTCATCGACCACCACCCGCTTCTGCAAAACGGTCCACAACCTTCCGCAGAATCTTATATCGATGTGACGGCCGCCTCTACCGGCGAGCTTGCCTATGACATTATCAAAGCCTTGGGGATTGAGCTTGATGCCAATATCGCGCGTGCGCTTTACACGAGCATCACCTTCGATACACAGCTTTATCGTTACATTCGCAACTCACCAAAATCGCATTTGATTGCGGCCGAACTTCTGCAATATCCAATTGATCCGCAAGAGGTCCACAGGGCTCTCTTTGGCAATCAGACCGTACAGAAGATGGCGTTTCTTGCTAAAGCCCTTGGGCAAATCGAGTACTTCTGTCATGGCCAGCTTGCGGTGCTGCGCCTGCGTGATGCGGATCTTCTGGCTCATAATCTCGAGCCGGATGAGGCCCGCGATGTCATCGATATGATCATGAACATCGAAAGCCTTGAGGCCGCGGTGATTTTCCGCGAGGACGCAGAAAACGAATACAAGTTGAGTCTTCGCAGTAAAGGCAAGCTTGAGGTCTCTTCGATTGCTGAAAGTCTTGGCGGTGGCGGTCATACGCACGCAGCCGGAGCCTTCGTTAAAGGAATTTACGTAGACTTAAAAGATAAAATTGTTAAAGATTTGACGAAGAAGATTTCACAAATTGCCTAGTCAAAAAAATATGCGAAAAAAAGTCCGCTCCGAAATTATTTGCCGCTGTAATAACGTTCCTCGCGACGTTATTGAAGACGCCATTAAAAACGGAGCCTGCGACACTCTCAACAAAATCTTTGATGCCACTACTGCTGGCGTTGGTCCTTGCGGGGGCTCTTGCCGTCGCAAACTCAAGCCACTGTTAGAACATTATTTAAAGACCGGCGAGTTCCCTGAAAAAATTGTCGAAGACATGACCGGGAAAGAGATTCCACCGAAAAAAGAGGATCCATCATGAATTCAAAAATTTTGGTGACGGCGTTTAAACCCTTCTTGAATCACTCTCAAAACTGCTCAGAAGTCTTATTGCGGAACTTGCAAAAAGAGCGCGATGATATCGAGCCTTTGTTACTGCCGGTCAGTTTTCAAAACACGTTTCCCGAGTTTAAAAAACATTGGCAAAATCGCGGTCCTTACAAGGCCGTCGTAATGCTTGGGCAAGCCGCCGGCAGAAAGGGCGTCAATTTAGAGCGTGTCGCTTTAAATTGGATGGAGAGTAAAAATCCAGACAACGACGGCCTGACTCCGTCTGGAAAACGCATCTTAAGGGATGCCCCTGATTCCTATATTGTTGATTTCTTTCCATCGAGCTGGCTGACGCTTCTGAATGACCTAGGCCCTACCGAGACTTCATTTTCCGCAGGCGCCTATGTCTGCAATCATTTGTACTTTCAAGTCGCTCACGAATTAAAAACTTCGAATGTTCCTAATATTTTTGTACATCTTCCGCTTTTGCCAGAACAGGCTGCGGGCTCTGAGACTTCTTTGGATGGGCACACGCAAAAGCAAGTCGTGCACGAGCTTCTGAATCTCATGCACGGCATGTAGCGCTTATTTGCGAAGTTTAAGGATCATTTTTCCCTGGCAAACATTCAAAGTAGTATTGTCGATCAACTCAAGCAAACCAGCGCTTGGGTCGTAGTTTGATATAAAATAGATTTTTTTAATTGGTGTCGTGATATCTTCGAAAATATTCTCTTCAAGATTCAGTTTCTTTTTTGCGGTGAAGGTCGCTTGAAGCTCGTTCACGTTTACAGACCCAACTTCTGCACTCGAGCAAGCATCTTCACAACGCGCATCGAAGTTTTGCTGACTTTCAAGATAGTTTCCACCGTCTTTAATCTTAACCGTCCAATGAAGATCTTTGAGCTTTTCTGTTTTGGTTGAGTCCGCACATGTTGCTGTCACAGTGTAAGTTCCTTTAGGAAGACTCACATATGTCGGCAGAACCTTTTGTTCTTCCAGGCGGGCCTTTTCTTCAGGGGTCAAAGCGCCACGATTGGTATTGCAGGCAGATACAGCCAAACCCATCACCACGATAAGGACGAATGAAGACTTTGTGGAAAACATAAAATCACTCCTGTAAAAGGCGGATTTTACGTGATTTTTTAGGTTCTCTCTAGAGGGGGCCCACGGACCTGGTAAAGATCACAAAGAGCGTCTAAGACTTAGGCGCTTTTTTTATCGGCAGCCGTAGCGGTTCCGCCTTCTAAGCGGTATTCGATCATCTTTTGCACTGTTGGACGGCAGGTCCCGCAGTTCGTACTTGCATTGGTTTGGCGACTCACGATTGTCGTCGTGTGAGCACCGGCAACAATAGCTTGATCGATGGTGTGACAGGAAACTCCTCTACAATGGCAGACTTCAGCCTCTTTGTATGGATAATTCCACTCACCACGCAGCTTTAAAATCAATTCACGCAACAAAATTTCGGAATGGCTTGAACCATTTGGTACCGGCCACTGCTGAATATCAACCCCAAAGCTCTTACGCATGCTTTGCATAAGCCCCATAAGCTCCGTGCACCCACGAAATTGCACCTTTGGAGCTGAACCCTCCAAATTGACTTCGATACGGTCACGACCTTCGAGTCCAACACTGAATTTTCTATTTTCACCTGCGGTTGACATATTGGTATATTCTAGACAAATCCCTTTGAAGTTAAAGGCTAGGAATGAATTTTCTTATCTTGAGTCGTCTATCAAATCTCTACTCCACCCAGCGCTTGGTCCAGGCGATCCAAGGCCGCGGACATCACGTGGCTATAGAGAATCCAGAAAGCCTCTGCGAGGGACATTCCGTCGACATTCTGATCCCCCGTCTTGGCGGTTTTCGCTATGAGGAATCACTCACAAACCTGCGCCAACTCGAGAAAAAACTTTCCCCGAAAAAGACTCTAAATACCGCTGCTAACTTCCACCAAGCACGGCATAAAAAAATCAGCGCCCAAGTTCTCGCTGACATTCCTCAACCACGGGCCTTTGAAACTCCGGATTGTTTTCCAGTCATTGTAAAAGACTGTCTTTCTAGCCAAGGCGAAGGTGTTTTCCTCTGCCGCAGCCAGGAAGAACTGCAAAACTGCCTTTACAAACTTCAAGGGCGTGAATTGCTTTTCCAGGAGTTCATCAGCGAAAGCCAAGGACACGACATTCGCGTCTTTATCATTGGTGACAAAGTAGCCGCCGCCATGGAACGGGTCGCCGCAGATCCTCGGACAGAGTTTCGCTCAAATCTGTCATTGGGTGGAATTGCCCATCCTGTCTCTTTGACGGCCGAGGAAGAACAGCTCTGCATTCAAGCCGTTCGAAAATTACAACTGGACTATGCCGGCGTGGACCTTGTCAGATCTCATAGGGGTCCACTAATTCTTGAAGTCAATCCTTGCCCTGGGCTCGAAGGTATTGAAAAATGCTCTCATAAGAATATCGCCGAGGAAATCGTTGTTTATGCTGAAAGTTTTCTTAATTCCCATTCTTAAAGACAATTACGTCTTCGTTGCTGCTAATTTAAAAACCAAAGAGTGCGTGATTGTCGACCCTGGCCAAGCAGCCCCAGTAAAAAATCTGATTTTGAAAGAGCAACTTAGACCCCGCGCAATTCTTTTAACTCATCACCACTGGGATCATATCGGTGGCGTTCAAGAATTAAAAAAATCGTTTGATGTTAGAATTTACGCGCCCGAGAAAGAGCAAAAATCCATCGATTTTGCCGATCAATACCTGAGTGACGGCGATGCTGTTCGCGAAGCAGGGTTTAATTTCAAAACTTTGGATCTCTCTGGCCACACCTACGGTCATATAGGGTACTGGGAAGAAAAACAGAATTGGCTCTTTAGTGGTGATGTTCTCTTTAGCATGGGCTGCGGCCGTATCTTTGACGGAAGCATCGAGGATCACTATCGCAGCCTTTTAAAAATCAAAAATCTGCCACCAGAAACTTGGGTCTATTGCACTCACGAATATACAGAATTGAATCTTGGGTTTTGCCAAAAAAAATTCCCTCAAGATCAGGAGCTGCAAAGTTTCGCAGAACAGGTTCGTAGCCTTCGCCAAAACAATGAACCAACGGTGCCATTTCAGCTCAAACAAGAGTTGGCGCTAAATCCATTTTTGAAAGTTAACAACGAGACCGAGTTCATCACTCTGCGCGAAGAGAGAAATTCTTACTAAAGATGCAGATCGTGACCGGCAATCCCTAAGTCACGCTCTAGATTTCTCATGATTGCGGTTTGCCTGTAGTGAAATACTTTTTCAATTTCCCTATACACCATAGCGCCGCCTAGGAAATTTCCAAAAGTTCCAAGAGGGAGACTGTAACGGACACGATCAATAACCAGGGTGCCATTTGCAAATGGCCGAAACTCATGACTGTGAACCCAAATTTTAAATGGGCCCTCAGTTTGCGTATCCGTAAAATGATGTGGTGGATTCCAATTATCGATGCGCGTTTTCCATTTCACAGGGACGCCATGATATTTCAATTGATAACTGACCTTGCTGCCTTTTTGCAACTGCTCAGCCGGTCCGCCTGAAAATTCAAAATCTAATGATGGCGGAGTTATTTTAGCGACGTTTCCTGCATGGCTAAAGAACGGAAAAACTCTTTCCGGGGGCCAAGGCAAATACTGCTCGCTCACGAAGTGTTCTTCTTTATCCGGCGGACTTACATCTTCAAGAGCTTTGCGCAGCTCTGGAAATTTAAACTTATATCCCGATTGCAAAGCGTTCTGTGGAATAACCTTTTGAGAAGCCAAAACCAAAGCTGCCATCTCGCCAAGTGATCCCCATAACACAAAAGCTGGGACCCGAGGCGCCAGCTTTACTCCTAAAACCGATGCGAGTGTTTCTGTGAATTCTTCATTGCTCACGGGCTGAGGAGATACAAGATTTATTGGCCCACGCACAGAACTTCTTTCTAAAGCATGCAGGATCAAACCAATAACATCTTGGATATGAATCCAGCTCATCCACTGCTTGCCATTGCCAAGAACTCCGCCCATATTTCGCCGGAAAAGCGGAAAGAGCTTATCCATCGCTCCCCCTTGCGGGGCTAATACCATTCCCGTGCGCAGCACTGCTACCCGAGTCGCTGTTAGAGAATCTCCATAGGATAATGCTAAAAGCTCTTCCTCCCAGTCCTGACAAACCTGGGCTAAGAAATCATCACCTGCAGCGCTTTCCTCTGCGAGCTCTTTGTCCCCCTGAGAACCATAATAACCAATTGCCGAGGCATTAATAAAAATTTTGGGAGCTACCGGTAGACTCTCGATAAGATGGCGCGTTCCCAATACTCGGGACTCGTAAATGCGGCGTTTTTTGCTTTCGTTCCATCGCCCTTTGCCAATACTCTCGCCTGCGAGATTAACAACAACATCCACCAAGCGAAGACTTGATGTGTTTTTGATGGGGCCCTCACTCAAATTGCCTTGAATAATTTTGCAGGGAAATGGCAACTGCACTTGCGCTTTTTCCGCATCACGACTGATCACAAAGACTTCATTACCTCTTTGGACAAGAGCTTTTCCTAACTCTCTTCCAATAAGTCCCGTGGCTCCGGTGATAAGTACTTTCATAAAGCCCCCTACTCCATAGGCTTTAAAGCAGATTGAAAGGCCTTCAGTGCCCTCTGCCTCGCAAAGACATGGTCTACGATAGGTTTAGGATACCGGGAAGTCCCTAGTTCTGGAATCCATTTCCGAATATAGTCTCCTTTTTTATCAAATCTCTCGAGCTGCGTTTGAGGATTGAAGATTCGGAAATATGGAGCAGCATCACATCCTGTCCCTGCGGACCACTGCCAGTTGCCATTGTTGGACGCAAGTTCAAAATCGAGAAGCTTACGAGCAAAATAGCGCTCTCCATCGTACCAATGGAGCAGTAAGTGTTTGGTTAAGAAACTCGCCGTCACCATACGGACACGATTGTGCATGTAACCTGTCTCATTAAGTTCACGCATTCCCGCATCCACCAAAGGATAGCCCGTCATACCTTCACACCAGCGCTCAAAATCAGCTTTACTGTTACGCCATGAAACATTCTCGTACTCGGGACGAAAACTTTGTTTTTCTACTTTTGGGAAGTGATACAGAATCTGCATGAAGAACTCTCTCCATGCCAACTCGCTCAACCACACCGGAGAAAACTTCACGGCCTCGCGAGCAAGTTCTCGAATACTGACAGTGCCAAAGCGCAAGTGAATGCCCAAATGACTAGTGCCTTTTTCTAGCGCAGGAAAATCGCGAGTCTTGTCATAGTTCTTTAGTAACTTTGCCTCAAGTTTAAGCGGTGGAAAATCAAAGTCCGTATGTTTAAACCCGATTTTCTGCAAAGAAGGCATGGTCTCTTGCTTTTTCACCTTTGCGAAATTCTTGAAGTAGCGCGAGTTCGGATAAGACTGAAGATAAAAATCCGAAAGCCCCGCCTGCCATTTTTTCTTATAGGGAGTATAGACCGTGTAAGGCTTACGAGCTTCTGTGACGATTTCGTCCTTTTCAAAAATCACCTGATCTTTGTAAGAGTGAAAACCGACCCCCAGAGATTTACAAAGCTTCTCAACTGCCGCATCCCGCTTGATAGCATAGGGCTCATAGTCATGATTGGTGTAAACACCTTGGGGCGAATGCGTTGCCAAAAGCTTTTTCCAAACTTCCAATGGGCGTCCATGAAAAACCAAAAGGTCCGTGCCCAACCTTCGAAGCTCCGATTTTAACTCTGTTAATGTCTCGTAAATAAATTGAACTCGTCGGTCGTCTTTGTCTTCGAGTTTATCCAGGATATCTGTATCAAAAATGAAGACTGGCAACACAGAGCCACCTTCACGCAAAGCGTGATACAGCCCTGCGTTGTCGTCTATTCTCAAATCTCTTCGAAACCAGAAAAAATTCATCTCTCTACTTCACATTTGTGTTTAAAATCTAATAAAGCTTAACGTAAGATAAATCATGGGTAAATGCTATGTCTAATGACAAAAAACCGGGGCCCAAGCAGAATAAGCAGATAGACAAGATCAAATCTTCCGTTTTTTCTCGCAGCCTTTCTTTAGCTAAAATCACTCTCAATGCAGGCGCAAGCCTTGCGTCCCACAATATTAAGAACAGCTTTTCCTCCAAAGAAGAAAAAACAGACTCCTGGAAAAGCTTTGTGAAAAACCAAGCTCAAGTCGTTACTAACGAGCTTGGGGAACTCAAAGGCAGCCTGATGAAGGCCGGACAAATGCTCTCGATGTACGGAGAACACTTTTTACCTCCTGAAGCCAACGCATTTTTAAAAAGCCTGCAAGCGGACTCCCCGGCTTTGAAATGGTCTGCGATCGAGCCGGTCCTTAAAAAAAACCTTTCAACGGATCAACTTAGTCAACTAGAGATTGAACACGACGCCTTGTCTTGCGCCTCATTGGGGCAAGTGCATCGCGCTCGTATCAAAGCTACGGGTGAAGAAATTGTTTTAAAAATTCAGTATCCAAACGTAGATAAGGCCATTGAAAGTGACCTAAGATCTTTAAAAACAATTTTAGGAATGATGAAACTGGTTCCAAAGGATTTAAACTTAGATCCTATTTTTCATGAGATCCATGAAATGCTTGTCCAAGAGACAGACTATACCTTGGAAGCAAAACTCACTCAGGATTTCTTTGATAAAATGAAAGGCGACAATCGTTATGTTGTGCCTAAAGTTTACCCAGAATTTTCCAATCGTCATATCTTAGCGACCTCTTATGAGGAAGGCTATCGCGTCGACAGTCGCGAGGTTCAAGATTTATCTCTGGAAAGACGAAACAAGATTGCTCTGAACTATTTGGATCTTTACTTTACAGAACTCTTTTTGTGGCAGCTTGTGCAAACAGATCCTCATATCGGCAACTACTGCATTCGCCTTCACAAAAATGGCCATGATCAAATCGTGCTCTATGATTTCGGCGCGACTCGCGAGTACTCACCGGCCTTTATGAGCACTTATCGACAAATGCTAGAGGCCGCGCTTAATGCCGACGAAAAAGCTCTTCGCCATGCGGCCCAGAAATTGAAATTCTTAGATCCACAAGATGAAGCGGAATTGAAAGCTCTTTTTGAAGAATTCTGCTTTGAGTTTGTAGAGCCGTTCCTAACTCCTGACGATCCTCGACTGCCACCCGGCGTGATGGATCATCAAGGCAACTACGATTGGAAAAATACCGATTTGCCTCAGAGACTCACGAAGAAGATCCTTAACGTTCTTCGCAAATTTTCGTGGCGAACGCCGCCCCGGGAAATTTTATTTTTGGATCGCAAAAGTGGCGGAGTCTTTATTTTTCTTTCGGTGCTTCGGGCTCGTTGCCGGGGGCGCGATCTTCTTTTGAAATATCTTGAGCACTCAATTGACTAAGTTCTGAGTTAATCAGGGTCAAAAGCTTTTGTACATCGACGGGTTTACTCAGCACTTTCACGTTGAGCTCTAGCAGCTCTTCATCTAAAAACTGATGATAACCAGACCACAGAACAAGCGGAATATGCTTGTTCATTTCTCGCACCTTACGCGTAAACTCGACACCAGACATGCCCGGCATCGAAAGATCTGAAATGATTAAGAAGTACTGACTTTGCAGCTCTGTAAACACCTTCATGGCTTTAATGGGGTCAACAAAGGTTTCTACTTGCAAGCCTTCGATCTCTAATAGCTCTTTAATGAGAAGACCAATTTCAGGCTCGTCATCCACAATCATAACCTTCTGAGCAGACTTAAAATTGAATGGCGTTGTCTTGACCTCTTCGACAACGCCAGAACTTACCACCGGTAAGAAAATATCGAAATCGGTTCCCTGTCCGCTGGCGCTTTTTACTTCGATAAAACCTTGGTGATTTGTCACGATTCTTTGGACGACCACCATACCGATATTTTGCGCATAGAAAGGGTCAAAGATTTTTTCAATTTCATCACGGGCCATTTCTTCGCCGCTATAGTGTAAACTCCATTTCACATAAGGACTGTCTTTAATTTGGGCCTTACGCAGACTCAGACGAATCTCTCCGCCATTGATACCGATGGCGCGTGCTGCGTTCACGCACAGGTTCATCAACGCTTGCTGGATTTGATTCAAATCAGCGTTGATGCTTAAATCTCCGCAGTCTCCCAAATCCAAACTCAGACGAATTTGCGCAGGCAACGTCGATCTTAAAAAATCCAATATTTCAGGGAAGATGCTTTTAATTTGCACCGGCACCATCGTTGAATCCTCTCGGCGGCTGAAAATCAGAATTTGTGCAACTAAGTGACGAGCTCTATGACAAGCCCGCTTGATGGAGTCCAAATAATGCTGATCCGGAGTCGAGGCCTTATGAATACTCATCAGCTTTTCAGTAGTAGCTAATATAATTGCTAAAATATTATTAAAATCGTGGGCAATTCCTTCAGCCAAAGTACCGATCGCCTCCAGTTTTTCAGACTGTGACGAGCGTTCTTCAATTTGTTTGCGTAGACGCTCAACCTCTTTGCGAATTTCATCAGTATGAATACGCTCGAGTTCTGCTCCGGCACGCGCTGCAAAGACAGACAAGACTGTGCGCTTCAACGCCAAGTCCAGCATTTCGTCTTCACTGTAGACCATCAAAATGCCGATAGGTCTTTGCTCCGAGTCTTGTAAAACCATTCCCATACAAGACTCAATATTGCGATAACTCAATAACGGATCTTGAGTAAAAATCTTACTCACTGATTTTGGATAAACGAAAAATTCGCCGGGCTTTAAATTATCAAACGGCGTATTGCGAAGGTCATAGATATAGTCGGTACCAAACGCTCCATCCACCCAGTTCACGACAAAGCGGACCGAGTTCGCGTGCTCTGGCAATAAAACACCGATGGCAACATTCTTAACTTCGAAGACTTTTGCGATTTGAAGTCCTAACTCGCGCAAGAAATCATGACCGGTCAGAGTTTCGGTTTTTTGCTGGATTCGGCGGATCAAGTCTTCACGACGGTGATGCTCGTTCAATGCCTGACTTAAAGACGCCTGACGACGTCGGACCATGTTCACCAAAAAGACCAAGGCCCCCATGAAGATACCAAACACCGCGACCACCAAAAAGCTCACGGTTTTCCAGCCCGAGAAGATAGCCTCTTTGGTGTAACCAACATATGTCATGGCTCCATAGGGGCTTGCAAATTTGTAATACCCGATCTTCTCTCTGCCATCGAGCCGGCTTTTTCCCTCAATCGCGCCCTCTGAACCCATACGTACAAGCCCTGAAAAAGCGACCTTTTCTGACTGAACATCAACAGCGTCAGCCGGATAGCGGTAAATGATTTGCCCATCGTCGCGGAAGATCGTGAAATTGACTCCCGCCGGAAGATCCAAGGTTTTATAAAAAGCCTCAAAATCTTCCATCGCTCTGCTGACTGCGATAACACCGACAAAACGTCCGTCTTTATCGCGTAGAGTTTTATTCAAAACCAAAATTCTTTTTTTATCTACGAGTGAAACATTCAAAGTCAAAATGGTATAATTTTTTTGCGTCTTAAGATAATCAAACTCGGAACCGGCTCTTTTTCGATAAGACTCCCACAAAGAGTGATGAGAAGGTGGCGCTGTTGAAGCTCGCAGCCTTCCATCCTGATCTAAAATAAAGACGTTGCGAATATTTGTACTTTCCATGAGCTTTTTTGCCTCATGAAGAAGCGCATTTATCTCGGTTTGCGAGTGTTTCTCTAGCCCGCCCTTCTCACCGAGTTCACCGGCAACAAACTCTAAGGGAATGGTCATGATCTCTAGCTGGCGGCGATTGGTCTCATCCAACGCCAAAGCCAGAGAGTGTGTTTGCGCATAAGCGCCTTTTTTCAACTGAGAGCGCACAAACCAAATGGATGCAAAAAGCAAAACTCCCAATAGGAGTACTGTCAGGGTATAGAAGCCCCACAGGTATTTGTTAAAAATACGGTCTTTGATTTTCAATGTGTGATCTAAGAGAATCTGTTTAGCCAAAATCAGCAGCTCCTTGCAGTGCAATCTTCCTTGTATAGGCAGAGAATCAAAGTTCCAAATTATTTCTCTAAGCTCTTATTTTCAGAGGTAAAATCCTCTATTTGTGACGAAAAAAGGATGGTTTTTTCTGCACCTTTTGGTGGCTTTTTTGTCGAGCACAAAGATTGACCCTCTAGGGGGCCGATGATAAGCCCATGTGTATGAAAACAAAGTCTGCACTTCATCGCTTTGCCCAGTTTCTTTTGATCTACACACTTCTTGTGATTCTCTGGGGCGCGTGGGTACGCATTTCTCACTCGGGCGATGGCTGTGGCGATACTTGGCCTCTTTGTAACGGCAAAATTATTCCAGAAGCTGAACATAAAAAAACCTGGGTGGAATTCAGTCACCGCCTTACCTCTGGTTTGTTTGGCCTTTTGGTTATTTACTTGTTCTGGATCGGACGAAAGCTTTACGAAAAACAAGAACCCGTCCGCAAAGCGATCTTGGCAACCTTGATTTTCACGATTACAGAAGCACTCTTGGGCGCGAAGTTGGTGTTGTTCGGCTTGGTAGGCAGCAACGACTCTCCGTTCAGACTTTTCGTGATGGGTTTACATCAAGTGAATTCATTGCTCTTGAGCGGCAGTGTCGCGTTGGTCGTTTTGTATTCAAGCGATCTACCAAATCTTTTGAAAAACGCTGCTAACAGTAAAGAAAAAGTGCCGATGCCAAAATGGGCGGTTAGTTTTTTAATTCTATTTGTTGTAATTGCAGTAACTGGCGCTTTTGCATCCCTATCGACGACGCTATTCCCATCGACGTCACTTTTTGAAGGCATCACCCAAGACTTTGCCCCAGACGCCCATTATTTATTGCGCCTGAGAATCTCGCATCCAATCCTAGCGACACTCATCGGCGGCAGCCTTGCACTCTACTTCTGGTTAAGATCCCAAGTGGAACAAAACGAGATCGTAAAGAAGGCCACTCTACAAGTAACAATGATCTTTGTGATCGGTGTGGTCTTCGGCTACATTACACTCTTCAGCCTGGCACCAATCTGGATGAAGGTGGCACATTTACTCATTGCCCACGTGATTTGGATCACACTATTACGCTGGTACTCACTGAAGAAGCTTGCATTGAAGTAAGGAGCTATTCGAGTGGCTTTACGGTTTCGAATACTTTTTGAGCCACATCTTTATCGGTCAGCTTTTCAATCATCCATAAGGCGAGTTTATCGCCACTCAGACAGCGTGCGCCGGTTGCGATGTTACCTTCGCTGACAAAGGCTTTTTCAACCACATTGACACCGAATCTTTTGAGAGCCTCAGCTGCCGTCGGATAGGTCGTGGCGCGTTTACCTTTTAAAAGCCCTAAAGCGCCTAAAATCAAAGCTCCAGAATCGATCGCGGCTATATATTGTTTTTTCTCGTCCAGCTGAAACTTATCTAGAAATGATTTGTCATTTACAAGGCGCCTTGTTTCACTTCCGCTGCAGAATAAAACTGCATCGCATTTTGAAGCAAAACTATACGGCTTTGTCGGCCTAAGACTTAGACCCGAGGCTGATTTTATATCTGAAGAGTCACATAAAATCTCAACGTTCCAATTGTCTTTTAATTTTAATAGTCGAACTCTATTTAGAAGATCCCAGGGCAGGTAAAAATCTAAATCTGTAAAATCATCAAAAACTATGATGCCAATATTCATTAAGTCGTTAGCTCGTTGGACTCGGTCAAGCGATGTAGGAATTTGATTTTTTCGTTAATGTCGCTGAGTTCAAGAGTCATTTGCTGCAAATCGTAGTCGCGGATCAAATACGATGCGAACGCGCCCACGATTTCCTCAGGACCAACCAAGCTCTTCATGAAAATGTCTTGCTGCTGCTGATCCGGAATGTGGGTATGGATCCAACGGGTCAAGATCTTCATCAAATGATCCATAGCCGCCTTGTTTTCAGGAGCCACTTGCGTAACTTCTTCTACCTTTTCAGCCTCAACGACCAAGTAGGGAGTTCCGCGCTCTAAAACTTTTCCTAAACGCACTTTGCCGGCACCTTGCAAGAACACAAGCAGGGTCCCGTTCAAACGCTCTTCAACAATTTGTGGATACCCATACCCCGCCAAGGTACGCACATAATTCACATTATCACCCGGCTTCACCGGCGCCACTTGTGAGGCGTCCTCAATAAAACCAATAGCAATAGGCATTTTCTTTTCAGCCGCTACTTTGACCATTTCCAAATAGCGAGGCTCGAAAATGTTCAAAGGTTTGGTGGTCTTCGGGAAAAGACTCACATTTACAAGAGGAAACAAAAAAACTTCCATGACAAAGCCCCGCTCAAAGATAGAACATCAATTATAGGAAGGACAGCCATCAAAAGCTAGGTGAAAAAATGCAGACCCAAAAGCCCTTGATCTTTTTTGACGGCATCTGTCATCTTTGTAATCACTTTGTCGATGCAATCATCACCAGAGACAAATTAAAGCAATTTCAGTTCGCCCCTCTTCAGGGCGAAACTGCTAAAAAAATACTCACATCTGAGGAAATTTCCCGTCTCGACAGCATTGTCCTCGTCGAAAACGAACACAAATATCAAAGCTCTGAAGCCGTCCTCAGAATTCTGATAAAACTCGGCGGCCCCTACAGGCTTTTTTATGTAGCCTGGCTAATTCCGGCCCCTTTGAGAGATGCACTTTACTCTTGGATTGCTCGGCATCGCTATGCCTGGTTTGGCCAAAGCAATTCTTGCCGGCTACCAACTCCCGAGGAAAAAGACCGTCTTCTTCCCTAGACCTTCATGCGTGGATTTTGTCGAATCACTTCGACGATCGGACGATCCGCTTCAGAGAGAATACTCACATCTAAATCCTCAGGTTTAATCATCTGAGAAGCATCGTGTTCAGTCAGATTCAAAGTCTCGGCAGGCAATTTCGCCCAATAGAAATTCAAACGGATTTTTTTTCCAGGATACTGATGCACATTTTCACCAAGATGCTCTTCCACCTTGATACGAACACCGACTTCTTCCAGGATTTCTCTTTGCAAAGCTTGTTCAGGACTTTCCCCTGGCTCTACTTTGCCTCCGGGAAACTCCCAAAAACCAGCGCCACTATTGCCGGGGCCACGACGAACAATCAAAACTTTACCGTCGCGATACAGAATTGCTGCCACAACATGAATACCATCTTGTTGATGCGAACTCAGAATGCTCTCCCTGTTATGAAACCCAGACCAAAGTATATCTCGTCTTTGTGAGTGAAACCAAGAAGATCGTGACCGAAATTTGAAATATTTGATACACTGAGAACATACATGTTTTCGAGCCCCGATAATCTTTCTCATTTCTCCCGTCGAAACGCTGCCATCTGGTCGCTTCTTGCGTTTCAAGCCGGCGTGATCAATGCCGGCGGGGTCCTTGCTTGCCATCGCTTCGTCAGTCACACCACAGGCTTCGCCACCACATTTGGAACCGAAGTTGCCTATGGCCGTTTGTGGACCGGCGTCGGAATGCTTTCTGTTCCTCTGTTCTTCATCATGGGCGCGATGATCTCTGCGTTTTGGGTCGATCGTCGATTGATTAAGAATGAACAACCTCGCTATGCGATCGTGCTTTTCATGATGACAGTGCTCATGGGTGCCACTGCTGTCGCAGGAGTCTTGGGCCATTTTGGAACCTTCGGAGAACCTTTAGTGCTCGCGCGCGATTATGCTCTTTTAACCATTCTTTGTCTGACAAGTGGTTTGCAAAACGCTATGGTGACCACGGCCTTCGGAGCTATTGTTAGAACCACACATCTCACCGGCATATCGACGGATTTGGGCATTGGTTTTGTTCGCCTGATCGCCAACGACCAACAACCGCAAAATCGAAAAAATGAAATTCGCGCAACTTGGATGAGACTTGGCATTATCACTTCATTTATTTGCGGATCTACGTTATCCTCATTTATCTATTTGTCATTGCAGTACTGGGGTTTTGTGATTCCATTTTTCATCTCTGGGACACTTTGGATTGTCAGCTTGGGATTCTTCAAAAACAAAACTCTGACTACACTGAAAAATAAGATAGCAAGTTAGGAACCCCATGATCGATATTGGCAACTCATATTTTGTAATTCTAATCAGCGGTGTCGCTATTTTCCTTTATGGCATGAGCATGGCCAGCCACTCGCTGGAAAAACTCATGGCCAACAAAATCACTGGCCTGATGCACAAACTTTCCGAGAGCAAGTTCCTCTCGATCGTAGTGGGCATTTCACTGACGACTCTCTTACAAAGCTCTGGCGCTGTAACCTCGATGCTAGTGGGTTTAGGTTCTGCACGCGTAATCACTCTTCGCCAAGTAATGGGCGTTATCATTGGTACTGCGATTGGCTCGACACTGACGGTTCAATTGATCTCTTTGGATTTGGGTCAGTATGCATTGCCACTTTTTGCTGTGGCGTTTGCCGTCTATTTCCGCGCTAAAAAACCGATTTTCAAGAATATCGCCATGGTCTTCATGGGCTTCGGGATGCTTTTCCTCGGTCTTAAATTCATCGGCATCAGTGCACATCATTTCGCAGAGATGGACATGATGAAAGATGTGTTTAAATCCCTCCGCGACAATCCGGGCTACTCTTTGATGATCTCGATGGTATTCTGCATGTTCGTGCAAAGTAGTGCCGTGACGATCGGTATCGCGATGAGCTTGGCAAGCGTCGGCGCAATTTCCACCTACGATGCACTTCTTTGGGTTTACGGTGCTAATATCGGTACGACTTCTGTTGCCTTGATCGCAGCAGCAGGAAGCAACCATATTGGTAAACAAGTGGCGTGGGCGCATTTCTTCTATAAAACTCTGAGCGTTGTTCTATTCTATCCATTTACAAATATTTTCATCGAAGGACTCGAAAGCTTCGACACAACGGCGTCGCGTATCACGGCAAATGGCCACTTGATGTTTAACATCATCTCAGCTGTTTTCTTCTTTCCGTTTATCAACAAAGCCGCCACTTTCATTGAAAAAATGTTTCCTAAAAATCCAGAGGACAGTTTTGGTACCGAGTTCGTGAATCTGAACAACTATCAAAGCTCGGCTCTTGCGATCTCTTACGCAAATCGTGAGATCATGCGTACAGCCGACATCGTTCGCGGCATGATTGAAGATTCGATTAAGCTTTTTGAGTCCGCAGACCCTACCCTGATTCAATCCATCAAAGAACGCGATAACAAAGTCGACTTCCTTTACCGCGAAACTAAAATGTTCTTGTTGGATCACGCCAATAAGAGCAACACCGTTGTTCATCAAAATATCATGAGCATGATCATGTTCATCAGCGACCTTGAGCGTGCTGCCGATGCAATCGACATCAACATCATCGCGCTCGCGATTAAGAAAAATGCATTGCATTTGGAGTTCTCTGACGAAGGTTTTAACGAAATCAAAACTCTTCACGAGCAAGTGGTGATGGTTGCACAACTGGCGATCAACTCTTATCAAACTAAAGAGTTGTGCCCTGAAGCAATTCAACTTAAGCGCGATGTTGCAAAACTTGAAATCTCTTTACGCGAGAACCACATTGGCCGTCTGAATCGCGGAATGCGAGACTCTATCAACACAAGCTCTATTCACTTGGATTTGCTGAGTGAATACCGCCGCATCGCTAGCCTTCTCTGCAATCACGCTTACTCTAGTCAGAAACAAACCGTGGTCTAAGGAGTGGCTATGTATCAAAGCATAGGTTTACTGGTCTTATCGAATGTCTTTATGACCTTTGCTTGGTACGGACATCTTAAGGATCATAAATCCAGCGCTTTGTGGATTGCGATCATGGTCAGCTGGGGCATTGCTTTTTTTGAATACTGTCTGCAGGTGCCTGCAAACCGCATGGGTTCTGACCACTTTAGTTTGCCACAACTGAAGATCATCCAAGAGGTCATCACCATGATCGTCTTTGCTGGTTTCACGGTAATGTACATGAAACAGCCTATTAAGCTGGATTTCTTGTGGGCGGGACTCTGTATGGTTGGCGCCGTCTACTTTATGTTCCGTAGCGCCTAGAGCCTATCTTAGTTTACAGGACGCACTTTTTGCGTGGCTTTCAGGACCGATTCAAACTCGCGCTGAAATTTCACCATCACATCTTGAGCCACTTTTTCCGGGGACAGCTTCAAGTCTTCCAGGCTGCATGTTTCAACCGGTGTACCCTTGTTGGTACAATTAATCGCCAAGTGAATCATCGTAGACACCGGAGACTTCGTTGCAATACTGATATTCAGCTTGCGCTCATCCCAGAAAATATCATCGCCATCGCGCTCAAGCACATGCTTACCCAGTGCTGAGTGAGCTTCGGCTTGTAAATAGTCACGGATCATCGATGCGAACAATCTTTGCAAAGCGACGCCTGAAAAGAGGTCTCTATCAAAAATCTCAATGATGAAATGAAGCATTTCATCGCCTTCAATCGGAGACTTGGCCAAAAGATCTTCTCCATCCACCATGTGAGAGAATGGAATGTTGCAAGGCCCTACCCAGCTTACAATAGAATTCCCAAGCACACCGTACGTAAGGTACGCGAACAGAGATTTCAATTGAGCACCGTCGTAGATCATTTTTTCTTTGATAAAAAGACTTTGCATAGATTTCCTTAAGCCAAATAGAGGTTCTTTACGTCGACATTCGCCGCCGCAAAAGCGCGTTTCGAGCGCAAGCAAGACTCACACTCACCACACCACTTTTCTTTTGAAAAATAGCACGGCCAGAGTAAATTCCAAGGCATATTCAAGCTCTGCCCCTTTTTGACAATCTCTGTTTTCTGCAGTTTCACAGTATAACATTCAACTTCCACGTGATTCGCTGTTGAAAACGACAACGACTGGGTTAGTTGTTTCATGAAAGCTTCCGAGTTATCAGGAAAAGTCGTAGCTTCCTCGGCATTAAAGCCAGGAATCACGATTTGCGCCCCCAGAGCCTCTGCAAATGCAGCTCCGATATTCAGAAAAATTCCATTACGGTTAGGCACCCACACAGACTTCGCCGTTTGCAAAGACTGCTCGTGGCTTTGAATATTCACCGCCGAGCCCGTAGGCACAGCCTCGGATTCGACTAACAATGAAGACTTGTTAAAATCCTTAAACCAAGGAAGAGACAAAACTTTGTGCGGAATTTTCAAATACGCAGCCAATTTTGCCGCGTGCTCGATTTCTTTTTTTGCAGCTTTTTGGCCGTAATCAAAAGTCAGAGCTAAAACGACTTCTTCTTTTTGATGGGCCTCGAACAGATTCACTGAGGAATCAAGGCCCGACGACAACAATACGACGGCTTTTCTTTTCATGAATGCGTCTTCAAATCACGAACCAAGATTTGCACGGTTTTTTGACCTGCAAAGTAGTTCCACTGAAGCTCCCCTAAGATGTCCAAATACGTTGCTGATTCCAAAATTTCAAGATGACGAGGCGACGGAGAAAACAATAAAGCCTCGTGGCTGCCTTTGCCATCTGCCTCGATCAATTTCAAGCGCCAATGTCCGCCCTTAAGACTCTTCTTGGATTGCAAAAGCACGTTGGTAAAATGAATCAAAGGTGTCGAAAAGCCGGTTCCAAAAGGACCGACAAAGTCATACCACTTCATCAGTGGCGCACCAACATCACTCAGCTTTGCATCCACGTCATAGAAAACTTCCAAGGGTTTTGGCTTCTCGTGAAGGTCGTGGAAATAAGTTTTTAAGCGCTCAATCACCAGGGGCATTTTATCGCTATGAAGCTCAAACCCAGCTGCAGCAGAGTGACCGCCAAAACGGCTTAACAAATCTTCCGCTGATGTCATTGCTTGCACAAGACAAGCCTCTTGTCCTTGCGGAAGACGCGCACTGCCGACGATGACGTTGTCATCACCCCAAGAGCCTACAAAAGCAGGGCGATTGAAAACTTGCGAAAGCTTAGTCGCAATCAATCCGACAACTCCGCGATGGAAATTACGAGACGCCACAAAGACAAAGTCTTTATGTGGCCAGTCTTTCAATAACTCCATAGCCTCGGTCTCGGCATCGCTCTGCAATTGCACCCGAGTCGAGTTATTCTTAATCACCTGATGAACCATACCCTGAGCAGTGGCATCATCATCAACAAGGAATATATCAATAGGTAAAATGCCCGATTCCATACGACTTAAGGCATTTAACTTCGGCGCAAAACGAATCGCCACATCCTGACTGGTCAATGCACGGTTTTCCAACCCAAGCTCTGCCAGCAAAGCACGCAACCCAGGACGTTTGGTTTCAGCCAACTTCAACAATCCGTGCTTCACAAGCACACGATTATCATCAACCAGAGGCACCATGTCCGTCAGTGTAGCAATAGTGAAGAAGTCTAAAACTTCTTTCAGATCAAAATTATTTTTAGGCAATTGCGGGTTATCGAAGAAATAGCGCTTAAGTGCTCTTAACAAATAGAAAGCAACGCCCGCTCCGCACAGATATCCCAACCCCGAAGTGTCGGATCCTTGATTTGGATTCACCACGACATAGGCCGGAGGCAAAACTTCCCCTGGCAAATGGTGATCCGTCAGAATCACATCCACCCCAAGATTTTGAGCCCGCTCCACTGCTGGATTAGCAGTGATTCCTACATCCACGGTTACAATCAGAGTCACGCCCTGCTTGTGCAGTTCTTCAACAACATCCGCGTGAAATCCATAACCTTGAGACAAGCGCTTTGGCTGATAATGAACAACATCTTCAAAACCCAAAGCAAGCATGCCCGTTTTTAGCAGAGCCAAACCGGAAGTGCCGTCCAAATCAAAGTCTGCATAGATGCAGATTTTTTCTTTATTCAGAGCCGCTCTTCCAAGACGCTCAATGGCCTTATCCATTCCTTTTAAAAGGAGCGGGTCTTTCATTTCCGTAAGTTTTGGAAACAAAAGTTTATCCACTTGAGTTGAGTCGGCAAAGCCTCGAGATGCGAGAATCCGCCCGATCATGGGCGGAAAAGGGCCCTCCACCGGTTTAGTTTCTAGATCTCGCGATCGCCAGAGAGGGCTCATTAAAACTCCTAATGTGAGAAAAGGCCTGGTTTAGGCGGCTTTTCCACCAACCGTCTTCAACTTCTCCATGAACAATACTAATGGAGCTGCTACGTAAATTGAAGAGTAAGTTCCGAAAAAGATACCGATCGTCAACGCGAATGCGATGTCAGAAACGGTTCCATCGGCAAAAATCCACAAACAAAGAGCACACGTGAATGTTGTACCCGCAGTAATAAGAGTACGGCCCAACATATCGTTGATCGCTTTATTGATAACAAAGCCAATGCCTTTTTCACGGTAGTGACCTTCAGTTTCACGAACACGGTCAAATACAACGATCGTATCGTTCAGAGAGAAACCCATCAAAGATAGGATCGCCGCTAATACAGGAACGTTCACTTCTTTACCAACAAGAACGAAGATCCCCAAAGTGATCACAGCATCATGGAACAAGCACAGAACTGCGCCCGGAGCATATTTGTAATCAAAACGAAGACCTACGTAGATCAAGATCACAAGCAAGCAATAGAATACAGCCAAGAAACCATTACGTTTCAACTCGGCACCCACTTGAGGTCCCACAGTATCCACACGACGGATTTCAGGTTTGTTTGCCGCTAATTCTGTTGTGATTGCTTCTTTAAGTTTCGCAATAGATGCGTTCAAAATCTCGTTGGTTTCTTTATCAGTTGTTCCCTCTTTACCTTGGAAGCTGATTACGAACTCATTTTGTTCGCTGAAGCCTTGAACGCCCACTTCACCCAACTGCAATTTTTCAGTCGCAGTACGCACCTGAGCAATTGTCGTTGGTTCAGCGAACTTCACTTGCATTTCAGTTCCACCTTTAAAGTCGATCCCCCAGTTCACACCGCGAACTCCGAGATAGACCAAAGAAAGAACTACTAACAATAAAGAGATACCGCCGAAAATGCCTACTTGGCCTACGAAATCAAAACGGCCGAAAGATTCTTTAGTTTTCAAAGTATTATTCATCGTCATCACCTACACAGACAATTTCTTAACGCCGAACTTGTTGACCAAAGTATCTACGATCACTTTAGAAACAAACACGTTGGCAAACATAGTCGTCAACACACCGATCACCAAGTTCACGGCAAAACCACGAACTGGACCAGTTCCGAAATACAAAAGTACAACCGCAGTTGCTGCTGTCGTGATATTCGCATCCACGATCGCAGACATTGCACGATGGTAACCCTCTTGAATTGCATGCTTCCAAGAAGAGCCTTTAGCAATTTCCTCACGAATACGTTCGTTGATCAGAACGTTCGCATCGACCGCAAACCCGACCGTCAGTGCGATCGCCGCAATACCAGGAAGAGTCAAAGTTGCACCCAAAGAAGTCAGAAGTGCGAATACAGAAAGGATATTCACACCCAAGCAGATATCCGCAATAACCCCCATAGATTTGTAGTAAACAGCCATGAAGATCAAAATCAGAAGAGCTCCAATGTAAGAACCCATTTTTGCTTTTTGGATAGAGTCTGAACCCAAAGAAGGTCCAACACGACGCTCTTCCAATTGTTCCAAAGAAGCTGGCAAAGCACCCGCACGAAGAGCAGTTGCGATCATTTTTGCTTCATCCATACCTTTTTGACGATCACGACCACCACCTAAAGTGATAACCGCGCGGCCGCCAGCAATACGATCTTTAATGTTTGGAGCAGATTTCACAACCTTATCCAAAACAATCGCCATGCTCTTACCAACGTTACCGCCCGTCAAATCCGCAAAGCGGTTTGCACCAGAGCTATTGAAAGTCAAAGCAACTTCAGGCTCACCATATTGACCGTAACTGACGAAAGCATCGTCCAAAGCGCCACCATCAAGGTTTGTATCAGTTCTTAGCAAGAATGGAATCGCACCGATTTCCATTTTTGCCGCGTTTTCAGATTTTTCGAAATAGACGACTGTTTTTTCAGGAATCTTACCTTGAAGATCCTTATTCAAACGAGTCACGTACTCAGAGTACTTCATCGTCGCCATAGAATATGCGCCCGCTTTTTCAGCATCCGCAATCAAAGATTGCAGAGACTGCATCGGCATTTCTGTAGATACGATCATGAAGTCCAACTTTGCAGTTGTATTGATAAGCTCTTTTGCACGTTCAGCATCGGCCATACCAGGAAGCTGAACCAAGATACGGTTCGCACCTTGTTGAGTGATGCTAGGCTCAGCCACGCCGAACTCATCGATACGATTACGAATCGTTTCGATAGCTTGGTGGATCACCTTTTGTTTGTAATCATTCAAGTGAGCATCGAAATAACGGAACGTCAGCTCAGTATCGGTAGAGTTCATCTCTTGCAAAACAGTTGCGTAGTTTTTAGCGAAATACTCTTTCGCTTTTTCCTTAGTCGCAGCATCTGGCACAGTCACAGTGATCTCGCCTTCAGCCGGCTTCAAAGTCTTTACGTCAGAGACAGCGATGTTTTCTTTCGCCAAATCTGTTTTAAGACTCGCAACCAAACGATTGGCGCTCTCAGCAACCACACCTTGCACGTCCACACCCATTACCAAGTGAAGACCGCCCTGAATATCCAAGCCGAAGTTCAGCTTGGCTTTTGAAGGCCACCATTTGTTTTCGAGATTCACAACATTTGGAGTCACCCAAATAAGTGCTAGGGCCACGCCCACAACGGCGAATATACTTCTCCAACGCAAACTTTCCATTATTTCTTTCCTTCTGTTGTTGCTTTTGCTGCTTGGTCTTGTGAAGACAGAATTTGACTGCGGAGCATTTTAATACGAACTCCGTCGGCGATTTCCAAAGTCACGAACCCGTCGTTGATACCTTCGATGCGACCGAAGATCCCGCTTGTAGTTACAACGGTGTCACCGCGCTTAAGTTCAGCGACGAACTTTTGATGGTCTTTTTGTCTTTTCGCCTGAGGACGGATGATCAAAAAGTAGAAGATCACAAAGATGAAAATGAACGGCAAAAACATTTCAATTGCTGATGGCTGAGCGCCGCCGGCAGTTTGAGCAAATGCTTTTGAACCAAATAATAACCA
The DNA here is from genome assembly GCF_047302465.1 of Bdellovibrio sp. HCB337. Lineage (GTDB taxonomy): Bacteria > Bdellovibrionota > Bdellovibrionia > Bdellovibrionales > Bdellovibrionaceae > JACMRP01. Next base: position 1,844,311 of record NZ_CP178621.1, on the reverse strand, counting down.
AAACATGAGTCAACCTCCACAGTTAAAGAAGAAAATTGACCATGTTCTGAGAGCGAAATCAATCGTTTATGATTGGAAAATCCATTCACGTTGGATTTTTCGAGGACGCCGCTCTAGGAGCTCGCATCCTTTTTAATGAATCGCGTTAAGCAATCATCTCTGAAAGAAGCCCATGTGCCTGTTTCAATAGCATGACGAGCACGTTCCATCAGCTTCATATAGAAATGCAAATTGTGAATCGAGTTCAGACGAGAACCCAAAATTTCTCCACTCAAAAACATGTGGCGAAGATACGCGCGCGAATAGTTTTTGCACGTATAGCAATCACACTCTGGATCCAAAGGACCTTCATCTTCGCGATACTCTTGGCGCTTGATGCTGACCTTACCCTGCCATGTATAAAGCGTTCCGTTTCTTGCCACGCGAGTCGGCATGACGCAGTCAAACATATCCACACCAGAGTCAATCGCAATGATCAAATCTGTCGGCGTTCCCACACCCATCAAATAGCGCGGCTTATTTTCCGGCATCAGTGGCGCAAGACTCGGTAGAAGCTCGTGCATCAAATGGATTGGCTCGCCCACGCTGAATCCGCCCAAAGCATAGCCTGGCAAATCCACGCTAGTTACTTGCTGCAAAGAATACTTACGGTGCTCAAGGCTTAAGCCCCCTTGCACGATCCCGAACAGCAAACTTTCTTCGCGAGTCATCGCCGCTTTTGAACGCAAAAGCCAGCGATGAGTTAGATCCATACTCTTCTTGATTTCGTCATCAGTGGCTGGGTACTTCAAGCATTCATCAAATGCCATGATGATGTCTGAGCCCAGATCCATTTGGATCTCCATGCTCTTTTCAGGGCTGATAAAATGCTTCGCCCCATCAAGATGCGAACGGAACTCTACGCCCTCTTCAGACATCTTACGAAGGCCTGAAAGCGAGAACACCTGGAAGCCACCCGAATCAGTCAGGATCGGCCCGTGCCAGTTCATGAACTTATGAAGACCGCCCAGTTTTTTGATGAGCTTTTCATTTGGACGTAAATGCAAGTGATAGGTATTGCCCAAAACAACTTGAGTGCCGCACTCTTTGAGCTCTTCCGGAGTCATGGCCTTAACGGTGGCTTTGGTCCCAACGGCCATAAAGACCGGCGTTTCGAAAGAACCGTGAGTGGTCGTGAAGGTTCCACGGCGAGCGCGACCTTCGGTTTTGTGCAAAGTGAATTTTCCTATTTGAGCCATACTGATAAGTCCCCGTAAGAGAAGAGGCGGAAATTTCTCGCAATCGCCCATTGATAGCAAGCTTTAACTTTTTCAAGCCCCGCGAAGGCTGAAACTAATGCAAGCAAGGTGGATTGAGGTTGATGAAAGTTGGTTAAAAGACGATCGACGACCTGAAACTGATAAGGGGGTTGGATCAAAATCTTCGTAAATCCCTTGAGGTTTCCACCCACATCACGAGTCAGTAAGCCCCCAGCCGCAGACTCTAATGCACGAGTCGCCGTTGTGCCCAGAGCCCAAACTTTACGACCATCCATGCGAGCACGGATCAAAGTGTCCCACACCACTGCGGGGATCTCGGCATATTCTTCGTGCATATCGTGTTGGTCCAGGTCTTCGGCAGTCACTGGCAAGAATGTTCCAAGGCCCACATGAAGAGTGACCTCTAAGACCTTAACACCACGATGTTTTAAGAAGTTTATTTCCTGTTCGTGAAAATGCAGACTCGCAGTCGGTGCTGCGAAACTTCCGGGCTTTTGCGCCCACTTGGTTTGGTACCAAGTCTCATCTTCAGAAACCGTGTGGCGCTGGGCCCGCGCTTTTTGAATATACGGGGGGAGTGGCAGCTCTCCCCATTTTTGAAAATAGGACTCATCCACTGTTTCGCTGAGCTCGACCGTTTGAGGGCGGCCTTTTTGGGTGAGCTTCATCGTCACACCACCTGGAAGCGGAATGGACTCACCGATCGCGTACTTGCGGGAAGGAAAAAGCACTTCCCAAGAACGGTCATTTTTTTGCGATAGAAAGAGGATTTCAAGTTCGCCCGCGAAAATTCGGCGCTTAAGAACCTTCGTATTATTCACGATGAAAAGATCGCCTGCGGGGATTTGTTCAAGTAATTGTTGAAGTGTAATTTCTTGGGGCTGACCGCCGTGCGCGAGGTCTACTTTGAGGACACGCGAAGGGTATTGAGGCTCAGTGGCCACGAGGTTTTCGGGGTAGCTAAATTCAAGATCGGTAACTTTCATGGCTGTGGGTTTTAGCACAAAAAAATGCGGGGCGTAAGCCCCGCATGGCTTTTATTGGGGAACCACCAAACCCAATAAAAGCCGCTATAAATAAATCTTGGAAGGCCCTAGTTTTAGGCGCCTTTTTTATACTTAGGAGACTCCGCCCGGAATTCAGGATCGGCCAAGTGGGCTTTCATGCGTTCTTGGGCGATGAGGTTGAGCCAAACTACAACACTCAAAGCTCCTGAGTAGACCACACAAAACATAAAGAGCATTTGTCCATCAGTCATGAGAGATCCCTCCATGAATCCCGGGTTGCGAGTCTCCGTTGACGGTCGAGGGTTTTTCGCCATCCTAGCATCCCCCTGTCCGTCTTAAGGAGCATCCGTGCCCCTCTGTCTAGAAGACAGGAAGAGCTCTTTTCTAGGTTAATGAATCCGCTCTTTTTTTAAGCAAAATTCTGAGAAACCCAGACCATTCTTCCAAAACGTCGACCAGGGGCTTGATATTTATCAGGTTTTCACGATTGACGGTTGGGCCGAATTTATGGTTTAAAGAGAGTCCCTTATATAAAGTTCTATTTGTGCGCGCGGATGGTGGAATTGGTAGACACGTACGTTTGAGGGGCGTATGCGCAAGCGTGAGGGTTCAAGTCCCTCTCCGCGCACCACTCACTCCAAAATTGGAGTACCGTATTTTTTAAAAATCTCCTGCAACTTCCCCGACGACTTCAACTTAGCAATCGCCTTATTAAGCTCCTTCACCGTCACCCGGCCCTTCTTACTCAACGCGCAAGACACAGGATACTCGCGAAGCAACAGCCGCTCGCGGCCTTTTTCGATGTCAGGATTATTCTTCTTATAATAATTCAGGAAAACCTCATCCACGATCAGATACTCGAGGTGGTGATTACGAAGTTTTACCAGATTCGCTTCTTCTGATGGACCATCTTCGCGATGCAAAGATCCGTCTTTGAGCATCTTCTCAAGATCTGGATAGAAGTATCCCAACATCGTCCCGATGGTTTTCCCCTTGAGGCCTTTAATCTCTTTCGGCATCGGCGCAGGCCCTAGAATCCATTCGCGCTTGGTAAAGAGTGTATCAGCCCAATTGTAGGTGTCCCTCTCGTCTGCCCAGGCATAGCTTGCGTAGCACAAAAAATCCGCGGATCCTTGACGGAAGTCTTTGATGATCCGATTGCGCGGAAGCAAACTCATCGATCCTTTATGTCCCAAGAGCTCGATCAAAGCCCGCGTGTATTCAGGAACGATTCCCGTCAGCTCTTCTCCTTTTTCAAAAAGCAACGGCGGCGGCAGTCCCGCCGGCACCGCGGCCCGCACTGGTAAGCCAGAATCAGCCTTCACGTTGGCCATAAATAAAAAAGCAGTAAAAAACGTCAACAATGCCATCACCATAATTTTACCGGAAGAGGCTTGATCCAATCAAGACGCTTGCGCATGAGGTCAGCTTCTCAACCTTAGGTTTTTCTTGTGTTCTTTTATAGGCGTTTTTAGAACAACTCAGGTGTTCGACCAGCTGGGGGCATCACTCTTCAGCTAATTTACGGCTAATTCTTGAATTACACTTATTACCCAGTCGCGGTAATAAGAGATTTTGGTATAGACTCCGTACTTGCGGCAGTTCTCATCTCCGCGGCTGATTACGCCCCAAAGTTGTAGTTTGCCATTCACGGACACAAAGGCTGGACCGCCCGAATCAATCGAGCAAGAGCCACGGCGGCGCTCGTCAGTTTGCACTTCTGATTCTGAAAACTGGGCATCACTAACAACCACTTGGGCTTTACGAAGAAAGCCATCGCCAGTTTGGTGATAGCCGTGGGTCACACCATAGCCAGCCACGATAATAGAGTCTCCATTGGACACTTCAAAATCCTCTGCCGCGATCTCGGCAGGCTCATAGCCTTCTGGAAGTCCGCCTTCAAATTCAACGATCATGAGATCCTTATAGTTGAACTCGTCGTTTTCATAGTCGACTTTGTGCGCACCCTTCACAATACGGTAGTTCACGACCGGGCGACGGTCCACCATCGCCATATTGTTTTCAGAGACTTCAAGGCCGAAAGCGACGTACATCATCTCGCCGCGGGTCTCGCAGTGAGCCGCAGTCAAAACCAAATTTTTAGCAATGAGAGTGCCCGAGCAATTTTCAAGTTTTTCATCAGTGATTGCAACCGTGTGTTTTGCGGTAGCGTCGCCCGGAAGGGCTTTTTCACCATTAACAATAGCATGTGCAGAGAGATTCATTAGAACAGCAAATACAAACAACAACAACTTCATCATTCCCCTCAAGGTGAGGGGCCTATAAATCAACACACGACAACATGATCAAGAGTATTTTCGCTATAGAAAATTATTACAGCTGCGGAGTCCCACCAGTGGAACATACAGCCCGCAGGCTTTATCAATCTATCCAATCAATGTTTTGAAGCTTTAACTCATCTATCGGAACTCGGACGTAGCCGTTATTGCAGTTTTCTGGTTTTGCGTAGACATCACATCTGTCTCCCCAGCTATTGCGTATAACAACCTCGCATTGATTGGTGCTCCTATTCCAATTCATGCCCAAAGCAACGGAAGCGTGGTTTTCTCTACCCTTTTTTACTATTCCCTCGGTGCTATAGGATATTCCTACAGGCTGATTTTTTCGAAGAAGATCAAGAAGCGATCTTTTCGCATTGGAGCTGGAGGGCTCTAAATACTTAATACCGCCTATAAGATCACCCGAAGACTCCACCTCTGCCGTGTGCGAAGTAAATTTTGGGAACTCACGTTGGCGGTCTGCACAGACTCTTTGAACTAGTTTTGAAATGAGTTGATCCTTTGGGTCCTCGTCCAATGCAGTGATCTTTCCAGCATTCTGTCGTTGAATAGCACGAAACGTAGCATCAACAATGTCTTCTATATCTCTGGCAGTCTTATCCATCTGAGATTGTGCCATTGGCGCAAGAGTTTTACAGATACCTTCCCTCAACACTTCAGGATTTTTTTCGCTCCAATTTATACCAGAGAGATTGTTGACAGCGTCGTATTCGGAACGGTTCAAGACACACATCCTTGGCGGAACGAGCGAGGCCTCCAGGGTTTCATTTACGAAGCCCCCATCAAGATTTATAAAATTATTGGCATATTCTTCTCTAAGAGTTGTCAGGAGTACGCTCTCGCCTTCAACTTGAAGAGATTGCTCGCGATCAAGTCCAAGCATTTCTGCCGTAAAGCTCAGGGCGTCATGTTCGGGCACTGAGTTTTTCATTTTATCTATTTCCCCGTCATACATTTCCTGAAAATTTTTATATCTATTAAGAGGAGATTTCCAAATAGGCCCTAGCTCTTTTAAATAGTTAAAAGTTAACTCCGATAACTGCCGACGCCCCACACCCGACATAACAAAATCCATTATGTTGGGGACATCCGGTCTTTGAAGAGCCTCAGGCTTTATCGCAGGAAGATGGTATTTTTTAAACACGTCTTTGATGGCGTCATTTGAGTTTTGCGAAGACCTTGCTTTTGAAAAATCATTGAGAAAGTCAGCTCTAAAGGTGTCTGCGGCGTTGCTTAAATTTTTTTGCACTTTATTTTCAGAATGTTTCCTGGAATATTTTTGCGCTAGATACTCGGGCGGAATGACTTCATCTTTATTGATAAGCTGAGGGTTATTCCTCATTTTGTATTTGATGAGATCCGCAGCCGTATAGCTATAACAAACTCCCGCGTTTTGTTTCCCGGCGGCTCCTAAAAAATCAGCATCTGGAACCATTTTCGTAGGGCAATCTTCGCTTTTTACATTCAAAGATGATGGAGCGGCTCCCATTGATGCATTTACGTATAAGCCAAACACTATTGCGAAAAGAACGGATTTTTCAAAGTAACGCCACATCCTTCAATTTTAGAGCGTATCTAGGTAAACCAAAATAGCCATAAAAACTTCTAGCCAAACGTCTCAATAGCCTTGGATTTCATGACCACACGTTCACGGGGTTCTCTTCCTCCTGAGATTACTAGACTTATCAGTGGCGCCCTGCTAAGCCGGTAATCTATGTCCGAAGAGTTCGATTTAACAAGTGTGCAAGAAGTCTTTCACGGAAGCCCCCAGCAAGGACTGTCGGTTCTGTCCCCTAGCGTTTCTACTCATGGAATGAATTGGGTTTATGCGACTCCCTTTATTGAAATCGCATGCACATACTTGGCAAAGTGGGATGATCTTGATTTTGCGCAGATTCATTCTTATGGGGATTTTCACCTCGTCGAAAGATACCCCAATGCCTTTGAGGCAATTTTCCCTCAAGGTAAAGGCTCAATTTATTATCTTCCACCAGAGAAATTCACCTCCTTCAATTACATGGAGGCAGTATGCAAAGAAAGTGTTGTTCCCCTGAAAGAAGTCGTAGTTGAAAACTCTTGGGAATATATTCAGGAAATATCCAAAACCCGCAGATTGTTTTTACATAAGTATCCAACACGTCCGTCTTTTTTACCCGCAGATGATTCGGATTTACTAAACAAGGTAACTTCTTGGCTTGATAAAAAATCCGACTGGCAAAGCTCTCCATTATTCAAAAGGCTGCAATCTAAGCACCCAAAGATTGCAGAGCAGATTTTAGCAAAAAAGAACCAAAGAGATACATAGCAAATGTCACTAAATATTCGAAAAGCCGAAGCCAAAGACTGCCCCCTCATCCTTGAATTTATCAAAGGACTAGCTGAGTACGAAAAACTCGCGCATGAGGTCGTGGCAACACCAGAGCTTCTGAAAGAAACTCTCTTTGGCGCCCAGCCAAAAGCAGAAGTTTTGATTGCGGAATGGAACAAACAACCCGCAGGCTTTGCGCTGTTCTTTCATAACTATTCTACATTTTTGGGTCGTCCGGGGATTTACTTGGAAGATCTTTTTGTCCTCCCGACCCTTCGCAGTCATGGTGTTGGCAAAGGTTTGCTCAAGCAGCTTGCACAAATTGCGGTCGAAAGAAACTGCGGTCGTCTTGAGTGGTCCGTTCTTGATTGGAACAAACCGGCTATTGATTTTTACTTGAGTATCGGTGCGGGTCCTATGGATGAATGGACGATGTATCGACTAACTGGGGAAAAGCTAAAAAACTTTGCTGCAAATAAATAGCCTCTCCAAGACAGATTTTCGCATACGTAGAGATTCAGGCTCTGGCGCCATAATAAAAAGGCTCTGATTTTTAGTCAGAACCTTTTTGATTAAGAGTTGTTTTAGAAAACAGGGATAGAAATCACCTTCTTGCGCTTACTGCTTTTTCGTAATACTCATTAATTGAATCATTAAGCTCTTTTTCGATTTTGTAATGTCGAGCAATTTGAATGGCACATCTCATGACATCTTGAACTTCTTTTGCTAATTCTTTCGGGTTGGGCTCTCCTAGCTTAGTACGCTTAACACCAACGTCTTCGAAATGATTGACAGCACTTGCAAGCTCTCCACATTCCTCGGCAAGTCTGGTGATTATTTGAAACGGTGAATTTCCATTGGGAAATACCCGTTCAAGATGCTCAACAATAAATACTAGCTTTTCAAACGTTTCGGTTTTTTCCATTTTTGAATGCTTCTATAGATTTGTCTGTTTGGCAAGAAGCTCAAAACCAAATAGTTACTTTCCACTCATCAGTCAGGTTTTCGGCAGTATGTTGACTTCAGAAAACACACGCCGCAATCCCCACTGCCGAGCGGCTAGCAAGTTATGTGTTCGACAAAGAAGACGAAGATTTTCGAGATCATGAGTTCCACCCCGAGCTAGCGGAATACAATGATCGACTTGCAGCTGGTAGCGACTGTCACACTTAGTGCCACTAACTGGGTCTTGATATTCACAACAACCGTTCGCCCTCTGATGCAGCTCTCTTTTTGTTGTCAGTCGGATATGTTCACGTTTCTGCTTAATGAAGAAACCTTGCGTTGAAATCGAACCTCTGGATGCACTTTTAGGATTTCTTGTCTGAACTGATTCAACTTGCAAAGTTATGTTACCTTTTCTGTTTGAAGTATTTTTCAAATCTGAAACAGCTCGATCATACTTCCCCTTTACTTTTTCGATCTGCTTCTTTGCAAGGAATGTTATGACCTCGGCCCACGAGCTTTCTGGCAATGTATGGGATAGAAGCTCTTTAGCTTCCGTGAGCGTTTTCATTTGTTCTCCAGTGAAGGTAATTTCAAGACGAGTACTATTGTCTCGTTGGGGTTTTGCCACTTCATGCATGTGAATCGGCTGGTTAAACTCTATAGCAAGAACCTTTTGAGTCTCCAAGCTAGACTTATTTTCAATCTTTTCTAGAATCTCTAGAGTTTTGGGCAAATCAATTGGGGCACCCATTTTCTTTTCTTCTTTCAGACATTTTTGCACTTGCGTAAGTTGGGTTAGATTCAAAGAACCCTCTTCAATTTTCTCTGCTAAATGGGGAATTTGTTTTAAAAGACGCGCCGACTGAATTCTTCGGTAAGCACTACTTTCACCATAGCCAAGATGTTTTGTCAGATACTCATACATAGAACCAAAACCAAGATCTGCATAAAGCTTACGAGACTCAATCTCGTTGATGTTCCAAAGAACTAAGTGCGTGATTTTTCTCTCAGTCTTTGAAAGCTTCTCAAGACGAAGAAGTAATTCTTGATTTGAAATTTTCATGAGGTCCATGGGCTTTCTCCTTAATTTGAGAGAGTTCTACCATGGGCTTTAAAACCTGATTTTGAGGTTTTTTGTAAGAGCTAGATGCATTCAATCGAGACCTAAAACGCCTTCTATAAACTTCTAGAATCCTCTACATGAGGTTTCAATTTTTCTCACGAGAGGTCTCTCGTACAACGGAAAAAAATTTAACAGCGCCCTTTTGTGAAATACAAAAACCCTGTCAATTGCATTTTTAAATTTATAACTTATAACATACCGCTTCTGCGCTAAGCAGTTTTATGTAAATACTTACCAAGTGAACTAATCAGTGATTTTTATCACTTTCAGACCCGGCATGGGAGGCGGTTGTTGACGATGGGGATTTTGAGCATCAAATTCTTCTTTACTCATAGTAAAGTGGTAAACGTTCTCGGGTTTTTCATTATTCCGCTGTTGAACTCGGCGCCATCTTTCTTCAGCTAATATTTCAAAGTAATAAATCTCAACCTTTGCATCCGCGGCATCTGCGAGTTCCATGAGCCAGGGCCAGCGTCCAACATCAAAAACGACAGACCGACCACTCTTAAGTGCTTCCAACGCCTTCGCATACATAATATCTAAAGCCATCGGCATCAATTTTTCGTACCCGTTCAAATCCCCTATGGGTTGATTTAGGCTTTTGATAGTTCCATCGAGAGATTGAAAAAGTGCATTTTGCTCTTTGGCGATTTTTAAAGCCAAGGTGGTCTTACCAGATCCCATAGGACCGACCATGGCATAAACTGTTAATGGAGAATTTGGATTCATACGATTCGTTTTCTAAAAGCAAAAAGCACTGATTTTGAATCAGTGCTTTTTTGCTCGAAGGTTATTTTTTGAGGCTGTAAGTCGCAGACATGATAATAGACATGTTTTTTTGCTGACGATCCACAGAGTCGTATTGCATTTTAAGAGTGATGTCCGAGTTGTCTTTTTGAACTAAGAGAATTTTTAGGCCTTGTGGTTTTTTCTCGCCTTTGCCGTCTTGGATCTTCGCTGTTTTTGGCGCAATCACCGAAGCAAGTGTGGCTTTGCCATTAACGATTTTCACATCATCGTGGCGATAAAAGCGAACAGAGCCATCTTTTGTATCAAACGCGTTTGGAATATCGAGATTGCCAGACAGATTCAGATCTTCGCCTTCTTTTGCTTCTGTCGCACAGAGAACTTCGATTTTATCTTCACTGGTTGTTGCTTCTTTGATGTTCTCGTCATTGGTGATTTCACTGCCTAAGAAGTGGATGTTGTTAGCCTCACCTTTAGAGTTTTCAAGTGCTGCAAAGTATTCTGTCGCGATCAATTGGTAAGAACCGTCTTTGCCGCTGACGAGGTCTTCCATTTTAATTTCTTTTTCGCCGGCTTGAACCGTCATCGCAATTGGATTTGTGCACTCGCCTTTGAGGTCCAGAGCTGATTTCCCAGAGATAGGTGTACCGTCTGCGTTTGTCTTGTTAGCACCGCCCGCTGTGGTGTTGTTGCTTCTTGCCTTCTTCTCGTTTCTTCCTTTAGAGCCTTGGCAGGCCTGAAGGGTTACGGCGAGCATCGCAGTTAAGATAAGGATACGGTAGTTCATGGATATGTCCTCTCTAAAAGCCCCTTTGCGGCGTCCATGGCCAAAATTTGGACATGCGCAGGGCTTTCAGTTCACGTTTATGAGGAGCTTAAGCTCCCCGTGGAATCACGGAGAGAGAGGGTACAAATCCCGGGCCAAATTAAAGGCTTACAAAGTAAAAAGGCAAGTACTAGTGCTCATTATTAGAAATCGCAATGCACACTCACCCGCGTTCGCTAAAATTGAATTGAGGTTGCTCATTTTTTCTTATCTGATTTTGACGAGGACTTGGGTTCAATCTGAGTGATTGCATCGACGTCGAAGGTTTCTAAGCGAATATCTGCAAGGTTCTGGCAGGTCTTGAGTGCTGCGGGATCTGCGCAATAGGTATAAACTTTCAGGCGGAGATCACTCCAGCGATCCGGATCTTTGATGACCTCTAGCAATTTATTTTGAGTGAATTCTTTTAATGCCGGAGTCTTTTCGAAAACCGGTGCGAGCTTGCCAATCAGAAACGCTTTTTGGCTTTTTCTAAGGCGGTTCATTTCATCGTAAGAAGACAACCAGAACGGCGGCTTTGACATATCAATGCTCTTTGCAGGCTCTACAGCCTTTGCGAAATGCACAAAACCAATACTCAGAAGAAAAGCCACAAAAAGTTTCACTATTGAGCTCCCGAACTTGGACCAAATGGATTCTCAAAAGAAGACGAGGACGATGACGAGGTGCTGTTGACGGCATACACAGGATCTTCGCCCGCTGCACGAAGAGCATTATTGATAGCTATTTGAGCCTCTCTGCGTTTTGCGCTGCCCATCTCGAGAACTTTAAAGGTCTTATGAGCCCCACACTGATTCTCGGCCGCCATTTGCATGTCAGGTGCCGCCTCATAGCCAAAAGAATTGTTTGGATCATCTGGCACGTAAGGACCGGTGTAGACGTCAAAACGATTTTCTCCCACTACGTGAGTGCTCGCACCCTTATCGTCGACGATGAAATAGCCAGGATGCCTCATCGTTTTGCCGTTACCAAGATTGACTACCTTACCCTTTAAATGCGGAACTTCTATGATAGTTCCGAGCTCGTTGTACGCAAGATCTGCAGCGACAGAGATATACGGAATCAGGCAGGTGTTGCCTTTACCTTTGGTGGTTTTACAATCACCTATATCGACAGTTTGACCTGTATGCGTATAGATCTTGCCGTTTCCGAGCGTGCCTGAGCCTTGTGTATTAACGATTTCTTTAAACTCGTCACACGGACGATTCGAATTACAAATAACCTTTGCTGAAGGCGTATAATAGGTCGTCGTCGCTGCAATCGATGCCGAGCACCGATTGAGTCTAGCGTGAGCCAGCGGCGCTAGTATCATTGATGTAATAAGTGGGAACAGAGTCCGTTTAATTTTTGTAGTCATACCAGAGTATAGTTAGAGCAAGAGTGAGGCCGCCTCTTGTGGCCACACGATAGATTTGATGAGGTTAATGTGATCAGGTACTTTTCACCGTATGTCACATTCGACAAATTTGAACCTCTTGTCTCGTACCGAGATTTTGTCTCTGAGCATGTCTATCTTGAACCTTCTTTGACTCTTTGCTTGCTTCCCCGTCTGGAAATTTCTAAGCTGACACTTGCAAGACGATTATTATTTGCAACAACGAGCAGCCAATATGCAAACAGTCCTACACCAACAAGGTGATCAACGTATTATTGAATTGATTTCTGACGAAGTCCTTATCAAGACTGCTCAGGATGCTTTGGATTTGCTCTACAACCTGCCAGATCCCGAGGACCGTAAGATTATTTTGCATAAAGAAAATATCTCACCCGCATTTTTCGATCTGAAAACCGGGATCGCGGGTGATATCTTACAAAAATTCGTGAACTATAAAATACAATTCGCTGTTGTTGGCGACTTCCAGAATATCAAAAGCGATAGCCTTCGGGCTTTTCTTATCGAAAGCAACCGTGGGCGCCACGCCTTCTTTGTCGAAGACCTTGAAAGTGCCAAACAGAAGCTTTTTGCGGTTTAACAACCACACTCGCCTAGCAAGTCTGTAAGAACGTTTTTACGTTTTCCCTCTTCCAAACGGATATCAACCGAATAGCGAGTGACCTCACAAGAGTTATCGGGCGCTGAGCATACAAAAGTGGTGTTGTAATTGACTCGCATCTTTATCTTGCCAAGGCTATAGGTTTTATAAAAGCGATCTCCAAGTCGAGGCGTCCGTGATTTTTGGGTAGACGAAACTGCTTTAAGTTCTTTCTTTACGCCATCAATACGAACAATGGCTGGAGCATTGGCCTCGGGCTCGCTGAACACTAAGTACTCACCCAGCTTGTTGCTGATCGCACAGCTACACCCGATCTGAAAGTCGGTGTTTTCATCGAGTTTTTCAAGATGGATAGGTTGCACTTCCGCTGCCGCCACAAAGGTTGCTGGCAATATTATTGATAAACCAAACACGAACATTGGAACAAAGATTTTATTTTTCATGGCCCCATCATAAAGACGGGCCCTAAAAGATCAATATGAGCTTCGACAAACCAAGATCACTCCTCGGTTTGCAGGTGTTCCTCACCAGTTGGCGAAGCGTCCTCGGATGCCGAGAGGTCTGGATTCAGATATCCAACAAAAAGGAAAATAATGTAGAACAGCCCTACCCAAAGAGGCGTCGTTACCGCGTGGTTGGTGACTCCCCAAATCCGACACCAGTACTTCGTTTTGAGTTTTTTGTTCTGAAAAAGAGAACCCCACCAAACAATATCCCAGTAGTGTCTTGCGCGAATATATCTTGTAGAAAAAAGCAAAAGCTTGAAAGATTGAAAATTGAATTTGAGATGAAAGGTCGTCTGACTTTCTAACAGAGTGTGATCCCCGAGCTCTTTCAGATGAATATCGTAGCTCACCTCTATATCAGCGCCAACGCTTGCTTGATTCAATGTGTGAGGACGAATGTTTTCAGTAATGACTGTTTTAAAAACCTGCTTCTTCCCTCGGTGCGCATACTCTTGTTCGATGATCGTGCCCTTGCCAAGATCACCAACTTCATCTTTGATCGTGATTTTAGCTCCTTCATCTTTTCTTACTGATTCAAGAAGGTGTCGATACGCTTCTTCAATTTTTAGTGGGAGCTCAATTCTTCCGTAAATAGTCATGGAAACATTAAAAAACAATATTTGATTTATATAAAGGCCAGATTATATGCGTCCTGAGTACAAAGGACTCTTCCGGTTATTTCTTGAGAGTTTCTGGCGAAATTTGAATCGTGATGATCTTGTCCGAGCCATTGGCGTTCATGACCAACGTACGGTTTTTCTTCGTAAGACGTTTTAGGTTAAGGCGGACTTCTTCTTTATCTGACTTAATTACCGCCTGCCCTTTTTCAATACGCAAAACTTTTCCCTGCACCTCTAAAAGAGCAGTACCAAAAGCAGAAGCACCCATAAGAAGAACCAAGAGAATTATTTTAGACAGCTTATTCATTATCTAGATCCTTCTTGGCGAGGTGCTTCTGGCACTCTTCCCATTGTGCGTGGTTTCCATTCGATATCTTTTAAACCAGCAATTACCGAATCTGCCAGTGGGAATGAACATCTCGACTGCGGCACATAAGGAAGCCTAGCCCCCATACTCATCAAAATGCCATCAAGGCCTTCCAAATTATGAGAAGAAGGCGGCTCTTCCGGATGCTCCGCAAGAGAATAAGCTCGAGATTGAACAATGCTCTTAAACTGCATCATTAAAGGCTTAAACTCGCCGTTTGTAGCTGAGGTCTGAGCAAACATCTGAGCCATTTTCTGCACGAGCTCGTCATCTCTCTTAAGTCTTTCGAGCAGCTCTTGCTTCTGGGCTTCAGAGAGGTTAAGTCCGCTAAGATATGTCGGGTCGTTTTGTTCTGCCAAAAATTCTTTAGAACGAATAGCTGCTTTTTTCACAAGACCGCTGACGTCTTTGCGACAAGCCAAGGGTTCTTTATTGACTCTTTCTTCAATGGTCTTTTTTAAAGTGTAAAGATCTACACCACAGGCAGTTTTAACAAGATCGACAGAACGCTTGCGGGCTTCCATCGTAGCCAAAGAGCTGTGCTGAGAAACCATTGCGTCCATGCTTATACGCGCTCTACTTTGAGTAGAATAAATACATTCGTCGACTGTACCCTCTACCGGCACAGTTTCATCTGGAAGTTTTTGGTTACAGTGAGCTAAAGCAATAGACATCACCAACATACCATCATCCTCGATGGCCCAGCGTTTTCCAACCCCTGGCTCATTAAGCTCTATGGAGACAGTTTTATTACCAGGTTGGATAGCTCCGATTTGATAGCCACAAGCTGCAGCCTGCTGAATCCCAGTTAAACTTAGAATCAAGACCGTTCCCAAGGAATACTTCATCAAAACCTCACAGGTATACCTCTATTCTCAGTGGAGATTGAGTCGACTTAAATATAAATACCTTGAGATAAAAATAAAATAGACCTTGGATCAGCGACGACTCTCAGGTCCGCCATGCTCTATGACCACAACTACTTCAGCGAATCTACATATTTTGGGAAGTTCGCAATATACTGCCTGCGACCACACGACAAGAAAACCTCTTCTAAAAACAGGGCCTAGTGGAACAATCTAGAGTCTAGCGAATCCAAAATCCCTTTTCCTATTCGGAAATGCTCGGCAAAGTGAATTTATGAAAAAGCTCATTCTTGTGATGCTATTGACCCCTGCCATGGCCTGGACCTCTGCAACCTCTTCTTGCGACAATGCCAAAGAAGACCTTCGACATTTGAACCTTGCTATCTTCGGCGATAAGTCTTCCAACATCGATATGAGCCCTAAAATTCATGAAGCAAAAGCTCTGGTGAATCGCTGTCAGATGAATCTGCGCACGCTGGGACTTACTGATGCCATCTACGACCAAGCTTTAGAAAAAAATCGTCGTGAAGAAATCGTTCGCCAGGAATTTATTCTGGATCTTTACTCTACGAGTGGCAAAGTTGACGAAAGACTTGCAGCTTACAAAAAATACCTGACCGAAGGAAATGACTCGCGCCCTGCCGTTCGCACAGAGAAGTTTCTCAAGAAGGTCAAAAAGCAAGCCGCGCAGTCTTATGCCGAAGAATCCAAAACCTGCACGAACATCGACTTACGCGATAAAAGCGGCCCTGTTTTTAACCAAGGCACTGATGGCTGGTGCTATGCCTTTACTGTTGCTAACATGGTCTCTTACCGCATTGACCAACAGGTCTCGGCAGCAGGTGTTGCATTTGCCTACGCTGACAATGAATTTTATGACCTCTTCCGAATGGTCGGAGTCACCCAGGATTTAATCACAAATATCGGTTTTACGACGTTCTCTTTTCGTGCCGCTAAAGCCAAAGGATTTTGCCTTGAGAAAGACTTACCCAGTGAAGGCTTTAAAGGTATTTACACCAACGTTCCATTGGCAGCGCTCGACCGCCTTGGGAAAAAAGCTCTTCGTAGTGAAATCGCCCGAGAGGAGTTTATTACCAAAGCTCGTGCCCTCTTTCCAAATTTAAGCAAAGAACAATTCATTGAAACTTTGAAGAAATCCAATCGAGCGACTTACCTGACTTCGCTCGTGAACAAAAACTGCAGCAATCGTATTCGCACAGATGATTTAGAAATGACGTTTTTTACAAAAACGAATACCAAGAAGTTCGGCCATAAAATTGATGAACTCTTAAGTAAGAAAACTCCGGTAGAGATCGGCTACAACGCGGATTTCTTCGTAGACGCTTATAGCCCGACTGGCACAGCCTATCACTCAAGCCTGCTTGTAGGTCGTCGCATGAATACAAAAACCGGTCAGTGTGAGTATTTATTAAAGAACTCTTACGGAAAAGAATGGCGACCAGAATCACCAGAATTTGAAGCGGATGGCGGACATGCCTGGATTCCAAAATCCCGCATGATCGAAGCCACCCGCAATGCTAGTTACATCAAATAGACTTATCTAGTTTTTAAGATTTACATTCACCTGAATCGAAGAACCGTTCGACACGATTTCTTCAGAATCACAATTAGCACTATAAGCGTGGTCCCATGCGCAATTCAAAGTATTGCTTTTTTGCTCTCCACCCTTAAGACGCGCAATGCCTGACAATCCGCCTTTAAATTCAATGACGTTATCTTCAGCTTGCTCTGCACCTTGGCTTAACATGCTTTTGATGATTTCAGGACTCAAAACGATGACTCCCGCAGAAGTGATCTTATAATTACAAACGCCAAACTCTGCAGGGATTTCCGCTTGGAAGTTATTTCCTGCCATAAAATGAAGACGTTGTTTTATTTTTGGACGGCTTCTAAATTCCAACTCTGGAAGACTATAAGTTTTGCAAGTCGGAAGTGAACTGGTCGCTTCATACTCTGCATAGAATGCAACAACAGCGTCTTTAGAAGTCGAATTTTGAAGCTTTCCAGACACATTGATTGTTTGTGCTGCCTGAGCTCCTGCACACACGCTAATGGCAAATAAGAATGATACGATATTTTTCATAACTAGGTCCTTTCTAGTTTTTAGTTTTTGCACCGACAGACCTAGTCCAAGAAATGCACCACTACAGACTTGCCTATATTGGATCTGAATAAAAAACGATGTCAAACAAGTCGACACTTCGTCACTCTCGGCTGAGAACACCTTCAATTTTCAAACAGGACTTTTTGACACCATCTATGAAGAAGGCGTGAGCCCGCTCAAAAGACTTAACTACCAAAACAGTTTTCTAGACAAACCTTCTCCTCCCTTGTAAACAGCCCTAGAAGTATTTGTTCCGGGGGGACCAATCATGAAATTCATCGCCTTTTTGTCTTTAGCTTTGCTCACTGCCTGCACATCAAAGATGATACAAATGACACCTGAAGAAACCACACAGTTTTATAAAGATCGTCCGAACGCTTACAGCTATATGAAAGATGGCCACAAGAGTATTGTCGATTCACCGGACTACTGCGACGCTTCTGGCCGCTGCTGGAATGTCGAGTGTCACGGAAACACTTCAGAGGTGACCTGCTGGAAGACGCCGACAGAACTCTCTGACGCCATATTTAACGCTGCAAAGGAAGATGCCGCACGTTCACCAGAAGCTTTCTTAGCAAAATGCGAATCTACACAAGAAACTCCTGCCAATAGAAGAGCTGGATGTTTTGAGTATCTGTCTGTTCTGCAAAAGTTTCCAGAATCCACATTGAATACGGATGCTCCAAGAATTTTAAAACTTTTCTGCGATATGAAAGACGTCACTTGCACTAAGAACTATAAAAAGTTCGGAAAGGGCAATCTCAATACAGACGGTATGGGTAAATCTATCAAGAAAGGTCTCTATCAGATCGCTTCAAAAACAAGCTCTGGTGAACCAACCTCTTATGAGTATTCGATTCTAAAATAACAATACTGCTAAGAAAAGCCACGGCGTTTTCGCCTCATTCCTGATTTTGCAGTGGACATGCAAAAATAAGTGTAGTGTCGTAAAGATTCATGAAGGAGTACTTACATGAATCTTTCTTTAAAAATTTGCACCTTAGGCCTCATAGTTTTTACAACCCTACCGGCTTTTGCGAACATCTCCGAACAGGAAAATCACGCAATCAAATCCGCCTGCGACCTGGTCAATACGGATTCCCTCGCCCGTCTACTTTGCTGGCGCCAAGGCATAGAACAAGTAGAAGATAACACTCCCATCGAAGAAGCCGTCGCTGGAATTTGCAATGACCTTGTGAACATTCAAAGTGATGTGCCTTATTTCTTGAAGTGCTTCAAAACCGCTTTGCCGCAAGCGCAAGTTCCACAGGGCTACCCGCACTTTATTTCTTCTCTTTGTGAACGTTTGACCGAACAAAGAAAGTCCTATACCCCAGGAACAAAACTACAGAAACTCATTCTTTGCGATGCAGGACCACACCATGAAGCCGGAGTCGCAATGCGTAACATCTGTGTCTCTCTCTGGAAGGATGCTGATGGCATTGCAAGAATGCAGTATCGTACTGCTGAAATCTCTATGCATAAACCCTCGCACTTTTATTCTCCCGAGGGTCTCATTTACAACCTACAGACTAAAAAAATGGAAGGCCCCGGTGACCAACGCGTCTATAGTGGTAAAGTTGTAAAAATGGACTCAAAAATGATTGAGTTCAACACCCGCTTGGATCAATCTTGGAGTAAGGACGAAATCACGACTTATTCCTTGGACCTTAAGCGCGGGCAACTCAGCGTTGACTCCTGCCAAAAGGGTCTTGCATCATGCAAGAAAATCTATTCCCACAAATATTCTTGCAACGTCCTTAAATAAAAGATCTCAATGCGAGTTCTCAATCTTAATATAGAGGGGCATATGAAGTCGGCTTGGGCGTTAACTTTTGGAATTGCATTTTCAATGGCATCTCTTTGCTTTGCAAATCAATATGATGATCTCCAAACATACGCCAAAGAAGTTCCTCACGCAGAAATAGATCAGGCAGTCGTTGAGTTCATTCAAAACGAAACCAACGAAGACATCGCAGGAATGACATCTCACTATACTTTGGCGCTTTTCGAAAGCACGGCCTCTGGTAGATCTTGGTATATTCTGGATGGTTACTATCAACTTAAATCTGGTAAAATTCTTTTCTTAGATTTTCAATACGATCCAAAAACCAAAACTTCATGGCCGATCGAAAACTATCAATATTATTTACCCGCCAGAGCTCAACGTTTTTTGCTTGAGGCCGATGAAATCTGCAATCCTTACAAGCGTCATTTCATCGGGATCGTAAGGACCCAAGTAGAACCTGCACAATTCTCTCAGCTGCAAAATTTCTTTGAGAAAAACTATCAACGCCAGCCACTCTTTGTGATCGACGAGGATCAGGTCTTTATTATCGACCCCACCAAATCCCTTCGCGGCGCGGATCAGGTGATATTTACTCTTCGTGAGGAGAATTTCGCGTCGAGCCTTGAAGCTGCGACAGGCCTCACAGCGTCGATGCTGACTTCAGGTCGCCAGCCATCAACTCCTGAGGTCAAAAAAACCTACGTAGGTAGCACTCCTAGCTGCGTAAAGTAAGGCGCTAAAATACAATAAAAATAGGGGTGGATTTCTCCACCCCTGCTTTAGAACCTTCCTTGGCTCTTATCATTACTGAACATTGTCCATTGTTACAGAGTTAAACTGCAAACCTTGAAGTTGAGCTGCCCAATCCAAAGACAAGATTGCGTTTGTACTTGGGTGCAAACCGAACTTGTAAGCTCCGTTCGCTGGGAAGTCGATACCCGTGTTAACGCCGCAGTTTGCTTGGTCTGAAGCATTCGTGTAGCAACGGTTATTTACAACCTCTGAGTACTTCGAAGCATCGCCCAAATCCGCACTCACATTCGTGTTTTGGACATGGAAGTAACGAGCTTTCAAACCACTTGCAAGGTCACCCTTGATCGTTGAAGTACGCGCAGAGTAAGTACCGTTTCTAGAATCGTAAACGTCTGCAGAAATACCTTCAACATTTGAAACACCCGTGATCACTCCACCGCTCATAGCAACTGTTGCAAGAATTCTATCATGGCGAGACCAACCGCAAGAGCTGTTTTCAGCACACAAGAAACGGTCAGAGCGAGATTCAAAACGCAACTCACCAGAAAGAATGTCATAACTTGCTGCAAATGAACCTGTTTTGTCAGGGCTAAGTGCAGTCTGGTCTTCAGAAGTTAAGAACTCCACTTTTGTACCAGATATTTTTGCCGCCAATCTGTACTCACCAAACTCTGGAGAAATGATAGAAATCCCAGTGTCATAGTAAGAGTTAAAGAAAGCTGGTTTTGAAGCGCGAATCGTAACCGTCATAGTTGGATTCACACCCATCATATCCAATTGCTCTTGAGTAAAGCATCGTGTATCCATCTTTACGACTGTTTGGCGTGATTGATCGTCATAAATCACACCCGCTTTTTCAACAGCACATGAGATAGATTTGATCTGTCTTAATGCTCCCGGAACAGCTTCTGGAGAACCAGTGTCCTTAGCAAGCTTACAATAGAACAATCTTGATGGATAATCAGGTCCTTGGCTGTCCATATAGCTGCCATCTTCATTCAGTGGCATTGCGTTTTCATTACACAAATGATCTGCAATCAGATTTTGTGCAGAGACTTTGCCTTGAACCTTTTGGCTCTGGCTTTGTTCATAGCTAACAAGACCATTACCAACAACAACGATAACGTCTTTAACAACGCCCATAACTGTTGAAGGTTTCTCTGCAGATACTTCTTCTGATTCTGGGGCTGTCTCTTCAACTTCTACCTTAGGGGTACAAGCTGTAAGAGCCGAGGCACAAAGAAGAGCCGCTACTGCTAACATTTTATTTAAGTCTTTAACGTACATATAAACTCCTTGTTAAGTTAGAACACAATTACGTTTGCGTTCACCTTCACAAGGAGCAAGAGGCCGGCCAACTTTTAAGTGATTGATTTAACTGAGGTCTTATTCTGAGTCGCCAACTCCAGTTGGAAAGTTGGCGACCACTTTTGGAGGAACCGACTACGCGGCCTTCTTAGTGAGTATCTTTCTGAGACCCTCGCGCGATAAACCAAGACGTCGTGCGGCCTCTGATTTATTACCTAATGAGTTTTGGATCACTCTACTGATCATTTCGCCCTCAAAGACCTCGCGGGCTTCTTTCAGGCTCATGGTCTCAAAGCGCTTGAATGGGTCCTCAGAGCTGACCGGAGCCGATGAGACCACAGAGAGGCTCGGACGGTTTTTAAACTGAAAATCCTCTGGCAGAAGCTCGATACGATCAGCAGCTGATAGGCAGGCCGCTTCAAGTTTGTTTTCAAGCTCACGAATATTTCCCGGCCAATTGTAATCTATAATTCGTTCCATCGCTTCATTGCTGATAGCGCGTCTTTTCCAGCCACGTTTTTGATGAAGTTGTTCAAGGATCACGGCCGACAAGTCAGGGATATCCCCTTTTCTTTCACGAAGAGCCGGAAGAACCAAATTCACCACGTTGATGCGGTAATAAAGATCCTCACGGAACTTTTCATTTTGAATTTGTTGTTCAATGTTCTTGTTGGTTGCACATACCAAGCGGAAATCCACCGAGCGTGGCGGCTCATTCGAGCCCAAACGCTGCACTTTACGCTCTTGCAAAACACGCAAAAGCTTGGCTTGCATTTCAATCGGCATCTCGCCGATTTCATCCAAGAATAAAGTTCCTCTGTGTGCAAGCTCGATCTGCCCTTGACGAGGCATCGTTCCGGTTGCAGCACCTTTAACTACGCCAAAGAGCTCAGCTTCAAACAAGGACTCTGGGATAGCTGCACAGTTGATGGCAATAAAAGGACCTTCTTTACGATCCGAGTGATGATGCGCTAGGCGCGCAATGACCTCTTTACCGCAGCCGCTTTCCCCTGTGATCAGGATATTAGAATCCGAACGGCCGAAGTCACCGATGTGATCGTAGATTTTTTGAAGTTCCGCAGATTTTGATTTCAAACTGACAGAAGCAATGCTTTTTCGCCAGATGTTTTTCCTGTGCTCTAAAGCTGATTCAGAATCTTCACTTTTTTGATGAAGCTCGAAGTTATCAAACGCAATAGTTGCAAGCATCGAAAGCGCTTCTAGTGCGTGTTGGTCATTGGCATCAAAGTCGCCATCTTGTTTGTTCAGAACTTCGATGACTCCCATGACTTTGCCATCTTGCCAATGCAGCGGCACTGCCAAAAGCTTTTCAGTTCTATAGCCAGTCTTCGAATCCACCCCTTCGTAAAAGTCAGGGTCCTGAAGAGCATTATTAGTGTAATGACTCTTTTGACTGCGAAATACTTTACCAGCGATCCCTTGATCCGTATTGATCATGATCGTTTGATTGCGGATACCTGTTGCTATATAGCTATTCAGGTACTTCAGGTGCAGCTCACGCTGAAACTGAGGATCAAAAAACAAGGTCCCGCGATCAGCCCCCGTAGCTTGAATACAAAGATCCAAAATTCTTGCTATAAGACCTTCGGCTTCGTGTTTCTCAAAAAGGACCTGAGCGGAACTACCTATAAACTTTAAAATATCGACGGCTTTTGACATGCCTAACGTATCGGTTGGTGCCGCCAACTTTTGGAGGCTGCCAACTCTACTTTCCCATAATATGCCAATCGCGGTGGGCGTTTCATTTTAAGACCTATGTCTTTTCAACACCTTGCAAGTTGGCCCGATATTCGCTCTATAAGTTTGCATACAGGATCTTACAAGGAGGTCTTTATGAATAACCAAGAACTCTCAACTAAGTTCGTACAAATGGATCAAGAACTTCGCTTCCTTTGGCAGGAAGCCAATGAGGAAAAAGAAATGTCTCTTAAAGAAAGAAAGCTCAAACAATATTGGGAGCTTTATAAGGCCTATAAAAAACAAAAAGAATTTCTTCTCGCTCTTGCCTCTTAAGAGGCAAGAGTTATGACCGTGGGCAGACCCGTGCTTTTACGTCGTCGTCAATTTTCATGTTCGGGTCTGGCTTAAAAGCCCTTACCTTTTGACGAAAGCGATCATGTCGAACCTTCTTATTAACCCCGTCCGTATTGCGATCCCAGTACTTGACTGCTTGATCAGAGCTATAATCACAGAACTGTCTTAACACCATCGCAGAAATCAATCCCGAAGCATGCCAACCATTCCAGCAATGCAAATAAATCGGTCTTTTATCTGTCTCGTCTTGAAGGCGTTGATGGATAATGCTGAGAATCGCCCGCACGTCTTTATCATAAAGATGCGGCGATTTTTGTACATAATCTAGCTTTTGCGTTTGATCGAAAATATTTTTACAGGCGACCGTTTTCGGAGCTTTTTCATAGTTTTTAGAATAGAGGTAGACTGCGGTTTCAAAACCTTCTTCACAGAGGTTTTCAAGTCCGACCCTTGGAAGGGGATTGTTATTGTCACGCTTTCCGTACTTGTTATAATCATTGTTCGCTCCTCCGCGATAAACAACTCCGTTTAAAACCGCACGAAAATTGCGGACTCCGTAAAGATTCTCGTAACCATTCCCGTGATTGTCGACGAGCTTATCGTTAACATTTTTCAAAGGATAGCGCTGCTGATAATAAATCGCAGAAGGACTTGCTGTTTCCGCCTTAACAAAGAAACCTGCAAGAACTCCCGCAAAAATAGAAAGTACCAAACTTGCTTTTTTCATGACCGCACGATCACCAAGAGTTTGTAGACGGTCAAGAGCTCCCAATTAAAACTGCGAAATAGCAATACATTAGAGCGACTTCAAATATTTTGACCACACTCGAGAATTACTTCAAGAAACTTAAAACACATTTGAGTTTCAACAGAGAGTCCAAATTCCTCTTCCCGTCAAAAAAGCAAATAGGCAGGATTATTGAAAATATTTTTCGACGAGAGGTCCTAAATGGAGCTAGAATCCCACTCACAAACCGAGAAAGTTTCCGAAACTGTCATACTGCCCTCTTGGAATCCAGGTGCCAGCAAAAGAGCCCTTATCGATTTCGTCGCCAGAGTTTCTTTGCACGACAGTCCTGAGTTCGTCCCCATCCCTGAACGTATTGCCGTATTTGATAACGATGGCACACTTTGGGCGGAAAAGCCTCTCTACATGCAACTTGCATTTGTTATTGATCAAATTATTGCTATGGCTCCTCAACATCCAGAATGGCACGATAAAGAACCTTTTAAATCTGTTATCAAAGGAGACATCAAAGCAGCACTTGCAGATGGTAAATCCTCGGCGGCTGCACTTCTAGCTGTAACTCACGCGGGAATGAGCACTGAAGACTTCGATAAAAGTGCCAGATTGTGGTTTCAAAGGGCGCAACATCCGCAACTAAAGCGGCCTTATACAGAACTCATCTATCAGCCCATGTTAGAGCTTATCAATTTTTTAAGGATCAATGGGTTTAAGATCTTTATTGCCTCGGCCGGCGGCGCGGATTTCATGCGCTCAGTGACCGAAAAGCTCTATGGCATTCCGCCTGAGCAAGTCATCGGCACCACGGGCAAAACCAGATACGAATTTCACGATGGGAAGCCCGAACTGATCAAGTTAGCTGAAGTAGATAATTTTGACGAGGGCCCTGGCAAGCCCGCAAGTATTCATAAATTCATTGGCCGCCGCCCGCTACTCGCCTTTGGCAATTCAGATGGTGACTATGAAATGCTTGAGTGGGTTACTTCACAGGATCGTCCACACCTGGGCCTTCTGCTTCACCATACAGATGCCGAACGCGAATGGTCTTATGATCGAGGTTCTCACGTGGGAAAATTAAATCGGGCCCTCGATGCTGCATCTCGGGCCCGTTGGATTTTAGTAGATATGAAAAAGGACTGGAAAAGAGTCTATCCTTTTCACTAAGGACTATTCCATCTTTTTAAGAATCTCTGCAACTTCAGCATCTGAAATCTTAGCGGCGTTTTTGCAAGTGCCTTTGCTACCAGGGAAGATTTGAGTACATTGTTCACCCGAGTCTCCAGAAACTGGCTTTGAAAGACTGCAATCACGTTTTGCTGCAAATGCATTGATGACTTTCAAGCAAGCATTTTCACTCATACAAACGCGAGTCGCAGATGCATTTGAGTGACTTGCCTTCAACATCGCATTGAGGATGACCTTTGTATTTGGTCGACCCATATCGCATTCAACCAAGTTTTCTTCA
Organism: Bdellovibrio sp. HCB337; assembly: GCF_047302465.1. Classification (GTDB taxonomy): domain Bacteria; phylum Bdellovibrionota; class Bdellovibrionia; order Bdellovibrionales; family Bdellovibrionaceae; genus JACMRP01. The sequence goes on along the minus strand of NZ_CP178621.1, from coordinate 1,819,200 downwards.
GATTCATCAGAAGACTCTTCAGGCTGCTGAGGCATCTCTTTACCTTTAGATTCCTTAGCGACATCACAGTCTTTCTTTTTAGGAACGCTCTGATCATCACCTTCTTTAGGCATTACAGCCGCTAAACCGTCGTCTGAAGGATCACGCTGTTCTACTTCTTCTGGCATGCTGCCGTTTTCACTCTCTAAAGAGTCGTCACCACCAGCACTGAACGAAACACCAGCAACTCCTGAAGCATCAGAGAATTTTGCTGGAGCACAGTTTTGAAAACCTAAGATAGTAATGATTGAGAAAGCGGATAAGATCGAGATTTTAATGTAGCGTGAACCCATCATACTTGCCCCCCGGCTTATAACAGAATACTCAGCAAGGACCGGGCCAGCTTAAAACAAACATAGAGGTGTTTCGCAAGGTCTGACTGGCGAAGATTCAAAAAACGATTAGTAGCTAAACACTGATTCTCATTAGAGTATTTCTCGTCTCGAGAAAGGACGCAGTCCTCAGTTACGATATGATTCAATTTCTGTCTTAATTAAAGACACGAAATCTTAGAGCGCTCATAAAAAAATCTAATTTGTGCGTGAAGCACCACTTCCGATATTATCTGAAGCATGTTGTTGGCAAAGTCTTTTCACCTTATCTCCAAGCAAATGATCACCACCCCGTAGGGGTCACTATCTTTTTGTCCCAGCCTTGGGACCGAACGTCTTTTTTTTAAACACTTTTATAAATCACAAACCCGCAAGCAAAGCTTTGCGTGGTTTTGCTATGGAGAATTTTATGTCTAATCAATTAGATCATCGGCAGCTTGCCGATGAAATGGAGATCTATTTCCTAAATGAAGAAATCGGCGCGGGCCTTCCAGTGTGGCTGCCAAATGGTGTGGCCATTCGCGACGCCCTTGAGGCCTATATTAAAAAACTAGAACAACGAGACGGTTATCAAAGAGTAGCGAGTCCGCATGTGGCGAAAGCCAGTCTTTATGAGGCCTCGGGACATCTGCGAGCCTTTCAAGAAAACATGTTCCCGCCCATGAGGTGGCCCGAAGACAATAGCCACTACTACTTAAAACCCATGAATTGCCCCCATCACCACAAGGTCTTTTCATCAAGCCTGCGCAGCTACCGCCAACTTCCTTTGCGAATTGCCGAATATGGACAGGTCTACCGTTATGAGAATAGCGGAGCACTCAAGGGACTCAGTCGAGTGCGAGGTCTTTGTCAAAATGATGCTCATATCTATGTCGACCCTAAAGAGGCTTTCTCTGAAATTAGTAAAGTTCTTGATCTGCATGAGGAATGTTATGCAGCCTTGAACTTGAAAGGCTATCGATACCGACTTTCCAAGCATGACCCACAAAGGATGAAAGACTTCGATGGCGCATCGGAGCTTTGGCAAGAAAGCGAAGAGATTCTGCGCCAATGTCTTTTGCAAAAAGGCCTTCCATTCTTTGAGGCCGAGGGCGAAGCCGCCTTTTATGGCCCTAAGATCGATGTGCAAATGAAAATGGGATCTGGCGACGAAGAGTCCATTGCGAGTGTTCAGTTAGATTTTAATTCGGCGGATAAGTTTGATCTGAACTATGTTTCAAACTCGGGCCAAAATCAAAGGCCTTGGATTATTCACCGGGCACCGCTGGGCAGCCACGAAAGATTCGTGGCTTTGCTTCTTGAATACTATCAAGGGCAACTCCCAGGATGGCTTAGTCCTGTTCAAGTATATCTGATTCCTCTGAATGAAGAGCAACATAGCCATGCACAAGCATTAGCGCAAAAACTCCGCGCGCAAGATATTCGTGTCCTGGTGGATCACAATTCGGGAAGCCTTTCAAAAAGAATTCTATTTGCCCATAAGCTACGACCTTTTTCGAAAATCGTGCTTGGAGCAAAAGAATTAGAAGCCCAAGAAGTGCGCCTGCAAATGAGAGACGGAAAAGAACACAAGGTCGCTCTACAGGATTTAGAGAAATTCTTGAAAGGAGTCAGTGCTATGCCGTAGCAGGTTGATAACGAAGGAAGACCTTTCCATTGCGGAAGGTCTTTGCTTCGATTAATTTCAACACCAAGCTCTCGTCAAGACCGGTAAACATTGTGCGCCCTTTACCCAAAACCACGGGATTTAAAACGATTTGAATTTCATCTATTAATCCAGCTTGCACTAAAGGTGCCACAATACTGCCACTGCCTAAAATCGCAATATCAGGACCGGACTCTTGCTTGAGTTTTCGAACCTCTGTCACCAAATCGCCTTTAAGGATTTTGCTGTTTTCCCAAGTAGCCTTTTCAAGCGTGTGCGAGACCACATACTTCGTCATGCTATTCATGCCTTTAGCAACAACCGGGTTTTGCTCTTGAGCCATCGGTGTCGGCCAGTAACTTGCCATCATCTCAAAAGTCACACGGCCAAACAAAAGAGCTCCGCCATTCCCACGACTCGCATTATTTGCAATAAACGCATTAAACTCAGCATCGTCACTGCCTTGATAGGCCCAAGTCAAATCCCCTTCAGGTCCCGAGAAATAGCCATCAACGCTTTCGTTATTGAAAACTGCTATTTTTCTCATGAATTTACTTCTTGGCCTTTAACTGAGAAATCTGCTCGGCGATCTTTTCAGAGTCCACCACGGGATCGACATCTTTGTTGATGGTTCTGATTTTTAACTCTGGATCAATCACAAAAGTCCAACGCTTAGACATTTTCATCATTGGCATCTTCGAGCCATACATATTGATGATTTTGTCTTCTGGATCCGCAAGAAGTGTGAAATTTAAATGATGGGTTTTATGAAATTCCGCCTGCTCTTGAACCGTATCGGCACTGACACCAAAAACATCGGCTCCTTGAGCGCGAATTTTTTCGATATTGTCACGAAATGCACAAGCTTGCTTTGTACATCCCGGAGTTCCCGCTTTTGGATAGAAATAAAGGACCGTCCACTGACCTTTTCTAGATTTCAAATCGAAGTCTTTTCCGTCGTGGGTTTTTGCCACAAACAATGGCGCTGGATCATTTGCTTTCAGCTCGGCTGCGTGCACGTTCTCCGTTATAAGAAAGCCCCCTAACAAAGAAACAATGAATGCTCCATATTTCATAAGTTATCCTTTCAATAGGTCTATGAAAAGATCTTGGCGCGGGTCCTTACAAAAGACAACTATTTGATGGCAAGTAGTGCATGAACCCAAGGGTTCATTACTTTTTGCAGTTGCGTTTGGCTCTCAGGAGGCAAAGACGACTTCAACTCGCTCAGAGCACGCAGTGTGGTGAGTTTTTCTGGAAAACTGAGTCTTGAACCATCACTATTGACATAGAACTCTTCTTTGACACTGAAAAGAGTCTTATTCATAGCATAATAAATTTCCTGAGCACTCCATAGATAGGAATCGATTCCGGAAATTTCGTGAGCTTTCACAAGAGCCTGAATACCATACGCCTGAGTCTCAACACGAAGAAGCGAATTGCCCGTCGGTCGTTTGCCCGTCAACGAGTCTGCGGATAAAAGCAAAGACTGAGGCGTCAGCATTTTTGTCGACAAGAAATTTCCCAAAGCTACAATCAAACGACGCAATTCTTTTTTGCCAGAGATCACGGCCTCCAGAGGCAAAGTCCCGTGAATATTCTTAGTCAACAACACCGAAGATTTCGTCTGCTCTACGCCATCCATTGCCTGAATAAATTCAGCCAATGCTAAAATCAAACGCGCAACCTCACGTGTTTGGATGATCTGAGTAGGTTTTCCATTCTCAAGATCGACGACTCCGGCCATCACCGCGGTCTCGGCCGTGCCTTGAGTGTATTCATAGGCACTCAGAGCATTTCCCTCTATTGTCAGCATAAATACCGGACTAGATTTTTTCTGAATATCCTGAAGCAAGACCGAAACAGCTCCTACATTCAGAGCAAAAATCATGTCTTTCGGGAATAATGGCTGCTGCAACGATGGCGATTCCGCGTCTTGGGTCAAATCCTGAGCCTTTATGCCTCCTAAGACCGTTTCAAAACTGCTACGACGCCAATCCGCTGTCCAGCGAAGCAAGCGACTAAGGCCACGAACTTGCGCAGACAATGCTGAGGCCGAAAAGCTTCGTTGATATTCACTCTCAGGCGCTGCGTGAAACGCATCCGCCAATGGCATTTTATTCGGAAGACGGAATGAAAAATTGGCGTCTTTCGCCGCTTCAAAATCCATAATGTCCAAAAGCTTTATCTGATGTGCCACGGGGGCTAGCAACGCAGGAACCAGCTTGTTACGCGTATCACGATAGCCTGCAAAGGCCACAAGCTTATTTACTTGCGAAAAAGCAGTCCTTAAATCAGCCTCTGACCGAGATTCGGGATTCTCTAATAAATGCGAGCTTGCAGCTAAAGCACTGCCAGCGACTTCACCATCTAACTCTTCATTTTTGGTGTCAGCCTTTAAAGACAACGCTTGTTTGCGAGATGCATTTACCTGTACACGGTTGATTTCAAATCCGGGGACCCTTCCTTCAGATTGCGGCAGAATTTTTTTAGCCCAAACTTCCCCAACTCGAGTCACATATGCTTGTAGATCATCACGAACTGCAACCATACGCATCGCTTTCGCAAGCCATGCAGTCTCGATATTATCAGCAAATGTCTTTGGAATGTTTGCAACGAAATCTTTGGCCATCGCCTCAATCTCAGAGTGAACATATGCTAGTGTTTCATCCGTAATTTGCTTTTTAAGATTTGCCACGCCGTATTTTTCGATCTTCGGCATGACGAAAAGTTTTTTCACCACTCCGTCAACAGGACCACCAAGGCAGCCGCGTTTTTTTAGACACTCGAGTTCTCTGGCGCTTTGATTCTCAAGAAATGCATAAAGCTCATAGTTCGCGGGTTTGAGTTTTTCTTCCCGCTCTTGGGGAGTCAACATTTCCCAAACTGCGATCAATACAGAAAGCCCATCTTGGCCATCTTTCATCGTTTCAATTTGGCGAGCCAATTTTCTGCCTAGGTAAAGACTTTTGGTCGTGGCAGGCTCTAATGTGATCTGAAACTTAAGAATTGCACGATCTATGACCGATATTGCCTCAGACAACGTCTGAACTTTCGCATAATCCTGTATCAAAACATGAGCATCGGCAAAAAGCGGCTTAGTAGTTTTCACAAGCTCACTTGCAAAGCCCTCAGCGATGATCGTTGGTAAACCCATCTTCGGGATATCTAACAACACCAACTGAGTAAACTTATCAGCTTGCTCAAGCAAACCCGGCAAACCTATTTGGATGCCCGGCGCCATCTTTTCGCCTAGTGCAAGAACATGAGAAAGCATTATTGGTCGAGCGTCTTCCATTTCAAGAAGCACGTCGTTCAGAGTAATCTGCACTTCTTTTTCAGTTTGAGAAGCCGCTAGACGAATAAACGGACCTGTCGCCAATTCTCCCCAGCGAGTAAACTCGGGTTGAGAATAGAAATGTCGGATCCAGGAAAGACCTTTAGATTTAAGCGCTGGCAGATTTTGATTTTCCCCGAGGGCCATCATATTTTCAGCTTGATCAAAGTAAGCGGCACTTGAAACCGATTCTTGCCATGAAAGCTCTGGAGGCGCTTCGCCGAATTCGCGTAAACGCAGATTCAGGTTCACGTCCTCGCCTTTGGGACTAAAGTTCGTTTTTGCAGGAGCAAATGCACGCTCTGTTAGTTTCGGCGCACACGAAGTTACTACGAGGAGTATGGAAATAAGAATGTATAAATTCGCTTTCATATTATCTCCTCCTAGAAAAACAACATCAAATTCAGTTCTTGAGAAAGCTGGCGCTCTACATTCACGCCTGCTACGACATCAGAGATCTCTAGTGACACCATCATTGGAATCAAAGAGGCTTTATTAAGGTAAGACTTAACCGAGCTATAGGTTACTTCCGCTTTCATACGATTGGCTTTAGCCTGAGTGTTTTTAGAAAGCAGGTCATAGCGCGACCCACGATCACCACTATAGCGATCCCCGTCTTTATGCAATCGCTCGTAACCAACGCCCGCAATCCAGCGATCGTTGATTTCATAAAAAGCGTTGCTTCCTAAAATATTCGCGCTGCCGATTTGGCGACGAACCGACTGTTTGCTAGCGATATCCGGCAGACTATCATCTTCATCCAGAGGCACACGCGCCACCACGGAGTCTTCGCGATAAAGCATGTAGCTGGCATAAGGCACCACAGACCATCGAGAACTCAGGGACTGCGAGTACGCCACGGTGCTCGTTAAACTAGTTCTGCCAAAAATATTTAACGCTGCAAGATCGTCAGGGTCATAACCTGGCCCCGTCGGCAGACTTATCATGGCTTGATAAATCAAAGACTGATTTGGAGTTTCAAAGAATTTGTAAATGCTTGCAACCTGCACGTCGCCCAAAAAACTTTCATCACGATCGGCGATGGCTTTGTAGCCTTTCGTTTGCAAAGTCTCGTTGGTGGCCTTTTCGAGATCTAAATTCAAAGCCTCATCAAGCTCAGGACTTAAACCTGAAAACTGCTCTCGGTAGTACTCAAGATTTGAATAATCCTGTGAAATAGAGATCTTATTTTTATAAGAAACAACCGGAAGCCCCAAAGCTAAAGTCCACTTCGAAGTCATGCCACGCGCATACACCGGCGCAAAGTAACGAACCTGCGGCAGCGTGTGAATACGCAAAACTCCGAAATTAAAATCATCCCCGAGTTTGTGTTTGCCAAAGCTATTTAAAGCCGCGATGAGTTTTTTCGCGTCGGGGTTCATACGCGTGAGGGTTGCTGAATCGAAAACGATCGATTTGATATCTCCCAAACGCATAAGAGTTCCATCTTGAGTGTATCTTTCGCTGACTTTGTCGATTTGACCAAAACGGAATGACGGACTGTTGATGCCTTCGGGAAGCGTGCTCGTGGTCAAAAGTGCTGATGCACTTTGAGCCCCCAAGAAACAATAGAATGCCAAGATCACCGCACTGATTCTCGTCACGAATTTTCCCCTCTGATTTTCGCGTTTATTAGGCTTACCCGATAGGCCCCAACGAGCCAAGAAAAGAATCCGATTTCACAGAGCAAAAAGGTCATTTTTAGACGCAGAACACAATCGACGCTGCCAACATACAACTAGTTTCGTAAGACGGCTTTTTTATAATGGCGAGCAAGAGGAGGTCTCATGGTCATCAGTGAGTTCGTTTTAAGCTCTCCGGCTTTCAAACCCAATACAGAAATTCCCAGTCAATACACCTGCGAAGGCAAGGACATTTCACCGCCACTCAAGTGGAATGGTGCCCCTAAGGGCACCAAGAGTTTTGCGATTGTCGTCGATGATCCAGATGCTCCAGATCCAGCCGCCCCAAAAATGACCTGGGTTCACTGGGTGATCTACAATATCCCTGCGAATGTCACGTCTCTTGCGGCAAATGCCCACGATCTGCCGCAAGAAATTCACGAAGGCCATAACGACTGGAAGGTTTCTGGTTACAGAGGTCCCTGCCCTCCCGTTGGTCGCCACCACTATCATCATAAAATTTATGCTTTGGATACGCTGCTGCCTGAACGCGGAATTACCACCAAAGTGGATTTAGAAAAAGCGATGCATGGCCATATCCTGAGTCAAGCCGAACTGGTGGCCACCTACGAGAAAAAGCATTGAACCCATTTTGACCCCAAAAACGGAACGATATTTACTACGCACTCAATGCATTCATGAGTGCGTCGCTCTCTCATTAGCACTTTACAAGTTCGTAATATCTTCATTTAATTATTCTTGAGGCTAATTTCAGGAGGAAAAATGGCGACTTATTACGATGACAAAGACTTGGCAAAATTTCCCCAAATCGGAGAAAACGCACCGGAGCTCGCAAAGAAGTTTTTTGACTACTACGGCGATGTTTTTAAAGAAGGTGCTTTAACCGCACGAGAAAAGTCTTTGATTGCTTTGGCTGTCGCCCACGCCGTTCAATGTCCTTATTGCATTGATGCTTACACCACGGACAGTTTGGAAAAAGGCTCCAACCAAAACCAAATGATGGAAGCCGTTCATGTAGCCGCCGCTATTCGCGGAGGAGCAAGTCTCGTTCATGGTGTGCAAATGATGAATAAAGCCAAAAAAATGGAAATGTAGTTGGAAAAGAATCACGGAAGCCTCAAATTACGTCAAAACCCTTTGGCTTTGCCCCAGGTTCAACTGGAGCAACTGAATACATTTAGTCCCGCTATTCAAGAGTTGCCCAAGTTCAACGAGAAGCTCAAAGCAGCTAAGCAGTTTCCACTACGACCTGCCCGTCTTGAAATTTTCCAAGTGAATCTTGGGAAGATGTGCAATCAAACCTGCAAACACTGCCATGTCGATGCAGGTCCTGATCGTAAAGAGATCATGCCTAAAGACGTGATGGATCAAGTCTTAAATGCCATTAAAAATTCAAGCGCCCATACTGTGGATATCACGGGGGGCGCACCCGAAATGCATCCTCACTTCCGTGAATTTGTCGAAGCGCTCTCTGGCTTAGGAAAGAAAATTATTGTTCGCTGTAATTTGACCATCATTATGGCAAATCAAAAATACGCGGATCTGCCCGAGTTTTACAAAAAGCACAATGTCCACATTGCTTCGTCATTGCCTTACTACGATAAAACCAAAACCGACAGACAACGCGGCGACGGAGTTTTTCAAGATTCCATCACGGCTCTGAAAAAACTCAATGCCGTCGGCTATGGCAAAGAAGGCAGTCCTTACCAATTGGATTTGGTCTACAACCCGAGCGGCGCGTTCCTGCCAGCAGCGCAGGCTTCGCTAGAGCGTGATTTTAAAATTGAATTGAAAAAGCTATTTGATATCGAGTTCAACAACTTGTTCACGATCACAAACATGCCGATCTCTCGCTTCTTAGAATTTCTCATTCAGAGTGAAAACTATGAAGGTTATATGGAGAAACTCGTGCAAGCCTTCAATCCGCAGGCGGTGCTTGGCGTGATGTGCAAAAATACGCTTTCCGTCAGCTGGGATGGGCATCTTTACGACTGCGACTTCAACCAGATGTTGGATCTCAAAGTTGCAAACTCTCAGCGTAATCACATTCGCGACTATAATGAATCTGCATTGCAAGACCGAAGCATCGTTGTAAACCAGCACTGCTATGGCTGCACAGCGGGATCAGGCTCTAGTTGCGGCGGGGCCACGGCCTGATGTCAGAGATTCTTCTGAGTATTGTTATTCCGTCGACAGTCAAAAAAGAAGGGGCTCCTCTTCAAGAGACTCTTTCCTTTTTACTCAGTTTTGAGGGCGTTGAGATTATCTGCGTGGGTCACGAAGACGCGCCCACCAGAGCGGAGCGCTTGCAAATGGGCTTTGAAAAGGCTCAAGGAGAGATGGTGTTATTTCACCATCCACGCAGCCGTATTTCGCCTGAGGGTATTCAATTTCTTTTGAAAAACAGCCAGCGCCGAATATGGGGTGGATTCACGCATCGCTTTGACAAAGACCACTGGCTTCTTCGTTTTACCTCTTGGTACTCTAACCATGTTCGTAGCAGGACAATTAGCGTTCTTTACCTAGACCATTGCATTTTCTTTCACCGTGACTTGTACACCGACGAGATTCCACCGATCCCTGTTTTTGAAGACACTCTTTTGTGCTATAACCTTCGTAAACATCAACGCCCTATGGTTGCTCCCTATCCTTCAGTGACCTCAGCCGTGCGTTTTGAGAAAAATGGGATCTATCGCCAGGCTCTGCTGAATCAACTACTAAAATGGGGCTTTTATTTAGGGGTTCCTTACGACACCATGAACAAGTTCTACGAAAAAGGCCTGCAGCTAAATTCGGAATACAAAAAGTAAAAGAACGTAAGTTTCCATTGACTAGGTTTTTCATTCTACGGACCATGATTATATGGTCGTATATTATCTTTCAATTCTTCCGATTTGGCTCCTTCTGACCCTCCACAATACCTGGGGAATCCTCAACGTATTTTTCATCGTTTGGCTTCGCCCAATGCGCGGGGGACTGGTAAATGAAGACCACCCCATTGCACAGGGAATTAATCCACTGACGAATGCGCCGATCTGGACTGAAAATGTCGTCTTTCGCAGCCCTCGTAAAAAAGTTTACGAGGCAGACAAAACAGATGACGACGTCATCATTGCCGTCGGCGATTACATGAGAAAAATGTTTTTCAACTCTGTTGCTACGAAAGAACATCCACAGGGACGACCTTTCCGCATGCCTCCTGCAATTAATTACATTCACGGAGGTCTTCAGTACAACGGCGGCTTTTTGATTTTTGATGATTTTGAAGATGCGATTTCTCACTTTACAGACTGGCGCTTTAAGAGAGACTTCTTGCGATTTATCTGGACGGAAAAACGCGAGCCCATCACTGTCTTCAGAAACAAAGACTACAACCGCGAAGAGTACTTAGAGTTCGTGTGCTTCTTAAGAACCATGTTCCCCTATTTCTCTAACAGCAATGGCAACAAGCAAAGAATTGGCTGGGGCAACCCGGCACCTTATGCCAGTGTGAACACGATTACTGGTTTCTGGAAAAACGATACGTACAAGTTTTACAGTCAAAAAGGCCGCGACACAGTCTGCCGCCCTCCAATTCAGCGCAAATACTTTTTAGAGCCTAAATATGAAGGACCTCGCAACTATACTCTGCCACCAGAAAAATTCCTGGCACGCTTCACAGATCAGCGCGTGGTTGCTCGTGGTGAAAAAGGGAATTTGTTTTTTGTCGATTTAAGAAAAATCGTCAAAGGCTACCGCTTCAACCCAGCATCACTTCCAAATATTTTTGACCGCTTGATCGAGAAAGTTGCGAACTTCAACCCAAGGAATCGCTAATGGAAGTCGTGGAGCTTTTTCCTGAAGTCTTCGTCGGCGAAAAAAACGCTACGTTTTGGAAGTTTGGCGACAAGATCAACTTTGAAACCGACATTGTTGCAGGATTTTCTCCGACCAACTACCACTCTTTTATCATCTGTAAAGATATCGAATTTCATCCCCAGTTTAGTTTTAATCCGACGCGCATTATTCCTCGCCGCCGTGAGACCATTCGCGCAGGTGCTTTTGTTCACATTTCGGGGTTTTCAAAAGAGACTATTGATCAGTTTTACGATCTTTTGTTAGCGCAAAAACCGAACCGATTTCCATCTTGTCACATGGCCGTTCTAATGTTGTTGAATGAAGGGTTGGGGCTAGAGTTGGACGATAGTCGCCGAATTCGCTACCGCCCGTCACGCATGATCCAGGCAATGTTGGATAATAAAGGCCACTTTGAAAAGAAAAACCTAAAGGCCCGCTTTCATCTTTTGAAAGACAAAACGCCCGACGCTTTTGTAAAAGGCATTCAATATTTTGAATCCAAATTTTATTACGGCTACTGGATCAGCGACTTTTACTTGGCTGTTTGGAACCTCTTCCATCCAAATCCTACCGGCACTAAGGAGCTCTTAGTCCGTGAACAGAAGTAAGCTTTTTCACTATTTCAAGCTTCTCATCAGCGTCGTTCTTTTCGGCGCCGTCATTTATTTCGTAATTCGGGACGGGCAAAGCCTGTCCTTGATTAAAAATTTCTCGGTGCTGCCAGCAGTTCTTCTTTTGGTCGTTCATGCTGCCAATTACTATTTTTTGGGAAATGCCTACAACTTCCCGCTCGCAAAGCATGGTGTTACTCTTACGTTTTCGGAGTGGTATGGCCTGACAGTCGTGACTAACTTGCTGAACTTGATTTTACCGGCAAAAACAGGAAATTCGATTCGCCTGCTTTACTTAAATGAAAAAAAGCGCCTTTCGTTTCATGACTTTGCACAGTTGAATATTGCCGTGGCTGCTTTAGCACTTTCAACCTTAAGCGGTTTCGGCGTTTGCTATTTTGTTTTATTTTCCAAAAGCGCCCTGTTGAATAAAGCGATATTAACCGGCATTTTGAGCGTTATCTTTCTTCTGACCACCACCTATTTGGTTTTCCCGTCTTTCATCAATAGATTTTTGCCAAAAAGCATTCCAGCTCAACCTCGTTTGTATTTCTCGACACGAAAAGAATTCTTTACCATCGCTGGCAACCTACTTCTGGTCAAAGCTCTTTATCCACTGAAGCTTTATCTGGCATTCCAAGTATTGCAGTATCCGATTTCGATTTTAGATACTTACGAAATTAGTCTTGTTGTTCTGTTGATTTCACTGGTACCAATTCTGCCTGGCAATATTGGAATTAAGGAATTCTCGACGGCATTTATGGCTCAAAGTTTTAATATCAACCTCGAGGTTGCTATGCTTGTCGCCGTTGTCGAACGATTGTCTTATTTTACATTCTTGATTCCGACGGGCACTTATTTTTATGCGACCCTTTTCGGAAAAGACTTACTGAGTTTTCAGAAGCTGGGCAAGAACTCGCGCATCTCTTCGGATGCCCCTTAAGAAACGACTGGTAAAGTCCACCTGATTGTCGACACCTAAAAAATAAAGATGCGGAACCAAGGGCGCCTCGAATCCTTTTACAAGCTGGGTGAGCTCGACGGAAATGATCGAGTCTTCACGATAAAAACCCCTTAGAAGTTTTGTACCCGCATATCTAAACCCCGTCGCAAGTACAATCCCTTCATAGTCAGAGTGAGTTCCATCTTTGAAGTACACAGTTTTTCCCTGTACCTTACTGACCGGAGGACGAACTTCAGCTTTGGCGTTCTTGATGATAGCCTTCAGGGTTCCGTCCATCGGAACTTTAGAGCTCTTGTTTCGGCTTATTTTTCTAATCAAGTTTTCGATTCGCTCTAAATGGCGTAAAAAGAATTTTTGCATCAGAGGCCCAAGGCCGAACTTAATTTCACTACGGCAAGAAATATCAAATCGCCCTAAAACATCGTGAATTTGCTCAATCACCTGACCTGCCGACAAAGCTTTCCCGACAACTAAGTATTTCTTGTGCGCTTCAAAACGCACACCCCTCATATCAGCAAAGTGATGAACAGGAATCGTAGCCTCCCGTAACACCTCAGCATCAAGCCCCACTGGCTCGGAATAATACCCGACACAGAGAACAACTGCCTTAGCCTTTAACTCTCCATAGGTCGTCCCTAAAGAAAATAAATCACCTTCTTTTTGCAAACTCGAAACCGTCGAATGTGTATGAATCTCTAAACCGTTAGATAGTTCTCTAAGATATTGAGAGAACTCTGTGGCACTGGCCTGATGATAAGGCGCAAAACGTTTTTCATCTTGAGGACGTAGATAATTATCCTGCCAATAACTGATAAGACGAAGCCATTCTGGCATGGCACTCCAAGAATCCCCCGGTGCCGGGCCCTTTTCCAGAATACAAAACGACTTTACACCATTTTCTTTTAAATGTTGCCCCAGACAGAGGCCCGCAGGTCCTGCGCCGATGATTATAATGTCGTAAGTATGTTTGCTTGTTGGTGCTGTCATTCAGTGTAATAATGGCATTATGTTCGCTGTTTTGAAACTGGTAAATCTTATCTATATTCCATTAGCGATTCTAGCGCATTTGCTCGTTGAGACTTACCTCGTCAAACCTTTATCGCTACCTGTGACGATATTGCTTTTTACGGATGCATTAATGGTTTTTGCTTTTGCTATGCGCTTAAGCAAACGAAAAATTCATCAGGCCCCGATTCTTCGCCCCTTAATTCAGTTCAGTCTTTTATGCTTTAGTTTTTTTAGCTTTTACATCCCTTGCTTGATCATCTTAGCAATTGCTGACCTCTTCTTCGAGATTTCCTCAAACATGGGACTTTTAGCTTTCGCTGTCAGCATTGGCATGACTCTTTATCAGGCATGGGCGGTCCAAACTCCGGTCCTTCGCCAAATTCAAATTCCGCTCCCGTCACGATTTCAATCTCTTAAGGGACTTTCCTTCGTGCATATTTCCGATTTGCACCTAGGACCTTTTTTAGGAGCTGGGTTTGTGGAACATTTGGTACAACAGATTGCAAACACGCCTGCCGAGTTTGTATGCCTCACAGGCGATCTTATGGATGGCCCCTACAATGCCTACAAAGACTGCATTGAACCACTCAAGAAATTGACTGCCATAAAAACGGTTTATTTTGTGACTGGAAATCATGAATACTACTACGACGCCAACCTGTGGATTCAAGAACTGCAATCCATGGGAGTCACGGTCTTACGCTCTGAAACAAAATTCTACTCATGGAATAATTCTCAACTTGCCATTGCGGGTATCGATGACAGTCTTTTTAAAAACCCTCAAGAAGCAGAATTCAGAGAACAACTTTCTACCCTCAAAGCCCCTTGCTTGTTGCTCTCTCATCGTCCAGAGACCTGGGATATTTACAAAAATATTCCTGTGGCCTTGCAGCTTTCGGGGCATGGACATGGTGGACAAGCTTTTCCGTGGGCTTTTATCATTCGTAAAGTCATGAAGTATCCCTTTGGACTATTTCAAGACAACGACAGCTCACTTTATGTCCATAGCGGAACCGGTTTTTGGGGGCCTCCGAATCGCTGGCTGAACCCACCTGAAGTTTGTAGGATTGAACTCGTATGAAGGGGTTTAAGTACTACTATCTTCGCTTCCTTCGGACGGGCCTTCGACACCGCAAGAGTTTTGTCTTAGGCTTTGTCCTTATTCACTTGTTCCTTGCATTTCAAATCCCAAATCTAAAAAGCTTTTATTCAACAGACGAGCTACAAGAAGATAAAATCAGCTCTCTGAATGAATGGCGCGAATTTAAAAGAAACTTCCGCGAAAGCCAAAGTTCTTTTTTTATTGTGGCCCCAAAACCACCACGTGATTTTTTCTCTGAAGCAGAGCTTTGCGATATTCAACAAAACATCCAGCAAATTCCCCGATCGTCGGAACTTGTTAAGAGCGTACAAAGCGCATTCGACCTTCGCCAAGCTTATCTGGATTCTGAAACACGCTTACGCTTCCCTGTTCTGGTGAATTTAAACTGCGACACTCCAACAAGGTCGTCCTCAGAAATGCTCGCAGAATTTCAAGAACTTGATGTGATAGATTGGGAAACATCACTTTTTGCAAAGAAAAGAAACGACCTTGCTGTCTTGATTTCCTATCAAAGTCCCGAAGCCAAAGCCTTCCCGACCTCACAAACACAAAATGTCTGGAATCAATTCCAAACAAGCTTAAACAAGATCAAATCCATTGATATTCTGCCTTTGGGTGGAGCTGATTATCAATTGTGGGTTGCAAAAGCTCGTGGTGACACGGCTTGGATCTATTTAGCAGTTCTTTTTGGCATCGTCGCGGGCCTGCGCCTAATACTGGGAACATGGCTAAGCGGCACAATTTATATGACGGGGCTTCTTTTCTCGTTGATCTTTATTTATGGATTTAAAGCCCTCATCGGCTCTCCTACGGATTTGCTCTCAGACACTCTCGTTCCTTTGTTGGCGATCTCTGCTCTGGAAGATTTTGTTTTTGTTTCTTTTGTGCAGCTCAAAGATGGCTATCATTGGCGAAAAAGCCTTAGACATTTGTTGGTACCAAGCTTCTGGACTTCATTGACGACCTTTATTGGCTTTGGTTCGCTAGTCGTTTCGGACTTAGGCATCATTCAACGCATGGGACTCTGGACTGCGATTGGCTGTATGCTTGAGTGGTTTATTATATTCTATATTACACCTCTGGCCCTGGCGCTTTTTTGGAAGAAACGCACGTGGGTCAATATGGATAAGTCTATTTTCAAAAGTTCAGGGAAGATTCTCTCTAAAACTGAAGGGGTTCTGACCAAACTTCTCGCGCCACTATGCAAACTCTCTTTTATAGTCATTCCTTTAGCTGTCGTTCTATCACCCCCAATTCAGGTTGAGGATAGTCTCGAAGAGGTTTTCAAAAAGAATCATCCTTTCACTCAAGGCCTGAATTACTTGCAGGAAACTCGTGGCTGGAAGGGCCGTATCGAATTACAGGTTCAAGAAAACTTTCCGAAAGAAAAATGGGATCAAGTTCTTTCTACCCTTCAAGCAACCGGTCTTATCAGCAACTTTGATCGCGCCGAAAAAACAAAGCACTTTATAACGCGAGCGTTGCCAGAAGATTTTCTGCCACTTGCAAACCGTTTGGCGGAAAGCTCAGAGATCGTGAGTTCGTTCTACGGCCTTGATGGCAGCGAACGCATCTCTTTCTATTTAAAGGACGGCTCTACAAAATCCTTTGAAAAGCTGAATGAAACACTAAAAAAAGTATGCTCACCAGAAGAGTGTCATCTTGTCGGTAGTCTTTATACGAAATCTCAATTCACTCAAGTGGTTGCAGAAACCTTCATCGAAAGCTCGATGTTAAGCCTCGTTCTTATCGGCAGCATTCTCTTTTTCTTGGCTTATTTCCTGAAACGAACTCACGAGATCCTTCCGATGATTTTAGCCTCTTTGTGGGCTCCTCTGACTCTGTTTGCAGTCATTAAAACCTTCGGGATATCCATTAACTTTGTGACGTGCATCGTGATCACAGTCCTCGTCGGCCTTGCCGGAGACAATGTGATTCAATTCCTCTTTGCCGATAAAAAATCAACCCTACAAGGAATAGGACAACTGAAGGGCGGAGCCGCCAGTTGTTTTGTCCTAATGTCGTTAGTGAGTTTGATTTTCTTATTGGCCCCCTTTCAGCCAGTACGGATGATGGGGGCTCTGACGGCCACAGGATTTGTGGCCATTTTGATTGGGGACGTTTTAGTCCTCGAGATCTTACTTAACAAACGGGTGAATAAACTGCCCAAGAACTGAGTCGCCACCGCGAACACCAGAGATCACTTTTGCTTTCTGCAAAACTTTAGTTCCTTGAGAATCGTTCTTCAATTCTGGGAATAGATTTGAATAAGCTTGTGTCGACCAAGCTTGCGCCTGCCCGTTGCGTAGATTTGGATAAGACAAATTCTTACCATCTACTTCGGCTTTTATCTCTTTAGGGCCTTGGTCAAAGCTTGTTGGCAATAGAGTTTTCAAATCTTGAGGTGGATTCGCGAAGAAGTTCTTCACATTCACACGAGCCGTTTCTCCAGTGATAGAGCTTTGAACTACAGATTCGCCGGTCTCACGATTGTCACCGTAAACCAAAGCTTTCATGTTTTTAACCATCAAAGAAAGCTCACGATCATGAAGTTTTACAAACTCAACATCAACGAAGCTAGCTTGAGAGCGCGATGAATTTTTACTGAGCTTGTAAGCCGTTTCGTAATAGTCCACGTAGCCTTTAAGATGTTGATAAGCGCGACCCATCCACATCTTGCCAGCCGCATTCAAAGTTTGCGACTGAGCATACTTTTTCTGTTGAATGATATTCACCTTTTCCTGACGAGTCAGACCATCTGACTTCACAAGATGCAACCAACTAGCGCCCGCTTCTACACCGTAACGAAGTTTGATTTCTCTTTCGATTTTGATCGCGTCTTTTGCACTGTAGGCACTGAATGTTGCTATTCTGTACATAAGCTTGTTCATACGCGCAAGCAACAAGGCGTGCTCTACAGGAGTGATTTCACGGTAACGATCCAACTGATCTGGGAACGAAGTTGATCCAAAATTCAGTTGCTGATCCCACACGATGCTGTTGCCTGGGATTTTACCAAAGTCCACGGTGCTTAAGCGATTGTAGGAAGCGGCAACACCGTTATAAACCTCAGTTGCAATATACTTTTGCAATTCAGATTCTTGAGTGAACTTTTGAGTCGCACCAGGAAGTGGCTGAGACACGAAGTCTACAAAGAGATCCCAGTTCTCAACAGGAAGTACCGTCGATTTTGTGTAAGCAGAGCGCAAAGTGTCCATGATCTTTTGCTGAGTTGCTACAGACTGCCCCGCAAGTCCCATGGATCTCCAGGCGATACTGCGAAGTGGACGTAGCGAAGTCAAAAGAGTTGCGACGTATACGTAGTCAGCAGGCTTTTCTTTTGAAGCTTTAAGGTCTTTCTCGAGAGTCTCAAGATAAGTATCAAGTTCTTGAGCGGTTTTCATCGTGTTCACACGTTGAACCAAAGCTTGATACTCAGAGCTCATACTTCCGGATGCCGAAGAGATATTACGGCTTGCAGAGCCTTTAATTCTCCAGCTCGCTACTTTATCGAGATGTTCAGTCGTTGGCGCTTCAAAATTATCCGCAGGAGCTGCATCCATCGGTTTATAAGCCGTTGCTCCTTCTGTTTTGCCTTTAGCAAACACGACAGGTGTTGTTAAAAAAAGACCTAGCATTGCTGTTGTTGCAAACTTAGCAAACATAGTGACGACAATCCTTCCGTTCTATTTATATTAAAACATCCCTTTAATTTTATCCTGCAAGGCCTTTTCCGATCTAGGGGCCCCGCTTAAACTCAACCAAGGTCCTGCTTCCACTCTTGTAAACGTTTCGAAATTTGGTCGCGGACCTTTCTAAAATTCAATAACTGTTCCGACTCACTTAAGCTCGCGTTGGCCGGATCCATGAAGGGCCAATGCAGTTTTTGCGCCTTGGTCCCCGGCAAAACGGGACAAACCTCTTCGGCGCATAGAGTAACGACGAAGTCTAAATCATGCATGAAGGTGTTTGGGATTTGCTCAGTCGTTTTCGAAGAATGCTTCGAGATATCTATTCCGACCTCTTGCATTGCCTGAATACCAATAGGATTCACTTTGGTGGGTTTTGATCCGGCACTGACTACTTCAAAATCAGCTCCCAGAATATCTCGAGCAAGCCCCTCGGCCATCTGGCTTCGGGCAGAGTTTGCCACACACATAAAGAGAATTTTTTTCGCCATCAGAGTCTGCGCTCCCCTGCATAAAACGCCGGTTTTTGGTTGCCTGACAAAAGGCTCCCCTGTTCAAATAGCAAATGCAACACAATTTTGGAGGAGATCGATGGACTCTCAATTTGAAAATATTAGCGCGGTGAAAGAATACTACGGCAAAGTTCTGAAAACGAACGAAGATCTTAAAACCAGCGCTTGCTGCACCGCCGAGACCATGCCGAACTATCTAAAACCAATCGTTGCTGAAATTCACGATGAAGTTGTCAGTAAGTTTTATGGCTGCGGCTCTCCGATTCCAACAGTCCTTGAAGGTAAAAAAGTCTTAGATTTGGGCTCTGGATCTGGACGCGATTGCTATATTCTTTCAAAGCTTGTCGGCAGCCAAGGACACGTGATCGGTGTCGATATGACCGAGGAACAACTTGCCGTCGCCAAACGCCATGTGGATTATCACACGAAAAAATTTGGTTACAGCAAATCCAATGTTGAGTTCCGCCAAGGTTATATCGAAGACCTTAAAGAAGCCGGCATTGCTGACAACTCCGTAGACCTCGTTGTTTCAAACTGCGTTTTAAATTTATCTCCGAATAAAAAACGCGTCTTTTCTGAAATCTTGCGCGTCTTAAAACCAGGTGGCGAATTGTACTTCTCGGATGTATTTGCAAGTCGCCGCATCCCAGAGCGTCTACAAAAAGATCCTGTTCTTGTCGGCGAATGCTTGGGAGGCGCGCTCTACATCGAAGATTTCCGTCGTATGCTTTTTGATTTGGGCTGCCCTGATTATCGTATTGTGAGCAAGACCAAACTGACTTTGAACAACGAAGAAATCGAAGCCAAAGCTGGCATGATAGATTTTTACTCTATGACAATTCGTGCATTTAAAGTACCTCTTGAAGACCGCTGCGAAGATTACGGACAAGTGGCTTATTACCAAGGCACGGTTCCGCAATTCCCCCACGCTTTCATGCTAGATGACCATCACCTCTTCCGCACAGGGATGCCAGTTCCAGTTTGCAGCAACACAGCTGCGATGCTGAACCAAACGCGTTTTGCAAAACATTTCAAAGTGATTGGTGATACAAGCACGCACTATGGGCTTTTTGACTGTGGGCCTACTCCAGGCACCACAGCCACTGCCGACGCTAATATTGGCGCGTGCTGCTAAACAGAGATTCTTAAAGGACTGCTAGAAACGGACTCAACCCCGAATTCATTTGCACAGGTGATTCTGAGGTCCATAGCGCGAGCTTGGACCCTTGGACGAACCATCAGGAAATTGTCGCTACCACAATAGTACAACTGCCCTTCTTCAGGACTTCGCTTTAGAAGTTTCCCCGCGGAGCCACAGTGAATGCCACTTGAAGTAATTTCGTAAGTCTTAAAACCATACAGGGATGCGGGCAACTCTTGCACCTGTGAGCAATGAACATCTCCAGAGAACAAGACAGTCGGCTTCCTACGTGACCTCAACAAGTTCTTTAACATTGTCAATGATGGTTCCGCACTCTTTTCCATCGATTCAATCACAACAAAATACTTAAAGTACTGAACCCCGTTAAGAATCCAAGCTGGATTAGTACTGTTGTTGAACTCTCTAGCCAACCAAGCCTCTTGCTGAGATCCCCACTGAGTACGTTCTGGAACTTTATTTGTACGAGCATCCATCATGTGGAAATCAATTCCGAAAGCTGTTAGGCGAAATGACACCCCAGGACCATAACTGAGTCTTTGATGAGACTCAGGCATCGGATAAAACGAACGGAAGATCTCTTTCATCTCTGATTTATACGGATGAGAGTGATCTCCGTTGTTAGCTCCATAATCATGATCATCCCAAACCGCCAGAGTCGGAATCAAAGGATCCAGTTGGTACAAATCTACAGTAATCCAAGTTGTTAAATAACGCTCGAGAGCCGTACTTGGATCTTCTGGTGTCAGCAATACGGAGCTTGTTTTTGAATTGCTATAGACGATGTCGCCAATAAAGAGCATCAAATCTGGGTTCTGATCATGTAATCGCTTGTACATGATCTTTTGATTTTTTAACTTACGGAAATTTGCGCAAGACACGACAGCAATCTTCGGATCTGTTGCCGCCAAATCAAGACCCTTTATCTGACGAGTATCAACAAGCTTACGATGCTCATTGAAAACATTGAGTTGGCAGTAGTCAGAAATCGAGAGCCCCTCAAGATGCAAACGATACAGCACCAAATCGGTTCCGCGTAGTTTTTGCGCCTTAACAATACTCACCTGTGGAGATGTTGCCCCTACACAGTTAAAACCCCAATCAACATTGCCAAGAACCGTAACAAGCGAACTTGTTTCATCTGCCCAAACTTGCAACATCGGCACCCGGCGATTGCTTTGAAGTTCAAGGATAATTTCTGATTCAGATTCGGCCTGAGCAGCGCCAGCACTCAGCAAAAGCGGAGTTGCAGCCAAGCCTCGTAGAAACTGTCGACGAGCCAAAGATGATTTTTTTTGTGCCATAAATAAATGCTCTCAGAATTATATATTGAAAGCACTTGAGGCGAAGACTAGTCTAGTCTTGTAACGATGACTTTTAGATCCGAGAAACCGCAAGTCCTGTTCCGGCAAGATTACGGAAAAACACTCTCACACTTTTTGCCGATGGTTTTAGAAATAAAACCACGAACGGACTCTACCATTTGAGATAGCGCCTTTGGGGTCAAACGCAGACGATAGATTTCCCCTTCAATCCCCGAAGCTATTCCACCCATCGGCGGAACTGCCACCACAAACGAGCCAGAAACTCCAGCTTGCTGCAGCCCCGAGATCGTAGTCAGACTTGAAATCTTATAGAAGTTTGCTTTTTGTAAAGTCGTAACTTCGGCGCGATTCTCTAAAGTGTAAGTTGTGATCAACCCCGCTGACCCAGACACAAACGGCGTAAAAATCCGCGTCGAGCGACGGAAGTCGACAATCGGCTCGATACTGATTTTGGTCTTTCCATCCTTCTGAGTTCTGACAATAGAAATCCCCGTAGAAAGCATGAAGTAAAAACCCGTGTGACTTGGCAGATCCGCCAAGTAAGGACTTTTACGAAGCTGTGTCATCAACCAATCCGAAAAACCAACACCAGCACTCACCCCTAGTTGAATCGAAATCACCCGCGCATTCGCTTTGGCAATCACTCCAGCATTTTTAAAAAACTGCTTATTCATAAGGTTCAACATTTTATTAACGGCAGAAGCCTTCACGCGCAGGGTTTGAAAAAGACCAGCAACCTTCTGCAAGAAATAGCTTTTCTTAGCAATAAAGGTATTTACTTCCTCGGGCTTCAAAGACTTCAAGGCCTCAAGGTTTTCAGCATCTTCTGTTGAAACAGGAATCACTACTTTTTCAGCAAGATTCGTTTGATAATTTTCGGAGCGCATTTCTTGACTGAGCGCTTGAAGCTTTTCGATAGATGTTTCTACTGGCGGAGCGTCTGCCAATGCTTGCGGGTCATAAGTAAAGCGCACTTCCTCTTGGGATCCTGTCACGTGATCAAGAACAGTGTCCTCGATCCCGTCAATACGGAGAGCTTGAAACTCGCTTTGGGTTTGTGGATTTTGGGCAAAACTCGGCCCTGCTCCGAAGAGTCCTAAAAACAAAGCAAAATGGCAAAAAGCCCGGAATATCCACATACCCCGGAAAGCTTTCACGTTTCGTGCCCATAAATAGGCGATTTTAAAGGCCTTTAACATGTTCACAAGCTAAGCTAGTGCCGTTTTTCGCTCTGACGGAGGCGGTCTTACATTGAACCCAAAGAGCCCTTGTTGTAGTCTAGGGGCCTACCTGGAGCACTTTTATGGATATGGGAACTATCATCATTATTGGCGGTATCGCGATTGGCGTTTTAAGCATTATTATCTATGCACTTATCGCTATCTTCTATCCAGAATGGGTTGGGATCACAGGCAAGGTTGCTCGCAGTGCAGAGAAAAGCCACGAAGAGGGCTCGCCTGAAACCAAAAACAATTTCGGCGACAAACTTTAAATTTTTGTCTGAGCAATAATCTCGACGGATCGCAAGCGGTCAGAATGTTCATAGGCATCTGACATAATCATAAGCTCTTGAACGCCCGTCTGCGCCACTAACTCTTCAAGACCTGCTTTCACTTTTTCAGGTCCACCGACAACTGACATTCG
The DNA here is from genome assembly GCF_047302465.1 of Bdellovibrio sp. HCB337. Taxonomy (GTDB): domain Bacteria; phylum Bdellovibrionota; class Bdellovibrionia; order Bdellovibrionales; family Bdellovibrionaceae; genus JACMRP01. Next base: position 1,796,353 of record NZ_CP178621.1, on the reverse strand, counting down.
AAGTTTTGAAAGCACCATTTCTTTTTCAGCAGGACTCCATAGAGAATCCATATCATGAGTTGGCGGCGCCATACTTACACGCTGATTACGAATGATTCCCAAAAAGCGCTGATAATTTGTCGTTGCTAAAAACTGTGCCCGCTCATCGCTGTCGGCCGCGATGACTTGCACTCCCAGCATAGCGTAAGGCTCCTGTAAGACCTCCGACGGTCTAAAACCAACGCGGTAATTATCCAAAGCTTGCATCAAAAGCTCAGGCGCGAAATGCCCAGCAAAAGCAAATGGCAAACCTAAAGCCGCTGCAAGTTGCGCACTATAAAGACTCGATCCTAAAAGCCACAAAGGCACCTTGATGCCGGCCCCGGGAATGGCGCGCACTTTTTGCCCCGGTTGTGCCGGCGCAAAATAATATTGCAACTCTTGCACAAGGTCTGACATTTCTAATTCTTTGCCACTCATATCGCGACGAAGAGCGCGCATTGTCCACCCGTCCGTGCCCGGTGCTCTCCCAAGCCCCAAATCGATTCGCCCTGGATACAAAGTTTCAAGCGTACCAAACTGTTCGGCGATCACCAACGGCGCGTGATTCGGTAGCATCACTCCACCAGAACCGACACGAATCGTTTTAGTGCCGCCCGCAACATAACCGATCAAAACGGAGGTCGCCGCACTCGCAATGCCGTCCAAGTTATGGTGCTCCGCCAGCCAGTAGCGATGATAACCCCAAGCCTCTGCATGCTGAGCCAAATCCAAAGTGTTCTTATAGGAATCTGCAATACTTTTTCCCTGAGCGATGGGAGCCAAATCTAAAATAGAAAGCTTTGTGTTCTTCATAAGAATCTCCAGCAAAGCATTAATGTAACAGTATTTGTTACATTTGTCCAGACGTCGGCGCTCTGCCATAAGGCAGAAAAACCATCACAGTTTAATTATGATACGCATCAAATAATACTATTGCATACTTGATAATATTAATGCATATTGTATCCATACATGCAGAGGTTTTATGTCTGACAACGCAAAACGTATCAGTGTCCTCATCGCAGAAGATCAATACGAGCGCCTGACGAAGGCTCAAATCAACGTCAGCGCTCTGATTCGAGATCTGCTAGAGGATTATTTTAGCGAAACAAAAATCACCCTCTCGGTGAATCGCAAAACACGCGATCTCTACGAGAAAATCGTTTCTAACACGGGGGCGACGGACAAAGATATTGAGCCTTTGCTGACTCAAGTTTTGAAAGAACTTTTGAATGTTCGCCTTGAACAAATCAAATCTTTAAAATCTGAGTTCGAGTAAGGACGGAGTGAATATGATTTTAGCTTTTCAAAATGAACTATGGATGCAGCTTTTGGTCGCCGGAGCCATTTTGGTTTTGGCCGAAGCCATCATCCCCGGTTTTATAGTTTTACCGATCGGCATAGGATTTATCCTGACCGCCGGAGTCGCTGCAGCCACGAGCAACTTATACATCATTCTGCCGGTGGCTGGCGTGTTTCAATTTCTGTCTTTCTTCTTAACAAGAAAGTACCTGAAGCACATCATGGATACTCCGAAAAAGAAAACCACAGCAGAAGGCATGGTCGGCCAAGAAGCAGCAGTCACTGAGGAGATTCCCCCGGGTGGCCACGGTTATGTGAAACTCTATGGCGATCTGTGGATGGCCCGAAGCTATAACGAAAAGGTTTTACCCGCTGGAACTAAAGTTACCATCAAGAAAATCGATGGCAACAAGGTCTGGGTTCAACCTCTGAATGAAGAATAATAATTTAATTTTTTCCAACTTAGGTGAAAGGATTTTTCAACCATGGAATTTACATTGATCGCATTTGCGGTGATCGCAGTGATCGCCCTTGTGGTTTTAGCAAAAACAATTTACGTCATTCAGCAAAGTGAATGCCTCATCATCGAAAGGCTCGGAAGCTACTCACGCACTCTGACAAACGGTTTGAACTTCGTTGTGCCCTTCTTTGACCAACCACGTCCGATCTATTGGATCGACAATGGATTATTAACAACGACGTCTCGCTTAGACTTGCGCGAATCTGTGTTTGATATTCCAAGTCAAAAGGTGATCACTCGAGATAACGTATCGATTGAAATCGACGCCCTTCTTTATGTCCAAGTCGTCGACCCAGTAAAAGCGTGTTATGAGATCGCAAATCTTCCGATGGCGGTTGCGCAATTGACTCAAACTTCACTTCGTAACGTGATCGGCGAAATGGATTTGGACCAAACCCTTACTTCCCGCGATGTCATCAATGCGAAGTTGAAAACAATCTTGGATGAAGCCACTGACAAATGGGGAACGAAAGTGAACCGCGTCGAACTTCGTAACATCACTCCTCCACGCGAGATCCAAGTTGCGATGGAAAAGCAGATGCAGGCCGAACGTGAACGTCGCTCTAAGGTTCTTGAAGCCGAAGGTGACAAGCAAGCTCGTATTGCTCGCTCTGAAGGTATTCGCCAAGAGCAGATCAACCTTGCAGAGGGTGAAAAAGAAGCTCAGATCCGTCGCGCAGAAGGTGAAGCTCAAGCGATTAAAAACGTTGCTGACGCTAAAAAAGAAGCCTTCATTTTGGTTAAATCCGCGATGGGTGATGCAAACCTTACCGCGAAGTATTTGGTCGCCACAGATTACTTGCAGCAATTTGGAAACTTTGTTGCGCAAGAAGGTGATAAGATCTTTGTCCCTTATGAATCCAGCACGGCTCTAGGCGCATTGGGTTCGATCAAAGATCTTTTGAATGGTGGTCCTAAGGGGTAAACCCCTTAGGCTTCCTTTGAAACAAAAGAGAAGAAGAAAGTAGAACCGCGGCTGGGTTCGGATTGAACGCCGATCTCGCCGCCCATAAGCTCCACAAGGGATTTGCAAATCGCAAGTCCCAATCCACTGCCGCCATACTTCCGTGTTGTTGAAGCATCTGCTTGCGAGAAGGACTTGAACAAACGGCTCTGATCCTCGACGTGAATTCCAATACCAGTATCTTGCACCAACACTTTATAACGAGGCGCCTGCCCCGGAGTCTCTTCACGCTCGACCCGAACACTCACTCCCCCTTGGGATGTGAACTTAATGGCGTTACCAATCAAGTTCACCAGAATTTGACGAACTCGCGTGGGATCACCGTAAGCCAAACTTTCAGTGAGCGGTCGATGATCAAATCTCAAGTAGATGCCCTTTTCCTGCGCGGATAAAGAGAACATACTTAGAATACTATCAATCAAAGAGTTTAGGTCAAAAGCGACTTCTTCCAAACGAATTTTATCAGCCTCAAGAGCGGAGAAATCCAAAATATCGTTCACCAATGACAACAAAGTTTTGGAAGACGTTCTCAGAATGTGTAACTTCTCAAGCTCGCTAGTATTCATTCCTGACGAGTCCATGAGTTCTGCGACTCCAATGATACCATTTAGCGGAGTACGAATTTCGTGACTCATGTTTGCCAAGAAATCGGACTTCACACGACGAGCTTTGTCGGCTTCAATCAATGCCAGTGACAGACGATTGTGCTTATGTAAACTGACTACGAATCCGACAAAAAGCACTCCGAAAAATAAAAACGCCAAGAAGCAAATACGATTCAAATCCCAAAAATAGGCTTCGGCAAAAAAGTCGATTCCTAAAATTCCGTCCAGCTTTCCTTCGCGATTTTTAAGCGGGATAAAGGCACTCATCCAATCGCCCCAGCGATCACTGTAGGTCTCGGTGGTGAAACGGGCTTCCCCGGCAAAGGCGCCTTTGAGCGCAGCAACTGGGTTGGTATAAAGCTCGCCAATGGCGGTTCTTTGCTCTCGATCGCTTTCATACTTCCCATTGCGGTCATAGTCCGTTTCGGAGTCCACCGCCAAATAAGTGCGGCCTTTCGCATCCTTCTTCATCGTGAAAATATCTGCGATGTAAGGATTTGCTGCCAACCAGTCCTTTTGCATTTGGACTAATTCAAGATACAAAGGATCGGTCTCACGCGTTTTGTCGTTCACTTTTTCGTGGCCAAGTTTGCTAAATACCATAGCGTAAGAGGAAGCATAACCGAAGATACGATTCTGAGTCGTGCTTTCCTGCTTGATCAAAAGACCATCCGTGATGGCATAAGCCACCAAGCAGTAAAGAAAGAAAAAAAGTGTAATCGGCTTCCAAAATTGGAAATACGAACGGCGCAAATAAGCGACCATGAAAATCGCCATTGCAGATCCGTAGATCATTGTTACCCAAAAGTAGTGGGTATAAAGAGACGAATAAAACATAAGCCCATCCTGTGCTTTTACTTTTTTTGATCGGCCTATATTTCATTCTCAGAGGGAAAAAGTAAACGGTAAAGCGCTCTCCATATAAATTATTTATGTTTATTTTCACTCTGAAAACACTTACTTTTGGCAGATAAAAGACTTCCTCAAAATCGAAAGCTCTTTCTTGAAATGCCTTTGAAAAGGACAAAATGTCCCAAAATGGGTGTTTCCCATTCGTAAAACCGCCCCTAACGAGACACGTCTAGAGCCAATTTCTCTTGAAATTGCCTTGATCGCATAGGAAGATTTGCCTGTTTTATTACGTACAACATCTTTGGAGCACCTCCTAGGAGCATTCATATGGCTAAGAAGCCCTTTTTGAATTTTCAAGTCGATCACATGACTCTTCTTCTTCAACCAGATCTGTATAAAATTTCTTATCTTGCGTTCAATACTATTTTCGGAGTTGGACCCGATGACCTTCTTTACGATAAACGCAAAGAATGGGTTAAAGGCGAAGGCGAACAATCTATGACTTACGCTGTTCGACTCGGCCAAGGCGCAAGCCCCGATCCTGAATTGAACAACACGATCATTGCTGTCGTTCAACCGACAGAGCCTAAGGGCCAATCTTCTCACGTTCGAGAAATGTTGGATGGCCATCAAGCGGCCGCACACTGGCAACACATCGCCCTTCGTACGACGGATCTTTTGGCATTCCACAAACATGCGCTTGAAAGAGGCGTGCAATTCATCACTCCTATCTTGAAAGATGAGGAAGAAGACTTGATCCAAGTATTCAGTGGTGAGTGGTACTTCCCAGGCATTAAAGCAAGCGGAATGTTCTTTGAGTTCTTGCAAAGAAATCCAAGCGAAGAGCATGTGAAGATTGCACAAAGCATGAACCGTGAATCTTGGTTCCGCGATAAGACCTTCTTGGGTCTTTATGGCGAGAAGGAAAGAGAATACCAAAGCGGCGAAGTAACTCCGTTCTTGCGTTTTGATCTTTTCAATCTTCTTTTGAAAGAATTCAAAGACAAGCAAATTTGGCAAATTACTCCAGCTGATTTACAGCGTGCTGAAGATATGATGATTGAGCACACTAAAAAAGTGAGCAAATAAACAACGAAGGAGCTTCTATGAAACGTCTTTTGGTGATGACACTTTTAGCAGGACTTACAGTAAGCTCTGCATTCGCAAGAACTACGATGATCACAGGTCGTGCCAACGAATTTGGCTATTGCAGTTATAACCAGGGGCGTTTCTGTATTGATCGCATTGCAGACCGCGCTGAGCGCGCTGCTGAGCGAGATGCTGACTGGCGCTGCCGCTCGAGCGGTGGCAAAAGCAGCTTGTCACCTTTCTGCAGCTCTTCTTGCAACCCAAGCTTTTTGCCTCCAGGAAACCAAAGCACTCCGGTTCGCTGCAACGCCAGCTGCACCGTTCAGTGTGAAACGCCTAACTAGCTTCATTTCTGGTCCGTATTGAATTTAAAACTTTGTTTCTGACATTGAACTTTTCTATAATGGTCCGATGTCAGAAACTTTCCTTGCCATCGATTTCGGTACTAGTAATTCTCTTGTAGGCGCCTACCACAAAGGTCAACGAGTCGAAGCCCTTGCTCTTGATCCCAAAGCCGCCGATCCCACACTCTTGCGCACACTTTTGTACTTTCCCCACGCCGATCTTTGTTACTACGGCGCTGAGGCCATTGAACAATACATCGAGCAAGACATGGAAGGACGACTCTTTCGTTCTTTCAAATCCCACCTTCCCAACCAAGCTTATCTTGGGACCGTCATCAGTAATCGCATTCTGACTCTCGAAAACATGGTGGGTATTTTTCTTTTAGAACTTAAAAAGCGGGCCGAGAAAGCCCTCGGAACTTCTATCGAGAACGCCGTGATCGGACGCCCTGCCCGCTATGCCATGGATGACGTAGCCCACGGCTTTGCTCTTCATCGCATGCAAAAGGCTGCGCAGTTTGCTGGCTTCAAGAACGTACAATTCGTCCCAGAACCTCTGGCTGCCGCGTTTGACTACCGTCGCGACCTGACCCAGGAAAAATTAGTTCTGATTGGCGACTTCGGGGGTGGAACTTCGGACTTTACGCTGATTCGTATGCGTCCCGAGAACTTCCGACACGAAGATGTTTTAGCAATCGACGGCTGCCCGCTTGCCGGGGATGCGCTGGACAGCGTTTTCATGAGCCACCGCTTAAATGAATACTTTGGCGCGAAGTCCCGCTACCGCCTGCCACTTTCAGACAATGTCCTCAGCATGCCGTATGCTGTAACCCAACGATTGAACCATCCGGCTCACATTGTGCATCTCAAAGAAAAAGACACTTACGAATTTATTCGCGAGGTAAAGAAAAGCTCTATCACTGAAAAAGACAAAGCAGCGATCGAGCGTCTTTTTGTGCTTATTGAAGATCAGCAGATTTTTCCGTTCTTTGAACACATTGAAAAAACAAAACGCGATCTTTCTGAGAATGCTAACAGCAATTTTAAATTCAACTACCCAGGTATCGAAGTGTATGAAGGCTTCTCTCAAACACAATTCCTAGAGTGGTCACAAAATACCCGCGAAAAGATTTTCGAAGGCCTTGATCGCTGCTTAAGCTCAGCCGGTGTAACGTCTGAGCAAGTGGATCTAGTGTGCTTAACTGGCGGAACCGCCAAGGTTGGCTTCATTCGCGAAGAGCTCGAAAAAAGATTCGGCCGCGAGCGCCTGCAAACACAATCCCACTTCCACTCCGTGCTCTCGGGCCTGGTGGAATCCGCGAAGTTTTGGTCCGAAGGACTCAAGGTTATCGAGTAGTCTCTAAAATTTTTGCCTGTTCCCGATTTATCCCATTTTAAGTTTTTGGGACAAAACCTGTATTTGTCCCAGAAAAACTTTCTATCAAGGACTTTGTCCCACAAAAGCGTGAGTCATTTTAAATATTTTTGCAAAAGTCTGCGAGCTCCGACAAAACGACTTCACAAATTTAAACACAAATTTCATTTAACTAAAGGAGTTACTAATGAAAACTATGATCGCTATGGCGTTCGCGCTTTTGACTGCTTCTTCTGCTTTCGCTGGTAAATACACTGTTGATACTTCTTGGGAAGTATTGAACAAAGCTACTGACCTTCACATCGAAATGCCTATCGTATTCATGGGCCACGCTGTTTCTTACGATTTCATTTGCGTTGAAGGCAACAACCTTCGCACAAAAACTATGGTTGATATCACTGTTCCAGATCAACGCGGTGGTCACGGAGAACGTTCTTCAATCGTTGTTGGTCAAGAGTATCTTACAACTCCAATCGACTACGCATACACTGAGACTCAATGTCACTACATCGGTCAAAACCAACAAGTTTGTGAAGAAAAGTTGATCTCTGGCACATACGCTACAACTGTAGACGTAAAAGTTTACAAACTTTCTCGTGGCAACGAAAGAGACAATCACACATACCTTTTCACAAAGGCTTTCACTGTTCCAGAATGTTCCACTTCTGTATTGCCTAACTAGTTAATGTTAAGGCGCTCAGCTTGAGAACCCATCCACTGTGCGCCGAAGACAAAGCCGAACTCTCCCTTTATTCCTTGAGTTCGGTTTTGTCTATTTTACATTGAAAAATCGGAGCTACCTGTTTTAGCAAATTGCCTTTATAAAGGTCTCCAAGATGTCAAACAATCTGCCTACGGATACTCTGACAAACTCCTTCGAAGAAGCCCTGCGAAATCAAGTCGCAGCGGATATTGAGTCGTTCTTAAAAGGCTACGCGGATCCAAAAAAAGCCCTCGGAATTCTCAGCAAAAAAACTCAGATTCACAGCAAAACACTTCGTCGCTTTCTGCAAAAGTCTCACAACCCAAGCTATCAAACTCTATACAAACTCTATACAAACTCTATGCGGTTCTTTTTGGCACCACAAACCTGAATGACACCTTGGCCGCGGCTCCTTTGCCTGTTCAAGAAAAGCTTCGCCGTATTGATCAACAATTGAAAGACTCTCCGACGGCCTTTTTCTCGAATGCAATTGAAGAAGAACTAATTAATGACCGCGTTTTTGCCGAACTTTATGTTTTAGCCGACGTCAGCCCTTTTGATCGCACCTTCGTCAAACAGCGTTTTGGCGACTATGGCTTGGATTTGATTCACCGAATGTTGGACCTCAAGGTTCTACGCTTGGGGACTGATGGAAAAATGAGTCTTGGGCAAAATCGCGCCGCCTTTTCAGCAAAAGCGATCAAAAAAGTCGGTTTGCAACTCGTCCAAACATACCTAAAGCCTGAACGCGCGGACGAGATCTATGCGAACCATATGGCCCTGTATTTTGAAAATTTGAGTGAAAAAACTTATCGCCAATGGGTAGATATCGATGTCCAAGCCTTCGAAGACAAGATGGCTTGCTTGAAAGAACCAGGAGCCAAAGGCTCTATCCCCGCTTTTACATTTGCGATTGTCGAAACTTTGAAAGGTCCTTCTGAACATGAATAAATTATTCTATTTTCTTTCACTAACTTTGATTTCTTCATGGGCCCTTGCTTTAGGCGGAGGCGGCAGCGCTGGTGGCAACGGCAACAGCATCAGCCGCGCAGAACTTTTGAAGCTGAACAGATTCTATATGATCGAAATGCCAGCCGTGAAGTTCCAAGACCGCCAAGTTGGAGTTCAGAACGTTTGTCTTGAAGGCCCTTCAGTCAAAACAATCGATCCCATTCTTTTTGAGGAATACGATACAGATCGACATGACAATAAGGTCAATGTTCGTAAAGAAATGCGCACATTGATCCGTCCGATGGAGCAAGAAACCGTAGATTGTTCCGAATATCGCGATGGATGGTGCGTCAGCTATAAGAAAAGTATTGAAAAAGTAGGCACCAAATTTAATGTTGACGTCTATGAAGTACCTCGCGGCGATAACAGCTTCGGGAAATTACGTTATAAGGTGAATTACCAGCTCCCATCCTGTTCACAACTTTAAAGGATTAAAGGTATGAAAAAGGTTTTTGCATCCCTACTGGCAGGAGTGTCTCTTTTTGGAAGCCACAGTTCTGCTGACACCAAAAAGATTTCGGACTCATTGGTGAATAATCTTCGCTGCGACAGCGTCAGCGTTGGTAGCATCTTAGGGAGCATCCGCCCAGACGCCTTTTCCAGCCGCAATCACCTACCAATAAGAAACTGGGGCTTCCGCAGTGGCGTCTTTAACCTAGGTGCCTGTTGGGGCATGGGCAGTACCCAGCGCAAATTCTTTTATCTTTTACGTACCGGCGAAAAAACGGCTCCTAGGATAAATACTATCGGCGTTTTAGACATGGTCCGCGGCGCTAGCCTTGTTCCTAACGTTCAAATGTATGGCCACAGCGACCAAGCTGTACAACGAGTTCAAGAGCGACCTCTTAAAAACTATTCTATCATTCCGGTTTTTGAAGATAACATCCGTGACGAGTTCGGCCGCAATACGTATTTGGGATTTGTTAATACACTTATCAATGGCGCGACTCAAAATGTGGATAGCATTCGCGTGACTAGAAACCTGCGCGGCGAAGTTGAGCGCAGCCAAGAACGCCATTTTTTCCGCCCAAAGAATATCGGTATGGGCGCTGGCACTGGCGCTCAAGATCCTGAGACAAATAAAGCCACTCTTAAAATTATGATGACTAATGCGAAGCTAAATCGCCTGACGCTTATTAATTTGCGTCTTCGTACTTTAGTTCAGCATATCCTGATCGTAAAATCTTTCACCGAAGATAAAAATGGCAACGTGTTCTTCAAAGTCTATGATTCAAACCAAGATGCGGAAGATCAGATTGTCTATTTTAATAAGGCCACGGGACATTTCTATGCTCCGCAAGTCCTTGGCATCTATAAATTTGATATCTTAGGCGTTCAGTCCGCAGAGCCTATGGGCGTTTTTGTTGTGGATGAAGAAGAGCGTAAAGATATCGAAAATTCTCTTGTAACCTATTACAAGAAAACTTGCGCTAGCCTCTAGTTTTAGGGAAGAGACCTTCACGATTCGTGACAAGTTTCTTTAGCCAAGCAAAGAAGCCGTCTTCAGGGCCCGGCAAGCGATCACGGATCATCTTGCCCTCTTTGTGTAGACGTTTGATAAATACCGACATTGTCTTTTTGCTTTGCGGTGTATGATCGTAGCGAATGCCGTAGCCGAATTTACCACCCATTGGTTTTCGATAGACGACCTTACCAGGCATTTTATAGCCCTCGCCGTGATATTCCCACCCGAGATCTACTGACTGACCTTCTTGGTAATTTTCAGAAGCTTCAACGAGAGCTCCGCCCTCAGAAATGTTCTTTACTAACACCTGCTGAGCACCCACATGGCCATGAACATCAAAGTTGTAACGAGGAGCGGTCTCCCACCAACGCATGCGCGGATCAAAATACACCTTACGTACTGAAGGTGCTACGAAGTACGCGACAGCCAAAATGTCCACCACCATGACAGTGGTCAAAGTCAGGAAGTTGAACAAATTTATATTCGTCCAGAAACCGTAAACATTAGAAAAGAAAATAAAGACTAAGCAAATGACATAACACCAGTAGCTCCAACGACGGCAGATATAGATGAACAAACCTGCAAGCGGCGGCAGAATGACATAAGTAATGAAGAGTGGTTTTGGAAGTGCGTAATACCAAAAATTCCAAGTTTGCAAAAGTTCTCGGCCAGAACGAAATGAATTGAAGATGATATTGCCAAAAGGAGCTAATACGTGAAGCAGTGCAAGCAAGATAATCGGCCAAGGTTTTCTTTTCATATAAGATAAGCGTAGAGGTTTTGCGTCGTGTTGTAAAGCGACTAAGGGGCTTCAGTAAGGGAACTCGGCAAACTTAGGGAACAGCTTTTGCTCCACCAAAAGTGCACAATCTGTGAGCAAAGTTCTCGCCGCGCCCAAGGTCTAGTGAAAGTATCTTGTTAATCCGCAAGCTCCTTTAGCAAATTTGCTCACAATCGGTGTCTCTTGATTTTTTCCTTTGTAAAACTTCAATTTCAAAATTAAACACTCTGCTAATCTATTACGCAAATTGGAGGATATCTGTGAACCTAAAATTCATCATGTTAAGCGTTCTTGTGTCTGTCTTTGCTACTGCAACCCATGCTGCCCCTTCGCAGTCTGTTTTCGACCACATCGTTAAGCAAGGAGTTCCTCGTGACGCCTTGGAGCGTTTGGTGAAATTCATGGATGACTTCCGTGGCCGTACCTTTAACCAAGAAACTTACACTTGCGACGGCTACTCTTCTGAAAGCGTAAAACCTTGCAGTGAATCTGACCGCTCTAACTCAACAACTCGCGTGACTCTTGAGAACCCGGAATACGTCGTCATCATCGACTACGGTGCTCCTTCAACTGAACGTCGCTTTTTTTATATCAATCTTCGAAGCGGCATCGTTGAGAAATATTATGTATCCCATGGTCGTGGCAGTGGCGAAAGCAACTACGCCACAAAATTTAGTAACATTAAGAACTCTAAGCAGACTTCATTAGGCATCTACCTTACGGGCGAAACCTATGATGGAAAATACGGCGAGACTTTGCGCATGTATGGTTTGCAGAACTCAAATGATCAAGCCTACAACCGTGATATCGTTATGCATGGTGCATGGTATGTTAGTGAGGACTTTATCAACTCTACCAACCCATCGACAGGCAGAGATTTCGGCCGTTTAGGATTGAGCTGGGGATGCCCTGCCCTTTCCAGAACAGTTGCAGAAAGGCTGATCCCTCGCCTAAAAAATGGCAGCTTGATCATGCACTATCATGAGCCTTTGATGGAAGCTTCGCTGAGCGGCCGAGAAGTCAAAGCTCCCTAGGGAGGATATTGATCGCTCGGCACGATCGTAATGATCTTGTCAGCAGTAATGAATGGCGCCAGTGAATGTCTTGGATGTTCAATGCCGCCTGCACTTTGAGTGGGAAGGACCTTTAAGGCTTCCCACTTTGCTTGTGCGGATTCCGGAGCTTCGAATTGGAAGTGAGCTCCACCGCTAGTGTCCGTAATAAACCAACCATAATCTTTAAGAGCTACAAGCACTATCTTCACCGTGCGTTTGATTTCGGCTCTTACTGCCAATGTTGCCACATAATCATCAATTTGCTGATACGTTACATTCAAGGCAAAGCGCATACCTTCAGGGATATCGCCGACCTTTCCTGGGTGCTCAAGTTTAGTGGCTGGCGCAACGTAGAAGGATCCAGATGTGTTCACAATCGGCATTGAAAGCGCGTGTTCAATCACGCCTTTTTCAATTTCCCAAGGGCGTACTAACATCGCAAGATAGTTGATACCTACGCCGCGAGAGCCACTGCACTTCGTGGCTTTGACGTCCCAGTTATTCGTGAGGTAATCACCTGGGCACAAGTTCCCATTTCCAATCGAAAGCTTTTTCGTGGTGGTATCGATGATAACATCCCAAAGATCCCACTCTTTACCGCTGACTGGATCAAGAATGATGATTTGCGCATCAGTGCCGGCATTAGCTTTCCAGTTGGGATTGAATGGGATTGTTTTACCATTCAGATTTCCCCAATTGTTGCGGTCTTGAACTGTATACATTTCCGTGGCCTCTGCCGCGTGGTAAACCGGATAAGTATATTTTCTAAAGTTCATTTCAAAGTGCTGGCCGGTATCGTTAAAAATCAGGTTCGCGTATTTTGTACTTTCAGGATGAAGCGGCAGATTTTTTACCGGAACATTCCAAGGAGCTTTTGGTCCATAAGGACGAACACCTTCAAATGCGCGCGCGCTGGGTGTTGGTGACGGTGTCGGAGTCGGTGTCGCCGTTGGTATCGGAGTTGGCGTAGGTGTAGGCGCCGGTGTTGGTGTCACCGTCGGTCTTGGTGTTGGAGTCGGCGTTGCTGTTGGCACAGGTGTCGGCGTCGGAGTTGGTGTAACTCTTGGAGTAGCTGTAGGTGTTGCAACTGGAGTCGGTGTCACTGTCGGACTCGGAGTTGGTGTTGAGCTCGGTGACGGAGATGGACTTGGGCTTGGTGATGGGATCTCGCTTGCTAAGTCTTGCTCGCCTTTGGCTTCAAAGGGTTTTACCATTGTGGGTCCACAACCAGCTAGATTCAAGAATAGCAGCAGTAAAATCAGATATTTCATGAGAGTCCCATCCCCGTTCAATCAGTATAGACTGTTTCGGAGCGGAACTGAGCAAACAAAACCCCGTGGGCCCTACATTCCCATTCTGAAACACTCCTTCCGCTCGGAATCGCTCGGAGAGTAAGTGCGTGGACAAATGGGGAAATAAAAAAGCTCAAAACGCATAGTGCGCTTTGAGCTTTTTTAAGCATTTTGCCTTTTAAGAACTATTGTTCTGTGCAAGCTGCTGTGTAGACAATGCCTTCAGCTGCGAAGATCACGTCCTGCTTTTTAGTTTGAGCGTTGGTATTCAACTCCAATACTCCTGCATCCAAGAATGCACCACCGAAAGAGGCTTGCAAGTCCGACTTAGAAACGATCGCTTGGATCTTGCCGTTCTTCAAACCATCAGACAATGACTGACTAGAAAAGTTTGAATTAACGAATGTACGAACTGTCACGCCATCCATCGCAGTCAAAATCACGCTTAATTTTTCTTTGCCGTTAGAAGTAGACTCGATCTTGATATCCATGTCACCGATATCACCAGTCATGCAGATCAAATGAGAGTCCTTTGCATAAGCATTCACAGAAAGCATCAACACCATAGAAGCTAAAACTGATTTCATAAATCCTCCCCGAATAATTTAATAGAACCCGGCTAACATACGCCTCTTTCCCAAGAAGCAATAGATGTTAGTTTTCTGTACATGGAAAGATTACAGAAACCCCTAAATCTTAGCGTTTATACCCAGGAACGCTGACTTTATCGAAGCCAAACTCTTTAAAAACTGCGCGGACGTTCTGCAAAACTGCTTCTTTACAGCCATTGATATTATCAATACTGAATAAAAAAGAACCCGTAATATGGTCCTCGACCATATGTAAACTATCTTCCTGCAGAAACTGCTGACGTCCCGACGGTGAGTCGAACCCCTCGAACCTTAAAATCGCTTGATGACTTAAATAAAAAAAATGACCTTGAACTCTACCACTTGGAGACGTCAAATTTTTCTCAACGAGAGCGCAGAACTTTTTATCTTCATTTGCATAAACAGGCCCATTCATAAAAACTTCTCGTCGATAAAAGTTGGAATCAGCTACCTCTGTTGACTCTACCATCAGAGTAGACACAACCTTTTCTACAACGCCTTCACCAACAATACGAGACAGCTCCCAGGAAATTCCCGTGTAGCTGAAGAAACCGTCAACTCCTCGTTTTTTCAGTTCCGGAAGAAAAATATAACCAACAATCTGACGAACTTTCGGTCCATCCTGAACCTGCAATCCACTCCCATTTGCCATATACGTTGCAGGAGCAAGCCCATAAATCACTTCATGCAAAACAAGAGCAACCTTGTTAGCCTCGGACATTTTTCCCCAGTATCCACTTTGAATACGGATGATAGTTCCTAAGCGATTCGCGAGTTGCACCACTTCTGCATCAATCTCTACCGGAGTTTCTTCTTCAATCGGCTTTAATGGCTGATCCACTAGACGCCAAATGTACTGGTTCAATGCCAATACTAAGTAGTCCGCAAACTTCGGAGAAACCTCGCGAATCTCAGTCAATTTTATTGCCAATAAACGCGCTTCTCTTTCTGTCAGAATATCCATCCTAGAGGCACGCTCGACATAAAGAGGAAGTGGAACCACCACCTCGTCTATTTCTGGTTTTTCAACTCCAATTTCATAGAGATCAAAAAGAACGGGCTCTCCGTTGACCAAAACGCCGGCTCCGCCATTGCCAATATCACGAACTGCCGCAAAGGTCGGTGGTACCAACAATAGACAACTCAAACCTACGGAGATCAAAGCACAAAGGGCCTTCGTCATAGAGACCGTTCCTTTTCTGTTAAACTGAACAACTGCATACTCAAACAATAGACATCTTTTTTATTGGCATTTTTTGAAAACTTTAGCGCAAAACTACGACGAAACTGCTGCAATTCTTTTTTGGCAGCCTCGAGGTCTTCTCGCGCAACTGAAAATACGGTGGAAGAAAGCTCTCTTTCTTCCATACTCTGGCCCTCGATTGCCGCCTTAGCTTTATCTATAATTTGCTTATGAAACGTTCTGATTGCTGTCGATGCAAGCTCTTTACTCTCGACTGTGGTGAAGCTTCCGGTCGGTTTAATTTTACGTCCTCGAACCTTCACAAGCCCCAAACGTTTTAAGCGATTGACAGATTCCTCGACAGTTTCAGTAGAAATCCCCA
This sequence comes from Bdellovibrio sp. HCB337, assembly GCF_047302465.1. GTDB lineage: Bacteria > Bdellovibrionota > Bdellovibrionia > Bdellovibrionales > Bdellovibrionaceae > JACMRP01. The sequence goes on along the minus strand of NZ_CP178621.1, from coordinate 1,780,798 downwards.
AGCGTCGTGCCATCTTATCTGGATCGAAAACAAAACCGGCGGTCTCGCTCAACTCCAGAATCGCCATGTGATACCACTCAGAAATAGTTTTGAATTTGTCTAGAGTAAGTGTCTGCTCGTTACCTTCACGGCGTAAGTGTGCGGACAAACGAGCTCTATTTTTTTCTTCTTTGCTGCGTGAAAATTGAGCTGCTAAAAGATCGCAGAAGTGTTCACAATGAGATTCTGTCAAGTGAAGTCGTTTCGCGACCTCACGAGCACGGACGGACGACAACCCGTACTTCCCATTCAGAACCTCGCTCAAAGTTGAAACCCCTAACCCGAGATCTCGCGCAAATGCTGACCAAGAATAGCGAGGGTTTTTAGCAGCTCTTAATTTAAAAGCTTCACCGAGATAGCGTCGATAATCGTCGAAAAATTCATTTGCTGCTGAGCTCATGTAGAATTCTATACAGTCGTAAATTCCCACTCTCAACTTTTTTGTTTAGTACAAACGCTACGAGCTAGACTCTCGCGTGCCTCAACTATAGACATTGAAATATCGTTCGGATTGCTTCGGATTGGATGAAATACTTTTACTCAGTAATTACATCATCTTAGATACGAACTCAAATATCCACAAAGTTCGATTTGATTTTCAGTATGAAACCAAACTTCATTCTAAGATGCCTTTTTGTTTTTTCACTCTTAAACTTTAATAAGTATATGAAAAGAATAGAGAAGAACAATTCTAAAGGACAGGCTGCCCTCATCTTCGTTGCAGGGCTTTGCCTAGCGGGATTCATCATTTTGATGAGTTCTTTAGATGTCTTTACTCGAGACTACAACTACAAGGCTCGAGACTTCAATCAGGTCCTCCTCGACGAAACCACTAGCTCTACATTCTCAATTATGGAAGCTGCTCTCGAGCGTCGGATGTGGGAACCTCCTCCTGATAGTGCCTGTATGAAATCAAAAGACTTTGAGGTTTCTGGAGTCCTTCCGAATGGCATTACCTGGAATGTAAAAGCCCGCTACAACCCAGAAACCAAAAACTTCGAGCTCACCGCAACGGGGTCATACCAAAAGTTGACCTCACTTTTTAAAAAGAAGATCAAGGTCATGGATGCATCTGACTATTTGTTGCTCTCAACAAGTAATAACAGCATCTACCTAGATCGCCTCTACAATCAGACTGCTCCTGCAGCTTTGATCGCTCGAGATCGCCGAGTCTATACCAAAGGTCCGCTCGTGTTGGGCGGAAACTTAGACCGCCCTAATCCAAAGACAAACTGGAACGGATCTCCTGCTCTGTGGCCTGCAGAATGGGGGACCATCATTCAAGGGGACCGCATGCAATTTGCGGGTGGAATCTACTATCGTCCCTACTCGGTGCCTCGCCCCAACCCCGATGCAACAAGCAACATCGAAGCTTTGCTGGCTCCTTACTCGGATGCTTTTGGAGCTGCACAAACTCACTACAGTCAGTTCGGTGGCGGCAGCGCTGTTTTTACTAAAGATTATACTAAGGCGATCACTCTCAAGGATCAGGTCTCTGCAGGGACTCCAGGCCCCCTCTCAAAAGCAAATGTCGCAACAGAAGTTTATCCCACGGCACTCTTTAACGGAGCCCCTCCACTTCGCGCTTGGACGGCACCAGATTCTGGAGCTTACTTTAGCGATCCCGATCGCAATTCAATTTTTTATTACGCTTGGGGCGAAGACAATAACTATGGTGTTCGTATTGATGCAACTTGCTTGTCTCGAGTAGATGCCTTTACTTCCAATAAATATTGTTCACACTCCGAGCATTTTCCAAGAGCCTTTACTAACTGGCGCAGAAATGCCGATCTTGAAGGTTATCTTTTTACTTCTGACTCCTCGGAAGTTCCCGCGCCTAAACTGAGCTGGGACAATCTCGAAGCTCTCGAAGATGACGCCCGTCTTTGCGGAGCGATCGTCAATGCTCCAGTGGCCCCTTACACGGACTGCCCGATTTGGGATCACAACTTTTTAACAAACTATGCAACGACAGGCAGTACCTCGGCTTGCATACAAATGTCTTCGATTGATTTAGATACGCTGACTCTTAACAATTTGAATTTTTCTGAGCTGGATGATCCAGCAAATAAAGATTTGCTATTAAGACGCGTGATCTTCCTCAAAGTTCCTGCCGAGATTAAGCAAACCAATGCTCGCGGGCTAATGCCAACACGTGTGCCAGGCAATGTATCTCGTAAAAATCTTTCTGTGTGGGTCGTTAGCGACAATTTGGTCAGCCTTAAGGGCTATCAGGCTGACACAACTTCTCCGATGACTGTAGATCCTGATCGTTTGCGTGAAGTCGTTTTTAATAAAGACGCCTCCGGTGCCGCCCCTGGAACAGAAACAGAACCCATGCTGATGACCATTCTCTCGCCAGACAAGGTCCATCTTCTCAGCCCATTCTATGTGCCGATCACTCCAGGGTACCTGACGACTTACTATCCTGCTTCCGGCGGAAAAATTCATCCCGTTCGTCATAACATCACCGATTTTCCTCGTTATGAGAACGATGCTTACACCTATGGCTATCGTCGCTATATCGTGAATAATGTGAGCCTCATCGCGAACGCCAACAACAATCCAGCTCAGCCGTTCTATTTGCAAGGTCTCTGGAGTGCTCCCGACTCTTCCGCATCGCAATTCCCTTCGAATCAATGTATGATGAGTTTGGCAGGACAAGTGCTACCTCCGAATCCCCCAAGTCTCGCAACGCATTCGTCTTTGATTCCTGCCTATCATTCGGCGGTGGACTCGCCAATTCCTCCAGCAACATCCAAGTTCTATAATGGCAAAGCCTTTATTCCAAACTTCTATGTTCCCGATGTTTTCTGGGCTCAGAGAGTCGGAACCAATATCGGGCGCGATCAATCCGAAGTCGTTCTGACCGGCATCAACATCTCTGTCGACTTTGATACGTTCACTCCACCTGGAAAACGAAACCTCGGAAATTCATTTTACAATGAAACCGAAGGACGTAATCACGCTATCCCCGTGGACCTTTCCCACAAACACTTCACTTGGGATGCTGGAAACTATTACAAGTTAAAGTCTCCAGCGACACCGTGTTTGGTTACCAACATGGAGTATCGTACGGCTATAGGCACTGACCTTTACGAGGATATTGCCGCAAACCCGTCCTTCAACAACGGACGTCAGGTTTATTTGCAAGTTTCGCCATCTAATGATTTTAGAAATTTAGGAGCCGTCGTCGGAGTAGACCAGCTGGTAATTGAAACAAAAAATGGAAATTAGTAGAATGTTGGACGTAAAAGGTTTCTCGTTGATAGAGGTGATTCTTGCAGCCGCCATTTCGATAGTTGGCGCAACCATCTGTTTCTTCTTTATTCAAAGCGTAAGAACTCACAAATCTCAGGTCGATCAAACTCTGAGTGTTAAAGAAGTCATGGCTGATAACGTCGTTGAGGTAAAAGGCGCCCAGAATGAAGACCTACCAGCCCCGGGAGAATGTTTGATTCGCACTTACACCAACAAGAAGGTTTTCATCTCTGAATCCACCATCACTGCAAGCCCTTGCCCTTCCCCAACTCTAACAACCACACAAATGCAAATCGTTTGGGAAGTTGCGCCGACTACAGCAATTGTCGCTAATTTCAGTTCGCCCTCTTTGAAGCTTCCAAACTATGCAAAGATGTTAAAGCAAATTACAATTCATTCTTGGAGCTATAACGATGCCCAGAAGCTCAACTTGACCCACGGTCAGATCGTGATTTTTAAAAAATGAAACAGAACAAGGGCTATACTATCGTAGAACTAATGATGGCGATGGGATTAAGTTTCCTGGTCATCTCTTCGACCGTGGGTATTTTGGTCTATTTCTTCTCTGAAAAACACCGCTTAGATGTATGGAGTGCTGGGCAGCTTGAAATGTCTACCGCTATTAAGATGATCGAAAGCGACATCCGCAACATCGTTCGCTTGGAACTCTCAGAAGATCTAAGAGGCGCCAACGACAGCCTTTATTTTGGCCTTACTTCGGTGCCTCCAGGGGAAGAGCCTGCAATCTGCGCGAACAACGCCACGAGCTCTGTAATCCGTTACACTTCATTGAACCGCATCGTTCGTCAAGAGACATTAATGCGTTCATGGTCGGAAGAAAACTCGGTGGACCAAGCAGGTCCAGCTCATGAACTTCGAGTCTCTGAAGATGGCACACAGCTAAGCCTGTTTTCGACAAATAATATTCCGGCTGAAATCGTTCTAGTCGATGCCGATCGAAGATATACGCGTCGTTACCAAGTGGCTTCTCGAGTTTTTCATCTCAACATGAATTTAGATCCTTATGACGATCTTCCGAAAACGGACGCCTTAGGAAATCCTATATTGTTCAACTATGCCAGCGTCTTCTTACGTAGACCACGTGGTATTACCAATAATCCTACAACCGCAAAACCAGCCGTTTTCGTCACTGGTAGTGACGTGTATGCTTCAAATACGGTGTTTATTTGCCTTCGCAGAACTGACAATAGCGTTATCAAGCACAACCCAGTCACGAATCAAACCATGGTCATCTTAGAAAACAATTCGAAAGACTTTTCACTTCGTTCTTTTGTGGTCAGCTATCTGAATACAAAAAAAGGTACACGCGTAGATCCCACCATTTTCTTTCCAAGCGTCTTGGCCTCTCCGGATGGAAACTGCGTGAATGCGGTCCACGTCAATATACAGGCCGAGCTGACCCAAGCACAAGACGGGACAACTCAGAACAAAGAAATCAATACGGATATTATTCGCCGCCGCACGATCTTTGCGCACAATCTCAGTGTAAAAAGACCGGCATCTTGCAATCAGTAGCATACCCGCGCCTCGTCACAGGAACGTCACAAGAATTCATTGTTCTTTGAAAATAGACTGTGTCACTTAAAACATCTTGTATATTTAGAGGTGACCCATGAAAGCATTGATCGTTCTTTTACTTACGAGCTCCGTATCCCAGGCTCTTAATTTAAACCAGCTGCAAGGCGGATCAAGACAACAATACCGTTCTCCGAATGGTTTGACGGAAGTCTGCATTATCCCTAAGCGTTGGCCAAGTGCCTACTACCGCGACAGTGATCGCGAGAAAGAAGCCGAACTGTGCGGATATGATTTCTATAGCAATGTCGGAATTTGTCCCAAGTACAACTCGACCAATCCAGCGATTCTGCTACTAAAGCCAAATAACGAGTACAGCAAACAGGCCATTGATGCCTCGAGCTGTAACGTCGACAAGATGTCAGTGTCCACCGAAGCGAAGTTTAAACAAAGTATTAGCTGTTCGCACACACCTTCGATCCTGGCTTACTATCAGATCTCGCGCATTCTCGGAGATGCCGGGCGAGTTCCCGTCGCCGTTGTGCGATCGATGGATCGCAAGGTTCATTCTCAGCTGACCCAGAAAGCCAACAAAGCGCTGAGCGGCTCGTCTGACACCATCGCAAAAACCTGGGAACAATTTTCGAGAGTACACCGCCACCCTGATGACTATCCAGATATTGTCGACGCTTCTGAAAGTCAAATTTACGGAGCCCTCAGTGATAATATTAAAAACGAGGAAAAGTATACTGATGTCAGTGGCAAGGGCAGCTATGACTCTCGCTATACCCGCTTTTTAAGCCAACCCCCTTTTCAACGAGTCTCTAGTTCCGCAAGTGTGCGCGAACTCGTCGGCTCTAGCGAGTTCTCGAAAGTGGCACAGACTGTAACGCAAATGAAAGATGTCGGTGACATGATCGTCCTAGATACGCTTTTGAATCAGCAAGACCGCATTGGAAATATCCATTATCGTTTTTACTGGTACTCTTTGAATCCACAAAAGCCTGGAAAAATTGAAAGAACAAAATCGAAAGCCAAATGGAAAGACAGCCGTTTGATTGTCCCTCCTGAAGAAACAAAAGCTATGAGCGGAAGAACTGCGGTGCTTATTAAAGAAATGCTTCTCAGAGACAACGATTGTGGTGTCAATAAAAGCAATATGATGAGAGCTATCAGTGCCTTAGAAAAGGTTCGCCATGTCAGTTATCTGACTTACTATCAGCTCTTAAACTTCGAGAAATCTCTGGCAAGCTCGTCGGCGAAAGACTACTTTACAAGCGAGCTCCTGTTCTCGTCCAGCGAATTTAAATCTTTGCGCGAGAATGCGGCAAAAGCGAAAGACATTCTAAAATCCAATTGCCGCGCAGGACGTCTTAAGTTCGACGTCGACCTTGCGGACTACATGCCCGGGGCAAGCATTCCTCAACGCTCGTGCGAGATTTAGGGATTTAAGTACAAAGTTCCCGACTGTAAAAGGTCGGGACTTCCCAAATGGGTTGCCATTGAATTTCCAAATTTCGAGAAGGACCCCGAAAGCAATTCGAATCTTTGGATAAGATCAATCATCCATAGCGGAATCTTCTTTTCACACTTCAACTCAAGAATGACGTTTTCGCCGGCCGATTCGAAAGAGTCCGGGTGATCATAGTGACATAACAGGCGCTCTTGGGGCTTTACACACCATTCGTTTTGTTCCTGATAACGAAGGTCCCGATCAAAAGTAACCCGCGCATAATCGTCTACATGAGAGATATAAGCCTTGCGTCGATACTGAGTCAGTATCAGGGGCTCCACATTATAGGTCATCTTCATAAAAAGAAAATCCTGCAGATTCGCCAAAGAGTCCGGCTCGAGATTCTCGGGAACTCTTCCCCAATCTAGAATGTCGGCCCAATTCTCAGTGGAGACTTTTGCTCTTTTCTTTCTTACGAACTCGCGAATTTTATATTTGATCTCAAAAAAGTAAGGAGGCTTGGGAGAATCCCCATATGAGCGAACACGCATATTAAAATTGAATGCGCCCGCCATCTCTTTAAAACGCAATAGATAAAGATTGGGAGTATCCAAATAAAGACTATTGATTGTGTAGTAGCGATCTGGGGAAATTTGCGAGTAGTAATCCATATAGCAATAAGCTTCGACAAATTTCGAGATAGGCTCGACCATCTCAACCGGAATCAGGTACTTGAGCTCATAGCGCTCAAGCGCCAGGGGCGAAACCGGTGTCCCATTCATAAGATCGCCTTCTTACTGCGACTGAGATGGTTTATACCGGGTTCTTTCGAAAGCACTTCACTCTCGACCAAGTATTCTAGGTACTGATTTAAAATGGATTGTCGTTGATTTAGAAGTTCCAGCTTTTCTTTCTCGCTGGTGATTTTAGTTTGCATATTCACCAGAGGGTCCAAAGATTTTGACTTCGCAGCGACGACCTGATTCGTTCTTGCAAGTTTATAGAGTTCAATCGAGTTTAATATTTGAAAACGCAGTACTTGCAATCGATCCGAGGTATTCTCAAGGTCCCTTTGCTTGAGAGCAATCTTCAGAATCAGTTCATTTTGCTTCTGCTTAGCCCAGTCGTCGGATCCCAAAGGAGGAAGGAAAATTGTAAGGCCAACTTCTACGACGTGCTCATCTTTTTTGGCTGTCTGAGAAACATCAAAACTCTTAAACCATTGGTTTTCACGACCCTTCACGATCTTGAGTTCTTGATCCAATTGCCATATTTCCTCTTTAGCCAGCTTACCTGACAAAGTCTGAGTGACCTTTTCGTGCTCTTTAAGGCTCTTGGCAACATCATCGACCTCGATGAGGTCTAAATCTTCAATTTCGGTCGATTCTGGTTCTAACGACCAACGATCGAGGCGCTTTTTAAGCACCTGTCGTTCTGCAAGCAATAAGGACTGACTTCGTTTCAATCTTAGAAACTCATCTTTGGCCTCTAAAAATGCTTTCGTACTGGTTTTCACTGCTCGCAAAGCCAAGGTCTGAGCTTGTAAGTTTTTTTCTGCAGCTTCGATAAAATTATTTAATAATTTGAGCTTTTGGCCGCCTAATACGTACCCCAATAAAACATTGTAGCGGTCACGCAAAGCCCAAGCTAAAGAGCTCTCTTTTAGAATTTGATGAGTGTCGGTCTGTGAGCTTCCGGATCGCCATTCGGGATAGGACTTCATATTAAACTTAAGTCCTACTTCAGTTTCCGAATTTCCATTACGTTCATGCGAATAAAAGGCTTCCACACTGCGAAAGGGATTCTTGGAGTCTGTTTCTTGAATATCTTCATGGGCCAGATAGGTTTTATCGGTCCATGCAGTTTTAAGCACTTGTTCTGGAGTCAGAGCAAATGCCGGATTGAAAAACAAAATCAATGCTAGAAGCACTCTGACTCCTTTTTCATACCCGAGAGGGTCAGAGTGGTTAGATAATTGTTTACTCCGCCTTCAAAGACGCCATAAATCTGCTGGGAACACGGCAAAAAGGCCAAGGCCTCAAGATGTTTGCGGTCAAATTCTTGAATAAGACTGACGGCACCACTTTGCGCATCCCATTTCCAGATAGCGCTACCTTCTTTACCTCGAAACGAGGATGCCAAATAAATATCATCACCCACAAAAATCATATCCGTGACCGCAATTTCAATACTCTTATCAGGCAACGACAGCTGTAGTTTTAAGGCAGCACTGACATCTTCCGAACTTAAATCTTTGCCCTCAAAAAGACGCTCAAAGTTTTTAACTTTTAGGATCACGATTTCTTTAGTCGTGGTATTTTGATTTTTCAAAGCCAAATAGAGGTCGCTGCCTTTAATGGCATGGCCTTCAATTTCAAGGTCATTTCCAAGAGAGATGCCTCTTGCTTTCTCTAGAAACTCCCGGAGATCGACTTGCGCATCCAGTTTGAAATTCATATCGCTGCGCTGAGCACGTGCCAGAATCTGCCTGTTCTTTTTTATCTTTCCCTTTTTGGTCGGCGACAACGAGCTTAACAAATACAATTTGTTGTTCCGATACGAAACGGACTCGATGTCCTCCATTTTGTCTAAGGAATCAATCGCCAGCATTTGCTTTTGAACTTTTCCTGGGATTGTCATCAATAACAGGTCTGGCTTGTCTTTAGGGTAATCATCAGAAACCATCACAAATTGTTTTAACTCTGGGATATAAACCAGCCCTGAAATCTCGGGTTGAAATCTTTCCGTGATGCTTTCCGGAAACTCTAACTTCACAGGCTCCGAGGTCGTCTTCCCATCTCGGCGCTTGGTTTCATCAGCCTGAGCCATCGGCATCCATGAACCGTTCCACGCTTTGCGAACGCTAACCTTCTCACCTAACAAAAACTCGTTAGCAGCCGGAATTTGCACAACGACTTCCCGTCCCCAGGCCGCCAGCGACTGAATTCGCAAGAGTCTTTCCGGGATCGGTACAATACGCGCCCCAAGACTAATCACTTGCCCTTGAATCACTTTTCCATTCACCCCAGCCACTTCGACCCTTTGCCCAACTTCAAGACTGGTGTGCAGGTTCTCGTTAATAAAACCATTCACGTAAGTGGGATTTAGTGGAAGTAACGTCACGATGGCTGCAAACGAAGGAACTTTTTCTCCGGCCTTAAAGTTTACGGCCCCAACGCGACCTTGAACTTCGGCAAAGACAAAAAGATTTTTTAAGCGCGCTTCCACAATACGAATTTCTCTTTGTGTATCAATCCACTCAGTCTTTAAAGGGTCTGCTCCGGCCGGCATCGCCTCGACATCACTTGCCAGACTAGATATTTGATCCCGAAGTTTAATTTCCGCAGAAAGCCTGTCATATCGGGACTTAAGAGTATTTAATTGAGTTTCAAGATCTGATTGATTGAGTTCTAAAAGCAGGTCGCCTTTTTTTACTGTTTGCCCCGGCATCACGTGGACCTGCTGAATCGTCACAGGACTGTCGAAATTGACCTGATATTCACGGGACTCGGCGACACCTAAGATACTGACGGAGTCCGAACTTAAAATAAATCCCAAAGACAAAATTAACAGCACGCCTACGGCCCATGCTAAAAAAAGACGACGATTGTCAGGACCGACAAGATCCTGTTCAAGACTGCGAAGACGAAATTTCCATGAAGACACTCTACACCTCAATCACCGATTCTTGGTTCATGAAGTTGAGTCCGCGAACACTTTGGATTTTACCCAAAGCCTCAACTAAGTCCGCAGAACTCGTCTGCGGCTTTAAACGAATTTGATAAGAGAAATCCAAACGTTCGCCCTGCCCCATCTCTCGAATCGTGGCCAAAGCAAAATGCCGGCAGGTCCCTGATAAAATGTTTTCGACAACTTTCTGATCTTCTGACAAACGTGACAGATTTAACCGCAGCAGTCCATCAAACTGAGGCCCCGCGGTAAATGTCGTGCCCTGCAAAACCAACAGGGCTGCGATAAAACTGCCGGTTCCAAGAATCGCAATGCCGTAAGCATGCACTCCACAAGATAGCCCGATGGTTAAGGCCGCAAAAATAAAAAACATGTCTCTTGGATCTTTCACATTGGTACGAAAGCGCAACAACGACAAGGCCCCGATCATTCCGATCCCACGCGCCACGTTGTCACCGATCGCTTGCATTGCAATTGCGATCACAATTGGAAGCAATACCAGTCCATGCAAAAAATTGAGTGAATAAGACAGCCCGCGGAAGGTTTTCACGTAACTCAGGGCAAGCACTGTTCCTAAAACGAAACTCAAAACAAATGCGTAAACCGCAGAGATCCACGTGGGGTTTAAAAACGAAGAATTGAGAATTGAAAAATCCAGCATGTTGCTTTTTTAGAGCAACAGGAGGCATTTGCAAGAATAAACAGGCACTTGACGATTTCGTCGACGATTCACCTCACCGAATGGAAGAGGGAACAAAACGGAACTATGCATGAGGAGTAATCCCGCAAAATGTAACATCGGGGAGCATTCATTTCTCAGCTTCTGGTGTCGTGCATAGACATCACCATAAGCGATTGATATCGAATCGCCATAGACAAAGGAGACCCCATGAAAACAATTATTTTTTCATTCGTATTGGTTCTTGCTAATTCTGCATTCGCAAACTGCGTATCTGAAATGATGCCTAAAGCTCACGGAAACCGTGACCTTGCTCAGCAAATGTGCCGCACAGCTGAAAAAGCTTGCAACATCTCTGAAATCATCAAAGCGCATCCTGGCATCAACTACTCACAAGCTTGGGACTATTGCGCAAAATCTGCAGCTGCTGAACAAATCACTGAGTGCATGGCACAAGGTAACAGCTACTCTACTTGTCAGCAAAACTAGTTTTTCGTTCTATGAATGTTGTAAAGACCCGGCCTCATAAGACCGGGTCTTTTTTTTTGCCCTACTACTGGATAGAAACAAGTGTCTTAAAGTATGACACTATGACCAAATACGCGCAGAAATTATTTCAAAATATGCAGAGATCCCCCTAAGAAAACCCCAAAAATGATACTTATTTCCTATGAAACACCTGGTAGGACTTTTCATTTTTTGGATTGCATTAAGCGCGATGGCTGCGACTCTCGTGAATCCACAAAATGATCCTGACGTAGCCCCGCATATAAAGCGCGGGTTTTTCGAACTGCCCGCCGGTAGCCAATTGCCAATGTCTGGAATGACACTCGAATTCGCGCAAGAAATTCGTAACGACTTTCTAACTTTCGCCAAAAAAAGCTTCCCAAAAAATGACCGTGAACTTTTAATCGATCTTCAATGGGACAACCCTTTCTACTCTGCAAATGCACGCTATAAACCTGAAGGCTTGGTCATCGCAGTCTGGGGAGGTTTCTTAAGAGCTCCGGGTTTAACGCCCGCGATCCTGGCTTATACTTTCTGTCACGAACTTGGACATCTTGTCGGTGGAGAACCAAAGCAGACCAATGAACGAGGCGAAAATGTCTCTACAGAAGGTGTCTCGGATTTGTTTGCGGCACTTCGCTGTACCGACCGCTTCCTGCAAGAGTACCCGGCCTATCAGCCCTCAACGTCGAAGGACGTGGCTCAAGCTTGCGAAGGCCATAAGAGTTGCGAGCTTTCTCTGCAAGCGGGTTTCGAGTCCTTCCGTTTCTTGCAGAAATGGGGATACGAATCTTACGAGCCCGTGGTTTTAAACTTCGTTTCTCCGGAAGCTACAGAGTTTATTCCAAATACCTATCCTTCCAACCAATGTCGCATGGAAACGGTTCTACAAGGGGCTGTCTGCCTTAAGAACGGCAAAATAAGCGACTGCACTCCGCCGCCCTGCTGGTGGCCTCGCGGTCTGAAGTATCCCCAATAAACGTTAGTTATCTAAACACTCCTTAGGTCTGTGCTCTGTAGAGTTTTCGACCACTTTCTTTTGATATCCGTGGCACCTGACATATTCTATGCTGAAGGCGCGTGGAATTCTCTGTAACTGGAACAACCCCTCGATCTGAGACAAAGTAAACTATGGATCAAGGCGCCTAGGAAAGCCGCGAAAGGGTGTTTAGTGAAGGCCAAGCTGTTCATAGGGTCGCTACTGACCTTGCTTTTGATAACTCAAGCGTCACCTGCTTCTGAGGTGACCGCTTCACCCCGGTTAAAAGTAATAACCGAGGAATGGCCTCCTTTTAATTACAGCGAAAACGGTGAGATCAAAGGCTTTGCGACGGAAGTCATGAAGCTTGTGATGAAGGAATTGGACGTAAACTATAAAATCGACATCCTGCCCGAGTCTCGCGGCATGAATACTTTGAATAAAGGCACCCGCGTTCTATTCTTTTCATTCATTATGACGCCAGAACGCAAATCGCTGTACAAGTGGATCGGTCCTATTGGTGATCAAGCGATTCACTTCTACAAAAGAAAAGACAGTCATTTACAAATCAAGAGTCTGGAAGATGCAAAAAAAGTCGGAAGCATTTGCTGCCGAAACATGGGATTGGTCTATACCACTTTAAAAAAGGCAGGTTTTAAGAATCTCGACGTCGGGTCCAATCCTGAAGGAAGTTACCTTAAGGCAATTCATGGTCGTTGTGATTTGGCCATCGGAGAAACAGATTTAGGTGTTGCTTACTGGCTGAAAAAGTCAAACTACTCTCCAAGCTTGCTAGAGCAAACTCCTGTGAAGGTGACGGACTCACCGCTTTATTTCGTTGTCAGTAAGGATGTTCCAGATGAAGAAGTATTACGCTGGCAACAGGCTTTAGAAAAAGTGAAATCGTCCAAGGAATACTCGAAACTATATAAAGCTTATCGAGAAGACTCGAAATAATATAAGTCGACTGAGGTTCCAGAGCTATTTCTTATTCTTGCTAGGTTTCAATATGTTGGAATCAAAGAAGAAACCACTTTTTGGAAGAGACTCTTCAAGGTTGCTGTTCTCAAGACTTTCTTTGGTTTGGACGTCAAGCTCGCGTTGAAATTGGCTCTGACTCAGTTTCTTTTCAACTGCTTCAATGGCCAGATCAATACTCTTTCGCGCCAGAGTCACAGGTTTCTCTGTGGATGTCGCAAGAATCTTGCCCTCTTTGACTGCAGCAACGATTTCGTCTGTTTCATAGGTCGAAATGATGTATGGAGCTCGTTTGATTTTTTTAAACTCGAAAAGTCTACTCGCTGCCAATGCAGCGACCCCGTTGGCGACAATATAGTCTGCATGCACTTTTTCGACAAAAAAACCCCGTACCAAACTCATCTGCTGATAAATACCCGTATCATCGAATCCACCAAATGAGATCCGCACATTTTTATTTTTCATTTTTGCACGAAAACCAGCATAGGTATCTTCCGACCAGCCGGCCCCTTTCGGTCCTGGAAACACGACAATGCTGATAGGCATTGGCACCTTATTGGTTTTTGCATGTTGCAGGATGAAGTCGAAAATCTTATCCGTCACTTTCAGATAATTCACCGTGGATTTAGCAACGACAGCTGAGGAATTCACGCCATTCACAAGGTCAACAACTGGTATATTAGCGACGCGCACCTCTTCCAAAACGCTCGCAAGTCCATCGCGGGAAATCCCGCCCAAAATGATAGCATCAAAATTTTCGGTCTTACATTGCAGAATCTGCTTCTTCTGTTGCTCCAGGAAGCTATAACCGTCCGCCAGTAAAATTTCGATTTTCACATTCTTCTTTTCCGCCTCATCTTTAAGTCCATAAGCTACAGCCCACCAATAACGGTCCTTCGCATGAGGAAGAGCCACGCAGAATCTCCACGGCTTTTCTGCCGCATACAAGGGCACCACCATAAGCAGGGCTAAGAGAATATTCATCTTTCTATTTTAACGCCCTTAATGCCCCGCGGATGTTAAAGAATTTATGCTTTCTGACACGATTGGTGTTACATCTTTTTTTATGAAACTTACTTTGCCACGAAAACTTCTTCTAGGGCGCCTTCTGACCCGCTCTGGAGATCAAGCCTGGGATTTTGCTGTTCCCTTGATTTTGCTTAAAATTTTTCCTGACCAGATTCGCATCGCTGCACTTTACTATTTCTTGGTAAAGCTCTTAAATGTTCTATTGCTTCCGAAAGTAGCGTCCTTAATAGATCGCATGAGCCGTCAGAAGACCGCAAATCTCGGCATCTTTCTGCAACTCGCAGGTGTTTTAATCGGCACGAGTTCCATAACCTATCTTTCAATTCTAAACTCATCTGGAAATTTATGGAGCGACTCAACCTCATCTATGATGTTTGTGTTTCTGGTCCTTGGCGGGCTTCTAAGCAGTAGCGGCTCGTCGTTCATGGATATTGCGATCTCGAGTGACCTGGTACCATCGAGTCTTCAGCCGCAAGACCTGTCGCAATTTAACAGCCGCCTTCAACAAGTAGACCTCTTTACAGAGGTCACTGCCCCCGTCCTTGCGGGCCTTTTGCTTCTTATCGACCAACCTACATATTTGACCGGTTTCTTTTTGGTCGCGCTGTGGAATGTTCTGTCATTCTTCCCCGAACTTGGATTACTGCGCTCGATCTTTCAAGAACGTCCTGATCTGGTTAACAAACAGATAATTGCAGCGGCCGAAACCAAAGAATCTTTGTGGCACAAGTTAACAAGTGGATGGCGCGCATTCTTCAAAGAACCCGTGGCCCTTGTTGCCATTGCTTATGCGTGCCTCTGGTTGTCCGTTTTAAGCCCTCATGGCGTTCTTCTCTCGGGATATTTGAAGGATGCTTGGCAGCTTCCTGAATGGGCCATCGGGATCTTTCGCGGAGCTGGGGCTTTCTTCGGACTTGCCGCGACCTTTGTATTTCCACTCGTTGTAAAGAAAAAAGGACTACCAAAGGCCTCACAGGTTTTGATTATTTTCCAAAGCTGCGTGCTTTTGCTTGGACTAGTTTGTTTCTTTGCTTATCAGTCACTTTGGGGACAGGTTGGGTTTTTGGTTGCGATTCTTATTTCGCGCATTGGCCTTTATGGATTTAGCCTTGGAGAAATGCAAATTCGCCAAACGCATATCAATCCGGAGGTTCGTGGTCAGGTCAATGGGTTTGCGAGTGCTTTAACCGGAGTTGCAACGTTGTTGTTGTTTGGTGCTGGCACACTCATCCCAAAAACTTCGGACTTCCAGTATCTTGTTGTAGGATCTGTTGGTTTCGTTTGTCTTGGCGCTTTGATCTATAGCTTTTGGCTTCGAAGTCAGCAAAAGATCTAGAACACTAATCAAGCCACGCAGAAATCGGATTTAGGAAGGGAATATCCACTCCACCGAAACGATAGCCGTAATGCACCCAAGACTGATTCGAAGTAATTTGAAGGTCCATACTCGGCAGACTATAGGTGTAGCTATCTGTGGTCCCCTGAATTACAAAGTAATGCTTTTCGCCGTTGTAGCCCATCCCCACAATCGCGCTTGTCGCAACTACTGAAGCATAGCGGTTGTAGATAGCCTCTGCAGTTTCAAAACTTTGATTGGCCCAGCCATAACCGAAAAGTAACTGGCCGCCCATGTACCAATTCTTTCCAAAGACCCAATTGTAACCGCCGCCGCCAGATAGGCTTGCCTGCGACAATCTTCCAGATTGCAGATTCGCGAGCTCTCCATAATCTGCAGAGACATCGACCGGCAAAAGCCCGTCGGAACTAAAACGATGACTATGCAGCCCTAACGCTGCCAACCAAGCACCGCCACTTTCTTTTTGATGTCCAGCTTGGTCGTAAGCAACGCTCATTGAATATCGCTCGGGTTGAAAATTATAAATGAAGTTTGCACCATAGTGCTGGGTCTTCATCTCGGGTAAATGCATGTAATTGGGTGCCGGGTAACTTGGGTCAATCGCCAAGGTGTTACTGATGTAGTAGCCCTGATAAGCTTGATAAAAATACTGCTGAGTAATTTTCTTGCCGAAGAAATTTAGCTGAAAATCAACGCCTCTGGAATCCCCGTAAGACTCGACGTTATCGGCGGATTGTTTATTACTCCAGGAAAGATATGCTCCGAGATTACGATAACTCAGGGAAACAAAGTTTTTGGAAAGAGGCCCCGGAGAGTAATCAACGGGCGAGTCCTCATTCCCCACGGAGCTGTCGGTACCAAACCGTAAAGATGGCTGCATAATTCCAAATTTAAAATTGAGGGTATCCGCAGAGTCCGAAACCCACCGGGCATCATCTGCCAATGAAAAAAGCGGAAGACTCATTAATAGAGCGACAAGATTTCTCACGCCGAATTTCCTATAAGATTATTGTTAGAAACTGTTTTTTAAGTCCAAAGCCAAGGCGAGAGGAGGCGGCTGTACATAGCGTACAGCAACGACGAACAACGAAGGATTTGGAATTATAAAACAGTTTCTACTTAAATAATTGACGGGCTTTTCTAATATCCATGACCAAGTCCTCGAGACGGTCATGAACATTGTCCAAGCGATGAACCACTTGTGAGTAGTCCTTCTCTTTTTTCACGTGAGCTTTCAATTCTTTCAAAGCATTGCGCGCACCTTCGATCGAAAAGCGATCTCTGTGCAAAAGCTTACGGATCAAGAAGGCATTTTCAACGTCTTTACGAGTGTACATACGTTGGTTGTTAGAAGCTTTTTTAGGTTTCAAAAGATCAAACTCAGTTTCCCAGTATCTGAGAACATATTGTTTGATTCCCAACATGTCAGCGACATCCCCGATTTTAAAACCCATTTTATCAGGAATGGAATTGATCTCCTCGAGAAGCTTGTCATCACAAAGAGCCGCTGGAAGAGAAATAGGCTCTGAGCTTGTCAGAGGATTTTCAGGTGTATCGATAGGTGCTGAAGCTTCAACGTGCTCATCGCCCAATTGAAGTTCTAACTGATCGTTTCCACCCAGTTCAATTTCGTGACTAGTTGTCGTCATCATCGTCATCGTCCTTGAGATGTGCGTACTCCTCACCGTTGAGCATTGCCTTCAGCACTTGGCTGGGGCGGAAAGTAAGAACGTGACGAGCACTGATTGTGATTTGATCGCCAGTTTGAGGGTTACGTCCGATGCGCTCATTCTTGCCACGCACGACGAAGTTCCCAAAGCCAGAGATCTTAACTTTTTCACCGTTTTGTAAAACGTCTTTAAGAGTGTCAAATACCAACTCTACCAACTCAGAAGCTTCTTTCTTTGAGAAACCAATCTTCTGATAGACCTTTTCAACAATATCGGCCTTTGTCACAGTTGATTTACCTAAATTTTGGCCTGCCATACAGAAACCCACTCCTTGGAATCATTTCTTAAACTTAAATACTTTTTAAGGCTAACAAGTCTTTGAAAACAATCAAGAATTTATCTCATTGTTAACGCAAATTGCTTCTTCAAAGACTCTAAAATCTTATTACTTACCTCTACAACTTGATTATCTTGCAGTGTGGCATTTTTATCTTGGAAAGTAAGGCGTAGAGCCACGGACTTCTTACCCGCTTCCAACTTATCACCTTCGTACACGTCAAAGACATCCACATTGGTGAGGATGCCCCCACCTTGTTTACGGATCTCTTTAACGACTTCGCCCACCTTGATATTTTTCGCCATCACCAACGCAAAATCACGCTCGACTGCTGGGAATTTCGACAAGCTTTCAAAACGGTAAGGTCTTGGCTGTCCTTTGTAGAGCTGATCCATATCAAACTCACCCATGGCTGCAGGAACACGGATCTTATTGTCATCCAAAAGAACCGGATGAAGAGTCCCGATGTAACCCACTTTTTTGCCTTCAACTACGAGTTGAGCAAATTGCCCGCGATGCATAAACGCTGGCACTTCGCCTTTATCCGTTGGCACAACCCAGGTGTAAGAATTGATGTTCATATTCTTCAATAAAACTTCAACCGCTGCTTTAACTTCAAACACTAAAGGATGAGTCGCAGTTTGATTCCAAAGATTCGTACTATGTCCCCAAGCCATGAGCGCCATACGAGTGTTTTCTTTGTACAGATCACCGTCGCGATAGAAACATTGGCCGATTTCGTACAAACGCCCCAGATGATTTCCCTGATGGAAGTTGTTCGTAAGGTTTTTGAAAAGCGCTGTTGAAAGCGAACTTCTCATTGTATCCATTTCTTCATTTAATGGATTCAACACCTGGATACTTCTATCAGAAACTGGGAAGCCCGCCGCTTTCAAAGCTTCGATGCCACCCAAGAATTTTCTCTGAGTTTGCCCGCCCACAAAAGCATAGTTGAAAGCCTGAGAGAAACCCTGGCCACGCAACATTTGCGAAAGCTTCATGTTTAACATGAAGGTCTTATCGTGGATTGCCGGATTCTCGGCAAAAACAGGAAGACTCTCTGGGATGTTTTCATAGCCATGAAGTCTTGCGTACTCTTCAACCAAATCCATGTCTTGCTCAAGGTCAAACCGGAAGGTCGGAGGCAAAATGCTGTACTTGCCAGATCCACCCGTCACTTGGCATCCCAAGCGGCGCATGTAATCGGCAAATTTCGCTTCATCTGCTACGTAACCCATACGATCGCTGACAGTTTGTACCGCGATCTCGATAGGATTTTTCTTCACAGGATTTGGATAAAAGTCGTGGTGATCACCAAACGCAGTTCCGCCCGCAAGTTGCACGATCAAATCTGCAGCACGGTCCATCGCACGAACAGTGCCATCTGGATCCACACCACGGCTGAAGCGGTACGCAGAATCTGTTTCAATCCCGTGACCACGCGAAGCTTTACGCACAGCCATCGGTAAGAAGTAAGCAGCTTCAATAAAGATATCTGTCGTTGTCTCGCTCACGCCAGAATTCTGACCACCAACAACACCCGCCATCGCAACAGGGCGATTGGCATCGCGGATCATCAGCTCTGAACCCTTCAGAGTCACTTCCGTGCCATCCAAAGTTTTGAACTTTTCGCCGGCTTGAGCTTGGCTGACAACAATTTTTGAACCTTCAATAAATTTCGCATCAAATGCATGAAGCGGCTGACCAAGTTCCATCATCACGTAGTTCGTCACGTCCACCACATTGTTGATTGAATTCAAACCAACAGCTTCAAGACGTTTTACCAACCACTCAGGACTTGCTTGAACTCGCACGCCTTTTACAAATCGGCCCGCGTAACGAGGGCAAAGATCTGAGTTCTTCACCTCAAGACCAATTTGTTTTTTCGTTGAATCGCCAGACAAAACCAATTTGCTAGAAAGCGGCTTCAACTCACGTCCCAAGACGCATGCGATCTCGCGAGCCAAACCATAGTGACTGAGACAGTCTGCGCGGTTCGGAGTAACTTTAAGCTCAAAGATCACATCGTCATAACCACCGAACTCCGCAAAAGATTTTCCGACCGGAGCATCGGTTGGCAAAATCGCGATCCCGTCGCTCTCTTTTGCAAGCCCCAGCTCTTTGTAAGAGCAAAGCATTCCGCCAGATTCTACGTCGCGGACTTTCGCTTTCTTGATAACAAAATTCCCAGGAAGAACCGCACCTGGCAAAGCCACGATCACGCGGTCATTTGCTTTGTGGTTCTGAGCTCCACAGACGATTTGGTGAACAACACCTTCGCCCGTAGTTACTTTGCACAAAGAAAGTTTATCTGCATTCGGGTGTTTGTCTTTTTCAAGAATCAAACCTACCACGACATGCTGATAATCTTTTGCACGATTGATGGTTTCTTCCACTTCAAGCCCTGCGCGAGTGAGAAGTTCTCCCAACTCATCGGGCTTTTTCATGTAGTCATTGATATCAACAAAATCTTGAAGCCACTTTAGACTGATCTTCATGGTAAAAACTGCCTTACGAAACGAACATCATTTTCAGGGAATAAACGAATATCATCGATGCCGTATTTGATAATACCCATACGCTCGATACCAAATCCAAACGCAAAACCTTGCCACTCAGGGTAAGCGATCTTGGCGTTATGGAAAACTTTTGGATTGATCAAGCCACAACCGCCGATCTCGATCCAACCTGTTTGCTTGCAAAGACTGCAGCCTTTGCCTTTACAGATTGGGCAAGAGCAATCCACTTCTGCAGAAGGCTCTGTGAACGGGAAGAAGCTTGGACGGAAACGAGTTTTCAATCCAGGACCAAAGAACTCACGCACGAAGAAACTAATCGTGCCTTTCAAATCTGCCATAGAAACTTTGCGATCCACGCACATGCCTTCGATCTGATGGAAGTTCGGCAAGTGGGAAATATCGCTATCACAACGGAACACAGGACCTGTACCGACGATTCTGAGAGGTGGTTTTTCACTCTCAAGTGAATGAATTTGAATCGGGCTTGTGTGCGTTCTCAAAACGTGAGTCGGATCAATGAAGAATGTATCTTGCATATCACGCGCTGGGTGATCCGCTGGAATGTTCAGAGCTTCAAAGTTGTAATAATCTTTTTCAATGAGTGGGCCTGTGCGTACGCTGTAACCAATACGGGCCATGATGGCAAAAATCTCTTCGCTGACTTTGTAGACAGGGTGTTGATTCCCCGCCATACGAGTATAGCTTGGCAAAGTTAGATCGAGTTCTTCACTCGCCATCTTGCCTTCGATTTCGGCTTTCTTCAGAGCCTCTTCGGTTTCGGTGTAAACCTGCTCTAGCAGGCTCTTCACTTCATTTACCTTTTTTCCAAAAAGAGGCTTTTCCTCTTTCGGAAGACTTGCCATGTCCTTCATGATCTCAGTCAGGCTTCCGTTCTTTCCGAGGAACTGAACCTTCAGATCGTAGAGAGCTTTGGTATTCGTCGCGGCTTTAAATTGAGTTAAGGCGCTATCTTTAATCGCATCAAGTTTAGTCTGTGACATAGGCTCCATTGTATGTCTGAACCCTATAGTATTTTCAACGATTTAGCGCACTAACGTGATGCATAATTTTGCTTGACGGAAGCGCCCAAAAAGGCGACCTACTATGACCATGGCGCACAAAAATAAAACCAACTACAGCCCCTATAAGGCCCGTCAAGAAGCTCGTAACAAAGCCCTTGGCGCGAAAGCTCCAGTAGAGGCGCCCAAAGCCCTTCACGGCAAACACAAAAAGCCTGAATCCATTTACAGCATTAACGAAGCGAACGACCGTCTTGCTGATATTTTCCGCAATCATGGCTTTCAGTGCAGTCACGAAGAGCGCATGAAGCTGGCCCATTTCTATCGCCTGCTCATGGAGAACCAAGAAAAAGAAAACTTCACCCGCCTGCTCAAACTTCGCGACATCGCTATCAAACACTACATTGATTGCATGATCGTAGCAGACTTGGTCGACTTAAAATTTCCTCTGATGGACGTAGGGACTGGTCCGGGCTTCCCAGGCATTCCACTCAAAATTCGTTATCCCAATAAGAAAATCATCTTGGCAGAGGGCGTTCAACGCCGTGTAGAGTTCTTGAAACACGTCCGCGAAGAAATGAACTTGCAAGAACTCGACATCGTCGGGCGCAATATCAACAAGCACTTCGTCTATCCTGTGAATGGCGTTATTACTCGCGCCGTGGAAGATATCCGCAATACACTTGGCAATGTTTTGAATTGCTTGCAGCTTGGTGGTTGCGTGTACTTCATGAAAGGTCCTGGAGTGGATCCAGAGATCCCGATGGCTTTGAAAGAGTACGGCCAGTATTACCAACTAAAAAAAGATATTCCTTACTCTCTGCCTGAGACTCCGCACCAGCGTCGCTTAGTAATTTTCGAAAAGATCAAGCACGCGCCACTTCCTGAAGAGGATGAAGGCGAAGAACTTTTGATGGATGAGTTGTCTGGCGAAGAAAAACGCAGATGGAGCACTTTCGGCGTCACTGCGCCGAAACAAGGTGGAGTTCTATAATGACTGAAATTACATCTGCCTCGAATGAGCTTTTTAAAAACTGGAAAAATCTCGATACAGCGAAAGGCATTCGCAAGGCTGGCGCGTTTTTCCTGATGGGCGAAAAGCTGATTCAAGAATTTACCGCTAACAAAGATTTGCAAAAACGGTTCCCTGTTCAAGCCGAAATCGTGAGGGAAGACCTTCATCCAACGGGGCTTGCTGGCGCAAGATCCACATTCAAGTTGGCAAAGGGTCTTTTTAACGAGATCGACTTTGTCGGCACACATTACAACCTCTTGCTTTTGACACTTCCTGAAATCTCTAGCTTCAACAAAGATACACAGCCTACAGGACTAGAACTAATTTGCCCGCTTGGCGATCCAGGTAACCTTGGTGCTGTCATTCGCTCAGCCCTTGCGTTTGGCGCAAGTCGCGTTGTTCTTAGCGAAGAAGCAGCTTTCCCATTCTCTCCGAAGGTTGTGAAGGCATCTGCGGGTGCGGTCTTGCACATGCCGATCTCTCGTGGTGGCAACCTTCAAAGCTTTTCAGGTGGCGAGATCTATGCGCTTGATATGGTCGGAAGCGACATCGCTCAGTTTAAGTGGCCTAAGAACATGCGCCTACTTGTCGGCGAAGAAGGCTCGGGCCTGAAAGACATGAAGGGCTTGATGAAGCTCAAAATCAACACTGGAACCGTAGAGTCTTTGAACGCGACAGTTGCTGCCAGCATTGCGCTTTACAGCTATCGAAACGCCACTCAAAAATAGTCTTGAATAACACGGGCCGAGCCTTGTTTCCGCCCACTATTCTCAGAGTCCTACTCGGGACATTCACTGACGATATTCCAAACACTCCTCGCATTTTGCGTTACATGAGTAAAATTCTGAATTGACGTTCCTACGTTGTTCCGATTTTTTGTGAGTGAAACTCGTATAATCGCAGCCACAAAAACACTGTCTATTATTTTGACACCAATGATGGTACCGATCGAATACAAAATATAATTTCACCAAAATCACTCGCTCTACATTCGCTCTCAATTGGCCCCTTCCTTGCAACTACAGTTGGCAAGACTTTGCGGAGGTCACAAAATGATTCTGAATATTTCTCAGTTTAAAAAATCTAGACTCGCCGAAGCACCGACTGTTTGGACATCGAAAACAGGTGCTCGCGTAGAATACCTCGCGTTTGCTGACGAAGGTGTGCGGAACAAAACTCCGCTTATACTTCTTGGCGGTGCGTTTCAAAACTTCCGCTCCTTCCGCAAAGAAGCCGAGCTTTTCTCGGCTGATCGCCCGGTGTTGTTGCTGGATCTTCCTTCACAAGGAAGCAATCGCCAACTTCTTCCAGATGCAGAGTTTCAAGATCTTGGAAATCTTCTTGGTGAGTTCTTCATTGCTCACGAAGTAAAGCAAGTTATTCCAGTGGGACTTTCTTATGGCTCTGCGATTGCGTTTCATTTTGCAAGACTCTACCCGCAACTTGTCGAAAAACTTATTCTTGGCGGCGCGACTCCGAAACTTCGCTCAAGCTTTGAAACGCTTTTGCATGAAACTTTCCGCGCACTCGATTTAGGTCAGCGTGAACGCTTTGCTCACGGTGTTGTTGTGAATTTGATTAACTACAGCAAACGCGCAAGTACAGGGATTTCTGATCGCTATCTGACTGCATTTCAGGAAGAGCTCCTGAATATGGATGATCTTGCTTTCGTTTGCTATCGCCAAAACTGTCAGCGTATTTTCCGCGCTGAACGCCTTACCGCACGCATCGAGTGCCCGGCCCTCGTTTTCACTGGCGAGCATGACCACTTTACTCTGCCGCAGGAAAATGCAGAGCTCGTCCAACAAAGCCTTCCAAACGGAACCTTTGTTTTAGTGAAGGACGGAGACCATTTATTAAATCTTGAAAGACGCGACACCGTGCTTGCGCTCTACCAAGCTTTCCTTACGGACAGCTCGCTTGGGCAAATTCCTGGTGTGACCATTCCGGAACTAGAGTCCTTTATCAAAACCGATCGTCGACAAATTACCCGTGTGCAAACACCGGGACTTAAAGCCTCTCTGAATGAGACCGTGACGGTGGAACTCGAGGACCTTTCGCTCCTCGGATGCCGCCTGACCGGAGCAGAAGCCGTTCCTGCCTCATTCTTTGACGCCCGTGTTCTCGATCTACAAATCAACCTACCGGGTATCCCCGCTTTGACAGCTCATTGGGCTGACGAAGATTCAAAAACGCGTTTGTTGTTCTCTATGAGCGGCGCACGCGACATGGCGGCACTCGAAAAATCAATTTTAACATTAGCAAGGTCATAATTTATGAGCACGAATTTAAATTTCAAACTATCACGCAATTACTCTTTTGAAGAGGTTCTTCCGGTCGCATCACCTGCATTGTTGTCTGGTCGTAAACGCGAACATTACAATATTATCCAGTCTCAGAAAAATGAGACGTCACTTACGGCGCAAATCGAAGTCGAGCCGCGCGATATCGCTCCGGGTGAACCTTACTATGTCACCGCTTTTATCGGTTCTGAGATTCTAAAGTCCCTGTGTGCATTGCATGCTGGTGGACCGATCTATCTCAAAGATCTTGAGCTGGCGTTCTATAAGCCTATCGGAAAAAAACAATTCGTTGGTACAGTCACATTGGAAAGCGAAACCGAGAATGAGCTTGCTTACCGCTTCTCTTTGGCTGAAGGTTCATTTGCGGGACTCGCGAAGGTCGAAAAGCTTCCAGCCAGAGACCTGAATAAAGAAGAAAGACTCAACTACGTCGAAGAGAGTTTCGACTTTTCAGAAGTTGACGTTCATGGCGCACGCATTGGTTTTAACGCTAAAGTTAACAGCCGTGAAGTTCATGCCAGCACCACGTGCCTGAACAAGAGCCTGATCCTTGAAATGATTGGGCAGCTGGGTATTATCCATGGGCACTTACTATTGGGCTTATCAAAAAAGACAGCCAATGTTTGGGCTGGTAAAATCACCCTTTCGTCTTCTGAGCCGATCTTGGATCCCAAAAACGTCCGTTTTGAGCTCGACTTAAAAACAGTTAGAGCTGCACAAAGCGACCCGCGCGTTTTGGTTGCCGACTACAAAGTAAGTATTAACGACGGCGCTATCACTGCCGACGCGCGTATGTATTTTGATCCCCCTAAAACTGTGACAACAGCGCAGGCCGAAGTGAACTGGGACGAAGAGAGAAAACACTTCCCGATCACCCAAGAGCAGACTTACTTCATGAACGCTGCGATGACTCCGTATCGTGACGAAGTCGAACAAGCTGTTAGTCATGAGACTCGTCTTATGACGACTCGTGGTGGTATTGGCGATGGTCGCTTCTACAGCACAGCTGACAGCGCTCGCAGATCTCTCGCTCAACTCATCGGAACAAAGCCATTGAATCTTGCATTCTTGCCGAGCACAAGCTTTGGCGTGAACATCATGGCAATGACCGCATTGCAAAAAACCGCAAAGCGCGAAGTTATTATGCCAGAAGATGAGTTTACAGCATCTGTTCTTCCGTGGAAACACCATGGTTTCAAACCACGCTTTATCCAATCAGATAAAGGTCTCTTGCCAGTAGAAAAAATCTTAGCGGCAATTACACCTGATACTGCCGCTGTTATGACGAGCGTGATTCAATTCGGCACTGGCTATCGTCAAGATATTGCCCGTCTTGGAAGAGAGTTAGCTGCTCGTGGAATTTTATTCTTTGTGAACGCGACTCAAGCCTTAGGCGCATTCCCAATTCGTTTTGACGAGGTTGGTATTACTGCTATGACAGCATCTTGCCACAAGTGGCTGGGTGCAGGTCTTGGTGTTACAGTATTCGCAGCAGCGGAAGACTACTGGAAATCAGTAACATGGCCAATCGTTGGCTGGAGAAGTGTCACGAATCCATGGGACCTTGATGTTGAGAACCCTGAGTACCGCAGAGAACCTTCGGCACTAGAACTTGGTTCTATGCCGACAACAGTTATGGTTGCAGTTCAAGCGGCAGCGGAAGCGGCTCTTAGATTGTCTCCTGAAAGAATCTCTGAGCGAATCTTAGAGCTTTCTGATGACTTGGTTACCAAGCTTCAAAAAACTGATTTCAAACTCGCAACTTACCGTGCTAGCGCTACTTCTGCTGACAAAAACAGCCGCAGTGGTATTCTTGGTATCGAAGTCGATGACCCTCACTTTTATCAGCGTGAGCTTATTAAAAAAGGCATTCACATCACGATCCGTCGCGGTCAGTTGCGCGTAGCAATTCACTACTATAACTCTCACAAAGACGTTGATCATCTTGTGACCACTCTGCAAGCGATTCGCAACGAACGTCGGAGTCTAGTATGAAGATCATCGACGGGGGCGGAGACGGTCTCTCTGCCCAGTCTTCAGAAGCTTTTTTCGAGTCGCTTAAAGAGCGCTCCGAAACCCTCCATGCAGACTTGATCAAGCATGGGGCGATCCTTTTGCGCGGATTCCCTATTGATACTCCCGAGAAATTCGGTGAAGTCACTCGCATCCTCGCAGGAGAAGCCGGCCTTTTAACGTATGAAGGCGGTATCTCTCCTAGATCCGAAGTCGCTGCTAAAGTCTTTACTGCGACAAATGCCCCAAACTACATGAAGATCTCTATGCACAGCGAGATGGTTTACTTGAAGGAATTCCCAAGCCAAATTCTGTTCTATTGCGATGTCGAGCCTCAAATTGGTGGCGAGACTCCGATCGCTGACACCAGAGCAGTTTTGAACTCGGTTTCCCCGGCCGTTCGTAAAAAAATTGAAGAACGTGGGGTTCTTTATGTTCGCGAGCTTTCGCCATTAACCCCTATGAAACGCTGGCTTGAAAAACTCAACTCGATCTTTGGTATGTCTACTTGGCAACGTTCTTACGGAACCGAATCAAGAGAGCAAGTCGAAGAATCGTGCAAGCACCTTGGCCAAGAGTATACTTGGAAAGAAAACGGCGCCGTTGAAACGCGTATTCGTCTGCCAGCCACTCTTGTTCACCCAGTCACCAAAGACACTGTTTGGTTCAACAACGTTCATTACTATTTGATTCACGCTCGAAACTTCGGCCCTTTCTTCGTGCACGTGATTCGTCTTTATAAAAAGATATTCCGCGAAGTTTTTGATGCATTTTATGGCGACGGTAGTATCATTTCAGATGAAGACAAGATCGACATCTCGAATGCCATTGACCAGAACACAAAATCCTTCCGCTGGAAAAAGGGCGATGTTTTAATTCTTGATAATCTTCTGATGATGCACGGACGGAATCCATTTAAAGGCCCGCGTCGCATCTTAGTAAGTATGATTGGTAGAAGTACGAGGTAATTATGGCTGTCGATCCTAAAAAAGCCCGCTACTGGCTAAATCTTTATAGCGAGAGCCACGAGAATCCTATTAATATCCTCTTGCATGAGATCGGCGTGCCTTGCATTGCCTTTGGCATTCTGTCTTTTCTAAGCTTACTGCGCTGGCCGGACGCGAGCATTCACCTGAATCTAGCTATTCCATTCATCGCGACATACACCATCGTCTATGCCCGACTTGGATGGTTCTATTGTTTAGCAATTACAGCAGAGTTCGCACTTATTTATGCGCTAGTGATCTCTGTGGGCCAAACCCAACCTTACCCGCTTGCTATCTACGCAGGTGTGTTTTTTATTGGCTGGCTTTTGCAGTTTATCGGTCACTGGATCGAAGGCAAAGCTCCTGCTGCGATGAAATCACCAAAACACTCAGCAGCTTTCACTTTGATGGCTCCACTGTTCACTCTTGATATTCTAGCAAAAAGACTTGGCATGAAGGGCCCACAGTGAGCGGGCCCCTTTATAACATTCAACAATTGCAGTATTCCTATGCCTGGAATAATTCTCAGGTACCAGTTTTAAAAGGTATCGACATTACATTGGATCGTGGCTGTTTCACCTGTTTTGTCGGCCCTAGCGGCACCGGCAAGACAACGCTGCTAAATTTGATGGGCTTGATTGAAAATCCAAGTTCGGGACGTTTGATCTTTGATGGTGAAGACTTCTCGAAAGCTTCTGAGTCCATCCGCGAAAAGGTGCGTCTGAAAAAAATCGGCTTTGTCTTCCAATCTTTCTATCTGGTTCCCACAATGACGGTCTTAGAGAACACCTCTTACTTCTTACCTCTTTTGGGTTTCAGCGCCCAGCAGACCCGCACAAAAGCTTTAGGGGCCTTAGACCTCTTAGGAATGGCGGATCACGCTGACAAATTCCCGGGGCAGCTCTCTGGTGGACAACGTCAACGCGTTGCCATTGCGCGTGCGATCTCGAAAACTCCTGATGTCGTGATCGCCGATGAACCAACGGCGAGCCTGGATTCAGACACTGCCGAGCGCACGATTAAAGCTTTTCAAGAATTGCAACGTGTAGAAAAAACCAGCTTTGTCTTTTCAACTCACGACGCGCGACTGGTTCAGTATGCCCGTAATATCTATCACATGAAAGACGGCCTCTTTACCACGTCGGAGACCCGATGAACTCTTTGTTGAAAATCTCTTGGCGTAATTTGTTCCGCAATCGCCGTCGTACTTTGTTCAATATTCTGACGATCACTCTAGGGGCAACAAGCTTGCTGACATATCAGGGGTTCAACACCGGAATCCTTTCTGAATACCGCGAAAAAACCATTCATGGATATTATGGTCATGGCCAGGTCTTTCAATCGGGCTACTATAGCCATGTTCACGAAAAGCCCTGGAAAATGTGGCACGAGAAACCAGCAGAAGTAGAACAGAAACTAAAAAACATTCCTGGCGTTTTAGATGTCTTTCCCCGCATTTCCCTCTTTGCACTTCTCGTGAACAAAGGCGTAAATCTAGGTGGCAAGGGCGAAGGTATCGTCGCTGAACGCGAAAACAAGTTCTTTAACAAAATGAACTTCATTGAAGGTCACGATATCCAAAGTGACGATTCAATCATTCTTGGAAAAGGCCTTGCGGAATCCCTCGGCGTTCACGCCGGAGACTACGTCACCGTCCTTAATCAAACAGTCGACGGCCAAGTTAACGGTGCCGACCTTGTAGTCGCTGGTATTTTTCATATCGGCAAAAAAAGTATTGATGACACTTTCTTCCGAATTTCACTGAAGATGGCCCAACAACTCTTGAACACCGATCGTGTAGAGATGTTTTCACTTGGCCTTGAAGAAACCGCAGAATGGTCCACTGTTGCAAACGATATCCAAAAACAAGATGGCAAACTGGACCCTATTTCTTTTGAGGTTCTAGACAAAGTTTATTATCAAAACTCGGTGGATTTCCTTTCAAGTCAGTTTAACTTTATCCGTATTATCATTTTGTTGGTTGTTGGACTTGGCATCTTCAACTCGATCTCGATGTCCATGCTAGAGCGCGCTGGTGAAGTCGGAGCCTTACGCGCCAATGGCGAGTCTCGAAAGCGTTTGCTCAGTATTTTGCTGGTGGAAAACTTCTTTTTAGGAATTATCGGCGGAACACTGGGAATTTTGCTTGCAATCCTATTAAACAAAACCGTTTTTGCAAATGGCATCGTGTTGCCATCGGCTCCTGGGATGACAAGACCGGTGTTAGTATACTTAAGCATTCTGCCCTTACATTACTTGGGGGCTCTGATTTTACCAACACTGACTTCGGTCGTAGCGGGACTCTGGCCAACACAAAAGCTACTGCGCCGATCTATTCCAGACCTTTTGCGCTCAACATAACTAGCAATAGTTTTTAGGATAAGGCTTCGGCGATTCGCTGATCGACTTCAGCGGCGCCAGTAACATCACCGGCTTTGATGAAGAGTTCGCGGCTTTTTTGGTAAGCAGCTCGTGCAGAGAAAGCGTCACTCTTAGACAGAAGGTCGCCCTTTAATCTAAAGAAACAAGCTCTTTCGATAATGTCGACTTCGTTAAACTCAAGGCTTTGGTACTCTTTAAAATACTCCCAAGCCCCTTCAAGATCTCCTAGAAGGAAGCTGCAATAGCAAAGCTCATAAAGGTTCGCGGCCACAGCAACCACATCGGACTTATCAATCAATAGGGTTTCTTCTTTAAAGAGCTCCAGAGCTTTTTTCAAATTGCCCTCACTACGAACAACAAAGCCTACTTGATGAAGGGCCTTGTGAGAGCCATCACGAATAAAGATGTCACTCCAAATAAGGCGAGCCTCAGCGAACTCTTTCATTTCAACCAAAGCATAAGCGCGTACCCAATTGAGGCTGTCTTTTTGATTTTGGTCTTTGGCTTCTTGCAAACCTTCAAGAGCTAGTTCATTCGCTCTTTGAGGATCCACGCCAAGAATTTGATAGACTTCACTGATATCTGCCATGTCGGGGATGCTATAGAAGTGACCGCAAATGTCTATAGAAAAGAGTTTATTCGGGGCCGAAAATGTAGACTTTGCACATCCCGCCAAAGCACAGCGCGGCGCTCTGGGACCGGAGCATTTTTTGACGTGACCCTACGCCGTAGGTTTGGCCAAAATAGGTCTATGAAAACTATTGTTTTACTCTCTATTCTTTCCCTGAGCGCACCCGTTTTTGCCAAAACCAAAGGGGATGATTTTAAGGAAAAATACCTCTTCACTCACCTTCGAAAAACGACCAAGACCGAACCCGTCGATGATGTCTCGAAGTGCTTTAAGTTTCACAAAGTATCGCAAGAAGTTTTGCAAAGTTATGATCAATGCCGAAAGGACCCAAACTTGCCTTCTCCTCTTGAAGAGGCCATGGGGACTTGCATTCGTAAAGACGGTGCAAACGCTTATTTCTTTGAAGATATGAAAGAGTGCGAATCCGCTCGTGTCGAAGTTGTGGAGAGCTTAAAAGACTAACCTTTTGGAGCGCCCGTATTAGCAAGGAATGAGCTGAGGCAGAAGTTCCGCAGGAGGCGGAG
This sequence comes from Bdellovibrio sp. HCB337, assembly GCF_047302465.1. GTDB lineage: Bacteria > Bdellovibrionota > Bdellovibrionia > Bdellovibrionales > Bdellovibrionaceae > JACMRP01. Next base: position 1,749,891 of record NZ_CP178621.1, on the reverse strand, counting down.
TCATCCACAAACTTAAAACATAACCGCCGCCGCCAGAGCCCGTTGGCTTTACGGCAATCGCCCCGGATTTTTTAAGAAGTTCCATATGAGTTTTCGGAGCGCCTTCTGTAAGGCCCCATCTTTCAAAAACTTCACCGGCACTTTCAATACCTTGCTTCAAAAGCTCGAGCCCCATTTTCTCATCAGGCTGAGTTAGGGCTTGCTCGCAAGTCATTACGGCCATTTTCATTTGCTCATCAATCGCAGCACCCAAAACGGTATTTTGTGCGATGAGTTCTTTAACCTTGTTCACACACTCTAAAGTCACACCACGTTTGCCTGAGTAGGAAATGTACCAATGCGGAGTCCACTGCAGCTCCAGCACACGACGCGTGCCTTGGCGTTCAAAATGAAGCCCCTGGCCACTCAGTGACACGGCGATATCAACACCGCTGCTCTCGCCATGGAAAAGGTTCTCCAATGTGCGCGCGAACTCAAACATTTCTGCTTCATCAACAAGATCTAAAAAATTCAGCCACTTGGTCAGCGCAACACACAAAGCCGCCGATGCCCCCATCCCCGCACCGACAGGAATAGAGCTTTTAATAGTCAAATCGCCAACCAATGAAGTTCGGTCCATTTTCTTTAGATCACATGCACGTTCAATCACACCCCAAACAAGAAGCTGCAATTCTTCGCCATGATCACCTTGCAAATACAAATTCAGCGTTTTTGCACCTGTGGTGCAAACATAACTTAGATCCAAAACTCTGGAACGTAGCGGAAATACCAATGCCGGCACTCCACGCAACACAGCGTGCTCGCCAGCCAAAATCCACTTACCAGGTACTTGAGTTGAGTATGTTTTCATAAGCTACGTTGAGGAAATCACTCTAAAGAGCTGCTGCCAATGATTTTCTTGAGCTTGGGCCATTTCTTTTTGATCCTCGCGCCATAAGAAATGTACATTCGCTCCTGCATCCATAGTCACCAAAGGGCCGTCGCCCTGCTGTTTCCAGAATTGCAGAATTTCTTCGAGAACTTTCTGAGAACCCGCAGTCATATACATAAATGGCGGAGCACAGGTTGCAAACAAAGCATGCATATCCCAAAACTCAGCCCACACGATTTCAAAACTTTTCTTCCAGTCCTGCGACTTCATCGAAGCCGTCAGTTCTTGTAGTCTTTTTTCAGCTCGTTCAATCCGTCCCGGAAATAAAGAACTTTGCGCCACAAGTTTATGAGCCTCACTTGAAGAGACCTCTTTTTTAGAGTCTTCAACAATGATGACTTGATGGTGAAATTTCTTGTACGGAAACTCAAGAGGTTCCGCATATTCCTGTGCCCACAAAGCCCAAGGAGTATAAAGAGAACGACACGAAGATCCCGATCCTTGACGGCTCAGACTGGATAGCTGCTTAAGATCTGCGCCCCAAGGTTGAGGATTAATCTGCTGAAACATCTGGGCCGCTGCCATAGTCAGAGCCGCGAAGCTAGATGCAGAACTTGCAAGGCCACAGTCGGAAGGAAAGTTATTTGCAGATTCGACCATGAAGCTCTGCTCAACGCCCCACTTCGTTTTTAACATTTTCAGATGCGCCAAGAAACGTTCACGTCCTTTATCAGACAAACGCATTGGTTCGTACTCATCACCATCTAAAGCTGACCAAGTGTCTTGGCTGCCTACCTGCGGAGTCAATCGCACGAACGTACGAAGATGATCTAAGGTATAGGACAAAGAAGCGTTCGTCGGCAGATTGCCCTGGGTTTGGATTTTCCCCATGTACTTGATTAACGCAATATTGGAAGGGGCCGAAGCCAAAATCGATGTCATAACTATTCCTTCACTTGAATCTCTAAACCGTGGGTCAAATCTTTAGAACTGACAAAATCTTTGAAGTCTTTTTGATGAGACTTCTCATAGACGACTAAAACAACATCATTCCCCATAGCGCCGCAACCTTTAGCTGCAAGGACGCCAGGCTTTTGCAAAAGCTCTTTGCAAAGGTCTTTAGTGTGGCTAGCCACCAAACCCAAATCTGCTAATGCCTGAGCATTCGTACGAATTCCTTTTACAAACTCGGCACTGTCACTTGCTTGCATAGCAGACCGAATCACACTCATTGCCTGTTCAATAGTAGACTCATCAAAATCCGGAAGAACTTTCAGATGTTCATGGGTCGCAAGCTTGTGGTTTGTTGGAATCAACGCAAAATCAATATCGGCAAAAGTCCAACCGTGAACCGCGACAATCCCCGTACGCTTTTCAAACAAGGTCAAAGAGCCCTTATACTGAGCCACTAAGTCCGAACCACTCGGGCGCTGGCCTTGACCATCCCACGCGTATTTCCAATAAGACTCCAGAAGTCGAGAAATACTTAAAGACTTCAAAGTTTCAAGCTCGCAGGATTCACGCCATTCATTTAACACAAAGGCCGTCAAAAACTGAGCCGTCGAAGCGCCCCAGCCTCCGCGGCCGGCATGAGGATCTACAAATCTTAAGTCTTGCTGACTAAAAAAATCCTGATGATCACGAATGAGTTTTCCCGCTGGAGACTCTGGGTGAAATCCTTCAACTTTCCCACTGCCTTTGCTAGCAACAAGTTCAAAACGAGGTTTTGAAGCAAAGATGAGACTCGGACCTCCTTTGAGGGCCAAGTACTCACCTGCTAAAAAGCTTTTTCCGGGAACCGAAAGGACCAAGGAAGACAATCAAGCTCCTTGGTTACTGAGATTGCTGCTGAGAAGCGCGCAACTCTTTTAGAACGTCGATCGCGTTGCTCAATGAAATACGCTTGCGAATCGCCAAGATCTCTTCCAACTTCTTTTGCACAATTGGAATCTCGCGTTCTTCTGCGCCCGCACCTAAAGTGAGGTTCTTAATGTGTAACTTCATGTGACCTTCGATAATTCCAACTGTCGTTAGAGCTTTCAAAGCGCCCAAGTTTTGCACAAGACCTACAGAGGCAATAATACGAGACAATTCATTCGCAGACTCAACGCCGAGCATTTTCATGCACATCGCAGCCGTTGGATGCAACGTAGTTACACCACCAACAGTACCCACGATCAACGGAGCTTCAAACACACCGACAAGCTTCGTGCCGTCACGTTTCCATTTAGTGATCGAGCGATACTGGCCATCACGAGCAGCATAAGCATGAATTCCCGCTTCAACCGCGCGCCAGTCATTGCCAGTCGCAATCAAAATAGGGTCAATACCGTTCAAAACGCCTTTGTTATTAGTTGCTGCACGATATGGATCTTGCTGCGCAAACAAAGAAGCTTCTTCAATTTTTTGCGCAAGCTCTGGCTCAATGTCATTCAATACCACTACGGAACGTGTGATCTTTGTGTCCACTAAGTTTGAAAGAATGCACATCGTGACTTTTTCACCAGTAAATTGCTCGATCGGCTCTTTCAAGTATTCACACACTTGATTGATGATGTTTGCACCCATGGCATCGCAAGGATTCATCATCACATGCACAACGGCCATATCAGTGCCATCACCACGAGGTACACGGCGAACAGAAATATCCGTTACACCACCACCACGACGAACAAGCCCGAAAGCCACTTCGCGGTTTGAAATTTCAATCAGATAACTTTTTTGAGACAAAAGAACTTTTTCAAAAGCGATATAGTCCGCGACGTGCGCGCACTGGATCTGACCGATGATCTCGGCACCCACTACTTCTGTGGTGATCTCGCCAGAGTCGCGGATCCATTTTGCGGTCTTGCTGGCAGCAGCAACAATCGAGGTCTCTTCAACGGCCATTGGGATTGCATAGTCTTTGCCATCGATACGGAAGTTCGTAGCAACTCCAAGTGGCACTTGGAAATAACCAATCACATTTTCGATGAACTTTTCACCAAGGGTTGTGTCCTTCAGACCGCCCTTTTCAAGAAAATCAATATCACGGGTTTCAAGCACGCCGGTTTCAGCAAGCGCGTTCAAGCGCTCACGACGTGTGAGTTTCGAGAAGCCTTTAAAAATATCACTTAGTGTTCGTGCCATTTCCAAACCCTCTTTGTTTTGAAGTCACCCACATTTTGCACACCTGTACAGAACATGGCGATCTTCACCTCAAGTAGCAATTTCTCATACAATTCTGCGACAGCTTTCTCATTTTCTAAAGCTGCTTTGAGCCATGGCTGAGCAATGCCTACCAGATCTGCACCCATTGCCAACAACTTAGCAGTTTGCAGACCGTCGCGCACGCCTCCAGAAGCCCATACTGGGATTTTTTCACTGATTTCTTTAGCGTTCAGTAAACTTTGGACTGTCGAAAGACCCCAGTTTTCAAAAGTCTTCGCCACCTGGAATAAAAGCTCTTCTTCAGAAGAACGATATCCCTCAACACGACCCCAATGAGTACCACCAAGGCCGCTCACGTCCACAGCATGAATTCCCAGGCTATAGAGCCGTTTAAGCGTGTCCTGGGAAAAACCACAGCCCACTTCTTTGACAATGACTGGGATTGAAAGTTTTTTGGTGAGCTTTTCGATGGCCTCATAGCCACCACGGAACTCCGGCGTCCCCTCAGGCTGTAGACATTCCTGAAGTGGATTCAAGTGGATGAAAAGGCCTACGGCCTCTAAAGATTCAACCAATGCTTGAACTTGATCTGCTGGAGTTCGAATAATCTGGGCAATTCCCAGATTTCCCATCAGCAATGCCCGAGGCGCCTGCTTACGGACTTCTTTCCACTCATTACGAGCTTCTGAATCAGCCAATTCGCGACGTTGAGAACCAACGCCCATCAGGATTTGTTTTTCAGCACTCAATCGTGCCAAGCGAGCATTGATTTCAGGAGCCTGCTCATGACCGGCAGTCATGGAGCTAATAAAGAAAGGAGCAGAAAGCTTAGTCGAAAAAAAAGAGGTCGACGAATCGACCTCTTCAAAATTCATATTTGGAAGCGCTTCATGAGTAAGTTGTACCTTGTCGAGGCCTGAAAGACCCTCTGCTTGTGAGCGAGGGTCTAGTGCGATTCGAATATGATCTTGTTTTCTTTTTTCGAATTGCGATGAGGACTCAGACATGTCAACGAACTCAAAGCTTTATGCAATAGCGTGTTTGCAAAGAGCTGTGAACGCTGCTGCATCAGTGATCGCAAGATCAGCCAACACTTTACGGTCAACTTGAACGCCAGCTTTAATCAAGCCACCGATCAAACGAGAGTATGTAGTGCCGTTCAAACGAGCTGCTGCATTGATACGTTGATTCCACAAAGCACGGAAGTTGCGCTTTTTCATCTTACGATGACGGTAAGCGTACTGAAGTGCGTGGTCATTTTTCTCTACTGCATGGATGTAGCAGCGAGAACCAGCTGAGTAGTAACCTTTTGTTCTTTTTAATACTTTTTTGTGACGAGCGCGGTTTGTTTTACCACTTTTTACACGAGCCATTTTTTACTCCGAATTATCTATTTATGAGAGATGATTTACTTAGAACACCAAGCAACGTTTTGCTTGAAGCAAATTTGCTGTTTCTACGTAAGAAGTTTTACCCAATTGTCTTTTTGTTTTTGAGCTCATGTGAGAGTTCAAGTGGCGAAGACGTGTGCTTTTCTTTTTAACTTTGGTGCCGCCAGCGACCAATTTCATGCGCTTTTTAGCGCCCGAATGCGTACGCATTTTCATAATTGTACCTTCCTCCGATAAGGCGCCCTGGGAGTTTTCCCAAGTACTTGTCCGAAGCCTTTACCAGCCATAAGAGCTGTCTGTTTTAGGATGTGGCGTGTTGAAAGGCAAGCTTTTTTAGGGGTTTAGAGCGTTTGTAAATTACCAAATTTGCATAAATTATATGCGCCGCAGTAATTTATGGCGCTTTCACAAGAATCTATTTAGAAATAAGGACCTTTAAAACCGGAGATCGCATGAAGCAAGTATTGATAATTACTGGGCTAATACTTTCAAGCCTCCAGGCCGAAGCCTTCCGCGGGGTGGAGTTTTCAATCCCCTCTAAGGACCTTAAAACCCACATCACCGGGCAAATTGACTACCCCACCGCAGACTGCGGGCCTGAAAAACTTCCCTCGGTCCTCATCGTCAGTGGGACCGGCTTCATCTACCGTGATGGTTTTGCGGGCAAATCTGGGACCGAGCGCGACTATATCTATAGAGACCTTTCCAAGCGCTTTACCCAAAACTGCGTGATCACCGTTCGCTATGACTACCGCGGTGTCCTTTGCGATATCAAAGCCAAAGAAGACGGCGCTAAATGTATTGATCAAAAAATTCGTGCTGAAGTGACTTCCGAAAATATTCAGGAAGATATCGAGAGCGTCTATCTTTATGCCCTCACGCAACCCCAAGTAGATGCCGGTCGCTTTGGAATCTTAGGTCACTCCGAAGGTACTTATAATGTTGCAAAACTAGTTTCAGAAAAACGAGTTCAGCCAAAGACACTTCTTTTCATGGGTGCGATGCTTGAAAGTCCCGTGACCATGATTCGATGGCAGATGGCCGATCGTATTTTTGAATACATGTTTGAGCTAGACGCAAACAAAGACGAAGTTTTGACCAATGAGGAGATTCAAGCAGGCTTTCTAACTTCAAATCTCATTATCTTTGGAAAGCCCGATCAGTTCCTTCACCCGGAAGGCTCTTGGAAAAAAGAAGAGGAGCGCACGCTACTGCGTAGTCAGTATACCCAATATCGTAAAGCCGTTCTTCTCGAAGACGACAAGGCACCATATATAACAAACTCATTTGTATTCGCTTCCTACAAGTATTGGAAAATGTGGTTCAGCGAAACGACGCCTGTGCTTCGTCTACTGGCTGATTTCCAAGGACCTATCCTTATTCATAATGGTGACAGAGATTCACAAACTCCGGGTCTTCGTGAGCAGGCTTACCTTCAAAAATACAATTGGAAGATCAAAAGCCATGTACGTTTCAACTTGCATCCAGGCAAAGGCCACGGCCTCGGCAATCACCCGCTCATTGGCCCTATCGATGAAGCTATCGCTGATCAAATGGTACAAGATCTAAAAACAGCCTTGGAATAATCCGAGGCCTCCTGCTGCTATTTTTTAGCCGTATGATTCTGCTTCAGATAGTCGGCAGGAACGGCGTCTTTGTAGATAGGTTTGCCATACCAGCTTCGCAAAATCTCATCATAGCGTCCTGATTTACGAAGCTGAGCTAGGCCTTCGTTAAATTTATCGACCAACGCTTGCGCATTTTTTGCTTTTTTAGAAATGGCCACCCGATATTCGGACTTCACAATATAGTTTGAATTATGAGTCATCAAATCCGCGTTTTTGCCATAAAGTTTTTTGGCCAAAACATAGCCGACTTCGACATCGCTCGGAACCACCTCCGCGCGTTTTGCCATGATCATGTTGAAACTTTGCGTATCGGATTGCAGACGTAGAACTTTGATCGTTCCGTCTTTCTCGGCCTTGATAAACTCTTCGCCCATACCACCAAAACCGATGGTTGATGCGATCAGAACATTTTTTAGATCCCCATAGTCTTTCCACTTAAAAGGGTAACTTTTCAGATGAAAGAAAGCATAGTGGCCCACATAGATAGGGTCCGTAAAAAGGTAAAATGGTTCTCTCTCGCTCAGGCGAATAAAAGCCAAAGTTCCGTCCCACTCTCCGGATTTTGATAGTTGTGTCGTTCTTCCCCATGGGAAAAAATCCAGCGTGAGCTCTATTCCTTTTTGCGCAAAAGCTTCGGTTGCGATCTGTGACAAGATACCTTTGTTCTCTAGATTTTCAGAAATATACGGAGACCACTCGCCTGTAGAGAGCCTTACGACTTCCTTGGCAGAAGCTGTTTGCAAACACAAAAATAGGAAAATCCCTAGAAGTACCCTAATAGATCACCTCATGTTTTATCGCAATTGTATGCCCATATTAGAATAAGTAAGTAGATCTTTAAGCGATTTCACGGGTATGCCGCTTCGCCTCTTTGTTTATTGCGCCTCGAGTGTTCGACAGATGCAGTTAGAACAAAAAAAGCCTTGGGATCACCAAGGCTTTTTCGCGAATTTCTCAAAAAATAAATGGCTAGTAGTAACCGCAGTTATAGCCACGATTCCAATAGCAGTTTCCGTAGTAATAGTAATTATAGTTGCTATTGCTGTAGTAGTAATAAGATTGATAGTTGTTACCGTAGTAGTTGCAGTAAGGATTATTGTAGTAGCCGTTATTGTAGCCATCGTTATAGCGACCATCATAGCCGTCTCGGCCATAGCGTCCATCATACTGGTTGTTATAGAAATACCAGCTGGAAGCTCCGCTGTCGTGATCAAGCTCTGACTTGATGTTGCTCGCAGGAACTCTTTTAAATTTTGCAGTCTTCGCAAATTTTTTCGCTTTTTCTTTGGAAGTCATTACGTCGTCGGTTTTGACGTATTCCGCTTTGTGAGTCCGTTTATCAACCCGCAAAACCATCGTGCCCTTAATCTGCCGATTCGTAACTGAAGATTCATCGTCGAGTTCTCGGGCGCTCCCAAAAGAACTCATTCCTAAGAATAGGAATACTGTTAGTAATACTTTTGTCATTACAAGCCTCCTTGAAGAACGTCTTCGAGTTATCATCTCTGTTTTCTTCACTAAGGTGCATGACTGGGCTTTGACCTTTTCTTCCAAAAATGAACTAACCTCTGAGGGGACAAGATTTTTCAGTTCCCCTATAATGTGTCCATCAACATGGAGAACTTATGAAAAAATTGGCGCTAATGCTTTCTATGATTCCCCTCATTGCCCTAGCATATGAGACCTCGTCAGAATCCCCGCTGCAAGGAATTCCTCTGAGCGATGAGGAGTTAAGTGATGTGGTCGAGACCACGACTTCTCGCTGCAGAAAAAGCAGCGATATGTTTTGTTATGGCAAAAATGTCGGTGCTGTTTGCGTCACTGATCCCCAGCCACCTTACGGCCGCAGTGGCATTTGCCAACAATGGGGACGCGGAGATCGCCGCGGCGACGTCACGTGCTTATGTCGTTAGTTCATTCTTTGTAGCGCAGCTTTTGCAGATTCCCGAGAGGAACTAATCTGATCTTCGGGAGCCTTGCTGGCGATACGAAGAGAAAGGGCTTTTTCAAAACAGTCGTGAGCCTCGCGCCAACGTAGCTGATCGAAATAGTTTTTTCCCATATGCTGCCACAAGAATGACTGCAATGGTCCGAAATCTTTTTGTTCGGACTCTTTTAAAAGGTCCTCAAAAATTTTATTGCTAACTTCAAAATCCCCGAGCCATTGATGGACATGAGCTAAGCGCATCTGTTGTTGAATTCTAAGAACAGGATCAAGGCTATGTCTCTCGATAATTTCGAGGGCCTTTAGGAAATAATCCTGAGCTTCTTCCAGCTCGCGCATGATTCGTAAGTAGACTCCGATTTGTCCCAAAGTTTTGACTCTTTCAATGGGATCTTGCACGGTCGTCAGAGCCGTTTTCATTTCATGAACGTACAAATCCATATCCGTCGCATTGTTAGGAATCTCGTGGAGGCTTTCATCGAAGTGATAGCTGAGGTCATAATCTCTCATCTATTTATAGGATGAAGTATTTGCTCTTGTTTTTCAAGAGCTCGACTAGACTGTTTTTGTTTAGGAGCATGGCTCTCACGTAAAGCTAAATAGCAAAGTACTTCGCGTTCGGGCTCATAAAGTAATATCCGCAAACACTGGCCGGAGGAGTCATTGCGAAGTTTTCAGTCAGGCTCACACCAGTTTGAGATTCAACATCGAGCAGTCTCCAGATCTTGCTTTTCTCACTATGATCCGGGCACGCAGGATACCCAGGTGCGGGGCGGATTCCACGATACTTTTCCTGAATCAACTCTTCATTGCTCAAATTTTCGTGGATACCAAAAATCTGGCGTACTTGCTTATGGGTATACTCTGCCAATGCCTCTGCAAGACGGTCCCCGACAGCTTTAACTAAAATAGAGTTATAATCGTCGTGGTTTTTTTCGAATTCTTTCGCCATCACATCGACTTCAGAACCTGCTGTCACAACAAAAAAGCCAATATGATCTTGAGGACCATGTTCGGGAGCAACGAAATCCGCCAGCGAATAATAAATATCTTTGTTCGCAACCTTTTCGCGAGTTTGACGATCAAAGTGCAGGGTCTCTAACACCCGGCCCGAAGTGTCTTTTACGAAGACATTTTCGTCTTGGGCATGGGCTGAGAATATTCCAACACGAGCTTTAGGTTGAACACGCTTCTCGCGAATCATCTGCTGAAGAAGTGCCTTTGCGTCTTCATACAGCTTCGTCGCTTCCACACCGTATTTTTCTGATTTCAAAATTTGCGGGAAACTTCCCTTTAATTCCCATGCCCAGAAGAAAGGTCCCCAGTCGATATATTCCGCAACCTCTTCCAACTTGAGCGGCATCTCAAAGACACCTTTACGTGTGGGACTAGCAATGTGCACTTGCTGCCAGTTTTCTTGATACTTCTTTTGACGAGCCTCAGGCACCGTCAAAACACGAGCATCTTGTTGGGATTTCAGATAACTTTCACGGAGAACTTTATTGCTCTCTTTATTCTCTTGAGAGTAACTTTCACGAGAGTTCGGACTTAGAAGCTTATTACAAACCTCAACGACTAAAGACGCATCCGCAACGTGAGCGACAGGCCCTTTGTAGTGTGGATCTAACTTCACGGCCGTGTGCACTCGGCTTGTAGTAGCACCGCCAATAAGGACCGGTAATTTCAAACCAGCTCTTTGGAACTCACCTAAGTTGAAAATCATTTCATCAAGAGATGGTGTAATCAAACCACTGAGCCCCACCATATCTGCTTGATGTTCCTCAATAGCTTTCAAAATATTCTGTACTGGCGTCATCACTCCAAGGTCCACGACCTTATAGCCATTGCAGGCAAGAACCACCGAAACGATATTTTTTCCGATATCGTGTACGTCACCCTTTACCGTTGCAATGACAAAGGTCCCCTGACTTTGCAACCCTGTCTTGGACTTTTTTTCTTCTTCCATGAAAGGCTCTAAGTACGCTACCGCTTTTTTCATTACCCGCGCGCTCTTCACCACCTGCGGTAAAAACATTTTGCCTTCGCCAAAAAGGCGGCCCACGACCTTCATGCCTTCCATCAAAGGACCTTCGATGACGTTTAATGGACGTCCCAATCCATGACGTGCTTCTTCTGCGTCTTCGACAATATAAGTATCAATGCCTTTCACCAAGGCATGAGTAATACGTTCTTGCAGACTCAATGCACGCCAATCTTCCGACACCGTTTTTTCGGAAGACTTTTCGCCTTTGTACTGCTCTGCTACTTGCAAAAGCTCTTCGGCAGCTTGGGTGCTGTGATTTAAAACGACCGCTTCGACGAGTTTGCGCAGTGATGGTTCGACCTCTTCGTAGACTTCCAGCATACCGGCGTTGACGATCCCCATATCAAGGCCCGCTTGCATCGCATGATATAAAAACACGCTATGCATAGCTTCTCGCACCTTATTGTTACCACGGAAGCTAAAACTTAAATTGGACACCCCACCCGAAGTAGAAACTCCTGGGCAGCGTTTTTTGATTTCGCTAACGGCCTCGATGAAATCTACGGCATAGCCATTGTGTTCTTCCATGCCAGTGGCAATAGTCAGAATATTGGCGTCAAAAATAATATCTGCCGGATCGAACTGAGCTTTTTCAACAAGAAGTTTATAGGCTCTTTCACAGATGCGGATCTTATCCGCTTTTGTTGCCGCCTGTCCCTGCTCATCAAAAGCCATGACGACTACTGCGGCTCCATATCTTTGAATAAGACGGGCTTGCCTTAAAAATTCTTCTTCACCCTCTTTGAGCGAAATAGAGTTCACAATGGCTTTTCCTTGAAGACATTTCAGACCCGCTTCAAGGACTTCCCACTTTGAGGAATCGACCATGATAGGAACTTTGGCAACATCAGGCTCTGCAGCTATGAGATTCATATAGCGAGTCATCGCCTGCGGGCCATCAATCATGCCCTCATCAAAATTGACATCCAAAATATTAGCACCGCTTTCGACTTGGCTTCGAGCTACTGTGATCGCCTCGTCATAACGGTCTTCTTTGATGAGCTTTGAAAACTTCGGCGAGCCTGTAACATTGGTTCTCTCGCCAATCATGACAAAACTACGAACGCGGTCCCACGACAGATTGTAAGGTTCAAGACCACTGAGTTTCATTCCTGGATGAGGATTTTCAGGCTTTGGACGCGGCTTATGGTTTTTCAGCATTTCGGCGATTTTGGCAATATGCTTAGGCGTCGTTCCGCAGCAGCCGCCAAGAATATTTGCTATGCCTTCTTCCACCATGAGTCCCAACTGGAAGGCCAAAGACTCTGGAGTCTCATCGTAGCCCGTGGCACTTAATGGGTTTGGCAATCCTGCGTTTGGATAACAAGAAATATAACAATCCGATACTCGAGATAACTCGCGGATGTAGGGCTGCATTTCTTTAGCCCCAAGTGCACAGTTAATCCCCACACTTAAAGGTTTTGAGTGACGGACCGAGTTCCAAAAGGCTTCAACAGTTTGCCCCGAAAGCGTACGACCCGACAAATCGGTGATTGTTACAGAGAGCATGAGTGGGAGTTTCTCTTTACGCTCTTCTTCAACTTCAGCAATAGCAAAAAGGGCAGCCTTTAAATTTAGCGTATCAAATGTTGTCTCGGGCAAAAGAATATCTGCTCCCCCATCCAAGAGGCCCAAGACTTGTTCTCTGTATGCGGCTTTTAGCTCATCATAGGTAACCGCACGATAACCTGGGTTGTTCACGTCAGGACTTAAAGAGGCTGTTTTATTCGTGGGACCAATGGCTCCTGCCACGTACGTCTTTTTACCTGTTGCCTTCTCAAAATCTATGCAGGCTTTTTTTGCAAGCTTTGCGGCCTCGACATTTAATTCATAGACAATGTTAGATAGCTCATAGTCGGCTTGCGCGATGGAAGTGCCGTTAAAAGTGTTGGTTTCAATAATATCAGCGCCTGCAGCCAGATACTGATAGTGAATGTCATAAATCACTTGTGGCTTGGTAAGCACCAATAGGTCATTATTGCCTTTAAGGTCCTTAGTGTGATTCTTAAATCTATCACCACGATAGTCCGCTTCAGAAAGCTTGTGTAACTGCACCATGGTTCCCATGGCGCCATCCAAAAAGAGCAGACGTTCACGAAGGGCTTGTTCTAACTCAACTAGCAAAGCGGACTTTTTCATAGGCGATTATCTTCTAACTGTCTTAGGACTATTTAAAACTGCGAACGATCTCTGCAACACTGTGAACATCGTTCAAGACATAAAAGTGAATACTAGGAACACCGAAGTCCAAGAGTTCTTCGATCTGTTTCTTTGCCCAACGCTTGCCGAGCTCGGCTGCGTGAGCGGGGCTGTCTTGAACCTCATCGACAAAGCCTTCAGGCAAGTCGATATAGAAATTTTTTGGAATACTCTTGAGTTGCGCTGCCGATTTTAAAATCTTTAAGCCTGGCACGATAGGGACTGTAATTCCCGCTTCTCTGCATTGACGAACGTACTCGAAGTACTTTTTGTTATCGAAGAACATCTGAGTCACAATATAGTCAGCGCCAGCTTCAACTTTTTTCTTAAGCGCTTGGATATCAGTTTTAAGACTTGGTGCCTCGAAGTGTTTTTCTGGGTAGCCGGCAACACCTACTCCAAAATTAAGAGCTTCTGATTTCTCTAGCTCGTCCAAAAATTTACCGGTATTCAGATCCTGAATCTGCGACACTAAATCCGCCGCATAATTATTCATCGTACGATCAGCACGGGCCTTCTTTTGAAAGTTAGGCGCATCTCCACGAAGCGCCAAAACATTCTCGATGCCCAAGAAGCTAAGCTCAATCAATGCATCTTCAGTTTCTTCACGGGTAAAGCCTAAACACAAAAGATGCGCGACTGTATCAATTTTAAAACGATTTTGAATAACTCCACAGATCCCCAGGGTCCCCGGACGCTTTTTCAAAGTACGTTTTTGAATACTGCCATCGTTGTTCTCTTGAAAAAAAGCCGTCGAGCTATGAGAAGTCACGTCAATCCATGGCGGCTCTAACGGCGCCAAGACTTCAACAACATCAACGATATCCTTCACCGATCTACCGCGTGGAGGAGGCACGATTTCATAACTAAAAAGGGTCTTCTTTGCCTGTTGGGCTTTTTCGATATGCTCACGGACTTTCATTGATCTTAGAATCTATTTTTTTCTCTTGAAGATCAAGGACTTTACAAAGAGCAAACACTCTAAGACTTAGAGAGTGCTCGCGCGCTCTAGTTGGAGAATACCTTTGAACAAAGAGGTCGCCCTCGAGCTAAGGCCCGAAGGCTTGGAAGAAACTCATCCCCCACAGCCTGTGTACTGGCGGCTTTGAAGGCTTGATAGAAAGTCATAATCTTACGGCGCTCCCGCAGCCACTCGGCCTCATTCGGAGGATCGTACGCGCCCTGCATTTGAGGATTGAAGCTCTCGTGATAGGCATAGGTTGTGCCTAGAAAGTACATGTTCTTCTCTTGGCCTCGGACTGCAAACTTGTCCATATCATCAACAAGAACCACCCGTGATAAGTCTTCGTTTACTTTTGAAAGATCCTTCATATAGCGTTCACTAAAGCGCGCGTCGGGAGCAGCCCCTGGCCGCGGCGTTAGGTCTTTTTTACTGAGGACTTTATAAAAAGCAAAATCCGAGACCCCTTGGGCCTTTACCTTCTCAAGAAGGTACTCTGCCAAAGCTTGATTGCGCCCGTCTTCACCCCCACTAAAAAGGCTCACGCGATGACCGTCGCGATGAAGGGCAGCAATAACTTGTGCGGCCCCATCAGCCATCACATAATAATCGGGTCCAAAGGATAAGCTGTTACTATTAGGGCTTGTTTTTGAGGGGTAAAAAAGGGTCCAATCGAGGTCAAAAACCACGTCCAATGAAGGCCCCTTGGCCCAAACCGGGGCCAAGACAAAGAGACCTAAAAATAGAAGAATTAGACGTACTATGGGCATCAGGCCCCTAAGAGCAAATCCGGGGCCTTTTTAAAGCTCAATAGAGGCTTTTTTAGGAGCTTTGATTGAATAGCTTTTGGACAGGCGACCTCTTTAGGCCTTAGAAGCTATCTCATAAATCCAAAGCCAAGGCGTGAGGAGGAAGCTGTACAACTTGTACTGCGACGACAACAGAAATAGCAGGATGCTATTTCTGAGCTTTAGCCCGAAGGGCAAGGGCAGGAGCCCGCTGCAACAACGCAGGATTTGGGTTTATGAGATAGCTTCTAGACGTACTTGTAGAGGATCCGTACCCAGGCCGAGCATACAAAGGCCACCAGAAGACTGTAAGGACTGGGGTACAAAAGATAGGCTACGCCACCAAAAGTGAAAAACAAGGCATAAGGAAACAGATTCCAAAAGTAAGAATCATCCTTCAGGGAAACCTTGAAAGACGTCTTTTTAGAAACCTTGAACTTGATAGGATTGTGAGTAGGAATGATCTGTTTAGCGAACCAGTGCGGGCGCAAAAGACCAAAGTAAAAAACCGAAATACCCACCAGCATAAACACGT
Source organism: Bdellovibrio sp. HCB337 (assembly GCF_047302465.1). Taxonomy (GTDB): domain Bacteria; phylum Bdellovibrionota; class Bdellovibrionia; order Bdellovibrionales; family Bdellovibrionaceae; genus JACMRP01. The sequence continues at coordinate 1,734,379 of NZ_CP178621.1, read as the reverse complement.
AAGCTAGCATTCGTTCCGACGAAATGCCACACATCTGACTCAGGCCTGGAAGGCAGGTAGCAAACAAAAATATAACGGAAAGAGTGAGAAGACTTGCAGAAATCCAATACTTACTTTTGCTCATGAATTTTTTGTCTCATATTCATCAGCAAATTCCAAATCGCACTTCTTTTGGAATTTCGCAATATGGACGAGAGTCTCGGAAACAAATAAAAAAACGTCGTAAAAAAAGCCCACGAAGAAATCCAATACGTTCTTCGCGGGCACAATCCCAACAATAAATTCGTATTTATCCTTCTGCGAACTTAAGTCCCAGAATACCGCCAACAATCAGCGCCAAGCACAGAAGCTTCATCACTGACATGGACTCATGAAAGAAAAAGTATCCCACTACCACTGAACCAACGGCACCAATTCCCGTCCACACCGTGTAAGACACGCCGATTGGCAAAACCTTCATCGATAGCGACAAGAGGTAAAAACTCACCGCCATCACTGCAATAGTAAAGACCGAAGGCCACAGCTTTGAGAACCCTTCGGATTGCTTCAATCCCGCCGCCCAGATAAACTCCAACACTCCAGCAATCACAAGTACGATCCAGGCCATGTTTGTTGTCATTTTCTTCTCCTTTGTGTGGGGTTTAAAAAAAACAAAACCGGAGTCTTTTAAACCCCGGTTTTTATTTTAGACTTTTTAAAGTCCGGCAACTTGAATTTTGTATTCTATTTCGGCGTTAACCCGACGAGCTTAATCTTCTTCGTCGTGCTCTTCTTCCTCTTCAAGCTCTGCAAGTTCTTTTGTATCTTGCTTAGACTTGTTCGGATGAGCCTTCAAGTAGTCCTTGATCTTAAGTGGATCCGGAGCCAAGAGAAGGAACATTTGCTTTCCTTCCATCTTCGGATTCGCTTCCACCATCGCCAAGTCTTTCACGAAGTCGATAGCCTTGTTCATAAGCTCCATACCGAGCTCTTGATGGGCCATCTCACGACCCATGAAACGAAGATTTACTTTCACCTTGTCGCCATCCAAAAGGAATCTGCGAGCATGGTTCATCTTAGTTTCAAAATCATGTTGATCCGTGCGTGGACGCATTTGGATCTCTTTCACGCTGACAATCACTTGCTTTTTACGAGCAGCAGCTGCCTTCTTTTTATTTTCGTACTTCCACTTGCCATGATCCATGATTTTGCAAGTAGGAGGAGTTGCTGTAGGTGCAATCTCCAGAAGATCGAGGCCTCTATCTTCAGCGATTCTTAACGCCTCTGGAACTGTCATCACGCCCAACATATTTCCTTCGTCATCGATAACGCGGATTTGTTGCGCACGGATTTCGCGATTTACTCGCAACGAGTCTTTAGAGTCTTTCTTACCACGGAATTGTCCTCCGCCTCTAAAATCGTTTCTACCTTCGAACTTGCTAATGGGAAACCTCCAGGGTTTGTTTAAGTTGCAGCTTCCTTCATTAATGAGGACTGCAATTTTCGTTCGTTAATATCTGTTGTAATCAATTTCAATAAATCATTTACCGCGATGCCTTTGTGTTCAGAGCCATCTCTGAGACGCAAAGAAACTGTTTTTGCTTCGGCCTCTTTGTCACCAACGATGACCATGTAAGGCACTTTCTGCAATTGAGCTTCGCGGATCTTAAACTTCAACTGCTCGTTGCGGTTGTCAAACTCAACACGCACCTTGTTGTCTTTCAACAAACCTTGCAGCTCTTCACAGAAGCCGTTCACACGGTCTGTAATGTTTAAGATCATAACTTGGGTTGGAGCCAACCACGGTGGCAAGTGTCCTGCCGTATGCTCAAGATAAACCCCGATGAATCTCTCGAGAGATCCCAGGATCGCTCTGTGAAGCATTACTGGACGGTGCTCGCGATTGTCTTCGCCCACGTATTCCAATTTGAAAGCTTCCGGCAAATTGAAGTCCACCTGTAGTGTACCCAATTGCCATGGACGATTCAAAGCATCGACGAACATGATGTCCAATTTTGGACCATAGAACGCCCCATCGCCCGGATTCACCGTAAATGGCAGGTTCAAGCTGTCCAATGCTTTAGATAAAGCACCCTCGGCCTTATCCCAAACCTCGTCACTTCCCATACGGTTTTCAGGACGCGTAGACAGGAAGATCTTGTAGTTGTTCATGCCGAGCTGGCTGTAGACTTGGTTCAGAAGCTTCATGAAGCTTGCGATCTCGGTCTGCATTTGATCGATCATACAGAAAATGTGAGCATCGTCTTGGCAGAAGGTACGAACACGGGTCAAGCCATGCATCGCCCCTGACTTCTCAAAACGGTGCAAACGACCAAAGTCCGCCATACGCAGTGGCAATTGTTTGTAAGAGTGTGGCTCTGACTTAAACAGCAGACAGTGCGAAGGACAGTTCATTGGCTTTGTTGCGAAATCTCTTTCATCCACGCGGGTGAAGAAGATGTTCTCTTTGTAGTTTGCCATGTGGCCAGAAGTAACGAACAAGTTCGAATCAAAGATCTGCGGCGTGATCACTTCTTGGTAGCCATACTCAAAGTACAACTCACGCATGTAAGTTTGAAGTTGCGTGTAAACAGTCGCACCCTTGCCAGTGAAGAACGGAGAACCCGGAGCCCACTCATGAAAGTGGAATAGTCCCAATTCTTTACCAAGCTTACGGTGATCGCGTTTTTTCGCTTCTTCCAAATTGTGAAGGTAAAGATCGAGTTCTTTTTTATCTCCGAAGGCTGTCGCGTAAATACGCTGAAGCATCGGATTCTTTTCATCACCACGCCAGTATGCACCAGCAACTGCCATCAATTTGAAAGCTTTGATTTGACCAGTTGATTGAATGTGTGGACCACGGCAAAGGTCAAACCAACCATCCCCGTTGAAGTAGATACCCACTTCTTTTTCGCCACGACCTGCAAGGTCTTCGATAAGTTCAACCTTAAAGCGCTCTTTCATTCCTTTGAATGTTTCGATTGCTTTTTGGATTGGCCAGTTTTGGCGAACGATCGGAAGATCTTTGGCAACAATGTCAGCCATCTTCTTTTCGATTTGGGCAAAGTGCTCTTCGGTAAAGTGGAATGGAGAATCAAAGTCGTAATAGAAACCATTTTCAATCACAGGACCGATGGTGACTTTCACCTCAGGCCACAATTGTTGAACAGCTTCTGCAAGCACGTGAGCAGTCGTATGACGAATCACTTCAACGGCTTCTGGTGACTTCGTCGTCACCAAAGAGATCTTCGTTTGATCTTTGAGCGGCGTACGCAAATCTGAAATTTCAGTTGCGCCGTTAACTTTCACACCAAGAGTTTCTTTCGCAAGACGTGGACCAATAGACTGAGCCACCTCAAGAGCCGAGGGTTCGTGATCAAACACCTTCGTAGAATTATCAGGCAAAATAATTGTAACTTGTGACATTATGACAGCGTTGTGGTCGTTGCGAGAACGACCGAAGTATTCGAGGTTGCTAATGATTTCTTAAGAGAAATTCGCATCCGATAGTCTTAAAACGCTGGGGGCTGGGGGTCAATAGTAAATCCGTGACGAGAGCTTCATAGGGCCTCTCTACAGGTTTGTTTATGCGCCGCCCCGACTAAAAACACCTTATCCGAGCTATCCCTCTAGTTCCTATGGAGATTTTCAAAGAAAATTCGGTCTTTTCTGGGGTCAATACTTCAATCAAAGCTGACCCCTCGGAAAGTGGCACCATCAAGAGCTTAGTTTCTAAGTTCTATTGAACGATGCCTTTGTAGACACAGGTTTGAACAAAATCAGTTTTGCTGACATCTTGAGGCAGATATTTATAAACTTGAGTGAGCTCAAAGGTTTTGTCGGAGTTCGTTTTTAAACGAACTTCTGAGAATCGCGTATCCCCAAAGCCCCTTGAAGACCAACTGCCGCCATTCTCATTGGTCATGAAAGCACCGCCATCCGAAGTTTTACCATAGTTGGTAACGAATGTGTTCACGTGATAAGCACCAAACACTATAGCATCGCTCCCCGAGGAAGAAGCCGTCGCTCGCTTAAAATACAATTTATCATCTGCCTTATAAACTTGAAACTCGACCTCTTTATTGAATCCATTCTCGACATCACATTGGACCGATTGAACCGCGTAGGTGCCAACAAAGTTCTCCCATGGATTCTGGGTCGGAATTGTCAAATGTCCATTGAGCATCGGCGCACGCATACCAAATGCAGTTTGCTGGGTGAAAACCTGACGAACGGCATACTCTTTTTCCAACTCTTTTAATAAATTAAGTGCGTCTTGCGAAGACTTCAATTTCATAATTTTCTCGTCGGCGTATGGGTCTGTATCAAAACTGTCATCGCTATTCAGGAAGTAGTCTCTCCCTTCAAATGGCAGTTCATAACGAATTTTATTTTTCTCCTGATCAGGACCCGGGATCAAACTCTTAATATATTCATTTGCCTTTACAACCTTAATTCTAAGTAAAGACAGATAGTTCGACTCACGATTTCCATAGAGTTTATAAACATAACTCTTCCCGACAGCTTCGCCTTCCCAAGTGGTCAGTCTAAATAGTGCGAGGTCAAGGCGCATATTTGCGTCCACAAAATTTCCTGCTTCTACAGCCTCAATACCCCCGGCCAAATTCCAAAAGAAGTAACTGATTTCATCTCTAAGTTTTTCTTCGTTGATCGCATCGCCAGAGTCTGAATTCATTATTCTCCAAGCGATATCCTGTTGAAGCTCTGTCGCTTCAGCTTCGTCGGCCCCCATAAAGTGAGCCACTTCATGCATTAAGAGAGCCAGAACTTCTCGCTCTACCATTGCCTTGTCTATTTTTTTTGAGATTCGGTCAGCACTCAGACAAATAGTATTCGGTTTCAGCGCATGAATGCTTGCATCGACTTCAGTTCCATTTGAAGTCAAACAAGGAGCGTTTTCTCGAACTTCCAAACGAAGATCATTTAAAACCTCTTGCGCCTTACGTGGACCGCCAAAGAGCTTTTTCTGTAAGGGAATCGTTGAAAGATGCGCATCAGGATCTTCATATCCATTCAATAAATAATATAATTTCGACTTAGCCATCTCGGCAAATTCGCGCACTTCTGAAGCCGATACTGGGTACGCGGGTAAAGTACCGCCGCCACCGCCGTCCATGCCTCCGGTATTACCGTTGGCCCAAAGGGATTCTGAGATGAGAATCAAAGGAAGCAAAATAAGTTTTTTAATCATAGGGTCCTCTTATTGATGTTTTGTTATTAAGGTTCAATTCCTTTTTTGTGCGCCGGCTACCCAGAGAAGATCTTACAAAACTTTACTTAAATGTATATTTTCGTTGTCATTTTTTAGGTCAATAATTTACCTATTGGTCAATCTTAGTCCTACAAAGGTCCTTTTTATGAACTTATTCGAATCCATGAATTATCGGGAATTTCTCGAAAGCTTTGTGAAAAGCCAGCCTCGTAAAGGTCATGGCTACAAACTCAAGATGGCTGAAGCTCTGCGCGTGCATCCAACTTTGATTACGCAAGTTCTTAAAGGTCACAAAACATTTTCGATGGAACAGGCCTACACGCTCGTGCAGTTCATGAATCTGAATGACCTTGAAAAAGATTATTTTTTGACTCTTGTTGAGTGGGACCGCGCAGGCTCCAGCTCACTTAAAAAATTTATTGAAAGCAAACTTCTAAAGCTTCGCACTGAAAACGAAAAAGTTAAAAACCGCGTTCAGACTTACGCCAGCATGAGTGAAGCCGATCAGGCACTTTTCTACAGCCAGTGGTACTATTCGGCTCTAAGGCTCTCGAGTGGTCTTGGCAAAAATATCACGGCCGAGTCTTTGGCCGAAGATTTCAATCTGCCGCCGGAGCTTGTGCAAAATGTTTTGCAGTTCTTAATTTCTCGCGGACTCGTCGTTGAAAAAGACGATAAGACTTTGGATCGCGGGCCGCAAAACACATTCTTGCCCTCAGATTCACCGCTCGTCAGTCGTCATCATATGAATTGGCGCATGAAGGCTCTGGAAAGACATCCCCGCCTACAAACGGACGAATTAGCGTTCTCGGCGCCTGTTACTTTGGCTGAAAGTGATATTGCTGAAGTGAAGAAGATGTGTCTTGATTTTATTCAGAAACTTTCAAAGCGAGTCTCGCAAAGCTCTTCCGAAAAACTTGCGTGCATCAATATCGACTGGTTCCGCGTCCACTGATCCTCGTTCGTGCTCGGCAACTAACGGACCGGCTCAACAATAATAGATCTTCCTTCTGGATCTTTGATCTTGAAGTACTGGCTATTGCCCGAAAGAACAGAGACTCCCGCCGCCTCTATACGCGTGCGATAGCCTGTGAAGTCTGGAACACTGAGTACTATCGTACCGATATCAGTGCGGTCTTCCCCAGCTTCAAAGCAGAGCAAAGAGCCATCGACATAATAATTCACGTAAGAGTCTGAATAGTCAGGAACCGTTTGATTTTCGCGGACGTAAGTTCCCGTCGAAAGCTGAAGTTTTTCTTCATAGAAGTTGCGAATTTCAGACAAACGACTTGTGTGGAAAATAATCGAATTTAATTTCATAAAGACATTTCTAGAATGCCCTTGGAGCTCTATCAAGAGCTTTTATTCGAATAATGAACTTCTTGATTCGGCTTATTCGTCGATCGGGCCGATTTGGATCAAAGTATCAAGACCTTGAAAGAATTTCTTGATATCATCGGCAGAAATATCGATCAGCAAATCTTTGTCTGACGTGCTAAAGATCTCATTCAAAGTGTACGCAATACGAAGACCCGCTTTACGGACGCGAAGATCAACGACGCTCTGATACTGGTGCAAGTAGACATTCTGATCTTCGTCATACCCTATGTAAGCCGCAGGGACCACGTCCAACGACTCTTGATACCACTCACCGACTGTTCCTGCAGTTTTCAGAGGACTTGGGTACTCTTCTGAGATGGCGACGGCATAAAGATACCCTGGATCTTTTTTACCCGCATTTTTCAACAATTCTTTGCGCGATTCGCTGATAATGCCGCGATCCCAAACCTGGTGAAGGTTGGTGTCGTTCTCAAACCATTTAACCTGAATTGCATTGCCGCCAGCATCGCCGTCAAACCCACTATGCAAAGGTTGATGAAGATCACCAATACAGTGAATCAGAAATTTCAAAGCTTCCGTCTTATCTTTTTTACTTCCGGTTTTCTTTGCTAAAAACTTTTTGTATTTCAAAATAGCTTCGAGCGCTCCCGCTTTGTGCTTGGGAAATTCCAAAATCTCTTTTGCATCAAGATGCTCTCGATCGCGGAATTCATCCGGCGTATCGACAAAGTGATAGCCCTTCGTTCCTGCGTACTCAGGGAGTTTTCGAACCATATCAGGCCAAAGAACTGCTTCGGCCAACAATGTTTTCCCTAGAATCTTGACCACAGCCGTACGGGCTTCCGGAGTGAGGTTGGCTTCTGCAATATAGCCTGTGGCCTTGTGGCCAGTCGGCCCCCAAGCCAATGCCCCAAGAGGTGCTACTAAGGAAAAAACCAGTAGAATATTTTGAAGCTGTCGCATGGAAGCACCTCACTGCCCCCAAGGGTGCAAGAGCGGGACCAAAATGGCAAGCCTTAAACGCGCTATATCCGATTTGAGATCGATTTTCGACACCTCTTTCTGTAAATGCGCACAATTTGTGTCCGTCTGATTTACAACTACAAAGCCGCGCCCAGCCTGCCGGAACTTCCTTCCCTCTTGCCGGAACACAAAGTTACCATATGCTTTTGAATGGAGACCTGTTGATGAAGTTTGCAATCCGACTTTTGCGCGTGTCGATTGTCGCTCTCTTGTTCTCGCCCCAGACCTGGGCAGCTACTGCCGTTGTCGACGTCACCCTTAGACCTGCGGGTTCTTTTAAAGCCAAAGTAAATGGCTTCAAGGGCTTTGCCGTGAAAAACGGAGACACCGTGGAAGCTCAGAACATCGTTGTGAATCTTGAGGGCATAGAAACCGGCATCGAACTTCGCGATACTCACACCAAACAGTTTCTTCAAACCGATAAGCACCCCGAAGCCGTTCTTGTTTCTGCAAAAGGAAAAGATGGTAAAGGCGTTGGAAAAATACGCATCCGCGGGATTGAAAAAGAAGTCTCTGGAACTTATCGGATTGACGGCGAAGAGCTCGTTGCGGTTTTTAATTTGAATCTTCCAGATTTCAAAATCCAAGACGTCAGTTATATGGGTGTTTCTGTGAATGAAGCCATCACATTGCACGTCACGGTCCCTCTCAAACCAGCGTCGGCAGTCGAAAATCTTCCAGCCCCGACACCCACACCTGCAAAGATACCTAAACCCCCTAAAGAAAATAAAAAACCGAAAACGGCCAATAAGAAAAAATCTGGGAATAATGATCGTTGTTTTATTACCCTCCCCGGGGGAGAGTTTTTAGAACTCAAACACGAGAGGAACTCTGGTCAGACCAACGTTGTCTTTGTGTATTCTCAACGAGGCGAAACCTCGGACAAGATTGCCGCCAACCTTGGGAAAAGCGTCTATACAACCGACGTGAAACTTCTAACCGTCAATGATACAAATTTTAAGTCAGTCTTAAATTCGGAAGATTTCAAGGAAGTTATTGCACATCTTTTCAAAGACACACCTTACGGCAAAGGTGGCTCATTCGATAAATGGATTAACACCGACATCCTCACCGCTGAATTTAGAAAGTGTCATATTAAATAGAATCTCTAAGACAATCATCGCGATCATGTATCTTCGCAGAGGGCCTCCAATAGGTCCTCTGTTTTCTTGAATTCCGCCCGTGAACTACTGAAGATTTGCCTATGAAACAGCTTTATAAATTTATTTTTGCGTCTTGTGTTTTAGTCAGCACCACTTCTCTTCCGGCGAATGCTCAAATAGCCCCCGGAGACGAAAAATTTCTGATTCACATCGGATATTTTCTGCCTTCGTTTACAACCAAACTTGGCATTGCTAGTGACACTCTGGGGCGCGGCGATGAAGTCAGTATCGAAGATGATTTAGGGCTAGATACCACACAAAATGTCGTTCGCACCGACGTCAGCTGGCGGTTCGCCGAGAAACATCGTGTAGAGCTTGGCTATTTTGTATTTAACCGTAATGGAGAAAAAACACTCACTCGGGAACTCCAAATTGGTGACGAAGTCTTCCCCGTCAGTGCCACTATCAACACCTCATTTAAATTTCAAATAGTTCCATTCTATTATTACTATTCTTTTATTAAGACCCCGGAGATGGAACTTGCTGGAGGATTGGGTCTTCAATGGTCAACCATGAAGGCCTCGATTATAGGGAGCTCATCTTTAGGAAACGAAGATGCTAGCCGAGATGCCGAAGCCACCGCCGATGGTCCACTGCCGCTCATCAGTGCAGACTTTGTCTACTACTTCAATCCAAAATGGGATTTTGGCGTCAACATCGGCCTCTTCTCTTACAAGACCGCTCAGGTCAATAAGACCTACCAAGGAAATGTCGCTACGGCGACTATCAGCACAGATTATTGGTTTGCAGACAACTTCGGAGTCGGTGCTGCCTTGAACTGGTTCGCACTAGACGTGGACGTGGAAGCGCGACTCTGGAATGGAACAATGAATTATCAGTACTGGGGACCTCAGCTGTTTCTTTCCGCAAAATTCTAACTTTTGCGGACGTACTTATAAACTGAGCACAAGGACAAAAACACTGCCGAGACTAACAAAGCCTTGGAGCTCGTCGAGAATCTTGCCAAGGCTCCCCACGTGACGCTTCCTAATGACATACCTAAATAGAATACAGATAGAAAGACTCCAAGCATCGTCGCTTTCAAGTGCGAAGCCGTGCTGAGTTGTCGCGTACTCATGTTCATTAAAGTCGCAAGGATGATCCAGCCAATGCCCCCTAAGACCATCGCAAGGCATGCCATCACGTAAACATCCGCTAGTGCCAATAATGTTTCCCCCGCTGCAAACACCAGATAAGCAAAACTTAGCGACTGCCAAGTTCTTTGCGGGTTCATAAGGTGTCTTGAGAAGATGGCGCTTAAGAATGCACCAAAGCCCAAACACCCTAAGAGCGAACCATATTGCAAGGACTCAAGGTGCAACTCCAAACGACCACGCACGGGATACAGAGCCCACAATGCCGACGCCGAAAAACTAACAGCAAGAATTTCCACCCACAATTTTAGATTGTGAATTGAAAATAAAATCTTCCAATCTTGAGAATTGATTTTTTGATAGTACGCTGTGAATTTCTCGGGTGCATGAGTTGTTTTCGAACCTATTGGCCAAATCCAATAATAGAAAATCAAACCTAAAAATGAAAACGCATTCACAAAAAAAGCGCTACTTGCTCCGGCGAATCCAAGAATTAATCCACCTACTGCAGGTCCCACGACACGCGTAATGTTCAGTCCCATGTAGTAAAGCATCACAGCGCTTTGCTGCTCGTGTTGAGGTACTAACTCTGAAAGAACCGTTTGATAAGCGGGACCATTCAATGCAACGCCGATCCCCATCGAGAAACATAAAAGCAAAATCATGATTTCAGAAAGAGTGCCTTGCGCCGCTTGCAACCCTAAGAAAAATGCAGAGCTTGCCATCAATGCTTGTGCGAAAAGCAAAATTTTTCGACGATCTCCGCTGTCGGCCCAAAAGCCCGCGGGAATAGACAGAAGAACCACTGGAAGACTGCTTGAAAATGATAAAAGTGAAATGACCAGAGGGGATGTTGATAAGTGAGTCATCAGCCAGCTTGCAGCGACATCTTGAACCCAGGTCCCCAAATTGGAAAGAAAAGCACAGCACCAAAAAACTCTATAGGCAGGATAGCGAAAGGGACTCCAAACTGACGCTTGCACAACCCCTCCCGACTCTATTCCCCGACTAAATTATATTAGTAGCTTGGTCCCCACTTCAACGCGATGAAAACAATGATCAAAACAGGGATCGCGCCCCACAAAAAGAATGGCATCATCTCTTTTGCAATTCTGTTGTCTTCTTCATCTTTTTTCAAATTCACGTTTTTGTGTTCGTGCGCCATATAATCCCCTTTTGCTGAGTCTTTGAGCAATATGAAGTTATTTTATGTGAAAGTCTTGCGAAGAGCAAGAAGCATGGTTATAGCTTTTTAAGGGGGAGGGGTCCCATCATGTCTGAATTTTCGTATTTTCAAGCTCGTGGCTGGATCGAAGTAGTTGTCGGCTCAATGTTTAGTGGTAAAACAGAGGAACTCATTCGCCGTCTGCGTCGTGCAGAGTTTGCGCGTTTGCCAGTTCAAGTCTTTAAGCCAGTGATCGACGATCGCTACAGCATGACAGACGTGACTTCTCATAACAAAACTTCGATCGCATCGAAGCCTATCAAATCCGCTGATGAAATCTGGAACCACCTTCACAAAGACACCAAAGTGGTGGGCATTGATGAAGGCCAGTTCTTTGACGATGGACTCATTCAAGTAGCTCAAGACTTGGCGGATCGAGGACTTCGCGTCATCATCGCGGGTCTTGATACGGATTGGCAAGCAAAGCCCTTTGGACCAATTCCAACCTTGATGGCCATTGCTGAAAGTGTGACCAAGCAACACGCCGTCTGCGTGGTTTGCGGAGGCACTGCCAGCCGCACCCAAAGAACTGCGGGTGGAGCTGGGCAAGTGCAAGTGGGAGCTACGGACGCGTACGAAGCCCGCTGCCGTGAACACTTCAAGCCCGTGGTGGATCAACCATCAATGAGCCTTAGTCGTTAATTCCATAAAGAGTTCCAAATTGGATGTCCACACTGGTGCATGTAGATTCATTGAAAAACTCTCCGCGAACCGCATAGAGTTTTTCAAAAGTGACCGGGTACTTTTCACCCGCCTTTAGAGTCACCTTTCCACCATGGTCATCTTCCAAATAGAACACCGGACTTTCGTTGGAGCTCTTGCTGCACTTTTCATATTTGTGCTCAACACGGTCCAAACTGATCCATCCATTGAACTGAATTGGAAACATGAATCTCTTCTGCAGCTTTTTATATTTCTCGGCGCCTGCATCTTGATTCAGGTTGTTGGTTTTCCAAGCCTGACTGACATGCGTGAGCTTGAGCTCTTCTGACTTCAGAGTCAGAGTGTCTTTATCATCAAACTTCTTCTCTGGCTTCCCGAAATCTGGCGGTGGTCTTTTACCAGTACCTTGACCGGCATCCTTAGAGGCACCGCAAGCAACGATGCATACAAGGCTCGCACAACAAACTAAAAATCGGGTCATTCGCGTAACAAAACTTGTCATAGAACCTCCCAATACCTGCCTATTATGCCAGAGCAAGAACTTCCGTAGAAATGACTTAAAATTCCGGGGTTCTTCTTGTATTCTTCCAACATGCAGATCCAAGTCTATACACAAAGGGACAAATCCAGTATTCGAGAACTCAAGGCTTCTGTTTTTTCTCAGCAAGAACGACTGAAAAGATCTTTGATAAAACTTTTTGCATTTTTAGGGCTAGCACTGGTTTCTGTGTTAATTCCCGTAATGCACTTTGTACTCGTACCATTATTTGCAATTCTCGCACCTTTTTTTGCCCGTAAAACCTACCAAGAAGAAGTGGTTTTAGAAGCTTGCACAATCGAGTGCCCTGAATGTCATCAAAACACACAAGTTTCAAAAACTTCAGGACAATGGCCACTTCACAATATTTGTTCTCACTGCCGTAACCGAATTTATTTTGATCTTGTTAATTGATGCCATTTCGTTTTTTGTCTTCACTCCTGTCGGCAAAACGTCTTTTGACGATGAATAGCTTTTTGGATTGATAATAAGCCTCCAACAACACAAGGAGGTTTTTTGTGAAAAAGTTAATTTTCTCTAGCGTTCTATTGGCAGCGGCTATCGGTTTTGCAGCGGATCCACCAGCTGATCCACCAACAACACCCGCTGAGCCATCTATCGAAGGGACATGGAATGTCACTGGCCGTGCTTGCACTAGTAATGCTCAGCTAAAGGACAACATCAAAATTGGCACAGACACATTGTCTATGACAAACAATGCTGACATGTCTTTCGAATACAAAACAAATATCGCTGGCTGCGAAACAGTGATGAAGGGAACTTACGTAAAAGACGGCATGAAAGTAGATTACAGTGCGACGTCTTCTCAAGGTTGCAAGGATACGGCACCAGTTCCTATGAACGAAACGCATTCCATGTTTATCGCCCACCTTTCAGACACAGAAGCTGTTACAGTTGCGACTGGAGACATGGCAGAGATGTCTTGCCCAGCCGGTGACGCTTTGGTTGTTAACTGGGCTAAGGACGGCGCTACCCCAACACCACCTACTCCATAGGCCACGTCGACAAGAACCTGGTTAGAGGAGAGAGGCTATTTCATGCATCTCTCCTCTGATTTTTAGTGGCTGTTTTCCCTCGGACCGGGCAAATTTTGCAGAGTAAAGTTTCAATTAACTATCAACTGCCCATTGCTCCCACAAGTTCCTTTCACTTCCCAAAAGCTTCCGTTATATCTCTGATCCTATGCTTCGCTTACTTCGCAAATGGCACAAGTGGGTTTCCATTGTTATTGCCATCCCATTTCTGATTACGCTGATCTCTGGTATCCTGTTAGCCACTCGAGGTTTTAATACCTGGGTTCAGCCAAACTATCCGCCGCTCAAGTCTAAGCTTGTGCTTAGCTTTGATCAGATCTTAACTGCTGCACGTACAGTGCCTGAAGCAAAGATCGTTGAGTGGAAAGACGTTTCGCAAATCGACATCCGTCCTGACACCGGCAATATCCGTGTTCGTTCTAAAAACATGTGGGAATTGCAAATCGACGGTGCGACCGGAGAAATCAACAGTTCTGCCGTTCGCCGTGTTTCTTGGCTCGTGTCCATTCATGAAGGTGCTGAGTTCGGAAAATACGTACGCTATGGGATCTTCTTCCCAAGCGCTTTGTGTGTTTTGTTTTTGCTAATTAGCGGCGTTGCTATCTTTTTCCAACCTTACTTAAATCGCCGTAAAACAAGGAAGACTCCATGAAATTCACTCAGTTCACCGTGGAAGAAAAAAAGAACTTTGCTAAAGGATTTATGTTCGGACTTGAGTCCGAATATCTCGTCGTCAAAAAAGACGATCTAACTCCACTTTGGCATCAAGACCTGACTTTTGAACTCCTTAACGGCATTTTCGAGAGCATCTCTTTAGAAGGCGTTCCATCATGCGATGGTTTGGATCTTGAACCTCCACAAACAAAACTGATGCCTTTTGTTGTTGAAGGCTACCACCTTCCTGATATGACCATGAATGCGAAAGAGATCCTGCCAAAAGGGGTAGAGATCCGCACTCCGGTTTGTAAAAGTCTGCCTGAAGTTTTGGAAGTTCATAAGATTCTCTATAGCCGCCTTAAAGAAGCCATGAACAAGAATGGCTACGATATCGTTGCTTTGTCTCATCATCCGATGGAATCAAACTTCTCGGGCCCACAAAACAAACGCCGTCACGACTATTGGCAATGGTCTATGGAAGTGATGACGACTTACGGACCTGATATTAACGTAAGCCTTCCACCTGTATTGGCTGAGATGATTCAAGAGGCCGACCTTGAGGCGAAGATCAATTACTACGGTCCAGCGTTGTCAGCCCTCAGCGTGGCGTCTCCTTTCCTAAACGGAGCTCCTTGGGAAATCCGTGGTGAGACTGGCAAGAGCTTCCGTATGTACAAACGCAGCTACATTGCGCCTCCGATCGAGTTCCACCCGACCGAGAAGAATCGTTATGAATTCAAAGTATTTGATATGCCAAACTCGATCCAAGAGATCGAAGCTCAGTTCTTGGCGTTCCTGGCTCTTGTCTTGGACGAAGGACTGCAAGGTCGCGCAACAAAGCAAACTCGCATCTATGATCTTGGCCAAGTCGCTCGCAAAGGTCTTGACGCTGAAGAGATGAAAGAACGTGCAACAGAACTTTTGGAACGTGCTCCGGCTGTTTTGAACGAATGGGGCTACTCTGCAGAAGCTTTGAATATCTTTAAAGAGCGCGTAGCCACCGGCCGTACTCCCGCTGATGAGATGATTGAGCTCTACAAAAAGAACAATTCTTTGACGGATGTTCTTCGCGAACGCAGTCGGTTCAAAGTTTAATCCATGCAAAGATTGGCTTTTGACCTTCTCAGCGCAAAGCCAAAAACAGGGGCTCCTTACGAGCCCTCTCTAAACTTACGCGAATTTCTTTTTGGCGCGGCTCTTCGTCGCCGTCCAGAACTCCCTACCCGCATTGCCGCCATCACCGGCAGCAATGGCAAAACCACCGTCAAAGAGATGTTGGGAAGTATTTTAAAAACTTGGTCCGCTAAAAAATCTCAGCCAACTTATATTTCTCCGGCCAACCAAAATACAAAATTAGCTCTGGCGTTACAAATTCTGCGTTTGCCTGTGGAAACTACCTTTGCCACTTTCGAAATTGGCGCTCGTCGTATGGGAGATTTTCAAACTCCATTTTCTTACGTAGCCCCGCAAGTAGTGACGCTTTTGAATGTGGGCACAGCCCATGCCGGAGAATTTGGTTCGCTTGAAAACCTCACACAAGAAAAGCTCTCGGCTTTGGAATTTTCCAGCACTGAGATTTTGGTTTTCTTTGGCGATGACATCCGTATCCTGCAAAAGGCCCACACCCAGAACAAAAAACTTTTGAGCTTTGGTTTTCTTCCACACAATGATTTACAAATTCTTGCAGAAACCGAGGATGGCATTTCTGTGCGCTTTAAAAGTGATGCGTTCTGGGTTCCATGTAATTACGGTGGTCCGCAAAAGGCTCTGAACATGGCTGCTGCCTTTGCGACGGCATTTGCTTTGGGTCTTCCAATCAATGATATCGTCACGGGTCTTGAAAACTTCAAAGGTGTTGAACGCCGCTTTCAAAGATTCAAGTGGCTGGGTCGCCCGGCTATTGATGACGCGTTTAATGCCAGCCCCGAAAGCATGAAGGAAGGTCTTCAGTATCTTGCGAGCATCGCAGGCAGCAGAAAACTACTTTTGGTCTTAGGTTCCATGCTAGAGCTTGGCGAATACACTCAAAGAGCTCACGAAGAGCTTGGGAATTTTATCCTGAAAACCTTCCCACAGAAAAACTTCAATTTGGTTTTAATTGGTGAAGAAACCCAAGCCACCCTTAAAACGGCTCAGGCACAGCTTTTTTCTGGGCAAGTAAAACACTTCATGACATCGGCAGATGCAAAACCGTACGTTGAAGAACTCGCACCGAGCTCGGAAATTATTTACTTTAAGGCGTCCAAAGGCCTGCAACTGCAGAAAATCTTCGTGCGCTATGAATAATGCCGCACTTTTTTCGCAACACTTTGGCAATCTGCAAATCGCAGGAGCTTCGCTTCTGATCCTGTTCGCTATTGGCATTTCTCGCTTTTTCAAATTGAACTTAGGAAAAGATATTTTCATTGCTTCAATCAGAACGACTTTTCAGCTGATCGCGGTTGGTTATATCCTGCGCTGGCTTTTGCATGTCGATTCTTTGGCAAGCAATCTTTTAGTCCTTCTTGTAATGACCTTGGTGGCGGCACAAGCTATTCATTCGCGACTTAAAGACAAAACTTGGAAAATCTATTTTGCCAGTGTGGCAGCCCTTTTCGGTAGCGTTTGGCCTTTGGGACTGGTTTCGATCGAGCTTTTCTTTGGTGGTGCAGCTTTTCAAGAAAGTCTTTTCTTCATTCCATTTATTGGTGTGTTGATGGGGAATGCGCTTTCTTCGATTTCTTTAAGCTTCGTTGGTCTTGAACGGGCTCGCAAAGAAAACCTACTTGAGATTGAAACTTTCAAAGCCCTCGGCGCAACTCCATTTGAGGCTTGTCACAGACTTTACAACGAAGTCCTTCGCAGTGCTTTGACTCCGATCATTAACGGAATGACGGTCGTTGGTATCGTCAGTTTGCCGGGTGTCATGGCTGGGCAACTCATTGGCGGTGTCGATCCTCTAATCGCTGCCCGTTTTCAGATCTTGGTGATGTTCTTGGTTTGTTTCACGGCAATGACGGGCTCGTTGCTGGCAGTTTTCATCAATCACTACTTCATGATGCCAAGCTGGCTTTTACCAAAACACGCAAGCCTTGGGTTTAATTTCAATGCTGGCGATCGCGTTCTTCTGCAAGGACCTTCTGGTGTGGGCAAGAGCCGCCTTCTGAAATCCTTGGTAGGCTTGGATGTCTCTTCAGTACGCGACAATCTAAAAATACAAAATGGTCTAGAGCTTACTCCTGTTACTGAAAACTTCACCCAATATGTTCCTCAGAAAGCCTTCTTTGTTCCAGGGACAGCCTTAGAGAATCTCCAATTGCCTTATCAGTTCAAAAAACATCAAGGTGAACACTACAACCCCCAATTTGTTTCTCAAAGCCTCAGCGAACTTGGAATGAGTGAAGATATTTTGCAGAAGAATGCCATGACCTTATCCGGTGGCGAAGGTCAGATTGTGCACCTTCTTAGAAGCCTGCAATTGGATCCACATGTTTTATTTCTGGATGAAATCACGGCTGCCCTGGACCCACAACGTGCCCAAAAAGTGGAAGAGTTTCTAACGACATGGGTGAGCGCGAAACCACAACGAAGCTTGGTCTTGATCAGCCACCGCGCTGAGCAAGCTCAGCACTTTGCTAACAAAGTTTTGACGCTAGAAAACTCTCAGTTAATTTTGAAGTAGCTCCTTGTTCCCTCTGAAACCCACTGCTTTATTGCCCTTTTCTCTGGCAACAGTTTCTTCTGCAGAAGCGTCTCAATCTCGGAATCTCTCTCTATCTTTTTCAGTTTAAACCGATTCCAAATGGCATACTGATTTTGTCCGCACTCAAAGGGGCTTTGCAAGGGGGATGGATTGCAACGGGCACTTGTGGCATTTGTCGCTATTGTCATTTTAGGCGTGCTTCCGCTCGCGTTTCAAAACTGCGGACGCGGCTTCGTCAGTGAAACCTCTGGTGAAATGAATCTTGGTTCTAGTGCGGGCAATCAACCCGACTATGTTCCTGAAAATAACGACGTCGTTCAAGGGAAAGCCCTCTACCAAACCAATTGCAGTGGTTGCCATGGTGATTATCAAAACACGGCTCTTGTCGGAAAAACCGCCTTGGACATTCGTAATGCCACAACACGCGTTTCACAAATGTTTGCGTTTCAAGCTCTTTCAGATCGCGAAGTCGAACTGATCGCCATCGCACTAAACATGGGAAATGACCGTTCACCGGGAGCTTCACCAACACCGACTCAGGCGCCTACACCAACACCAACGGCGACACCTGCTCCGACTCCGACACCATCACCGGGTTCAACGCCTGCACCAACACCGACAGCTACGCTGACTCCAACTCCTACGGTAACGCCGACGCCTACTCCTGGCCCTGCGGCCAACTTCTTCCCTTGCGAGCCAGGATCTGATCCAGGTATCCGAGATTTACGCCGTCTTTCACGTCGCGAGTATTTGCAAACTTTGAAAATGCTCACTCAAAATAGAGTGAACCTGGCAGATCTTCAGGCACAAATAGATCTTCTGCCACCAGACATCGTGTCAGAGGTTTTTGATTCTACAGACCCGTCAATGTCGGCGTCTCATATTGCTGCCTACATGGCTATTGCAAAAGCGTTGGCGCCTCGCTTAAGCACAAACGCGCAATGGCTCCAAGGCGTTTTGAACTGTACTTACACTCAAGGAATGACCGACACTTGTTGGAACAACTTCTTTAATGGATTTGCAACACAAGTCTATCGCCGTCCACTAACTGCCGCTGAAAAAACGACTTATAAAGAAATCTACAGCTCTGAATTCGGTGGCAGCGTCAGCGCCGGTCTTGAAGTAGTCACGATGACCATGTTGCAATCCCCGCATTTCATCTACAAAGTAGAGCTTGCGGGCTCTCCAATACCAAACCGTACCGACCTGCTTACACTGAATGAATACGAGCTAGCTTCAAGAATCGCTTTCCTTGCGACAGGGCGCGGGCCCGACTTTACTTTGCTGACCGAAGTTGCCACTGGAAAGTTGAAAACTGATGCCGGCTATCAAACTGTTGTAAATCGCATTTTCGGCACTGCAGAATCCCGCGAACACATTCGCGAGTTCTATGCGCAGTGGTTGGGCACCAACCGCATGCCGGCACCTGCTCATTCCGCATGGTTCCTTGGCAATATTCCACGCGATCAAATCGTTCCGGAAGCGACTCAAGAAATTGTCGACTTCACCAACTATTTCACATACCAGACGCAAGGAACTTACAAAGACCTACTAACTTCGCCAGTTAACTTCATCAAAGGCCAAGCTCTGACATCTATTTATGGCGCCACGTCGACATCAACTTTGTCAGATGTAGAGCGCTCTGGTGTGATGAGCCGCACAGGTTTTATGTTAAGTCCGACAAACAACAACAGCCTAGTTCATCGCGGTCTTGCCGTACGAAGAAATATTCTTTGCGACTCTATTTCTTTGCCAGTCATCGCCGAGAACGAAAAAGAACTGTTCACGGCACCGACTCCAGATCCGAAGATGTCACAACGACAACAAATTGAAACACGCACAAGCCCGATCCGTTGTCAGGCCTGCCATGCACTCATCAATCCAATGGGCTTTGTGATGGAGAACTACAACTCTTTTGGCAAGTATCGCACTGTCGAATCGATTTTTGACGCTAACGGAAACGTCCTTGCGACTCATCAAGTAAATGCGCGCGTGAAGCCAAATATCGAAAGCACCAACGAGCCCGAGGTTAATGGCCTTAAAGAGATGGCGCACGCAATAGCCAATAGCTCTAAAGGTCCTGCTTGTATGGTGAAACAATGGGCCACCTATAACCAAGGTCGCGCAACAACAATCGCGGATAGCTGTTCCTTGAACACCAGCTACACGCAGCTCACAAATCCAGACAAAGTCAGCGCCAGTGGTGATAAACCAGGAACTCTGCTGAATATGATTAAGTCTCCGGCATTTGATCCGCACTTCCGCTTGCGCAAGCGCGGAACTCAGTAAGAAGGAAGAGTCGTCATGAAAAAAAATATCTCGCGACGTCAGTTTTTAAAAGGTACGGGCTCTGTCAGCCTGGCGCTACCGCTACTTCCTTCTCTTTTATCTAGGGCTGAAGCACAAACGGCGATGCCGAGTCCAAAACGCTTCATCGCTGTTCATAGCGGTCACTGCCAAGCCGTCGAGCAATGGCTGCCAGACCCTGCGAAGTTTACATTTACTGAAAAAGACACCTATACTCGTGAAGTTGCGCTCTCTGCAATTCCGGATTTGATGTCGCCAATCCTCGCTTCATCTTTTGATAGCCTTCGCTCTAAGTTGCTCATTCTTTCTCGTCTAGATCCAACATCGCCAACACCGAATCACAATGCCGAGTGCATGTTAACCGGCGGAGTTTTGAGTGAGGCTCAAAACAGTGTTGATCAGATTTTGGCAAGAAAGCTTTATAATGGTTCTCCGTTGAATTTGTATGTTCGCTCGGTCTCTGATGGAAACTACAACGGAGCTTCTCATGTGAGTGTGGCCAATGGCCAGTACAGCCCTGGGCAGTTCAACCCGTCTTCGGTTTTCCAAAGTCTATTTGGCACCACGACTGGCGGAGGAGCCCCCCCTGCAGACCCCAACAAGATGACCCGCCGGGATCTGCTTGTCGTCGATAAAGTTTTTAAAGAGTATCAGGCTCTCAAACAAAACAAAAATCTTTCTAAGGTAGATTTGCAGCGCCTCGAGCAACATATGGCTTTGATTTCAGACGTCGAAAAGAAGCTGCAAAGCAATCTGGTGGCAGCTCCGCAGATGACTTGCACAAGTCCTACGGGACCAACAAGCTCTCCGGTGAAATCTTCTAACAACGCTGACTATCAGGTTGTTATCGACCAGATGTTTGATGTGATTGAAGTCGGCATTAAATGCGGCAAGATTCAAGTCGCGACTCTGATGATGCATGTGTATGACTATTTTGATGGCTCTGTGAATTTCATTCCTGGGATTACAGGGTCGGTCCGTTTTCATGATGACATCAATCACGCAGGCACGGATGAACTTCGTGCGATGAAGCTTGCTTTAAATCGCTGGTTCGGCGAGCGCGTTTCAAGGTTTTTAAAACGCCTCGATGTTGTCGAAGATCCAAATACGGGAATGACTTACTTGGATAACTCACTTGTGATGTGGGGTAACGACCAAGGCACAACTAAAAACACCAACGCTCATAATTCTGTGAACATGCCGGTACTTCTTGCTGGCAGTGCCGGCGGATTCTTCAAAACCGGTCGTTACATTGACTATGGACCTTCTTATGGAACTCTCCGACGCCCTGTAGGTGGTGACGAGAGCGCCTATAAAAAAGGACGTCCGTATAATCAACTCTTGATCACCATCTTGCAATCCATGGGTTTACAACCCGTCGATTACGAGACCGGGACAGTGCAGGGATTTGGCGTGTACGGATCAATGACTTCGGCACACAACTACTTGCCGGGAAATCACCGTCGCGATCTTTTACCTTTTATTAAAGGATAGATTTAGCTGCGTCTAAGAATTATGTGGTAGCCGAACTTGGTGCGAACCGGTTTGGCGCTCATCTCACCTGGCTTAAGTGCAAAGGCAGCGTCTTCAAAATCCTCATCCGCACGACCTGACTTTAGATCGCCAAGGTCCCCACCGTCTTTTGCCGAAGGGCATTTTGAAAAACGCACGGCCAACTCTTCAAAGCTTTTGCCTTGCTTCAGAAGACGCAACACGTCCTCGGCTTCGTATTCATGTGTCACCAAAATATGAGAGATTTTTGCCATGCCTAGGACTATAGAATTTTATCTTTGCAAAGTCACGGTGCCTTTAAGCTTATAGCCGCCGTTACTGGTAGCTTGCATATCGCCTAAAGACTGACTGATACGGACATTGCCCTTATAGGCCCCGACAGTCTCTTTCGCAGAGCCAGCGTTGATCTGAGCGAAATTACGCGGGTCCTTAGCTGGAACTTCTTTGGGATCTGCGATGGTACTAAGACTTTCCACCGTTGGAATAGCGTTCGAACACCCAAACAGGGCTGAAACTGCAAGTATCATAATGAGACTTTTAGCAAGAAGTCGTACGAACACCATAGTCCCTTATCGGAATAAACCGGAACGATCTTAACAAGAATGCCTTTTGCCGATTCGCTAAAACTTTGATAGCCTCTCCTCTATGACAATCGAACAGCTTTTTGAGTCTCAAAGAAAGAATAGTTGGAACTTGCGTACTGCACCCCTTCACGAGCGTGTGGAAGGCCTAAAAAAACTCTCGCTCTGGATCGAGTCCCACCAAGACCAGATTTGCCAAGCGATGAGCGAGGATTTCGGCAAACCCGAAATGGAAGTTCTGATGACAGAAATCTACCCTGTCCTTCAGGAAATCCACTACGCCATGAAGAACCTGAAAAAGTGGGCTCGTCCACAAAAGGTTTCTCCGCCGTTACTACTGGTTGGCACTAAAAACGCTATCTACTATGAGCCCAAAGGTGTGGTGTTAATTATCGCCCCTTGGAACTACCCTTTCAACTTGGCAATGATTCCTGTGGTGGCGGCCCTCGCTGCCGGCAATTGCGTAATTTTAAAACCTTCAGAACTGACGCCTAAAACCAGTCAGCTGATGGAAGACATGCTTTCAAGTATTTTTGCTCCGAACCACGTTTTGGTGGCTCAAGGCGACAAAGATATTTCCACGAAACTTTTAAGTCTGCCTTTTGATCACATCTTCTTCACTGGCAGCACTCAGGTTGGAAAGATTGTCATGAAAGCTGCCAGCGAACATCTTAGCGATGTCACGCTAGAGCTTGGTGGAAAATCTCCGGCGATTATTGATTCTTCGGCGGATTTAGATTGGACTGCGCAGAAAATTGCGTGGGGCAAATTCGTCAACGCTGGTCAAACTTGCCTGGCTCCGGATTATCTTTTTGTTGATTCCGAAATCTACGGTGTTTTCATGGAAAAATTGAAACATCAGCTGGAAGTCCTTTACAAAGACCCAGCCAAAGATTTGGCGCGAGTGATTTCAAGCCGTCACTTACAAAGACTCAGCAGTCTTTTTAATGAGGCACTCTCGGCTGGAGCAAAACTTGTGTATGGTGGACAGTTTGACTTTCAAAAGAACACCCTGTCACCAACAGTGATCGATCAAGTACCAGTGACTACTCAAGTGATGTTGGAAGAAATCTTTGGTCCCCTCTTGCCCGTACTTAAATTCAATAACTTGAACGAGACCATTGAGTTTGTGAATGCTCGTCCAAAGCCGTTGTCTTTCTATATTTTTAGCAAAAACAAAGCTAATGTCGATCGCCTTTTGGCGGCGACCACGGCAGGTGGGGTTTGTGTGAATGATTCTGTCATTCATTTTGCCAATCACAACCTTCCGTTTGGTGGCGTGGGTGAAAGCGGTTTGGGTAATTACCATGGCCATTATGGTTTCAAAACGTTTTCGCACTCGAAATCCGTTCTTAAACAATCCGCGCTGGGTCGCTTGTTAAATTTGATCTATCCTCCGTATACTCCGTGGAAGATCAAACTTGCCAAGTTTTTGATTCGTTGGAAGATCTAAAGCTCAAGAGTACGGATTAGACGACGATCGCCTACGATCCATAACAGATCCCCGGTTTCAATGATAAGCGCTGAATCCGGGTTTAGAATCCGTTTTCCTTGTCGTTCTATTCCGACCACGATGCCTTTGGTAGCTTCCCGCAGCCCCGAAAGACGAATCGTCTTACCAACAAACGGAGACTTTTCCGTCACAAGATATTGCTCAAGACTGTAGTCCCTGTTCACACCCGAAATATCCACAAGAGCTTTTTCGAAATCCAAGAATTTTTTAAACTTCAAAAGCTGCTCATCGGTGCCAATTACAAAAATATGATCGAGAGGCATCAACATCTCGTTCCTACCAGGCGCGGTGATTCGTCGTCCCCCTCGGCGGATTAAGGCAATGGTAACGCCGTACTTTTCACGAATGGACAGGCTTTCCAAGGGACTGCCAACATAATTTGCATCTTGGGGTACTTCAAACTCAACCAGATGTGCGTCCCAAGGTGCCAGTGGCGGCATCTCGGTGTCTTGCGCTTTTTTCAACTGCTGTTCTTTTTCCTCGATACCTTTTCGGTGTAAATTAATTAAAAATCGGCTTTCGATAGAGCCATAAAGTTTTTCAAGCACGCTGTAAAACAAAAACATACAGATAGTGACAGCCAAGAGCACAAGTACCGCATAAAAGAATTGAGGAATAAATTGAGTAATCAGTGCCACCAGCAGAATCACGCCCCAAACAATACGGAACAATGACAAAAACAAAATCGAAGACCGAGCTCCACGGTTTTTCCAAATCATTGAAAACGAATAGCCCTCTACTTTGCTAAATACCAGAGCCCAAAAAAATGGAGCCGACAAAAACAACGTCACCGAAATCCCAAAAGAAACGCGAAGAACTTCGCCTCCCATTTTCTCTTGCAACCAGGGCCTCACACCTTGAGATATCGACAAAAAGATCGCGATAATAATCACAGTATTTAGAAGCATTTTAAGACTGAAGTTTTTTAAGTACTCGCGTCGCGTGGTCATCGATCCACTCGTGGGCAAAAGACTGTAGGAATCTAAGGCCTTTCGCACCTTAACTGGCATAAACTTTTCTAGAACAGAATAGATCCCGTCAGCACCTTTCACCATGTAAGGAGTGATAAAAGCCGTGACGATCGATATTGCAACCGCCAAGGGATACAAAAGCTCATTAGTCACTTTCAGTGACAACCCAAGCCCGGCGATGATGTAGGAAAACTCTCCGATTTGCGCAAGGCTTAAGCCTGTTTGAATCGACGTTTTTAGATTTTGCCCCGAAATCAACGAACCAAAGGTCACGCTGAAGACCTTTCCTAAGACCACCACTAAACTAAACAGAAGCACAAGCTCCCAATGATCGACTAAAACTAGCGGATCAATTAACATGCCTACTGACACAAAAAAGATAGCAGAGAATAAATCCTTTACCGAACGAGTGACATGTTCAATTCTTTCGCCTTCACTAGTTTCAGCAAGCAAAGAGCCCATAATAAACGCCCCCAGCGCCGGAGAGAACCCCGCCTTCGTCGCTAGCACCACCATTAGAAAACAAAGCCCCAACGAGACAATCACAGTCGCTTCAGGATTTAATAGAAAACGGATTCGTTTCACAAGATTCGGAAGAACAAAAACCCCTACCATGAACCACAAACACAAAAAGAAAATCAACCGCGAGAACTGCTCAATCAGCTGAATCCCCTGAAACTCGCGACTAATCGCCAAGGTTGAAAGCAGCACCATCATCAGAACCGCGGCCAAGTCCTCAAAAATCAAAATACCAACAACAAGACTGACAAATCGCCGTCCTTTAAGCCCTAACTCATCAAATGTTTTCACTAAGATTGTAGTAGAGGAAATCGAAATCACAGCGCCAAGAAACAGACTGCTCATCCAATCCCACCCAGAAACTTGCCCTGCAACGAACCCCAAAAATACCATTACACTGATCTGAAACACGGCAGTGATGCCAGCAGAGGCCCCGACACTCATCAATTTGCGGAAACTGAACTCTAAGCCAATGGCAAAAAGCAAAAAGATGACGCCAATCTCAGCCCAAATACTAATACCTGCGTGATCTATGACCGAGGGAAAGTAAGGTTGATGAGGCCCCACCAACATGCCGGCCACAAGATAGCCCAACACCACCGGCTGCTTGAGTTTTTTAAAAATCAAACTCACGACTGCGGCAACAACCAGAATAAGCGCCAAATCTTGAATGATCTGCGGCAAATGAGTCATTCCTCTATCTTGCCGGGTGGATTCACGCCGACACAAGAGCGTGAAGAAAAAAGGATACGACGTAGATCTAAAATAAAAAAAGGGCCCCATTGGGACCCTTTTCATTTTTGCTTTTTCTTAATTTCTTCTTATTTGCCCAAAGCTGCGTTGACAGCCGCTTCAGCATTAACAAGACCAGCACCCAATTCGTTGTTGGCATTTGAACCCAACAAAGACTGAGCTGTTTTTTGAAGGATCGCTTTTACTTCTGTTGGTTTCAAAGCTTTGTTAGCACCTTTTACAAGAGCTACAACACCAGCAACGTGTGGAGTTGCCATAGATGTTCCGTCAAACGCTGCGTAGTCTGTTTTCAAAGTCATGATAGAAGCAGTCGCAGGCATGCCAGCGTCCAATTCAGCTTTCAACTCTTCACCAACAGTTTGTTCAACCATCGCTGCGAAGATTTCCAAAGTAGTGCCGTCTTGAGTGATTGCACCGCTGATCAAACCAGGAGCGTTGTTGTAGATAATCACGCCAGCAGCTTTTGCAGCCAAAGCATTTTTAACTTTGTCTCCGAAAGTGATCTCGCCACGAGAAATCAAAGCGTACTTACCAGTGAAATCGCGACCAACGAAATCTTCTGGCTTACCAAGACCAGCGTAAACAAGCTCAGTGTCTACCGCCATGCTTGATTCTTTAGCGCCTTGGAAAGATTTGCTTTCAACTTTTTTAGCTACGTTTTTAGTCGTTACATAAACTTCAGATTCGCGGCCAGAACCCATTGGAACTGTAGAAACAACCGCAACACCAGGAGCAACGATTGCAAGCTCTGGTCCGAATTGAGAGAAGTCTGCTTTTTCAAGTTTATTGTTGATAGCGCCTACTGCGATAACAGTTGGCAAAGCTGCTGGGTAGCTAACTACACCAGAACCGTTGTTACCAGAAGCGGCTACAACAGTGATACCAGCTTGGTCAGCGGCGTCGATCGCTGCTCTTTCAGCAGGAGTACTCCACATACCACCCAAAGACATAGAGATTACATCTACGTTCTCAGTGACACCCCAGTTGATACCTTGAGCGATCGCGATGTTGCTGCAACCTGCAGAAGAACAAACACGGCCCATCAAAACCTTTGCTTCAGGAGCAACACCTGTGAAACCAGCAGCATCTTCGATACCTGCGATAGTTCCAGAAACGTGAGTTCCGTGACCCATATTATCAGAGAAGTCGCTGCCATTGCTTGCACCTGTGAAGTCTTGACCTTTTTCAAAGTTAGCTTTCAAAGATGGATGTTCAGCATCGATACCTGTGTCCAACACAAGAACGCGAGTGCCAGAACCTTTATTTCCAGAAGCTTTCCAAGCCTCAGGAGCTTTTACAGCATCGATACCCCAAGGTTTTCCTGGAGCCGCTGTTGCAGAAGCCATTACCGATTTGTTTTTAGAGTTAACAACAAAACCCTTCATTGGTTTTGGAGCTGGATGGAAGATTTCTTTTTCAATCAAAGCAACTTCAGAGTTGTTTTGAAGCTTTGCGATCTCAGCCGCATCTGCGCTGACAACCAAAGTGTTTAGGTTTTCAAGCTTGTCGACAACGTTTGCATTGACCTTAGAAAAGGTGTTGCCAAAACCAAAGCTGTTAAAAAAGCCTTTATCTTTATTAGATAAAGTGGTGCTCGCTGTTTTGAAAGACTGTGTCGATTTCAAAACGACAAGGTAACGCTCCCCTGCAAACGCTCCGCTTGTCAGCACAAGAGAAATGAACGCCGCTAATACTACTTGTAACTTCATGATCCCCCCCAAATTTCCATGGACTTCAAACTGAAATCCTTACTTGGCTAACGATCAGATTCCAAATTGGAACCAGATGCAAGCAAACTATTTCTTTATTTCGTCAAAGAATTCAGACTTAAAAATCTGAAAAAACCTGTCGTGAACGAGCGGTTCCATTTTGGAACCTCAAATCCATTACAAATTAGTTTGAAGCGGTGAGATAAGAGAAAGTAATAGGAATCATTACTCAAATTAGAACTTATGCTTACAAAATAATCAAAAAATTCCAACGCGGCGCAAATAAAAAAGAGCCCTTTTCAGAGCTCTTTTTCGCGGGACCATTTCGTACCACACACTTTTAGCGGTTGGTTTTCACAGTGCGAGTAACACCTGTATAGGCGTTCCCAACGGCATCGTGGCCACGAACTTGAACCGAGTAAGTCGTATTCGAAGAAAGCCCCGTGAGTGTCACTGAGTGGCTGGTCTTCAATGTGCTCGACTCGGCCGTCGCTTGATTGATGTTAGCGCCAACACCAAACCATACTTGTGACGTCGCAGGCTCACTCGTTGTCCAAGTAACTGTGATTGTATTCGTAGTTACAGAGAAGCTTGGCCCGCTTACTGATGGAGCTGTTGTATCTACAACCCATGAATAAGAAGCACCCACTACATCCATATTTCCGAACGCATCGACTGCTTTTACTGTGATCTTATGAGAACCATCGCCAATTCCTGTGTACACTTTCGGAGATACACACGCTTGGAAGGAAGCGCCATCCAAAGAGCACAAGAACGTTGCATTTGCCTGGTCTGCTTCGAAGGTCACAGTCATAGTCACTTTATTAGTAGGCGACTCACCAGGAGTTGCACTTGTAATAATAGTCTTGATCGGTTTGATCACCGCAAACTGATAACTTGCTCCCACCGGATCCATGTTACCTGCAGCATCCACAGCTTTTGCAATAAAGGTATGAGAACCAAGTGCCAAACCAGAATAACTGACAACAGCGCCACAAGAACTCATCGGAGCGCCATCCAAAGAACACATATAAGTCACATCTGGCTCGTCCGAGCTAAGGCTAACACTAGCTTGGTCTGCGCTCACGCTACCATTTACTGAAGTACCTGGAGCTTTCGTATCCACCACCCAGTTATACTGAACAGTCGCACTGATGTTGCCTGCCAAGTCCACCGCACGAACTTGCATCATATGCATACCATCTGCCAAACCAGAATTTTCTCTTGGACTTTCACAAGCTGCGAAGCCTGCATTATCCAAGTTACACTCGAAACTGCCATCTTCATTTGATGACATTGCAAATGCATTACGATCTGAGTTCGTAGGACTCATAGTAATTTCAGCAGCCAACGAAGCTACTGGAGCTGTTTGATCCACGATAAATTGATGAGTCACAGCCGGAGAGCTATTACCCGCCTCATCTACGCCATAGACAGAAACGCTATAGCTTCCCTCTGCTAAGCCTTGCAGGCTCAAAGGATTTTGGAAAGCGCTTGCCGCACCACCATTAACAGATGCAAATAACGAAGCTCCTTGTGGCGCATTGATCGCCATTTCAAGATGGTCCACGTTAATATTGCTAGCCGCCGAAGGTAAGATATCGCCGAAGCTTACAACCGGAGCTGTAAGATCGATCGACCAAGTCAATTCTTTCGGTGCACTTAAGTTTCCGGCAGCATCGGCCGCAGAAATCACAAGTGTATGTTCACCTTCGTTCAAGTCTTTAGCAACAAACGGAGATTGGCAGGCTTCAGCCTGAGCACCATCAAAGCTACAGAAACTCTCAGCGGTTTCGCTCAAAGCAAACTCGACAGAGATATTCTTAGCATTTGTTAAACCAGCGGCTGGGCTGACTACACCCAATGCAATTTCAGGAGCCGTTCTATCAATAATCCAAGAGTAGCTGATTTCAAGACCTTGATTTTGAGCGGCGTCAATCGCACGAACTTTCAATAAGTGGCTTCCCTCGCTCAAACCACTCATCGCTAGTGGTGATGCGCACGCAGCATAAGCGCCATTATCAAATGAGCACTCGAAAGTGGATGTTTCATCAGCACTGAACACGAAGTTCTTATCTGTAGATTGCCCCACTGAATCGATCGGAGAAATATCGATAAAGCTTGCAGTTGGAGCTGTCGCATCCACCGTCCAGCGGAATGTTGCCGGAGCTTTACCCACATTACCTAATGAATCCGTAGCATTTACAGAGAACAAGTGCACGCCTTCTGCCAAACCACTATAAGTCATTGGCGAAGAACAAGCCACAGCCGTAGCTCCGTCAAAGCTACACTTAAACGTTGATCCCTGCTTGCTAGCCGTGAAGTCAAATGTCATTTCGCGAGAGTTTGTAAGCTCTGGCAATGATGAGCTGTTCGTAATAGTCACTGTAGGTGCGATCGCATCCACCTTCCAAGAGTAAGAAGCTGGAGTTGCATCCTCGAGTCCCTGTGGGCTCTTCGCATAAACTTTAAAGCTGTGTGTACCACTTGCTAAGTTTGAATAGCTATATGGTGAAGAACACATTTCAGCAGCAGCACCATCCAAAGAACACCAGAAAGAGTTTCCTTCCGTGCTACTAGAGAAGTAGAACGAAATACTTGTTGAAGATGTTGGAGACTTCGCTGGGTCTGCAGAATCCAAAGTAGTATCTGGAGCTACTGGAACTGGAGTCGGCTCTGGAGTCGGAGTCGTACCAGGAGTTGGTGAAGGCTCTGGGCACTTCGAATAAGACTTGCCTTTAAAAGTAATTTTCGCAGAAACAACGGCAAGCTTCTTACCATGAAGATGAACTTTTAAAACCCCGTCGTTCTTCTTAATACGTGCCAAGAACATATGGAAAGGCTCGGCACCATTTAAATAGACTTTGTGAAGTTTGAATTTACCAGAAGAAACGTTTTTCTTTTTATTGTAGTCCATCGACTCCATCGAGCGACGACCATCTTTACGGCTGAATTTGAAACCATTGAATGAAAGCGGAATGTTTTCAGTGATTGTCTGTTTTCCATCAAGAACCAATTCAAGTTCAATATCGTCCCAAACGATTGTGCGATCCGAAAGGAAATCTAATTTTTCAACGGACATAAAGAGATGGTTTGAGCCTTTCACAGGCTGCAAAGCTACGCTTTCTTCGACCTCTGTCGCGCACGGCTTGTTATCGAACTTACACGCCGGCAGGACGGTCATAAACGCAACTAGACCAAACACCAAAGTGGTTTTTTGAGCACATGAGAGCATAAACGTTCCTTCGGTTAATACGTCCAACTTGAATCGCTATTAATAAATATTATCATAGAGATAAGGCGCCCATTCGAAATTACCGAACAGCGATCGACATTCTTAATTTCGTACGATTTCCTGGCCTTGTCTTCGACCTTGGCCCCACTAAAATGAGATGTATCAGAATGGGAGTTACATTATGAAACGGTCACTGTTGTTTTTATTCACCGCAATTCTGCTTTTAACTTTCGTGCCTCAAAAATCACTGTCGGCCTCAGGACGCGGTGGCGGAGGTTTCTTCCTAGATGAAACTTTCGTTCCCGTATATGTGAACAGGAACGATACTTGCTGCTTCAACACGGCTCCAGGCGTAGCGACTCAATCAGGTCTCGGCTTCGATCTTCGTACTACTTTAGGTTATACTTTCGGCGGCAACTATTTGGTGGGCGTTACCTACAATACCTACAGCTTATCGACAAAACGTGCCGCTGTTAGCGGTGGCGACTCTGGTTTGGAAGAAACCACTAGTCAATCCGAGATGGGACCGACGCTTGGTTATGTCACAAATGGCTGGCGTGTCCTTGCAACCTACTTTATCTCTGGCTCAAAATCGAATCAGAGAAAAGACGTCGATACGGCTGGCGCGAGCGTCAGCGATATCACAATTAAAAACAGTAAGCTTTCGGGATTTCAGTTAGCGTTTGGATACACTTTCGCGCTTGGCTCTTACTTCGAAATCGGTCCAAGCTTAGTTTACAAGAGTCTGACATACACAAATCAGGAAAAAATCGATGCCCTGGGAGCCAGTGGCTACGCGGATTCAGAGCTCTATACCAAGGCGGTAGAGAACACGCTCACCCCTATGATCTCTATGCAGTTGCGATTTTAAGAGGTGCTCGCGGCCTCTGTCTGAAGAAAATCCCTGTCAGAATACTGACAGTGGGTTTTCTCACGCCCGTAGCTTATAACTGTGTCCTATGAACACAAAGCTCCTGACCCTAACATTTCTAGTAAGCGCCTATTGTCTTCCAACTTTGGCTTCTGAAGCACCTTGGATTTTTACTTCTTCGATGGCTTCAAAAAACGAGATGATTAGCATCCAGAAAAAAGAATTCTGCCGTCCAATTTCGACAACATTGATGTCGAATAAATGCGTGCAGTACAAGCAAGGCTACGTCTGCCCACAAGAAGATGAAGGTCAGTTTGTGATCTCTACTTACAACTCTAAAAAAGATTGTGACAAGGCCCTGAAAAGAGCCAAAAAACTTTTAGCACGTAAATAATGCGGGGAATTTTATGCAAAAAATTATCTTTAACATAACGTGGCTTTTAGCAACTCTCAGAAGCGCTGACAACTCAGCCAAAGTCACACCTGTAAAACAAAAAGCAGGATAAAAAAAAAGCCCGGTGTTACCCGGGCTTTTTTATTTTTCTCTTTCTTAAACCGATTACCAGCGACGGAAAACGATTCTGTAAAGATCAAATTGAGAGTGGTCAGTGTGGCTTTCGATAGTGCACGGAGAGCACTCGAAGTTTCTGTCACCGCGGCACTCAACCATACGGCTGCGCTCAAGTTCACATTTTTGTCTCGCTACAGCTGTCTTGTTGTCATAGAAATGGAAAGTTTGAACGAATTCACGCTCTGGAGTTCCATAACCAGGGTTGCCTGGGTAACCTGGGCCAGGACCTGGGCGTCCCGGACGACCTGGACCTGGACGTACTGGGCCGGGACCTGGGCGACCAGGACCTGGATAGTAGCCACCGTTATTCACGAGTTGATATACAACATAGCTTGAGTGATCAGAGTGTTTGATTTCAGAGCAAGGACTGCACTGATAGTCACGAGTTGCGTTACAACGGAAATCCGCTGCACGAGCATTCTTACAGTTTTGAATTGCAACTGCAGTTTTGTCGTCAGTGAAGTGAACTTCATCAACTTGTTGCCATTCACCACCGCGGTTAGGATATCCGCCGCCGTGACCTTGTCCTGGATCGCCGATCTCTCCCCAAACTTGCGCTTGCGCATTCGCTGCGAAAGCTAAAGTCATACATACAGTAAGAACTTTTGCGAAATTTTTTAAAGTGTTCATGTGGTTTCTCCCTTTATTCCTTTATTGCGTTACGAATTATCACTAAAGCAAGCGCCGGGCCAAGTTGTTTAGTGTCAGTTTGACTCCTAAACGTTCCCTGGATATGGTCGCGCTTTTGCATGAGGTGATGACGACAGTCCATCTCTTGCAAACACCTACTGGACAAGCAATCTAAGGACTGAGGAGACTTACATGAAAGTACTAATTACAGGTTTGGCTACAGCGTGTCTAATGGCGGCAATTCCCGCTTTCGCGGTCAATGAGGCCGCAAGTGTTTTGGCCGACTATTCAAAAGTGGACGAAGTGATACCACTTCCAGATGTTGGCGGTAACTTGTCAGGCATCACTTATAATTATGATACTGGCACTTATTTCTTAGTACAAAATAACTACGGCAAACTTTTTGAGTATGACCGCAGCTTCAAAAAACCGCTTCGTATTATTAATATGATCAACCTTAAAGACGATGACACTGAAGACATCGTTTACTTGGGTCAGGGCCGTTACGCGGTGAGCACTGAAGACAACTATATCTTTATTTTCTCGATTGCACCGAAGCAGACCACTGTAGATATGAGTCCTTCTCGCGTTGATGTTCAGCAGTTCACTCTTCCGTCACCAAGAAAAGACAATAAAGGACTTGAGGGCGTTTGCTTTACTCGCAACAGCAAAGATGGCCGCGGAGTCTTCTTCGCAGTTCAAGAACAAAAACCAAAACGCATTTTTGCATTTAACTGGCCGAACTCAAACGACGACTTTAAACGTAACTTCGGTTTGACAGAGCCTTTCGATACAGAAGCAATTATGAAACATCGCTTGAGCGATCTTTCTGGCTGCACATTCGATGACAGCACCAATCACCTTTTGGTTCTTAGCCACGAATCTTCACGTTTGATGGAGCTTGGTCGCACAGGTCACATCGTCAACACTCTAGATATCCCTGCAGTAGCTTCTCAATACGAGGGTGTTACTTTCGGTGCAAATCGCGAGTTGATGCTTGTAAGCGAACCAAGCACGCTTGTGATCATGAAAAAGCGCCAATAAATTGGGAGCATGTGGCTCAAAGGAGTGTAGATCCTTTGGCCACATCTAAATCTCTCATATCAAGATTCTTTAGACTCTGATCTGTTTCAAGTACTTAGCCCCCATCCCCTGCCTTTAAATACTAACAGGCAAAATAAAGCTTAAAAAAACCTATTCTTAGTTCATGCGAGGGGGGCCTATGCATTCTACCAAGAATTTCACATCATTGACTATCGCGCTTGGAGCACTCACTTTAGTTCTTTCTTTTCAGAACTGTGCAAAAGCCAAATTCGAAACAGACTCTTCGAGCGCCGTTTTAAAATCCGGCAGCCAAGGTGATGATGTCAGTCTCACGGTACCTCTTCCATCAAGCCCTGGAGATGACAGCAACACGAGCAGCCCTGCTCCAAGCCCTACACCTAAAAACACGACAACAACGACAATAGTAACCACTGGCGGTGGCGGCACCTGCCCTGCGTTTGGCAGTACGGGCCCTACTACCAGCATTAACGTCAGCACGGGCAACAACACTCAAAGCAATAATATCGGCATGAAAGCAATGGGGAGTTTGCGTGCGCCAGTCGTCAGCAAGTGTGCGACGATTGATATGACTGACGTGAAGCTTATGCTTGAACAATTGGTTGTGAAAAAAGACGGCTCACAGATAGTAGTTGGCAACCTAAGCGGCCAGTACCTTACTCGCGAAAACTCCATCAGTTTTATTGCGGGAGCTTCTGTCAGTGATGTTGAGAGCGTGCTTTTAGTTCTACAAAAAAGCGGTCATCAGTTTATGACTTCAAAATCTGAAGTTAAATCCATGGGCCTAAAAGATTTGAACAAGAAAAAGCTAACTCTACAGCTTTCGCAAAAAACTTCTTTCGAGAAGGGTCGCTCTTATACTCTGCACTTGCAAGTCACTGAGTCCTCTTCACTTGTCGAAGACGGATCTCAGTGCTTATTAAAACCAGTGCTTGATGTGCAGTAATTTACTGAAAGACGATTGAATGATCCCACTCTTTGTCAGGGTTGCTGATGAGTGAGTTCGGGTTTCCGGTCCAGAAGAATCCTGTGAAGTAAGCATTCATCTCAGTGCGAAGTCTTTCACGGGATTCTTTATTTTCAGGAGTCCACGCAAAGCGCGAGAAGCTTTCCTCTTGAGTCACGAAATTTCCAAGATAGAAAATCGCATCCATTCCATGAACGGCACCAAAGATCTCATGCCATGGTGAAGGCGTTTCTTTCCATTCAAAGCTGTAGTGGTACACGTCGCTTTGATAAACACGCAGCATGCGGTATAGATTCCCCAAGGTTAGCTGAAGACTCGCACTCGTAGCGCCTGTCGTAGCCTTAAAGGTCAGGTAATCTGTTGTAAGAAGATCATCAAAAGTCAGGTGACGATTCTTCGGCGGGTTTTGAATCATGTCCCAAAGCTCTTGCTCGCTTGGTTTTAGCATCGGAGCACCCACCAAGTAAGTTCCCTCATCACTGGTAGAACCCATAATCAAAGGCACTTTGTTATATGAACCCAACATAATTCCCTCTAACCCATGAGGGAACACATAGCCATCGTTGATGTGTTGGAAAGGAACGATGTAATCTTGAGCTTTCACGATTTCCTCGCTTGTACGTGAGTACATAAAGCGACGAATCCAAGCTTTGCTTTGAGTTGCCAAGAAATCAGAAGCCTCGTCATTGTCTTTTGCAAGACCAGCACCCACAACGAGGTTTTCAAGGAAATCTTCAGAGCGCCCTTCAGCGATCATTTGCGGATAAGAATTCGGAATACCTGCAGAACAAACGGCTTTGTGGAAAAGACCTTGAGCCAGTGGAGACTGCATCAAGCCCCACACATTCATACAACCTGCAGACTGCCCCATGATGGTGATGTTGCCCGGGTCACCGCTAAATTGCGAGATATTGTCCCGAACCCACTTCAAACCTTGGATCAAATCCAGAGTGGTGAAGTTTCCAGAACGGTCGCCTTTAGATCCTACATTTTGGAAGGCCTCATGCGTGAACGCCCCCAAAAGACCTAAGCGATAATTGAGGCTCACAAAAACGACATCACTATGAGCAGCAACAAAAGAGCCCTCATACATTGGATCCCGTGCGGTGCCCTTAAAGTTCGAGCCCCCGTGAATCCACACAACAACAGGACGTTTCGTATTAGGTTTTTGCGGAGTCCAAATATTTAAGTAAAGACAATCCTCATCCCCCACTGGCAAGCCGAACTGGCTTGAAGGGACATTCGCAAAGTAGTTTCCTTTTTGCAGGCACGTGCTCTTCATTGAGTGGGCCTTTAAAACTCCAGACCACGCCTGTGGATCACGAGGAGCCTTCCAGCGAAGCTCACCCACCGGCGGAGCTGCATAAGGGATTCCAAGGTATTTAACCGTGTTGTATTTAGCGTTAAGTCCAGAGACGGCCCCATATTCGGTAGCGGTCACGGTGGCTGCGATGGCCACTGCGGACGATAGAAGACCAAAAACTGCTGACGTTACTAAAATGAAGAAACGGGTTTTTGTTTTCATAGTCTTATTACTAGCAAGAAACAAAGGGGGCCGGTCAAAGAAAAAAGCCATATTTGAAGATAG
Source organism: Bdellovibrio sp. HCB337 (assembly GCF_047302465.1). Lineage (GTDB taxonomy): Bacteria > Bdellovibrionota > Bdellovibrionia > Bdellovibrionales > Bdellovibrionaceae > JACMRP01. The sequence continues at coordinate 1,697,937 of NZ_CP178621.1, read as the reverse complement.
TTTCATCCCGCGTGGTCATTTCGGAATATTTAGGCGAGATTAGCTCGGTTTTATGCGGTCAGTGATGTCGTTTTAGCCCCGAGCGATTGCTCAAGAATTAATCGGAACGCTCCCTGCGCTTTCCTCTAAACCATGCCCCACGAGCGACCGATAAGTCAGCATTGTCATACACGGAGGCTTTGTGAGACGTTCTGGAATACTCATCGGACTTGGATTCTGCCTATCTTTAGGTATTGCTGCTTTCTATATTTCTAGACCCACACAAGAGGGAAACTTCGCTTCTAGTGCCATTACAGCGCAAGATAGCCGCCATTCCTCGATTCAGCAGGTCTTCGACAATCGCTGCGTCGTCTGCCACTCTTGCAACAATGCCCCTTGCCAGGTGAATCTGACTTCGTACAGCGGCCTTCGTCGAGGCGCTACACAAACGAAGGTCTACGAGGCTACGCGCCAAAAGGCCGCGAACCCTACTCGCCTTGATATCGATGCACACTCCGAGAAGTCTTGGCGCGAAAAAACTTTCTTCTCGATTCTTAGCGAAAACGATCCTGCTCACGGCCTTCTAGCACGCACAATCTCTGAAAAGGCTCCACAAAGTGAACCACTACCGCCGCCAGCAATATCTGAAGATGTATGTTCTCCAGCTCCGCAGGGACCTGTTGTGGGAATGCCTTATGGACTTCCTGAACTTTCTCAAAGCGAAAGCCATTTGCTACTTGAGTGGATTCAACGAGGTGCCCCGGGCTCGGTTCCACGTACAGCACTCGTTAGTTCTGAAGAACAAAAGACCTTGCTTGCGTGGGAGTCGTTCTTAAACGATCCTTCTTCTGAAAAACGCTTGGTCGCTCGTTACTTGTATGAACATCTCTTCTTAGCGCACGTGCATTTCTCAAACACTCCAAAACAATTCTTCCGTCTTATCAGAAGCCGTTCTAGCTGTTCAAACACCTTGTCAGAAATTGCAACACGAAGACCCAATGACGATCCAGGAATTGGCGGGATGTACTATTGCTTTAAACCCCTTCAGCAAACGATCGTGGAAAAAACGCATCTTCCGTATTTGATGAACGATGCGAAGTTGCAGTGGATGCAGAGTAATTTCTTCTCAGAACCTTGGAGCGTTTCTCAGTTGCCATCTTATGAGCCAATGTCTGCTGCAAATCCTTTCGTGACCTTCGACGCGATTCCAGCGAAAGCACGTTATCAATTTCTGTTGGAAGATTCACAGTATCACGTAGCTACATTTATCAAGGGACCTGTGTGCAACGGGACCATGGCCGTCAACTCGATTGATGATCAGTTCTATGTTTTCTTCATGGATCCAAACTCAGACTTGATGGTGAAGGATGCCCAGTTCCGCGAAGTCACCAAGCATCTTTTGGTGGTGCCCGCAGAAATGGGCAGCAACGGAAAGCTCTTGGACTTAGCAGGATACTTCTCGAAATACCCGCCTCTTAGAAACAAATATCGTCAGCGTCGTGCTGATGCCATTCACAAGAACTTCCCTCAAGGGTTAGCTCTAGAAAATATTTGGAATGGTAATAACAATAACGACAACGGCATGCTGACAGTGCTTCGCCACGATGACAACTCGTATGTTCTTAAAGGCCCGCGTGGCGACGCCAGCAAGTCGGCATTCGTGTTGGACTATGCTTTGTTTGAACGTTTGGTTTACAACCTCGTTGTGGGCTTTGACGTTTACGGAAACCTGACTCATCAATTACACACCCGCGTGTACATGGGCATGATTCGCATGGAGGGTGAAAGCAACTTCTTGGATTTCTTCCCGCCAGCTCTGCGTGAACCAATTCGTAAAGATTGGTATTCACCAACAATGCTTGCCGCTCTTGAAAAGAAGCTAATCGACTCGCCTATTCAAACTAAATTCCTTACCAAAGTGAATTTAGATACGAACTTGTCGCCAGGTCGGGCTCGCGCACAAATGTATCTGCGTATTTTGACTGAGCGTTTGCCATATATAGTGAAACGCTTCCCAGATCCAATCAATTGGAAAAGCCTCAGTTTTCCATACACTTTCTGGGCAAGACCGAGCTTGAGTTCAACAGAGACTGAGATTGCAAAGCTCTCTGTTCCTCATGCTTCGGGGAAAAATGGCTGGGTACGACGTATGCCAGACACGGCACTACTCATGGTAAAATCCCAAGGCCAGGTACGCCAAGTTTATACTCTTATTAAAAATAAGAAATTTAAGAGTGAGGGATCACTGCTTTTTGAAGGCTCGCAGCGCACGCCACAGTTTGACGACCTGATGGTACTTCCAGGGCTTGCAGCAAGCTATCCGAATTATTTCTTCGTGGTTGAAGAAAATGAGGTTCCGTCATTTGTTGCAAACCTCACGGCGGCAGCAGAGGAACCACAATGGAAACAAACCCTTGATCAATGGGGCTTGTCGCGCTCGAACAAGCGTTTCTGGCCAGAGTCTGACCTGCTTCAAAGCTTTATGAAACGAAGCATGGGCCTAGAAGGTGGAGTCATCGACTACACCCACTATGACATCTGGACAGAATAGCCGCTTGCTCACTTTGTGTGTTTAAATTTTTCTTTGAGGTCCTCAGTCACTTTTTGGATTGTGGACTTCAGAACCACTTCAAACATCTCGTCTACGGATACCGAGTACAGCTTTGCAAGGACCTTCAAAGTTTCTAATGGAGGTTCCGAGATCCCACGCTCCCAATTCGATACAAATTGAGCCGTGCTATACCCAAGAATCCTAGCAACCTTGGCTTGCGATAAATCTGCACGCATTCGTTTTTCACGCAGAAAGACACTGAGCTTACTTACTGTCTTGTTCTCATCTGCTTTACTCATGAGTAATACCCCTTTCGCACTTTTAGAATACCTGGGATGCACTAACCAATTAAACAATTTATATTTACGTGTTCCATGTCGTGAGTACAAATGAGTCAGAGATTTTTCGAGACGGCTCGAGCTGGAACGCGCTTATAAACCAGGTGTGTTTATAATTCATCTCGCCACTTTGTCAGAGTCTCAGACATGTGAAAGCGTGTATCGTCACCACTTAAAAAATAATCTCAATGTGATATTGGCAGACATGCAAGTACGTGAAGACAGGTTGATGGATTCTCAATGTGAATCAGCGACTCCGGCACGCCCTTCGCAATAGGTATAAAGTAACAAACGAACTTCCCCCCAAGTTCACCCCCGAACCCAGGCTAGCCCCCCCTAAGCCTGGGTTTTTCTTTTTCCCCAAAAGCAAAACCATCAACCACTTATTCAAAGGGATGGTGCGCGGAGAGGGACTTGAACCTAGTTGGCGCAAGTAAAAACAATTATTGGCAAAAGAGACAGATCCTATGGACTGGCTCTTTTGCTTAGTCTTTTCGTTCGAATTAAACCGAAATTAAATCCGTATTAAATTCCATTAATAACTTGACCAATCAATCACACAAATCTTGTCCGAGAATTTCAATCCTCCTAAAGTAAGCTTATGGAGGAACTATGAAACCTATCATCATTGTGATTCTCATGACTCTCGGGAGTTGTAATGAGTAACATTATATCTATCTCGACGGCTTTTTTCATTCTTCAGTTAACTCAACCCGTTTATGCGCATAGTGAAAAACTTGATTGCGCTCCGAGAGATGATCAGGCGGCACTCGCGAAAGCCTGCGAGAAGGCCATCAATATTACAAGCATGAGAATTCAGTGTTTAAAACAGGCGCGTCTTGTGGCAACAATTGAGTTTTGCGCTCGTCAATTTGGTGTGGGCTCAAGTATCCTTAACTGCATTCAAGAAATTGATCAAAACAAATAGGAAACATGAAGAATGAACTTAGTTAAAAGACTCATCGTCGCTAGTCTACTTCCGTCTATCATTATGATGACAACCAACTCCAATGCAACCAATTGCAATAAATTCGACGCAAGCCCTGCGTTCTCGGCTAAAATGAAGGGCGTTAAAAAATATAAGTTTCAACAAATCAACAGTCGCGGAGGAATGGACGAAAGTTTTTCCGTTCCAGGTATTGATTCAGTCATCCTTTCAAATGGGGGTTGCGACGGCTTCGAGCTGAATGCCGAGTTTAATTTCAAAAAATATATAAACGGCAAATACCAGGGCGATTGGACAGCTGCCGAATTAATTAAAAACATTCGCGAATTCATCGGCAAACTTCCAGCTGAGAGTGAATTTCCCAAACGACTTCTTGCAGAGTTAGACAAACATGAACCGGCTCTTTTAAAGGCGAAACCAGACAACATTGAAGGCGGAACCCTCTATGTGATCCGAGATCCAAAGTATTACGAAAAATACCAACGGGATCTCATTCAACTCGGAGTGAGAAGCGGCGGCCTCAGTTTTTACATCCGGTCTTTCCAGCCGTTGAAATAAGATTTCTCATGCATTTTAGCAGTTATACCTGGTTATAAATTTCAAATCAGAACTGCGTAAGGGTGCGCGGAGCTTTTTTGAATGTTCCCAAATGCGAGTTCCGCAGCGGCACCGAAGGTGCTGGCGAGGACTGTCTGAGCATTTGGGAATGTTCAAAAAAGTGGAGGTGGTGACCGGACTTGAACCGATGTACGAGCTTTTGCAGAGCTCTGCCTAACCCCTCGGCCACACCACCTTAATGGGTCAAAAGAGAGACCAAAATAGTCGTACGGAGCGCCTGAGTCAACCTAATCCCAGCGTTTCAAACGCTCAAATGGCACCCAAGTTATTCTAAGGGCCTCATCAATATGGCGCCCTTGAACTATTTCCACCTTATCAAGGTCAGCCAGAGTCCTCGCAACACGAAGCGTTGCCTGGTAACGGCGCTGGGACCCCAGGTCTTTGTTCATAAGATGCTTAAAATAGAAGCTATCGACCTCTGCCTCGAGCTCTTCAACCGGCCGGCGCGAATTCAGCACATCTCCCCGCCCCTGCTCCCGCAACCATGCACGACTGGTTTCGAGATCTTCCAAAATCTCGTGGCCGGTGACGAGATTCTCTTCGCCGCGTTTTCTTTTCTCGGTGAAGAAAAGGATTTCAAAGCGATCCACTAAGGGCCCGGAAAGTTTTTGTGAGTAGGATTTGCAGCGAGTAATTGAAAAGCGGCATTGTGGGCGACAACCCGGCGTAAAATCCCCACAAGGACAAAGGTTCGTCGTTGAAATCACTTGCGCCATGGCCGGAAAACGAACGGCACGACTACCCCGGGAAAGACGTAAGGCGCCCTCTTCCATGGGCTCACGCAAACCCTCTTGCACTTTGCCGTCAAATTCCAAGAGCTCATCTAAAATCAAAAGCCCTCGGTGGGCCCGGCTGATCTCGCCGGGCCGTGGAGGAACTCCCCCACCAATCAAGGCTAGAGGGGTGCTTGAATGGTGAGGGTTTATCACAGGTCTCCACAGATCATCCCCTTCATGAAGGTCCTTATGAATCTTTTTGATTTCTAGAATCTCCTCAGGCCTTGGCTCAGCCATCAGACTTGCCAAAGTTTTCGCAATAGTGCTTTTGCCTGAGCCCGATGGCCCTGCTAACAACAACGAATGCCCCCCAAGGGCCGCCAAAGATAAAATCTGCGCATGCTCTTCTGAAAACTTTAAGCTCAAGCCCTCTTGAGGTCTTTGCACTTTCAAAGATTTCATCTCAGGTTCGTGAAAACGGGCTTGTGGAATTTGTTTAAGTTCCGTCACCACCCGTCGCGCAAACGGACAACACACAGAACTTAAGGTCCCCGTTAGAACCTGAGTATTTTCATCAGTCTCAAAATCACTGGCAAGATCCTCGGGCTCGAAAACTTCACCCATCAGACCAAGCTCTCCATAAATATAGAAATTATTTTGAAGTGAAGGAGCTGGCATTTGGCCGGTTTCCCACAAAATGCCCGCAGCGACAGCGAGCTCAATTCCGCGCGAAGATTTTTTTAAATGATTCGGACGAATGTTGACGAAGACCTGCTGCGCTTTTGGAAAATCAAAATCCTGCTGCCGAATAGCGCTTTTGATTCTGTGAATACTTTCTTTAATGATTTGATCTGGAAGACCTAAGAATTGAATCGTTGGAAGGCCCGGTAGCAATGTCACTTCAACTTCGACCGGAACTAAAGAATTGTTTTCGCGCACGAGTGATTTTAGTTTCATGTCGCGAGCACAGAGCAAAGGCAGTGCCGAGCTCTGCTAGATTTTAAACGACAGCTGTGTCCAAAATAGTTGGATTTCGGACACGTCCCCACGAACTACGGAATAGCCTCCATATTCAGCAAAAAACCTTTACAACAAACATTACAACATTTAGCTAGCTACACTAAAGTGTCGCAATTAAAGACTTCGAATCAAAATTGAGCGACATCAACTCTGGCCTCATAGACAATGAAGATATGGCCGTGTTGTATGAGATTCCAGACATCAAAATTGAAGATCAGGCGCTCAGTGCTGACGATGTCAAATTGCTTCTTGCCCAAGAAGTGATTTCACCAGTGACTCTTGTGAAAAGAGTTTCTGAAATCAATGCACTTCCACTTCTTTCGCATCCTGATTTTCAGGATACATGGGATAATCAAACACTGACCTCGCCGTCAAAAAATCTGGTTCTCTTTTTGAATAAACTTGAAGAGACCACTCGCATTTCGCCTTCTAAAGCGAGCGCAAATAAAGAAGAGTCCGCGGAAAGACGTAAAGACGAAATTTTGGTTTTCTTGAGCCAAGGTACAAAAACGATTTCAGGAACTCTGATTGATCGTAGCTCGCAAGGAGTGCGTGTAATGACAACCGCCATGGGCATCAAGGTCGGTCAAACTGTGGATGTACTTATTGTTACAAGCCAATCTAAAGACAAACAAAAAGGCACAGTAAAAAGTTTTGTCGAGCGTGCGGATCGCCGTAAAAGAGGTTCTTTCTTCTATATTTACGAAATCACTCTTGGCGGAATTTTCAGAGCCTAAATCTATTTATCAACAACCTTCATATGTGAAAGCGGATGATGTTCATCAATGGCGTTCGTCATCGTACGAGTCGTCACATTGGTGTAGATCTGAGTCGTCTGAATACTTGCGTGACCTAAAAGCATTTGAATCGATCTTAAGTCAGCACCATTCTCTAGCAACGCTGTTGCACATGCATGACGGAAACGATGAGGATTCACAGGCTCTGGGAAGCCTGCTTTTGCCGACCACGCTGCAAGCCATCTCCATACGTCTACACGAGAAGGTCTGTGACCACGGTCATTGATTAAGACCGCATGAGTCGCATCTTTCAGAAGCTGTGGACGTGTATTTTGCAAGTACCTAGTTAGGTGCCCCGCAAGCTGGTCAGTAATCGGTGCTAGACGCTCTTTATTCCCTTTGCCCACAACTTTAATCCAACGATCTGTCGGATTAAAATCAAGAACGTTCAAACCAATCAACTCTGTCACACGCACGCCAAGACCGTACAAGAATAACAAGGTCATTTGGTTGCGGGCGGTTTTCACAGGATCATTGGTTTCAGCAGCATCATACAGCTGTTGGAATTCTTGCGGCGTTAGAACTTTTGGCAGGCCCACCTTAACTTTCGGTGGACGAAGCTCGCGCAACTCAGAGCACTTCATTCCGCGCGATTCACAAAAGCGGAAGTAAGTGCGCAGACTACTGATCACACGCGCTTGAGAACGTGTCGAAAGCTTTTGCTTCTTCATGAACTCATAGAAGCCCGCAATCGAAGTTTGATTTTTTCTGTACTCTACAAAAAGCTCGAGATCTCGACGATACGCCATCACGGTATTTTGTGAACGGCCGCGAACGTTTTGTAACTCATCAAAAAATTCAATCCAAAGTTCCAGTTCCATAGAACCAATTACAAAAGATTTTATGTTACATTGGCAAGAGACTTGGTTGAGTTTGGCAGAGCGTCTAAGACGATTGTTTTACGAGGCTTTCATGAACTTCAACAAAAGCTTGATGTTTTCCTTGAGAAGCTCTGATTCTCTCAGATCTTTTGCAGAAAGAAGTTGATTTTGTGAAGCCTTTGTCTCGTTTTCAAGAACCTCTGCGCGCTGCACTTGTGACTTCATCATAGCTTGCGCCCCAGCCAACTCCGATTGAGTTGGGACACCGTAGCCCGTACCTTTGATTAAAAAGGAGGCAGGTTTAGCAAACATTTGATTTAAAAGCTGATAGTTTTTTACAAGCACCTGAGCACGACTGTCTTTTTTCTTATTCATTTCCTCAATAACGATTTTTTGCAAATCCCCAAGCATCTTGGCTTCCAAACGAACCTGCGCACCTGATTCCAAAATCAGGAAGGCTGCAGCAATACGTTTTCGTTCTGGATGAGATTTCTTAACTTCACCCATCATCTCGCGGCGCTCTGTTGCTGAGAGCTTCAGAAACTCTCTAAAGTCTGCCACGCGCACATCTAGGTTTTCCTGCAAAAGAGCAAAAGCTTTTTGATAGGTACCTTCATAAGACTCAAACAAATAACCTTTTTCAAGCGCCTGATCTTTTTGTGTGAACACAGAAGGATCACCAAGCCCTGCACGCACCAAAGAGTCAAACAACGAAATTGGCGAACGATCTTCCATTGCCATCACTTCAGGTTTTAACAAAACGCTCTTAAGTAAATTCAAAGACTCAGTCGCGCAGTTGCTTTTAGTAAAATAGTATTTGCCATCATAGGCCCAGTGAGTCTCGACCGTGCGAATAACAAAATCACGGATTTCTGTTCTAGAAAGCTTCAAAGGCAAGCTCTTCAGCGAACGAAGCTCGCGCTTTGTGTACTCTTCGATCACTTGGTGCATTGGAATCATGAAAAGACGTGATGGATATTTCCCCGTCAATCCGGCCCATGTACTCATTGTCATGCTGTTAATAAATGCCTGGAAGCTTAAAACCAAATGATGATTAACATCTAAAAGACAATCAGGCCCCACCGGTGTGTTCGGAGCGCAGATTACCAAACGAATCATCGAATGTCCCCAACCACTCATAGCCTCTTCGCCTTTATCAGCTAACAAATAATGAATCTGATAAACGCGACTTGGATCAATAGCCCGAACTTCCGCGGGACTACTTGGCGTGCTTGGAACAATAAAGCCCAACGCCTGATCGCAATTCACATCTTGAAATGGAATATGTTCAAAGTAATAAGCAAAGATTTTATAAAGAGTTGGCCGACGACACTTAAACTGAGGATCCGTCAGAAAGAAATCCATATTCACAGCCAAAGTCTCTTTTGGGTTTGTGAGCTCATAAGGATTCATACTGCGATCTTTAAAGCCATTATCTTCTTGGCCGGTCCATCCTGCTGCTTGCAAGAAGTAAGGGTTGCCAGAAAAACTTGTCGTCATGTTAGCGTAGTACTTACAGCCCTCAGGAAGTTTTTGTGGCATGTTTGATTTTTTATCCAAAGTCATTTGCGGTTTGCACTTACGGATCCAAGAAAGCTCTTCAGCCGTATGCAAGTTGAGGTTGTCATAAACATGCACGGTTTCGTGCAAGAAGGTTCCAAGCGCACGCTCGGAGCCTCTTTCGATCTCATTCATTAAGCCATTAGAGAGTGTGATCTGGCTTCCCCAAGTTACTCCACGAATGACACCGTGATTGTGAGTCAACTTTTCGAAGCGCACTTGAATATCTGGCAGTTGGCGTTTGATCTTTAGGGGAAGAGTTTGTTTGGCTTTTTCAAAAAACTGGGTCAGAACCTGTCGTTGAGCCGGAGTCACATTGCCGTCGAGTTTGTACTCAAAGGCGTGAGCTTGGTTTAAAAAAGCAAAACCGATGACACCTAACAAAGCCTTCTTAAAGGAACTTAGGAATGTCATCGGCCCTCCGTATGAGAATAAAATCGGGATTAAGGTGTGATGAGTGAATAATCGCCGCTTACGATTTTTTCGGCAAGATCCATATCCGAAAGTCTGATTGTTGGATTGATAGTGCGAAGCTCAATCAAAGCTCTTTCCAAGCGTGGACCTCTGGTTTTACCTTGTGAATTGATGAAGTTCAAAGCCTCGTCGCGAGCTTGTACAAGAAGAATTTCTTTATCGCCAACAACTGCTCTTGCAGACGTTGTTTGAGCAGTCGCTGTCAAACTACTTGGGTGGATCGCAAGAGTTGCTTGTGCTCCTACCAAAATTACCAATGCTGCTACGAAGTTTTTCATGAATCTCTCCAAATTTTGTATTTAATAAATCTTAGTAAGCTGTCAAATCTACGCGAGTCCAACCGTTACAGTTAATAAACATGTAAACGCGTGAACCAGCATCCGCAACGTCATCACCGTTGCTGTCAGCAGCTACGAAGTACATCGTTGCTCTAACAGTCGTTGGACCTGACAAAGTGACCCACATCGGGTTTGCAGCTTGAACTGAAAGACTTGGAGACACAGAACCCACTTGCAACGAAGACACGCTGTAAGTTCCATTTGGTAAGCAAGCCGCACTAACAGCGTTGAATGTCCCGCCAGTAGCGATTGCTTGATAAGTTCCTTGAGTTTTTGGCATTGAACTTGACTGACCTGCTGTCGCGATGCTGTTAGCGTCTGCAATCACTTGCAAACCATCCCAACGAGAACCCGCGCTGCTTGCTAGATTTCCTTGAAACACTGTCGGACCTGTCACGAAACCATCACAGTTCGTGCAAGTTGCGCCGTTGCCAGCAGATGGAGCTACGTCCGCTTTTGGCTTAGAGCAAGCCGTTGTTAATAACATCAGAGCTAAAAGTGCTGTTGTTAATTGTGTTTTCATATCATCCTCTTTTCCTCAGGGACGCATCCGGCGCCCTGTGTATTCATTAGAAATTCATGTCCATTTGTGAGTTACAAACATACAAGGAGAACAAGCCTGTACCTTGAGTTCTAGTTGGTACTACTTGAATTCCTGCTGGAATCGACCCTTGTCCGCCAATCAAAGTGACGTTTCCTGTGAAAACGTCTGCAGCTAGTGAACCTTGTTGCATCATTTGAATTTGATACTGACCAGTAAGTTGCACACCCATTTGGCAAAGGTAGTTATTGAAGGTAACAACACCTGTGATTGAGCCAGGACCGTTGCCGCTCATATCACCAGTCACCTGGAACTGAGCCTGGGCCAGATTAAACATTCCGTTTATAGTCGTTCCTCCATACAAGAACTGACCGCCACCAGGAATGCAACCAGGAACTGCGCAACCACCAGGACCGACCACAATTGGTGGTGGAACTGCTGGAGTGTTGTTGCTGCTGTTCTTAGAACATGCAGATGTCATCACAGTGATAGCTGCAAGAGCTCCGAACAGAACCTTCATCATTTTGTTTTTCGTTGTTTGAGTTTTCATATTCGCCTCTTTTTACCTATTGATTAAATGCTTTAGCTTTTGATAATCCAGAAAATGTTCCTAATCTGCGATAGCCGCCTGATGGATAAGCATTCGACTTATCAATCACTGTTTGCGAGCGGCAGTCGTAAGGACCTGCGTAAATGAACCAGCAATATCTTTCAGAACCTTGCGGCGCCATAGATTGCGTGAAGTTTTTAAACCAGAGCGAACCACTTACGTAAGCTCCACTTTGCGCATCACCTTGAGAAACAACTTTGTCGATCACAAGAACAACTGCGCCGTAAGCATCTTGGAAGAAACCAGTGAAGTTCTGACCACCGTTGAACCAAGTATTGTACTGAGCATGGTAAAGACCGACGTCTTTATTAGTGCCATAGCTTGTGTACTTTTGGTTTGTACCAGTACCCGCTACGAAATAACCTTCGTAGTGTTGGCCAGCATCATCATAAGCAAGCTTCACTTGACCACCGAAATGGCCACCACCGACATCAATAATGTTCACATTCAATTTCACGTTCGTAGGATTGTTCAATGGATGAGTCGCTACGTACGTATTAAATATAGTCAAAGAATCCGGAACGAAGGTTACGGTATTACCGTAAGACCAGCTATCCCCTGGAGTTCCAGCACCTTGCCCTGGAGGAGCCGTTGGAGGATACGTTGGATTCACAACAGGAGGAGTCACTGTCGCCGTGTCGCCAGCCTTCATTTCCTTAGCACAGCCAACACTGATAAGTGCTAGAGTCGCCAGTAATAAGATAAGCTTCGAATTTTTCATAATTGCCTCTTCTGTTGTTAAGGCTCCAAACACCTGGAACCTCTTACCCAGAAGCAATGCGAGCTCCGTGCCGACCATGCCAGCCGTTCCGAGCACTCGTAAGTTATCGAATTTAAAAGGGTATAATAGACGTGCCCCGATCTGAGACAAAGTCCCTGGGAAGCCCGTAAATGGCCAGAGTCCCTGTTTTGTCACCGAACAGTCAGAAAATCAGACACTCGCGGCTGTGGCCAGTCCTCGCCCCATCATCAGACACGATCTCGATTTTGAATCTATGATTTTGGGAATTCTCAGATTGAGATCATCAACTTTAGTTTATAACTACTTTTTTGTTAATATTTGTACAATTTGGCTTTAGTTCTCAAATGAAGAATCCGAATAGTAATTCATATTATCTAGGAGATACCAAATGCATAACAAAGCACTTAATATGATCGTCATCTGCGTAGTTGCTGTTTTCGCTTGCCGCGTATTTTTGAATTTCTAATTAGAATCTGAGAATTGTTTTAAAGACGCCAAAGGATAGTAATGCTTTAGAATCCTTTGGTGAGAGTATGCTTTCAGACCAAGCGCACGACTTCCCCACTGACACATTCCCACTCGATGGCCAAAGCCTTTTCCCACGAACTCAATTTCGCCTTCTTGATCCTTCATTTCAAACGCCGTACTTCGTAAATTCATAAATCCTAGAATCTGCCGAAATTCATTGCTACGAATATCTCCAAGAAAGTCTTTCGAAACTGCTGCGAATTTCTCTTTTGAAATCTTATAACTCCAACGAGCCATCGGATTCACCGGACAACCGGCATCGACAGCAACCCCCGCATCCATGGCACTCTCTTTTTTCCACACACTTCCTGCAGGCACCGTTTTGCCCCCGCAGTCTGAGTGATAGAATGCCTTCAAAATACGGCCCTTCGGATTTAGAAGATATACACCTTCGGTCTCTTTCACGGCGGTGTGGGCTTTTTCAATCAATTCGGGGCTGATATTCATCGAAATCTTTTTATAGACCTGATCCAAAACTGAAGACTCGACATGAAAAGCCTTCGCCTTACGCTCTTGCAGTACTGCCATCGTATAAGACCTGATCGCGATAGCTTGGGCCTTCAGAGTTTCGATCGGCCAACGAAGTGGCATCTCTTGTGCCAGAACCGAGAACACATATTCTTCCATCGGCACAACACCAATGATATCGATTTGCCCAGAGGTGCCTTCGCGGAGAAGAATTTTATTCGGAAGCTCCAATCCTTCTTCACGTAGGTTTTCACCTTGAACAAGCAAAGCCTCTTCGGAATTCATGACATCTCTGGTGATAGAGGAAGCCCCTTGGGAAATTTGCCAATAAGTCTTGCCAGCAACGATCACGCGCGAGATTTCCATTTTTCGATCTTGAGGAATCGCGACTTTGCTGAATTTTTCTTCGTGACCTGTCAGGCGCAGATTCAAACCCGACAAAAAGACTTTAGAGATCCCACTTTTAATGCGCACACGGACGATGTCTTGCTGAGCCCAAGCTGAGCTCATTCCAAGGGCACAAAAAAACACAAGACACGCAATCCATTGCATATTAGCGAAACTCCACCATGAGTTTTACATAGGAACGCTAATATTAAAGTACGGTTGGAGGATTTTTCCTAGTCTAGTTATTGGTCTGGCTGCGAAAGAGCTCTAGATTTTACGGGGGTATCCCATGACCACGCGGCCATGAAGCACAAAGGAGCCCACAAAGGCTCCTTTATCTTTCTTAGTACGCTGAGAATTTTTAGAAGACTTAATTTCCGAAAGATACGTGAATTGAGATTCTATTCGCATCAAATGGAATCCCCTGCGAGGTAACCATGGGTCTTGAATCCATATTGATAAGTGTAGAAAGGCCCCCCATTTGCAAGACTCCTGACGTACTTCCTTGAGGCTTTGTCTTATCAAGAGATGGCGGATATCCCTGAGCTTTTTTGTCGTAATAAGTGACTTCGACACGGTACTCTTTTCCGTGGTTTCCCATCATCCAAAGGTCGTATTTCATTTCCGACGTCGGCACTTTGACTGGAATCAAAGAGATGCTCACGAAGCTTTCTGAATCCTCAAACGACAACCACTTTCTGGCTTCAGAATCCGAGGCCGAGGTGAAATACTTTTCAATGTTAAAGGTCTTGTCTGCTCGTACCCATTGAGTGGCATCGGAACCGATGTAGGCCACACTCAGATACATAGTGTCTTTGGTCGCTATCGTTTTAGGATATACTACTGGTTGATCATTGTTGGTTTCTACAATCACTGGTTCTCTCTGACATCCCATAAGAATCAAAAGACCGCAGCAGATGAAAATAAACTTTTTCATACTTCCCCCTGAATCAAATCGTAAATGGTGGGGAGCTGGATGTCGACAAAACTATGTTTCTTCAACAAAGGCCCGACCCAATTGCGGGACAAAAACCCGAAGAATGTCTAGGCAGAGACTTCTTCAAGCGTGCCAAGTTCTCTTCGTACACGCACCACAACAGGTGGTTTTGAACTACTTTTCGGTAGGCAGTTTAATAGCGGCTAACAGTCGACCTATTAACAATCGCCGATTCGACATCTGGTCTATGTAATCAAAGGGAATCGTTCCATACCCCTGCTGACCCCACACTTTCCCCCAACTGTTTTTGATATAGAAAATTCTTTTATCAATATCGTAACCAACAATCAGGGCGGCGTGTCCCGTACAGACTTGTGGCTTCAATTGGCATTCCCGCTTTGAAGCCTTATCTAAGAATAGGTCTCCAGTTTTTTCAGTTTCTTTCCACATATTAGGATGCGCTAGAATAGAAATGGTCACAGGGGTTTTCCAACTGGAAAGTTCGCGCACAATATCAATGCTTCTTGAACCAATATCTCGGAACTCAATTGTACTTCCAGAAATTATATTTCTTTCGCTTTCTGGCTTTGGCCCCGCATGAGCATAGCAAACAAGATCGACATCCTTCTTTCCTTTTTTGGTTTCACAAGGAAACCCCTTATCGAACCAGCTTTGCTGATACGGCAGGTCTTTTTCAAACATGAATCCAAACTCTTGTACGGTCACCGCATTGACCGCTACCGAGGAGTCTTCCTCATAGGAGCGTAGTTTCTTTTTTGTTTTTGCTGCCCAGGCCAAATACTCTTCTGAAAGATCAGTCTCTGTTCCCGTAGACTTTTTAATCAAACTCTCAATTAAGCTTGTGATAACAAAATATGTACAAGCCCCGCGAGCACCTTGGGATTTTACTTCCGATTGAATATCTCGAAGATCGATTTTACGAGGAAACCCAGAAAATAGATCAAGATTGATTTTCTCAAGCGATACAAAGTGAATGTCCTGCTCAACAGGAACTTTAAAGTTTTTCCCTAGAACTAGCTCATTTGATGAGCCAAAAGCGGTCTGCGCGAAAGAGCAGACTAATAGAAAATAAAAAAGGACCCAATTCTCTAAAGACATTACCAAAAGGCATACTTGAGGCGAATCGTTTGTTCAACAAGAGAATACCATTAACTTCGGTCATGTGTTCGCCAAAATAGACTTTTGCAAAAAGATACTTTGGCCCTCTAATTGCTAATAGGCCTATGGAACCTTATAAAACAGTCACGGAGAGATTTTTATGAAACTAAAAACAACATTTATTGTCACTTTAATGATGGCCTATACATTATCAGCGGCCGCTTCTGACATTAAGAACTCTTGTGATGCCATGACTCTCCAAAGTCCAAGTAGATGTGATTCGATTGAAGATTCTAACCTCAGAAGCAACTGCGTAGCTATTACGCTCGAAAGTCCTAGCCGTTGCTATTCCATTGAGGACTCTGATGTTAGAAGAAACTGCGTTGCGATTACACTTGATAGCCCAAGCTCTTGCGACTCTATTGAGAACTCTGATATTAGAAAAAATTGTTTGGCTAATACATTGAATAGTCCAAGTCTTTGTGACGGGATTCAAAACTCTGACATGAGAATAAACTGCGCAGCTGTCACTCTTGAGAGCTTCGGACTTTGCCAATCCATTCAATAATTTTGAACTATAAAAAGACCCTATTTATTTCGGTCTGCAGGATGATTGACTCCATCCATGATTGGCACGTCGCCAAGCTCATAGGGATTCACTCCCTCCAAGCATGCGACGTTGAATCCATATTGATTTGGATTTGAGCGTCGCTGATGGTGAGTATAGATTCCGCAAACTGAACAGAAATAGTGCTTAGCAGTTTTGGTATTGAATTGATAAAGAGTTAGCTTATCAGCTCCCTTTAAGATCTTAATTCCATCTAATGTCGCGGAGGCTACGATAGCTCCCCGCATGCGGCAGAATGAACAATCGCACCGTCTTGGGTTCTCTAATCCATTTGGCAAATGGATTTCCAATTCGACCGCCTTGCAATGACATGAAGCTCGATGAATCTTTTTAATTTCCATATCCGCGTCTACTTCCTATCCATCGCCTCGCCCATCTGAATCAATGGCTTCACAAACTCGATTGGCAGAGGGAAAACGATTGTATTCGTTTTGTCGCCAGCAATCTCAGTCAAAGTTTGTAGATAAGCCAGCTGAATCGCAGAGGGAGAGTTTTGCATCAAGTTTGATGCGTCCGCAAGCTTCTGAGCACGTTGTAATTCCCCTTCTGCAGCGATGACCTTGGCGCGACGTTCACGCTCTGACTCGGCTTCGCGGGCCATGGCTCTTTGCATTTCCTTCGGAAGGTCGATTTGCTTTACTTCGACCATCACAACTTTGATACCCCAAGACTCTGTGTGCTTATCAAGAATCCCCTGCAAGGTTTGGTTCACCTTATCACGGTGCTCAAGGATATCATCCAAGTGATATTGCCCCACGACCGAGCGCAGAGTTGTTTGCGCGAGCTGGCTGGTTGCAAAGAAATAGTCTTCGATTTTCGTGATTGCCTCTTCCGGAGATACCACTTTGAAGTATACAACCGCATTGACCTGCATGCTGACGTTGTCTTTTGTGATCACGTCTTGGGGCTTCACGTCCATCGTGATGGTACGAGTATCGACTTTCACGATGCGCTCTACTCCGGGGATCAAGAAGATCAAACCAGGACCGCGGATGCCGATAGAACGACCGAAGCGAAGGATCACACCACGCTCCCACTCTGGCAGGATCTTCACCGTTGCCGTGATCAAAACAACCGACATTACGCCTAGAAATATTAAAAACTCCACGTTTACTCCTTTTTGCTGATCTTCAGAGTCAGTCCCTGACGACCGAGAACCTGAATGTCGTCAGTCATTTGAATCTTCTCATCGCTGATAAACTTCCAAAACTCACCTTGGATTTCAACTTGTCCTGAAAGACCTGTTGAATCCACGGCAACCACTTTGACTTTTTTTGTTTTTAAATCGAAGTCCGCATCTTTTCGGCGAGTGCGAATGGTCCTAAGCGCTAGATAGCCTAAGCCCAACATGAATCCCGCAACGACAACAGTCACTGCTGCAATCAAAGTCCATGGCAATGTGTAGCCGGTGGTTTCGCGGTCAAATAATAACAAGCTCCCGACGACGAACGAGATAATACCGCCGACTCCTAAAATTCCAAAACTTGCGACAAAGACTTCCGCAATTAGGAACGCAACGCCCAAAAGGATGAGTGCAAGACCGCCCCACTCGACATCAAGCTTATGAAACGCAATCAAAGAGAGAATCAAACCAATTCCGCCAATCACCCCTGGAGCCACAAGGCCTGGATGTGTGATTTCGGCATAGAGCAGAGCAATGCTACCCATGAAAAGCAAATAAGCAATTTCTGGATCGGCTGTGAAGTTTAAAATTTTATAACGAAGATCCGGTTCGAACTCTCGCAGACTGCCGACATCCACTGCTAAGTCCTTGTCTTCACGAATCTGAACCTTACTGCCTTTAGCTTTGTTCAAGAACTCAAGCTCGTTGTTCGCGACAATATCCAACGCTTTAATTTTGATCGCCTCATCAATACTGACGGCTTTTGCTTCAGTGACGATTTCTTTTGCGAATTGCTGATTACGACCACGCAGTTTTGCGATGCCCTCTAACCAACTAACGGTGTCGTTGACCATCTTGTTGCGAAGATCGGTTGGTGTTTCTCCGGTATTGCCACCCAAAATTGGAGTAGCTGCGCCAATATTCGTGGCCGTAAGACCCCCGCTTACATGGCAAGCCATCAAAATGATCGCACCGGCACTGCCCGCGTGACCACCCGAAGGAGAAATCAAACACAAGTATGGAACTGGAGAGGCTAGGATTTTCTCGATGATGAGCCTCGTACTTTGCAGACTGCCACCTGGAGTATTCATACGAACAAAAATAGATCCGCATTTGTTATCGACAGCAAACCTCTCGGCACGAGTCAGATAGTCCAACGTCGCAGCCCCAATAGGTTCACGAATAGTTACCGCGACCGTGCATTTTTCCTGTGCGAAAACACCGAGAGAAATGAAGAGGACTCCGAGGAAGGCCCCTAGGAGTTTCATAAAACTCCTAACTCCTTCATCACTTTTTGCAGATCAGCCCATGCCAACTTTTTAGTATTGGGGTTTTGCAACAAGTAAGAAGGACCAAAACTTTCAATGAACTTCATCGATCCCAAGTTTTGGAGATTGTTGCTAGAGGGTTTTGTTGAAAACACCACCACAAACGGCGTGCTTACTTTTTGCGAGTACTGTTGCAGAATTTGATTCAGCGAAAGTGGCGCTGCCGTTAGATCATGCTCCATGATCAAATGACGGCGGCCCCCCAAGCGCATTGCTTGGATCATTTTATCAAGAAGGTCGGCACTCTCTTTAGCGAAGACACTCAGGTCAGCGGCTTGCTTCAGATTCAAGAATAAGAGGTCGCAACTGTCCGTTTTGATTTCTTCTTGGAGGCTTTGGCGAATACGGGCGGATTGAAGAGTTTTCACTCCCAAAACGTTTTTAACGTAGGAAAAGTAGTTCGTGACCGATTCTTCAGCTGCCATCTGAAGCAGAACTTACGAAATAACCCGACCAAAGACCATCCTTCTCGCGTTGCGCTACGACTTACTTTGCCGATTTTAACCTTAAACTGGACCCAAGATGTCTCAAGTTTGAACACTTTGTGACCGATAGGTTACATAAGTGGCGGTTGTTGTGAATGAACAGGATGTTCTGAAGCAAAGGACCTTGCCGAAATTCCGTTCTTAGCCAGGAGGGCTTTTATGGAAATATTCCGCATTAATGTACTCCCAGAACAAGAAATCAAACGTCGTGAGAAGCTGAAATATGCTCTTAGTCACTGCAATGTTTGCCATGGCAGTCTGGAGTTCAATTATTTCGACACGTTGGATGCTGACAAACTTGAAGAAGTCGCCCACTGCAAGGAATGTGGTCGCAAAGCGATGAATCAGCTTCACTCTGTTCACTAATTTTTCCAGCAGCAAATTTAATTATAAAAAAACGAGTTCCGAAAGAACTCGTTTTTTTATTTCTCTTCACAACTCAAAATAAAAAACCCGCACAGCAAACGCCTGCGGGTCTTTTAAAATTCTTATCTCTAAAAATTAGTTATTGCTCAATCCAGAAGATTGGTCTTTTTCTCCAGGAGTGATGTCTCTTACCTTCACGAAACCGAAGAAATAATATTCTTCATCTTCGAGCTCTACATTGATACGAACACCGACTTTGCCGAGCATGTGCGCTTCTTCAATCATACCTGAACCACCGCAACCACCGTAAATAGGAACCAAGTGGGCTACATAATGGTCAGCAACCCCACCTTTGCCAGTATAGGTTTGCATGGCGCTCTTTGCGTCAAACTTACCCAGGCTTCCGCCGCAGTCTTTGTATTTTGCGCGTTCGGCTCTAATCAACGCGGTTACCGCCTTATTAGCGCTGAATTTCTTCATCGCGCCTTCAAGACTTGTTGCTTTCACCGTCGCAATAGCGGTCGCCGCTGGAAAACGGTCTTTCGCTTTTTCTTTTGTTTCTGCAAATGCAAAACTTGATAATGCAATCACTGCTAGAATTACTTTAATCATTCTGAATCCTCCCTATTCTCTAAAACTATCAGCCACAACAAACACTGATAAGTCTAGATCCAGTAGCAGGCTACTCTAGGCGCAAGAAAGCGCGGCAAAATATTTTGCCACACCTACATTCATACATTTTTGCCATTCGTACCAACTGGGAACAGTTAGGTTTTCAGCTTCCAGCCTTTTTCCGTTATTAAGCGCGTTCCGCGCTTGGAAAAAATATAACTCCAACCCCACTGAGCCATCACTGAAAAACGATTTTTAAAACCAATCATATAAAACACATGCACGAAGAGCCAAGCAAGCCAAGCGATGTATCCCGTCATTTTGAAAGTTCCAGTATTCGCAACAGCTCGGTTTTTTCCGATGGTAGCCATCTGTCCTTTATCGACATATTGGAAGCTTGGACGTTGCCGTTGGTAGATCGAAGCTAGAATGACCTTCGCAACATGCCTTCCCTGCTGGATCGCTGCCGGGGCCAAACCCGGAACTGTTTTTCCAGGAGCCATTTCACACGCCGCCATATCCCCCACAACAAATGCAAAAGGATAATCCGGAATCGAGAGATCTTTATTCACCTGAATGCGACCAGCCCGGTCTCGTTTGATATCTTGTGTAAAGGCCATCTTCGAGGCTTGTACGCCGGCGGCCCAAATCTTTGTGCGGGATGAAATCACCTCGCTGCCAACCTGTACGCAATATTTATCGATATGGGTCACTCTTGCTGAGGTACGAACCTCTACACCGATTTCGTGTAAATCCATCATTGTCTGCTTGGAAAGGTCCTCGCTAAAGGCTGCCAGCACCCGGGGGCCAGCTTCTAGCAAAACTACCTTGGCTTGGGATGGGTCGATACGGCGGAAATCATGCAACAAAACTGTACGGCTAATATCCGAAATTGCCCCCGCCATCTCAACACCTGTTGGCCCCCCGCCGATAACGACGAAAGTTAAAAAGGCTCTCTGGCGATTGGCATCTAACTCGCTTTCGGCTTTTTCAAAAGCCGACAAAATGCGACGACGAATTTCTGTCGCTTGCTCCAAAGACTTCAAACCTGGAGCATGTTCCTCCCATTCGGGATTTGAGAAGTAACTATGTTGAGCTCCACATGCAAGAACGACATAGTCGAACTCAATTTCACTATATGGCAAGCGAACGACCTTTTGCTCAAGGTCCACTTCAGAGACACTCACCTTATGCACTTCAATATTTTTCGTTCTTGAGAACTGCGCACGGATAGGAACTGCTATATCTGCAGGATTGAGACCCGCCGTTGCTACTTGATAAAGAAGTGGCTGAAACAAATGATGGTTTCGTTCATCCACTAAAATCACATAGGTGTCTCGTCGGTTTGCAAATTGTTTTGCGGCTGTGAGACCGGCAAAGCCACCACCAACGACAACGACGACTTTTTTTCCAAGATATTTAGAGGGATGTCTCAGACGAATACTTGCAGATTCTTTATTTTCCAAGAAGGACCTTCCTAGTCTTTTAGAAAGGATAGAGCATGGCCGTGCGCGGTCAATTGTTGCATTTTTTAACTGAGACCAACTTTTTCACGACCACATCTTTAAGTCTATCGAACACAAGTGTACATGACTCGTTAAGAGCACTAAGGTATTAGCGACCGCCGTAAGCTTTATGCAAACGGTCTATGTCACCAGAGCTCAGGCCTTCGGTGGGATTGATATCTTTATCACTACGGCGGGATTGCATTGTTGGTTGGCCGTTTTTGGAAAACATCGTCGGTGGATACATCATCAATGAGTTGTAATCAAAGGCCGCAAGCCCACTCACCGTCATCAAACTTTCAGGCAGGCGAAAGAAGTTGTCCTGATATTGCTCATCGATATTTTCTGGAAACAACGTTATGTATTGATCGCGATCTGTGCGGTTCTGCTCGTGGACAAAGCCAAGGGCATGCATGATTTCATGAGCGATGTCATCAGGGCCGCAGTTCGGTGCAATCCACAGAGGTTGCTTGCCGCCAATTTTACCGACATAAGACTTACAAATCCCGCCGCTTTCTTCAAAAACCATCACGTCTTCTTGATCCGTGTAGGGTATAAAGCGAATCGCGGTGCCGTTAAAATATTCCAGAGCTTTAATAACTCTTTCTGGATTCTGTAAGTTTGGCTGAATATAGATAGGAATAATCGAACTTTCCCAAAGCCGAATCTCGGGCATTTTCACAAAACCCGTCGTTGCGCCTTCTTCGGCGTCAACAATCTCTCCCAAGGCGATGTCTCCTTGAACTATTGCGATGCCCTCATCTAATTTGTATTGAAGTGCATTCGGGGGACGCTGCGAACCGTTTTTAATTCTTTGAACCGCAGGCCCGTCTTTAACGGCCACCTGAGTTTTTCCCGGAGTAGGTTCTTGCTGTATAGACTTGGTCCCAGCAGTTTTAGAGACCTCTCCCTCGTAAGGAGTAGATTCTACAGAAGTCTCTACGCTCTCTGTTTCCCCTGTAGATGCGGTATCACGATGGGAGTAGAGGTAATACATTCCTCCCACCAGCAGTAACACTATTACGAATCTCTGAAGCTTATCCATCAAAGATTAAAAGCGAACACGCGCACCGACACCAACATCAAGATCTGCCGCCATCGATGGAGCAATTTCAAGGATTGCCGCAACTTCACCAAAGAATTCAATATTAGGATTATTGATATTGAAATTAAGGCCGATAGAACCACGAGGTCCAATGGACAGTTTCGATTTATCATCATCGTCCTCATAAGAGACCAAACGTCCGCCAAGACCGTAGTACATATCTAAAGGACCTTGAGTTGTCCCCCAGCTACGAGCGCGATCCCAAAGATAGTCAGCATGAAATTGAGCACCCGTACGTTTTCCTGAGGAAAATGCCAACGCACCATCAAGCGAATGAGAGCCATCCAGCTTCATTTTGGCAGATAGACCTGTCGGATCCCCTAAAATAATACCAACGCCAAAGTCTTCGGCGTGAGCAAGAGATGTAAACAGCAATAAGGAAAGCATCGCTAGCATTTTCATAGTTGGCTCCTAAAATCGTCTTTTAATCTTACCCACCAAGGAATGGGCTTGCTCTATCTTCAGAGCATATCCAATAGCAAAATACAAAATCCCGTAAACTCCAAGCGCAATTGCAGCACGAAGAATGACGTGACTAAAATCATTCAATAACAGCTTTGTCAAAAATGCAACCGTAGCACTCGCTATGGCTGCGCCCCAAAGTTTTGACATAAAACCGAGGTCAACACCCGTTTTACCAATCTTTCTATTGAGAATGTAACGAGATAAACTAAAGTCAATCCATCCAACAAGACCCGCCGTCAAAGTCAAACCCGCAGTTCCCCACTTCGGATCAACGCCCAAAAGATTCGGCAAATAGAAAGCACCGAAAATTCCCAAGCCGGTGGAAAGGAACACTCGAAGAATGGCCAACTTCAACGGAGTTTTGGTGTCCTTCAATGAATAAAAGGTCGAAGAATAAAGTCGCCCTAAAGTACTAGCAAGCAACCCTACAGAGTATCCAGCCAACACGACCCAAACGTAGTTCGTGCTATCTTTATCAAAAACCCCTGTTTGAAAAATCGCGCCAACAACGAGATCTCCTAAAAACAAAAACGCCACGACCGAAGGAACGATAAAAAAGGCAATCTGACGAAGACCGCTGTCTAACCGATTTCTTAAGTATTGCTTCACTTCTTCTTCAGTACCCACGGCCTGAGACATCGCCGGAAGTTCCGCCGCCGAGACACTCATGCCAAAGAGACTGACGGGCAACAAATAAAGAGTCTGAGCGTACGCCAACGCCGAGACCGCCCCTGCCGGCAGTAAACTGGCAAGAACGTTGTCAATGTAGGCACTGACCTGAACCACGCCGCGGGAAAGAACCACTGGGAAAAAGCTCTTCATCACAGTGCGAACGCCATCGACGTTCACATTTAGACTTGGATAAATTTTTCGCCCTAATTTTAATGCAAATGGAAGTTGAACAAAAAACTGCAGAAAACTTCCTACAACCAAGCCGTAAGAGGTCGTGATCGCAAGTTGAAACTGATCCTGATGACTCCACCCGATCATCGCAACGATAATCGCCACATTCCAAATAACCGGAGCCACATACGATAAGAAAAACTTTTTATGAGAATTCAGAATCCCCAAGCACCATGCCGACATGACCAAGAAGCCCGTGCCGGGAAAAAGAATTTCTACGATCTTGATCGTAAGTTCTCTTTTTTCTCCGCTAAATCCAGGCGCGATCAAATCAATCAATGCAGGTGTTGCAAGAACACCGAACAGAACCAAAACGGAAGTTAAAACAAACAATAGACTTCCGACAACCGAAGCTACTTTCGCAGCATCTTCGTCGTGCTTTTTTGCGAGCATTTGGGCATAGACAGGAATGAAGCTTGCGGAAAGGACACCTTCACCAAAAAGGTTTTGCAAGAAGTTTGGAATCTTCAATGCAGCTTTGAACGCATCCCCGGCGTCTGAGTTGCCGAAATAATGGGCAAACACTCTCTCGCGAATCAGGCCAGCGATACGGCTGAAAAAGATCCCCAGTGCCACAAAAAACGCGTGTTTCTTCATGATTCCTCTACGTTGTCCTCTTGTTCCTCGTGAGATTCATTCAACTGCAAAAGGACACGCTCGGCAAGCACTCTGTTGAAACCTTTAAGCTCTGCAATTTCGTCGGGATCAGCCTCTTTAAGCTCTTGCACCCCTTTAAAGTGAGTCAGCAAGGTGCGCTTTCTCTTTTCGCCAAGTCCTACGACAAAATCGAGTTCACTCTCAAGACTGGTATTTTCGCGAAGCTTACGATGGTAAGTGATCGCAAAACGATGGGCCTCGTCTCTAATTCCAACTAAAATATGTAAAGCCTCGGCGTTCGAACGGAAGATCACCGGATTTTGCCGCCCCGGTAAGAAGAAACGCTCTTCAGAAGACGACACTTCGGCCGCCTGAAAGTCAGACTCGGTCCGCGCTTTTGCCAAACCTACCACTGGAATGTCTTTACGTCCGATTTCGTCAAGGATACGCATGGCCTGCGACAATTGTCCCTTACCACCGTCGACGACGATCAATTGCGGATCTTCATACTCTGTGTGCTTGAAGCGACGGCTTAATACTTCGTACATCGAAGCAAAGTCATTGATCCCTTCCACAGTTTTAATCTTGTAGCGACGATAGTTGTCTTTACTTGGAACACCATCTTCGAACACGACCTGAGAAGCCACTGTTTCAGATCCTTGGAAGGTCGAAATATCATAACACTCAATACGCGTCGGTCGCTGGGACAAACCGAATTTTTCTTTGATCTCATCAAGCCCACGCAATTTCTCTTCGGACTTAGAAACATACTTTTCAAAATGCGCCTTGGCGTTTTGATTAGCCATATCCACCAATGCGCGGCCCTTTTCGTCCGTAGCAAAACGAACTACGTTCTTTTGCCCCGAGCGCTCTTGCAAGACAGCTTCCATCAATTTGGTAAGATCACCACCGATTTCCGTTGGTAAAAGTACGTCATCAGGAAT
Source organism: Bdellovibrio sp. HCB337 (assembly GCF_047302465.1). Taxonomy (GTDB): domain Bacteria; phylum Bdellovibrionota; class Bdellovibrionia; order Bdellovibrionales; family Bdellovibrionaceae; genus JACMRP01. Next base: position 1,672,386 of record NZ_CP178621.1, on the reverse strand, counting down.
GATATTGTCCTCGTAGTATTGATTCATAAAGGATACTAACCACTCGCGCGGATCACTGGTCGGATCCGAAACATCCAAAAGTGGAATAAAGTGCGGACGTGTACCAATCACCCGGCCTTGACGAATATGAACGGTCTCGATCAAACAGCCGCGCTCGTCACCATGGTAACCAATCGCATCCTGATCTTTTTCGGAGGTATCGTTGATGACCGCTTGTTTTGCCAAGATCGACTTAATCGCTTCGATGGAATCACGCAAGCGGGCTGCGACTTCAAACTTCTCTTCCTCCGCCGCTTGCAGCATTCGTTGTTTCATCGTTTTAACAAGATTCTTATTTTTTCCCTTAAGGAATAATAACGCGCCTTCAACTTCGGAATGATAATCTTCAGCATTGATGTATTGCACACAAGGCGCCGTACAACGCCCAATTTGATGAGTCATGCAGGGGCGTTTTCTGGATCTGAACATTGCATCCGTACAATCGCGAATCTTAAAGGTGCGATTTAAAAACCGAATCGTCCCAAACACCGCGCCACCACTGGTATAAGGACCGAAGTAAAGACTGCCGTCTTTTTTAACCTTGCGACTGAGGTACAAGCGCGGAAAGTCTTCTTGCCAGGTCAGGCGGATGTAGGGATACGTTTTATCATCGCGCAGACGGATATTGTATTTCGGGCGGTGTTTTTTAATCAGCGAGGCTTCCAATAGGAATGCTTCGACTTCGGTCTTAGTCAGAATGTATTCAATTGTAAAAATATTCTGAACCAAGATGCGGGTTTTCGGCGAATGGTCTTTGCTATCCGTAAAGTAGCTGCGCACGCGATTGCGCAGATTTTTGGCCTTACCCACGTAGATAATTTTATCCACGGAGTTCTTCATCAGATAAACTCCGCTTTGAGTAGGATATTCTTTAATGAGCTCGCGAAGCTCGTCGAACTTTTCGCTCATAGTTTACTTCTTGGTACCCTCTGCTATTTGAACCGATTCTTTTTCGATCTCGCCACCACCGCGTACATTCAAATCCAAAATCTGTAGACGTTTAATTTCGTCGCGGATCTTAGCCGCTTCCTCAAACTCGAGGTTCGAAGAATACTCTTTCATCTTCTTACGAAGTTTATCAATTTCTTGCTCAATCTTACCGGACTCGTTACCGAATCTCTGAGCCATACTCAGAATCTTCTGCTCGGGACCGCCCACTAAGTGCGCGCCTACTGAACCGTCAAAGACATCGCCTAGGCCTTCTTTGATACGTTTCTTCACGGACATCGGCGTGATGCCGTTCTTTTCATTATGTTCACTTTGAATGCGACGACGACGATCTGTCTCGGACATCGCTTTTTGCATCGAGTCCGTCACACGATCCCCATACAAAATAACTTTCCCGTTCAGATTTCTAGCGGCACGACCGATGGTTTGAATCAACGAACGCTCAGATCGTAGGAAACCCTCTTTATCGGCATCTGTAATACCCACAAGACTTACTTCTGGAATATCCAAACCCTCTCGAAGAAGATTGATCCCCACCAAAACGTCAAACACGCCTAAACGTAAATCCCGTAGGATCTCGGTACGCTCTACGGTTTCAATATCACTGTGCAGGTACTTTACTTTGATGCCTAAAGATTCATAGTACTCTGTCAAATCCTCGGCACTGCGTTTTGTAAGTGTCGTAATCAAAACACGCTCTTTGTTTTTAATACGCTCACGGATTTCAGCCAACAGGTCATCCACTTGATGACGTACAGGGCGTACTTCTACGACAGGATCAATCAAACCCGTTGGTCGAATGATCTGCTCGACAATAACGCCTTCTGATTTTTGGAATTCGTAATTCCCCGGAGTTGCCGACACGTAAACCACTTTATCCATCATGCGCTCAAACTCTTGAAAGTTCAGAGGACGATTATCCAAGGCACTCGGCAAACGGAAACCATGCTCGACTAAGTTCGTTTTGCGTGCACGGTCCCCACGATACATCCCCCCGATTTGCGGAACGGTCACGTGGGACTCATCGATAAAAGTTACGAAATTTTTAGGGAAGTACTCCAGCAATGTCGGAGGTGGCTCCCCAGGCCCCCGCCCCGTCAGATGTCGAGAATAGTTCTCGATCCCCTGACAGAAACCCATCTGCTCCATCATCTCGATATCGTAGTACGTTCTTTGCTCTAAGCGCTGAGCTTCGAGAAGTTTGATGTTCGCATTGAGTTCTTGAATACGTCCACGAAGCTCATCCTGAATCGTTTTGATAGCACGATTCAAGTTTTCATCACCAGTGGCATAGTGACTGCCGGGATAGATGCCGATTTGATCAAGCTCTTCTAAAACTTGGCCAGTTAACGGATCTACCCAAGCGATTTTTTCAACATAGTCCCCAAAAAATTCAAAGCGAACGGCTCTTTCATCTTCGTACGGAGGAAATACCTCAACAACATCGCCGCGAACACGAATCGTACCGCGATGGAAGTCCACATTATTTCTTTGATACTGAATACGAATCAACTCTTTCAAGAAGTGATCGCGCTTCATCTCGGAGTTCGCCACCACTTGAATCATCATGCCTTCGTAAGCTTCCGGTGAACCCAAACCATAGATACAAGAAACGGAGCTGACGATGATTACATCTCGACGGTCAAACAAAGAGCGCGTCGCCGAGTGGCGCATGCGATCGATTTGATCATTAATCGCCGAGTCCTTTTCGATATATGTATCCGTCGAAGGAATGTACGCTTCAGGTTGATAGTAGTCGTAGTAACTTACAAAGTACTCGACCGCATTGTTAGGAAACAATTCTTTGAATTCGGCATAAAGCTGAGCCGCCAAAGTTTTGTTAGGTGCCAATACCAAAGCGGGCTCGTTCAGTTGGGCAATAGTGTGCGCCATCGTGAAGGTCTTTCCAGATCCAGTCACACCTAAAAGAGTTTGATGATTTAATCCTAGCTTAAAATTTTGTACCAAATCCTGAATCGCCTTTGGTTGATCACCAGAAGGCTTAAAATCTGAGACTAGTTGGAAGCTTTTTTTGAAACCCATATTCTCCGTCCAATTTAGCGAAACATAGCAACCTTAAATAGTAGTTCTTTCTCTGAAAGATGGGAACCCTTTAGTTTTGAAACGCGTCATTTTGCCATCCCCCATGACTCAAGGCTTTCTAAACGTTTTTTGGTGATTTTTCGTGATTTCAAGATCGGCATTGATATGCTTTGGACTTCATACAATTGAGGGGTCACGAGTATGAGCATCATGAGATCGCTTCTAGCAATTATTTCTGTCCAATTCGTTCTGACGTCCGCTTGGGGCGTTCAAAATATGCAAACCTGCTTTTCGCCTGGCGAAAACTGCGACAAGGTTATCGTGGATTACATTAAGTCTGCGACGAAAAGCATTGATATGGCGATCTATAGCCTGGCACTTGATGACATTCACAAGGCCCTGCTTGAGGCCAAGCAAAAGGGCGTAAAAATCCGCATCGTTGCCGATGAAGAACAAGCCTCTGGAGACTACTCAGAAATCCCTGAAATGATTAGCAAGGGATTCAGCGTCCGTTTTGGCTCGCAAAAAGGTTCTATGCACAACAAATTTACCATCGTGGATGGAAAATGGGTTGAAACTGGCTCTTATAATTACTCCTATTCGGCCAGCAGCCTAAACGCCGAGAATCAAATTTATTTAAACGATCCTAAAGCGGTCTCTCGCTTTATCGCCGATTTTGAAAATCTTTGGAAGACAGGAGAAACACCATGAAATGCATCTTTGGAAGCCTTTTAAGTTTTTTTATTCTTTCCTCGGCCTCTGCTAGCGATATCTTAGGCCCGAACTTTCACGAGATCGATCGCGGCCGCTATTATCGTTCTGCACAGTTAGATGGCAAAGAATTCGACTACTACATTAAGAAGTATGGCATTCGCACTATCATCAATCTTCGTGGCGCCTACCCTGATGAGAAGTGGTACAAAGAAGAAAAACAAGTTGCCGCTAAAAACGGAGTCGAGCATCACGACATCTCAATGCTGGCTGAGGCGATTCCTCACCGCCAAAACTTGATCAAACTTTTGGATCTTTTCAAAACCGCTCAACGCCCTATCCTCGTTCACTGCCAAGGTGGCGCGGATCGTACTGGCGAAGCAAGCACTCTCTATCAAATGCTCTATAACGGTAAACCGATGGACGAAGCTCTTAAAATGCTGACGTTCAAGTATCGCCATGCAGAGTTCTTCAAACCGGCGAAGAGATACTTCATCGAGCAAGTATGGCAAGGCGAAGACTGGGCTTACAAGAGCTACGATCCTTGCAAATCCAATTACAAGTACTATGAACGCAACACCGAATACTGCCGAAACTAGAATATGAAAAGTAAATTTCTAATAGCCATCCTTGTTGGTTCGGGCATTGCCGTAGTCATATTCCTAAAATCAAAACCAGAAAGAGTCCCTGACGATCTTCGTCCCCCAGCAACTCTTATGGGGGCCGAACAAATCTTAAAAGGCGATGGCTGGAGGACAGCCTCCCAAAGCCTGGACCCAAAGGACTCTGGTATTGGCTGCATCGAAGCGCAATTGAATAGTGAATCTGGAAAAATTTGTTTTCTCAAATGTGAAGGGCGTTCCGCTCAAGCAATCTCGCAAGAAGTTGGGCCAAGCTACGGATACCAAATTGGCGCTATGGAAAAATGCGCTTCATACACCACCTTCGAAGGCTCTGCAGAGTTTCAAAAAGCTCTGTGGCCACAGAAGTAGGTCACCTTCTCTGTCTACAATTTAGACAGTCAGGCACATTCTCTCTGTAGCATAGGTAGCGGGCAACACTTTCGCTCTCAAAAATTTTCAGTTTACACATAGGTGAGATAAACAGGGACTCTAACCAAAGGAGTTCCCATGTCTAAAACAGCTGTGATGTTTTCAGGAATTGATGGGTTGGATAATGTCGAGCAACGTGACGCCGCCTTGCTCATCCCAGAAGTGCGACTTCGTCTCGAAGAAGCCCATGACCTTCTTTTGGGCTACTCTAATGGTAATGTCTCACTCATTGATTATTCAAAAACTTCCCAAGAGGTCTTTCAGGCAAGTCTATCCTTGAAAGCCATGCTTGGAGCTGTGACTCACGTCGGGCTTTATGATCGCCTTATGAAGTTTCACCCGACGCCTGACTATTTGGTGGGTTGTTCCCTTGGCGACTCTGCTCGCATCGCCTGCTCAGGCGCTATGACCTTTGAACAAATTATGTTGGGCACTTATCTCTTCGGCCTTCACGGCGAGACGATCCAAGGAAGCTCCGTAGTTTGTGTCAAATCGTTGATAAACCCTCTGTCGCCAGAGGAAATTAAAGCGATCGAAAGTCGCGGGCTTTATATCGCTGTTTATCAGACGCCAAAACACTTCCTTGTCGGCGGCCCTAATGAAATTCTGCAAGCGTGGTGCTCAGACCCTACGACACAGAGTTTGTATGGACTACGTCCTCTCTGTGACAAGCCTTTGCACTCGAAGGCAATGAACGAAACTACAGCTTATACGTTCAAACATTTCGGAGCTGTGAATATCCAAGACTGGGAAGTACCGATGGTCTCGACGGCGCTTTGTAAGCTCATCGAAACTCGCGAAGACCTTTTAGAAGATATGAATGCGAATATGACTGGATCCGTTTACTGGCACCAAACCTATCGCTGGATGATCGAAGAGCTTGGCGTTCGTAAGTTTATTAATATTGGACCAGCGGAAACTCTCATCCGTTTCCATGAGCGTATGGATCTTATCACTTCTGTAGACGCCGTAGATTCATTGCAAGCAGAAGACAGGCAGTATTCGCCAATAATTAAAGCGCGAGGTACAAGTCCGAGTCAGTTTCTTATAGCCCCATAAGGTTCGCATGAAGAACAAACTCTTCTCGGGTTACGGAGTTATTCTGGCATTGCCCCGGAGAAGCCTTTTGGGTTGCAGATCCCTGCTGAAATCGACGGCAAGACTTCCGCGACGTACTTCCAAAGATCCGGCGTCCATGCTTCCTTTTCGTTAAGGCCAAGAGTAAAAGTCCCGCGATCACCCTTTGAATCGTAGACGGCGATGGAATAAATTCCTGGCTTTAAATTCCCTCGCCACTCACCCCCAACCCAATAGTACTGTTTCGCAAACTCTTCATAATATTTTGGTCGAGAGCCCACCGGGAAATTAGATTCAATGCGCGCAATCGCTTTCGCTTTTAAGCGGTTAATATAATCAGTGTTGGACTCACCTTGGTTTTTCCATGGAGCCTCGCCCTCGAAAACCATGGCGCTCGGCTGAAAGCTTTCATAGCGAGGAATTGCACTACAAACTGGGGTCAACATTTGTATGAGGCTTTTTTCATTACCTGCGGTTACAAGGAAGTTCACCACAAAAAAGTCCCCGCTATTAGTTAACTCGGAATAAATGGCGCGAGACACACTTGAGTTACCAACGTAATAAGTCGTTATGGGCGTTCCTTTTATAGGCAAAAGCAAAACAGGCACATGCGCCCAAGCCATAGATGATAAAATAAGTGAAAGCAACAAGCTCATCACACACCTCCATGATATACGAATTGTATCACGAAAAGGCTGCTTCAAAATTTGTGTATTTTATCGAGTTCTAGAGCTTAACACCCTTAGGTGCTTTTTTAGTTGTTAACAACATGACCGCGCTCTATACAGATAAATGCTGCAATACGCTTATTCTGATAGAGCGGTGCCACGACCTTCATAAATACCTTCGACTGATATTTTTCATCAGAAAAAATCTCGGTCACGATATGTTCAGGGAAAGGGCCCTCGAGGCCTTCAGGATGCTTATAGTCCAGAAGTTCTTTCACCTTTTGCCCAATCAGATCAGATATTTTGTTATCGCGCTGGAAAAGCCGATACCATTCGACACAAAAAAGTTCCTCTATGCTGTAAGAACAAACATCGAAAAACTCTAGATTGCGAAAGAGTTGAGTGTTGTCGCAGCCGTAGATCTCTACAATGTCACCCTCGGTGATTCTGTTCAAAAGATCTGAAAATGGCGCCAAACCCATTTTCACAAGAGCACGCCATGTAAACCTCTTGCTGTCACGTAAAGCCTGTCCTTCGCTGAGATGTTCTGCGCATAAATTATAGTAAACTTCAAGATGGTCTATAACATCGATCTTTTTGGCAGTGCTCAAAACAGAAAAATGCGGAAGCCCCTCATCACGGTACGCCTTCGTTTTAATATTTTCTATGCACAATAAATCCACAAGTGCCGAAGAAATTTCCGTGAACCGTAGCTTGAGTGTTTGATCATCATCTTGAAGTTTATCTAAGCTGCGCATTTTCATATACTACCGTTCTGCACCTTTAGGAGCTTTTTTGCGATCGACAATGGTGGTTTCCCCACCTACGTCATAAGCATAGAAGCCCATTTGAGTAATTGGGAAAATATCCGCTCTCATCATAATGTCTAAGCTCTCATGGATTCCGTAGCGAATAACGTGGGCTACTAGATTTTTTGCAACTGCTGGGTCAATCGCATACGCGTGAGCTCGGCAAATGAAGTGATAGTTTGGATTCAACGTCGCATGTGGTGGAATCGAAAGCACAGGCCAGCCTTTGACTTGCTCGGCTCCACCTAAATAGACGATCTGATTGTACGCTTGAAAATCTGTATAGGCTTTCACCATCACAGCATCATGCTCAAGAATCACGATGGGGCGATCCAACTCAAGACATCGTACCCAAAGTGCAAAGTGTGAAAGCGCGCACGCAACTTCCGTTACGGAAAGCTCATGATCCATGACCTTCAACCATTTTAAATATGTGCAGTCTTTGAGTGAGTCAGGAGTTCTAAGTCCGCCCGAAGTTCCGTCAATGGCGTCAAAAAAACGATAGTTCTGCCCGACTTGCTCGCAAGACTGCGCACAACGAGCAGCCAGGTTTTCCGATTCGGAGTGACCCGCAATACGAATGATGTAAGCGTTTTCAATCTGAGTATTAAACTTACTATGCAATGTTTCGTTCAAATTCATACAAGACCTTTTTCTTGAAGAGCTTTTTCTACAGCTTTAAAAGCAGATGTCCAATCGCCAAACTGTTCCTGACGGAAAAGACGCACAGATTTATACCAAGGCGACGTATCACCCGGCAAAGCCCAGATATAGTACGGTAGAATCGGAGTCAAAACCCAGGTCTCTTTTCCAAGGGCCGCGCTTACATGCGCAACACTCGTGCATGAAGTGATCACCAAATCCAGCTGCTCAATCACGGCAAGTGTATCCTCCCACGATTCAATTCTTAGATCCGTTTCTTCTTTTTGCAGATTGATCCAAGGACGACCTTGAAGAGTTTGAATAAGACCTTCTTTTGGAAAACGACGATGTTGTTCGTGTTCAAACTGAGGATTGCCGTAAAACCTCAAACCAATGCGCGGGCGCTTTTGACTGTCATAGGATTTTGCAAAGAACTCACTCCACTTAGCACGATAAAGTGGATCTACGTTCAGATAGGCCTCGCCTGTGAGATTTTTATACTCATACTCAAGCACACGAGCAGCACTCATACCTGGCACCCAGAAATCATGATAGACATCCGCAGCCGCACGATGACCGACAACCGCAGAAACTCCAGGAACACGCGCGAATACACTTTTCAAAGAATTATCACAAGCAACGCTGACTTTAGCACCACGCTGATGGAAGTCAGCGGCAAAACGGACGTTGATAATCTCATCGCCATAGCCACCCTCGCTACGAATCAGAACATGTTTGCCTTGAAGATTTTCGTTACGATAAATAGGTTTATTCGTTGCCAGAGGCTGATCACCAAAAGCTCGTTCCCAGCGACCACAATCTAAGAGCTCAAGCCCTTTAAGAAGTTTACCTTTACGCATTTCGTACCAGGCGCGGTTAAAACCGGCGCGATGGCAGTTCGGAGTGGTTCGCTCGAGTTCGTCAGCAATTTCTTGCCCCCGCACGAAATCACCCCGCAAGCCCGCAGCTACTTGTTCATCCAATAAAGGAGATCCCCGGTGAAGTCCGTTCATAAACACCTCAGACTCCATGATAAAATTAAGTGTTTTTACCAGACAAGCAGGAAAGTAGTCCCTAACGCGCTATTTGTACCTCAAGATCCCGGGAATCACTTCGACCAAGATCGTCGACGGCTCGAACAATGTATTTACCGGGGCGTGCCTTCCATAAAAGGGCTTTGCGCCCCTCACTGACTCCCACCAACTCGTTATTTACAAACCAAGTCACCTTTTCAACATCGCTATCTAAAATAGCCTGCAGAGGGATTTCGTTTTTATCTTTAGTCAGCACCCCGAGGTGGTAAACCACTCCCATTTTTGGAGAGTTAATCTGTGGAGGATTCCCCTCAAGCCCGCCTTCGGCAAGACGGCATTTCGGCTCGAAACTTGGGGGATTTCTTTTGATCACCCCAAAGGACTTAAACGCCGCCAAAAGATCCGTCGGCCAGAACTCATACACTTCCGTTCGCACCATTTTTGGATCTGCCGGAGGTGCACAAAGACGAAGCCCGGTCAGATTTGAAATCATCACTTCACGATGAATATTGCAGGTAGAAATCGGCGACTTCCCCGGAATGAACCAGGTCTCTTGCTGGTGGCGGCAGTGTGGTCCCGGAAAGTGCCCCGAGATCGAACACACTTTTACTTTTTTAAGTCCCAAGCCCGACATTGATTTCCACAAAGGGTAAGTTTCAGCAAGCGGCTTTAATAAATCCACCATCTGAAACAACAAAGGCCCCGCAAGATCTCTTCCGATAAATGCGGGGTTTCCTTCACCGTCAAAATTCCCAAGCCACACACCGACGACAAATGGACCAAACGCACCGACGGCCCATGCATCTCTAAAGCCAAAGGAGGTCCCCGTCTTCCAAGCGACATCCATTGAGGTTCGCAAAATTGAATTCAGATCCTGCCCTTCGGGACGAGGATTCTTGGTCAGCATATCTAAAGTCACGAAGGCTGCTTCTTTGGAAATCAATTGCGGGACGTGGCTCGGTGTTTTTTGTTCTTTCAACCAACGCACTGGAAGACGATAACCCTGACGAGCCAATACCGAATAAAGTTGCAGCATTTCCTCCATGCTGACTTCTGCGCCCCCCAAAGAAAGGCTGAGTCCGTAATGTTTTGCCGTCTTCAGTTGGCTCACGCCGAAGTCTTTTAAGAAATCATAGAAGCTCGGTGATTTTACCTGAGAATCCAAATAGACCGCAGGCACATTTCGACTATGGACCAAAGCGTCCGTAGCAGAAAGAGGACCACGGAAGTTCTGATCAAAGTTTTCAGGATCATAACCCGCAAAGCTCATCGGTGTATCTTTTAAGAGAGTCAGTGGATGAATCAATCCCTGATCTAGCGCCAAAGCATAAAGCAAAGGCTTCAGTGCCGAACCCGGGCTGCGTTTAGCAACAACACCATTCACCTGTCCTTCGATCTCGGCATTAAAAAAATCACTCGACCCTACTAACGCTTGAATCTCCATGGTTTCGATATTCAAAACCATCAAAGCGGCATTTTTCACACCCTTAGTTGCAAGCGAACTCACATAGGCTTTAAGTTTTTTCTCGGCGCCTCTTTGAATATCCAGATCCAATGTAGTTTCAAGCTCAGACTTCTCGGGAAATCTCTGCAGCATCAAATCCACAAAGTGTGGAGCTAAAAATGGCAAATCGTGAACTTTCTGAGAACTCATCGGCAGAGCTAAATCCAAAGACTGGTTTTTATCCCCTGGATGTTTTTCTGCCCAAGCAGCAAAAAGCTCACTGCGGGATTTTAAGAAACTCACGCGCGCGGGACTTTCTTGATTCAAAGACCTGACCTGCGGGCTTTGCGGAATCACCGCTAACGTCAAAGCTTCACTCAATGATAGGTTTTTGGCAGGCTTTCCATAATAGATAAGCGACGCCGCTTCTACGCCCTCAATGTTTCCACCAAACGGAGTCAGATTCAGATACGCTTCCAGGATTTCTTTTTTAGAATACAAAAGCTCCAACTTAAAGGCGCTCAGAATCTGCAACAGCTTTCCGGTCACCGATCTGGTATAAAGACGGTCCTGCAATCTTGCGAGCTGCATGGTGATGGTCGATCCACCCATTCTTGACCCCGTCACCGTTGAATAAATCGCTCGCACCATCGAAAATGGATTCACACCAGGGTGACAATAAAAATACTTATCCTCGTGAAGTAAGAAGGCTTCAACAAGCTTTGGATCAACACTTTCAAGGCGTGCAGGCAGGCGGTATTTATCGTCGTTGGAAATACTAAAACGAAGAAGCTCTCCGTGGCTTGCAAAAACGACTTTAGAGAAAGAAGCACTTTCTAAAAGCGGTGGCCTGAAAGCTCTGAATATCCCCAGAGCTCCCACAAGAACCATCACAATCACAGAGATCTTCTTCCATCTCTTTTGCATCAACTATCTCTTCTCGATTTTAATCTGAGAAGGAACTCCTTCGTAACGAACACTGCGATCATACATATCTTCACCGAATGTTCCTGGTACTGTATAGCGTCCAGTATTCACGGCTTTAAGTTTGTAAACATACTCACGCAGATCTTTGTCCACCGCTGTGTAAATCACAACGCGGTCTTCACGATTATCAGCATAGAAGCTCATCATCGGTGCGATATTAGGCTGTCCAGTAATTTGAGCGTACGCTTGTGGCAACAAGAACCTCTTTAACCACTCAGAGCGAGCCCCTTCGTAAGACTCTTCAGAGCCCTCTTCTTGCGGCGGCGCCTCTTCCTCGTGATAATCCATTGGCTCACCATTTTCATAGTTCTCAGACGGCGCAGACTCTGGTTCTTGCGTGTTGGATTTTTGCTCAAAGACGTATTCAAAACCGCCGGGGAACAAATCCACAATCGCGACCTGAGGCAAGAACCTGTCATTCAAAGAACGGACACGAACACGCACTTCGACCGTATCCCCCAGCTTCACCGAGGAAAGTTGCTGACCTTTGTCGTCCAAATAAACACGAGAAATCTCGATCCCCGACTTCAGTTCCCTCGTACGAGGAGCCACATCAAAACCATTTTCAGTCATGCTATAGAAAAGCGGCAACGGTTCCGGCATAGTCACTTTAAACTTAGTGACAGCGTCCGTGAAGTTTGTGATTTCAGTAAGACCTTTTGGCTCCATTCGCACGGCTTCAGCTTTGCCAGCACCATCGATCTTTTCGATCATAACTGAAGCAAGCTTGTTGTTGAGCTCTGCATTTTGTGACAAAGCCCCCAAACCGAAATACAGTGCGGCCGATGAATACGTATTGTACTGACGTTTCACAAGTGGCGCGATCAATACTTTGAAAGACTGTGTGTCCATCATTCTTGGCAAAAGTTGTGGGTAGTGTTTTGCCGCGATCATCAACAAGCGAGCATCCCGCACCGTCGAATCATAGAAGTATCTGTAGTCAGACTCGATAGCATCACCCATCTTAAGGCCTTTAAGAAGTTTTTCACCCGCTTCGTCCTGCTTCAGAAGTTTATAAAGACCCGCCAAGAAAATAGCGGTTTCGTCTTTTTCCCACTGATTCTTATACTTCTGATTCAAGTAGCTCTTCAGATAGTTCATTTGATTGGTTGGAACCAATCCATTTCTGGCCTGAAGATAAAGAGCGTATGAAATCACACGTAAGTCTGGCAAAGTTGTATGTTGCTCAGCGCGGATGTTTTTTGCGTACTCTAAAGCGTACTTAAGAAGGTCCGCAGGAACCGCCAATGATTTTTCTTTTGCTTCAGTCAGATAGTGAAGCACATAGACTGAAACCAACATATTCGTCGGTCCGCCCGGATACAGAGCAAAACCGCCGTCGGAAGTTTGACGCCCACGAATTACTTCAAGCGCCTGTTCAAAGGCTTCGTTTAGTTTCTTTTGGTTTTTCTTTTCACTGATGGTGAACAATGCCGGAACCGCCTTCGATAGAAGCTGTTCTGTGCACAGATAAGGATAAACCTCGAAGAACTGATCAAGTCCCTTCAACAAGGAAAGCGGCGAACCTGAAAGTGCTAAAGATTGCACCTTAAGTTCTGGGTACATCTTTCTTTCAACCGGAATCTCTGTCGGAGATTTCTCGACCATGGCAAACTTCACATCGGATTTGTAAACCACAGACGGTCGTACGCTGCTATCAAAAGCATACTTCGCACTCTTACCGCCTGCTGAGGCGGTCAAAGTCATTTTTCCAGAGCCCAACTTGTTTGTGGCTTTTACTTTATAAATCAGCTCGCCCTCATGGCCTTCCGCGATTGTGACAGTCTTATTCCTCTCGTCCAATACTTGGAAGTATTCGCTGGATTGAAGTTCAACTTTAACTTGAGCTTTATCCCCTGTACCACTTGCCTGATTCGATACCCCGACGCCAAGTTCAAACTCGTCACCCGGCGAAATCGCCAAAGGTGCTGTCGGTGTAATTACAAAATCTCCGCGAATCAGACTTGCGGTTGATTCATTGCCGTAAGCCTGTTCAGTTGCGGCCACTGCGAAGATTTTGATATTGCCGTTATAGTAGTCCGGAATATCAACACTAAATTCTTTGGCTTCAGGTCCTGCATCCAAAACGCCCGACCAGAAAACCACCGGCGGATTGGACTTACGCTTGAACGGATTCAAGTTGCGTCCTAATGCGCCGGCCTCATCACCACCGACGCCCGCACTTTCTTTCACAATCGAGAATTCCGGCAATAACAAATCCAAGATTTGCCATGTCGTTACTTGCAGGGCTCTTTTCTGAAAGAAGAAATCCAAAGGTTTTGGCTCCTTATAACGAGCCACCAAAAGAATTCCCTCATCCACGCCCCAAAGTACCATCGGCGTTTTGCGGCTGGCGCTGTACTTCACTTTTAGTTTCTGTCCTGGCTTCACCAAAGAAGGCGCTTCCAGTGACAGCTTCGTGCGATGACTGTCCAGACTGATCGCAAAAGGACTGACACTATAACTAAGCGGACTTGTAAAGATCTCTTTCGAATCCAAAGATCTTAGGAACGTAACATTCACATAGGCGTTGCCCTCAAGTCCCTCTGGAATCTTGATACGCATAATAGAAGTCGTTGTATTTGTCTTAAACCATTTCGCGGCGTAAACGCGGTCTCTTTCAATCGTAATAAGCCCGGCTCCTGTATACGGAGCTTTCACTTGCAACTCAATTTCCTCGCCTGGGTTGTAGTCTGCCTTACTTAGCGCAACTTGCAGCTCCGCATTCTTATCAAGGCTTCGAGCCAAGTTACCTTCCGCCATCACGGAGTAATCCATGCGATTGATCTCAGTCCCGCCAGAGTTCTTCACTACTAACGTGAACTCACCCGCGACACTCGTCACAACCTTGTAACGAGCTCCCTTTTGAGTCACGATCATCTTTTTCTCTTCGCCAGGGATCTCTTTTAAAACAGACTGGTACTTATAGGTGCCGTCTGAGTTTTGCGTCAGCACAGATACATAACGACGCTCGATGATTTGTAGTTTGAGGTCTTTGACGTCGATATTTTTCAAATCCGAATCAACGGCCAACAAATCAATATTTCTATCTGCGCCCTTCTTAATATAGGTCAACTCACCATCAGGTTTCAGACCCACAAGATAAGGTAGCGGAGAAATCAGAACTGTCGACGCCGAGACCACCGAACGTCCGCCACTCGCATCGAAGCCCTTGGCTTCAAATCGCAAACGGTACATTCCCGCATTGAATTGATTTAAATCCAGATCATAAGAAGCTTCGCCTTTTGAATCTGTCTCTGCTTCGCTCAAAGGTGCATGGAAATCCGTTTCGTCTTTTTTATTCAAAGAAACGAAATGGTAGTCTTTCAACTTGGTAAAGCGCGGTTGGAACGGCATCACTGTAATCGTCGCTTCAATACGACGATTTTCAGCCGGAGTCCCAAACAGATTTTTAAGAGTAACTGAAGCCTTCAAGTCTTTTGGATGAACCCAGCCTTCAGCCTTTTCTTTAGAAAGGTGCGAGCTGATCTTCATCTGATCCGGTAAGAATTCTTCAACACGAACTTCGGTGTTGCCGATAACTTCTTGCTGATTTTTGTCTTTCACCAAAGACAATGTGAAAATGTAAGTGCCTGTATACCAGGTCTCTCCGGTTTGTAGTTCCAGGTCTTTAAGCTCTGTAGAGCTTGCAAGCATCTTCCCGGTCTTAACAACACTCCCGCGCGGATCTGTCAGATTCCAAGTAAGCGGAACATCTTTGAAAGATCTTTTGCCGTTTTTAGATCGAGCCATCAACGCCAAGTTGATTTTCTCACCCGGACGATAAAGGCTGCGATCCGAGAAAATCATCGAAGTGATTTCATCTTTGGTCGCTTGTTCATACAAACCACCGACTTCATATTTCGAATAAGAAAGCTGACGCTCATAACTTTCAAATGGAATGAAAGAAAGGTCGCCGTCTTTACGAACCACAAAGGCAGAAGGTGCTTTCTCATTTTTCAGCTGGCTGACATCTGGGAATTCCGCGTGGCCGTTGCCATCGGTCTGAACCTCAAACAAGGCAATCCCGTTCATACCCATCAGCTCTACTGTCGCGCCAACAACTGGTTGGCCGGTACTCAAAGACTGAACATAGATTTCGTGAGTTTTAAGAGCGGTTTTCTTAGCGATGACCCCTAAATCCGTCAGAAGAACAAAGCGCTTATCTTGAGTGTTTTGATTATCTTTATCTCTGATTTCAAGATAGAACAGGCCTTTTTTCTTAACCCCTTTGCTAAGGTACTTCCCAAGATCTACGGAGAAGTAATGAGTCTTTGCAGCTTTCTCTGGATGAAGCGCAATGGTTTCCTCAAAGGCTTCAGATGCAGAGTCCTTCATTTCACTATAAATATAAGGCTTCGCGAATCCACGTCCGCCAGAAAACACATTTCGCATCAGCTGATTGAGTTGATCTGGAATAAGCTTATAAAGGTGCAACTCGATCTGATTCACGTTGCGAGAAAGTACTGGCAGCTTTTGCTCACCACGTAAGGATAACAACGCACCTTCACTCATGATGGTCAATTCGCGTGGATACTCAGGAACTTTGATAGTTTCCAAATAATCCTTAACCAACTCATACTCGTCCAACGCACGGATGCCTTTTCTGACTTCTACGTACAATGTATAACGAGGTGGCACTTGAACTTTAAACGAATGCGTTCTGGAAGTTTCCTGCTCTGTCGGCATTGTTTCAAAAGTCACTGCTTTTGATTTGGCCAATACCGCCTGGGTAACATCCCCTACGGACCAATAATCGTAACGATTCTTAGTTTCTTCCTTAGGCTCGTCTTTGTATCGCGGTAAAACATAGACCTTCATGTTCTTCGCGATATCTGCAGACTTCGCATCAATAGACGAACTCACAATCAAAACCTGTTCAGGTTCGTATCGTTCATTTCGGGCAAAAGTAACTTGAGCGGAAGTAATCTTAAACGTATCTGAACGTCCAGGAACCGTGACCTCGTGTTTTTCCCCTTGATCCGAAGGCTCGCCCGCTTTGGTAGAGCTAAAACCTTTCTCGATCTCGATAGTCATAACACTTTCATCTGCGGGAACCGGAATCACATCCGAGGTCAAATAAGCTTCGTTTAAAAGCTTATTGAAAGACACCGTGAACGCGAACTTCGAACCAACACTTCCGAGATTCTTAGCCATGCGCGAGTTATAGTAAAACTGAACATGCTTTTTGAAGTCTTCAGCATCAATTGGATAATTGAAACCTAAGTTCAAAACCGCTTTTTTAATCTTCGTATTCGTTGGATCGATATAGAATTCTTTTTTAGTTACATAGTAACGGATCTTATCCGTTGCGAACTCAGGCTTGTAATTTTCTAAAAGAATATGATCCGCCAAGAACTTCTTTTTTGGAAAATAGACTGTAAAGGTTTTACCGATGAGCCACTCACCGGTCTTTGGGTCTCCGGATGGTGTGAACACCAGGCGTTTATCAGATTCCCACTTCCAAGAACCTGAAATTTTTGGTGAAAGCTCTGGAGCTTCCACCAAAGTTTTTCCTAAAGAACTCACCGGAGCCGCAGAACACTGAAAGCGAATCACCAAATTGTGCACCAGATTTTTCTCAAGATCCGTCGGCGGTGGTGGCGTGATTTCATATTTGCAATATTCAGGTTTTGGCAGAGAATCCAGGTAATATTTGATTCCGTAACCTGCGGCACCGACAACAATCAAAGCACCTAAACCTTGAAGGACTCTTTTTCGATGTTCGTGAACTTTACCCATCCAGCGCGGAGCTTTCCACTGCAGTTGAATGTCACCTAGAATGATGTTGATAAATTTATGTAGCCACACCTTCATCTGCGCCCAAATACGCTTCATGAATCCCCCAAAAAGATAACCAATAAAGTATTCAGTATTTACGCAGATTCTAGAGCGGTAGCCAAGAACGAAAAAGCCCTCTGACATGAGGGCTTTGTGACGATCAAAGTCTTACGAAAAGCAGCTTTTACTTGGAAACTTCCCAGAAACTTCCCTCTGGTGTATCACTGACAGAGATACCCATGTCGGTCAGCTTCTTACGAAGCTCGTCGGACTTTGCAAAGTCCTTATTGTTACGTGCTTGAGTCCTTTCAGCCACAACTGCGTCCACAGCCGCTCGTTGGACATTCATCTTCTCAAGAAGCATATTATCGAGTTTTAATAGGAACTCGAGAGCCGGCTCTTGGAACATAGCCATCTGCTTGCCAAGTTTTTGAGCAAAATCCAAGAAGCTTTGAGCTTTGCCCAAAACTGCCGGATTCGGTTTGATTCCGCGCTTCACTTGATTGTTGAACTGACGGACCACTTCGAACAACGCCGCTACGGCACTCGGAGTTCCAAAGTCATCGTTCAAACTAGATTCCACCTTAGCCCAAGCTTCTTGGGTAATTTTCTCGAAACCTGCATCCGGCGCGGCTTTTTGCCCGCTTAACAGGCTTTCCGCAACAGCCATCGCAGAGTATATGCGAGCCAAACTTGAAACCGCACGATCGACAGCTTCATCACTGAAGTCACTCGGTGAGCGATAGTGAACAGACAAAATCATCCACTTATAGATTTCAGAGTTATAACGGCTCAAGAACTCACGCATGGTCACGAAGTTACCCAAAGACTTGGACATCTTCTGATTACCGAAGTTCAGCATGTTCCAGTGCATCCAGTATTTTACAAAATGCTTACCTGTGCAGCCTTCGCTTTGTGCAATTTCATTTTCATGGTGAGGGAAGATCAAATCCGTACCACCACCGTGAATATCGATTTGGTCACCGAAGATTTTTTCAACCATCGCCGAGCACTCGATATGCCAACCAGGACGACCAGGTCCCCACGGAGACGGCCATGACGGTTCTCCTGGTTTTGCACCTTTCCAAAGAACGAAATCCAAAGGATTTTGTTTTTTCTCGTCGACTTCAACACGCGCACCAGCAAGCAAATCCTCGACATTACGCCCACTCAGCTTCCCGTACTGCGGAAAACTTGCGATCGAATATACGACGTCACCATCAGCGACATAGGCTTTTTTGTTTTCAATCAGTTTGCCAACGATGCTGCAAATCTCATCCAAACTTTCAGTCACTTTTGGATTATGATCATGAGGACGAAGCCCCAAAGAGGCAAAGTCCTTTTTGTATTCCATGATGTAGTTTTCAGACAGAGCCTGAGAATCAATCCCCTGCTCGCTCGCACGGGCAATGATTTTATCATCGATATCGGTGAAATTCAGAGCGTACTCAACCTTGTAACCTGAATGCTCAAGCCAGTTACGAACCAAGTTGAAGAAGACAGGACCACGGAAGTTTCCGACATGAAGAAAGTCATAAACCGTAGGACCGCAGGCATACATTCGAACTTTACCAGGTTGGAGTGGTTCAAATTTTTCGAGTTTTCTCGATTCTGTATTGTATATCTGCAGTGCCATTTTTATTACCCAATCTTAGCTAGTACTTTATTTGCACGATCCACAAGCGAGCTTGTTTTGATAAGCGGAACGATGTTTTTCAACTCGGCCCCATGAGGCTTACCGATCACGGCTACACGGATTGGCATAAAGAGATGTTTCCCTTTAGCACCCGTTTTGTTTTTCACTTCATCTTGAAGTTTCAAAAACTCTTCTTCGCTTAAGTAGTCTTTGCCAGAAGCCTGAACCAATTCTTTCCAGCCATTCAAGACGGCTTTTGTAGATTCCCACGCCAAAGCTTCGTCAGCATCCGGCTGGATCGCAAAAGACTTGTCGTTCAATGGGCGGTAGAGCTCAATCGCGTCTGCCAAAATTTCCATATAAGACTTAAAAACCGTGATGGACTTA
Organism: Bdellovibrio sp. HCB337; assembly: GCF_047302465.1. Taxonomy (GTDB): domain Bacteria; phylum Bdellovibrionota; class Bdellovibrionia; order Bdellovibrionales; family Bdellovibrionaceae; genus JACMRP01. The sequence goes on along the minus strand of NZ_CP178621.1, from coordinate 1,653,128 downwards.
TCTTGCCATACAGGATCTTGCGGCAATTCCATTTTCTCGCGAGCAAGGAACGGTTGAATCAACTTCCAGATCTCTGCATTTGGCAACGCACGCAAGTGCATCGCATTCATCCACTTGAACTTCACGCGATCAAAGACCGCGCCTGAAGCGTTCAAGCGAGAAATATCAAAAACCTGAGTCATATCATCGACGCTGAAAATCTCTTTCCCTTCAGGATGTGACCATCCCAAAAGAGAAATGTAGTTTAATACAGCCGATGGCAAGTAACCTTCGTCTTTCAACTGACCGCAAGCAACGGCGCCTTTACGTTTAGAAAGTTTTTGGCGGTCTTCATCAAGAATCAAAGAAATGTGGCCAAACTGAGGAGCCTTCCAGCCCATCGCTTCGTAAATCATCAACTGACGAAGTGTATTTGGCAGATGCTCTTCCGCACGGAAGACGTGACTCATTTCCATCATGTGATCATCGATCACGCAGCAGAAGTTATAAACAGGCATACCACCCGAGCGAAGAAGCACAAAGTCCCCCACCATGTCTGATGGGAACTTCACTTCACCACGCACAAGGTCTGTGAAGATATAGTCTTTTTTAAGTTCACGAGTTTTGAAACGAACAACGCCCTTACCGCCTGCTGCCAATTTTTCTTCAGCTTGTTTCAAAGTCCAATCTTGGTAAGGCGAATTGATTTGCGGATTACGGCCCGCTTTCATGGCCTCTTCACGTTGCTTTTCAATTTCTTCGTCCGTCAAAAAGCAGTAGTACGCTTTTCCGGCAGCCAAAAGCTTGTCCGCAACGTCTTTATAGATGTGCTGACGTTCACTTTGCTTATAAGGTCCAAGCGGGCCCATGTCTTTCAATGTGACAGGGTCGACGCCCTCTTTCCACATCAGGTTCAACCAAACCATGTCATCAACAACACCACGCAAAGATTCTTGCGTAGAACGAGCTTCATCGGTGTCTTCAATACGAAGGATGAAATCGCCGCCGTTCTTCTTGGCGAAAAGATAGTTGTAGAGAGCTGTACGAGCACCACCTACGTGAAGGTAACCAGTTGGCGACGGTGCAAAGCGGACACGAACTTTAGACATTGATAACCTCGGAAGTATTTCAGCTTTGGGCTAGAAGCCCTCAGCCCTTTCGCCGTCCGGCGAATAAAAAAAGCCCGGGTCGAAACCCAGGCTTTATATAATCTCTTATTTCTGTCAAAAAAACAAAGGCTTAAGGAGTGACGCCGAAGATCGCTTTCACTTCTTCTTCTTTGAAAAGCTCTTCTTGGCTTGTCGCCAAAGTTAGCTCTTTCAAGAGAAGTGTGCGAGCTGTATCGAGCATTTTACGCTCTCCGAAGCTCAATTCCTTATCAACTTTCAACAGGAACAAGTCGCGTAAAACTTCCGCGATTTCGAATACGGAACCAGTTTTGATCTTTTCCATGTATTCACGGTAGCGACGGTTCCAAGTTTGATTGTCGATTTTTACGTCAGTCTCACGAAGGATGCTAACAACACGGCCAGCTTCTTCTTTAGAGATAATAGGGCGCAAACCTACTGATTCAACGTTATCGCGTGGAATCATGATTTTCATTCCGGTATCCAAAATTTGAATGGAATAAAAAGTCTGTTTATTCCCGAGGATCTCTTTAGTTTCGATCGCTGTGACTCTACCCACGCCATGGCCTGGATAAACCGCATTGTCACCAACTTTAAAAGTCACCATCGGAAGACCTCCCCTCGAATGAGTGCCTTATAACTCGATTACCAGCCTTACAGATATCCCCACCCATAAGACACAAACCAGAAAACGTAATACGAGCCTTGGTGTTTTTAGCAAATTTGACACGAGTTATCAAATGAAAGCCGGTGCGGCTGGAAAAAATACAAAAAGGCCTCGTTTTTGACGAGGCCTTCCATAAGTAATATCAATAACTTACAAACTAGTTCTCACGCGCTGTATAAACTAAAGCGTAAGGCTGTTTGCCGTTCTTCCCTTGAGGGACTTTTGTGCCCATGACGGTGATTGTGTAGGTGCCAGCTGGCAAATTGTTAAGCTCCACGATCTCGTTATTGTTCACGCGATCACGTGGTGCTGAAGTCACTCCGCCACCAGAAACATTGATATCAAGGTCGTTAACCATAGCAACAGCTGCGTCCGGAGAAGCCGGAGCGTCCGTGTACACCAAGTTCACCAAGATTTGACCTGGTCTTGCCAACGTCACTGTGAACATCTCTTGCTCGTTTTGACCCAAGCCCACTTTGTTATCAACGAAGCGCGTTTGTGCAGTCATTTGTGCAATACGAGTCATGTCCACACGGCCATAACCTTCATCCGCATTTGGACGACGAGTAAGAAGCTCTTGGCCTTTTGCTGCGCCAACTTCACCGTACTGACCAGGGAACATATCAACTGCAGTGTGCATCATCGTCGCTTTCATCAAAGCACCAGAAGGATTTGCAATCTGGAACTTCTCTTGAAGAACTTGGCGAACAACTGCAGCACCACCAGCCGCCAATGGCGTTGCCATTGAAGTACCGCCAGAGAACGCATAGTCCGCATTGTAGGCGCCCCAAAGTTCGCTTGCACCCGCAACATGAGAGCGGTTGCTCAAGATGTTTGTGCCCGGAGCAACGATTTCAGGTTTCAAACGACCATCCAAAGTTGGACCGCGCGAAGAGAACATCGCAACGCCATTTGGATTATCAGAGATCAAAGAACTGTAGATTGGTTCCGCACCCCAAGATTCTTGACCTGTGCGAAGTTTGCTAACTGGAACTTGGATACCACCTGTTGTTGTCTGATTCTCAGAAGCACCAACAGTCAAAGCATTTTTAGAAGTACCTGGAGAGCTGATAGAGCCGCTATCGATGCGACCATCTTTATTCATATCAACACCGCTGTTACCAGCCGCAAACAAGATCAACATGTCTGGATTGTTGAACAGGAATTCATCAACGCTAGAAGCGTAAGCATCGTAAGCACCCAAGTTACGAGGCGAGCCCCAAGAGTTGGTGTGAATACGTGCACCGTCGGCATAAGCTCTGATGAAAAGATCTTGGACTTTTGAAGGCACCGTTAGGTTTTTCATCATCGGAGACCACATTCCTTGTGGAATGAACATCGCATCGTAAGCGCCGCCTTTCAAGCGAGCACCCGAAGCTGTTCCGCGGCCCAAAACTGAACCGGCAACGTGAGTTCCATGGCCCATTGGATCTTCCCAAGATTTTGCGAAAAGGCCAAAGATGTGACCTTTAATCACAGCGCCTTGGAAATCTACTGATAGATTTGTTTCGCCGCCATCAAGGCCAGTGTCTGCCATAGCTACGATTTGGTTGCGACCTGTAAGGCCCATTGCCCAAGCACCGTCAAAGTTCATCACTTTTGTGCCGGTCTCAGTCCCGTTGATGTCAGAGTAATCACCGATACCTAGCGGAGTGATCACGCCGTAATCGTTATCAAAAGTCATGTGCATTGGCTTCATTTCAACATAAGGTTGAACGTGCTCAACACCTTGAAGAGCTGCCACCGCGCGAACCATGCCACGAGGAACAACTGCAACAACAGATTTGCCTTCAGCAACGTGAACTGTCGATTGCGCCATGTTTTTAATTGCAAGCGCGATATCTTTAGTTTCAGTTGGCTTAAAAGTTTTTACCAAGACTGCTGTCTGCTCATCTTTATTAAAGATGCTTGATGGAGCAAACGCAGTGCTGACTTTATAATCAGCGCGGAAGTGAAGGACTGCTTCTACAGCACCGTTTTGACGCCATTGCTGAACCTTGCTCCAAGAAGCGCGGATCATCAAAGCATCATCTGGAAGATAACCGAAAATCTCAGCACCGATATTTTTCAGAGATGCTTTGTCAGCTTCTGTGATCGGTTTCTTGAACTGAACAATCAAATCTTGAGCCGCTGCAGGATTCCCCAACTGAGCTGTCATCAAGCTCTCTGCGCGTTTCGTTTCGATAGTTCCAGCATTTAAACGAAGTACTGTGCCAGCTTGTGCCGTCATTGCTAATGAAGCAGCAACAAAGATGCATTTTGAAAGTTTAGTCACTTTCCCCTCCCCCTCATGTTTGCAAAAATCAAATCACGCACTCGAACACCTGTATAGAGTTTTCACGTAAGATGGCGCAGGTAGTTAGTGAGTAGTAATTAAGCAATTCCCGCTAAGGCCGTTGGGCCATGGGTTTTGGTGAGCTCTTCGCGGAGAGGCTGATGCTCGGCAAATTTTAATTGGCTGTCTTTTCGTAAAACCTCGAAAGCCGCTTCGCGCGCTTCCTGCAAAATCGCCATGTCACGAACCAGGTTTGCCATTTTAAATCCCGGTAAACCTGATTGGCGTGTTCCCATAAATTCCCCCGGGCCACGCATTTCCAAATCGAACTCGGCAATCTTAAATCCGTCTGTGGTTTGCTCCATGAACTGAGTTCGCTGTTTGGCCTCTTCAGAGACCGCATACCCCATGATCATGATGCAAAAGCTCTTATGAGTTCCTCGCCCAACGCGACCGCGCAATTGATGCAACTGAGAGAGGCCGAAGCGCTCAGCGTGTTCGATGATCATGATGTTAGCATTCGGAACGTCGACGCCGACCTCGATGACCGTTGTTGAAACTAAAATGCTCAACTCGCCATTTCGAAAGCGAGTCATGACTTCTTCTTTTTCCACGGGCTTCATTTTTCCGTGCAGAAGACCGATCTTAAAATTCGGAAACTGAGCCTGAAGATTTTCAAACTCTGAAACGGCATCCTTCAGATCAATTTTTTCGCTCTCTTCTACGAGCGGATACACGATGTAAGCTTGGCGACCCTTGACGATTTGTTCGCTCATGAACTGCAAAGCTGCGGCTTTTTTACTGTCAAACACAACCCGCGTTTGAATCGGACTTCGCCCTGGAGGCATCTCATCGATAATCGAGACATCAAGATCCCCATAGACAGTCATTGCTAATGTTCGTGGAATCGGCGTCGCCGTCATCACCAAAAAGTGCGGCGAGCGGCCCTTGTTTTTCAAGACGCCTCTTTGCTCAACCCCAAAGCGATGCTGCTCATCCACGATGACCAATGTGAGTGCTTTGAATTTTACTTCGTCTTCAATCAGAGCATGGGTTCCGATCAAGAAATCCAAATCTCCGTCAGCAAGTTGTTGCAAAAGCTCTTTACGCTCGGACGTCTTTGTTTTTCCAGTAAGAAGTCCCACTTTCAAACCTAATGGTGAAAGTTGTTTTTGGGCATTTTTAAAATGCTGTTCAGCCAGAATTTCCGTTGGCGCCATCAAGCAGCTCTGCGTTCCGCATTCGGCAGCAACAAGTGCCGCCATGAAACTGACGAGCGTCTTGCCGGAACCCACGTCTCCTTGAACCATACGATGCATAGGAGATGGTTTTTCAAGATCGGCTTTGATTTCTTGAAAGGATTTTTTCTGTGCATTGGTCAATTCAAACGGCAAGGATTCTTCAAGCTGAGTAATAAGGCGACCGTCGCCACGCAACGCTGTTCCCGGCTCTTTCTTAAAACCTGTTTTTCGTGATGCCAAATATAGTTCTAACCAGAAAAACTCTTCAAAAATCAGACGGCGATGTGCCGGCGTGCGATTTTCCATATAGAGATTTCCCAAATCCGGATTGGGCTTATGAATCAACTCAAGCGCTTTACGATGAGAAATCAAATCGTAGTTTTTCACAACCCACGACGGCAACTTTTCCGCAGGCCATTCTTCATCGGGAATCAAATCCAATGAGGTTTTCAAAAAGCGATGAATTTTAGCAGTGCTGAGTCCTTCGATTTCGGTGTAAAGCGGAATCAACGCGTCTTGATTCTCTTCCTCGGGGTCAATGTCACGAATGTCCGGATGGTGAAACTCTGCACGCCCGCGATAGTCGATGACTTTACCAACTACACGCACTTCTTTAAAGGGTGTGAAACGCTCAAAATAACCTTTGTACGGAACGCGGAAAAACTTGCAGTGAATTTTGCCAGAGGCATCGCGCACTGTTACGTCATACATCTTGCGCTGAGAGCGTCCCATATTGACGCTAGAAACAGAAACCACTTGAGCCTTTACGCTGACAATGTCCCCAACCTTAAGACTGGCGATATTGCGTGCCGCTCTCTGATCTTCGTAGGCCCGTGGATAAAATTCGAGCAGCTCGCCCACGGTGCGAATACCGTGTCTTGAAAAGAGAGAGGCCAACTTGGGACCAACTCCCTTGAGATACTGCAGTGATGTGTCTAGACGAAGGGCCATGTTGACCAAATTTCCATCTTTTGATTTTCGAGTCAATGATTCCATGGAATAATAGAGACATGCAGCAGGAAGCTTATTTTAGAATACGTCTCAGTACGATCCGTCCGTCGAGAGCTACGTCTTTCGACATCTACATTAATATCAACGGTCAAATGGTTCACTACCTCAAAGCTGGCGATAAACTTTCGGAGCTTAAAATCGAAGCTCTGCACAACAAAGATACAGGAAACTCATTCTTTGTTATGACGTCGCAAAAAGAAGCTTACCGTGATTGGGTTAAAGAGGAAATGAACTCGGACGACCTCAACCCGTTTGAAAAAAGCAAAATCCTGCGCGAATCCTCTGTTGCACTGATGGAAGATCTTTTTGAAAATCCGGATGTGAATACGGCTTTGGATGAATCTCGTCCGATCATTCAGAATTTCATCGACTTCATGGAGAGCGCTCCAGAGGCCATGGGATACATGATCAGCCTTTCTGGGCATGATTTCTACACGTACAATCACTCTTTGGATGTAAGCATTTACTCTCTAGGATTGGGCTCAGCACTTTCCTTCAACAAAGCGGACCTTGAAGAGCTCGGTGTTGGAGCTTTGTTCCACGACATCGGCAAGCGCAACGTGAGCCTTGACATCCTTTGCAAAAAAGGTGGCTTGGACGATGCTGAATGGGAGCAAATGAAGCGTCATCCACAGTATGGCTTGATGATTCTTAATCAAAATCCAAATATCAGTGACGCGATCAAGGCAGCTTGTTTTGAGCATCACGAAAGCTTCTCTGGAAATGGATATCCTCAGGCGATTTCTGGACAAGAAATTCACCCTTTCGCCCGCATCGTCGCCATCACCGACACCTATGATGCAATGACAACTCAGAGATCATACAATGTGCCTTTAAAGCCCTTCGACGCCGTCACTATGATGAAAGAGAAGCTGGCTGGGCGCTACGACCCCGATTTCCTCAAAGCGATGTATTCGGTACTCTTTAAACTTAAAAACGCGGCGTAAGCGGGCTGCTACTGTTTATAGTGGGGCCCCAATGGGGCCGTCACGGAGTGACTCTCAAATGCTACAACTTCTTTTGAAAACTCATCTTACCTTTTTCTTGATTCCTCTTATTACCCTGGCGATTGAGCCCACGGACCCAGGCGCCCTATGCGAGCGCTTTTTAGGGGACAAAGATAAAGCCACCTGCATGTTGAAAGTCTCAAAAAGCGAACTCGATTGGTACGCATCCACAGCCTGTGGGTTGCAACAAGAAGACGAGAGCTTCATGAGCTGCCTGGATGAGATTAAAGGCGCTAGCTTCAATCCTGAGGCCTTAGATCTCTGTTCCCGCCCCAATGAGCTGAACGATACTTCTCGTCTCAGCTGTATCAAAAAAATCAAAAACAAAGACTACAGCCGTGCTCAACTCAAGAAGTGCGCTGAGGTCAAAGAGACTCTTGCCATAGAGACTTGCCTTTACAATAATAGCCGAAGCCCAGCCTCTGCTCCCAATGGTTCCGGTAAGGGTTTTCAAGCGCTTGAAATTAAAAAGTAAGCACTCCCCAGTCCACGAAAATCCATCAACTAAAATGTGAGTTGTTTAGTTCGTCGAACGCGAGCTGTTTTGCCGAACGCTTGAAACTTGCGCTCTACACGTTTGTGTTTACGAGCCTTTTTGACAGAAATTAAGCGACTCGTTAAAAACGTAACAAGATATACAAATAATCGAAATTATGTTGTTTTTTTGAAATGAACCGTCTCTTTTTTATAAAATGACATTGTTTAATGTTAAGATTTTTTGACAATCTTTAAAATATTTGCTCCAATCAGAAGAGCGGACAAACCGAAACATTGTACTCTCACAATGTTCGGAGATCATGAGGGCGACAATAAAATGGAAACAGAAGTTAAAACGGCAGCGGATTATTTAATCTGTATCTTTAACGAGCGAAAAGAAAAGAACCCAAGATACTCTTTGCGAGCATTTGCAAGATCTCTCGGAGTTTCTTCAGGCCAACTCTCCGAAATTCTCTCTGGGAAAAGACCACTTTCCCACAAGTTGGCCCGAAGAATCTCGATCGCCCTGGCGTTGACTGAGGACGAATCACAAAAGTTGATCTTCTTGGTGTCTCAACAAAGCCAATTCCTCGAAGCAGCGGGAACAAACTCTCGCCAACTTTCTGACGAGGAAATCGCTTTGATGGCTATTGCACAAAACTTGGATGCTAAGGTGAAATTGAATTTGGATTTCCCGAATACTCCTGAGTCCACAGCTTTTTCTGACATGGATCAAGAACTCGTGATCGAGGTTAAAAAAGCGATCCGTAATTTCCGCAAGAAATTAAAAAAGGTGCTTGATGGCACTGAAAAAAAGGGCCTTGGCGCTAGCATCATGGGCGCTGAAAAAGCAGTTTAATCCTAATTATTAAGCTTAGAATTTAATAGCAGAAATCTGACCACTCAGTTTCTGCTATTTTTATTTTTTCAGGGGAATGTCTTTGCTATAAAGAGACTTCGCAGGCTCAATGAGATCCACGCCGGTCGCAAGTTCGATATTATCATATGTAATCGTGATTCTCTCGACACCAATCTTAGAGAAAGTCGAAACCGCGTTCATCAAACCTTTTTGAATCGTATCAGTGATCACAATTGGAATCAGAAAGATACCTAGTGGATTGATACCGTTTTCATTTGAAAATAGCTTCTTAACAGGCAAAAGCCCTAGCGGCGACAAAGTCACCGGTTTCACCTTCACCGAACTAAAAAGCAAATCTCCGATAAACGAACCTGCCGTTGAAGGGCCTAAGCTATAACCACGCATGAAATAAAGGATCAGATAATTTTCTTTAGGATTTTTTGAAGACGAATGCGCGCATACATAAACTAATTCGCGCGTGCGCTTTAAATCAACAACGAGGATTGGTAACGGAGTCAAAGAGAATTGCCCGTCTTCTTCAGGACGGAAGATACCCTCGAAGGTTCCATCTTGAGCCGTGCCTGAGCTGCTAATATTTCCTGCAGCTTCAAATTGAATCACTGAGCTATCGGGGAAGATCATTTTTTCGTCTTGATGAGCCTTCAACATTTTATTCGCGAGACTCTCTAAATACAGAGGCTTGATCAAGCAATGCTGACCAGGTTGAGCCGCTAAGACTTGCAATGAGCTAAAAAGAACTATTAAAAGAGCTGAGATTCTCACGGCAACCCTCCGTTGGAGTCCATGTGGCCTTTTGCGAAGAACTTTCTATCCAACAACAACACATTCACGTTGGTCGTGACATCGAAATTCGTTTGCTGGTACTCGCCACCAAGATCCAAACCTACAGTCAGGTGACCTTGATAAATGACTTTACCCTCTTCTACGCGATCCGTTTTCAATCCGAAGTCGATATCACGAAGATTTGGACCAAACTTCTTCAGCCATTGGTTTCCAGAAGCTAAAAGCGCCTCTAAAGCCGCAGGATCTTTCGGAAGGATGATATTCAACTCACCCGCCAAAAAATCGCTATAACGAAGTTTATTGGCTTTTTCATCGCCACCAAAGAAACTGCGAACAGAATACAATGGTTTTTCTAAGCGCATTTCAAGAGCCTGACCAATCACCTTCATCCAGCCACCACGTGGCGGACGCCAACGGATTTCAATCGGATGATAGTTTTGGTTCTTATCTTGAATCCAAGTGAAGGTAACACCCGTTAGCTCATCACTCTTCATCGACTTTTTAAAATTCTCGTACAAACAAGGGCCGATACCTTTGTATGAGGTCTCTTGGGACGGATTGAAGTTACGATAAGTGCAGACCTCTGCACGAATGCCCTGGCTTACCAACATCTTATCAATGTCTAAAACCAACTTCTTCGCTATCCAATAAGTCACGCCACCGCTGCTTGTCGCATCGGTGGGGACTGATAGTTCTTCCTCTGCCATCGCGGCGCTAGAAAGAATTAGAATAAGGAATAGTGTCTTCAAGAGTTTCAAAGTGACTACCTGTTCATGTATTTGAAGTTAATTTGATAGCCTTTATCAGAGAAATTACCGTCGAATTCACAACCTACTTTTACAATCTTGTTTTTACCGGTAACTAAGTCCAAAAGCATCTTGTCGGATTCACAAGTACCTTTCACATCTTTTTGCGAAGGATTTACTGCATTTGCAGTTACTTTCGCGCTCAAAGAATGAAGACGAATCGACAATAAGGCCTTATTCATCTGATTTGAAACCTGCAAAGTTAATGGACGAGCCAACCAGCTTTGTGATTTAGAATCATAACCCGAGAAGAAACGAAGACTTGTGTCGATGTTTTGTCCGCGCATAACTACAGAAACACCTGCCACTAGATTTTTAGAATCAGCACCAACTTCTGGGTACAAACGCGAAATCTGAGGATCTACGTTGCCGCCCGTACCAGGTGGCATAATATCCACGTTCCAGTCACGGTTGAATTGAACCATTCCAGACAACGAAGCGTAATCTGCTTCGATCTTGTTTTCGCCATTGCCGCCTTGGATGCTTAAGCCGTCAAACTCGATATCAAGGCTAGCCTTATCGATAGAGTTTAAAACTTGCTCCACAAGAGCACTCATAATCTTTGCTTCATTAGGACTAGGTACAGCTACGGCTTTTGAATCAGCGGCCAAAAGGGGTTGACCCGCTAAAACCATGCCCAGAACCCATCCTGCGATCTTTCTTTGTGATGACATACGAACCTCCGTCGGCCTTACTTACAAGAACAACGCCAAACCCATATTGGTTTTATTGCTTTTGGGGAGCGAATGACTGGCAAACTTATAGTCGGTGGCCGCCCGTGGTCTTTTCGGGACAAGAGGTACAAAGTTAGTTCGTCACCATCTTACGAACCTGCGAGCGCCCCATCGTTTTCATCTCTGGGAACTGATAAGTAAGCCCCACATTCGTACGCATCTCGGAGCTAACACCGCCATCAAGCTTTTCCCCAGCAGCGGCTGACATTACCTTCGTGTTCACCCACTCAGGCATCAGTTTCGCAGAGATCCCCCAGCCAAAGTGAAGACTTTCCGTGATTCTGAACTTATGGCCCAAATTCACTGTCATGGGGCTATAAACTTCCCAAAGCTGCTGACCGCCTCCTGAGAGATCTGCATACATAAGTTCAGCACCCGCAATAACATTCCAATACAAATATCCCAAGAACCCTGCAACACCGACTTCGGGACCGATGCTGGCACCCATAAAATATTGGTCGATGCGGTTTTGGATCGAATCCTGATAATCTACTTTACTAAAAGCTCCGGTATAGCTCACGGTTTGTTTAAACAAGTAAGATGAGCTTTTTCTTAGGGTTGCATCCGTCGCCCATCTAAATACAAAAGAAAATCTTCGCCCCAAATCAGGGTCCAAGTTGGCCAGCGAAATTTCCCAATCATTTCTTTGCTTATACATCTCTGGGCTACCACTTAAATTGTAGCTACTATAAGAGGAATCCAAGGACTTGCCATCGAGTGCGGCGCCGTCCTCAGTAGACATCGCATACCCGCTTGTTCTACTAGTCACACTAGAAAGAGAAACAGCATTCGGAATTAAGTCCACCAATTTGGATTTTGCCCAGACAATGCTATCTCCTTTTTTATACTGACTTTGATAGCTTGCAGTCTCTTTAAAAACCACTTCGTGGCGATAAGTATCTTTCAATGAAAACTGAACGAATTTTTCTTCTTGAGAGGATTTCAATACTTTTCCGACTACCACATAAGGAGTTTTTAACTCTGCATAGAGATCATAGAGTTTCCAGTTTTCTGACGGAAACTCGGTCCCGGTCCACCCTGCTCTTTCGAAGTGGCGCCAATACTGCTCGGGAACCTCAACCTTGGCCTTTGGATATTGCTTACGTATCGCCTCTAAAACATAGACGACAGCCTCATCGGATTCAAGCTGGGTGTCCGCAGTAACAGGGGCGATTACAATGTGCTGTGGATTGTGCTTGAAGGGTTCGTCGCGGAATTTCACAGGCTTTGGCGCTGGAAGCTCAAACATATTTCCCGTGAAATAATCAATAGACATACCGATAGCAGCTAGCACCCCTTGAGGCCCCATAAACGCCAGCAAAGCGTTTGGTAGGATACTTTCACTCCAACGAATACGTCCTTTTAAAATCTGTCGTTTTTGCTTGGAATCATTGGAAAAAACCAGATTGGCTTCGGAGTCACGCTCGACTTCGATCATCGACGGTGCTTGGACTTTTTGTTGAGGATTTTCTTTCACATAAACAGTACATGGCTCGATATCACAAGCTACGGGAAACTTTTGGGTCGTATCACGCATGGAAGCACACCCCGACATCAGGAGTACTACAGCCACCAAGCCTGAAAGACCTCGCCAGTTTCTCAACTTACAACCCTCAAAATAAAGCGTTTCCGGGAGGCATTGCTATATTCAAGCCAGGCTGCAAGTGCGTATAACCCCTGTTGATAACGTTTCTGCCGTCTAAACGTTAGCCACTGTTCCGTTTTGTGTATTCGCTCAAAAAAAAACCAGCCAGGGAAAGACCTTGGCTGGTTTAAATTTATTCTATGAAAATCTAAGAAATGACTAGTTCTTTGGAAGAGCGTTAATCATTTCAGCGCAAGCTGCCAAACCACCGTTATCTTGTACGGCCTGGTTTGTGCTCAAGTCGATGCAGCCATTGTCTCTGACTTCACTCTGGATCGAGTTTAGGACTCCGCAAACGATAATTACGCCGAATGCGCCTGTGTCGGCTTTATTGCCCTCATCGAGCAATTTTTTAATAGCTACTTTACCATTTGCAAGAACATCCAAAGTCGGCTGACGGCTTTCGTTCAGCTCTTTCAAGTCTTTCTTAGTCAAAGAACCTTTTTCACCTTTTGCATGAAACATGTCTTCGATCTGAGTTTTGCTACCACAGAACATGATATAGTCTTCGCTCAATGCATCTTTGGCGAATGCCGCAGAAGATACAGAGCCAACCATAAGAGCCACAACCATTACCTGACGAATTACTTTATTCATATATACCTCTTTGCCATCCTAGAAAACGAAGTTCATTCTTCGAAACGGATTAGCTACGCAAGAGCCCGCATTGCAACAGAAGGACCAGGAATATAGCGCCTCTTATTCCACTGGTGGTATTACAAACAATCTATCGCTGGTCAATACTTAGGCGTTCTCGGCGGAAAAAGTCACACGGAGGCTTCGCTCCCAGGATTAGTCTCGAGGTCATCGCCAATTTCTTGAGCCACAGTCTTATCGAAAATAGTAAAAAGATTCATATCCATTTGAAAGACCAGAGTATCTTGAATCTTTTCTTTGGGATTCGCATTTGCAGTCTTCACATATTCCGCCAACCAGTTGCGGGTTTCTAAAATACGCTGCGCCACTGGTAGAAAATCTTTTCTAGGGATCTCGAAGAAGCCCCCATTGTACATGCATGGAGTTTTTGGATTACGGGTGAAGTTCCCAAAGCTTTCAGCGTATTTTTCATGAATCGCCACCCCTGTTGAATTGGGATCGGCACCATGTTCATCAAGAACTAAGTCCTGCGCTGAAGACACTAATACACCCTTGCCATCAAAAACTAAGAAGGATTTTTGGGTCAGCCATTCAATAACGCTCTCAATACGAGCCTCAGTCAGCTCTGGAAACGTGTACAAAAGCGATTTGATTTTAGAACTAGCAATTCGCTTTTTGGCCCAGACAATAACCGAAAAGACCGCTTCGACATCGACGTTTTTGAAAAACTCGTAGTCCGCTTGACTAGTTCGTTTTTCGTCAAACGCGGTTCCGACAATTCTTTTCTGCGAATATTCGCGAACAGACGGATCGTTTTCTTCATTCAAAGAAAAATAAATAAGCCGTTCTGTTGCAATCGAATTTAGCTTTAAGAAATGCGCCAACTGCACCGCACGAAGCACAGTAAATTTCTTACGACCGCTGATTACGTCATGAAGATAACTAACAGGCCAATCAATCGCCGCCGCAAAAACACGATGAGAAAATCCTGAAGTTTCGGATTTGTTCATCTCGAAGAAGGAAGTCAGATAAGCCGGAGCTGTAAAGAAGTTCTGAATGACAGGAATTTTGTAGTTCATGTCCTCTATCGAAGCACAAGCGCTTTAGGATTTCCAATAAAAAACCACTATGACTGATCTCTCAGCGTTCCCAGAGAGAGAACAATAGAACTTAGCGTAAACCACTTTTATATATACAGAGAGGTGTTTATTAGATTTAATTTAAACATGAAAGCATTCATATTAGGTATAAAGCTGCTTCTAACGAGTTCTTCGGTATACGCTGCCGACGCTATGATTTCTGGTGAAACATCGTATTTACCCGGAGCTAAAGTACCAAGCCAAACTGTTTGCGCAATTCCTTACGATGGCACCAAGAGCGAAATCTGCACTGTCACGGAAACTACCAACTACAGATTAAATCTCATGCCTGGTAAATACTATGTCTATGCAACCCTTCTAAATCCAAACGCTGCGTGGAACGTTCCACATAAAGCCTATTTTAGTGAGTTTGTGGCATGTGGGAGTGATTCAAAAAAGTGCCAATCACATGTACCTCTGATAGTTGACCTTGATCCCAACGAGCACAAAATAAATATTGACCCTCAAGATTGGCAATCCCCGCATGCAGATTCTCGGAATATGGCCATTTCATACACAAAAGAGAAGCTTCCTGTATGCAGCATAAAAGGAAAATATTTCGTAGTCCTTTCGAACAAGAATCAAAAGGCTGGCTATTTCATGGATTTCTATGAAGCTAAAAACCAAGATATTTCCTACAAATCCTGCAACAAAGTCGAATACGGAAAGCCTCTCTTTCAATTGCAGGAAGAGGGCATTTTTCTTTTGAATGTCAAAGGTGATCTTGTCTTCGTTGATTCAGGAACAAATAACGAAATTAGAACATTGAGGATCTACAATCTTAAAGAAAAGAAACAGGCCTTCAAAACTGAATACAGCACTCTCAAGTTCGTAAACGAAACGATTTTGGAACTTGGTATTCAGGAAAAGTACATCAAGAATTCTTGTAGCAAAGAATCCCTGGCTCGTTTTGAAATTAAGAAAATGAAACCCGCCACTGAAAGAAAACAAATACTCGATACAAAGACATTGAAGCTTACGAAAACAGATGAAATCAGCTGTACGTCACCCGATGACGACTATGACTACTAAAACATAGTTCACGGCTAACTCATTGTTTTTTGCAGATTAATTCAATCAATTCGGAGCGACCATGAGGACTAAGAAGTACAAACACGCATTTTGCTTGAGTCACCATAAATAAACGGAATTCATGCTCTATTTTTTATTGAATCTCACGGCTTCGTAACCACCAGCGAAGTTACGTGTTTTGGTATACCCAAGCTTTCTTAAAGCCCAAGTCACAGTACCCGAACGAACGCCATGATTGCTAATCACGTTGATTTCGATATTTTGAGAAATACCCATTTCGTTCAGAGTTTTCATGATCGCAGGATTTGGATCTAGATTTTCAGTCAAGAACTCGCGCCAATCAACATTATAGAAACGGAATTGGCGAGGTGTCCGTTTATTCAAGTTATCAATCGAGAACTCTTCTTTAGAGCGCACATCAATAACGACATAGTACTCATCCTTAATAGGAAGAGCGCCTGCCCCTAAAGATTTGCGACGGGCTTTTGACGGGAAGTAGGTCGTCCCTTCGATTTTTGCACGAAGCTCGTCCCACCCGATGAACATAGATTCATCAAGTTTTGGTGTCCAGAAAGTCTTATTTTGCATTTCGTGACTTTCACGACGTTCGCGGAAGTCTTCAACGTTGGCGATTTGGACATTCTGAATGCCAAGACTTTCTAAAGTCCAAGCCACACGTCCCTCTTCGCCTTTGCCAGCCAAACCTTTACCTACCACCAAAACCGGAGTTTGCGGATCGATACCAACCAAAGCCAAACGGCGTGCGATGGGATGCAGGTCTTTTTCAATCAAACCACGATAGTCCGGAGATCTGCGCGAGAAGTCTTCCCAAGCAACGTTAATAGAGCCTGGGATATGAGCCATATTGAATTCAAAAGGCGCACGCACATCCAAGATCACTGTTTGCTGAGTGAGCTTGGCTTTCTGCGAATCTTTGCGAGCCACAACCGGGCTTTCTGAAGTTCCCTTCGTTGGTTTCTGGGCACAGGAAGCTAAGACTAAGGCGATCGCAAAGATTAAGTATTTCATTATTTTTGAATCTTCATGGTTGGGAAGAAAATGATATCGCGAATGCTTGGACGATCCGTCATAATCATCACGATACGTTCAATTCCGATTCCCACACCGCCTGTGGGTGGCATACCAGCATCAATCGCAAGCAAGAAGTCCTCATCCATTGGATGAGCTTCTTCATCTTTACCACGATTGGCTTCTTGTTCTTTCAAACGCGCCAACTGATCTTCTGGATCATTCAACTCAGAATAAGCATTGCCGATTTCCATGCAAGCCGCGAACGGCTCGAAGCGTTCAACCAAACGGTTGTCGCCACGATGGATTTTCGTCAACGGAGAAATCTCCACCGGATGGTCCATCACAAAAGTCGGCTGCCACAAGTGTTGCTCTGCTGTGAGTTCGAAAAGCTCCATGATCATTTCACCGCGGTTGTATTTTACCTTTTCCGCAGTTCCGTTTTTTTGCAAAGCCGCGAAGATTTCGTCATCGCTTGCTTTATCTGGATCAATCTTCGCGTACTCACGAACCCCGTCATGAACCGTCAAACGACGCCATGGCGGAGTGAAGTCGATTTCTTTTTCTTGGTAAGTCACCTTCATACTGCCGGTGATTTTTTGCGCCAAAGTTGAAATCAACTCTTCGAATTGTTTCATTTGATAATTGTAGTCTGTGTAAGCTTCGTAGAACTCAAGCAACGAGAACTCAGGATTGTGAGTACGGTCAATGCCTTCGTTACGGAAGTTCTTACTGATCTCGTAAACTTTTTCAAAGCCGCCTACGATCAGGCGCTTCAAGTAAAGCTCTGGCGAGATTCTCATGTAAAGCTTCATATCCAAAGCTTTGTGATGAGTTGTAAATGGAGTCGCCGCCGCACCACCATAGATTGGTTGCAAGGTCGGAGTTTCGACTTCCATAAAACCGCGATCATCCAAGAATCTGCGAATCTCTTTAATGATTTTAGAACGAGTCACGAAAACTTTACGAGAATCGGCATCCGTCATCAAATCGAGGTGACGATGACGATACTTGATTTCCACGTCTTGAACGCCGTGGAATTTCTCTGGCAATGGCTCCAAAGTTTTTGTCAGAATCTCGAAGTGTTTGCAGTAAAGCGAGAACTCGCCTTTTTGCGACTTGAAGATGTAACCTTCAACACCAACGATGTCACCGAGGTCTACCAATTCAAAAGCTTCACGCTCTTTCGGCGCTAACTCTTCAACCTTGATGTAGACTTGCAAAGTGCCGGTTTGATCTTGCACGTTGAAGAAAGAAGCTTTCCCCATTGAACGCAAAGTCATCAAACGGCCAGCAATTCGATAAACAGCGTCTGGTCTTTTATCGCCCGCATTTAAGTGGCTTGCGTATTTTTCAACAAGCTCTGCAACCTTTCCGGTTCTGTCGTAAGAATACGGATAAGGGTTGATGCCTTTTTCTTTCAAGGCATGAAGCTTTTTACGCTTCTCGGCTCTGAGAGGATTTTCATTGATCGACATTAAAGAGCCTTCCCTGCGAATGCTTCCATGACTCCATGTAACAACTGGATTGCTTCTTTCTTAGGTCTTTGGAAGGCGTTACGGCCCATGATGCTTCCGAAAGCACCACCCGTTGCCAAGTCCTTCACTTCTTTCAAGATCTCTTCAGTGCCTTTAGCCTCGCCACCAGAGAAGATCACGATGCGTTTGCCGTTGAAGCAAGATTGAACCACGTGACGAGTACGATCTGCCAAAGTATCCACTTTGATACCTTGAGCTTGGTAAACTTTGCGAGCTGCATCTTGTTCAATGAAAGATGTTGGTGGTTTTACTTTCACGATGTGTGCACCCAACTGAGTCGCGATATGAGCCGCGTAAGCGATCACGTCAATACCAGTCTCACCCTCTTTAGAGATTTGTTCACCACGAGCGTAAGACCAGATTACAACTGCAAGACCCGCTTTTTTCGCTTCAGCAGAAGCCATAGCGATTTCTTCGTACATGTGTTTTCTTTCAGCGCTGCCTGGATAGATTGTGAAACCAATACCTGCGCAACCCAAACGAAGAGCGTCGTCGATATGAGAAGTCAAAGCAGAGATAGGAGCTTTGTTTCCATAAAGCGTGTCAGAGTTGTTGATTTTAAGAAGCAATGGAATTTCACCTGCGAACTCACGCGCGCAAGCTTCAAGTGCACCAAGTGGAGCTGCATAAGCATTGCAACCAGACTCGATCGCCAATTGGAAGTGGTAAGAAGGATCATAACCATCTGGATTGATCGCAAAGCTACGAGCAGGACCGTGCTCAAACCCTTGATCCACCGGCAAAATAACGAGTTTTCCAGTGCCGGCCAATTTACCGTGGTTCATCATACGAGCGAGGTTCGTCAAAACCCCAGGGTTGTCAGCGCCATACCAGCTTAGAATCTCTCTTACTCTTGGTGTCATCTTAAAGTCTCCAGTTTGTTAATAGACCCCGAGAAGTTATTCATTTTATTGTCTTTAATCAAGAATTTGACGGAATTAACACGCTTGGCAGAAAGCCGGTTATAATGTACATTGGCAAACCGTTAAAGGAGTTCCTATGGCTAATTCTCAAAAAGTGATGATCGAAAGCACTCCAAACCCTGCAACCCTCAAGTTTTTACTCCAAACTCGGGTCACAGAAGAGGCCTTCGATTGCCCAAATGCCCAGGAGGCCGAACGTTCTCCGCTTGCGGCAAAGCTTTTTGGCTTCCCGTGGACAAGTTCTGTGTTCGTTGGGACTGATTTTATCACCGTCACCAAACAGGACTGGGTCGATTGGAATATGCTGGCAGAGCCCCTGGCAGGCCTGATCCAGGAGCATATGGATAAAGGCGAACCTGTAGTGCTTAAAGTCGCGGCATCTCCGGATGTTTCCGTGAATGACTCCCCGATTGTTAAACAAATTAAAACTCTCTTGAATAACGAAATTCGCCCGGTAGTAGCTTTGGATGGCGGCGATATCGTTTTCAACAAGTATGAAAACAACATTCTGTACATCCACATGCGTGGTGCCTGCGCGGGTTGCCCAAGTTCTTCGGCAACTTTGAAAGACGGCATCGAAGTTCGTATGAAAGAAGCTTTCCCAGAGATCACTGAAGTTGTTGCCATCTAAATTTACAACCGAAAGCCGCAAAACAATGCGGCTGGCAGTTCCCATTATTATTGGCAATGTCGGCCAAACTCTTATCACTCTCACCGACACCATCATGGTAGGACGTTTGGGAGCTGACTCTTTAGGGGCCGCCGGGTTCACCGGGGGACTCTTCTTTGTCTTTATGATTTTCGGAATCGGCGTCCTTGCACCGATGTCCGCCCTTTTTGCGCAATCTCATAGCCGCAATGAACACGATGAGGGCGGAGATCTCTTACGCCACAGTGTCGTTGCTGCCGTCCTGATTTCCGTCATCACCATGGCGGGTCTTTGGGTGATGATGCCTCTTATGGGCTTCATGGGACAAACGGCAGAGGTTGTAAAACTCTCTATGGGCTTTGCTCCGTACCTGATTTTGTCGTTGCTGCCGAGCCTTCTTTATCAAGCCTACAAACAGTTCACTGACGGCATTGGTCGCGTTAAAGTCGGCATGTATGTCATGATTGTCTGCGTGCTTTTGAATATTCTGGGCAACTGGCTTTTCATAAATGGCCATTGGGGTTTTCCGGAAATGGGTCTGAATGGCTCAGGCCTTGCGACTCTGCTTTGCCGCATCCTTATGGCAGTGATGATGATGGCCTATGTTCACCGCCATCCAGAGTTTAAAAAATATTTTGCGCAAAAATGGCGTCGTCATATTCACAACGTCAAGCTGAAGAAAATCTTCCATCTGGGGATTCCAAATGGGCTCACTTATATTTTTGAGGTCGGCGCATTCACGATGTCTTCGGTCATGATGGGATGGCTGGGCTCGGCACCTCTTGCGGCCCACCAGATTTCATTGAATCTGGCCTCTATCAGCTTTTTGGTGACTGTCGGGATTGGCGCTGCCGGCACAATTCGTGTGGGCTATGAATCGGGACTTCGCCATTTCCGCGAAGCTCGTTATGCGGGCCGAGTCGCTCTGATTTTGGGCGCAGGTTATATGCTCTTTAGTGCTGTATTTGTATTTTTCCTGCGAGAACCACTCGCGCGCATTTACACCGAAGATATGCAAGTCATTGGCTATGCCGCAAGCTTCTTGGCGGTGGCGGCGGCCTTCCAATTCTTTGACGGTATTCAGGCTGTTGCCGTGGGTATCTTGCGTGGACTGCAAGACACCAAATGGCCATCTGTTCTGGCATTCATTGCCTATTGGATTATTGGCCTTCCGATTGGCTACTACCTAGCCTTCAAATTAGACCTGCAAGGTCCCGGCATTTGGTGGGGTCTTTTCATCGGCCTTGTCTTCACGGCGATCTTCCTAACGATCCGCTTTGAGAGATTGAGTGCGCGGAAACAAGTACCGCCGTCAGAACTGTAGTTTTTCTGTGCTTATTGGCGCCTCGAAAAGTTTCTAGAAACTACGAACAACTTTCGTTTCCGCTGCGTTTTTCATGCACTTTCGCAAATAACTTTTCTCGAAGCTGAAAATGTTTTTTCAGTCTGCAAAAATGGAGACTCTTTACAAAGGAGCTCACTATGAGAGCCGCTTTAAGAAAAACAGGCCCTACCAAACATAAATTTGTCCCTCAATCTTATGCGACAGACATCAAAGAACCGGAGGACACAAAAATGTTGTCTTCTCTTGGTTGGAAAGACGTTAAAAACGTCGTTACGAGCTATATGCCGGCTCGTCCTACTACTCGCATGATTGCCTTAGGAGTAGTCGCTGCTGTTGCTGCAGGAATTTACTTTAGTAAGAGACGTTCAAAACTGGGCATGGTTCAGGAGTTAGCAAAAAAGGCTCTTCACTAGAGTTTGAATTTGCTTGTGAGTAGGAGTCGCAACTTCGATGAGCAAGCTTCGAACGTGAATTTTAATAATTCTGGTTCCAAGCCACCCGGCCTGCCAACGATGATTTGCTTTCTGGAGAATTTTTTAAGATCTTCGACTTCATAGAATCCAGAGTAGACGCCGTTTGCGTCACTCTGGGTGTCGTCGAAATACCTGCATGAGTTTGGATATACGCACCGAAAGTTGCTCCAACAGAAGTAAAAGTAAAGAACAACAAAAGTACTAGATTTTGAATTTTCATAAAACACTCCTTAATAGTTTAAAAGTTGACGGCTTTTTGGGCGCCGTTCTTATGAACCTAGTTATAAGCTTTTGTGTGGAGGCTTTATAGAATTCGTTAGTAAATAGTTTCCAAAAAAGTGAACCAAACGGTTATAGCATTTTTTCACGAGTGCTTAGAGTTTGGTCGATTTACCGCCGCTACAGCGACGGTTTTTACTTAAAAAACAAGATGCCCGATTAAATTGACTGAGCGACTCCATTAGATCTCAGTTAAAGCTATCTCAAAAAACTCACCCCAAAAGCGCGCGCAAGAATCGAGTGCTATGGAAGCGAAGACGATTTGCAGAAAACGGAGCCTGGGGTTTTGCAAAGTCCCGAAGGGGACCTTGACGGCCCCATGGATGGGGCCTTCCGGACAGTGTACTGTCCGGAAGAGTCACAGCCTGGAGGGCGTGTCCCCGCAGGGAGTTTGCAAAACCCCAGGCTCCGTTTTCTGCAAATCCCGAGTTCGAAGCCAACTCTCGTGTCTCACTCTCGTTTCATCGCGAGAAAAACCTGTGACCTATTCACCACAATGGATTTGGCGGTCTCAAATAGGCCCGGTGTCTCACTCTTACAGGCTACCGAAAATACGAGTTATTCCTCTTTTGAGCCTCGTGTGGTTTTTAAACGTCTAAGAATCTCACGAAAACCTTCATAAAATAATAAAAGAGCACGCAAGGAAGTGCAAACACGGGCCTTCAGGAAGACAGGAGGACAAATGGTTTCAAGGATTGGTCCCCCCGACTTGAACCAAGCTCTCCAGGCCCTTGAACGAAAAGGAATTCGCATCTCTGGATTTACAACTTCGGACAAGGAGTCTGGAGAAGAGATGGTGCTAAATAAAGAGGCCCTACAGGACTGGGTCGATGTACGACGGGATGGAGACTTAGATCCCGAGTCATTGCAGCTGATCGACCAGATCCTCGCGGGCGAAAATGAATAAGGAGGTTTTTATGAAAAAGTTTTTTGCAATTTACGTAGTGTTGATGGCTCTAACAATTCAGTATGCAGAAGCAGGTATGTTGGTTGAGCCTTATCTTGGTTATGACCAGTCCAGCATGGAAGTTGTGACTGTCGGCAATGTGGATGCAAGTGCCACGAACTCGGGTCTTGATTATGGTGCACGTGCTGGTTATCGCTTTAGCCAAGGAATGTGGTTAAGCGCGGAATACGCTCTTGGTAACGGAAGCGTAAAGCCGAAGGATTCGGCTCAAGAAGACGCAACTTATACCAAATCAGCAATGAGTGCTGTCGTTGGTTATGACCATGACAAGTTCCGTTTGTGGTTGGGATATGGAGTGTCTGACAAGTTGACCTTTAAAGACTCCACAGGCACCACGAACCTTAGCGGCACGAATTACAAACTCGGTTTCGGCTTTAAGCCCGCAGCCCAGTTCTCGGTAAACTTGGAGTATTTAGTTCCTTCATACACCAAGTTTAATAACGGTGGTGCTGATGCCGATGTGTCGACCGCGTTTTCAAAATTGAATGGTGCTAGTACACAGCTCTCTCTCAGCATGCCTTTTGACTTAGGTAAGTAATTGGGCAGGTAGAGAATTGTTCTTAGGCCGTCGGGAATTCGCCCGGCGGCCGCTTTGTTTTTGTGGGCGAGAATATTTTTAACGCCGCTCCGGCAAAAACATCCAGATCCTCGACTTTAACTTTCTTATCGACTCGCTGAATTTCGTCAGAAATATTTCGTCTGTGACAATCCGATGGGTCGGCTTCAAAACACAAAAGACAGGTCTTTTTCTCTCTAAGAAGTTTTCTTAAGAGCTGAATTTCTTCGCTCTGTTTTGGCAGAACTTTTTTTACGTAATCTTGAAACATTCTTTGTCTCGTAATGATTTGCGCTTTCGCTTTTTTACGCCATTCGGTTGGCATTCCGAGACCTGGCAAATGCAAGTATTCGATATTTTTCTCACCAAGGTGCGCGGCTAATTGTCGTTTGGAAAAACCTTTCTTGCGACTTACAGGGTTTTTACGAACATCTGCGATCAATTCGATTCCTTCCCTATTCAGAAAAGAAACAAATTGCTCTATAGAAGCGCCTTCGTATCCCACAGTGAAGATCTTCATAGTTCTATAATAATGCGGCGTGGATCTTTGCAAAGTCGTCTTTCCGGGACAGGAACCTTACCAGGGACAGGAGCTTTGGTCCCTTCTTTGCAATTTCGCTTGCCAGAGGTGCCTAAAAGGCTCTTTTCTACATAATGCGTATTTAGAAACGCACCTGTGACATATTTTGTCCGTGGTGGCGAAAACTTATGAGGTCGACAATGACACTTGCGAAGCCCCAAATGCTATTAAATCTTGTTTTAGCCCTATCCCTGACTTCAAGTTTTGCCTTTGCCGGCGACGAGATCCCAGCAACTTCTGAGTGTCTTGCGCGTATGCAGGCCGGTAAATACAAAGGGCAATGTATCGATACTTCTGGCAAGCGTGCTGTGAAAATCATTGAAAACAGACCCGAGCAAATGACGATCAATAATTTCCGTAAAGGTGGCCAGTTTTATAAAGCCGTGATTCCAATGCAAATGGTGGATAGTGCCAGCTACGTGATCGTAGATTTGAACGCAACTCCTGTGAACAAATGGAGCATCATTAATATCTCGCACACTCAGTTACGTTTTAAGATGAAGCCAAATGCTTTCATCGAGCTTTACCCTATCAACGACACTGGCGGTGGCCCTGTATTGATGGAGCAAGACCTTTTTATTTCTATGAACTATATGGCACCTAAAGACGTCGGATACGATCCGGTAAAAGGCTTTGATGAAGACCTTTATGCTTCGGTTTTGCAAATCTATTCAACAGCGGACGAAATTCAAACACGTTTTGTGAAGCAAAAATTAAATATGTATGAAATTCCACTCAGCATTAACGGCACTAAGGCTGCTCAAATTCTTCGTGCTGCGATAAAAATGAGTGACCGTATTCAGTACAGCGTGCCTTACGATACTTGGTCCAGCAACTGCACGACGATCTTGTTTGACATTGTTGATAGTGGTTTGGAGTTGGCTAAACAGAAACCTTATCGCTTTACCCCACTTATGATTCGCGACACAGGTTTAGTTCCAGCGTTTAAACAGCTTGCAAAACGTGGCGTCGTCGACAAAGAAACTCGCGTTCGTCTTTTCAACAAAGAATTCGGTTATGATCTTCTGCCGAGCGGTAGTAACCCCTACTTTGAACCGGCGATTGGTAAGCGTTTACAAGATCTCTAATTTGAAAGACGTTTGATTTCTTGCAAGATGGCTTCTTTGAGCTCAAGAGTCTGAAGCCATCTCTCAGGCACCGCTTGGACACCATAGTGCGCACCACACAAGGCCCCGGTCACAGCCCCACACGAATCTGCATCATCACCACGATTCACAATCGCAGTCACAGACTCTTCCAAAGAATTGTACTTTAAAAACGCCCACAGAGCCGCGCACAACGTATCCACGCAGAATCCCGACGTTTTCATTTCACTCCAAGACAAATGGGGTAAAGCTTCGATCCGTAGAGCAATCTCTGAGGAAACATCTTTAGCAGTTTGCAAAGCGCGGTCATAGACCTGCTGCTTACTATCCCCCGCCAGAGCACTCTTAAGAGCGGCAATGAAAATCACATCACTATCTACGCAATGCTGATGACCGTGAGTCATTTTTGTTTGTGTGATCATGATGTTTAATAAAGAAGAATAATGTGCATCCTTATAGATCCCATCAGCATTTTCTTTCATGAGTGCTAGTGGGGCCACTCGCATGATCGAACCATTTCCCTGAAAGGTATTGTCGACAAAACCACACTCGCGTAGTGGCAGCCCGGCCTCGAGATTTGCCAGGCCCTTTTTCGTAGTATTGCCAATATCAGGTGGCTTGCTGTGATACCAGTTCAGCATTTCTGCTTTTAGAATATTGAAATCAAAACTTTCGATGGACCTAATGGACTTTAAAACACAAAGCATAAGATCTGTGTCATCGGTGGCCTCGCCCGGTTTCCAGTGGAACTCTCCGCCTCCGATAATTTCGGTGTGGGTGTTCCAAGCTGGCGAGGCTGGCAAGAACTCAATGGTAGCCCCAAGGCTGTCACCTGCGTGCAGCCCTAAGAGCATTCCTTCGACTCTGGATCTTTGAAATGGCAGCACTCGTGCGGCCTAGTGGATATTGTAGTCTTCGAAACCGATACGAATCTTATCGTTCTGTTTTGCGCTCTCTGAAAGCTCGTCACCGCAGCTTCCACGCAGGATACCTTCAAGGTAGCCCACAGAGCCTTTCAAAGCGTCGAAGTAATCAATCGTGTCGGCACTCAAGACCAAGCCTTGTTGTGGATTTGCATCCATAAACGTTTGATAGAAGTGTTTGCGAGAGTAACAAGAGAACATACCAAGAATGAAGCCTTGATTAGGATTGTGCTTCAAGTTCTCGATGGTTCTTATAATGCCTGGACGTTTCTTCTCGTAGTAACCTTTGTAGTTTACTTTATTGTGAGAATTCAAAATCGGCGGATTGAAGTCAGGACCACCACCGTTGCGAGAGTGACCGTTGTAGATCACCACGTCTGCTGTTCTTAAGCCACCGAAGAAGTTTTCTTCAGATTGCTGAGTCAACATACTTTGACGAGAAGCCGAAGCTCCTTTGTTTTGTGCAAAAGACGAGCTTGCAGACGCTTGAGTCAAAGTAATGCGAACTGTGATTTTGCGACCATGGATCTTTTCTTGCTTCGTAAGTACGACTTTACCAGTTTCAGCATCGCCACTTTCTTTGAAGCCACAAAGACGTTTTGAGAAACTCCAGCAGTTTGCAGTCAATTGCTTGCGAAGCGCATGGAAGATCTCGATATCAAGACTTGGTGATAAACCATAGTTAATGCCATTCACGATGCTGTCTTCGCCACGAGAATCATCGAAGTAGCCAAGAGCGTAGCGAATATCCAAAACACCGCGATTGAGGGCATTGGCATAGACGTTTTCACACTGGCGAGCTCCCTCTTTCGGAGAGTTGCCATCTACATCCTTCAAATAATCGCTAATATGCTTTGGGGCCCAGTAGCCGTAACCGTAAGTGCCCTCTTGAGAGGCATTCGCAGCAGAGACAAAAAGAAGAGCCAAGAAGATCCATAAGAGTTGTTTCATCGATAACCTCACTAGTTGCGACCTGATAGTTTTTTCTGAGCACTAGACAACCACGTATAGAAAGGCGCGACCTTCGTAACCTGAGACGGTCCACGGCAAGTCTGACGGCCATTTTCTAGAATGATTCCCGTAGAAGCAGAATTAACACCAATAACTTTTAAAACACCATTTTCATGATAAAACTGTGGACCGCCCGAGTCGCCCTGACACAAGAAAGTCTCAGACGCGACACTTGTAAAGTAGCGATCGGCAAATTTTGTGTACTCAAGATCGATCTGCATGACACCTTTACGTAAAAGGCCCGTGCCGCCTGAGCGGCCAAAATCAGAATCATCGCCGACATAGTCTTTGAAGCGGCCAAAACCATACACGTACACGCTCAGTCCTGCGTAGTTGGCACTTGCATCGGAATCCATTTTTACTGTCGCAAAACCTTTTGGAAAATCTCCGGCAAAACTTGCAACGGCGATATCGTGATCATAGGCATAAGGTTTTTTACTACGTTCTGTATTGTATTTTGGATGACTGAGTGAAGCGACTCCGCGACGAGCCACACGAGGGCCCCAGCTGCTGGTAACTTGATTTTCAAAAACCACGTTGAAGCTTGTGTAGTGGCGAACCAAGTTGTCATCAAAGCAATGAGCCGCCGTCAAAACCGTATTCGGTCCAATCAAGGCAGCTGTGCAGTAGGAAATTTCTTGGCCGTGTTCATTGAGAAGTTCGAGATAGACTATGCTTTTGGAAGCAGTGGTCGGACGTGTGTTCACGCGCGTCCCATCGATGATACTCTCGCCAGAAACGGAAGACAGGTCATTCAAGGAAGAATTTGAAGGAGCACAAGCCGCAATCCCAAACAGAGCTGAAATGAACATGACAATGCGGAAGCTTCTCACTCTTTGATTTCCCCTCTAGAAGTGTGACGAAACGGTCGAATTCTACACTCATGTCGTAGTAAAAGGCCTCTGCTTTGTCAGCAAAATGTATGTATTACCGGCGCGAAGCGTCCCGCAATGTTCCCGCCGGGACGCTCAGCCACTGTGCGTCTTAATCTTGTTTATGGGAAATGGCAGAAATTACGAGGGAATCTACACGTTTTTGAGTGAAAATAGGAGATGTTCCCGGAAGATAAAGTCCTCGTCGGGGACAATCCAAGTAACCCCGTCAAAATGAAAGTTTGCCGGCTGAAACTTCTGATTCAGATCCTTGTTAAGAACCAATCGCTACTGCGCTATACTATTACGAATATTGTCTTTGTTTTCTGGCGCTGATAACCGCCCGTTAGCGATATATTCATTCATTTCGACTTTACACGAATCAGAAGCACAACATTTTTGCAAGCGAGCGAGTGAAAAATCACCACCAACTATTACCGACTTAACTTTATCTCCCTTTTCAAATTTATTGCCACCTTCTCCGTTGCTATGTCCGCAAACCCAGCCGGAGGAATCAGAAGAGTAAGTCAGGCTATCAAATTTGCCGTCAACTAGGCTCATTTGACAATCCAATTGGTCATTCCTATGATAGCTGAGTGTCTTGATATTCCCTTTTTCGTCATAGGCAACGGAAGTTGTACCCCTCCGCGGAGCGCTGGGAGTTCCATAGTTTACGATAATAGAGTCAAATTTTTTTCCAACGCAATTAAAGTTCGTAATAGTCTCGTACTCGCGAATACTTGCCTGAATGGCAGAGGCTTCAGATTTAAATACACAGGAGGCATGCCTTACAGCCTCGGAACTGTTACATGCCTCCCCCTGATCAATCCCCAGGACATAGCTCATAGCGCCCAAAAAATATTCCCCAAAGCTACTGGCAGCTTGAGCTGAAGAAATCAGTTCGAAGGGAAGTTTAAAAAGTGTCTTTCCTTTTGGTGTTTCCAAGCTAGTTTGAATTTTCCTTGCAACTTCAGAGAAAATAAAATCTTTAGGAATAGAAATTATTTTACCATTCACCAACAGTTGTTTTTTTTCTATCAGCGAAAAATCTATTTTTTCGGATCCTACTGTGATCACAGACGAGCCTGACACCCAAGTCATACGAGGCACTTTTTCTGAGCTCAAGGCGTGACCTCTCAAATAAGCACGAGCCTCTTGTTTGTGTTTGGTTGTCATTTCCGAAGATTCCGCCACTTCCTTTAGCGTCGCCTTGCCTGAAAAGGAAAAGTAAACGTGTTCAGCCAGGTCAGCAGGTGAAACTTTGACCGCGACATTCGCAGACCAAGCCGAAGTAGCGAAAAGAAACAAACCTAGCGCAAGGGACATGTACTTTATTTTCATAGAACTTCCTGACTAAAATCAAATAAGCGTCTTTACTTATTATATCTCATAAACATAGAGGCACTTGTCGAAGCACCTAAAAACTAGCCAAAGGAAGTGTTCAAAAAAAGACGGAAGAGAGTGTTCAGAAGTACAAATACGTTCTTGGCGACAACCATATTCAACGTCACTTGTCGAACACATTTGGCCTCCGCAAGTCATTCATAAAACAAGTTCTTGGCAGAGGCCAGGGCTTTAATTTTAATGCAAGCGGCGACCATCCCTCCAGCATTCGCATTTACAGAAAATCTTTTCGTAAGCTCCTTTAAAATCGAATCTCATCAGGTCGTGGGCAATAACTTTGGCTTTTGTCATGGGGTCTCCTTTTATGGTTTTGGAGTAGCCTCTAGTGACAGAGGCAGCTCGTTAAAAAATAAAATCTTGAATTGGGTTTTATTAAACGTAAGACCGGTCGCAAGGTCTATTCTTTGTCCACTTTCGTCTTCTCTCAGAATTTTTCCTGTCAACACTTCCTGAGATTCGATCTCTTTGATATCCATAGTATCGAGCAAAAATATAAAAAGGTCCTTCGGGAACTCTTTCTTTACCTTGGCGTACACAGCTTTCGTGTTTACATCCAGTTGCAGCTTTACGAGCACTTGATAGTTGTGAGGACTTTTATAGACCAAGTGAGAAGCATAAAATTCGTTCTCGCCAAAGAAGATCATATTGTGTTTTG
Organism: Bdellovibrio sp. HCB337; assembly: GCF_047302465.1. GTDB lineage: Bacteria > Bdellovibrionota > Bdellovibrionia > Bdellovibrionales > Bdellovibrionaceae > JACMRP01. The sequence goes on along the minus strand of NZ_CP178621.1, from coordinate 1,623,418 downwards.
CGTGATGAACGTGGGCGGAAGCCGAAATACTAAGTAACAGAACCAGGCCGATAATTTGGAATGTTTTCATTGGGGGTCTCCTTCTTGTCTTTGATTTATGCTCGATTCTTTATCATTTGAATAATTGATGTTTTTGATATATCCATCACTTTAAATGAGTTTACTAAGTCCCCCACTTAAAGCCTTTTTAGCCGTCGTCGATAAAACCACTGTCATGGGGGCCGCAGAGTCCCTTGGTATCGTCCAAACCGCTGTCACTCAGCGTATTCGCAGCCTGGAAAGCGAACTTGGCGTAACTCTTTTTATCCGTAGTCGCAAAGGTATGGCTCTAACAACGGAAGGACACGCCCTTCTGAAGTACTGCCTCGGAGCTAAAGAGCTTGAGGGCAAAACCTTCGCGGAACTTCACAAAGGCGGTATTGAAACCGATGTGGAGCTGCGGATTGCGGGTCCCACAAGTTTTATCTCAGGTCGAGTGGTGCCTCAGTGCCGCGATATTTTTAAGAAATGGCCGCGATTGAATTTGCAGTTCATTATTGATGACAGTGAAAACCGTCTGGATCTGATCAAAACCGGAAAAGCAGATATAGTAGTTCTCTATCCACACCAAGTACCGTTGGAACTTGATAGTAAAGTGGTAAAGCCAGATGAGTATTGCTTGCTGGGACATCCGAGCTGGAAAGACCGCGATCTTAAAGACATTCTTGAAAACGAAAGACTCTTTGCATTTCATGCCGATGATCACACGAGCTTGAATTATCTAAAGACCTTCAATTTATTGAAATACCTGAAGCGTCCCCGTCTTTTTGCCAACGAGAACTTGGCGCTTTCAACGTTATTGTGTGCGGGCGTAGGCTTCGGTCTTTTAGAACAACAAATTGCCGAGCCACTCATTGAAAAGAAAAAGCTGATCAAGCTCAATCAGGGAAAAACGCTGAAAGATCCTCTAGCTCTTGCCTGGTATCCGCGCACAGAAATGCCGGACTACTTTCAAGAGATTGTGCGCGTGATTAAATAACCCATTTTCCGCCCGTATATTCAAACTGGGGCTACTAGGGACTTTTTACACGGACTCATTTCCAGAGCCTTCGTATCCCTTAGAAATTCTTCAACCTGGGGACTCCCCAGTGACTATTTTAACGCCCTGAGTTATAAACCCTCTATGTTTACGAGACGTGTAGCTGGAGGGTCTATGGCTGAAACCAACAAGCATTATGATATTAGCGCTGAGTTCTTCCAAGCATTCCTTGATCCCTACATGAAATACACAAGCGGGCTCTATCACCAGAATGAAACCCTCGAGGAGGGCATCCTAAACATGCTCAATAAGCATGTCAGTTTCCTTCAAGGCTCTACCAACCCTGCTATTCTTGAAGTTGGACCTGGCTGGGGATCGTTTATTAAACGTCTTTCAGAAGTGAAAAAAGATTTCACTTACACCGCTATCAATCCATCACTTGTGCAAAATACCTACATCCAAACACAAATTCAGCCTGATGCGATTATTCATGAGGGTTGTTTTGAGACGGCGGATTCTTTAGCGCCAAACTCATTCGACATCATTTACTTCATTGGTTCGTTCTGCCATATGACCCAAAAAGAAAACCAGTTAGAGAAACTCTATAGTCTCTTAAAGCCAGGCGGCCGTGTCATTATTGAAGACACGTTTTTCATCACTAAGGATTTATTCACGAAGCATGCTTTCCGTAGTGAAACTAGCTTTGTTCAAAAAGAAGTTTTTGGTTTTGCTGAAATTTTAGCATTGCCAGAATTCTTAGAAACCGTTCCGCAAAAAGGTTTCCAAATGGTGAGCCTGCTAGAGCATTCGTCAAGCTACGCACGCACCATTGATTTCTGGCTAGGCAAACTCGCTGATATCCAATCGCCAGAAAAAGTACAGTTTATTCAATACCTCAAAATAGCTCAAAAAGGCTGGAATCGCACCATTGCGAACTACTTGATCGAGCTACGAAAGATGGGTCCTCAATGATTACCGCTCTTTTTGGCCTGCTTCAGCTTTTCACTTTTATATTGAAACAAAAAATGAAACGCACGCGTATCAAAAACTCCGTGGAAATTTCACCTGTGACATTTCCATTGCAAAATAGCGATGCCCACAATGGCTTCGTAAACTCCAAAAATAATCCTTGGGGTTTAAAGGCAGAATTCTTCGTCGAAGAAAACAACACTTGTCGTTGCGAGTGGACCAACACGCATACCAACTTCCAAGGATTTGCTAATATCATCCATGGCGGCATTTTAGCAACGCTGGCAGATGAATTGATGGCCAACAACGTGCTTGGCAGTCTCAATAAATTTGCGATGAGCCTCAAGGCAGAACTAGAGTGGCAACGTCCTGCAAAGGTGTCAGAAAAAATCACGGGTCGGTCTCAAATCTACTTTCGCCTAGGATCTTTTGTACTTGTGAGATTCGAACTTCTAAACGAAAAGCAGAAACCCGTACTAACTGGAACTGGCGTTTTTTATCTCTTGAACCGTCAGCAATTTGAAAGAGCAACCTCGCAGCCACTGCCTCCTGAACTTATCCCTTATGTGAGACCTTGATGAAAACTCTTTCATACACAATTGAACTTAACGAGTTGGATCCCGTTGGATATGTTCATCATCCACACTATTTTGTTATTTGTGAAAAGGTGCGTGAGCAGCTCCTGCAGACGCATTATGCAGACTATGCCTCATTAAAAAATAAAGACATCGCTCTAGTTGTGGCTAAAATCGATGCTGAGTACTCACTTCCATTGACGGCTGGCCCTATTGAAGTCGCTATCACGATTCATAGTCACAGCTCAAAAATGCTAACGCTAACCCATGAAATGAAACGTTCTGGATACAAAGCTTTTTCCGCCAATATAGTTTTTGTCAGCGTTAATTACTCGACGGGAAAAACCTGCCCATTGCCATCGGAAGTAACCTCGTTTATCGATGCAATCCATGGAGCTTTATGAAAGTAGTTTATTTACTTCTTCTATCTATCTTCATATTTTCAATGAGCGCTTCGGCTGCGGAATTACCTTTACAAGGATCCTTTATGGCATCCGACGCGGTATTAACGAAGTCTCAGTTTTTTAAACCGCAATTTAACCTGACTGAAGTAACAAATCTTGAAGAGCTTCATCAGAAACTGCCAACCCCCGTCAGCGCCCGTGAACTATCTGGTTATAACTCCCAATGGGCGCTAGTACTCTTAACACTTTCTAACTCCAATGACGTCCAAGATTACATTTTGCGATTTGGCTATCCCTCGATGCAAAATATCTTGATTGTAGGCTTCGACAAAAGCGGTAAAAAACTGTTTGAAGCTAAATCCGGTAAACTTGTCCCATTCAGCGAGCGCGTCGTTGCTGATAGTGAATACCTTTTTCCGATTCACGTTCCTACAAATGAGAGCATCACTTTGGCTATTGAGCTAAAAACCACTGGTTCGATGCAATTTCCTTTTGAGATTTATTCTGACATCGAGATGCTCCACCATACTCAAAAGAAATTCCTCTTTTTTGGTGTCTATTACGGAATCATTTTATTCATTTTGGCTTATAGCCTTTTTATTTTTATGTCGTTCGGTGGTCGGTTATTCAGCCGATATTTTTTTTATATCTTGTCAGTTGTTGTTGCCCAGATGTCACTGCACGGGATCGCCTATAAGTATTTATGGCCAGATCTGCCACATTGGAACAAAGTCAGTACTTTGTTCTTCGTAGCGTTTATGTTTTTTAGTTTAAGTCAGTTTACGCGGGTTTCCTTGAATACCAAGGAAAGCGCCATAAAAATAGACTGGCTCCTAAAAGGATTCTCTGTATTTTCAGCATTTCTCGCCATCTTCTCGATCGTGTCTTATGGAAACACAGTGATCCGACTAGTCGGTATTGCTACTTCATGCTTGCCCCTTATCTTTGTCCCTGCTGGCATCGTAGGACTGGTCAAGAAATCGAAATTTGCGCCGTATTATCTTCCAGCGATTTTGTTTTATATTATCGGGGCTTCGCTCTATGGCCTAAAAGATGCCGGAGTTTTGCCTCCTTCGTTTGTTACTGAAAACGGGATTCTATTAGGATCTCTTTTGGAAGTTTCATTCTTCTCGATTGGTTTGGGTGCCCATATCCGTGACCTTAAGTTCAACGCCGACCGTGTGGTTATAGAAAATAAGATTCATTCTGAAATTGCTAACCTAGCTACTCAGATGGCTCATGACATTCGCTCTCCATTAAGCGCTCTGAATTTACTAAGTGATCACTTACAAGAAGCTAGTGACGAGAAACGTGACTTGCTAAAAGGCTCTACACAGAGAATTAATGAGATCGCTAACTCCATGCTGCAAAAAGCTAAAAGCAAGAACCTGTTCACATTACAGGAGGCCGCAGCGGACTCAGCCAAGAGCTCCCCAGTGGCCCGAACTTCATTTAAAGAAGTTTGTGAAAACGTGCTGTCAGAAAAAATGCTTTTGGTTGAGAATAGTCAACTTCAGATTTGCCTTTTGAACTCGCTTCCAGAGGCCCTTGTCAGAGTAGATGCCGCGGACTTCGCAAGAGCACTGTCGAATATTTTAAACAACTCGATTGAGGCCATTGGCAATAATCCGGGCACAATTTTTATCAAATCAGATTTGAACTTAAAAGAGCAGACTCTCACTCTCGAAGTACGCGACACTGGCGTAGGAATGTCCTCTGAAACTCTCCGAAAAGTTGGCGCAAAAGGGTTTACGTTCGGTAAAACTAATGGCACAGGCCTTGGTCTTCACCAAGTACGCGCAACACTTAAAAAAGGTGATGGTCGCCTCTCGATTCAATCTAAAGTTAACGAGGGAACGACGATCACCTGCTTATTGCCAATAGTTACCTAGAAAACTATTACCTGTATCCCCGCGCCGAATTGCCAGAGTACTTTCAAGACATCGTCGTGTGATAAAATAAAAAAAGACACTTTCTTCAAAGGAAGCACTATCTCCCTTCTTGGGGAATTTGGGGGAATGATGTGTTCCGCGTCAGATTCCTATTTAGTTCCATTTATTAATTTCAGGGAATACAACGTTCCCAATGAGCAATGTAGGAACAGACTACCGTCATATTATTAAAGCTGAGTATGAGCGTCGTCATACCCGCAATGGGAATTACTCGATGCGGGCTTATGCCAGAGATTTGCAGCTGTCACCATCGAAGCTGTCAGAGATCTTGAGACACAAGAAGGGCCTATCCTATCAATCGGCCGTTGTGATTGCGAAAAAGCTTCATCTCGGAAATCGTGAATCGGAACAATTCGTCCTTTTAGTACAAGCATCGCATGCAAGAAGTGCTTTGGCCCGCGAACAGGCCCAGAAAAAACTAAAACAGATTCAGTCCAGTTTCTCTTTTTCACAGATGAACATGGACGCCTTTGAAACCATCGCCAACTGGGTTCACTTTGCTGTTATGGAGCTGACCGAGATCAAGGACTTTCAACCATCTCTGAGTTGGATTGCAAAGCGCCTGGGTATCGATAAAGACGCCGCCAAATCGGCCGTAAAAAGATTGCAGCGCCTAGGTTTAATAGAGAAAAGCACAGAGGGAAAATGGGTTCAGACAGAAAGAGATCTGGCGACACCCGATACGATGGCTTCCAGAGCTGTGAAAAACCATCATTTTCAAATTCTTAAAAAAGCAGATGCGGCTCTTGAAGAAGTTCCCATGGAGTTCCGCGAGTTTTCAAGTACGATGATGGGTATTGATGTCAACAAACTGCCGGAAGCCAAAGAAGCTCTGAAGGAATTCCGGCGTCGATTCTGCAAAGACGTTCAGGACACCGACAATAAAAATTCACTCTATTGTTTATCCATGCAGTTCTTCCCCCTGGACTGGCAAAAAGAAAATCAAAAAAGGAATGAGACATGAACAAGATCTTTATTTTAGCTTTTTTGTTAGGAGCCACTTCGGCCTTTGCAGCTGATGGCAAAGACGTGGGTAACGGTGGTGACGCCGTGGTGTGCAGAAATGCAAAAAACAAAATCACCTCGGTTCAGTTCTATGATCATTTCGAGGCAAAAGAAAAACGACAGATGGTTTTAGATCTTGGGGCAGCTACATTAAGCTATGAAAAGAAATTGGATCTCTTGTTAGCTCGAGTGAAAAAGATCAACCCGAGCCGCGCCAGAATGTATCGTGAATGGTGGAGTTCCTTCATGAAAGAGGCCAAATTTATTAAGGGCTCGAACTTGATTGATATTCCAGACACCGGAGGTGGCTTTGTACCAGCTGGTTGTGGATTAGAACAACTGGCAGTGCAACAAACTGTCAAGTTTCCCGGCGATAGTCGCTACACCATCAATCAGGATCTTTGGGATTTGATGGATGCCAATAGCAAGGCCGGTCTTATTCTGCATGAGCTGATTTTGAGAGAGGCTACGTCTGATGAGGTCGGACAAACGAACTCAATTAATACCAGATACCTCAATGCCGTCATGAGCACAAAAGCCTATGAAAAGATGTCTTTAAAAAGTTACATCGAACTTCTTCAGCTGACTCAGTTTAAAGTAGCGGATGCGCAAGGTGGCGTACCTATAGATATTTCCAAGGCCGAGGTAATGTTCTTGAATGATGAGAATATCCTCTCCGCATGGGCAATCTCCGATACGCAATTTGAGTTTTTGTGGGACAAGCAAGTTTTTCAGGCGAAAATACGCGCGTCCGGCCCGCGGGTTGAGTTTTACCCAAGTGGTTTATTGAAATCGACAGTCTTGATTGATGCCAAATCCATGACTCTACCGATCTTAGGAAAATCGACCGTAGTGACTACAGGAGATTATGGAATTTACTTGCGCCTGTATGAGGATCGTAGTGTTGCTGAAGCTGGGGGCTCCGTTCCTTTGGATCTTCAACTTTTCAAAGGTGACGTAAGGGCCGTGAGTATTTCGGAGCAAGGTGTTTTAGAGAAGATTAAGTTCCACTATTACACAGATCCGTTTGACCCACGATTACCTTTGGTCCAATTGCATGGACGTTGGTTTCCCATCAATGGCGATTCTCTCAAGTTTGACGAGCATCAAAGGCCTCTCTATGAAGACCAGGCACTGCTACTCACTGATGCGGGCTATACCATGCAGTGTGGTTGGGCTGAGTTTAATTCAAATGGCGATATCCTAGCTTGTAAAAACGGGGCCATCGGCTTTTGGAAAACACCTGATGGCAAAACCTGGGAGCTCGTGAACAAGGGCTCGCGCCCGTTCAACGGCATCAAAGTTGAGTTTTTTGCTGACGGAAGTCTTAGTAAGTTTTTTACCTTGGATGAAGTTAAAAATGCTAATTTACGTACAGTTAAGAAGATTAAAGAAGTGAGTGTATGGCCCTCTGGCGCTGTGAAGTCTGTGCATAGTCTAGATTATATAACTGACATGACAGCGAAGGTACGAGGTCAGTGGTACGAAGCGGAATTTGCAGAATTCACCGAAACTGGGCTTGTGGCGAAGCTGCATGGTTCAAAGTGTGGCTCTGATGGTGAAGTCACTTTTAGTACTAAGCATGGATCCGTAAGTGTGATTGGCTGTTCTAAGACTGAGGTCTTTCCAGACACAGGTTACCTCAAAGCAGGAAAGCTTAGTAGACAGCAGACTTTGACGACCGCAAATGGCACGCGAACATTTGCACAATTCGCTGATGTTGAATGGGAAGAGGACGGAAACGCCACCTTAGTTGTAAATCCATAGAGCCTCCGTTACCTACTTTTCTAGTGCCCGACGACTTCCATTTGCGTGAGCACACATGGAGAGAATGAGCCCGAGAAGCTGTCACTGGAAATAGCAATCAGGTCTTTGCCTAAGATATCTTTGAAAAGACCTTTCACACTCACAGATGGAACTCGGCCTACTGGCTGTCCATGGCGGAATAAGAATCCCACTTGTACAGGGTAAGAATACTCCCACTGTTCAGTGATCGTACCGCCGTAACTCATTGCTACTACCAAACACTCAGGAAGTGATTTGATCATTTCCCACACAGGTGTTTTGCCTGGAGCCAAAACAAGCTCATGAACGCCGCAATTTACGCCCGTATTGAAACTACGCAGACCATTTCCAGTGCTTTGCGTATTGGCTTTTGTGGCTTGGCGCAAGTCATAAAGAACTTTGCTGAACGTACCGTTTTCAAAAACCATTGGGTTGGTGTGCAGAACCCCTTCCCCATCAAAGCCTCTAAAACGACCTTTCGCTGGATTTAGACTCACATCTTGAAAACTCACTTGGGAGTTAAAGACTTGCTCGCCCAACTTTCCAGACAAAGCAGTACTGCCCGCGTGGAATTTTTCAGGTTTCATATCCTGAGCAATTCGCTCCATAAAACTCCAGTTGTCCATCAATAGAACTGGCATCTTTTTAGAATCAATTGCTGCTTTTTGACCAACCGCTTTTAACAAAGGCTCTGCCTTAGCATAAAATTTGTTGAAATCGTAATCGGGTCCATCAATAAACATCCAGCCCTCTGCAAAATCTGCAGAGCCGAATTGCTTATATAGCAAAGTGGCTTCCACGGTTTCGCCAGACGTATGTAAGTTTCCGGTATAACTGCTAGTAAAATACCGAGTTGATTTCGTAAAGTTCGCATGTCCACTCCAGTAAAGGTGTGGATACTGCTTTTGCAAATCATGGAAGAAATCTTTAAAGCGATTGAGCGCCGATCCACGAGATTCTTTAGCGATGTGTGTGCTTTCGAATCCCGCAGTTTTTGGCAGAGCATAATCGTATGCAATACCTACGTTGCCTGCATGCTCAGCTTTTCCTAAAAGGGCTTGATCGTCGATGCTACCAACAAAGGCCGACGAATAGACCTGGCCACCCTTAAATACGCGCGCCGCAGACTTTTGAATCTTCTGCGTTTGAAGACCAGAGATTTTATTTCCCTGAATTTTAAGCGCAGTCATGTCTTTATGAATTTTTAAAAGATCGTGTTGCATTAGCTAACCTGCATGTCTTTCACAAGAATTGTCGGACCACCATCAGCGACTGGCAAAGGGGACTGTTGATTTTTCCCACAACCCCCAAGTGCACTGTGATGCAAATCAAAATCATTGGCGATGGCTTCAATGTTTAATAAGGTCTCAAAGATTTGGCCTGTGATAACGTTCGCACGTACTGGAGTCGTAGGCTTTCCATCTTTGATTAAGTAAGCTCTGCCTGGAGCAATCGTAAAGAGGTCGCCCCCAGTACCGTACTGGAAGTCTTCAACCAAAACTCCGCCTTCAGCTTTGCGGTAAAGTTCATCCAAATTCATTGTGCCATTTTCAATGTAGGTCGACGTCATACGAACAATAGGTTCATATTCAAAAGTAATCGCACGACCATTGCCAGTGGGTTTCTCATCCATAGCTAAGGCCGTTTCGTAAGAATGAAGACGTCCTGTCAAAAGACCGTTTTTGATTAGATAATTCTTTTGTGCTCGTTGACCTTCGTCATCGATGGGACAATAGCCAGAGCCGCCTTTGTGGTCTCCGGAATCGACGATAGAAATAAAATCAGCCGCGACCTTCTTACCGATCTTCCAAGTTTCCTTGGCGACCGGGTCCCCGATCATGGCGTCTGCTTCAGACATATGCCCGAAGGACTCGTGCACAAAAACTCCTGCAACTTGCGGTGTTAGCGCCAGGCTGTATTTCCCGGGCTTAAGAAGTGGCGCATGTAAAAACTGAGTTGCTTCACCAATATACTTCACTAACTGAGCATCTCTGCCTTTAAGTTGCTCGAAAGTTTCACCATAAATGGGAATACGGTCCGAAAACTTTTTATCTCCGTCGACTAGGTCCATTCCAAGACTTCCGCCACATTGAGCAAAATCGAACTGAAAGAAGGTCCCAGAGGAATTCTTATAAGTCTTTATTTTATAGTGATCTCCATACACCATACGACTGCTTTTCACGGCCGGGTTTTGCAAAGACAACTTATCGTAAGAAGCCATCAGCGCCACTTTCTCTGCAAGTGGGATCCGAGAAGGATTGTTATTCACATAGCTCATGTTCTCGTAAGTGCCGTTATTTTCTGGAACTGAATGCCACTTTTCCCCGCCACCGATGTCTGGAGAGTTCGCTAAATCTAAAAGTTGTTGCGGTAAAGTTTGTAAATCAGTTGTCGCAGAGAAATACCACTGCCCATGCTGGCGAACGCGTAAAAAGGCTCCGACAGAGCTTTCTTCGACAGCGGTTGTGAGTTCGTGATTTTGGAAGCGGACTTTACTTTCGAAAGTTTCTTCCACTCGCACGTCACAATACTCACAAGGGATAGATTTAAGATCTAGGGACTGCAAAAGGCTTTTGATATCCATAAGTTCTCCGATCGAGAACAAAGCCTAGCACAGTAAAAACGCGACTTACCAATGTTTTGGCGGAACCTGGTCCCTGACGCGCTGTAGAGGCAATAAAAAGCCACCTTTTAGGTGGCTTTCTACTATCACATTTCGCAAAACTTCTTAATTACGCAAGATATCTTCAAGAGCGCGACGAGCCTCGTAGATATTTCCATTATCAAGCTGTTGCAAACCATAGCGAGCCATCTCTTTAGCCCACATACGGAAGTCATTTGTTGGAGGGCGAACACCGCCACCGCCATGTCTTACAGGTTGACCCACTTGGCGAAGACATTGAATGGTGTTTGTCGCATCTGTAATGCTATCGCAGCTAACAACTGCGCGAGAATCGAACTCCAAGTTCACAATGGCTTCCATACACTGCACGGTGCCTTCAGCAGACTGAATACGATCACAAGCCGCAGCCGCAAGACCATCCACATATTGACCAGAAATTGCCGACAAACAGCGCGTTTTCAATGGCCCCGAGTTCACACGATTACATACGTAGAAGGGATCTTTAGGCTCTAATGCAAAGCTGTTGATTGAAGTAAAAGTGATCAATGCTAGCAAAATCTTTTTCATGAACGGACCTTTCAAAAAATATTGTGGTTTCTTTTTGTCACCATAGTGATGTGAAACAAAATAAATGCAACGACAGTGCCAGCGCCTAATTGCAGCTCACGCCTTGATTACAGAAACTTTCCGGATAACCGTTTTTAACACAAGCCTCAACTGCCGACTCGACTGTTGAACCTTTATAACCACGAGAGTCGCAAAGGCGCGAGCCTTCACAAGTAACGCCTTGGTTACAGAAGCTTTCTGGGTACCCATTACTTACACAAGCAGCAACAGCATCTTCAACCGTGGAGCCCTTGTAACCACGAGAATCACACAGCGAAACACCATCACAAGTGACACCTTGGCTGCAAAAACTTTTTGGATAGCCATTTTTTACACAAGCATCGATAGCTCGTTCCGCAGTACTTCCTTTATAACCACGAGATTCGCAAAGACCGCCCCCGGAAGATCCGCAATTGCGTTTAAGTTTTAGTAACTCTTGCTCGAGATAACTTTGATCGTTGCACGTGTACTGGGCTTGAGCCGAAAAAGTAAAAAGACAACAGCCTGCTAAAACTAAAAAAATAAATGATTTCATTTTGAACCCCCTGGTTTTGCTGAGCTTGCAAAGCAAGAGGCGTGCCGAGCAAAATGCACCACCGACATTCTGCGACGCGTTCAAGATATAAAAGGACCCTACTAGGCCCTCAAAACTTCCAATGAACTGGACATGCTTTCTTCAGCAGTCTCAACGATATTTTTTTGCAGGAGGAAAAATATGCCTAAATATATTATTGAAAGAAAAGTCCCAAACGTTGGCCAAAGCTCCAAAGAAGAGATGCATGCTATGGCAAAGAAATCTAATGAGGTTCTTAATCAACTCAACGGAGAGGTCAATTGGCTCGAAAGCTTTGTGACTGACGACAAAATTTACTGCGTCTACGTTGCACCCAATGAAGAGCTCGTCAAACGCCACGCTCAACTTGCCGGATTTCCAGCCGACAGTGTCGCCAAGGTGAACGCTATTCTAGATCCATCGAGTGGAGAGATCGAAACTTCTCGTCGAACAGATCAAGCAGCCGAAAGAACTAAGCCCCTCCAATAAAAGGTCCCATGTCTGAAAATAAAAAAACCCACATCTCGTGAAAGATGTGGGTCTTGAGTTTTTGAGATTAGTCCAGCTCTGGGCCTCCGGCCCGACGCCTCCTCGCCAGGCGGCGACTACCAGCCCAAAACGTAGCCGAAGATCAGAGGTGCTACGATAGTAGCGTCTGATTCAACGATGTAGCTTGGTGTGCTTGGCGCCAATTTACCCCAAGTGATTTTCTCATTTGGAATTGCACCAGAGTATGAGCCATATGAAGTTGTAGAGTCAGAGATTTGTGCGAAGTAGCTCCACAAAGGAACGTCTTCATGACCCAAATCTTGCTCAAGCATTGGAACTACGCAGATTGGGAAGTCACCAGCAATACCACCACCGATTTGGAAGAAGCCTACTGGATTCTTTTTAGAAGCACCCATGTACCACTCAGCCCAAGACTTCATGTACTCGATACCACCTTTTACAGTAGTAGATTTCTTGATGTCGCCTTTAATACAGTGACCAGCAAAGATGTTACCCAAAGTTGAGTCTTCCCAACCTGGAACAACCATTGGAAGGTTCTTTTCAGCAGCTGCCAACAACCAAGAATTTTTTGGATCGATTTGGTAGAATTCCGTCAGTTTTCCAGAAAGAAGAATTTTGTACATGAACTCATGTGGGAAGTAAGACTCACCCTTTTTGTCAGCATCTTGCCAGTACTCAAGAACAACGTTCTCGATACGACGAATAGCTTCTTCTTCAGGGATGCACGTGTCAGTCACGCGGTTCAAATGCTTTTCCAAAAGCTTTTGCTCATCTTGTGGAGTCAAATCACGGTAGTTCGGAATACGCACGTAGTGATCATGGGCAACCAAGTTGAACACGTCTTCTTCAAGGTTTGCACCTGTGCAAGAAATCGCGTGAACTTTACCCTGACGGATCATTTCAGCAAGGCTCAAGCCCAACTCAGCTGTAGACATTGCGCCCGCTAGGGTCACAAGCATTTGGCCTTTGTTGTCGATGTGCTTTTTGTAGCCAACCGCTGCGTCTTTCAATGCAGCTGCATTGAAATGGCGATAGTGATGGTCAATAAACTTGGTAATAACTCCATTGGTATTCATAACTTAGCCCTCTTTTTTTGAAGCCATAAGTCATACCAGAAATGAACCCCAAGGCAAGCCAAAGTTTCAGGCTTTACGCGCCAGAACTGCTTTCGAGAAAAAGCCCCTCTCAGCACTCTCTATCTCAAAGGAAGCGGCTTTGAGGAGCTCCGCCATGTCGTTTTCGACGTAGCTCTTAAAGAATGGCTCGTGGAAATCCACTGGGAAGCGATCTAGCGCCCAGCCGAAATGTTCAGCATCGGCCTTTTGAATCGAGTCCACAAAGCCAAAATAGCCCCCAGGCTTCAGCAGGCGATGCGCTTCCGCGATCACTTTTTTACGAATATCCAGCGGCAGTTCGTGAAAAAGAAAGCAAGAGTAAACAAAGTCAAAGCTCTCGTTCTGGAAAGACAGGTCCTCTGCCAAACCTTGCATGAAATCCACGCGGGGGAAATCTTTCAGGTTCTCGCGGGCCTTTTGCAGGTATGGATAGCTTAAATCCAAGGCAATAATTTTTGCTTTCGGATAAGACATGGCCATAAATTTGGTCAGCCGTCCCGTCCCAGCTCCCAATTCCAAAAACCTCAAACCATCTCCGTTGCTAGGTTGATGAGTTTTGATCAATGGAATAATCAGGCGTCTCATCGCATCGGCAGCCCCCGAAAAGAGAATTTCTACCTGATGTTCGTAAAGCTCCGCCGATTTTTTCGTAAGATAGCCGCCACTTTGAAAATGGAAGTTACGCTGGAAGTACTCAGGCACGTCATCCATATACGACTGTGCTTCTTCGTTAAAATCTTTGTGGTGCTTTTTCTTTCGACGACGAGCGATGTTGTAACCGTCTAAAAGAATCTGTGGAAAACGCAAAAGATGATCCATCAAGCCTTCGGACTTCAAGACTTCTTTTGGATAGTACCCCTGAGCTATATTTTCGCTGTCTTTTTTAAGCAGCACATATATTTCTTCGAGCGCTTTACGGAAATTTTCAGGATCTTGCAGTGGATGTGGGGCTGTATTTTTGCCAGTCACCAATTTTTCAATTAATGGTAACGCCAGTTTTTCACTAGTAAACACGGTGGAGCGCACCAAGGAAATCCCAAGGTTTATGCGGGAATTGAGTTCTTTTAAAAGATCCATGCGTACCCCCATTTATCTATGGGGAAATCCTAACTCCGCAAGGTCTTCGAGGCAAGGTAGGACCTGTCTTATTTTGAGACGTCGAATCAACGACCACATCACTGACAATTCTTGGCTTTAGGATCTGAACGGGCCTCAAACCCCCGTTAAGTTCGTTAAAACACCAAAAACTAGGCATAGTGGATGCACAAAAGTTTAGTGATGAAAACCCAGTTCGCTAACCTCAAAATGCTCTTGATTCTTCCCCTGGCAATGAGCCTAACGGGTTGTTTGCATTTTGGAAATTTATCCGAAGGTTGCCTTGAGGGATTTGTTCGTACCGAGTACGGCTGCCAATCCTTAAATATGCTTTCGAACTCTGAACTGGAATCCGCAAACGCGCGCTTAGAGAGCCTTCAAACCCAAAACGAAACTCAAGCAGATACGATTCGTGAAACTCAAAGATTGATTGCCAGACTTCAGGCTTCACGCCGTGGCCTGCAAGATACGTTTGAGCGAAACCAAATGAGCCCTTCGTCGATTCGCAATTTAAGCAACCCAAGCTCATTCTCATTTTACAATAACAACTCATCCCAAAACTATCAGCGAAACTCTGTCAACAGTGCGATTTTCGGAAGTGGCTCTAACTCCCGAGATGGCATTGGTTTTAGCTCTGGAAATTACTAAATAAGTTTGTAAACCAAAATTCACTCCGAATATTTTCGAACACAATCGAACATCCGACCACGGTTTCTTGCAAGATTGTCTTGACCCTTCCTCCTAAGTTTCGACACGATTAGGGCTTCAACAGTTTCAAGGAGGAACTTTATGAGAATCGCATTCTTATTCGCAAATCTTTTGATCGGCAGCCTGGCTTTTGCTTCTACGGATTTAACCATGGGACTGCGTCAACAAAATGCCTACCTTGTTGATGCCTCAGCCCAAAGCTGTGCTAATAAAATGGCAACTCGCTTAGACTCAAGCACTCCAATTTCATACGATGTTTCAGCTAGCCATTTCGGCTTTAGCGGTTTAGATCTTCAATGGAATCACCCAACAGACACAGCTCACATTGTGGCTATCAAAATCAACTTTTCCGATGCCAACGTAAACTACTCTTGCACGATCGCAGCTGAAGAGCTGGATGGTATCTTCTTTAACTATACTGGTTTGATCTCTTGGAATGGCGCAATGGCCCCTCAAACAAGTATCAGCTCGCAGTGTCCTCTTCGCTGCGGTTACGTCCTACTAAAGGACCATAGCAAAAACTTTACTTCTGATGGAACTATGACTTTGATGGGATTCCAAAGATCACCAACTGGCGACGAAACCCCGCTTAAAGCAAGTGCGCCTGTAAAACTTCACAAAATGTAAAAGGTCCTTTAAAAGCAAAAAAGCCCTGATTCTCATCAGGGCTTTTTTTTGCCTTTTCATTACCTACTTCGCTATCGGATTACCGACTGAGCAGAAGTATTCCGGAGTTACCGGGTTGTCTGGTGTGGATCTTGGCTCAAGCACTCCGCAGTTCACGCCGGTCAGTACGATATACGTCGTACCAGGTTCGCTATGAGTGTCTACTGGTACTCCCGAGTTCAGAAGCGTCAAATAAAGATTTGTGGCTGGACGAACCAACTGCGTTCCTAAAGCATCCGTGGCAATACATTCCGTCGTCAATAATGGTGCACCATTTCCGTCCAGTGAATTTGACGATGAACACGAAAGTTCCTTCAAAGTTATCTCATAAGAAAAACCACCGATACTTTCATCGAACTCTGGAAACGTGCTCGCCAAAGTAAGGTAAATCACCTGCGCCCCGGGAAGTTCTTTTGTAGCTCCAACAGCCACGCTTAAACCCATCACTTCTTTGATAACTTTTTTGAGTTCCCCCGCCAAGCCGTAACGATTCTGAACCTGAGCAAGTCCAAACAGTTCCAAGGCTGCCGTTATGTATTTGTCTTCTTCCGAAAGCTTTTTCCACTTAGAACGGGTCACTTCGATTTTAAACTTTTTCAAATCAAAAAGAGCGACTTTGCCGGCCCCACTGGCATCAACAAGGTTTCTTTTGACCATAACGATCGGAGTCTCTGAAGCTTTATCCATTTTCAAAGACAGATTCCGTGCCGTTGCAAAAATTCTTCGTGTCTCTTCATCTGAAACCGGAGCATTGCCGGACTTTGCCCACTCCCCGACAACACGAACTTTCAGCAGAAAATCCACAGCATCGGGATCTCCGCCACCGCCGCTTTCAGTACCGATAGCAGCAAACACGACTTGGGAAGATAAGAGAATCGCTAACACAGAGGAAATAACCGTTTTGATTTTCATACGTAACTCCTAAGATTTAATTTCTTTTGAAACTGGATAAAGTTGAATAGCAAGTTGATACACACGGCTTTGCGCACCCTCTTCTAAGTAGGCGCTCAAATCGCGGCGAAATTTAGAGATAATTTTTCGCGCTTGAGGAATTTTCTCGATATCAATCGCCATGGTCATACAGGTAATATCTTTTTCTTCGGCATGAACGGTATCAATTGCATCGAGTGCCATTTGTAGAATCTGGCGTTGCATGTGTTTATGAGCTACCGAGGTCACTCCGGGTGCGAAATTAGTAATAAGCTTATTGGTACGCACCCATTGCCCATCTTCCTGACGAATCAAGCTAAGGCGTTCTAAACGCTCTAAAGCAATCTGAGCTTCGGCCGTAGTAATATTCAAAGCCTTTGCACACCAAGCTGCACGTCCTTGAAAACCATCGACATTGATCAACTCTAGAATTGCAAAGTGATACCAATCCGAAATTACTTTAAACGCATCCTGGCTCAGAACCTCATAAGAAGAATCTTGCCCATCTGCCGTGCCATTGTACTTAAATTTCGATTTTGCTTTTTTGATAAAGAGTTCTTGCTGCTCGGGACTGCTGCCCAAGATTTCGCAAACGCTGGTAATTACTTTCGTAGAGACTTTTCTTTTACCTGCAAATATTTGCGAGAGGCTTGAAGCATCCATTTTTAAAAGCTGTGCAAAAGCTCGCAGAGAATATCGCGGATTGCGTTTGCAGCGGTCCGTAAACTGCTGCTGGAGCCAAATGCGAAAATCAGATGTTTCAGAAGGCGTCGTTTTCATGGGCCCATATCTACTGAGGCCCCTCGTAAAACTCAATATTTTTTGCCATTAAGCGTGGCAAATTCCAATGCCACGGATAAATTTACCAGGCTTTTTATGAATGAATATGAATAAACCTAGCGATTTGGCTCTGGAGAGACGATTTGCACCTTATAGCCTTCACCTTCAAGAAGGGTTATGAGGCTATTTGCTTTATCTTGCTTGCTGTACAAATGAGCCATTCCGACCGCGATAAAAACCTTGTCTTCTTTTTCTAGAAGAGGCTTTAGAGTCTGAATCCACTCGCGGTTTCTTTCTGCGAGAAGACAGGATTTGTACTTTTTAAGAGCGTCGTCTGCCGGTTGCGATGTTGGCGACTTTTTTAGCGTATAGGTCACATTTTCCAGACTGAAAATAGCCTGCAGTTGAAAGCACTTTTGCAGAACAGATTCTTTTCCAGTCTCGAGGGCAACAATTTTTTTGTTTTTGCTGCGAGCATAGGCCTCTAATTGAGCATCATAAATGGTGCGGTCTTTATGAATATAGATACCTTCGATCGGAGCTTCGTCTGCAGGCTCTGCCAATTTTTTCTGCGCGTCCTCGACAGCATCCTTGTATTTCTCTTGGATCAACGTCCAAGCACGAACAGGTTTGAGTGTCGCAAATGTCTTATCTGAAAAGTCTGAGAGTTGCTCTGACACCCAGGCATAGGCCTCTGGCGACAGATCATTTTTTAAACTACCCTCACCTTTTGCGTAGTAGTTTCTCTGACTTTCAATTTGCTTCATCACCAAGCTATCAGTCACTTTGAAATTGATTTCTGAAACGAAAGCCGAGCTCTCGTCAATCATGGGTAATAACTGCGGGTACATTTTTTCGACATCTAGTGGAAGATGAATCGTTCCCACTAAGTAATGACTGCGCCAATTTTTCGAGAATTTAGTAACGACCGGCTGGCCATAAGCCTTTTGAATTTTAGAAGACGAACTCGCACAGCCGATAAGAACTAAAAAAAGTGCTAGCAAGCCGTACTTCATAAAAACTACTTTCCTGCTTGTTCGGCTTTTTTCTTTTGGTCTTCCAAGTAGTGATAACGATAGCCGTGAATAACAGTGCCGATTCCAATCAAAATAACGATGGCGCAGCCGCCGAAGAAAATTGCTAAGCTCATGACTTCACGACCTCACGGATGATCCAAGATGCGATGTTCAAACCGAAAGCTCCAGTTACGAAACTTGCAGTTCCCCAGATCACATTGCGATGCTCGCAGCTATGCAGGTTGTTTTGATTTTGTGGGCATACGCACTTGAAGCCTTCACCATTGTCATAGTGAAGTTCAACCGGATTAATAGGTTCTTCATCCGAGAACACGCACTGGATGCCGAAGCCCCCTTTAGAAGGCCAGTCATATTTCTGACGAAGGATTTTACGAAGCTGCTGAGCCATCGGATCGCCATAAGTGTCGGCCAAATCCGCCATCTTAATCTGAAGCGGATTCAAACGAGCCGCAGCTCCTGCACTCGTGACAACTTTCAAGTTACGAACGCGGCAGGTGTTCAACAAGTGGGCTTTCGCAGTCAAGTTGTCGATCGCGTCCACAATGTAGTCTGGATTACGAGAAAGAATGTCTTCAGAAGACTCTGCATTGTAGAAAGCCGGAATCACTTCCACAACCATCTGTGGATTGATTTTACGAAGGCGTTCGCCCATCACTTCGGCTTTCTTTTTGCCAACCATGCCTTGGATAGCGTGCAGCTGGCGATTGGCGTTGGTGATGCAGACTTCATCGAAGTCCACCAAAGTAATTTTACCGACACCAGAACGAGCCAACGACTCCGCAGTCCAAGAACCCACGCCACCGATACCGATAACCATCACATGAGATTTAAAAAGTTTTAACATCACGTCATCGCCGACCAAACGGCCCATGCGATCAAAACGACGGTGCAAAACGTATTTGGTTTCTTCTGGCTGAACTGGATTCTGAAGATCTGGAGTATTAGTTTCCATCATAATGAAAAAGCCTCTTAAAATTCTCGGTACTGATTTCTAATATTTCACTCGCGGGCATCCCGCGAATCTCGCCGATTTTGCCTGCAACATCCCATAAAGAGGCCGGTTGATTCAAGCTTTGTTTGAACCTAGGTGGGGGCTGATCGGGGGAGTCACTCTCAAGAAGTAAAAATTCCAGGGGCATGTCCTTGACCACTTGATGAAGTTTTTCATTCTGGTCCCAAACCACCGGGCCGCCAATAGATAAATACAAACCCCTTTTTAGAAAATCCTGAGCTTTGCCCCAGCTGCCATTAAAAGAGTGCACGATCCCCTTGCTTGCCGGAACGCCCCAGATATCCATGATTCTGAGGGCCTCTTCATGGGCCTGTACCAGGTGCAAAACCATGGGCTTTTGAACGGCCTCAGCCAGCTCCAACTGCTGCTCAAACACGCCAATTTGGCGCTCGCGCGAGTCCTTCATGATATGAGGCCTAAAATCCAAACCCATCTCGCCGATTCCCAGAGCATGGGGTAAAAGCGGCGCCAGCTGATCCAAGGCGATTTCACACAGGTCCTCGTCATGGGCTGCGACCCAATACGGGTGCAGACCAAAACAAAGGCCGATCTTGCCCGGGTAACGTTGGGCCAGGTCCCTTTGTCGTTGCCAGTCCTCAGGTCCCACTCCGCCCTGCATGAAAAAGTGAATACCTAGCCCTTCAGCCTCGCTGATCACGTTATCAAGCTGGGCTTCTAGGCGTTCGTCGGCAAGGTGGCAATGAGCATCGATCCACTGGTTTTTAGTCA
The DNA here is from genome assembly GCF_047302465.1 of Bdellovibrio sp. HCB337. Classification (GTDB taxonomy): domain Bacteria; phylum Bdellovibrionota; class Bdellovibrionia; order Bdellovibrionales; family Bdellovibrionaceae; genus JACMRP01. The sequence continues at coordinate 1,603,346 of NZ_CP178621.1, read as the reverse complement.
TGTTCAAAAGCTAACCACATTTCGGGACTCATTCAATCTTTGATGCTGCCGATAAGAGAAAAGCTATAGCTTTATATTTGTTTTCACGGAGAGAAGATGAAAAAAGACAAAATCCAACTCGGCTACGAAGTCATTGTTGAAAAAGGCCCTATCGCGAAACCTATCGCTTTAGAATTCTGGAAAAACCCTACTGAACATGCCAAATGGACTCAAACAACGCCGTTCAAATACATGGCGGATGCCTTGGTAGGCTTGTCTCTTTTCAAAATGAATGACTTCTTGAAAAGCCCATTGATGTGTCCAAATTTGAATTACAATTTCTGTGCAGAAGCGTGGCGCGCTTTGGATCCTCACTTCGAACTTTTCCAAAGAACACAAGCCCGCGTGAATGCATTGAAAGAACAAGCTCCTAAAGCTGACGCAAAACTGATGGAGACTTTGGAAAATTCTATTTCAGAGATCCTGACCAACGCGCAAAAACCTTGGGGCATTGATCTGAAAGAGCTTTACGCAATCAATGATGCGATTTCACACTTTGAAAACAAATCTGGCACAAAATTGATTTACAATTTTGGTCTTACTTTCTCAAAAGGTTTGAACGAAAAATTATTACAGCTCTTCTCTTGCCTCTTCCATTTGCGTTCTCTCATTGCATTGGACTACAACGCTCACACTCATGATGCGACTTTTGAAGCTGTGAAAGTGGATGCAATTTCAGATTATCTTCATAAGCCAGATTATGTCGTTCACGATGCTTTGTTGTACTTGAACTTTAAACGTCTTAGCCAACCGTTCGCGAGTCGTAAAGATGACGTGCGTTTGGATAAACTTTTGGTGTCGCCACTGCAGAAGGCTTTTGAACAATACACGCACAACGCTTTCTTCTTGGTCGAGCAATTGCCAAAGAGTTTCTTGAACTCTCTCAATCACTCTGAGCTTGAAGAAGCTTTGTACATGGTACAAACAGACTGGCTCTTGGGTTCTGAAGCTGGCGTCCTATTCAAGATCCGCGAAGAGCTTTGCGGTTTGGAATATGGCTATGATAAGATTTTCTGGCACGATCTGGAAAACAAACCAAGCTTCAAGCCGTCTAACTTGAGCATCTGCTGCGAAGTTGACGACAACGACATCTTCGGCGGCTACCACGCAGCTTAGTAAAATTTTGCTACAAAAACAAAAAAGCCGGTCTCAAAACCGGCTTTTTTTATTCCCTATTTCTATTTTCTACTGAGAGCTTTGCTGCTCTTCTTTCATGAAGTAATTCTTAATCTTCTTCGCGATGAAGGCGATCAGGATAATGCCGATGATACCGAAGAGAACCATTTTGAATTGGTGCAAACGCTTGATAATGGGCTCGCCATAAATCGCTAGCAAATAAATCTGCGTAGGAACGCTAATCATTACGGCAATACCGTCAATCAGAGCAAATTTCCAGATTGGAAAATGCATCATGCCGCATGCTAAGTGACCTGGAAAACGAATCCCTGGAGTGAAACGGAAGATACCGCAAGCATAAGCTCCGTATTTCTTCGTCCAGTTCTCCACTTTCTCCATCATCTCTGGAGAAATAATCTTTTTCATAAACGGCGTCTGAAGCATTCGCCGTCCCCAGATCCTACCTATTGCATAAATGAGGAAATCCGCGCCAAACACCGCAACTGAGGCGATAATGGCGGCTGTATGCATATTTACGACGGGTGCCCCTTCAAAGGGCGGCGGAAAGTGATGAGGGTTGGCCCCCATAAAAGCAAGGACACCGATGCTTACGAGCGTCACCTCTTCAGGCAAAGGCAAACCGATCGCCGACATAAACATCATACCCACGAGGGCCGCATAGACGAGCTCAGGCTGATAGGCGTACTGAGATAACCACTGGAATATAGGCTCTTGGAAAATACTCAAAGACTGTGCTCCTTCAATTCCTAATATGTCCTTGATTGCTTCACTTGAACATAATCGTCACGCTGTGCTATTACATTTAAAGGTCATGCACAGCGATAACAAACCAGTTCATCAGTATAATAACGGATTTGAGTATGGTGTTAAACACATCCTCAGTCCTAAGTCCGGCTCACTGAAAGAGATTTTAGTGAGTGAGCTTAATCTGTCAGCAGAATTACTCGAAGATCTCCTGCAACTAGGAAGCATTTACTTCGAGGGACAACGCCAACTCAGTGATAAAAATATCGCTGAGGGCGATTATATTCGCGTTCACACCAAACCGCGCCGTTTTCCTCACAACAACTATCAGTGGAAAGAGCGAATCATTTTCGAAGATGAAAATTTCATCGTCGTCAATAAGCCCGCAGGCCTTCCTGTCCATCCGAGTGTCGACAACTGCCGAGAAAACTTGCAGATGTATCTTTCCGATCATCTGCAACAAGAAATCTTTATCACTCACCGCCTGGATGTTCCCACTAGTGGCCTTATAGTATTGGCAAAAAGCAGAGATTTTCTTCCCCTTTTCAATCACCTACTTGCACAGCGTGGCGTCCAAAAGATCTATCGTGCCCGTGTTCACGGCTTGAAACTCAAAGAAGGTCTCTACACTCACTATATGGAGCCGTCTCCGCGCGCACCAAAAGTGGTCAGCCTTGAAGCTAAAGAAAATTGGCAGGAATGCCACCTTCGTCTTTTTGATGTCAGAGATTTTAAAGACGACCAAGAGCAAGAGGTTCGTGTTGAGCTGCTCACCGGTCGCACGCATCAGATCCGTGCGCAGCTATCAACGATGGGCGCTCCGATCTGCGGAGACATCATGTACGGTGCCCCAAAAAAATACGACCTCGAGATGATTGATCTCGAGGCCGAATATTTAAAGTTTCTAGAATTTGAATTTACAGTGAAGCGTTAGTCATCAAGACCAAGCTGTTATCTTCCGGACGGAAGAACTTCACTGCGTCTTTACGATTAGATACGCGAACCAAGTTTTCAGCAATCAAAGTGAAGCTCAAGCCTCTGACTGGGCGGATGTCCAAGCCCAAAGCCAATTTCGCGTTCGTGTTGTGAGTTGCTGGCAAGAAAGCAGCGCCACCTGAATTGTACCAATCTTCTTTAAAACCTGCAGAAGGCTTAATTGAAACGTACTTGTTGATGTTGCCATCAAGCTCCAAGTAGTGCTCAAGAGCTGCCAGCTGAGTTGTTTTGCGAGGATATGTTCCGTCTTTACGAGGACGAGCTTTTCTGTCTTCAAATGAAGTTTGAGATTGAATGAAGAAGTCTGGCTTGATCACCCAAGTGATTGAAGAGAAAGAACCAATATCGTAGCTGATGAAAGTTTCAGGACGGAATTTTGCGATCGTATGAATTTGCTGAGAAAACTCACTTGTTGGCAGGTAAAGTTTGAAGCTTGAAGAAACACCCGCTGCACCAATAGTTGCAAGTTCGTAATCAGAGTAAACCAAGTGAGCATCGCCAAGGCTTGAGCCAGATTCGATTCGGCTGCCGCGCTTATCAAGACCTTCAGAGTTCACGTTGAAGACCGGGCGAACTGACACGCGTTTTGTTTTAGAAAGTTTGTAGTTAAGTGCGATGTAACCATTAAGTCCGTAAGAAGAGCCACCGGTTTCAACTTGCTTCTGAGAAAGCGAACCGATGCTGAAGAAAGAAACGCCCCATGGAGAAGTTGGACCGAGATCGGGACTAGTTTGCAGAGTGCTAGTGCCGACAGCTGTTGTCGTACTGCTCTCTTGCGCGTGAACTGTTGCAGATAGAACAAGAATTCCTAAGAGTGCCCAAAAACTTCGTAAAGCCATGTTTCCCCCGCGTGGCAAAAAGTTCAGGCTCTTATGCCATAAAAAGTCACTCGACACAACGCAACACTTTGGAATTAATGAATTCCTGACAGAACTAGGGCTTGATCCCCGTAAAAATATCTCGGATGCTGGGCCCTATGAAAAAATTACTCTCTTTTCTGACCATTTCTTTAGCACTTTATTCCACGATTTCCCTTACTGGCTGCGGCACTCCGACCACCAAAGAGGCTGCACCTCCAGCCGTCGTAGAAAAGCCAAAAGCCCCTGGCGAAATCAGCATCATGAATTTCAATGTTGAAAATCTCTTCGACAATATTCATGACGAGAACCGCGAGGACTACGCTTATATGCCGGTGGCTAAAAAGCAAACGCCCGAGCACAAAGCCGTCTGCGATAAGATCCCTCAGCCTCATTACAGAGATGAGTGCATGAACTTTGACTGGAACGATGACGTTGTAAACGTGAAGCTAAAAAACGTCGCGCAAATTATCATGGGTGTTGACGGTCAAGGGCCAGACATCTTGGTTATGCAAGAGGTAGAGAATGACCGCATTCTTGGCCGACTCAATAAGGAATATCTTGCGAAGGCAGGCTACCAAACTCAAGAGTTGATTGAAGGGCCTGACACACGCGGAATCGATATCGGTATTTTGTCGCGTTTCCCAATGGTAGGAAAACCGAAGCTTCACAAAATTCCTTACGTGCCAAAAACAGATCAAGACAAAATTTGGATGTTCAGGTCACGTGGCATTTTGGAAGTGACATTGAAACTTCCTACTGGCGAAAATCTGACGGTCTTGGGGGCTCACTTCCCGTCTCAAGCAAATCCAACTTACTGGCGTGAACAGTCCGTTGCGTTCTTAAGCAAACTTATCAAAGAAAAATCCGCGAAGGGTATGGTTGTAGCGAGTGGTGATCTCAACATCACTCACACCGAAGAAGATAAAACGAGATTCTTCTCAGAGAAATTCTCTGAAGTAGCAATGGTGTCTCACTTGGTCGGTTGTCAAAAGTGCGAAGGCACTCACAACTATCGCCAAGACTGGTCGTTTTTAGACGTGCAGCTATTCTCTAAAAACCTAGGCGAGCAAGGCACAGCTCCTTACAAGTTGGATACAGAGTCTATTAAAGTTATCAACTCAGACCCGATTCATCTTTTGGGTAAAATTCCAAAGCGCTTTAAGCCTGAAACCAAAGAAGGTGTTGCGGATCACTTCCCGCTCTACTCTCGTTTAGCACCACGAGCAGCGGCGACACCTGCTGCGACGCCCGCGGCAGCCGCAAAATAAAGAAACGAACGGTCGCTCTCGATAGTTTTTGAATTAAAAAAGAAAAAGGCTCTGGGTTACCCTCAGAGCCTTTTTTATTTTCAGAATCGATCTCAGATTAAAGAGTACGAGCTAATTCTAGAATCCATGGGATGTAAGCATCCACTCTTGTGAACACAGAGCGGAACATACAAGCTCTTACTTTTGGGATACCAGCACCATTGCTTGTAAGACCCCAAAGGTACAAGTTGCCATCAGTGCCTTTTAAGAATGCAGGGCCACCTGAGTCACCATTGCAAACACCTTTGAAAACACCTTGATTCACAGACATTTCGGTCAAAGAGTAGTTAGGATTTTGTACTTCCAAAGTAACTTTGCGAAGAGTTCCCGAACCGTGACCCATAGTTGGACCCTTAATGCCATAGCCAGCTGCTACAATGTCAGTACCCTTATTCAATAGACGGTAGTCTTTCAACAGATTTACTGAACGGAAGCCATATTCAGTTGGAATTGTGCCTTCGTATTTCAATACCGCGATGTCAGCCATGTTTGGACCGATTTTGCCTGTGTAAAGAGGGCTTCTTTTGCCAGCGATAACTGCGCGAACAAACAATGGAGCTCTCATATCTACGCCGAAACGAACCTCTAGGTCCTGAGGCGCGCCCTCAAGGCAGTGTCCCGCAGTCAGGATCATGTTAGAGCCATACAAAGAGCCAGTGCATATGAAGCCAACACGTGAGTTGTAAAGACCCACAGTCGTTCTTGCAACGATGTCGTTAGGATTTACATCATCACCGCCAAACACACCAACTTGAGAAGCTGGTTGAGCAGTTACAGAGCCTGTGTTGTTTGCATCTTTCGCACATGCAGCCAAAACCAATGCTGTTGCTGCGAACAAAAATTTAAAGTTCATAGAATCTCCCTCTTTCTTGCTTAAAACTAAGCTTTAAAACCGAGCCGTCCTGTATACGTCACCCTCTTGACGAAAGTTGGAACAAACGAAGATCTTTAAATCATGTTCCAGCATGATACAAATGGCCGGTCGCGGGGGTCTTGTACAAAGCTTGATTTGGTTTGTCGAGGTTTAGCCTCAAAATTAATAAAAAAACTCAAAAATCGCATGACAGAACTGAGTGCCCATGATTTAGGCACTAGCACATAAAACTTTAGACACCCCTAACGACTAAGATCCCAATATGAGAAGGCTTTGTGGTTTTTGTTCTCAATGTCCCCGCTCTAGGTAAAAATGTACTTTATAGGCCATTTGATGAACGGAGGGGGAATGAAGTTCATCGTACTACCACTATTAGTACTATCTGTTACTAGCGCGTTTGTTTCGCCAGCTCATGGGCAGGTGAAACCGAACATTAGCGCCGGTGAGCCAACTGCAATGGAAAGCAGAGCTCGCAAGCTATATGAACGCATCACGGGTACAAAACTTCCAGTAGACAGTCCAATCATCGCGCAAATGGCGGATATGATTGGTAAAGGAAACCTTTTAGGGGCTGCACAAGAAGCCACGAAAGATCCTAATTTCTACAACATCACTGTTAAGTTGATGGCTATGGAACTTTCAACTCGTGATGAAACAATTAAAACACCTTTCAATGATTTTGCTGCAGGCATCATTGGAGTCACTCGCGATCAGACCGATGCTCGCGAACTTCTCACAGGTAATTTCTATTATCAGGGAAGCGGAACAAATATTCGTTCCAATTTGATTCCTGATTTGCTGATTTCAAATAATCACTATGCAGATCTTGAAACCAACCGCGTAGACCTCGCTGCAAACCTGGTACGCGTTGAGGGACAAGTCATTGCGACAAGCGCAACCGCTTCGGTTGCAAGTCCGGACCCTGCGGGTGTTTTGACTTCAAGAACTTTCATGGGTGAACACGCTTTGATGGGAACTAACCGCCGCTTGGTGGAATATACGTTCCGCGAATTTATGTGTGTTCCGTTGAGTGAGTGGGCTGATGGTGGTGCTTCCGATGCTCGTATCGGTCGCGACATCGACCGTTTCCCTGCTGGCGATCACATGAAGTTCCAAACTTCTTGTAAAGGTTGCCACACTGTGATGGACGGATTCCGCGGCGCTTTTGCAAAGTGGGATTATGATGGCATGGGCATCAAACACTCTGCTGTCAATACTCGTGGTGGAGCTGCGAACTATACAATCGCAAGCGACGCTGCAGGGATCGTGACCAAAATGAATAAAAACAATACGGTGTTCCCGTCTGGTTACATCACTACGAATGATTCCTTCGTGAATCATGCTACCCGCACTGCGAACGCTGAAATGTTCGAATGGCGTGGAGCTGCAGCTGGTGGTAACGGCGTGAAAGCTTTCGGTACTGTCGTAGCGAACTCACGTCGCTTCAGCCAATGTATGGCAAAACGTGTGTTCAAGGCAGTATGCCGCAAAGAACTGGATGCTGTGAAGAATCGCGACCTTCTTAAAAAGTGGGGCGACGAGTTCGAAACATCTGGTTACAAGCTTAAATCTCTCTTCGAATCTATTTCAACTAAACCAGAATGCTTGGGAAGCTAAGGAGGTAGGCCATGAGTAAATATACAAAATTATTTCTAGTAGTTCTGCCTCTAACAGTTGCCTCAGTGTTGAGTTTCAACAACTGCGGACGCTATGGAGCTCTGAATGAAGGTACTGAAGATACCGCTTCTTTAGGAAGCACCGGTCCTTTGCCTGAGCAAGAGGAAGTAAATTCTGAAAAACTAGGGCTCCCATTTGCCCTACTTTCTGCAGAACAAACTTTAGTGTCCATGATGAAAGTGACAAACACGACAGTGGCTAGTAACGCCCTATTGACTGAATATAGCGGTCGTTATGGTGCGTTGGCTGCAGGTAATGACCTAAGTATGATGAATGGTCCGTTGATGTTGGGCTCTACGAGCTTGGCAGGCGAAGTTTGCAACAGCCTTCTTACGCAAGAAAAAGCTCTTGCAGATGGTAGTCGCAACTTCTTCAACGGGATCAACTTCACGACAGGTGTCGCGAGTGTCTCTGATGTCGCTTACAACACGGCAATTCGCGGGATGGCGCGCTCGTTCTGGGGTCGTTTGGAGACGACTGAAGAACAAGCGTTGATGGCAACATTTAAAACGGATTTTATTAATGCCTTGGCTGCGAACGTACGAACGCAAGCTGCATCCACGAACAATTTGATACTGGGCACATGTGCCGCAATGCTTTCGAGCTTGGATGCGATTTCATATTAATTGGTTTTTTAGATTTAAGTTCCTTGCTTAATTCTTCGGGGGGAGAAGATGAGTAAAAATAAAAAAGAAATACCTATGTGGGCTAAAACCGGACACGCAAAACCGGTAACCCGTCGTGACTTCCTCTCTGCAGGGATCATTCCGTTTGCGGCGCAAATGATGGTGCCGAACTGGATGTCTTTGATTTTGGGCAATCAAGCCCACGCACAAACTGCGATGGACTGCCCTCTTCCTGAGACTTTGATTCCTTTTGTGACACTCAACTTGGCCGGCGGTGCTGCGATGGCCAGCAACTTCGTGCCTATGAATGCCGCTCGCGAGCCGATTTCAAGCTATAGCAAGCTGGGTCTTGGCGATAATCAAGTACCTATCGTGCGTGAATTCGGGAATGCACCTTTTGCGGGTGCCAACGCCAATGGCGTCCTGATCAGTAAATTCCTTGTCGGAGTCCGCGCGCAAGCTGCTGCCACAACATTGGCAAATACCTCTTTCATCGGAGTTCCTTGTGACTCTCAGAACGACACGGCTTCTAACAAGTTTGATCTCTCTGGGGCCATCACAAAAGCCGGTCTTATGGGAACCAACTTGCCAAACCTAGGACGCGTGAATACCAAAACCGGTATTCGCATGGAGCCAGCACTTCTGACTCCTCCGTCTCCGTTGGTTGTTAACAGCTATAATGCGTTGTTAACTTCTATCGGTTATAGTGCTTCTTTGGGAACGGCACTCAATGCTGCTCAGAAAAATTCTTTGGCAAAATTGATGAGTAATATGAACTCTTCACAAAGCCGTAAGCTTGCTTCCGTCAATGGTGGCGAAGGCATCAAGAAAGTTTTGGACTGCGCCGGAATTAAAAATGCGGACGTTGTTCAAAAAGGAGCAGGCATTGTTGATCCACGCCAAAACGCGACTTACTCCCAAGTTTGGGGTCTTGCTGCAAACACGGCCGCTAACAATCGTGAATTGATTTTTGGCTCTATGATTTACAACTCACTCGTGGGTCAAGCCGGCGTATCAAGCCTTGAGCTTGGCGGTTATGACTACCACGATAATACTCGCACGACGGGTGACAATCGTGACCAAGATGCGGGGGTTGTTGTCGGCCGTATCTTGCAAAGTGCGGCGGTTCTGCAAAGACCTGTATTCATCTACGTGGTCTCTGACGGATCCGTCTTCAGTCCAGATTCTGCGGATCGCGCAGCTGTATGGCAAGGCGATCGCGGCTCGAATGGTGTAGCATACATCTTGTACTACAACCCTGCGGGTCGTCCGGCAGTTTCAGACTTCCAAATTGGTCAGTTCAATAACAACCAAGCTGCAGACACGACTTTCTTGACTGGAGGAAATCCAGAAATGGCTGCTGCAGCGGTGTTTGCAAACTGGTGTGCCGCGAACAAACGTATGGATTTGTTTGAACGCGTAGCCGGTCGCATGTTTGATGCGAACCAGCTTTCAAAGGTTGTTAAGATTGCATAGTTTTTAAGGGACGTACTTTCGAGGGGGATGGGCTTTGAAAAAGATATTTAATATGAGAGTGGGTCTTTGGACCTTAGGCGCTCTTGTTAGCATTATAGCCTTCAATAACTGCGGCGAAGGATTCGTCGTTGGCCAGTTCACCGGTTCAAGCACCGGCGGCTCTGTGCTTTTCTCTCGCGCTCCGGGAGAAAGTTGTGAAGATGCCCTCTTGAATGTTTATAAAAACACGTACCACCCTTTCCTTTCTCAAACTTGTAATGCCTGCCACGTGCCTGGCGGCGGCGGTAACGGTAACTTTGCCGTTAGTGATGCGGCGACTTCTTATAGCTCTTTCGCTTCTAAAGGCATGGCCCTTATTAATTCACAATCCACTGGTAATCACCGTCCTCCTACGACGGGAGCCCACAACCAAGCTCGCATTGATGAAATCAGCGGTTTCTGGTCTGCAGCTCAGACTGGCTATACTACGTGTCTATCTGAGGCTGGCGGTGGCGGCGGAGCTCCTGCAGGAAGTTTCGTTGTGAAATCGACTGGAAAAGCGGTCGCTGCGAACCTTGCAACAACATTTGTGCGTATGGAATGGGACTTAGAAACTCAAAGTAACGGAAAAGTTCCGTTAGTTGCGGGTATTGAAATCCGTCGTGCCGTTGTTGCCAACGTGACTCAGGGTTACGAATTTAGAAATCCTACATTACGCTTGAAGAATGCGGCAGCAGGCTCTTACTCTGCCCGAGCGCTCAATGTCTATATCAATGACCAGCTCCAAAGTAACATCACCACTTACAGTACGATCGATACAACGATCACTGCGACCACAGATGTAAATTTGGCGGCGGGCTTTGCGAATGCTTTGGCGGTCGTAACTCCAGCAACTACAGACACTATTATTCTTGAATACCAAAGCTTGAAATCCACTTCAGGTGCCCCAAACCCTGGTGGAACACCAGCTCCAACACCGACTCCAGCAGCAACTCCGACGGCTACACCGACTCCAACACCTATTGGAGCTGTGACTTACGCGTCTCTGGTAGCTAATGGCGGTATTTTTGCCAATAGCTGTAATAGCTGCCATCGTGCCGGCAATGCTGCAGGCGGCCTGGATTTGACGAATTACACAGCTGCAAGAAACGCAGCTCAGAATATCAAAACTCGCGTTAATAACGCGAACAATCCAATGCCAACCGGCGGCTTGTTACCACAGGCTCAGCGCGATAGGATCAGTGCTTGGGTGGACCAAGGGGCTCCACAGTAATATTGATGCTATTTGCGTGAGGATATGATGATTCAAATTTATGGTTCTCCACGAAGCAGCGCTGGTCGCTGCTTTGTTATGCTTGAAGAGTGCGGTCTTTCTTATGAAGTCATGCCATTAGATATGATGGCAAAACGCGAACACAAATTAGAGCCGTTTCTAAAACTAAATCCCAATGGCAAAGTGCCATGCATGGTCGACAACGGTTTTGCGCTTTGGGAATCGGCCGCGATCGTTCAATATCTCGCTGAAAAACACAAGCCTGAGCTCTTGGGTACAAATGCGACTGAAAAGGCTTTGGTTCAACAGTGGGCGTTTTGGACGATGACAGAGGCTCAGCCACCTATGGTTGACATCCTTGTTCAAAAACTTTTTGTTCCAGAGGGCAAAAAGGACTTGGCTCTTATTGAGCGTCGTGAAAAGCAAATGCCTGGCATTCTTGAAGTGCTTGAGAAGTCTTTGACGAACAAAAAATTTCTGGTTGGTGACAAATACTCAGTTGCAGATTTGATGGCGGCTTCTGCTGTGAACATCGCGACAGGTTTGAAATTGGATATGTCGATGTTCCCAAATATCAAAGCATGGTTTGCTGAAGTTAAATCTCGCCCAGCTTGGGTGAAGGTTTCTCAACTTCGCGGCGAGCTCTAGTTTTTAGTTTCTTTGGATTCTAAAAGAAAAAACCGGCAGTTTTTAGCTGCCGGTTTTTTTATTATTTTTGTTCGTTGAAGAAGACCGCTTTTCTTTCGATGGTCTCATCACTACCCTTCACTCGGCGGACAATAGAAACTTCAATCTTCACTTCTTTTTTGTCTTTCCAAGTATCCTCAGGCTCGATCACTGGCAACTTACCGACATTCACTATTAAGTCCCCGCCTACTTTTTGGATGTAAGCACTATCCACGATGCGACTAAAGACTTCTTTGTGGCCGAAAAGCAAACGCTTACGAGACACCGTCACATGCACGCTGTCACTGACAAGATCCAATCTTGGCGATGCACCTTTAATACGAACTACAGTGTCTTTCTTTTTGCCTTCCATTGTAATTCCCAAGATCGCAAACTCTGACAAATTGTACGCATCACGAATGTAAAGAGTGTGTACACCATTCTCTAAACGCTGTTCTGTCAAAAGAACTTCGTTGGTGTCAACGTTGAAGCTTACACCACCATTGCTGATAGAAGCTGAGATTCTGCCGCTGTATGAGCTTGCGGGTTTTTTAGAGTCCCAAACAACACGTACATTTTCAACCGCACGGCGAACAAACTCAGTAAATGTGTCAGAAACGCGAGAGCCTGATGCCAGCAAAGACAACATACCACTACTGCGAGTAAAGAGATTTTCTGTCAAAACAGCATCTGCTACACGGTTTGTACCAAATTGTTTAAGAGAAACTTGCATTTGGGTATTTTCACTTTGAAGTGGTGTCTTTGATTTAATCAGAGTCACATACCCCAAAGAACCTTCTGAACCATGAGTACCCGGAGCGCCATCGCGACCGCGATCGCCGTCACGGCATACATAAGTGTCCTGTTGATCACAAATTCTTTGTTTGTTACCGGCTTGGTCTACGACCTCGCGGCATCTTGGCACTACCCAACGAGTCTCGGTACAACGGCACGGTTCACCACCGCGGCCACCCCAAGAAGCTTCGCCACCACGGCCACCTGTTGCAAAGATCAGGATTTTTTTAAGCTGAGCGGTATCTGTGTAGTAAATCGTAGCATCGCCACCATCACCACCGCGACCGCCGTTACCACCACTGCCGCCGTCTCCGCCGTCAGCACCTTCCATGTCGTTCTCTTCAAGGCGCTGATAACAGCTGGTAGCGTGATCGCCATCATAACCGGGGCTAGCATGGCCAGCGTCACTGCCATCAAGGTAATAAGATTGAGGACCCGACTGATGAGCCTGGATCAAAACAGACTGCCCGCTGCGACCAGAATCGCCATCGCGACCGTTACTACCATCGCGGCCTTCAGAGCCGAAGCTTGAAGTCCAAGCAAACGCTGAACTACTCAAAGTTAAAGCTAAAACAAACGCTAGTGATTTCATGAAGAACCCCTCCAGATTATTTGCCGACAGACAAAGTGGCACCATTGGAGGCCTAAGCAACGCCTGTGCCAGGTTTTAAAGGGGCGAAAAAGACTCTACCATTTATATAGAGTCCCAAAGCTTTGAAAGCCAACCTAAGGCCTCCGGATCCTTACACACTAAACGAATGGTTTGCTGACAAGTGTAAGGGCAACCGCTGACTTTCAAAGCCCTCAGATCAGTACCTTCGATAAAGTAACTCGGCAAATAACCTAAGGCCATTCCCTCGTCGATGAGGTTTTCAATCATCTTTAAACCGCAGACTTTAAATCTATTCAGACGCGGGAATTTGTCGTCGCGCCAACCATCCAAGGAGTCTGACTTCGCGATCTTTCCTAATACCGCCGAGTCCGGTGTTACGAAAGGATGAGTCACCAGTTCCTCGACAGGAATGGACTTTGTAGTTCCATAATCTTTAAAAAGCGGATGCCGTTGTGAGGCAGCAACTTTGAATTCAGCCTTGGCAACGACTTTGGATTTCAACTCTGCAGGCGCGTCCGACGAAATAAAGGCAAAATGCACTTCCCCTTGCATAACTTGATCGATGGCCTGCTCATCCGAGCGGATTAAGAACTGAACCCTTGCTTTGGGATAGAGCTTCGTGATTTTTTTAATAAGATCTGAGCCAAAGTGAGTCTGTAAGATTTCTTCTGAGGAAACAAAGACATTGAGGCTTCCCGTTTCTTTTCCGCGAAGCTCTAGGCGCGCGTCTTCTTCCAGTTGTAAAATTTGCGTGGCCTTCTTCTTTAAAATCAGCCCCTCGGGCGTAAGGCGAATACCGCGACCTGATTTAAAAAACAGCGGTGTTTGCAGCTCGTCTTCGAGTCTTGAAATGGCTTTACTTAAAGATCCAGCTGAAACGTGGATGCTTTCAGCCGCTTTATTGACGTTTTCAACCTGAGCCACTGCTAAAAAGTAACGTAATTCGAATATTTCCATAATCGAAATGTTTATTTCATTTTCATTTCTTTTGCAATCACAAAAGATTCTGTAAAAGGTCTTCAGTTCACAAGGAGAACAAAAATGAAAACACTTATAACCCTAGCCCTCGGTTTACTAGTCATGACAGCTTCGCAGGTCGCTCAAGCTAAATGCAATCCTCCCGACCCTTTTGAGAACGCCTGTATTCGCAATGAGGATTTGATCGCTTCTAAAGAACTCAAAAAGGCCATTTTCGGAAAAACTATTTGCCCTGAGGGATCTCATGGCCAACGAGGCCTTGCGATTTCTGAGAAAGGCATTGTAGCCTCGTTCGCATCGAACTGGGGAATGCCGGATCCAACGACGTATTACAGAGTAAGCTCACAACACGCATCGCTTGATCAAAATATCCTCTATTTCGTTATTAATAAGTATTTCAAAGCCACTGATGAGTTATTAGGAACTTCAGATGACTACGCTTATCACAAAGACACCAAAGTCATTACCTCTGGCGAATTCAGTCTTAGCGAAGCCGCATGCCTTCCGGAGCAGCCATGAAAAACGCAGCTCTCGCAATCTTTGCAACACTTAGTTTTTCCCTACCCGCCTTTGCAGATAGCACCTGCATTCGCGGAGAGTGGAGAATAGAACTCGTCCAAAACAAAACATCAGGTGAGCTTGAATATGTAGAAATCTACAAAGATGGAAAACTCATAGTTCAAGATCATTCCGACAAAGATGACGTTGGATATACAAATGGCATATGCAATGTCGAATATACTTATATCGTTAAAGAACAAGATTATTCTTTTGACGGATGCTCGCCATTTCACACGAGATGGCCAGCGTTCATTTCCGGACCAAGCATTGGCGAAACGCTGGAGTTAAAGACATTTACCTGCGAAAGACACCCATGGCCTGAAACCTAGTCGGTACGAAGTGCCTGCATGGGAGCAAGTTTTTCGGCTCTCATTGCAGGTATTAGACCACTCAAGATTCCGACGGCAACGATAGAGCCAAAAGAGATAATCAAAGCAATCGGATTGAAAATCCATTCGTATTGAAGCTTACTGACAAACTTAGTCGCCGCGTATACGATCACTTGATAAGAGAAGAAACCGATCACAAGACCTATCAGACCCGCAAGTCCGCAGATAAGGACTGACTCCATGAGAATCAAATAACGAAGACTTCTGTCTGTGGCTCCTAGAGCCTTTCTTAAGCCAACCTCACGAATACGTTCGTTCAGAGATACCAACATCATATTGGCGATCCCCACCCCGCCTACGCTTAAGGAAACCAACGCAATCGCCGCTAAGAAGCCCGAAAAGATATTTAAAAAGCGATTCATTTGTTCAACAAGGACCGCGTCCGAGTCCGCGCGGAATTTAGCGGTTGTACCGTATTTCTTTCCGAAAAAGGCTTTAAGTCCATTTCCCATAGCTTCCGATGACGCTGACGGTACCGTTTCAATCATGATCTGACGAATTTGTGTCGACCACCATTTTTTGTTTTTAGCTTGGAAATAGGTGTACGGAACGTAAATTTCGAGATTGGGTTTTCGCCATTCATTACGACTCGACGTCTTTGCAGCAACACCGATCACTCGGCAGGGAATTTCTTGATCGTCTTGGACTAAAAATAAAATCTGTCCCAAAGGAAGAGCATTTGAAAACAATCTTTCTGCAACCTCATACCCGATAACACAAACGGCACTACGGTTATTAACGTGATACGTATTGATCGGATTTCCGATGGCTAATTTTCGTTTAGAAATCAAAAAGCTGTCTTCGCTGACACCCATCAGGCGCGCATCTTCATTGATTGTACGTCCACCGAAGACGGCATTCACATCCCAGCCATTCAGCACCGGAGCCATACGCTTGATCTCTGGAAAAACGCGTTTTAACGGAACAATATCCGTATCCCACTTAAAGAAGGTAAAGATACTACCTTTAACGTCTTTGGTCTGAAGATCCCACTTCGGATTGCCGTAAAAAAGAAAGGTATTCACACCCATCTCGGCATATCCCTCTAGAATCTTGGACCTGGCATAACTACCCAACGTCATCATAGCTAGTACGGACGCCACACCAATCGTCACACCCAGCATTGTTAAAAACGAACGGACTTTATTTGCTGTAAGCTGGTTCCAGGCGTTTTGCGCCAAGTAGGTCAGAATCTCTCTGTTATAAGACGTGGTTTTCCATGTTGGTACTGCCTGATCAAGCTTCTTCGTTCGCTGAGGAGACGGAACTAGAACCTCTTCTGATTCCAGGCGTCCATCGCGAATGTGTAAAATGCGATCGGCTTGGCGAGCCACTTCACTATCATGGGTGATCAACACCACCGTGTGACCTTCTTGATGAAGTTTTTTAAGCTCTTGCAAAACCAATTTGGAATTTTGCGTATCCAAATTTCCTGTTGGTTCATCGGCCAAAATCAAACCCGGTTTTTGCATCAAGGCACGAGCAATCGCTACACGCTGCTGCTGTCCCCCAGATACTTTACTTGGAAGCTGATGGCGCTTTTCAGAAAGTCCGAAGTCACTTAAAAGCTCTTCGGCTCTTGCAGTCAGTGCCTGCGAGTCTTTTGCAATCTCTAACGGATAAAGGCCGCCCAGCTTGACATTGTCGAGCAGACTTAAGCGCGGCAAAAGATGGAACTGCTGAAAAATAAATCCCACTTGAGAGGCGCGAAATAGGGCGGCCTCTGAACGATCCAATTGGTTCAAGTCCTTACCTGCCACGTGCAGATCTCCGGATTGAACCCGGTTCATAGCACCTAATAAGTATAATAACGTGGACTTTCCAGAACCCGAAGGACCTTGAATCGCGACAAAAGATCCTTCTTCGATCTCAAAGGACAAGCCGCGCAGTACGTGCTGCTCAGTCCCTGGATATGCGAAGTAAAGATCTTTGGCCGAAATAAAACTCATCTACTCGGTCTCCGCCAAAGCTGTGAAGTCTACTTTTTGAACACGATCACCTTCACTAAGGCCCTCTAGGATTTCAACCTTTTCTTCATTAGTCGCGCCGATTTTAACAATCTGCTTCTTGCCATTTTCAAAAAGGACGTAGCTTTGCTCACCCTCGGTAAAGATGTACTCATGACGAAGCATCAGGACTTTTTCTTTTTTGAAAGTAATAATCTCGATCACAGCCGTCATTCCCGATTGCAGTTCTGCATCGGGATTGGTCACTTGCAAAGTCACTGGGAACTCTACAACCGTTGAACGATCCCAGCGGTCCTTATCATTGGCTGCCAAAGACAAAGAGACCACCTTTGCCTTGTAGGATTTGTGACTTAAAGCCATTGGCTTAAGACTGGCTTCTTGATTCTCGACAATTTTTACGCGGTCAATCTCTGCCGCGTTCACATTCACAAACATTTCAGACGAATCATCCACACGTACCATAAAGTCGGTGGTGTCATTGGCCTTTACGTACTCCCCTTCATTTTTACGAACTTGCACTACTCGTCCCGAGATTGGCGAGCGCAAAGGAAACGTCTGTTCAAAATTAGAAAGAGATTGCGCCACAGAAACAATCGGATCCCCGACCTTCACCTTATCGCCAACTTTGACGTAAATCTTTTTTACGTATCCTGCGTAAGGAGCGACCACAAAAGCTTTGTGTCCCGGCTGCACGACTCCGGATAAAGACACACGTTGAACGAGATCTCCTCTTTCAACGACACCACTTGTGGTCTTATTGTCTTTGGCAGAAGTAAAATGCATCACTGCAAACAACCCAGCAAAGGCAACTAACACACCCCAAACATGCTTATTACTTAATAATGCTTTCATCCAAGTATCCTTTACGATGTCCGAGGTCTAAACGAGCCAAAATTAAATTGTACTCTGTCTGAATGTTTTGAATTTGGCTCGAGATCAAATCTGAGAGTGAAGTTGAATAAGTCAGATAGTTGTTCTGACCTTGGCGAAGATCTCTTTCAGTAGCATTGTAGTTTTCTTGTTCGACCTTCAAAAGCTTCTCGGTGATTTCGTACTGTAGTTGAATCGTCTTCAAAGCCTGCTCAAGCTTTACAATCGCAGCCAGTGCATCACGTTCTTCTTGAGAGGTCTCGGATTCGGTTTTTAAAGTCAAAAATCTTTCGCTTTTTACAACGGAAGCGCGTTGCCCCCAGTCCCACAGATTCCAGCGAAAGACCACTCCCGCCGTCAAAAATGTTTGGTCGTTGTCGTTCCAACTGCCCGCATTCTGATAGTAAGAATCGCTGCCATAGCCAAGCTTCGCGACAAGATCGATCTTGGGACGATTTTCTACCTTTGCCAGTCCTTCTTCAGATTCACGAACCGACAAGCGCAGTCTTTTACGAGCAACTTCATACAACTCAGAAGCACTCGGAATCGGTGGACGAACTCGGTAGTTTTCATAGACCATCGGTGCTTCACGCAAGCTCAAAAAAGATTTCAAGTCCTCTTTAGCACGAACAGAATCTAGCTGCGCCGAAGTCTGAGAAATCAACGAGCGCTGAAATTGAGATTCAAAACGCAAATAATCCTGACGAGTACGCATCCCCTGACGGTATTGGGAGCTAATCAGCTTATAGACCTTCTCGACCTGCAAAGTATTTTTATTCTGCAGATCTTCAATGGCTAAAGATTTTAAGACATCAAAATACAAACGTGCGGTTCTTAAGATCGTGCTGGACTTTTCACGTTGGTAATCAAGCTGCGCCAAGGTTCGTCGATCCTTGGACGCTTGAAAATTAAGAATGCTGACACCGTGGTCGTAAAGATTTTCAGAAAGAACCAAAGCCGCAGCACTGTCCCACTCGTATTGACGAGTTTTCGGGCTTGCTTGGTTGTAGGAATAATCCGCGGTTAAATCTAGCGAAGGCAAAAAGGCTGCGCGATTCTGAGTGACCGAAAGATCTGCACGTTGCAGATCATATTCGCTTTGCTTAATCGTGTTGGAGTTTTGCAAGGCCAGGCTCACAGCTTCTGGAAGCGACAAAGCCTGCGCTGAGGAGGATGCGAATATCACTACAATCGTCAGGAGTTTGAGCATGGCAAAAAGCATATAAAGCCGCTGAGGTGATGGCAACCCGAAAAGGTCTTTAGACCCTATTTTGAGAAAACCAGGAACACCACATCAAGCCCGCCGTTACTAAATGGCAGCTCTTTGACCTTACGCAGCCCAGAAGGAGCTAAAAGACTACGAACCATTGTTTTGTTCGGAAGAAGAACCCCGACTTTTTCAGAGCCAAACTTTGACGCCATCGTATTGATGAGATCTTGATACGAAAAGACGTCCTGCCCCTGTACGTGCAGGCGCTCGCCATAAGGAGGATTGGAAATAGACCAGACAGATCCCAGTTTGCGCGGGTCCCCAGAAAATAGATTCTCTTTTTCAAAACGAAGATCTGTTGCGGGAAGGTCGACCTTCTCCTGCAGAGTTTTATAGTTCTCTTTGGCTGCCAAAAGAGTTTTTTCATCCAGATCAAACCCAAGATGGGCTTTAAAAGGAGTTTTTGTTGCCAGCAGCTTATAGTTCTTCTTAAGAAGTGGGCTCTTGAAAATCTTCGGCGTGTTTTTCCACTGCAAAAACGAGAAATCTCGATTGAAAACCGGCAGCCAAAGACTGACAGCTTCTAAAAGCAAAGTCCCAGAGCCACACATCGGGTCTACCAATGTGACCTCTTGCATTTTCCCCGGAGGCTCATCCCCGATGAATTCACGAAGTAAAAATGCAGCCAAAGTTTCACGCAGCGGAGCTTCGCCTTTAAGCGCCCCCCAGCCACGTTTGTGCAGGTTTTCACCACTGGTATCAAGACTGATAGTGCAAAGGTCGTCAAAGATGCGTACATAAACCGCAGAGGCCGCCGTCGCATTTCCCTGAATCTTTGCCGCAATTTTAGAAAACGCATCTTTGCAGGTTTCTTCAATACGTTTTTCGTGATTAAGACGCGATTTGCTGGCAGCAACTACCCACTCGACCTGAGAACTTGCCAAATAATTATTCCAAGGGATCTTCTGAACTTTTTCAAAAAGTTTTGGAAAGTCGCGAACCTTAAATTCCGCTAGACGCCACAAAACTCTGTGCGCTGTTTTTAAAAAGAAATTCAATTGCACACCGAGCTCAAAAGAGGTCGTGATTAAAACGCCACCCTTTTCAAAAACCATCTCGGGCACCGCCGACTGATTGGCTTGCCCCGTGATCTCGATCAGCCACGGCCAGCACTCACGAATTTCTGCGGCAAGATTTTCTTCAAATCCAAGATTGCACGAAATATAGAACCTGGACAGATTTTGCTCTTTCACTAAAATCTCCAGTACAGTTCAAAGTTCAGATAATAACCGTCTTGAACGTTGTACACCAGATTCGAGATATCGGTGGTACTGACACCCAGCTGGGTGTGAAAGTGATCCCAAATCCAAACATAAGAAACGTAACCACCGACCGTTTTACTTTCGAAGTTATAACTCGGACCCACCAGAACACGATTCCAATCCTGCAAGATGAACTCATACCCTGACTGCAAAGAGCTCGTTCCCGCTCCTTTGAGGGCTGTCAGATTTTTGGCTTCGTCAAAACTTGCCAAAGCCAAAGTTAAGTTCGTATGAGAAATCACACTCTCTGAAGAAATCGAATCCCAAAAAAACGTCGCATTGACTACGCCGGTAGAACTCTCGGGCGACCAGAAATAGTTCATACCGTATGTGAAAATGTTGGAGTCGGATTCGTGGAATTTGTATTTTGCCTGAATATTCGGTGCTGATAAAAAATCAGCTGGGAGGATTGTCCCTACGGTCAGGTTCGAGGTAAAACCATAATCAAGGTAGCCGAAAATACTGATCAAAGTTTCGTATTTTCTTAAAGTTTGTGCAGTTTCACCGGCACTTAAACCCATGAAGATCAAACCACGATAGCTTGATGAAGAATCCGGGTCTTCGTTCTTCATGATAAGCTCAGTCGTCCCTTTATACTCTTCATGGAAGGTATTGAAGTCCATGCGGAAGAGCACGTCCCCTAACTGAACCATCGCATATTTCGAGTGACGTACCAGACGCACTTTCAAAATAAACTGTCCATCTCCGCTGGTCGCAATGGATTCGACTTGAACAAAACCGATGATATCCTGGCCAGGATCGTGACTTTGCACGACCAACATTTCACCCAAGCGAAACTCGGAGTAGGCTGAAATCACAGTTAAAGTTTTTGCACTATCAATAGTCTGCACATAGCCCCGGGCCCAATCATTATCAAAGGCCAAGGACTTCGTCTGCGCCATACAAACGCAAGACAGAAGGCATCCAATGAGAGTTAGCAAAAAATATCTCATGATTCTTTTTTAAAAAGCCTTTCAAAACTATTCAACAACAAAAATGAAACGCCAAGCCCCATAGGCCCTACCCACAATGCTACATGGATCCCATACAGGTCTGTCAAATAACCAACAAGACCGTGCATCGCCACGGTAAAGAAGGACTGCAAGGCCATGCAGTAGGAAACGGCCGAGTCTATGTTCTTCTCATAGCGATTAGAGACATAAACCATCGCTAAAGGATAGAACGGCGCCATAAATAGCCCCGACAAGGCTAAAAAGAACGGATGACTCAAAAGACCCAACGCAACGCTCGCCGCCGACAAAAACAAAAATGCCGAAAGCATATGCCGAAGGGGCCAACGGAAATGGTATAGAGCAAAAAGCAAACGCCCCGCCAGCAAAAAGACAAAAAATCCCGTCAAATAGTAACTGGATTCTTCAAGACTTACTCCGAGTTCGCGACGTACAAACAACGGCAAACGGGATGAAACCATGATTTCTGCCAGAACATAAAAACCCAAGGCGACCGCTAAAAAAATCTGTCCCAGGTGATCTCTGCGAGTTTGCGGATGTGGTGGTTCTAACTTTTCTTTGTTAACAAGCGCCGCAGAAATTTGATTATCTTTCCAAAAGAAAGTTCCTAGCAGCAATGCAAAAGGCACTGTGGCTACGATATAAAAAACAAAACGCCACGATCCCAACCATGCACTCACGCCCGCCACCACCAAAGGCGCCAAGAATGAGGCAATTCCATAGTTCGCATGCAACCCCGAAAGCATTTGCTGTCGCTTTTGTGGCAAAGAGCCTACATTTACCAAAATGTTTTGCACGACGCCGGTGATTCCCATGCTGGCCCCAAAAATCGCTGAGAAAAACAGCAACCACGAGAAGTGAGTCACACTTCCCATCCCTGCTAAGCCAACCGTCATCATCAAAAGAGCCAATTGCATATTGCGGATACGGCTCCATTTTTTAAGCAGGAATCGCACTAGGAAACTGCCCAAGAAGCCAAAGAAGGAGCTCATGGCATAGAACACGGCGCCTTGTGTGTCAGACACCGCAAAATTCTGTAAAATTTCTGGAAATAAAGGACCGCGAATATTATCGCTGATGCCCAAGGCAAACAGACTTAAATACGCAATTACTATGTAACCCCAAATCACTCTGCTGCCGCCTCGTCTTTTAGAACCTTGAATACCTGCAGAATCTTATCACGTCCTGCATCCTCAAGGCTACCAAAAGCCTTCTCGCCTTGGAAATAAGTGTATTCCCATAAAGTGGGCTTTTTACCCTTATAAACCAAGAACAAGAAGAAATCTCTGACCATAAAGTTAGCATTTACCGGGGCAACCTGCTTCATGAATTCTAAGAATCTTGGTGCGGCACCTCGGAGTTCTTCTTTATTCAGCTTACCACTTTGATCAAGATCATAAACACTCATCAAGCTCTCTGTGTAATGAAGCATCATAACAGCCGTTCTGATATCGGCCGTCTCAACAAGCCCACCACTCGCCGGAGAAATTCGCGCCGCCGAGAGCAAGTTGCCATAGAACTGATCCCATTCGCCCTCATTCATCGCAAGCACTTGTCGCACCATTCCTGGTAAGTTCCCGAAATAAACTCCAAAGTTCTTACGCATATTTGCTTTAAAGCACGACTCGCGCATCATCGGATAACCGAAGACGTCTTTGGTAGCTAAAACCATACATTGCAGAGAATCCTGGCGCAGCTTTTCAGCCGAAGTCATTCCACCCGCAACAAGGAAGCTCACGAAGTCAAAAGTCTCATGGAAATTCATGATCGAATCACCATTACCATTGAAGGTGAAGAAATTCGCTTCATTGAAGCTTCGAGCACCGGCATTGTCGCTTCTTGGGTCAAACGCTTTTAAATCTGTTCCCAACTGATTGAAGTCCTTGTACCAAAGCTCCAGTCCCGCTTGAGACATCTCTTCACGAGAAAGCTGAGTACTTTTCTTTGCACCATATCCCAAAAGTAAGAATCGAGTCAGTGCACGCATCACGTTCGATTTCGTCAACGAAGCCCACGTCTGACGCTGCTTCAGAGGAGAACCCACGATGATCAATCGACCTAGGCTATCAAAGAAAACAGGCCGGTCTTTTAATAACAATTCTAGAGAATCTTCCCACGCTATTTTCAAAGAGTCCTGCTCAAGACTGTCTACTTTCAAGTTTTTCTCAATATACTCACTAAGAGAGAATTTCTTTGCTGCCGCAGCAATATCACTCACGCTGACGGACATGCTGGCATCATAACTCAAGCTATTAGTAAAGCTTTGCTGAATCTGATAGATTTTAACTTCATGTTTTAATACTTGCAGATGAACACGCTCTAAAGACAAAAGCCCTCGAGCGTCGCCCCGCCTTTGTGGATCCAACATGCGCAACACGACTTTTTTATAAGTTTCTTCAAGCCCGCGCGCTGTCAGCCCTAACGGTAAAAGTTTTTTGAGTTCTAATTGTTTCAATAAATTGTCAATTGCAGCAAACGAGATCACGCCTTGATGCTGCATAGGCAAACTTTCTTCAAAAAGGTCAAAGACCTCGTTTGCCATCATGATCAAAACATCGACTTCGGCTGGAGTGTCAATATCCTGGCCTTGCAGGAAATAACGATAGCGAAGAGCGGTTCTGTAAAGCCCCACACCTGTTTTCAACGAGGTCTGCCAATCATTCAGATTGTCTAAACGAACGTCTTCACCAACAAGAACGTTTTTGATAGCTTCCAACAGAGGAATATTGCTACCTAATTTTTCCGTCAGGTAAAATGGCTCGGTCGCATTGATAAAATTGTCCAAACCATCCATGAATTTTTTAAGATCCACGAAGCTATAGTCCGATCTCACGATATCGACGTTTTTAAGAAGCAACAGCAAAGAACCTTGCAATTGTTGAGTCGCTTGATTGACTTCGGCCCACGAAGCGCCCTTCTTTTGTCCCATCAAAGTCGTCATATGTGGAGCCGTCGCAACCGCTTGCACTTTGATGACCTCTAAGAGCTCCACGAGCTTCTGAATCTCAGCCTTCGTAATCGACTTTTCAGATCCGCCCAAAAGCACTTTTTTCAATTTGAAAAGCTCTGCTGCGAAGGCAGGAGTTACGTTGTTCTTCTTTAAGAAGTACTTACCAAAGAAGTTTCTTAGGTCTTCCATGGTATACGCGTCTGGATAGGTTCCTTTGGTTTTATTCTTAAAATAGGTCAACGCATCCTGAGCACACTTAAAGCCACTTTGGATGTCGCCGTCACTGACTTCGCCGCGAACAAACTTCGTAATTTCAACGGGCAAAGACTGCAAACAAGCAAATTTCGCATTCGACATTTCGATCGTCTGCGGTTCTTGACGTTTTTCATCTAAGAAATATGAGCATGCACCAACCCACAAAAATTGAGTGGTCAACATCCAAGACATCGTTTGTTTCAAGCTGCGCTTAGAAAACATAAGACGCTCCTGCCATAAAACGATCTAGGTTCTTATACTGGGCAATTTCATTTTGATTTTGCGCCGTCAACTCGCCTGCGCGAACAAGTTCAAGCTCAGTAAAGGTCGCCCACGAAGACGAAAGACGGTAATTCACTTTAAATTGTAAATAATCAAAGTCATTCGTCTGGCTTGTCGTAAAACTTGTACGAGAGGTCAAACGACGTTGGTTCTTCAACACGTGGCGTGTCTCTAATGCCACTTTCACTGCTTGCTGGAACGGATAGCGCATTGTCAACGGCGCACGATCGGCACTTGCCATATCTCCAATTTCAGTAACTTCTCCACCTGTGATATTCAGAGCCTGTAGTGATAAAGTAAATTGCTTGCCAATCAACTCTACAAAAGGACTTGTTAGCAAAGCATCTTCGAAGGTGGGATGAGTCCACTTCTCTTCAAACTCCAGGTCTTTTTGTGGACGATCCATCACAATACTCGCGCCGTAACGGAACATTCCCAAACGATGAGAGAAATCAAAGCCACTTAAAGAATGATAGAAAGATTGCGGCTTCAGATCCACTACACCACGTAGGCGGCTAGTATCCAAAACCCCGCCATAACCAATGGCAAGTTCGTTCGAAGGCTTGTACATATAGCTAAGTTGCGCTTTCACGGACTCTGCAGAGCCAAAACTCAAGCGCGCTCCGTAACTTGTTTGAAAAACGACTTGGGCACTCTCAGGGCGTTCGAAATTATAATCGACCTGGGTCACTTCTTCGAAAATACGTACAGACTCTGGCGGTCTGCGGAACCAGGGATTCCCACGAACAAAAGATCCATCAGAGATTTCAAAAGTAGGACCTTGATTCGGAATAAAAATATGAGAGGCAAACATCAAAATCGAATAACTCGGACGCTCTGCTTGCCAGAAAAGCCCCGTTAAACCTTGCTGTTCGGCGTTCAACGGATTCCACTGGAAAAGTGGCTGCCAAAGGCCAAAGTCCCAACGGTTATCGAGCTCATTCCAATCCATCAGCTTTCTGCCAATAATGAGTTGCTCGGTGTCGGATTGTTTATTCTGGAAATAGGCCTCAGAAATATTTAAGTAGTTTAAAAGCGGGGCACCAAAGGCCACAGCTCCTTCAATATCCATTTTTAAAGCTTCATCAGTATATGGAGAGCTTTTTAAGCTCATGCCGACAAACTGATAGTTGGTTTTTTGATTGGCTTCAAAGGATGGGCTAATAAAGGAATCCGAGAACAAGCGGAGATCTGAACGCACTTGGGCCTGGGCGGAGCTCGCCAGGATTTCCACCCCAAAAAGGGCTAAAAGTGCTAAAGATAAGACGTACCAGTTCCGCATGGTTTCTCCCTGCGGGTCTTTATTCATCAAAAGGCATGCCCACAAAAGCCCCATTCAAAGGCATTGTTTTGCGCCCTGGGTGTTAAAATACCGACATGTGCCCTTTTTTGGCGCTTGGCTTTTGCCAGCCTGGGGGTTCTTTGCTAGAGTCCCTTTATGGCTGAAAAAACCAACGGTGCGGAAGCCCGTTTTTTAATCATTCGCTTTTCTAGTTTCGGGGATGTGACTCAAAGTCTTAGCATTCCTTCGGCCATCCAAAAAGCGTATCCCAATGCAAAAATCGAGTGGATTACTCGCAAGGATATGGCGC
Source organism: Bdellovibrio sp. HCB337 (assembly GCF_047302465.1). Classification (GTDB taxonomy): domain Bacteria; phylum Bdellovibrionota; class Bdellovibrionia; order Bdellovibrionales; family Bdellovibrionaceae; genus JACMRP01. The sequence continues at coordinate 1,576,937 of NZ_CP178621.1, read as the reverse complement.
CTCTTCTGAAGCATCATCCAGCTATTGATCGCATTTGGGAGTACGATCGCAAGAGTGGACTCAAAGGCTTGTGGTCTTTGTTAAGTCTCATGGGTCAGAATCATTACACCCACATCTATGATGCGCATAACAACTTGCGCTCACGATTTGTGTACTGGCGCTTGGGACTTTTCCGCTCGACGCTGTTTATTCGCCGCTCGCAAAAACGCTGGAAAAGATTTTTACTTTTTAGACTTCATAAAAACACTTACGAAATACCGTTCTCGGGGCAAAGAGATTTGCTGGAACCACTGACTCCGTGGAATATTTCAAAGGCATTGCCACAAACACCGCAGATTTTTATCGACGAAGCGGACCTGAGCAAAGCCGATACGTTGCTGGGCACTTGGAAAGAGAAAAAGTACGTCGCCTTAGCACCGTCTGCTGCGTACTTTTTAAAACGCTGGCCTGTCAGTCACTTCAAGCAATTGATTCAACTAATGCCTGACGTGAATTTCTTATTGTTAGGCGGTCCGGAAGATCGTTTTATCGAAGAGATCGAAAAAATCGCCCCCGACAGAATACTCAACACTGCTGGCAAAGCGCCCCTGACTGTGAGCGCGGCGCTCGTGAAAAAAGCGCAAGTGTTAGTCAGCAATGATACGGGCCTTTTGCATGTCGGAGAGCAGCTTGGCAAACCAACAATTGCACTCATGGGGCCTGCTCCTTTTGGGTTTCCTTCTCGCACTAGTACAAAAATCATGGAGCTGAATTTGTCCTGTCGTCCTTGCAGTAAACATGGCCAAGGACCCTGCGTAAATAAGGTTTACCATCAATGCCTTGTCGACATCACCCCAGAGCAAGTCGCCGCAGAAGTGCGGGCAAAATTAGGATCGCTCTTGTGATAGCGCCGCTATATCGATACTTTCTTTACCCTTTTGCTTTTGGCCTTTTGCAGGCGCTGCGCCCGATCTTAGGCGGCAAAGCTCGCAAGATGGTTGAAGATAAAAACGCCTCTTTTTTTGAAGTGAAAAGCAATCAGCCCGCAAAAGACATTGCCTCTAAAAGACCTTTCTGGATTCATGCGGCCAGTGGCGAAATTGAATATGCTCGCCCCGTCATTCGCGAGCTTAAAAACAAATATCCTCAGACTCCAATCATCGTCACCTTCTCTTCACCGTCTGCAAAAAAGATTTTAAAAACTTTGATAGATGTTGATGCATGGGGAGCACTGCCTTGGGATTTCCAAAAAAACTGTGAACAGTTCTTAGAAACTTGGAAACCTCGTTGCTTGTTGATCGCCCGTACCGATGTGTGGCCGGTAATGGCAGAAGCTTGCCACCAAAAAGGCATTCCAAGTTTGCTTTTCTCGGCGACTTTCGCCAGCAACAGTTCACGTCTAAAGGGCCTCTCTGCCGAAGTGACTCGCTGGGCTCTTAGTCAATTGTCAGAAATTTTCTGTGTCTCTACGGAAGATGTCAGACAGCTGGATCGTTTAGGCCTGCAGGTCCCAGTTCACGTTCATGGTGACACACGCTTTGATCAGGTTTTCCATCGTCTGGCGCATCCTAAGGTCATAAAAAACGAGCTTCGTCCTTCGAAAGCTAGTCCCGTCTTAGTCGCTGGTTCCACTTGGCCTGAAGATGAAAAAGTTTTGCTCCCTGCATTTGCGCAAGTAAAAACTCGTTGCAAAATGGTCTTAGCGCCTCACGAGATCAACGAAGGTCACATGCAGCCTTTAGAGGCTGAACTAAAAGCACTGGGCCTTACCTATTGTAAATATTCAAAAGCTTCTTCTTGGCAAAGCGAAGACGTTTTGATTATTGATGAAATTGGCGTTTTGGCCGAGCTCTACACTTGGGGAGACTTCGCATTTGTCGGCGGCTCTTTCAAAAAGCAAGTGCACAGTGTGATGGAGCCTCTAGCTGCGGGTCTGCCCGTAATCGTAGGACCGTTCCATCACAACAACCGCGAAGCTCTTTTGTTTAAAGAGAAAACTTTGATCGGCCAATTTGTCGTGACCGAAGTTACTGACATCACCGCCATGAAAGTGGAACTTACAAAGTTGATTGAAAAAATGCCTCAAGGTTTTTCTGATAGTCTTCGTCAAGAGCTCTCTCAACACAGACACTCAAGCCAGTACGTCGTTGAGTGGTGTGAAAAGCATTTATAAACAACATAAAAATCCTTGCAGCTTGTTCCAGAATGAAACCTAAATAGGACTGTTTTTCACTCTGCGGACAAACATATTTTTATATATATGCCTTCATATTCAGAACTTTTCTCGGAATGGCTTCAGAAGATTCTAGACACTCCGATAACTTAGATATGAGCCACTTCACTTTTACGAAACACCTGATCGTATTCTCTTTACTCGTAACGAAGCTCGCATTCGCGCAAACACCAGCGACAACTCCGGCCGCGGCGATAGCACCATCGCCATCACCAAGTCCCGCATCTCAGAGTGAGACCATCTACAAAAAACCTCTCTGGTTTGATGTCGTCAACAACGGTGTCAAGGTCTCGGGCCCAAGCATTGTCTATGACCTGCAATCAAGCTACGGAAAAAGTCTTCAATGGGGTCCTTTACTTCTTAAAGAAGACTTCTTCTCTATCAACCTGACCTCTCGTCAAAAATTGGATGCCGAGGGCTCTAAGATGGCGTTCTACAATCAAGAGGACATGGTGCTCTTTTTCGATTGGCCAAGAGAAATCATTCCGTTTGGTCTTTTAGAAGTTACGGACTCTAAAGGCAATACGATCTGGAGCAAAAACTTGCAGCAAGCAGAACTTGATGGCTGGCACGAAAAGATCTTGCAAGTAAAAGATCAGCTTCGCAAGCAAGGCAAAAAAGAAGAGGACATCGAGAACAACTCTCTTTTGAAAAAGACTTATGCTTTCTTCAGATCTAAGAGCGAACCAGGTCCTGACCTTAAGATTGATGAAAACTACAAATTCTGCTTAAAAAACACCGAAGGTGAGTCTACGGCGCGCATCTGCACACCCTTCTATGCAATGAAAACAGTTGGTACACAGATCGAAATGCAGATTCAACAAGTTGCTGACAACGAAGAACCTACTCAAGGCAAAAAGAAATCTAAAAAGAAGAAAATTAACGAGAAAGACCCTGGCATTGCCCAAGTAAAATTCCAAGATGCTACACAGCCGCTTGCTGGCAAAATCACGGCCGACAATGAAAAACCAAACAAGTTTTTCGCTCAGCTGAAATCCGGCGCCTCTATCGAATTTACTACAGTTGCTCCGGTTTTAAAAATCTACGATATGGCTCTAACGGACGATAAAAATCCAGATCTCAGCCAACTGGTCGCAGAAAACCCTGCTCCGGTGTTTTTAAAATCCGAAGTACTTTCCAACAAAGATCCACTAGATCCCACGAACAAACTTTGGAAAGCCGAATACAAAGTTTCACAGAATAAGGTCTTTTTACCTGGTAAAGCCGGAGCCTTTTTCCAATACGACATCGCGGTAGAATACCTACCACAAAACAAGCTGCGCCCTTATGTCAGCGAAAAAAATCTGAGTGCCACCTACTCGCAAAATGACAGTCTAAAGTACCTGCAAGACGGAAAGACAGAGCCTGAGAAGTGGGAGACCGTGAATCCTGAAAAGGCCAAGTGGAATCGCAGCTACTTGATGGTGAAAGACGACAAACGTGAACACAAAGCATACTTAGATATCTATCGTGGCTATGCGGGCGAAGCGAGCTTACGCTTAACGGGACTGACTTCGGGTTCTAGCACCGCAGTGATGACCGAATTCCATGTAGGATATTGGTTTAATAGCATCGCTGGTTGGGATCAGTATTACCTCTCAAGACAGCGTTGGGGCGTAAGTGCCAAGTATATGAATCTTCTTTCAGACATCGAAGCTGACAAAGAAGATGGCACCTCTCAGAAAGTAAAAATCAATTCTACGATCGTAGATTTGAAATATCGCTTTTCTCCAGGTTTGTGGGAGCGTGACGAAAGCTGGGGCGCGGTGCTCTCGTATGAAAATCTAAACTACAGCGACTACAAAGTTCCAAAATTAGGCTACGGAATTTTCTGGGCCCGCTCAATGCCAAAATTCTTCGACGACATCTTCAACCTAGTCCCAATTTTCCGCTATCCAAAATGGGTAGACCTAGACATAGTAAAATACAGCACAGCCATGGACTCCAAATACACACTCGGCGACGACTACTCCATAAACTTCCACGGAAAAATACTATGGACCCCCCGCTTCTACGGCGAAGCAGGCTTCGGCGCAAAAAAATACTATTTCTTACAAAAAGAAACCGAACAAGGCGCCACCCTAAACACCTTCTACGGCACCCTAGGTTTAGGCATCAACTTCTAAGCAAAAAAAGAAGATCCAAAAATCCAAAGACAATTCACCAGCGCGAAGTAGAACTAAAAACTTCGCGCGCTCTTTCCAAAAGGTGTCTTCCACCTTCGCTAAAGTACGGCGGACCAGTAAAAAACCGAAGACCTACGCATTCGAGACAATTTGCCAAGGAAGTAAGCTTAAAAATTTTTGGGCTCTTTCCGTAAGGGGGCTCAAGCGGCGCCCGGACGGCGCGAACCACGCCAAAGGCGTGGCGCTTGCGTGAGGCCCGGAAGGCCGTCCCCCTTAGGGGAAGAGATCAAAAATTTTTAAGCATACTTCCTTGGCAAATCCCCGTCCGGAGACGATAGGATTTCGCCTCCGTCTCATTCTGAGACAGCCTCCTAATGCAGCAGGTGCCAGCCTAAAACGTCACAGTGACTGTGTCCCGAACAGGAAGACTAAGTGGGATCAGCTAGTTAGCCTTACAAAACGTAGCACGAACTTTGAACATCTTAAGCTTCAGAAGGGTGTTCAATGAAAAAGCTGAAGCTCACACCAGCGCTGTTTATATTGATTTTAGGGGTTATCCACCTCTTAGGCGCGTCGTTGTCTTTAGCTGCAGAAATCCAGTCCACTTGGCGTGCCGGTCTTGGCGGCGCCAACATGCAAGACGCCCAATCCACCAGCCAATTCACAGCCTTTCTGCTTGAAACAAAAACGAAATACTTGGCTCATCCTTCGTTGTTCCTGAACCTCGATGCGTTGGTAAAGCTTGAAAGCGGCAGCTTTCAATCCATCGATGGCGAGCGCAAAAATGAAAGCGGATTTGTTCTTAAAGAAGCTGGTGCTCACTGGCGTTTGATCAATCCCCTTCTACTTTCAGGCGGCGCCCTTAATCAGGGCACCATTCACACCGAGCTTTTGATTAGCGAACGTGCTTTCCCAGCGGTGCGTGCAAATTTAAAACTTCTCGAAGTTGGTAACTTTCAAACTCTGATCGATATTGAGCAAGCGACTCCGACTTCAGTGTCTATGAGCACCAACACCACGGGTGTTGAATCGGTGCCGCGCTTGTTAAGCGCTTCGTTGTCTTTGAACTATGAAACTCCTCGATACTTCTGGAAAAACCGCATTGGTGCCTTTGCCTATGACAACTTGCCAAGTGCTGTTGCCTACGAGAGTTCTCTTCATGGTAATACCGTAAACTCTATCAGCGAAAACGAATCCCGTTTTGTTCACAACTACCAAGGTTTGGAAGCTCTAAGTTCTTTACGCTTCCCGGTGATGCGTGGCTGGGATTTCACTGGAAGAGCCAACTATTTACAAAACGAAAAAGCACCAACGACACTCAATCGCGCTTACTCTGCGACGGCTGGGTCCGAGTTCTTCTTTGTTGGCAGAAAAAGTCTGGAGCTTGAGGTCACAAGCTTCCGCATCGAACCAGATGCTGTTGTCGCGTATTTTAGCCCTGCCAAGTTTTTCCATGCTAATCGCGCTGGTTTCAATGTTGAATCTGCCCTTAACTTCAAAAGAAACGGCTTTCGCGTAGGTGCTTCTTACAGCGAAGCTGAAGTGATTTATTTAAGCCCCGTTCAAAGTCGCGAGAAAAGTCTGATGATCTTCCTGGAGACCTTCTATGCCAACATCTAAGCTCTTATTCTGGACATTCTTGGTATTAAGTCTTTCGGGACTGACGGCGTGTAATATTCCAACACCGCAGGCGCGTGAAGGATCTGATGAAACAGCGGCCGCCACTTTCTTTGTAACGGAAATCAAGGGTGATGCTGTCGCTTCAAATTTAAACAAGGACTATGCGATTCCGAAAAGCAAAACCTTCAACTTCTCGGCATGCTTAAAAGATCAAGCTCAATCAAAACCTTTGATTGGTCATCCGTTCCGCATCGAAGAGATCAACAAGGAACTTAAGACCGATGAAAAAGGTTGCTTAAACTGGATGGAAGAAGTTCCGTTTAATTACTTCGCAACACCAACTTATATTGAGTGGAAAAGAAAAATCACAGCGACGGGACTTCACAAAGGTTCTCGCGTAGCTCAATTTGCAATCAATCCTTGGAATGATACGGACAAGTCCCAAGCGGTCGTGAACCTATCAAACACCACACCCACCCGCCTAGCAACTGGCGACGAGGATGTGAAGGCGGCCCTTTCCGGAGAAGATAAAAAAGAAGACGCTCAAGAAATAAAAAGCAAACTTTGGGTGAATGAAATGCGCGTTCAAAGCACGCAAGAGCAATTCACAAAAGATGGCGTGATCCTGAATATGGAATTGATGGCGGCCCCACAATTACAAATTCAGGCTATGAACGGCGAAACAGTGCTTCGTCCGATCAGCCAAGGCCGTTTCAAAACAAAAGTTTACCTCATCCATTCTATTGTTGAAAACGGTGTCGAAAAAAACCGCGTTCTTGCGGAATCCTCTGTCGAGCTTTCGGATGTTCGTAACGGCAACCTCTTTATTAAATCCCCTCTTAAGCTCACGACCAAGCCTGCTTTTGGCCAGCTAGTACTGGGTCTTGATATCACAGCAGAAAGCGCCAATGAAAACATCGGAAACTTCCAAGGCGCCTATATGATTGGCGAACACGATCAGTTAAAAGGTGCGAGCTTCTTAAGACTTATGAAAGTCGTGACTCAAAAACCTGGTTTTAAACTGGCAGACTTCATTAATTCAAAACTGGAAGACAAACAGGCTGAAAACTCCGACACTAAAGAGGGCTATGTCAAAGCCCGTATCGAAGTAAGTCCGCTTGAAATTTCATTCTTGCGTGTTGCTAAAGAAAATACTTCTGAACGCGAAATCATCTATAACGTCAAAGCCTGCTTCAAAAACGGTCTCGATGAGAAAATCACCCGTGGCTATAGCTTTAAGGTTCAAGGTTTCCGTCAACAAGGACAAGCTGGTAAAGAAATTTCGAAACTTAATGCCGACAACATGGGTTGCGTTAACTGGGATGAAATCATCAAATTTAAATATTACGAATGCCATAAGTCTTTGATTGGAAACATCGATATCGAGAATAAAGATCTTGCCATCAAAGAAAGCATCCGTGTGGCCATAAATCCATGGGACATCGGCGCAAAAGGCCGTGACCTTCGCTTCCCTTACAGCGAAGAGCATGTCATCACCGACTGCAAAAAAGAAAATGTACTGCCGTCGACATTGTCATTGAGAAGTTTCAACTACTCGACTTTGTCTTATAGCTATGACATCGACAAGTACCTGAATCTGAGTGTAAAGAAAAAACTGCGCTTCAAATTGGATGCGGTTGTTTCTGTTTTCAGTGATATGGCGACTGGCCGCATGGAAGGCGCTCAAAAAATCCGTCCGGGTGTTTACTTGCTAAAAATGGCGTTGATTAAAAATCGCGACTATTACAGCCAAAAAACCTACATTGCTTCTACCGAAAAGCTGGTATCTACATTAGATGGCGACATCAAAGCCGACATCGAATTTAAAACCTCTGACTTAAAGGCTCTTGGAAACCGCAACACCTTGCTTGTTGAACTAGACCCTGTTCAAGAAAGCAAAGTGATCGTCGATAAAAACGGCGAAGTGACCCCTAAAAACAAAGTCGCATCTTTAGACGAGGTCATAGATTCATCTACGGGCCTTTACAACCGTACTTTCAGCGCCGCGATGATTCTGAATTCAGACCGCGACTCTGCAGACTTGGCACCGATCACTCTGAAAGAAGCCAACGAATTTTTGACGGCAGAGAAATTGCCAGTCGTTGAAGTCAACAAATCGGTGGTTCGCGAATATATCAAATTCGGCGAGCAAGCCCGTAAAGAACAAACAGAGGTGCTTAAAGCTCAATCAGACATGGATCTTTTTGCGAAGAAAAATTCTTTGCAAGTTGTTCGCGCCAATAGAGTTCCACAGGCTCCGGATTTACGCGCTATTTTACTACAAGCACCTACGAAACTAACAGACGCTCAAATCACGAAAGAACTTCACGCCTTCGCAACGACCGGAAAACTGAACACAACTTTGACTCGCGGCCTGTGTGCTTATTGGTTTAGAAGTTATATCAATAAAGACCTTTGGGATTGGAACGTGACTGGCCAACGTGCACTTATCAACTGCGGCATTCGCGCGAAAAACCCAGAAAAGCTGTTCACTGTTGAAAAACGCCTTTTCGTAAAAGACATTGGTGGGTTCAAACATCTAAAGGGATACAATGCGGGTATCTCGGTAGGTAATAACATTTCTTTGTCGAAATCATTCACAAACTCGTCGTATGTAACGAAGTCCTTAGGCTTCAACTCAGGGCTTTCATACAAGTTTGCCGAGATCTTCTCGATCGGCGTCACTGCAAGTTATTCGATTGCTCAGTCAGAGGCCACGGCGGTTTCTACGGCAAATAGCACTTCGGTCACAACCAACATCTCTCCGGTGATGCAACAGAATATTTATCAACTACAATTCAATCGCTATCAAGAATGCTCTATAGTGAAAATCAACCCAGCCCTCTTTATGAAGAAAGGGCTTTATGAGGGTGCTATTAACCCTGCTTATACGGACGATAAAAAAGTAGACGTCGCGACTCGTGGTTTGATGGTTTGCACGGGCGAAGACAATACCAAGACGATCATGCGCAATGAAAGTTACTATTTGCTAGCTCAGGAAACATCCAGCACGAATATGCAAGACTTTGGCAATGAAGTGAACCGTAATTTCTTTATCGCACTTCGTGGAGAAAAAGAATTTGATCGTTTGATGTACTTCATGAAAGGCGTCATCAAAACGCCAACGGCTTCGGATCGCGACCACAATGATCAGAAAAATGTCGTGAACGGTTTAGATGTGCTCTTTAATAGCGGCTCTGCCAATATTCCGGGCTCCTACAATGACACCCGTCCTTAGTGACCGTAACACTTTCGCAGAAACTCTAGACTGCGGATCCCGAACCACGAATAAGACTCTCCATCCACGATAGCTCCTGCAAGACCTTCTTTGCGAAGGTCTTCAATCTTTTTGTGAAATGGATAAGGCTCTGAAGAGAATAAAATCAAGGACTCGCGGAAATCTTCAATTTCAATAACTGGATATTTTTCTTCAGGAAAATGAATGACGTCGGCACCCAGCTGTTTCAGTACGGACCCAATATAGGTTTCACGACTGATGGCCATCCAAGGTTTTTTCCAAATGACATATAAAACGGGTCGCGGCCCAGGACGCATTGGCGAAATCACCCATTCAATTAGTCCCGGAATATTTTCTTCACTCCAATGCAAAGGCCCACGATCAATAATGGCCTGCAATTGCAGTGACCAGGTTATTAGCTGCTGGTTTTTAAACTCTGTACCGAGTCTTTGCAGTTCAAACTGCAAGGTCGCCAAAGAATGAACATCCGTTGCTAAATACGGGCACGGACACTCCTCAGCCATCTCTAAAGGATTTTCCTCTTTATCCAGCAGCACCAAATCGGGCTTTAAATCTTGCACGATGTCCCACTGAACCTCTTTGGTCCCACCGACAATTGGAATATTCTTAACAAGTTCTGCGGGGTGAATACAAAAACGTGTTCTTCCAACCACAGGAATTCCTGCGCGTAATAAAGTTTCAGTCCAAGAAGGTACCATCGAGACAATTCGCATCTCTTGATAGGACCAATTATTGCTTGGCGAGTCAAGATTGCTGTATTGTCACTTGACCCTTCTGTCACCATTAAGAGAAAAATAATGTTTATTTTCAGAGGGAGATAGCCCATGAATTCGGCGGCATTTTTGAAGAAAAAACCTGAACTGAGTCCTTACAAAAAAGGAGACGTCCTTGTCCTTTTTGGTGAACTATTTCAGAGAGGTTATGCCAACGGTTTAGTGGAAGAGGCTGAGGCCCGTGGAATGACGATTGTCCGCGCAACAGTAGGTCGCCGCGATGCCGGGGTTTTGCGTCCGCTTAATACTGAAGAGTCACAAAATATTCCAAAACCATTCATCAATGTTCCACTTGAAGCAGGCTTTGATTTAGAGCCGGACTCTCAAGGACACACCCCGATCGACCAACTTAAAGACGTCAAACTGTCAGACTGGGAAAGCGCAAAGCTCGACTTCAAATCTTTCGAAGAGAGCCGTCAAAAAGGCATCACTCGCTTCCGCCAGAACACCGAAAAGTTTTTAAAAGAGCTTGAGCAATACATCCCGAAAGGGGCCAACGTTCTATTTGCGCATCTTATGGCCGGCGGCGTTCCTCGCACGAAAATCGTCATGCCTTTGATGAACCGCACTTGCAAAGGCAGCGGTGATCGCTATTTGGCGTCCGAGCAACTTTGGAACTCAGATATCGGCAAACTCTGCTCTTTAAGCTTTAACGAAGTCACAGCCGAAACTCTTCGTCATTTATTAGACCTATCAGCACCACTTCGAGCAAAACTTGAAGCTCAAGGGGGTCATGTTGCCTATACAGCTTACGGCTATCATGGCACTGAAATTTTGATCAATGACCAGTACAAATGGCAAACTTATACGCCATATATTCAAGGTTGGGCGAAACTGAACCTAGAAAAAATCGCAATAGAAGCCCACAAAAAAGGCATTTCTGTCTGCGTCTACAACTGTCCCGAGATTCTGACAAACTCAAGCTCGATCTTCCAAGGAGTTGAAGTATCACTTTACCCTCTCGTGAGAGCTGTTGAAAAAGAGTGCGGAAACACGCCTGCAGGCCAGAAGATCGTTCAAGACTGTAAAGACCTCTTAAAAGACGGTCACAGCTTAGCCGACATCTTAAAGCTCACAGACACTTACTTCACGGACTCCGAGATCAAGGCTCATTGTGTTTTTGAAAAGTGGCCACAACACAGCAGCAAAACACAGCTTGAGACCATGTTGAAATGCTCCGAGGATTTGATTGCCCTTCATAAAGACGAAAAGAAGTTGATCACTTTCGAGCTTAGCGAAGTTGTCTTTAAATCTTGCGGATATGTTATGTTACACGGCTCCTGGAAACCGCAAAACCCGGTGGCTTGGATCGGACATGACATTGTGGCACGCTGTATTCACTGATGGGACTGACAAACGGAGCTGAATATAGCTATGACGGCATAAACCTAAAAGGAATCTCCCTTTCAGGAATCCGTACAGCTATCAGCATGCCGGACTTGTCCCTCACCTTTGACGTCGCCCAGGGTTACCCGTTTCTTTTAAATCTTAAAAACTTTTTCATCAGCCACGGCCATCTAGATCATGCCGCTGGCATTCCGTATATCATTTCCCAGAAAGCGATGGCCCGCCAAGAAGCCCCAAAGTTTTACATGCCACCAAGCCTCGTAGAGCCCATGGATCGCATCATGAGAATCTGGGAAGAGATCGAAAAACACGAGTACAAATACGAATTCATTCCCGTGAAAGCCGACGAAGAAATCCCGATCAAAGGGAATTACTTTATGAAGGTGTTCCCTACCACCCACAGAATTGAATCCTTTGGCTATACCCTGTTTGAAAATCACAAAAAACTTTCTACAAAATATCAGGGGCTTTCTAAAGAAGAGCTGATTCAACTCAGAAAAAACGGAGAAGATGTCAATGAGGTCTCACAAACTCCGCTAGTAAGCTTTACCGGAGATACACAGATTGAGTTCTTAGACAGCCGCCCATGGATTCGAAAATCCAAAGTACTCTTGATGGAATCAACCTATCTAGATGATAAAAAATCCGTCGAGCATGCTCGTACATGGGGGCATACACATCTTGAAGAGATCTTGCCTCGGTTGGATGAAATTGAAAGTGAGCGCATTGTGCTGATTCACTCGTCTAGCCGCTATAGCTGGGATGAAGCACAACGATTGTTACGAAAGCAAATCCCTGCAAAACACCGTGATCGTGTGGAACTCTTTCCAGGGCGCTAAAACGCCGAACTATCGACCTAACAAATCGTCAGCATCCAGCCAAATTTTTCGGCTTTTTAGCTTTTTCGTTTTGAAGTGCTCGAGCCACTCTGCGGGTTTGCGTTTATTCCAAACCGCCGCAAGTCTTGCACCAAAATACAAAGGACTATATCCCTGTCCGATATATTCTTTCGGAGGGCGAATCGCCGATAACATTTCGGGACCAAAATAGCTTTGTGGTAAAAGACGCTCTCTTTCGAGGGCTTCACCGATGATAATCACATCTTTCGCCTGTCCCATGACAGAACGACTCAGTGGCAATCCAGCTTCTCCGTTCGCTGCCTTTCCTGTCGGCGCGATGACGAGCTTGCCAGATGCTACTTTTTCTTCGAGCAAAGCCACTAAGTCCTTGTAAGGCTCGCCTGCTTTTTTGTTCCAAGAAAAAAGATAGAAAGAAACATCCGCATCTGGTGCTTTCAGTTTCTCAACGAGATCTTTTTCTGAGTAATTACCCTTATCGTCATAAGGAGTCTTATTAACGATCTCGCAGTTTTTGCATTTGCCTTTAAATTCTTCAAAAAGAGGCTTGATGGTTTTCTCAAAGGCCTCTTGATTTTCAGTCGAAACGTAACCCACAACTGTCTTCGCCTCGTCTGCCAAACCCGTTTGAGGAGCCACAAAAACTGCAAGAAGCAGAAGAGAGAACAGCGTAAAACGCATAGCGATATTTTCCATAAAAATATTATGAACTCGACTTTTTAGTGATGTCGACCAAAATATCATTGAACATTGCAGCATGAATAAAACTTGGGAACACGTACAACTTTTTCATAACGGCGATGAGTTTTTCGCAGAACTTATCTCCAGTATCCGCCGGGCAAAAAAAAGCATCACGGTGGAGTTCTACATTTTCGAAATGGACGGCGTCACTGAGATCCTCCTTGTCGAGCTTCAGCTAGCTGTTTTAAGAGGTTGTAAAGTTCAATTGCTCGTTGATGGCGTGGGTTCACTACTCTGGACAGAGTCCTTAGCAAAACGATGTCGCCAAGAAGGCATTCACTTTCGAGTTTATCATCCGATCCCAGGATTTCTGCACTGGTTGGCGCGTTTGCCAGAAGCCATTTTTTCTAAAGCGCCCAGTGTTTTCGAAAGAGCCAATCGCCGCAATCATCGAAAAACTGTCATCGTCGATGGGGAATTTGCTCTTCTTGGCAGTTTCAACATGACGAAGCTGCATTTTGAGAAAGTGATGGGCGACAAAGCTTGGCGAGATTCCGCTGTTAAAGTTCAAGGTCCCGCGCTTGAAAGCTTGATGGCAGCGTATGACCTGGCGTGGGCTTTTGCTCGAAGACGAGCTCTGTTACCTCGAGATGCCAACTATGTGCGCGAAAAAATTGCGACCGTTTTAAAGTGGCACGATTTAGTTCGTCTCAACCCCAACAACCGTATTCGTCGTCACTTGTATAAAGATCTTTGCCGCCGCATTTTAAATGCCAAAGAGCGTGTCTACATTGCAACCGCTTATTTCCTTCCGAAAAGAGCCATCGCTCGCGCTTTAGCGAAGGCTGCAAAAAAAGGTGTCGATGTTCGAATTCTGATTCCGGGCCCGACGGATGTTCCCTTTGTAAAATGGGCGGCTTATCATTTACCTTATATACTTCAAGAACAGGGTGCAAAAATTTACGAATACCAGCCCCGCGTCTTCCATGCTAAATACATGGTGATCGATCAATGGGCCAGCCTCGGCTCTTCTAACTTAAATCATCGTAGCCTGCTTCATGACCTAGAAGTTGAGGCCGTCTTCATGGATGCACAAAGCTTAGGCAACATCACTCAACAATTCGAGAAAGACCTCGCATCTTCGTTACCGCTAGATCCTGAGAAGAACAAACGACGTTCTTTTTGGTGGCTTTTGATCTCTAAAACTCTTTTCAAGTTGAGATATTGGTTTTAGAATTCCTCGGGAATGAGGAATTTATGAAAACAATTAAAATCACTGTAACTGGCGGACCTTCCGGCGGCAAAACGACTCTTATTGAAGCTCTCCAAAAGGAACTCGGTAAAGTGGTTTCTGTTGTTCCTGAATCTGCAAGTATTCTTTATCGCGGCGGCTTTCCTCGTATCAAATCTCGTCACGGCTTAATTCATGCGCAAAAAGCCATCTACTACACACAAAAAGAACTCGAAGATCTGATTTATTTCGAACACCAACCGCAGCTTTTAGTGTGTGACCGCGGCTCGATGGACGCATTGGCATATTGGCCTGAAGATCCTCAGAACTTTTTCAAGCTCATCAATTCCACTCCAGAAAAAGAGTATTCTCGCTACGACTGGGTAGTTCACTTGGATACTGCAGGGAACGGTAATTACGATACGACAAATCCTATTCGTACCGAGTCTTATTCCGAAGCCGAGATGCTGAATCAGCGCATTCTTGATGCCTGGGGACAACATCCACAACGCATTCGTATTAACCAGAGAAAAGACTTTTTGTCGAAGATGGCTGCAGCCTATGGGGTCATTCAGGCCATTCTCAATGGTGACGACTTGCAAACAATTCGCAAAACTTTCGAGTAAATGTTTGCAAGTTGTGAGCTCAGTGTTCACAATAAAAACAATATGACTGGCTTTCGATTTCTGTTTTCACTAATCGTTTTCGGCACTCCTTTTCTGGCGCAGGCGCAAGCCGCAAAAAAGGCCGATCAAGCCATTCCCCTTTTCTTTCAGGCAGACAAAAACAACATCCAAGTTTTGCCACAACGTTTTGAATACAATCTGATAGATGAAGACAATATCAAAATCGGCGATATCGTCATCGATTCGACGACCTTTGGCTTCCAAATCGCTCCCTCAACTCAGTTTCCAGGAAAATACCGTGCTCGCTTCATTTGGCCATCAGGTCTTTTGAAAGAGGGTTCGATTTTGATCAAAGACAATACCGGCAAAGCCGTTTGGACCACAAACGTCAGCCGCAGACAGATTCGCTTGGTCAATGCCGAACCTAAAGAGGGACAAGACAAAACTGTCCGTACTCAACTTGCAGAACTTGTCGTAGATCAGATTAATCCGGTTTTGATTGAAGACATGAAATATTTCCCTTTTATGAACTTCTGTATTTCCCGCACGAATCTGGATACGAAGATTTATCTTTGCTCTAAAGAGACTTACCTGACTTCTCAGAACAATCGTTTGACAATCAAAGCGCGTGGCCAGGGAAAAAGACCACCGTTTGTAGAGATCAACGGAAAAAATGTAGGACATCAGGGAATCATTTTCTTAAACAACGAAAATGAAAACATCGGCTTCCGTGCAATGACCCAGTCCGGGGCCGTTCTCGAGGTTGAAACCCGCATGAAACCGGTCGATTTCAAGGACGTGGTTCTTAGCGAAGACAAAAAGGAAATCATCCTGACGGCCTCTGGTGCCGAGCCCGTGAACGAAGAAAAAGTCACTCGTATTTCTGATGATGAGTGGAAGTTTAACTTAGACGTGCAACGCCCTATTCTTTACTTGAAGGGTGAAGGCGACATTCCGATGCGCCAGGAATTTTACATTAAAGGCAATACGCCTGCTGATACTGCGCGCCCATCTTTGGATAAAAACTCTTTCGATCGCCTTTACAAACCCGATGTAGAGCTTAAAGGAACTATCGCTGCGGGAACGACTGTTAGCGAGGGTGACGAGACTGGCCGAGTTGAAAAGCTAGAGGGCAACCGTTTCCGCTGGCGTATTGAAAAGATCCCAGCCGGAGAAACTTCCCGCCATTATCTGCGTGTCAATCACGAACAAAATTCCTATATCGCGGGCTACGACATCTACCGTGACTTCCCGTTCGAAGCGGGAGCCCTTGCATCCTACTGGACACCCGCAGGACAGATTTACGGCGATTTGCATGGAACGTGGTGGATTGAGAACTTCGTAGGAAGTTCTGCAGATTGGTCGCGTTTGCATTTCGGTTTGCATGCGCGTGAATCTTTGCTGTTACTAAAAAAATCCGGCGAACCCAACATGAACATCACGCACTTGGAATTGATCTGGAGATCTAAAGCAGGCTTCCACTTCCAAGACAAAACATGGGGTCTCTTATTGCCAGTAGAAATGATTCAGGCAACAGGAGTCAGCGTAACATCATTTGGCGTGGGCTATTTCTATAGCGACAAACCAGCAACGAAAAAAATGAAAAAGTATTTCGACTGGTACGACATCAAGTTCAATTATTTACTAGGTGGCGGCGGCGACGTAAAATTGAAAAACGCAATTCAACTAACAGCCCTAGCCTACAAACACGTAGACAAGCGCTTCAGCTGGAGCTACGGAGCAGGCCTAAACCAATACAGCTTCGATCCAGGCGAATCCAAAATGCAATTCCAACTAACCGGCGGCGCCAACTACCGCTTCTAGTTCACGACCGCGCCAAAAAAACTCGTCAACGACTCCATACAAATCTTCTGCTCTAAGAAAGAATGCAGCCGCACTACTATTTAAAAACTATCTGCGTGCCCCAGTGCAAAGGAAACACGAAGATACGGAGCAAATTTGGATTGGGATTTGAGGGGTTTCGGAGTCTTTCCAGAGGGGGCTTCAAGCGGCGCCTGGATGGCGCGAACCACGCCGAAGGCGTGGCGCTTGCGAAGGCCCGGAAGGCCGACCCCCGACGGGAAGACTCCGAAACCCCTCGAAGCCCAAGCCAAATCCTTGAGCCGAAACCAAAACTCTATTTTTTCTTGAAGAACCCAGAGACCATTTTTTTAAGGTCCATGTTAAGGATGTCGTCTTGCTTGTTAGAACCAGAAGCCAACAAGTTTAGCTCACGACGAGCCACGATCATTGAAGAACTTAATGCCAAACATTTCTCAAACGACTTACGAGCTCCACTGATGTCGCCCTTTGCTTTTTGCACAAGGCCCGTCACGAATGGGAAAATCGCATCGTAGCGTTCATCTGGTGGGACTTGCATCAATTCAAATTCAATATCTTTCAATTGTTGAATCTTCTTAGCAGGATCCAAAGTTCCAACCTTCGCCCATGCATTGTACAAGTGAACCTGTGCAATGGCAGGATTCAACTCTACGACTTGATTCATGAAGTTCATTGCCTTCGAATACTGATTTAGTTCCAAAGCCTTCTTCGCTTCTTCCAATAAAGATGTCGCGCGAAGTTTATTCTCGGCTTCAGATTTCATGTTGTTTTGTTTGTACTGCTGACGTTGGCCTGCATCCAAATAAGATGTACAAGCTTCTGTCACGCGCTGACGAATCTGAGTCCAAAGCTTATAAGCTTCGCTCTTAGGGTCTTTCGGTTGTGCACCCAAGACTGGTAAGAATTCTTCAACCATGCCGCTGACGCTAGCAACGGTCTCTTGCCCCAAACCGAAATATTCCACGACTTGGAAGTGATTCTTACCTTGGATTTCAGTGAAGATCTTACGAAGAGTTTTCAATTGCTCTTGTGGGCTGACCACAACTTGAGATTTCGAGAAAGCAATAAGACCTTTCGTTAACAGGAAATGAATCGCCTTATGAACAGCTGCTTCGTGATAACCTGGTTGGCCTAAAAGGTCCATCAAGGTTACGCCACGATCCAAGTGATCCGTAAATCCTTCAAGACTTTGAATCAAAGACATTTTCAATGCTGGATGATCTTCACGATATGTTGAGCTGCGAGTAATACGATAACTCGCCCACATCATATGCATGGACTTCAACCAATTAGCACTCAGTTTTGAAGCGATCCAATCGTGCAAGAAGTAAGACAAAGAGTCTGAGTCAATGCTAGGCTCGATCATCTCTACTTCTACTGATGCAAAGTTGATGCGGATCATTTGATCTACGATCGTGCGCGACAAGCGGATATTCATTTGCTCTGTTAGAATCAAATCAAAAGCGTGAGGACTCAGTTTATTTCCTTGAATCATACGCTGGCCTAGGCGACGTGGGCTCTTATCATTGAGAGCTTCCTGAACGTCCTCCACAATCGCGTATCCACTTTGAATCAACATCTCGCCTAAATAGGTCGTCTTATCTTCAATATCAACGCCGACGATCACACCATTAGATAAAGACACACCAGATACGTTGCCATCGACACCGTAAATGTTTAAATGGCCTGAACTTTTTGTTTCAACCAAAAGGCTGTAGACGAATGGCAAATCAAAGCCACTGACCTCTTCCAAAGCTTCAATTAGCTTTCTCTTTTCACGGTTAGAAACCATGTTACGGCCGAAAATTTGGTACAAACTTCTACGTGGAGAAGCTTCTTCTTTGCGATTGCTTTCATCGACTTTGACAAGCTTCAGTGCCTCATTCAGATCAAACGGTTTTCTTAAGAAACCAACCGCCTGAGTTTTCTTGGTCGCATCTTGAATGAAGTCTTTGTCAGTGTAGATACCGCTCATCAGAACGACTTTAAAGCGGGTTTTAGAAGGCATTTCCTGGCGGATCTTAGTGACATAGTCGATCCCCATGATTTGCGGCAAGAGACAGTCAATAAAGAGCATATCGATCTTCTCTTTATTGATAACCTCAGTCGCTTTTTCTGGTTCTGTAACCAAAAAAACTTGATGACCAACACGCGTGAAGGCTTCTTTAAGCGCTTCACCCAAAGTGCTGTCATCTTCTAGGACTAAGATTTTTATTTTTGAATCTTCCACGTAAGACTTCTCGGAAGAAAACACGTGAAATTAAACGAACTTATGATGTAACTAGACCTTATAGAGCGACTCTCAAACAGAAACAGGACCTAGGTCGATCTATTTTTTAATAAATTTAAAATACTTGGACTCGATAACATCCATTTCCATGGCATTACCTTCGTCATCTTTAACATCGCCCGGAGGTGTCACATTCGAATCGGTGTATTCTGTCCCAAGACGAAACAGGACGTTCTTTTCAGAACCAGATTCATCGTTGTAATAAGGAACAAAAAAGGACTGAACTTTGGCGTTAGTTGGCAAGAAGCCATCCACCATATTGATCTGATCTACGATTACTTTCGGGCATTGATTGAACGTGATGTTAGCGGCAGGAGCAGTGCTCATCCACTTAATCCACTCGCGGATACCGCAAGAGTTGATGCTTTTCAAACCAGCCATTTCAATTTCAATTTGCGAAGCGCCCGCAAGACTTAACTGAGTAAAATCTGCGTCTTCATCAATAGAACCAGCCATAACTACGTTCAATTTCTCACCGGCTTTATTTAATTTAACGTCAAATTTCGACATGTGTTGCTCCCTCGTTCGGTCCTTACTCTAAATAATATCTAAATTTAAACTCTCGGATCATTTTTGACTACAAAAAATGTAACGTCATCGATCAGAACTTCACCCTGACGATAGTCCTGAATCATTTGAGCTAAACGATCGACAGAGTCTTGGGCTGACGGATAATCCTTATTTGTACTAATGATTGCCTTCAAAAACTCGCGTTCGCCCCAAGTCATCTTCACACCATTTTGAATATCAGGAATCCCGTCGGTGTAGAAGAAAACCATATCTTCAGGATCCAAAGTCACACTGGTTTGCTTGTACTTCGTATCGCGCCCCTGCCCCAAGCGTGGATTATTCACCTCATTTAATGGTATCAAATCTTTCTTCTTCAGGGCGTTTTCACTTTTCTTAATCAAGAAAGGCGCCTCATGTGACGCATTTGCATACGTAAATTCGCCTGTATCTGGATCAAAAGAGGCCAAGAAAAATGTCATCATGATACGGCCTTTTGAAACGTCATAAATTGATCTATTCAAAAGTTCCAAAGCTTGTGCCGGATTGACATTGAGTCTTTCGATAATTGTAGACGCAGACTTTGCAGCACTCGTGATCAAAGCGGCCGGCGCTCCGTGCCCTGTGGCATCCCCGATCCACAAGAAGATCTTGCGACCAACTTGACAGTAATGCCACCAGTCGCCACCGCACTCACTTGCGGGTTCGTAGTAACCAGCAATGGACAATGGGCCGATCTTTGCTGTTGTTTCTGGGAACAGAGTTTCTTGCACAGTTTTTGCGGTTTGAAGCTCGGACTCCATACGCGCTTTCTGTGCTGTTGCATCTAACAAACGTGATACTTCGGCAGCCATCAAATTGAAGTTGTCCGCTAACGTTCCCACTTCATCTGTGGACTTCACATTCACACGAATGTTGAAATCCCCTTCCGCAACTTTTTTCGTAGCATCAAACAACAAGGTCAATGCACCCGTCAAAGAGCTTGAAGCTAACAAGCTGATGATCGCCGTGACAGCAATCAAGATACCGAAAAAGATCAAAGATTTGCGAATCAAGATTTCTACCGCGCCAAGTGCTTTTTTCTTATCGACGGAAGAGACCACCATCAAGTCACCAAAACCCGCACGAGAATAAGAAACCAACAACTCAGTGCCTGAAGCGTCTTTGACGGTCTCTGCCCCTTGAGCAACTTTATTGTTCGCATTTTCTAAAATTCTCAAAGGAAAAATACGCTGCATCTGAGAGCCCACTGTTCCCTCTGGGCCGAAAAGGATCAGTCCATCTCGAGACACTAGATAGAGTCTTTGCGAAGACTGAGCACGGAACATCTCTGCAACTTCCGGAAGACGCGCGATCACCATAAAGATAGTGCCCTGCTCTTCCTTCTCACCTTTTACTTTTTCAAAAATAAAAAGACGGTCATCTTGGTAAGGAACTTTTACTGTGCGACCTTGCGCTTCCACTTCCGTGAAAATTCCTTGCATCATCTTTTCAAGACCTAGCAAGATGCCCTCAGTTGTCCGCGCAGTTTTTTCTGCGAAGGCTTTTTTTTCGTACTTTTTTGTTTCCGTATTGAAACGAAACGCAACAACGGACTCTAGACTAGATCCTGATGCAAAAAAAACACTGGTCTGGGAAGTGAAATCACCATTCGTCAAAAAATCTTGAAATACAGGTTTGGACTCATTCAAGAGCGAGTTCAATTGAGCTTTTACTTGAGATGCCATCGCCCCAGAAACGTTGCTGGACGAGTCAAAGACATAGGCAACCTTGTCGCTTTCGAAAATCTGAACCGCTAGGAATAGATAGATCGACAGGGTTAACAACGGGATAAGTGTCAACAGTAGCAGGATTTTATATCTTATTGATATGCCAGACTTTTTCACCAATCTAAGTATGCCCGAGTAATACCCCTCTGAGTAGGTCTAGGTTTTAGATCTTAGTCAAAAGTCCGTAAATTTATTTCCACAAATAGCCGAAATGATTTGTGGATGAGTGTATTTAACAGATTTTCAACAACAGATAGAATCATTTTAAGTGGATCCGTCGTGATCCTCTTAGCGCTATCGTATTTGTTATACGACGACTCACTCATCTTCCCAAAAAATACAAGTAATGAACCACTGATAGGAACGATCTCCTCATCCAACAATGACGTTCGCAGAAAAAACAGTGGTAATTTCATCTGGCTTCCAGGAAACAAAAAAGATCAAGTCTTCAACAAAGACAGCATCTTTACTGGCGACGGCTCTGAAGCACAAATCCAGTTGAGTGATGGCAGCGTCATTCAAATCCAAGAGAACTCTCTTGTGAATTTGAATCTGAAAAATGGTCAGATGGAATTGGATTTGCGTTTTGGTCAATTCACTGGAAACGGGAACTCACCTATTCGCATCAAAACCGGCAGCGAAGAATACACGATCCAAGGTAAAGATGCGAAGTTCGAGATCAATCGTTCTCAAACTGGCGATTTGGATGTAAAAGTTCTTTCAGGCGATGCAGAGATCACAGGCAAAAATGGAAAACAGAAACTTCAATCCAACGAAGCTCTGCAAATCACCAAAAAGGGGATCGAAAAAGGACAGGTTGAAGCCAAGGTCCGTTTGATCACCAAAAATGATATCTACATGTACCGTGCGGCTGACAAATTGCCACTTGCTTTCGAGTGGGAAGGTCGCGGCCCTATTGGTCAGTACGAAATTGAAATTGCAAAAACAGAAGACTTTAAAAAGGTTCTGGCTCTGCGCACGACTGCCGAGCAAAAAATCAGCGTGAAAGACTCTTTAAAAGAAGGTCCCTACTTCTGGCGTGTCAAAGGCCTTGATAGTCGCCGCAAGCATCTTGCTACTTCAACTTCACAAAAATTCTATCTCAGTTACATGATGCCACCTCAAGTCGTTACTCCTACAGATAAAGCGACTGTGAAAGTCGAAGCCCTTAGTGGACCAACTGGCTTGCAGGCAAATACCAAGATCACATGGCAAGCAGATGAGCGCCACAAAAACTATCAATGGCAGCTGTCTCGCTCGGCGGACTTTAGTGATATCCTTGTCGAGAAAGATGCATGGACTCCAAAAGAAGTTATTACTCCGAACTTACGCTCGGGCCCATACTTCACCCGCGTTCGTGGTTACGACAAAGACAAACATCCTTCGCCTTGGTCGAAGCCTCACGCCTTTACATTTGAAGTAAATGCCGAAGTTAAACCTCCAGCGCCTCGCCTGGTGGAAAAACGCATTCGTTTCCAAATGCCAAAAACCGAAGATCGCGCACCTTCAGCCGCGAATTCTCCGCAAATGGCTTGGACAGACGTCGACGTCGCAAAAGACTATCGCTTTGAAATTTCCAAATCCCCTCGTTTCACTGGTGCTCAAGTCGTCGAGACCGAGAACACAAGAACGACTTGGACTCAGTACAAGCCAGGTAAGCATTACTTCCGTGTTTATACCCGCACAGCACTTGGACAAAGCAGTGATCCGAGCGAAACTGGCGTGATCGAAGTGTACGGAGACGCTCCTGTGTTGGGCGGAATTCCATCAACTCTTATTAAAGAGACGAACATTAACGCGGTTCCTCCTGAAAAAGAAGTACGTGTAACTTGGTCTTCTATTCCAGACGCTCAATCTTATCTTGTACAGATGGATAAATCCCCAACTTTTGAGAATCCGGTACAACAAGAAGTTAACACGACTGACGGGACTGTGCGCTTGCCAGAGCCCGGAAAATACTTTGTACGCGTGAAGGCACTTGGCGAAGGCTCTCAAGATATGAGTGAGTTCTCAAACGTTCAAGATACGACTTATGTGTTTAAGAAAACACTCAAAGCACCAGAACTCATTGAGCCTTACGATAAAACAACGGTCTTCTTACAAAAAGACATGGAACCTCTGATTTGGCTCGAATGGGCTGCAGTTCAAGACGCTACGAAGTACCACGTAGAAGTCTCTTCTGACGCAAGCTTCTCGCGCATAGTTATGAGCAAAACTTTGGGTGAAACTCGCTTCTTGGTTCGCGAGAAAATCCCTTACGGTAACATTTACTGGCGTATTCGTGCTCTTGGCCCAGATGAGAGCTTAAACAGCGACTGGGCGGATCGGCAATTTATGATTCATCATCAAAAGAATCGTGGGTTCTAATGAAAGCACACTACCCACTCTTTGATACACTTCTAGAACCGACTTTCATCCTCAACTCAGAGGCAAAGGTCGTTTATTGCAATGAAACTGCCGCTGTGGTTTGTGAACTTTCAGTCCGTAAAATCAGCCGCGGAATGTCTTTCAAAGAACTCTTCACCTTTAGTGAACCTATCGATGCTTTGGACAATCTTAATAACGTAAAGGATCCAACACCGTACAAAGAAGTAAACTTCGAAACTTCTTCAGGTCAAAAAGGCAAAGTTCAGATCACGATCCAACCGATCCAAAACGACGCTGGCGACCAACACTGGATCGTCTTCGTGCGTGACGTAACTTTGGAAGAGCGTTTACAAAAGAAATACCGTGCCGAGCTCGAGCAAAAAGAAGATGTCATCTTAGATTTGCAAAAAGCTCGCGCCGAACTAGAACAATACTCTAAAAACTTGGAAAAGATGGTTGAGGAAAGAACTCAACAAATCTCTAGCATGAACCGTTTGATGAAGGCTCTCTTGGACAGCTTGAGCCAAGGCTTCTTCATCTTCAACAAAGAAGGCTTGTGCCTAGAGGTCTCTTCCAAAGCTTGTGAAAACACTATCGAAACTTCACCTGCTGGCGCAATGATTTGGGATGTCCTAAAACTGGGTGAGAAGAAAACCGACGGCTTCAAAAAATGGATGAGCACTCTCTTTATGGAGATGTTGCCATTTGACGATTTGGCTCCGCTTGGACCTGCGGAGTTCCCTCACAGCAAGGGCCGTAATATTTCCCTCGAATACTTCCCTCTTCGTAATGAAGAAAATCAAATCGACGGCGTTGTTGTTGTTGCATCTGACATCACTTCTCTGGTTGAGGCCCGCAAGCAAGCCGAGAATGAAAAACATCATGCAAAACTGATCATTAACTTGATCCGCAGCAAGAATGAAATGGGTCGCTTTATCCGTGAATCCCAACATATGCTGGGTGAATTGCGTTCAGCAATTACTAAACCGCAACCGCAATGGGACTCAGAGGCTATCTTCCGCTCATTGCATACGCTTAAAGGTGGCGCTGCCCTCTTCTCGGTTCATGCAGTCGCTGAAAGCTGTCATCATGCTGAGACTCGCTTGACGGAGTACAAAGAAAACCCAAGCCAAGAACACGCTCACCGTTTGATGAGCCAATGCCAGGCTGTAGAGCTGCAGTTCACCAACTTCTTGAATGAAACAAAAGAGATTTTGGGCGCATCAATCCTTTCTAGCGAAAGAATGCTCGAAATCTCTGCGACTGAACTCAATATGCTTTTGGAAAAGCTGCAAACAATTCCACAAGCGAAAACTATGGCGGAAAATGCGTTGGCGCATCTTCTATTTGAGCCAATTAAGAATTTCTTTGATCCGTACAAGGAAGTTGCCTTCCGTGTCGCTGAAAAAGAAAATAAAATGCTTCGTAATGTGGAATTTAAAAACGACATGATTCCGGTAGTGCCGGAAATCTATGGGCCTCTCTTTGCGACGTTCGTGCATGCTTTTAGAAATTCTGTCGACCACGGGATTGAAACACCTGAGGTTCGTCACAAAGCTGGCAAACCAGAAGGCGGCGAAATCTTTGTTAGCTTCCAACGCCAAGACTTGCCTACTCCGACTCTTAGAATTTCATTGAGAGATGACGGCGGCGGCGTGGATCCACAAAAAATCCGCGCAAAACTAGCCAGCAAAGGCATCAAGACAGATAACGAGTCCGATCACGAAGTGATTCAGCATATTTTTGATTCTCAGTTCTCTACCAAAGAACAAGTCACAGAGACTTCAGGTCGTGGCGTCGGTATGGATGCGATTAAATACGAAGTTCTGCAGCTCGGTGGAAAAGTTTGGGTAGAATCGACTTTAGGTAAGGGCAACACACTCTTTATCGAAGTCCCTTACCTTACTAAAGTCCCTGCTAAAAAAGCCGCTTAAAGACGCCGACACGACCGTGCCGGCGCAATCCCTAATTCTCTTTAATTCGTGATGTAGACTTGAGTTGTGAACTCGGCCAAAGCAGTCGTTTCAACAACTAGCTTATCAACGTATGCGAGTACTTCAATAATGAGGGTCTTTGCATCATCCCAGCTTTCAGGTTTTTGAATCATCACAAGATCAAAATCAGCGCCGAGATCAATTCCATCTCTACGCAGGATGGTCTCTCTTGCGGTCAGCTTGGTGGCTGTTCCGAAAAGTTTTGCCATTTCCTTTTGGCACTCTTTACGAATGGAGGGCTCTTCACGCTCGTCATTCATGCAAATGAAGACTGCAACAACTTCAATTTTTTGCGTCATCGGCGTATAAGAACGTAAAATTTCAGGTGATGAGTACAAAATCGGTGAAGAGATTTTTTCGAAATAGCGATTGCGTAAGTCAATCCAATCTCTAACCCATAAATCCACATCTTCACGTTCAAGTCTCAAGGTATCCATCGGCCCCGTGATCCACCAGCGTGGAGTGTCGTTGGCGTCCGCAATTTTACCACCGGTTATATAGACTGAGGCAGGAATACCCACCAAAGAATTCAGTTCCAAATAGACATCCAAAAACCGCATATGAGCAAGATCCAGAAGCGCATCTTTTTGGATAGCTTCAGCCTCAGCCTCGCTGGCCCCCAATACATGGGACAGTTCATGAATCATTAAGGCTGCTGTCTCAGCTTCAAAATTAAACTGAGTCAACTTCGGCGCCATCAAATAAGGACTCAAACACAATGCCCCTGCTTGTGAAGCAAAAGTGCTGCCTTCTTTTGGCTGTCCATTCGCATCAAAGCATGGCCCACTCAATCTCACCTCAAAAACCGTCTCTTTAACGACTTTAGTGAGGCTAACCGGTCCCCCAAAAAACTTTGCATAAGAAGACTGAACTTTTTCCGAAGGGCTTAATTGACTAAATTTGGATTCTTGGCGATAGGTCCACGCTAAAACAACGCGGCCGATTTCACCCACTCGATATGCGATCATATCTACATCAACAGGCAATGGATTTGTGGTTCCACCCCCGCCATCACTGACTCCACCGCTGTGGGCTTGCAGTGCAAAGAACATCGTCGCGGCTATTATGAATATCTTTTTTGTCATAGATTCTCCGTGTGTATCACTGAGGGTTGTTTTCATAAAGATATTATTAACGACGACAACCCCCACGGATAGATCATTGTGTTGCATTTAAACCATTGTAACGGTAGTATTACTACCATTATGAAAAACGCCGAAAACCACAGTCTTTTCGAATACAAAGCATATAAGGACTATCTCATTTCACTGGTGGGACCTCGCGATCAGCGCAGCGGCCACCGTGCTGCCATGGCGAAGGCCCTGACTTGCCAGCCGACATATATTTCGCAAGTGCTTTACGGACATGCGCACTTGAGCTTGGAACAAGGCGAACTTCTAAGTGAACACCTCGGCCACACCAGCGACGAAAAACAGTTCTTTTTAATGTTGATTCAAAAAGATCGCGCCGGCACTAAACGCTTAGAGCGGTTCTTTCAAGAGCAGATGGCAGAAATTCTTCGTAAGCGCTTGGTCCTCACAGAACGTCTTGGCGCCAAAACAGTTTTGCCTGAAAACCAACAAGCGATCTATTATAGCTCATGGCAGTACGCTGCGGTTCACGTTGCGATTACCATTCCTGAGCTTCAGACATTCACGGCACTTTGTGAACACTTACGCATTTCAAAATCACGTCTGACGACTATATTGGAGTTTCTTTGCTCTTCGGGATTAGCTAAGCAAGAAGGCACTCGTTTCATCACGGGCGATGTGCAGCTACGTCTGGGGAATACCTCGCCAAATATTATTAAGCACCACACGAACTGGCGCCAGCAGGCGATTGAGTCTCTAGAAAGAGAGACTCTTCAAGATCTACACTATTCAGGAGTTGTGAGTCTCAGCGAAGAAGATGCGATAAAAATCAAAGACGAAACGATGAAGTTCATCCAGGAAACCATTAAAACTATCAAAACGTCCAAGGAGGAAAAACTCTTTTGCCTGAACTTGGACTTTTTTGATGTTAAAAAAATCTAGAGTCTATTTCGCAACACAATGCAGGCGCACAGAGGAAGTAGGCTCATCGTTCACGATGATCGTGTGAGGAAGAACCAAATCCGTGATTTGAAACTTCTGCCCTACAACTGCAGATACAGAAACCTCATCACCGTAATAAGCACCAGTCACGTTCTCGTCATTTTCATAACGAGTGTAAGTCTGAATACCAAGTGCGGCAATAGTAAGCTGAGAACTTTCTAGGTCTTTATTGGCGTAAATGCGAACAACCGAATTATCGCCATCACGAGTATGATCTACATACACCGTGGATGCACAGTTCGCCAAAGAGGGCTCGTACGGGTTCTCGTCAGCAAAAGCTGCAGACGCCTTCTTTGTAATTATAGACATGCCGCTGATTTGGGAAATGTAACTTGCTTCGCAAGTAAAAACCAAGTTGGTATCGCAAGGGGTTGCGTATCCACGAACACCCATGAGCATAACGAAAGAAAATAAAAGAGATTTCATAGTAGAACCTTTCATTGAGATGCGGGTTTTATAAATGCACGAAGGCCCGTCTTCAAGTCAAGGTTCCGTCAGGATAAATTCTTATCTCCACATTTCGGGATACATCAAAAGCAGATCGTCCTCGTTACGGGAATAGCCACCCGCCACGTCATCGATCGCATCACGAACCAAGTAATGGTCCATAATGAACGCCTTGGTATTCACCACCGTCCCGCCAATGTTCTTACGCTGCCATGGAGCCCAGAACATCGGATAGCAGTTCAACTTCTCTGCAACATCATTTGCAAACTCACCGACAGTGATATCTTCATTCTTAAGGGTTTTCTTAATTAAAGCCTCTTGAGTCTTATCCAGACGCTCGCAATATGGAGTTTTATTAGCGGCCTTCCGCTCTTTATTTTCAGCTTGCAGACGATGATTCATTTGCTCAATAAATGCCTTAGAGAACTCCTCGGCAGTCATGGCATGAGCTTGGTTCATTCCGAAAAGAATAAGTCCCAAAAAAACGATCTTTTTCATAGGTACGTCCTTGCTAGAAAAGGCCATCCTAACGGGACCCGAGGGGAAAATCTAAACGGAATGCGGGGTTTGAAAAAGAGTTCTGTTTGTCAAAACTCTAGACAGTTCTATCTAGGCCTTCTTCACGAATTCGGATTTGAGGTTCATAGCACCGAAGCCTTCGATTTTGCAGGCAATATCATGGCCATCGCCCCCATCCATCAAGCGGATATTTTTCACTTTGGTTCCTACCTTAACAACTGAAGAGGACCCCTTCACTTTCAGATCTTTGACAACGACAACAGTGTCACCGTCTTGTAGCACATTCCCATTGGCATCTTTGATCACATTTTCAGCAGGCTCGTCCACTGCGGCATCTTTTGCAGCAGCATGAACACTCCATTCGTGTGTGCACTCGGGGCAGATCCACAGATTTCCGTCTTGGTAGATGTTCTCGGATTGGCATTTTGGACATTGTGAATCGGTGCTCATAGTTCGCCTTTATATAGAATTTTGCAGACAAGAAATAGAAACAAATTTTGATTTCTTTCGTCCCCAGTATTCCTAAATATTGCAAATAAAGAAAGAAAAAATCCTTTGTCCACAGAGCTTTAACACTAGCAACGCCGACAAAATATACCTACTATCCTCTACTCTTGGAGGGTATATTTAGAGATGCAAGACATGCAACAGAGGGCCACAAGGAGGAGCCTCCATAAAAACTCTATTGATAGTGCTTTTGGCACTCATTATTCCAAGCCTCTCTTTTGCATTGGCCACCTCCGAGACGGAGCCTCAAGTCGTCAAAGTGGGAGTCGTTGAGTTCCCCCCTTACATTCAAATTGAAAACAACGGCCAGGTTAGTGGCATGATCGGCCTTGTTCTTGAATATCTCAACGCCGCCCAAGATGACTATGTCTTTCAACCCATTCCCACCTCTGCCATGAGACGACATCGCGATTTTAAGAACGGAATGTACGACCAAAGCTTTTTCGATAACGTCGAATGGGGCTGGGATAAAAGCACCGTCGATGCCACCGATGTTTATATGACCGGCAAAGAGATCTATATCGCGCTAAAAAAACCCGGCCGCGGAGAAAGTTATTTCGCCAATTTCTCGCAGAAGTCGATGGTAGGAATTCTTGGCTATCACTACGGGTTTGCCGCCTTCAACTCGGACCCAACCTATCTTCGGAAAAAATTTAACATGCAAACTTCGACCAGTAACGAAGGCAGCATCAAAATGATTTTGTTTGAGCGCGGAGATATTGCAATCGTCTCTGATGCCTTCTTGAATGAATACTTAAAGCGTCACCCTGATGATCGCAAAAAGCTTTTGATCTCTGAAAAAGTGGATCAGAACTACAATCACACCATCGTCATAAGAAAAAACACCCGCCCCAGCGTTCAAGAGATGAATACACTGATGTCAAAGTTCAAGCAGTCGAAGCAATTTAAACTGCTTCAAGAAAAATACGGCGTTCAGAACTCACAGTAAATCCTACTCTTGCAACGGCGTAAAGCCGTCATGATCTATTCGTATTTAGTAAGGATCTCGGTAAGGGCGTCCAAAATATTCTGGCTCTTTTGCACCCGTTCTTGCACGTAAGGAATATTGCGATAAAGGTTGTCATCCGCACGGATGCAGAAAACCCGCATATCCGCCCAAGCTATGATCAGCACCCCCTCAAGGGTATCAATTTCTTGCCAGTCAGTGCGATTCGGAAGCAGGTCTTTCACAGACCCAAGGTCACCTACCAGTTTAGTAAGCTCATTCTCTGCAGAGCCAATCCCTTCACAGATAGCAAGATCTCTTTCTACAGCCTCATCAACATCACCCGGAGTTATCTGGCTAAGATCCGTGATATATTTCATCTTTATAGAGTACATTTTGACCGTATACTTCGCCATTTTCGCCTCCCAAGGAAGGTCGGTCGTTACGGCCATACTAAGACTTGGAA
The DNA here is from genome assembly GCF_047302465.1 of Bdellovibrio sp. HCB337. GTDB lineage: Bacteria > Bdellovibrionota > Bdellovibrionia > Bdellovibrionales > Bdellovibrionaceae > JACMRP01. Next base: position 1,546,458 of record NZ_CP178621.1, on the reverse strand, counting down.
GTAGCATCAAACAAAATAAAAATGTTTTCATAAACAAATTATTACCTGCACCTGAGAGAATTGCACATAAAAAAAGCCCCGGTCTCCCGAGGCTTTTTTGCTTTGCTCAATTTGCAAATACTAAGCTGATTTGTAATGCTTCTGATATGCAGTCTTCAATTTATCTTCGAAGATCTTTGCAGAGAATGGCTTCACGATGTACTGAGAGGCTCCGGCCAAAACGGCTTCAGTCACTTGATCTCTTTCTGCTTCTGAAGTCAGAAGTACGAAGGGAAGATTTGCCCATTCTGCTGTTGCACGAACGTGCTTCAGAAGATCAATCCCCTTCATATGCGGCATGTTCCAGTCAGAAATAACCAACTGAATGCTGTTGCCTGGAGTATTGCTTTGGATCAACATGCGCAAAGCTTCTTCACCATCGCTGGCTTCTTGAATACTCTTGAAACCCATTGCTTTTAAATGGTTCTTAACAAGATCACGAATCGAAGGCATGTCATCGATCACTAAAATACGAGTGTCACTCGGAAACATAGCGGCTCCTTAAGTTTTCTACACTTTTAGTGTAAAAAACTTTACAGGAACTACACAATGTCTTCTTGAGGGCCTCGACCTTAGTTGGACGTTGAAGTGCTCTCTTTGGCGAACCAAATATAGTCCGCACGAGGACCATACTCCATGGAAGGCTCCACCTCGTTACGAATATCGACCTCGCTAAGGCCTTCCACGTTTACAAAAGAAAACACAACAGGCTTTTGCTGAGTTCGAGCTTCGATTCGATCCGGAAGCCCGCCACCGTATTGTGCGTGAAAATCGCCGACCACAATGACTAAAATCTGTCCTGGATTTTCCTGGATAAACTCCGCTGCTTTCCACGCCATCGTATCGTCCCACACACTTTGCGCGGCAAAGTAGCGCTCGCCCGCTTCAGGAGTTGGCAAGTGAGGCATCATTGAAAGGAAGCGTTTTTTGTAAGAGTCTCTGCCGAGTTGAAACCCCGGCGGCAAGAGCTTTTGCTCTTCTGGAGTTAACCCCGCAAGACCTACCTTCGACACCCGGCTGGTCAAACTTCGGGGAGCATTCAAGGCCAAGGTGCGTTCCCCTTGATCGTAACGTGGGAAAAGCGCCTGCCCTCGGTAAAAATCAAAAGACGGTTGTCCCCATTGGATTTTTTGCAAAAAATCGGCCTCTGTTAGGGCACCCAAACGGTAGTCATCCACCAAAGCCTGATCCGGGTAATAGAAGAACTCTAGGCCCGAAGAGACCTTGTGACCAGCGGCGCGGAGGGCCTCCATCAGTTCCAACTGCCCCTGTTGGGCGGTTTTAAAACCATGGTGTTCGCCCATAACAATGATTTGCCCTGGGCGGATTTTTTGGGCAATTTGCTGAACGGAAATGCGATTTTGGGGGTTTGCCCCCTCGAGAATGGGTATTTCTTGAGCACGGACGGTGATAAAACTCATCACAAGCACTCCAAAAAGGACAATAGCGTTCATTGGTGGCCTTCCCTTCGCTCGAAATTTACCTGTAAATAGTCATTTTGGCTGTTGAAGTTTACAAGGTCTTTTGTTACCTTGGGCCCCTTTGAAAGGGTATTGCGATTTATATATGATGCAACGCCCCACATTTGCAATACGGAGAAAGTATCATGGCAAAGAAGTCTGGAAGAATCATCGTTACTCTTGAGTGCACTGAAGCTCGCGGCGAAGGCAAACCTGTTTCTCGTTACACTACTACTAAGAACAAGCAAAAGACTCCAGGTCGTATGGAAAAGAAAAAGTACAATCCAAACCTGAAGCGTCACACTGTTCACAGAGAGACTAAGTAATCCATGATTCTGACCGACCAGCAGATCCTGGAGAGCATGGGACAAGGGCATATTAAAGTAGAGCCCTTCCTAAAAGAGTGCCTGGGCACAAATTCATATGATGTGCATTTAGGTAAAACTTTAGGAGTCTATGTCGACAGCGTGCTGGACGCGAAGAAGCACAATAAGATTGAACTCTTTGAGATTCCTGAGGAAGGTTACGTCCTAACTCCCGAAAACTTCTATCTTGGAGTGACTCAGGAATACACAGAGACTCTCAAACACGTCCCTTTCCTTGAAGGTAAATCCAGCGTCGGCCGTCTTGGCATCGACATTCACGCTACTGCTGGTAAAGGGGACGTTGGTTTCTGCAACTTCTGGACATTGGAAATCTCGGTTAAAAAACCAGTTCGTGTCTACGCAGGAATGCCGATTGGCCAGTTGATCTATTTCGAAGTTAAGGGCGGCGTTAACACCCCTTACAACACTAAAGCTTCTGCAAAATACAACGACAAGACTGCTATTCCAGTTGAGTCGATGATGTGGAAGAACCGCTTCTAGTCTCAAAGCACATTGAGAAAATAAAAAGCCACTGACATCAGTGGCTTTTTTTATTTCTCATTCTACGAAGTGCAACTTGGGACCCAACCGCCACTATGCCTGAGAAAACGATCCACTCGCTTAACTGATTAACGAGTTGCCGACGGAAGTCCATCGGCGCATCCATGGGTGGGTAACTTAGCAGCGCTATCATAAATGTGCCGATTACCAAGGCCCCCGCGATCGAAGCCTCTTGCCACCCGCGCAGGACTGCCAAAGATACGATGACCAAAGGAAGCCACACCACGAAGAAGTAAAAGCTGAATGTGTGCCCTATCAAGCCGCTTACAACCAACTTCAAAATCAGCGGAGCGCTCGCTGCCATCAAAGACAGAAGAATAAAAACCAAATCATTGCTTCTAATTTTTTGTATGACTGAATTCATACCCCATTGTGGATACGAAGACTTTCACCTGTCAACGAAGCTCATGGAAAAGCAGACTTATTCACCAACGTTTCACATTTCTTTTCCCATCAATGAAACTTTGCTTCATGAGTATTTGTTATTCTGAGAGCGGTTGAAAAAGCTCGATCACATTTCCAGAAGGGTCTTCACACAAAACCTGTGATCCTCCGGGGCCTTTGATGACATGATTACGGAAGTAAACACTCTTTTTTTGAAGGTTACTTACAAGGCTCGATAGATCTTCGACCTGCAATACAAATCGATTCCATCCTCCCGGTTCTGGTTTTCTTGCATCTGGCATCGGTTGAGCCGCGGATGAAGCAGGTCCCGCAAGCCACAAAGATAGACCGTCTTTCGTGACAACGGCCATAGCCGGACCAAATTGTTGTCTTAAATCAAAGCCCAATAGCTCTGTATAAAACCGAACAGCTGCTTCTACGTCTTTTACTAAATACCTGACTGTCACCATAGCGCCCCCAAAATGTGATTCTGTTGTGTCTACGTGGAAAATAGAAATTTTTAATTGAAAAGTAAAACTATCTCTACTAATCACAATCGTTAGTTATGCTAAACATTCCTGATCTCAACCGAGTAAAAGTCTTTTATTTTGTCTACACCTTAAAAAGCTTGGTTAAGGCGGCAGAAGCATTGAACATCACCCGCTCTGCCGTCAGCCAAAGCCTCAAAGCCTTGGAAGAAGAGATGGGCACGAAGTTATTCATTCGTGATAGCAAACGAATTCAACCGACTGTCCCTGGAGAAGCACTTTTTCAATCCGTTGAACCCTTTTTGAACGATCTTCAATCAACAGTCCGCCAAATCGAAACAGGAAAAAAAGAAGCCGTGGGACATCTGCGTATTGGCGCGCCACAAGATTTTGGCTCAACCCACCTCACAGATATTATCATTCAATTCCGCAAGAAACACCCGCAGATCTCTTTCGAACTCTATCTTGCGACACCCGTTTCTCTTTTAGAACAAATTGAAAAGGGTCACCTGGATTTAGCCTTTGTCGACAATGGTGACATTCATGCCAAAAACTTTCCTGTTTCGATAGTGACAGTGATGAAAGAGAGTTTTGTATTAGCGGGATCGAGGGAATACCTTCAAAAGAATATAAAACGAGGAAACCCAAACTTAGGGGACTTGAAGAAGCTCGACTTTATCGACTATCTTAGTCATGCACCAGTGACTAAAATGTGGTTCCGACATCAGTTTGGCAAAACTCCTACAAACCTTAACATTGTATTCTCTGCGGAGAGTGTCAGAGCCGTCATAGCAGCCGCGAAAGGCGGACTGGGTCTCGCAGTCGTTCCTGAGCATATGATTGAAAAAGACATTGAATCTGGTCGATTAAAGGTTATTTCTGGTGCTGGCCGAAGTCTTATCAACCAGATAGTTCTCGCCCGACGTTTAGAAAAACCAACAACTGCTCGAGAAAAAGAGTTCATTGATTTTTATAAGAACTACTCGCCCCTATCGAATCGATAATGCGAACAATAAGGTCCGGCTTCGCAGCATTTCGCGGATAAGAGAAATAAAAAAGCCACTGAAGTCAGTGGCTTTTTTATTTTGAAAGTTAGCTTCAAGCTAATTTTCTTTTTTCTCGACTAGTACGAACCAGCGTTGATTGCTAAAGCGTCTTGAGACAAAAGCTTGTAACGAAGCCAGTTTACAGAGCCATCAGCATTCAACTTAGCACCATAAACAGCAGTTGTTACTTCTTGGCCATAAGCTTCAGTCATCAATTGCTCTAAGATGTCCAAATCAGCAAAAAGTTTTGGAGCAGCTTCCGCTAAGCTCTCTAGGCTTAAACTACCTTCGATGCGGCCATGGTCATAACGGCTAATAACGTCATAGTAACCATTGCTGTAACGAGAATACTTCGTCATACGAAGTGCGTAGTCCGTGTTATCGATCTTTTGAACAACAGCGTTCAATTTCTCTTGATTACGAGTAGCTAAAGTCTGATCGACTTTGCCTTCGTTAGCGGCTTTTTTACCAGCATGTACGCCAGCTACGATACCGCCAGCAATCACAACACCAAGAATTGGAGCTGCAAAGATGAATGCTTGAGCAGAACCTGCTGCCACAGTGCTAGCCATTACGATAGCAGCGATTTTTTTAGTCATAGAAAACTTCATTCTAATTCTCCCTTTATAAGGCGTTAGTTTCGGCAGAGAATAACCTACCGTAACGCCGCGCGCCATTAATATGTTATTAATTTATGTCGGTATTGGTAATATTTTATTACCCATTATGTGAGCTCAAAGGCGCTGAAGCCATCAATGGTATCCTCCAAATAAAAAGCGCCCGACTCTTTCGAGTCAGGCGCTCTTGCTAGCAATTGAAACTTAAATGCTTAAGCAGTTTTCATGTTGTAACCAGTGTGCTTGGTTCCAGTTGTCATGTGCTTTTTCATTTTCATGTAACGTTTGAAATCTTTTGTGTAAGCCTTCTTGAAAGTTGTCTCGTGCTTGTTGAAAACTTTGTCCAACCATGTGTAATAAGTTGTGTACAAGTGGTTTGACAAGAAGTTGCAGTACCATGTTACAGGCATGTCTGCAGACATTGTGAACTTCTTAGAGAAACCAACGATTTCTTTATTGAAAAGAGTCCACCACTTTGTCGCTTCAGTTTTGTGAACGAAGTTGCCCACGAAGTAGTTGCGGTTTTGATAAGTGAAACCGACTTCCCAGCCCTGACCTACAGGTTTGCAATAAGATTTGAAAGTATATGGGCCGTATTTGTAAGACTTTGTTTTTGTCATTGATGCCTTCCTTTTTTTGTTGGCGTGTTAAGACAAAATCCATCATCAAACAAAGATTTGCTGATCCCCACCACTTTTTTCTTATCTGTAAAATACCTGCGGATGAGAATAAAAACTGGTCTCTGGTCAGAAGTGTCAGTTTGTCTGTCCGAGTTCTGACTCATTGTTTCTTCGGAACACTCGAACAGCAGACTGTCGTTCAATACTCTTGAAGGCCCAAGATCTCTTTGCAGGTTTCCATCTGGCGATTAATTTCAGCGATGGCTTTTTCAAGGCGAAGTTGCTCGCGTGGATCGACTTCCGTTTCCAAGGCTGCAAGTACGATTGGATGTTTTTTCAACCACGAGCCCTGTTTTGAAGCGTAGTTTTCGGGAACTCCCGATCTTAAGGCTGCCATTCGTGCGTCCCCGTCTTTCAGGTATTCCACGATGAACTTCAAGGTCTCAAGGGTCAGTAGTTTTTTATGGGCCTTGAGTCTTTGTGAAAACCCGACCTGTCTGATGCGCATGTAGCCTCCGCTGTATTAGCCCTTCTTTGATTCCGCATCAGTTTTTTTAATTTGTCACCCTTTCTGATTTTGGTCATCCTAAGATCTTAAGGAGTAATCACCATGGCATTATTTGAAGCGCGATCCATCGCCTTAAAAAATGGCAAGACCATCACCCTTCGCCCCGTTTTGCCGGATGAAGCTGAAGCTTTTCTCGCGGCGTTTTTAGATATTTTGGCAGACTCCCCTTATGTGCTTAGCACTCGCGAGTCTGCAGCGAAAAAGAAAACCGTCGAGACTCAGCGTAAGTGGATCGAAGACAATAATAACAATCCGCGAGCATTACTGCTCATCGCCGAAGACCAAGGCCGCATCGTCGGTATTTCCAACATGCTTGGTTTTGATGGCAAACGCTTTCATCGCGGTGGCTTCGGCATGAGTATTCATAAAGACTATCGTGGACAAGGACTCGGCGAAGCTTTGCTGGGCACATTGATTGATCTATCCGCGCAAATAGAAGGACTTCGTTATTTAGAACTGAACGTCATGAAGCAAAATGAAGCGGCCTATAAACTCTATCAGAAATTCAACTTCAAAGAGGTCGGATTTTTACCAGGGGCCTATCAGCAACCTGACGGCAGCTACACTGATGATATCAGCATGTATCTAGAACTTTAACATGAATCCCAAGTTAAAAGGTCAGATCTTACTCGTAACCATCATCAGCCAAATGCTAGCCTTGCCTGGGTCATTTATTGTTACTGTGACAGAATACTTCCATATCAGCTTTAGTCGCTCACTGCGCCCACGAACGTTTGCACAGATGGATACTTTTGGCGATGTCGCTTCATTTTGGTTTCGCTGGTGGCTCATCTTCACAATTGTCGGCCTCTTGCTTTGCTGGGCCTCTAGCAAAAAAAAGAATCCCTAACGTTAGCAAAACCTAGTAGCGAACAAAAAACCCTTCCCTAGTCCTTGAGGGCTATGGAAGGGGGTCGTTTTTTAGACTCTATTCAGCTTTAGCTGTGAAAGTGGCGAGTGGCTTCGTAGAGGAACCACGAGCGTTTTTCAGTCTCGTCGATCCATACTTCAATCAAAGATGCACTGGCAATATCATGATGTTCATCGCACACATCGTGAGCTTCTCGCAAAGCCGCTGTCAATGCTCTGTTATCTTGATGAAGTTCCGAAAGCATATCTTCCGGAGTCACAAAGTCCGCATCGTTGTCAGAAATCCGTTGCAGTCTTGCGACATGACCAATAGATCGCAGAGTAGTACCGCCGACTTTGCGGACACGCTCTGCTAAGTGATCAGTCATTGCAAAAATTTGATCCGCTTGTTCATCCAAAAGAAGGTGCAAATCACGGAAGTGAGTTCCGCTCATGTGCCAGTGGAAGTTTTTGGTTTTTAGATATATTGCATATACATCCGCTAAAACCAAATTCAAAGCTGCTGAAATATCCTTTGTCGCTTTTTCTCCCAAATCGGTGGGCGTGCGCAAAGGAGCCATCATTGAGTCACGAGATGACTTACGCGTTTCTTGTTTTTCTGTTCTTTCAGTTCTGTTCATATAACCTCCGCGTAGATTATATGCGAACCCCGACGGGACCTCTTGTCCATTTTTGTACACTAAAAGGTCACACCTGTTTTCTGCCAAACAACAGAATTGCCACATTCCGTTGTGCTAGAAATCACTTCTTTTTAGTCTTCAAAAGTTTTTCTAACCACTCGTTGGTGAGCTTCTCAAGCACATCCATTGGCAAAGCACCGTTACGAAGAACTTGATCGTGGAATTCGCGAACATCAAATTTTTCTCCGAGAGCCGTGCGAGATTTATTACGAAGCTCTGAGAACTTCAACTGCCCGACTTTGTAAGCCAGAGCTTGCCCTGGCCACGTGATGTAGCGATCCACTTCCACCTCGGCCTCTAACTGAGACTTCGGCATTGCATTGATAAAGTAATCAATAGCCTTTTGACGACTCCAACCTTTGGTGTGAATACCAGTGTCTACCACCAAACGAACCGCGCGCCAGATTTCATAAGTTAACTGACCGTAACGAGAATACGGATCCTTATAGAATCCCATCTCAGCGCCAAGAGATTCGGCGTAAAGAGCCCAGCCCTCGCTGAAAGCTGTATACCCTGCATTTTTTCGAAACTCTGGCATTTCCGGAAGCTCTTGGCCAACCGCGATTTGCAAGTGATGCCCAGGAGCCGCTTCATGTAAAGTCAAAGCCTCCATGCCCCACTTCGGACGTGCTTTAAGGTCATAAGTATTTGCAATAAAATACCCGGCACGTCCGCTCTTAAGGGATCCGCCCTCGTAATAGGCTGTTGGAGCTTCCTTGGCTTTATACTCTGGCATTTCTTTGACGCCGTAAGGGAGTCTCGGCAACGTTTTAAACAGCTTCGTCAATTCAGGGTCGACGCGTTTTGCAATATCTCGGTAACCTTTTAAAAGTTCTACTTTATCTTTGTAGAAGAATTGATCGTCCGTCAGAAGAAACTTATTAAAATCCTGAAGACTGCCTTTGAATTTAACTTGGGATTTGACAGCTTCCATATCGTTCGTCAAACGCGCCACTTCTTTCAAACCAAGGTTATGCAATTCATCAGAGGTCATCTTCGTCGTGGTATGCATACGAGACATATAGTTGTACCAAGCTACCCCATCAGGAAGGTCCGTCATCGCGATGCTTTCACGAGCACCAGGGATATACTGAGTAACTACAAAGGCCTTTAGCTTCTTGAGTGCTGGATAAGCCTTCGCTTGAATCACTTCAAGAGCTTTCTTCTTTAGCTCAAGTTTTTGCTCGACTGTGATGTCAGCACGAATATCTGTAAATGGCTCAAACAAGGGGCTGTCTTCGACTTTTTCTGTAAGGACACGGTCAAACTGCGCTGGCACTCGAGTTAAAAACATTTTCACCGGAGTGACTTTAATTTTAAGACCTTCTTTTAACAAAGTTTCAATTTGTTCTTCGAGCTCTGGGACTTTATCAAGACGTGCTATACGATCTTCGTAATCTTTTTTTGTCGCCGTCGGCATAGCTTCCATCATGTCAGTCACACTGGTATGCAAACCTCCAAGATGATCTAGAACTAAGACCTCTTCAGGAAACTTGCGGCCCTCGATAGCCATTTCAAGACCTTGCAAATACAAATCATAAGAAACACGCTCATTCTCGCTAAGGCCTTTACGTGGGATTTTCTTAAAAATCGCAAGTTCACAATCTAGCTCTTTTTCACGGCGTTGAATGGCCTGCATAGACATGTCCGTCCAACGATCGTTCTGGCCAGGGTGCCCCATATAGGTCGCAAACTCTGGGTGCTCAATAAGGTCATGATTCCATTGAGCCTCTAGATAGCGTTTGAACTTCAGTGTAGCGCTGCCTTGAGCCGTTGCTTTTTCAAGAGATTTACAGATATTTGCGGCTTCTGCAGACACCGACAAAAAACAAACACTAGCAACTAATGCCAAATAGACGAAACGCATAAGAACCTCATTTCAAACCCTAAGTCGACCGTACAAGCTGTAGCCTGTCAATGTCTGAAAGGCTTACGAATTCATTCTTGAATCTTTGCAAAGACCTTGGTGTGATTAAGAAATGTTTATAGCGAGAATATTTCTTTTATTTTACCTTTGCGTTATCACCTCTACCCTCCTATTCCCGTGCAAATCTTTTGCAGATGATTTTGCCAACGACGAGGGAATCTCTAAAGAAAAGCTGACGGAATCGATTCTAAAAAATACCAGTCTAAAACCTGAGCAAGTCGAAGAGCTCATAAAGACACTTCAAACGCAATTTGATGTAAAACCCGATCAAGTCATTCCAATTAAGGGCTATCTTTATGCCAGTGGTATTAACGGCGCTCTTTTTGTAGATCATGACACCTGGTATTTTGATGCCACATTGAAGGTGCCAGGCTCTGAAGAGCTTATTGATATCCGCGAACTCTTCTTGTGCGATTTTCACAACGGCGGTTTAAAAATTGAAGTTGCCTACAAATGGATGTTCACCTTTATTCCTAAAGGTGTGAATGTCGATCAACTTCATGGTGCCGTCTATGGGCGTGGCATTGGTTTGGTTGCCGAAACCTTCCTAGGCTTGGAGGGCTCATGGATGCCCGCTCAAAATAGAGCCCACGACGTTTTCCATGTCGCGCTTAAGGCCGGATTTGGTGGTGGCGTCGTCTTTCCAAAGATGGAGTTTAAAATGCGAAAGATCATCGACAAGGCGAACCGCACCACCGTAAAGCTTTAAAGACCAAATTTTCTTAAAGAGTTGGAAGCTCAGAAGCCCCTTCTTCTGTCACAGCATGCAGGTTGAAATTCAATTGAAAGAGCTTACGACCATGGAAGTCGTCTCGATCGAACTTACCAAGGCTTTGTTTTACAAAGATCTCGAGGTCTTTAAGATAATCGGCAAATTCTTCCTCGGACATTGCTACCATAATGCTGCGATAGCGTCTTTCGCTGGCAGGTCTTGAAAATGCCTGCAAAGATTCATTGAGGCACTGGCGATGATAGTTAATCAGCACTTCGCTGCCCAACTGCTCCGGCACCTTAAAAGATTTCGTTTTAGCCTGCCATTGAACTTTATCTGAGATTTGTTTTTCGACCAGGTCCATTCCTTCAAGCTCGGCCAGAGCTTCAGCGACTTCTACAACCGGCAATCGCAAGAGATGCGCCAAACTTTCAACGGTCTTGTTGATGTCGTTAAAACTCAAAAGCGTCTGCAAGCGTGGATACAGGGATTTTAAAACAAACTTTGCAGAGTCCTTCATTTCGTCCTGTGCATAATCCAACCGAATCAACTGACGCAGCCTACGGCCATAAAGATTACGATCTTCTGCGGTTCGAGCTTTGGAATACAAAACCAAAAGATTAAAGTATTCTCGTTCGACGCTGTCCAAATTAAGATGATCACAAATCACTTTTGAAGTTTGATTTGTAAGCGCCCTGCGGCCAACAATGATTTGCCTCAAGAAAGACCTGTTACTGAGCCCCAGCTCATACGCCCATACCTCATATGAAAAACCAGGCTCGGTGCCTTTTCGGAACTCATAGAGATCTTTTAAGTAATCATGAATGTTTAGATAGGTTTTCAGATCAGGTTTCGTGATTTTTTTATTCATATACTTGTATCCCAGCAGCTATTTTCCCCTCTGTAAAGGCTAGGCGTGAGTGCAAACATGCTCACAATGGAACCATGCAAGCAAAAAATGCCGTCTTCGTCGAAATGCCCGTCGGATCTAAAGCAAAGAAACAGCTTTAGGCGCATTTTGCACTTGGCCCTCTATTTGCTAACCCCTTCTTCGTCCAACAAAACCTTTAAGCAATCCGCATTTAAGCGCGCAGTTAAAGGCACCAACGACAAAAGGAAATTGTATGAAAAAAGTAATTTTAACTATGGCTCTGTTCATGGGATTCAACGCATCTGCTGGAACAGGCGACGTAGGATCTGCAGAAGGCCCTCGTTTTAGCGCCTTCGTAGCGAACAACGTATTGTACGCTACTATCTTGGGTGACACTTGCAACCACTACATTGCGGAATTGAAAGTCTCTCCAATGTGCCTTGCAGGACGTTTGACAAAGAACTACGCAGAAGTCTGCGAAGCTACGTTGCAAGTTGGCGGTACTGAGTTGTACTGTGGTACAGACACAAAACCACGTGTTCTTCAAATCGACTTGAAAAATGCCGAAATCACCAGTGAAGCGAAAGTTTTGGAGCTAGAATACCTCGGTCGCACGATCGAAGTTCAACTCGAAAAGTAATAAGCTACTGACAAAAAGGACGGATACATTCCGTCCTTTTTTTATGTCTAAGTCTGCAAAATTCTCAAAGAAGGCCTTGTCGAACCAAGTGCGATCTCCTATCCTCGAAACTCGGACTTAGCAAGTCAGCTCATCAAGGGGGAATCCATGATTGATCACACAGGCGTTGCCGTCAGCAATTTTGCAAAAAGCAAAGAGTTCTACTCAAAGTCTTTAGCCCCATTGGGATACAAAATTCTTGCAGAAATCCCAGCAGCAGTCACGGGCACTGAAGACGTTGCTGGATTTGGCGAACCCCCGAAGCCAGATTTCTGGGTTCACAGTGGAACTCCCCAAAGACCTCACGTGCATGTCGCTTTCAGAGCAAAAACCAGAAAACAAGTCGATGAGTTTTATGCTGCTGCTATTGCGGCAGGCGGAAAAGACAACGGCAAACCTGGTCCACGTCCCCACTATCACGCTAACTACTATGGCGCGTTCGTATTAGATCCAGATGGTCACAACATCGAAGCTGTTTGCCACGAAGCCAACGTCTGAGGAACCCCAATGAAATATATCAAGTCTGACCACTATCTGATCGACTACAGAAAAAACTCCAGAGAGTTTCTAGGATCCTTCTATGCCACTAAAGAGTTTTCCCAAGCCCAAGGGAAAATTGTTTTAGTAAGCTATCCTCTGAACACGCGACCAAATGCCTCGATCGTCCTTGAAGGAGCAGACAAGCTAGGATTCAAAACCTACGTGGACGGTCAAGAAGCCCCCGTCTCTTCCGGGCGTTTCCTGAATACAGACTATGAAGAAATGATTTTTGGCGCTGACTTAGCAGAAAAGGGCCTAAATATTGATGGCACAATCACCAAGGTCTCTGACGATATGTTTGTTTCGACAAAAACTGTAAGGATCAAAGCAACAGGCGAGATCGGCGCCGTGATTCAAGAAATCATTCGCTACCTCAGCAAAGAGGATTTCGAAAAAGCGACTGCAAAAACCTAAGAAATGGGCATATGCCGATTTACTTCGGGGTCGGTAAGCTCTTGTCGTAGACAACGATATTTAACTTTGCCTTTTCGGCCTCGAACCACTTGGCGTATTCCAGCTTCGGAAACGACACCACTTCCAACTCGTAGGACGTCGGCGACGGTTTGTTATGATAGTAAAGCACTAACCATGCCTCACCAAAATTGATCGGCATTGGCGCAACCTGACCGGGTTTTAACCCCACCAACAGCTCATTCCATTTATTGTAATCACCATCGCCGCTCTCTAATGAAGGTGTCATACCCGTTTTCTGCGAGTGCTTTGGCGTATTTTTGTCGACCGTGTCTTGAGAAGACTCCAAAGACTTCCATTGGACTCCGTCTTTTTCACTAACAAGTACCTTCTGTGGCACCAGATTCTTTTTTATTGCTGCTTGCCTAAAACCATTTTCAGAGGTTTGTGCTTGCTTCAAAAAATCCAAGGCAGGCTGAACGCTGCTCGCTTGAATTTTTTCGTCATTTAAAAAGAAATCATAATAAATCACGCGATCCACAAGCGTCGGCAATATGAAAACACTTCGATAGGCCTCTGGAGTCTCTTTGAATATATCTTTGATCGTTTTCAATTGCTCAGGATTTCGGGTGTTCTTTTCAATGCGCTCTTCTTCTTTTTGCAAAACATCGTTAGGAAATGGAATCGAGTGATTTTTTAGTATCTCGTAATGGATGGCACTTTTTATTAACTGGTATAAACCCATCGAGCGTTTTTCTTCCGGAAACGACAGACGGATGATTTGATCGCGGTACAGAGCTTCGCTGCGACGGATACGGGTATCCCCAACGCGCGCCAAAACGGGGTCACGAAAATGAAAATACCAAACCCCCGAGGCAACGAGTACGCCCGCAAGTCCAAGAACTGCATATTGTTTCTTTGAAAGACCAGTCATCGCGAAAAGCTTTCCCCTATTCCCAATCATCTTACTTATTGCCGAAACAACAACGAGTGAGTCGCGAGCTAGACCGAATGGTGTGGCTGTGGCTTTTATTTTTGAGACAGAGACTTGGCCATGATGACTACTCTTGATCGTCGAACTCAGGAGATTTACGAATCTCATCCTCTTCAGCTTCGCTGATCATCTTCGCTTGCTTTTCTTTAGCAGCAGCTACTTGATCGGCGATGTAACCAAGAATTGCAGCAAGGTCTTTACGATCCGCTGAAATCACTTTCCACTTCTCTGGATCACGTCTCCATGGAAGCCATTTGAACAAGAAATCCTTCACGCCGCCTGGAGGCTGACCGTAATACAGAATGTAGTAAAACAGAGCGTTCAGATCTTTCTGCTTAATCAGATCTTGGTCCTTTGTAAGCTCCATCAGGATGCCCTTAAATGACGGAAAAGCACCTTCCGCTTCGGCCAAGTTGATACGACCATTTTTATTGGTGTCGTACTTTGCCATCGTCATTTCGATGTACTGGATTACGTGAGGAGCCAAATCCGCGTCGACCAAACGAACCGTGTCCTGCTTGTTTGGAACGTGACCTGCAGCTTTCAAGATGTTTTGCAAAAACTCAGCGGTGTCTTCGAGATCCAATAATTTGAAGAATCTCAAATACTCCGGAGTCGCCGTCATGTAGTTTGCAGTCTGCTCTAAGTAGATCTTACGCAAACATGCTTCAGCAATCACAGGATCGGTTTTTAACTTTGCCGGAGAGATGCAAACTGCTTCGACGTCCTTACGAAACATGTTGTTCACAGTGATGCCGGAAATGATCATCCCAGCGATATCAGCGGTCTCTTGAAAGTTCATGAAACTATCGCCGTTGCTGTGAGCGACAAAGATATTAGCCTCGCGAAAACGGGATTCCATAAAGGTGGTGTTCTTCTCGTCCAGGAGTCCCATTTGCACCACCACAGGCTTTACCAAGTCAAAGACCACCTGTGCTTCTTTTAATTCCACACCTTCAAACTTTTTAAGACGATCGAGGCTCGTCGTTGTGCCTCTAATTAAAGTGCGACTGATTAAGCGATTCAAATTCAAGCGCGCCACGCTCGCCATATCGTAGTTTGGCGGCACAATATTCGTGATAACCAGACGGCTTTCAGAATCAATCGTCTGTTGAACATTGCCCGCGACGATCAAAGCCATCTCGGTCAAACCCGTTTTAAGTTCTGCAGAGATCTTGGACTCTTTCAGCTTATTCTGGATCGCAGTTTGCAAATTCACAGGCTTCATCGGGATCGAAGTCTGGCTATACAAGAACTTTTCAGTCTCGTACCAAATTTGCATTTCCGTGCGAAGAGTTTCAATGCTTACCGGAGTAATACCATTGGGTCGTACACCCTTTAGACGCAACTCTGGAGGCAAAAGAATACGGTTTAGAATCACCTTCACAACTTGATCGATGGACTTCGCATCCAAGTCTTTAGGAATCAATTCAAGCTCTGACAAGCGATGTGCAATCAGATTCAACTCGTCGGCCGTAATAATTTGATTCTTCTTCAAAGTTACGATGTCTTTTACAACCGCAATAACTTGATCTGAAAGCTTTTTGAAAGACTCTAAGAACTGAGACGTTCCGTAGTTTTCGTTTTTCAAGAAGTAGTTATGATACAAGAACGAGCCATAGAAACGACCCGCATACTTCAAGAATGGTCCCCATTGTTCTTTCTTAATGTAAGTGTCGTTTTCAGAGAAGACGATGTTTTTTACGTCTTTAATGATTGGCAGATACTTAGTAATTTGTACTGCCAATTGCTCTTCAGGCTTATCTTTTGGATACAAACGATCGATCTCAGTTAAAAGACCAACCAAGCTTTCCATATTGTATGAGTCTTCTAACAAAGTCCCAAGCTCTGTGGCACTTAATTGCAAGCTGTCTTGAGCCTGCTTAAAGAACTGCTGAGCGGCATTGTGGCTAAAGTTCGAGTGATCCCACTCAAGGCTGTACACCGCATAGTACGGCATAAAGTTTTCAACAATCCCTTTAAGCCCAGATACTTTGTTTTTACCACGTTCGAAGTCGCGGCTATTGATACTGTTTTCGCTACCACCGAAAACCACTTTTTTAAGCTTCATGGCTTCGCTGACTAGTTTTTCAGAAACACGGAACTCTTTCCACATGTCTGAGAAGGTCAACATGATGTCGGTCACTTCTTGTTTGGAAATACAAGACAACACTTCACGCGTGCCGTTAGAGCGCTTAACAGTTCCACAAGAAGGATCTACTGGTTTTTGCTCTAACAAATCTTGGAAGGCGCCCAAAAGGTCTTCTACAGAGCGAGCAAGGTATCCCAAACGGATGCCAGAGCCAGTATCTGAAGCAGATTTAATGAAGTAGAAATAACGCAAATACTGCAAATATCCACGCACGCCCAAAAGAACGAAGCTTCTCCACTCTGTTGGACCGATCTTATCTTGGTCGCCACCAGAAACGGCTTTCTTCACCTTTTTGATGACTGGCATAAGCTTGTCAATTTGACCAGCGATTGGCCAATCCTGATTTACGAAGATCGAGAACTCACGAATGAACGTCGAAAAATGATCAAGCTCATAGGTCTGATTGTTTTCAACAATCATGTTCGCCAAAGAGCGAGCAGCGTTTTGAATTTCGTCGCTGGCGTTTTCAAAATAACGAATGTCTTCTTGGACATTGCCAGAACTTGCAATCGACCATTTTTGCGAGATCAGCTTCATGTAAGGGTTTAAGTGCAATGAAATGCTCTTAAGCTCGCCCAACATGTTGATGATTTTATCAAGTTCAGCACGAGTCACGTATTCAATGCTGCCACCCAAGAAGAGCTGCTTGATTCTCATGAACTCGGTACGAAGTTCAGTGCTGAGCTCGGCACTGTTTGGCGCCAAGAAGTTTTCTCTTAAGAACGCTGCTAACTCGTCAGCTTCGAATCTGTCAGAGGCACGTCCATAAACGTATTTTTTAAATTTTTTAATCGCCGTCGAAGCACAATCCCAACCGCTGGCAACAGCTTCAGGAGTCGCAGTACCCTCGATGAACTTTTCGATGACTGGCTGAAGGCTGGATAAACACTGAGTGCCTTCCATCTTCGTTTGTTCAGGTTCTGGCGGAGCCTCGCCCACTTTTGGCGTACAAGATGTGAGCAAGAAAACTATGCTCATCACTAGGCTGATATTCTTTTTAGAAAACATAAGTCATACCCCCGTATACGCGATCATTCGCGCGATACTGGTTGAGGAAGCTCGAGGTTTTGGTGGTATTTTCTTCCGCGCCCAGGAAATCCGCCCCCATTACCAAAGCCCATTCTTGGCTTGGGTAAAACAGGAACTCTGTATTTACCATCGAGCCTTTTTGTTCTTGGTCATAAAGGTAAGAAAACTTTGTTACTAGAGGGCGGCGATAGATACGCACCAGCTCCCCTTGCACCTTTACCTTGACGGCGTTGGTGAATTTTAAACGTTGATCATAGAGGTTGATATCATCGGCAGTACCATCACTGACGATATCCTGAATTTTACCGCCCTCGACGCGCAGATAATTCAACTGCATCATAATTGAACGCGACAAGAAGCTTGGAATAGTCACATCAAGGCTTGCAGAGTATGCACGAATGCCTGAAAGTTTTTGGATTGCCCAGTCAGGATCTGGCAATTTTTCTTCGGGGTCGTCTCGCATGTAGGACAAAGTCCCACGCACATTCCCATGTGTGTAACCTAAATCCGCCGACGCCACGTTATGGTAAGTCACGTCCGGAGACACGATCACACCCACGTCATTCGTCATAGCCACTTTGATATTACGTTTTAGCAAAAGTTGATTCACTGGAGTGTGGCCATAGCTTGCCACCGCCCACGCACCGCTTTCTTTGTTACCAGCACGAGCCATCATCGCATAACCACCGTGACTTGCGAGCTTCGCGGTCTCGGGAATACTGAGCTTGTAAGTGATGATCATCGGTGAACTAGCAAAATCCACAGTACGACTTGGAGCATGGTACCAGCGGCTGTCAGCAACAAGGCCGCCACCTTCTTCGCGAACGTCAGGGCCCATACTCGGAATAAACATTGGAGTCACGAAACCCAAGATCTGCCAGTTCTCGCGATTCACATCCAAGAATGCGCCCGTCAAGCCCTGCTCTTCAGGGCGAAGAGAGTCCAACTCGTAGAACGGTTGCCACACACCCAAGTTCCAGTCGTGGTCCATCTCACTCCAGTTGTTTTTCTTACGACCGACGTAAGCGCGGAAGCTCGATGTACGCGGAGAGGTGTAAAGCTCGTGCACCACAAAGTGCGAAAGGTTTTGCGAGAAGAAGGTACCGGCAGAAACGTCTGCCGCATTTTCAATCCAGTCGTTCTCGCCCACATAGCTTAATTGACCGGACAAGAATTGGCTGTAGTTCAGCTTTGGATTGTCTGGCAACTCTGTGAAGTACTTCATGCCCTCCAAACGAACGTGGCCATAAGCACGGTGTTTGCTTTTTTGGTTGTCGGTCAAAATGTCGGTTTTGAGTTGAGGCAATGGTTCGATGGCAACAGAAGAAGCCGAGGCTACTTTGGTTCCTTTTGCTTTTCCTTTGGCTGGGGCAGCGAAGGCTTTTCCAAATAGCAAAGCGGCCAGCAGGTAAACTGCCAGCACTAGAAATACTTGTCTTGGAACCCCCACGCGGGCTGTAGAATTCAGCGCCTTCACAGGTGACGTAGAAAATCGGATTTCAGCCATTCAGTCAATGCCTCATGCCTTATAAAGGCCCTTTAACAGCTCCAGTTGCTTCCCGTATGACACGGTGAAAAAAAACATCACATTCTCTGCATATTTTTCAAGCATACCAGAGCTCATTGGCAAGACTGGCGTGCTTAAGGCGCTGCTCTTCACTGAGATAGGCCCAGGAATGAGGAGATAAGGCGGCGCGCATTAGGAATTCGAAAAAGGTGTTATGACGACGAAGCGTTCTCTTCATCCGATGAGACTTCATGGGATTAAAATGACCTTGGAGATTAAAGAGTTGCAGTGGATTCTTCTTCACCCACATCCATGATCCCATTTCTAAACACAAAGGCAAGTAAACCCCCGTGTTAGGACCATTTTCCGTGTATTGGTCGTAGAGATAATCCCAAAGATCCCCATGGGTTGTGTAGTTCAGAGCCTGAGGCTCGACTCGATAAAAGTGATGTGGATAGGTACGATCAAACAAGGCTTTGAAGGCGTGAGCCTCCGCAATGCCCGGATAGGGTTTCGAAGTCTTCGCGTATGGGAACCAAATCTGATCTTGCAGACCAAAGCCCGAGTGGAAATCCACCGTGATTGCGAGCTTCGAGCGAAAGACCTCGCTTCGAACAGCGTCGACAACGGCTTGAGCCTCGACCTGCATAGCCGTTCCCACCTCGCCCCGGTACCATGGCAACTTCGAGGAATAGCGCTGCCCGCCTAAGAGCCTTGGTGGGTGCTCGCCCTCGACCGGCGCGTTTCTCATCAAGTCTACCCCTTGAGGGTTGCTGCGGGTTTTTTGCAAAATCCCGATGGGATTCACGATTGGGATAAAAAACACACGCAGGTTTTTAAGCGAGTGCTTGAGTCCCTCGTCCCACAAAAGCAGCTCTGTAAACGAGTGCAGAAGCGAAATACAAACTTGCGAGCCAATGCGCTCAAGTCCGTGCACTCCCCCAATGAGTCCGATGACGGGTGCCTCGGGGTCTTCACTGCCAAAACTCAATTTGTGAATGGGAAGTTTTAAGGAGTCCTTCTGGCTGTATGCCAAAACCTCACTTCGGACCAAGGGTCCTAGTTCCTGGATGATTTTCTCTAATTGCGCAAGTTCTGGAAGCATGAAGCAATTATTTTGCGCTTTCTTTGAAACACCAACTGTTAACGCTGAAGGTTATTTTTTGCTCTCAGATTTTGGAGCCTATAGAGTCTAAGAACACCTAGGAGGTCCCGATGAATGCGCAACAACTTCTCGATTTGATGTGGAAGGATTATTGCCAACTCAACCCTGCTGCCAAAAAGATCCATGATCTTTTCGTTGCCGAGGGCGAAACCGTTCTGAATGACCACATTGCCCTGCGCACTTTCGACCATCCCCGCTTGGGACTGAAAACTTTAGCCCGTCAGTTCGAGAAATTCGGCTACGTCGCTAAAGACGAATACTTCTTTGTTGAAAAGAAACTTTATGCAAAACACTGGGAACATCCAGATGAGACTCAACCAAAGATTTTCATCAGTGAATTGCAGCTTGAAAAAGTATCGCCGTTTGTTCGCGAGCAAGTGAATAAAATGGTCGATCAAATTCCGGATTCTGTGATTCAGTCTGAAACTTTCTCGGTCTGCGGTCGCCCTTGGAAAATGAGTTACCAAACTTACAGCGAACTTGCCAAAGAAAGTGAATACGCTTCTTGGGTGGCGGCGCACGGTTTTAGACCAAACCACTTCACTGTTTTCATTAATCCTTTGAAAAAGTTTAACGACATTTTGACTCTGAACAAGTTCATCACTGCGAAGGGTTTCCCGTTGAATAAATCCGGTGGCGAGGTCAAGGGAACTCCAGCTGACTTCCTAGAGCAAAGCTCGACGATGGCGAGTGAAATCCCAGTTCAGTTTAGTGATGGCACTCACAGTATCCCTGGATGTTATTATGAGTTTGCTAGACGCTATCCGATGGCCAACGGAAAATTGTATCAAGGTTTTGTCGCGAAATCCGCGGACAAGATTTTCGAGAGCACGAATAAAATGTAGTTCGAACGAAGGGGCCTTAAAAGGCCCCTTGTAATTTGACATCGTCAAAACTCAGCGAAAACTCTCTCTTAAAGTAAATTGAGTCTTTTACAAGAGGAGTTTCCTATGTTGAAAACCGCAATCCTCATTCTGTTTTTGTGGACAACGACCGTTTGGGCAAAACCCGTAACCACTGTCGACCATGTCGATCTTCCCCGCTATATGGGCACTTGGTATGAAGTGGCTTCGATCCCGCAATTCTTTCAACGAAAATGTTTTTCAGACACGAAGGCCGAGTACTCGCTTCTTTCAAACAACAGAGTGCGCGTTTACAACTCGTGCCTGACTCGTGACCGAAAACTGATTGGCAGCGAGGGCCGTGCGAAAGTCGTCGACAATATGACCAATGCAAAACTGAAAGTAACCTTTGCCAACTTAGGCGAGCGCTTTTTGTATGTCTTTGGTGGCAAGTATTGGATCATTGATCTGGATCCGAACTACCGCTACGCGGTTGTCGGCCATCCAAAACTCACCTATGGCTGGATTCTATCGCGAGACCCACAGATGAAAGACGCCGACATGCACGATCTACGAGATATCCTGACGGCGAAAGGTTACGACACCTGCAAGTTCATGATTACACCACAAAGACACGGTTTCACCACGAAGGGCCGCTTGTGCGACCTCGTGGGCTCCGAGACTTTGCAACAAGCTCGAGCGGACTAAAGCTTGAGGGCCTAAAGAGTCAGATCTTTCATCCAACCCGAGAGAGTCTCGACGGTGCTCTGAAGGAATTTTCTTTCGCGGAGCCACCAAATTCCGTATTTCTCAACTTCGTATTGCTCTAACCCAATATTGACGAGGTCGCCCTCTTCAACTTCGCGACTTACGGAATAGTTAGGCAGCAGCGCCCATCCTTTGTGAGCTTTGGCGAGCTCTCTCGCAGAAGCGATGTCGTTCACATGAGAGGCAACTTGCCAAGAGCGTTCCGACAAATTCATAATACGATCTGGATAAAGGCGTTCGCACAAAATGTGTGGCAGAGCCGCCCAGTTTTTAGCTTCGATGTCCCGCTTGTGCTCTTTAAAAAACTTCTTTGAACAATAAGGAGCTATCGGTTCTTTGATAAGCATCTTGTAGCTAACAAGAGGATCGGCGGGACGACCACAATCAAAGCCAATATCGATGGCACCACTTTTCAAAGCTTGTTCAACACCGCCCTCAAACGAGAGCAAATCAATACGCACACCTCGCAAGACCCCGTCCAAATCCGCTAAGCGTGGAGCGACGACTCTGGAGGCGAATTCGCGATTGGTCCCTATACGCAATCTGGATTGGCTTCTTAAAAGACTATTTTGCGCCTGAATAAAATTTCGGTTCAGGGCATTCAACTCAGCTCCCAATGGAGTCATTTGCCAACGTCCCGCTCGTTTCTCGATCACTGGAAATTTTTCCGCAAGCTTTTTAAGCCCCCTGGAAACTCCTGATGGATCCCGGGTCATTTTTTGACTGATGATTTTGATATCCTGAAACTCATCAAACAACATCAACAATTCAGACTCTTCAGATGTCAGTGGAAATCGAGATAACTCCATTACGTTCCTCCCTAGAGAACCGATACTCGCGATTGGACAAAAATGCAATTTTAACCTGTGAAATATGCAATTTACACATTTTTGAAAAACCACTATAAACGGTCTCAGCTTTTAACCAAGGAGAACTTATGTTTCGTTCATTATTGATTGTCTTAGGATTTGCGATGGCAAGCAATTCAGCGATGGCGGCAGTAGGATCCTCGCCTATCCCAGTACACCTCGCCGAAATCGAAGCCCAGGCTCGCACCGTCGTGCTTAAGAAATATTTTGAGTTAGTATGGGTCCATGGGGAACCAACGACCTACAACAACTTGATCTCTAATATCGGCAAATACGGTCAATTCTGGGGCAACTTCGGCTTTTCAGCAGAAATTGGGACTGCAGACTCAAGAACATTCCGCTGCGAACTTAATTACATTCAAATCAGCATCGAACCAATGACAGGCGTGCTGCAATACGATCAAAAGCAATTGAATGCTAAAGCAGTTTGCACCGAAATCCCCTTCAACGAATAAGAAATAGGAGATACCAATGACGAGATTTATATTCACACTTGCATCCTTTGTTTTCATGGCATGGAGTGCTCAGGCCGCCGAGATGCAATGGGCGACGGCATGCACATCTTTTACAAACAAAGATGTTTTGTCGGTGTCCTATAACACCCAGTCAGGGCAGATCACAATCTATCGCGCTCGTATTCCAGATCAGCGAAGCCATGTCACTCGATATACGGCTGCAGAATTGACCCCTAAAAACTACCCCACACTCTTCAGAAGCGAAACCGGCAGTGGAGAAAGTGACGCAGCCGTCGAATTCCAAACTAAAAGCACAATCCGCTTCACTGAGGGCGCTCATTCCGCGGATTACTTCTGCGAGTATTATCGTATTGGGGAGTAGGCCTGAATTCCTATGAGATGGGTCACAAAAAAACCCACGGTTCTTGCAAACCGTGGGTCGTTAAGTTCTATCTTAGAATCGCGCTTAGGCGATTTTCTTAATCAGGTGATGGAAGGTCTCTTGGTCGGTCTCGAGAGCATTCCATGTTTTGTGGGCTTGCAAAAAGATGCGCACTAGTTGCGGATCGAATTGTGTGCCCGCACAACGCTTAAGCTCTGCATAGACGATTTCGTCTGGCAGACCTTTACGGTAAGCGCGTGTTTGCGACATCGCATCGTAGGTATCTACGACAAGAATCACGCGCGATAGCACGTGGATTTTCTCGCCAATAAGTTTATCAGGATAACCTTCGCCATCCATGCGTTCGTGGTGACCACGGATTGCCGGGAGAAGCTCTTTGAAAAAGCTATGGTTTGCTAATGGACGAACGATTTGCTCACTCATGATGGGGTGGTTTTTCATGATATCAAGCTCGCGGGGATCAAGCTTGCCTGGCTTCCCGATGATTTCAGGATCCACACCGATTTTACCAATGTCATGGAAGATGCCGGCGAACTCTGCCAGCTTTTGTTCATACTCATTAAGACCCGCATCACGCGCAAGCTTGCGCGACATTTCACCCACACGCAAACAATGCGCATAAGTTCCTGGATCTACAACTTTTAACGATTGCATCAACGCTTGAGCCGCATCATATGCCCAGCTCGGAACGTCACCCCACGATGAAGACATGAGTCCTCCCCCAATAATTTCTTTTCGACCGAAATGGGTAAAATCTAAAGAGCGTTTAGAGGTGTTTAGTTCGGTTGACTTCGGAGTCTCAGATTGAAACACTTATATTCGCTATTGGACCAACGGCCTGGGAGGCTCCCCCATGTTTCGCAAAATTATTTTGGCATCACTTTTGAGCTCCTCATTTTCTTACGCCCAGCAAATCACTGTCGAAAAGGTCAAGGGCAATAAAGCCGTCGTGGAGTTCTCGGGAGTCGCCCTATCACCAGGTCGTACTTATGCCATCGGCGGCAGTGCCAGCGAGGGTGCGGTGGGCGGTTCTCGTACCCGTATCGTCGGTGGCAGCTTCGATTTGCAGTTTTATGAATACAGTTCCAGCACCAATGGCGGCGACACTGCCAAAGACAACATGTTGAGCCTCATTGGCCGCTATGGCTGGAATTTTGAAACTTTCGAAGTGGGTATGCTTGCGGGATATCTCGACACTGAAAGCCCCAGTTCTAAATTTGCATCTGTGAAATTTGGTTTATTTGGCGATTACAATCTGACCCCGAACCGACCTGGCACGATGAGCATCTACGGCGTTGGCGGCGAAGGCAGTTATACTTCGATTACAAGTTCTGGTGGCGGCTCCATGATGGGAGTTTTCGCAGGAGTTTTTGCAAAATGGTTTGTGTTTGGCCCATCCACAGCTCTTCGCGTGGATGCAGGTTATAACTACGAAAAAGGCAACTACACCCTGTACAGCACGGCAACCCAAGGGTTCAATATTCGTGGTGGAATTTCGACGTATTTTTAAGAATTAGAAGAGCAGGTTCTGAGTATTCAGAACCGACAGCATCAAAAGAATCACTGCAAAAATAATAACTACACGAAGTGACATAGATAGAAGCCTTTTAACAAAGAGCCCTTAAAAGCTCAAGCCCAGCCCCAGAGTACCGTAAAAAGTATTCAGTGCGGCCTGTTGCCCCACTTTATAATCGGTAATTGCATAGCGTTTTAGACCGAAACCCGCTTCTCCGAAGATGTGTTTGCTCCATAGAACTTTCCCGTGGAAGTTCAAAGAAAAGTTGGTTTGCAAAGTCGTCGTGGGCGTCAATGAAACCGGATAGAAGATAAACTCCATATCCACCCATTTTTGATATCTCATCATTGGAATAAGATTGAAAAGATCGTCAAACACCTTCGGCATCGAACGAGCCCAGAACGCCCCTACCCCGATCATCGGCGCTTTGATTTCACCAAAAGTCACATCTTGGTAATCCAGCATCGCCCCAAGAGTCTCATCACGACCCCACAACCCTGGCGTAAAGCGGTACTTCAAATCGGCATTGGCCACGGCCAAATCGGCTTGAGTGCCCTCTTCTTTATCCACGGTCAGCTTCGCCAAAGTTTTAAAGTATTTCGCACTGATACCCCAGCGCTGACGTCCGACCCAATAATTAGTCCAACCAAACAAGTTTTCAAACCACTGATTGTAAGCGGCCTCGCCCAAGAACACGTTCTCACCGCTTGGTTGCAAGATACCAGATAAGCGCACGCTGATCTCGCGCGGGAAGCCTTTATAAATCTCGTAGAAGGCTTTGTACTCTTTGCCTTGATATTCCATACTCAGGTAACTGCGGTTGATCTCGCCTCGGTCTGCGGCTTTAAAGCGCCACAAGAAATAGCGCGGATCTTTGTCATCTACTTCAATCGAATTTTCAAAGCTGGTGACTTTTACTTCTTGCAACTTTTTACCAAAAAGCTTCACACCGTTATCGTAAGTTCCAATCGGCGTATTTGTATCCAAATACGGACGAGCATTCGCACGCGGAACCTCAGAAAGTTCAAAACGCTGCGTGAAAAGTCCCCCGCCTTGCCCTGGCAAATAAACTTTAGGATCTTCTGCCGAGATAGTCGCTTCCCAGAACTTCCGCATGTCACCAATGGTCGATTCAAAACCGATGGCACGAGTAAATGAAGAGTATTGATCCGGATTTAGTACCACCGAAGGAATCGTCGGACGCGTCCCCCAAGCCATGATACGAATTTGATCTGGCTTTTTGGTATCAGTTAGATCCATCAAATTTAGCTTATTAGGAGTCGCGACGAACTCATAACTTTCACCGCTAGAAAGTTCGGCGAAAAACGCTGTTGGCATATCACGAGGCACCGGAACATTTTGTTTTAATTGCGCCGCCTGAGTTTGCAACAACACGCGCGGAGGAACTTCTGTCTTAATTTTACTAAGCATCAACTGACTGCCACTACCACGAAGCACATAGCGCGAAGAACACAAACGAGACTGCGCACGGCCTTGAGCTTGCGTTAAGCAGAAACGGAACGATTCACTGTAAGCTTTTAAACCCGAGGACGCGACATCCGCGATACCATACTGAGTGGAAAAGACACTCGTCTTTGGCAAACGTGCCGTTTTCACTCCACGCTCTTCAAGACCCTTTTTCCAAATATCTAATTGTGTCTTCCAAGTATTACGTTTCGCTTCGGAAACGTCTTGTTTCCAAAGAACAGCCCCTGTACGAGCGATAATCTCGAGAGTTCCACCCGTCTGCAAAACTTCTGGCCAACGCATCACAAAGACTGGCTTGCTAGCTTCTTTAGAACCAACAACCGTCGCCATCTTCGCATGAAGTTTTGAGATCGGCACAAGAGCAAAAAAGAAAGTTTGATCGTCAATAATAGTATCGCCGACTTTTAAAGTACTGCCGGCTTCAAGAGTCAAATCGTACTCAAGCTCCATGGTTGGCAATAAGTTATCCATAGATTCAAAATACACGGGTTTCGCGTACGCATCGTCGCGCGCCGTTTTCAAATTAAAGCGCGCCGATTTTTTTGTTGGAGCAGAAGACTGAAGTGGTGCCGGCGTAGCAGCCGGTGCCGGTGCTGACGTCGCTGCTGGTGCAGCCACTGCTTCTGTCGGAGCAGGAGTTTCGGCAGGAGTTTCTGCCTCTGGAGTATCTAAGCTTAGAGGCTCTGTGGCAGGTGCTTCCACCGCCGCAGGCGTCGCTTCAGGAGTGGGAACCTCAGCAGAATCTTGGGCTCGGGCTGCCATAGATGATAAGCAAACAAGAAACAGTAAAAATGCTTTCCTTTTGAAAGCATTTTGATAAGGGCCTCTGAATACTTCTAACCACTCGATTAAATTCACATTTTTATGGTAATAAATGTCCCTTGGTGCCTCAAGTTAAATGATTGTACTGTCTAGACTTTTTGAATTATTCGAGGCAGTCTTGAGTTCCCTAATTCGAGGTAAGAAATAATGTCCGCAGCAAGAACTGTTTACTCAATGAAGGTCGAGAAAATCATCGATCATACTCATAATGTGCGTGAATTGGTTTTGAGAACCGAAAGTCCTGATGTTTTTAAGTATAAGGCAGGACAATTTGCGATGCTTCATGTCCCCGTTGAAGGTGCAAAACCAGCCCTTCGTGCCTATTCCATTGCGTCCGACGAGCGTGTCACCAATGGCTTTCGTCTGCTTTTTAAATTTGTAGGCTCACCCGACCCTGGGGCAGGTATACCAGACGGCTTAGCCTCGACTTATGTTTGGTCTTTAAAAGGTGGCGAGAGTCTCAAATTCACAGGCCCCTTCGGCAAAGTGTTCTTCCAAGAGCCTCCGACAGAACAAATTGTATTCCTAAATACAGGCACTGGGATTTCTCAGCATCTTTCGTATTTGGTTTCTAAAAAAGAAATCTATCCGAATTTGCAATACAGAATGCTCTTCGGTGTTCGTAGCGAAAAAGACATCTATATCAAAGACGAATTGGATGCTTTGGCTCAAGAGTTTCCGAACTTCAAATATGAATTCGTACTCAGCCGTCCAAGTGACTCTTGGACTGGCAAAAAAGGCTATATTCAACACTTCATCAAAGAGTTTCACTACAAAGAAACTCCAACGACTTTCTATCTTTGCGGCAATGGCGGCATGATCAAGGAAGTGAAGCACCAACTCCTTGAAGTAGATGGCTTCGATAAGACCCGTTTGTGGGTAGAAGCGTTCGACTAAAGAATGAGCTTTGCCAACCCCACTCCCCGCCAAGCAGTTTTTGAATTGATCTTTGCGGGTGCATTGTGGGGTTTTGGTTTTGTGGCCACTCAGTGGGCCCTGACCACTTGGAATCCGGTCGGAGTTCTCTTCTGGAGATTCGCCGGTGCTCTCTTCTTGGGCGAAATTTTGTATCTGATTTTCGCTCGCACTCAAAAAACCCCTGATGGTTGGAAAGAAGACTTTAAAGGGTCTATTCCTGCAGGTCTTTTGCTGGGAAGTTTCTTACTGCTGCAAACCATTGGTTTGCAATACACCACGGCCAGCAAAAGCGGGTTCATCACAACGTTGTATGTCGTCTTTGTTCCTATTGCGAATTGGTTGATCTTCAAAAAGCGTTTGTCTTTTGCGATGCTCACGATGGTGGGTGGCGCCCTTATGGGGACCTTTCTCTTGATGGGAACAGGCCTTGAAACATTCACTCAGCAAATCAATATTGGCGATTTGTGGACTCTCGGAAGTGCGGCACTAGGTGCGGCTCACATTATTTACATTGGCCGCTTCACTCAAAAAATGAAGAATCCGTTTCGCGTGAATAACTTCCAATCCCTGTGGTCGCTGGTTGCGATTTTCCCTTTCGCGTTTTTCATGTCAGACCTTCAGGTGGGACCGATCAATAGCAAAGCTCTTTGGGGTATTGCGATTATCGCAGCAGCATGCAGTGTTTTGGCTTTTTATATTCAAGTCCGCGCACAGAAAGTACTCTCTGACACTACAGCCAGTATGCTGTTTCTGTTAGAGAGTCCTTATGCATTTATCTTTGCTTATCTTTTAATGGGTGACCGGCTTACCGGTGTCCAGAGCCTGGGAGCTCTTCTGATTCTTGGTGCCGCACTCGGGATGGTGCTTCTGGAAAGCGGATCGACCAGTAAAACGCAATCAGAATAACTAAGCCACCCAAAAGCCCCGTCACCCACTCTGGGATGTGCAGGAACGGATCCATCAACATAATCATCGCCAAGCAACCGATCGCATAGAATGCTCCATGCTCAAGATATAAAAACTTGGTCAGAGTTTCTTGTTCTACAAACATGATCGTCAGTGAACGCACGAAGAATGCGCCGATACTTAGACCAATCATGATAATGAACAAGTTATGAGTGATCGCGAACGCGCCGATCACTCCGTCGAAACTAAAAGAGGCATCCAAAACTTCCAGATACAAGAACATACCCGCGCTAGCTTTATGCATGTCTTTCACATTTTCTTGCGACATTTCTAAAATACCACCGATACCGTCCACGACGACATAAGTGATCAAACCAGCCATGCCCGAAAGCAAGAATGTCAATTTTTGAGCGTCTTCCGGAATGAAGTAGCAAAGAATGGTCAAAGTCAGAAGAGTCAGACCGATTTCAATCTCATCAAGCTTGCCCAATTTTGAAAGCGGTCTTTCAAACATCGCAATCCAGTGAACATCCTTGGTCTCGTCATAGAAATAACGAAGCGTCACCATCAACAAGAATGTGCCACCAAACGCAGCAACGCCCAGATGTGCAGAGCTCATAAGCGCGGCATATTGATCCGGCTGCAAAGCCGCCATCTTCAGCGCGGACCATGGGTCGATTTTTCCAACAACGGCTACGATTGCAAGTGGGAACACCAAACGCATACCGAAAACCGCGATCAACATCCCCCAAGTGATAAAGCGTTGACGCCAAACCGGAGTCATCTCTTTCAAAACAATGGCATTTACGATGGCGTTATCGAACGACAAAGATACTTCGAGGACCGCTAAGATTGTCGCGATGAAAAGGGCCTGAAGAGCACCTGTCGTTGTGCCGGAATAGTAATATCCCACGCCGCACGCGAGAATAAGTCCAACCACCGTCGAAATAATAGAGCCCGTGAAATACTTCAGCATACAAAGTCCTTGCAGTTTGTTGGCCAAAGGCTACAACAAAAGGACCTATGTCGGCAATTCTGATCGGGCTTTTGTGCTTTATTTTTGTGATTTGGAGCGTGGGAAGCCTCGCCGCCCTGTTTTTATTCCTTTTAGAAAAGGCTTCTCAGTTCTTTTTGGCCCATGACCACCTAATTTTGCTTTTGCCGCTGCTCGGCTTAGCCACCGGCTTGTCCTATTGGTTAGTTGGCAAAAAGTTTCCATCGACCAAAAGGATCTTGCTCGACGTCGGTGGCGAGGCCAAATCCGTTCGTCCCTTTTTAGCGGCACTTTTCATTTTCACTTTCACAATCCTTAGCCAGCTTTTTGGCGCCTCTACCGGCCGTGAAAGCACGGCGGTTCAATTCGGTGCTTCTGTCGGAGATTTTTGGCGGGATCTTTTTGATCGCAAGCTCAAGCCTATCCGTTTTTCACGGCAGGCTTACATTCGCTCGGGCCTTGCCGCGGGTTTTGGTTCAGTCTTCGGTGTCCCTTGGGCAGGGTTTTTGTTTGCGATGGAAGTGACTCCGAACCGTCGTTGGCCATTGAAGTACCTGCCCGTCTGCTGGCTTTCATCTTTTGGTGCAAACTGGGTCGCGATTGAATGGGGTGCTCATCACAAAACTTATCCCATTTTTCCAGCAATTCCGTGGGATGCCCTTTTACTAGCCAAGTGGACATGTTTTGGAATTGCTTTTGGTCTTCTGGCAAAAGCTTTTGTCTGGTCCATGCAGGCGTTGGAAAAAGTTTTGTTACGTATTCCTATCTCGTGGGTACGCCCAGTTTTAGGAGGCATCTTTGTTGCGACATTGACCATGTGGTTTAAAGACACTCGCTACAACGGCCTTGGTACACAGCTGATTGATATGGCTTTCACTCAAGGTATTCAGGATTTTGATTTTTTATGGAAGGGAATCTTCACGATTCTTTCTTCGGGTTCGGGCCTAAAAGGTGGCGAAGTCACACCGATGATGGCGATGGGTGCGAGCTTCGGCATCGTCGTATCCACTTATTTGGCGCTTCCAACTTTGTATGGCGCAAGCCTTGGTTTGATCTCTGTTTTTGCGGCAGCTTCGCACATACCATGGACTGGCGCCGTGATGGCTTGGGAATTTTTCGGGGGTGAGGCTTTCTTACCGACCTTCATTGTGTGCTGGCTTGCTCGTAAAGTTTTAGGCCTGCAAGGACTCTTCGTAGAGCGACATTAGTTCACAGATTTTTTGATCTGAAATTTCGCCGAAAGTTTTTGAATCGCAGACCAGAGTTTTTCTGATTCTGTCGGATGATTCTTATAAAAACTCTTCGAGATTGGTAAAAAAATCGGAGCGCTTGCAAACGCTATTGGCAAAGCTTCGATCTGATCCATCTGAATATCTTTTGCCAAAACTTCGACTTGTTCTTCATTCAAAACTGCAGCGGAAACTCTGCCCAGATTTAATTTTGCCAAAGTTGGCGCAGCCCCCTCTGTGGGATCTACTTTGACGTTCATCTTCTCAAGAAAACTCAGAGTATACAGTCCTGTCTGAACTCCAACCGCTCCGTCTCCTAAACCTTGAAACTGCACTCCGTCCCAAGTGACCTTGCTTCCCTTTTTTACGTAAACCCGAAAGACAGGTTTGCCTACAGCTTTACTTGTATCCAAAATGCCGTCTTTCTTAGGGAAAACCATGACGGAGTCTTGCCCTGCCAATGCCGAAGAGAAAATCGCATCACTCGTACCACGCGCACCCTCGTTTAAACAACGACTGCGAGGAGCCGAAAACATACGCACTTGCACTCCCGCTTCTGCTGCTGCGGCTTTAACTAACCTTTGCCATTGTCCTTGTTCTTCTTGATCAGTGAACGGAAGAAAATTTCTTTCTAAGAAACAAATATCCATACTCAGCGCTTTGGTTTCAGCACCGAAACTAGATTGTAAAAACACAGCCGATAAAATTGATGAGAGCGCGAAGACTCTAAATCCCACAGATGACATAGGACTTTATTCTATATAAAAAAAATCTTCGCGCTACTGAAATTAAAGAGCCTAGCCTTCGAAGAGCTTCAAGTAAGCTCCGTAGCCCTCTTCCGTAAGTTTAGCCAAGGGAACAAAGCGTAACGACGCCGAGTTAATGCAATAACGAAGACCTGATGGTTCGGGGCCATCG
Source organism: Bdellovibrio sp. HCB337 (assembly GCF_047302465.1). GTDB lineage: Bacteria > Bdellovibrionota > Bdellovibrionia > Bdellovibrionales > Bdellovibrionaceae > JACMRP01. The sequence goes on along the minus strand of NZ_CP178621.1, from coordinate 1,514,645 downwards.
TCAAAGACATGACCTAAATGAGAGTTTGCTTTTCTTGACCGCACTTCAGTGCGAATCATGCCGTGAGCGAAGTCCGCAAGATCTCTCACCGCCTCTGGGTTCACCGGACGTGTGAAGCTTGGCCAACCAGTGCCCGAATCAAACTTGTCGATAGATGCAAACAGCGGTTCTCCGCTGACAACATCGACATACAATCCTTCTTCATGATTATCCCAATAAGCATTTTGGAAAGGACGTTCCGTGCCGTTACGGGCGACGATTTCATATTGTTCAGGGGTTAAGAGCTTACGAAGCTCAGATTCATTTTCAGGAAGACCACAAACAAGATCACATTTTTGATTCATAGGGACCTCTCTTGTTGGGTGTCGTTCTACATCCTTTAGAGGCCCCTCGCAAGTTGTCTAATAGCAAATTAAGGCGCGTTAGCGGTAGGCGTCTCGACTGCCGGATCACCTTTATTTGCAGGTAAGCCCTGGGATAGAGCCCTCGCTGCGGAAGTCAAAATATACGCGCGCATCTAGATCGTTGATGAAGGCTTGGCCTGTGTAATTGCCAGTGGCCTCGCCTTTTACAATCTCTGGGAAAAGCTGCAAGTACACACCTTCTTGAGCAGCACTGCCACGCAAGTCGTACGCTTCGCCGCCTTTGAGTGGCGTGAAGTGAATCGCTGTTTTATAGATATTGCGAGAGCGATAAGGACGAACTTCTAAAGTTGCTGGAAGATTTGGCCAACCGATGAAAGGTTTTGCGGGATCAACAGCTGAATCAAATTGAATTTGCACTGTCGTTTCACTATCGATGGTTTCGCAATGAAGCTGAGTTACTGAAACAGCCATTGCAGACGCGGTCATCATAGTAAGAATAGCGAAAAGAATTGATTTCATCGAAGGTCCCCTTGTTGGTACTTAGGCATAGTTCTTTCGGGGATTCCAGGCAAGCCTGGCATGAAGATACAAACGAAATGAAAAAAGCCCGAGGTTCGCTCGGGCTTGAGGTTTTTTATTGCGGAGTCAGTTGGTACTGACAACTTGCTTCAGCTTGGTAGATACCTTTGTAATCGTACGTGAAGTGTTCTTGTTTCATCGTGAAAACCAATTGGCCATTAATTTGCTCTATTGAATTCACCTGTTTGTTCCAACCGTGGCCATTTCTATCGTACCAGCGGTCTCCACTTTCTTTGGTCATCACAGCTGTTGTTGCTGTCCCTGTCATGTACTCAAAATCCGAACCATTGTGGTCATTGAAGTAATGATCCGTACTAGTCATTCCACCACTGATTTTTTTCACAGAGACAGCTGGAGTATTTTCCATTGGATAATTCACAACACTTGGTTGGATCTCTAACTGTTGAAGCCCCTTATATGGATTGTAGTTATTTTGAGATGTGCTGCTGCAACCGATGAGTGTTGCATTGTACATCCCAGTAAACTTCAGCCACGGGTGAACCTCTTTAGGAGTTGTTGGCAAATGGAACACCGGCAAAGGCTGAGTAAACGCAATGGCTCTGGTGTGTGAAGCCAAGTCACGGAGGTATACTTTGACGTCCACTAGATACTCTTCAAGGTCTGCAAGACTCGTCAGTTTACTAATCACATATTCGCCATACATGCTGTCATTGAGGTAAGCCATCGGGCAATCCTCAGGGAAGTCTTTAACCTTCACCGCAGTTTGGTCGCCAAAACATTTTGCGTAACTCTCTTTTGCCATTTCCTGGAAATCACCTTCGATTTGCGTATCAAAATAAATTTGCGCAAAACGCAGCTTCATTCTCATAACCGCTTCATATTCTTTGATCGTATAATCAAGAAGGGCTAAGTCTTTATTCTCGAAAGGCTTGTCGTAGTTATCCAACTGATTAACCCAAGACTGAATCTCGGTATCTACTGCCTTTACGTCGTTCTGCTTGATCGCTTCTTGGACCTTTTCTTTGCTCGTGTACAAAAAGTTAAAGCTTTCTGTGATGCCCCAAGTTTCTTTCCAAAGAGTTTCCACATACTCGTGATTGATTCCACGCATGAATGTCAATGTACGCTGTTGAAGTTTTCTTGCTTCAGTCTCATTCGCACCAAGGAAATGGCCCAACTCATGAACAAGCAAAGCCATGATTTCTTTATGAGCATTTTCAATGATCAGCTTTGGCGCTACGCTAAAGGCACTAAAACAAATCGTATTCGGTCGTGAAGCATGAATGCTTGCATCAACATCTCTTCCATTTTTGTCTTTGCAAGGCTTGTCTTCGAGGATTTCAAGATCTGTCGTTTCAAGCTTGGTCGCTAGATTGTCTTTCGCAAAATAAAACTTTTCTTCGAAGGCGTCGTTATATGACCGCTCAAATTTTTGCATGTTACGGATAATCAATCGAAGATCACGTTTGGCTTCTGTTAAGATCCCAACAGCTTCGAAAACATGGATCGGATCGGCTGGCAAAGTTCCGCCGCCGCCCGCGCTGATGCCGCCTTCTTCCATGTGGTCGTCTGGCGTGGTTTTGTGAGGTGGATTTGGAGTTCCGCCATTTGTTGTTGATACTTCGCAAGCTGTTAGTCCCATTACGAGGGACAAAGCTAGAATACTTGTCGTTAATTTTTGAATCATAGTTGCCTCTTAAACATCATAGTTTGTGGTTCGTTTCAATTTCTTTGCGCCGGCATAAAGCAACAGTAGAAAATTTATGCTCGCCTGTGCAGTTAAACTTGCTATATTTTTATAATAATATTATAGTTTTGCTATACTTTTAATTATAAATACATGTTTTAATTGGTATTTTATGAATGTTTTAATATTTGATTTTTCTGACTATCGGGCCTATTTAAAGGGTCTTCTGAAGTCCTACCCTAAGAAGGGTCATGGGGTTCGCAGCGTTTGGGCCCAGGCTCTGAACTGCCAAGTGGCCTTTGTGTCCCATGTTTTGAATGGTCTTTACGACTTTAGCATCGAACAAGGCGAGGCCCTCACCCGCTATTTGGCCTTCAGCAAAGATGAAACCGAGTACTTTCTTTTGCTCTTACAGAAAGAGCGCGCAGGGACTCACGAGCTTAAAAAATTCTATACGCAACTGATTCAAGAAAAGATCTCTGAGCGTGAAGACATTCGCAAGCGCATGAAGATCAAAGAAAATCTCAGCGTTGAAGATCAGGCGATTTATTATTCCAAATGGCTTTACTCTGCGACCCACATTCTTTTGACCATTCCAGAGTTTCAGACTTCGCCCGAGAAGATTGCCCAGTACTTCAATACGCCGCTTGTAACGATTCGTGAAATATTAGAGTTCCTAGAAACCAGGAAATTGATTGTCTTAAAGAACGGTCGCTACTTGGTCCAAGACAGCTATATCTTTATCAACAAGGACTCCCCGCTCTTTTCCCATCAGCAGAGTTTCTGGCGACAAAAGGCGATCGAAGCTATCTATCAGAACAATCGCGAAGATATTCACTTTGCTTCGATCTTTACGATTTCCGAATCTGATCTGAAAAAGGTCAAAGAGATTTTGCTAAAGTCCATCGAAGAGACGACAGAGATTATTAAACCTTCGAAGGAAGAAAAGCTGTACTCGATTTGTATGGATCTATTTGAGGTTAAATAGTTTTACCAGAGTATACCGATATTTGCGGAAATATACCCAAGGTCCGCATTGACGCCGCTCTTGCTAAACGCGGAAGCTCCTGCCAAAGTCAGACTGTAGGTCAGCATTTCTGCAAACAACTCAGTTTTAAAACTATCGCCGATCTCGACAAGAAAACCATAGCCGTTTGAATACTCACTCCGATTTTCAATTCTTCTATCGCCATAGAAATTCGTTTCGTGTTCGTAAGTGATTCCCGAGAAACCCAGGCTCGAGCGAAGAAACATAGTTCTACGATCGTTTAAGTAATACAAAACACTTCCCCCCAGAAGAACCTGGCCGATCTCTGCGGAATCGCTGCCCAGATAGGACCAGTATGTCTTTGAAAACAACATGGCATCCATCGAGTAGCCCCAGTGCAATTGCCCCGAAGTTTCATTCGGATGAAACCCAGCGAATGCGAGATGCATGGGAACTCCAAAGCCATCATGGTTAGAAAAACTCTGCTGATCTACCGTCGAATTCATAACCGGAATTCCCACTCCGAAGTTACCTAAAATTTGCCACGTCAAAGGATCCCGAGCCCTCCGAATCATAGCTTCATGGTTTTTTCTTTGAGTTATTAAATCGGAATCTTCTGTGAGGGCTTCAGCGCTGACTGAAAACAGAAGAACTATTAGAATTAAGTAACAAGATTTTAAAAACACTCTTATCTCCTTGAGATAAGAATATTCCAGCGAGCTCTCAAACAACAGGCAATGAGATTCTCACTATCTGCAGGACCGCACGTTTACAATGTAAATGATTTTGCTATTTGTATTTGATCTTCATCGCTTGTTTCACAAGCTTCGTGAAGTACGCTTTATCAATATCTTTCTTATCATAGATCGGAATCGCGCGGACGTGCTTACCCTCTCCCTGAAGACGCTCTTTTGGGTCTTTCACCATGGCCCCCGCAAAGAGTCCGAACTGGACGTAACCCGGGTAACCGGCATAGATATAAATGATAGGAAGTCCGTTCAAGGCCCAACAGCCATTTCCCCACTTCACGATCTCTTCCAGCTTCGGCGAGATCTGGGGCACTAGACGACGTAGTGGCTTGATAAGCGCTTGCTTCTCATCGGTTTGATCCTCCAACCACGCATCAAAGCTTTCATAGGACTTCATCTTTTTTATCTTCGAAACTTTTTTCTTAGCCATAAACAGATACTAATCGCTATGCCACATACGATCTAGGCTAGATTTCGTAGGATTCCAGTAAAACACCGATGCCGCAGATCCACACAGGACATACCAAAAACCATCCTGCTGGAGTTTGATTTCTCGAGGATCGCCCTCTGCGCACTCCATATACCCGCGCTCGCAAGCACTTTGAATAACTTCGCCCGCTTTGGCTATTGAGATAGACATACGACCTGGAACTTCGATCTGATCTAATTCGATGGGCTTATTCCCTTTAGAAGAAAGCCACACTACTAGCACTTGATGAGTCGAATCCTTTTGCGCGATACGCACTCTATCTGGCAAACCGTCCCCGTCAAAATCACTGCTGACCGTAACTGCAGGAGGCAACACACCCGTTGAATCAATACATTCGGTATCAGCCGCATAAGTGATTTCTGGATATTTTTTAGAATCTATAAACTTTCCAGAATTCGATTTCGACGTAGGTGACATTGAGGGTGATGGAGCAAACCATAACCCGAACGCAATCAAGACCACCGCAAAGAAAAAACCCATCATACTTCTCATAGGGTTCTCTACAGCTTCTTTGCTTGTTCAGCTACTTTTTCGCGAAGCTCTTCTTTGTATTCCACAAGCTTCGTTGAAAGATCGTCATCGCTGGTTGCTAAGATTTGAATTGCTAACAAGGCCGCATTCCCCGCGCCACCAATAGCAACGGTGGCGACCGGAATGCCCTCTGGCATTTGCACGATCGAGTACAATGCATCTTTACCGCCCAAGGAACCATGAGGAACAGGAACACCAATGACAGGTAAAGTTGTTAAAGATGCCATCATACCTGGCAAGTGGGCTGCGCCCCCTGCCCCTGCGATGATGACTTTGTAATTTCCAAAAGCATTTTGACCTTCTTCAAAAAGAAGATCCGGCGACCTGTGCGCTGAAACAATTTTTGTTGTAAAGCCAACACCAAAACTTTTTAAGATTTCTTCTGCACGTTTCATTGTTGCGTGATCGGAAATGCTTCCCATGACAATCAAAACGTCATTTTTGTTACTTTTGGATTTTGCTTTACTCATGGTGCTCTCAAACTTTCTTGCCATGCTCTTTCCACTTGAATCAACTCATCAAGAAGCTCTGGCAGGTCGTGCTCACTCGTCCCTTGAACAATCATATGCCCGAGTTTTCGTCCTGGCGAAGTGGTTTCTTTGTCATACCAATAAATCTGCGGATGATTTGGACGTTGAACGGGCCCTTTAGCGTCCGCTGGACCCAAAAAGTTCACCATCGCAAAGGCCGGAGCACACTCAAAATCGGCGGGATCCCACGCCTTTTGCCAATAGGCTTTTAGATGCATTTCAAACTGACTGGACTTCGCAGCAGCTTGAGTAAAATGACCCGAGTTATGAACCCGTGGCGCCATTTCATTGACGAGCAAATCTCCAGTAGCCGTGATAAAAAATTCGACGGCATAGGTTCCCAGCATCCCAAGTTTTTCGCCGATCGTTCGAGCCATACCCATCGCGCGTTTTTCATTTCTGGCTTGATTCAGAGCTTTAAATGCCAGAAAACAAACTCCGTTTTTCTGGACGGTTTCGATTAACGGATAGTGACCATAGTCTCCGTCGACAGTTCGACAAGAGACCAATGCCACTTCTTTCGTGAAAGGCACAAATCGTTCTACATACACTCGGGATTGTGATTCAAAAGCAGCTTGGCAAAACTGCCTAGCCTCTGCGAAGTTCAAAACACTGTCTGGATGAACGGCATAGTTTCCTTTGCCATCGTAACCCATGCGGGCTTTTTTAATAACAAAGCCATCCCATTCGTGATGAAGCTCAGACAGCTTTTCCGGAGTTTCCAAAAAGCCTGGTGTAATTTCAATATACTCTGATGTCGGAAGTCCCAAACTTAGGAAAAATTTCTTTTGCTCTAATTTGTCTTGAGCAATACGCAAGCCCTTTTGGGACGGAGTCGGCAGATCACTTGTTTTGCCAGCTCGAGAGTCCCGCCACGCTGTTTCGATGGACTCAACATGCAAGAATTCATTTTCAATCGCAAAGCTATCAACACCGTTGAAAAATTCTGTCAGTTTTTCGACCTCTATGATTTTACCAGGAGTGATCGTAGCACCCGCTATACCCGCAGGGCATGAAAGCATATCGTGATAAACTGGCGACGGGTCTAAATCCCCGCGCAGTTTGCAACTTGCTTCCCACAACATTCGTCCTAACTGACCACCGCCCAAAATTCCTATTTTCATGAGTATACTAAACGAGCTTCCTTCGTTCCCTCAGTAACAAGCACTTCGCATTTTGATTTTTTACGAAGCGCTTGACCAATCTTCCAAGCTTTATAGTTATTTTTCTTTAAGTGAGCCAAAATCTTCGAAGCCTTCTTAGGGTCACAAGCAATAACAAGCCCAATCCCCATATTAAAGGTCTGCACTTTCTCTTCGAAAGTTAAAGAAGAGTCTTTCAGGCTTTCTAACCAATGATAGGCCTTTGGACGCTCTTTCAACTCTGGCAGATTGATTTCATAGCTTACTTTGTCAGACATACGCGGCACATTTAAGAAACCTGAGCCCGTGATATGTGCCAAACCTTTGACAGCACCTTGAGCAATCAGCTTTTCAACCGCTTTTGTATATATCATCGTTGGCTTTAAAAGCTCTTTCACCAAAGTTTTTTTGCTGAGGCCCTTTGTTGGTTTCCAAGAGGCAAAAAGTTTACGAACTAAGCTATATCCATTGCTATGAAAACCTGAAGAGGAAACACCAATAAGCACATCGCCAGGTTTAATGCCTTTTACTGGCAATACGTTTTTCTTCTCAACGACGCCGACTGCGAAACCTGCAAGGTCATACTCGCCTGCTTCATAGAATCCTGGCATCTCGGCGGTTTCTCCACCGATTAATGCACATCCCCCTTGGCGACAACCCTGCACAATTCCTGAAAGGACTTCTTTAGCTGTTTTTGGTTTCAGTTTTCCGGTTGCAAAGTAATCTAGGAAGAATAACGGCTTCGCGCCAACACACAGAAGATCATTCACAGACATTGCGACAAGGTCGATCCCCACCGTGTCGTGAGAATCCCATTCGAACGCAAGCTTTAGCTTCGTTCCTACCCCGTCGGTGCTGGCCGCTAAATACTGTTTCGGGTTTAAAGCATAAAGGGAAGCATAACCACCCACCGCCGATTTTACTTTCGGATTCAAAGTGGATTTCACCATCACTGAAATGCTATCCACGAACTGGTCCGCCAAATCGCGATTCACACCTGCTTTTTCGTAAGCCCCTTTTTCCATAGCTGCTGCTCCTAGTGTCTAAAGTGACGATAACCCGTAAATGCCATCGAGATTTTATGTTCATTACATGCGGAAATCACAGTCGTATCTTTAATGCTTCCGCCTGGTTGAACAATATAACGAATGCCCGCTTCAGCCGCGACATCCACGGAATCTCTGAACGGAAAGAATGCATCACTAATCAAAATGCAATTGCTTAAATCCTGAGATTCCAAAACCGCACGCGCACGAGGAATTGCAAGTTTCCCCATCGCTTCAACTCGGTTGGGCTGACCTTGGCCAGCTCCCACCATTTGGTAATCCCCGTCGCCGTCTTCTCTGACCAGGCATACGGAATTACTTTTCAGTAATTTGTTACAGAAAATCCCAAAGTGTGCCAAACGGTCTCTATTTGTTGGCCAAGCAGTTTCAGTGACGGATTTTAATGGCTCTTCCAATTGCATGTCCAAGGTTTGGGTTAGAACTCCCCCCGCAACTGTCATCTGCATCGAAGTCGCCTCTGTGTCCCAGTGTTTTACGGTCACTGCTTTCAAATTCTTTCTCTGTAAAAGAATGTCCTTCAAGTTGCCACCTGAAAGCTTCGGAGCTGCAATGAGTTCCACGAAACGATTTTGGAAGTAGTTTAGAATTTCAAAATCAATTTCATCAGTGAAAATCAAAACTCCGCCGAATGCGGATACCGGATCACCGGCCCAAGCCTTTTCCAAAGCTTGCATTTGTGCCTTTGGAGTGGTTTTTGAAACCGAAGCAACACCGCAAGGATTATTGTGCTTTACAACCACAACACTGGTTCTGTCTGGAAAAGCAGCTTTCAAATCTCGGGCTAAAAAGTACGCCGATGAAAGATCCACAATATTATTGTAGGAAAGCTCGGTCCCCGTCAGTGGGTTTGTCCAATCTAGCGGAGAATTCGCGTGAACCTTCAAACTTGCTTTTTGATGTGGATTTTCACCGTAACGAAGGCTTTTCTTTTCAGCACCAAAGACAGACTGAATACTTTGATCGTATTCTGCGACCATGTCCCAAGCTTGGGAAGCCACTTTATCCGCTGTGGATTTATCAACTGTACCGGTTTCGTTGAGTTGGTTAATCACTTCTGAGTACTGAGATGGGTCGGTCAAAACCACAACATCCGGAGAATTCTTCGCAGCCGCTCTAACCAACGCGGGTCCACCAATATCGATGAGTTCGACCAATTCCGCTCGGGATAGGTTTTTATCTAAGTTTTTATGAAATGGGTAAAAGTTAACAACCGCTGCATCAATCAATTTGATATTTAACTTTTCCCAATCCAGTTTGTCTTTTGGATCTTCTCTGCGTGCTAAAAGGCCAGAGAAAATCTTAAACGACAAAGTTTTCATCCGACCTTGGAAAGCTTCTGGAGTTTCCGCAAGCTCTTCAGCAAGCTTACAAGGGATCTTCGCTTCCTGCAGGGTTTTATAAGTCCCGCCTGATGCATAAAGCTCGGTGCCGGTTTTATGCATGGCTTGGGCTAGCTCAACCAATCCGGTTTTATCAGAGACGCTTAACAAAGCACGACGGATTTTTACAGACATGAAGCCTCCTTAAAGGCATTTCTAAAGAACATCATTCCCACTTCTTCTTCGCCAGCAGTTTCGGGACTTGCCGTCCACTCTGGATTCTGAGTTTTACGAACAGCTGCTTCCGGATGCGGCATTAAACCAAAAATACGGCCATTGGCGTTTGTCAGACCTGCAATGCGCTCAGTACTGCCATTCACATCCTCATCATATTGAAGCGTGACCTTAAAATCCGCGTTATTACAGACATCGACGGAAGGATCAAACAGCAGACGCCCCTCACCATGACGAATGGGCAAATACATATCATTCATGTTTTTCAAGAACACATTTTCAGATTTCGTCTTTTTAAGACCGGCCCATCTATTGAGGAACTTATTCTGAATATTATGAGTAATAGAAACTTTTTTACCAAAAGCCCCCATGGCGATCAAAGCTTGAAAGCCGTTGCAGACCCCTAAAACGATTCCGCCCTGGTTCGAGTACTCTTCTAGATTCCAATTCAAACCCTTTGTTAGTTTTAAGGCTAGAACCCGGCCTGAGCCCAAGTGATCGCCAAAAGAAAATCCCCCCGGCATAAAAAGCGCCTTATAGGTCTTTTGCAAATCACTTTGAGAGAATTTCTTTAGGATCAAATCATTCACATGAACAATATCAGTTTCAAATCCCGCTTTACGAGCGGCAAATGCCATTTCTTGTTCACAATTGATACCGTCACCGGCTAGCACCAGAGCTTTAATCATAAACTTTCTCCACTCCACGCTTGATACAATTCATCGATAGAAACTTTTTGAGAATTCCAAGTCCATTTCGGCTCTGCAGTCAAAACTCCGACAGAAGTGAACTCAACATCCCGTAGTTTCCAAGCGGCTTCTACTTCGGCTGCTTTTTCAGCAGGAACGCTCACCACAAATTGATGGAAGCCCTCACCGAACGAAGTTAAGGCATTTTGCAGGTTTAGTTGCTTATCAAACTCAAGTCCCAAGTTGTTTGTGAAGCACGATTCAGCCAAAGCCGTCAAAAGTCCGCCATCACTGAGGTCATGAGCGGATCTTAGATATTTGCTGGAATCTTCAGAGCCCAACCATTCAAAGACCGGCAGTGCCTTTTTCCAATTTGGTGTGGCAGCCGCGAACTCACTATTACCGTGAAGCATTTGCCATTCAGACTGTGCAAGGCCAAGTTGCGATGGACCTAGTTTATAAACGCGGTCACCAGCTTTTTTGAAATCAGCCGAGCGGGCCTTTTTATAGTCTTTCATTCTGCCCATCGCCGTGACTAACAAGGTTGGCAAAACAGAAATCTTCACCGGTTTGCCGTTTTGAGTGCCCTTATAGTCATTTTTCATACTGTCTTTACCGGAAATGAGTGGAGCCTTCAAAGCTAGGCACGCCTCACGAAGTCCGTAACAAGTTCTAACAAGAGCCGCCATTTTTTCAGGGTCATCTACTGGATCAGGCCAACAGAAGTTATCAATTAGCGAAAGAACCGTCTCATCACCTAGCGAGAACTCAGCCCCTACACATAAAAGGTTTCTGACAGCTTCATCAACCGCCGCTTGGGCCATCAGGTATGGATCCACGACAGAAAGTCTTGGATTTAAACCACACCCAACAACAACGCCTATGGTGTGATCATGATTCACGGTCAAGACTGCCGCATCGTTCGGGGTTGAGCGTTTTGTTTTAGAGCTTTGCAATGACTTGATCACTGAACGACCTTGAACTTCGTGGTCGTACTGACGAATCATATTTTCTTTGCTGCGAATATTTGGTCTTTGCAGAACTTGCTTTAACGTCTCGAAAGGTTTTTCAGTTTTCGGAGGCTCTGCATTTTTCACGGGCTTTTCAGTCCAATGAGCTTTCAGGTGTAGACTTGGACAGCCTTTATGCAAAAACTGAAGGCTTAAGTCCGCAACTTTGTCTTCTTGATAGAAAATTTCAAAACGGCCCGAGTTCGTAAATTCACCAAGGACGCTAACTTCAACGCCGCGATCATGTGCTAAAGATAAAAACTCGTTATGATTTTCAGGTGGTACTGCCACCGTCATGCGCTCTTGGGATTCGCTAATAACAAGTTCAAAAGGTTTTAATCCCGGCATCTTGGTTTTTGCCAAAGACACATCCATTTTCGCGCCACCGGCAAGTTCCGCCATTTCCCCCACAGAGGATGAAAGTCCACCAGCTCCGTTATCAGTAAGCGTGCGATACATTCCGCGATCACGGGCTTCGATTAAGAAATCCGTCATTCGACGTTGCGTAATAGGATCCCCTAGCTGAACAACGCTGGATGGAATGGATTCTGTCATTTCTAAAGACGAAAACGTTGCGCCGTGAATTCCGTCACGACCGATACGACCCCCGACCATGCAGATCAGGTCGCCTTTTTGAATTTCTTTTTCTTCGCACAGTTTTTCGGCGATCTTTCTTGGCATCACGCCACCTGATCCACAGAAGATCAATGGTTTACCAATAAAGGACTCATCGAAATACAAAGCCCCGTTCACGGTTGGAATACCACTTTGGTTACCACCCGCTTCAACGCCGCTACGAACGCCTTCCAGCAATTGGGCCGGAGGAATAATTCCCGTCGGAAGACTAGTTTTCATATCCAACGGTCCTACGCAAAACACATCCGTATTAAAGATCGGCTTTGCGCCAAAACCGCAACCAAGGATGTCACGATTTACTCCCACGATCCCAGTGATCGCACCACCAAATGGGTCCAATGCCGATGGAGAATTGTGAGTTTCAACTTTAATACAAACAGCGTCTTCTTCGCTAAAAGCGACGATCCCTGCATTGTCTTTGAATACTGACAAAAGCCACGGCTTTGGAATCTCTTTCGTCGTTCCTGCGATCGTGGTTTTGAAAAGTCCCGAAATGTGGGATGGAATATTTGATTTTACAGAAGTGCTTTCTGAGTATGAAACTTCCGCAGCAAAAATCTTATGCTTGCAGTGCTCAGACCAGGTTTGAGCCAGGATTTCGATTTCTACGTCTGTGGGATTTCTTTTTTCAGATCTAAAGTGGCTTTGAATGGCTTTCATTTCATTCAAAGTCAGTGACAATAGATTCTTACGGCTAAATTCCACCAATTGATCATCATTCATTCCATCCAAGGGAATAAGTTGAGCTTTTGGTGGCAAGGTTTTTGGCAGCGCAAACTTTTTAGCAATCTCTGAAGCTTCAAAACGCGGATACTTTGCAAATTCAGCTTGAGAATAAACTCGGTGACTATGAATCAAAGAATTTGCAATCAGACTTGTGGTAATTTTTTCGATCTCTTCTTGTTGCAGATCTGTACCTTCAAAGACATAAGCCTGACCGGATCTGACATGAGACTTCGTAAGTTCACGACGACAGCAAATTTCTAAAGCTTCGTGACCAGTTTTACCGAGGTTATCTGTCATCCCCGGGTGATATTCACGTTCTACCACCCAGTGATTTTGTGGCCAATCTTGCTGCTGAAGAACTTCATCCCACCAAATATCTTTTTTAGCCTGCTCGAACTCTTCGAAACTTCCTTCAAACTCGGTCCAGAATAAATCAACTACGCGGACCTTTTGAATTTTTTTAGCTAAAGTGGGATTCCACTTTTGAATCTTTTCAAAAAGTGCCAGTCCCTTTGGGTCCTGCAAGTGGTTCTTCAAAATCATCTCAACGCGGCTGAACATGAAGTTTTCCTTTGTGATTTAAAATTTCAAATTTCTCGCTCAGAATCCAGTTTAAAGTTTCTGGGTATAATTGGTGCTCAATAGCAAGTCCTCTACGCTCGACTTCGTCAAGACTTTGACAATCAGCGATCGAGAAACTCTTCTGAGCACAGATAGGTCCTGTATCAACTCCACCATCTACAAAGTGAACAGTGACCCCCGTCTGGGGCACCTTCGCCTCATAAGCTTGGCGGTAACTGTCCAAACCTGGAAAGTCCGGCAATAACGAAGGATGTATATTCACAATACGATGAAAGCCACGCGTATCCGCGAAGCCTTGCAAGAAGTCTTCTTTGAGGATGCGCATATAACCTGCCAGCACCAAGTACTGGATATTCAGATCCATCAGGACGGATTTTAGTTTTGCTTGGTCTTTTTCAACCAATGTGGGAATACCCAAAGCTTTGGCTTTATCTAATACCAATGCATCAGCGCGATCTGATCCTACCAAAGCAATTTCAGCCTGCAGAGTTCTATTTCCAACAGCGCGAGCAATGGCCTCGAAGTTGGAGCCCCGTCCAGAAGCAAGAATGGCAATTCTTGGAGGAGAACTTACACCCATTCCGCGCCCACGCCTTCTCGGTATTGCATACCTTCAAAAGAAATTTCTTTGAGATTTTTGAATGCATTCAAACGAGCTTCGGCGACAGAAGCGCCAAGCCCCAATGCGCCTAACACTCTTCCGCCAGCAGTTAACCACTGAGCATCCGGTCCCTTTTTTACTCCCGCAAAAAAACCACGATGCTGTGACAGCCACATATCGAGACCTTGGATATTTTTGCCAAGGAACGGTTGTCCTGGATAGCCCGGGGCTGCGGCAACGACATAAACTGCTACAAGCGGTTTCATCGGCACCATTGGTGGTCTTGTTGCTAATTTTCCTGCTTGGCTAGCTTCACACCAGTTAAGCAGGTCATCTTGCATCAACGGCAAAAGCGCCTGAGCCTCTGGGTCACCAAATCTAGAGTTAAACTCCAAAACCCAAACTTGGTCCTTATTCACCATCAGTCCCGCATACAGAATCCCCTTGTAAGGAGTTCCGCGCTTTTTCATTTCACGTAATGTTGGTTCGAAAACTTGGGTACGTACTTTTTCAGCTAGCGATGCATCGACACCCGGTACAGGGCAAACAGCTCCCATACCACCCGTATTTGGGCTTAGTGGGTCTTCCGTCAGGGTTTTATAATCACGTGCAGGTGCTAGAAGTGCACAGTTGTCACCATCACAGAACGCCAACCACGAAATCTCTTTGCCATGAAGTCGTTCTTCAATCACAAAAGAGTCCGAGTATTGATTTAATCGAGTCAAGGCTTCTAAAGCTTGGGGCAAAGTCTCACAGATCTCGACCCCTTTACCAAGTGCCAGTCCGTCAGCTTTGATCACCCATTGCTTTTTAGTCCAATCCAAAGATTGCAAGACGGTCTTTGCCTCTGCCGGAGAATAGACTTCATGGCCTTCTGCAGTCGGAACGCCCGCTTCTTGCATGATTTTTTTAGAGAAGATTTTGCTGCTCTCGAGGCGTGCGGCCTCTTTGCTTGGACCAAAGCTTGGAATACCTAAAGACTCAAAAATATCGACAGCACCATCAGCAAGTGCGTTGTCAGGTCCCACGACAACAAAGTCGATACGCTGATCTTTAGCTTTTTGTGCAAGCGTCTTTAACGCTTCTTCACCGCGAATCGAATCCTGCCAAGGTTGAATTTCTTTTCCTACAAATTGCTTTTGCAACTGAACGATAGCTGCCGCGTTCTCTGGAACCATCACAAGGCTCTGAACTCGTGTTGACTGCAAAAGCTTCCAAGCTAGTGCGTGTTCTCGGCCTCCAGAACCAATCACAAGGATTTTCATGACTGGGCTCCTTGTTGGTATTTCGTAAGCCCTTGCACGACTTGGTTCAAGCTTGCGCCAGCCTCGCCTTTTTCACCAATAAGTTCACTGACAAGCGCTGAATACATTTGGCTTACCAGTTTTTTTAGTTCTGTTGGCAATGGCGGTGGTGGTTTTACCAAAGACTTCCAATTGGCAAATCCTTTGGACTCGCCTTCTGCTTTGGCCTTTTCAAGCTGGTCATACCAAGGAGTCTCGCGATAGAAATCACGCAAAACTTCTTTTGAAAGTTGGACGTTGTTTTTCTCAAGGCGCATTTCATCGGGTCCAATGGCATCGACCAAGATGATCTCGTCGTCAAACGACAAACCCCACTCGAGTTTTCCATCCATCAAACGAATGTCTTTTTCTGCAAACCAGTTTTTTAAAAGCTCTGCGACTTGCGCAGTCTTCATGATTACTTGTTCAAATTGCCCCGCAGTCAACCCGCTGATTTTAAGAGCTTCATCGTTCGTTAGTGGACGATCTTTATCCTCAAGCTTCGTGAACATCTCGATATAAGGTTTCACGAATTTATGTCCAACTTGATAATTTGCTTCGGGATGCCTTTTGATAAAAGAACTTCCAGCACAAACCTCGAAGCGGAAAACGACTTCGAGCGGAATCAAGAAAGGTTTCACCATGTTTTTAGGATAAGTGTAGTAGTTGCGGCCGCCCTCGGTGATACGTTCAGGGCGATAAACGCCGATTTGCTCAACCAAAACACTGCGGTCCCCATCAAAACCCTTAAAGTGAGTTTTGACTCCCTGGTCTTCGAGGCGTTCAAACAAAACCGCCATGAGCTTCGCAAGTCCCGCACCTTTGTGGGGAATGGTATCGGGCATCTTGCCCCAATCAAAAACTGAATAATCATCCGTGAACTCAAAAACAAGATTTGCAGGCTCAGGGCTTGAGTAAATTCTTTTTACAGAGCCCTCATACATTAATGTATTCTTGCTAAATCTACTTGAATGCACTCCGGTCCTCATTTCTAGTTTTTGCTAACTCTTTAACACCTTCAGTGGCCGTTGGATATTTGCCAGTTAAGCACGCCATACATGGAGTCACTTTGCGATCCACAAACAGAGCCTCTTGCAAGGACTCGATCTCTTGATAGATGACACCATCAGCGCCGAGCTCTTCTTCGACTTTCTCTAGCGACTTGTTGTTCGCTAAAAGCTCATTTTCCATCGGAAAATCGATGCCATAATAACAAGGATGTTTGATCGGAGGACAGGTCGAAGCAAAATAGACTTCTTTCGCCCCGGCCATTCTTACAAGCTCAATAAGTTTTCGCGACGTCGTCCCGCGCACAATCGAGTCATCCACAAGAAGGACTCTTTTGCCTTTGATCTCGGAGTAAACCGGCGCCAGCTTCAAGTGCACTGCTTGTTCACGTTTGTCCTGGCTATCGAGGATAAACGTTCGAGTGATGTAGCGATTTTTAATCAACACTTCACGGTAAGGTACTTTAAGTTCTTCTGCCAAAGCAATGGCTGCGATACGCGCCGTCTCAGGAACAGGGACGACAACATCGAACCCTATTTGATCCTTATTCATGCGCTCGATGACTTTCGCCGCCATTTTTTTACCAAGCTCGATACGGGCTTTGTAAACGGGGCTGCCTTCGATCTCTGATGTCGGAGACGCAAAGTAAACCCACTCGAACATACAAGGACGGTGTTCTTGTTGACGAATGATTTTTCTCTCTATGTTGCCATCGAGAGAGACCGCCACCATTTCACCAGGACGGACTTCTTCGAATTGGTCGTAACCCAAGAATGACAACGCGGTACTTTCGGAAGCAAAGGCATAGGACATCTTTCCAGAGTCTTCTTGTCTTGAGCCCATCACCAGCGGCCGTAGTCCATAAGGATCTTTAAAGGCCACCAAGCCATATCCAGCGACCATTGTGACTATGCTATAGCTGCCAATCGCTTTTTCGATAACGAAAGAGACCGCCGCGCAAAGATCTTCGAAGTTAGGAGTTCTTCTTTGTACATTCTTCGCCAAGCCTTCGGCGAAAAGATTAATGATATTTTCCGTGTCTGAGTCCGCCAGAGGTTGGCGCTGGTATTTCACTCTTAGTTCTTGAGTGAGGCTTCGGAAGTTTACAAGGTTCCCGTTGTGAACCATACCGATGCCGTAGGGAAAATTTAGAAGGAATGGCTGTACGTTTCTGAGTTCACTCTTTCCGGCGGTGCCGTAGCGAACGTGGCCGATGGCCATTTCGCCTGTGAGTGGGCGCATATTTTCTGCGGTAAAGACGTTCTCTACCAAACCGAGATTTCGGACGTAATGAAATCCCGAATCGTCATAACTCAAAATCCCTGCAGCATCTTGTCCCCGATGCTGAAGCAAACTCAGTCCTCGCAGAGCCCTTGAAGAGGCCTGGTTGGTACCGATAAGTCCGATGACCCCGCACATCTTTTCCCCCATTTCGTGGGACTGTGATTAAGCCCCTCTGGTTGCCACTATCGTCGGTGTCTCTATTCAATTTTTAGGAATACATGAACGGTACCAAAGGGGGTTCCCAATAGAAAGCAAACAAATGTCAGGATTCCGTTAAGACAAGAAGCGCCAATCGCAATGATTGCGCCCATTTAGAGCAAAAACTTATGCCGCAAAACTTTATTTTAAGGCCCCTCTAGATATTTCGAAGTCGTCATCGTATTCTACGATTCTGCAGTCTAAAAATTCCCCCCTTTAAGTTTGCTTATTTAATCGCTCAAAACGTCGGTGATTTTTCCTAAGTCGGAAACCTAAAATTGCTAAATTGCGTAGAGGAGATCCTCTATGATGTCACTTGCAAGTCTTGTGTTATTTACCTCCTTCTCGGCCACGGCGGCTCTAGGAGATATCTGTGAACTCAAACAAAAAAACGCAGCCAGCTTTACTTTTGCTCAAGAGCTAGCCGCTCCTGTTCAGCAGGTTGAAATCGTTGAATACCAAGAAGGCCCTTGGACACGTGCCACTCGCAATAATATAGGCTCTGATATCGTGATAGTTCGATATCTTTCACCGCCTCCGAAGGGCCCCATCACTGCCACTTACAACGTGAGTGCCCATCAAATCGAGGACACGGCCGATTGTCATATAACTCGAGTGAAGCGACTTACTCCGCTTGTACTTTGGCATTTGGAAGATCCTGGATAGAGAAAATCCTCCTCGTTGAATAATTTTAAATTTTCAAGGAGGATTTATGTATAGCAAAGCTAAAATTGGGGACCATCCCATTCATCCAAAATTAGTCGCATTTCCAATCGCGTTTTATATTCTGACTCTAGCGGGATTCATTGTTTATCAATCAGGAAATCCTGACATCTTCTGGTACAAACTTGCCTACTTCTGCAACTTCGCTGCGGTTGTCATGGCACTTATTACTGCCATTCCGGGCTTTATCGATTGGGCCTTCGGCGTTCCTAGCTATTCGACCGCTAAAAAACGCGGCCTTATTCACATGGTCTTGAATCTGTCGACGTTGGCCCTTTATGCCATCAATGCCTATATCATCTATGGCACTTGGGATAGCCCGCTTCTGAACGTTGGAACTTCCATCGCCCTGACGGCTGTCGGCACAGCCCTCTTGATGGGTGCTGCCTACTTCGGATGGGAGATGATCGCTCGCAATAAAGTCGGCGTTGATCTCAGTCCTGAACAGGAACGTTTGCAGGAAAATTACGAGCGCAAAGAACCTCCTATTTTCCACTAAAGACGTGCCAAAAATAGAACTGTAAAACAGTTCTACAAAATTCAAATCTCAGAAGTCCGCTCTGGAGGATGCTAAAATAGAGATATGATTAGCGAACTCTGGAGCGCCTTTCCGCAAATGATAGTTCAAAAAATCAACGGTCTTTTGGATGATGCCGAGCCAAACCCTGCTCGCGCCTTCCAAATTTACAAAGCCTGCCAGGCCGAAAATCTATGGAACGAAACCTTTGAAAAATTCTCGCAACACTTGCAGGGCTATTTTAGCCTGTCCAGACACGAACGTCGAAAAAGTCATTTTGACCGCGCCCTCAGTCGCCCGATGAGTATGGAAATCTATGAAAAATTCCATCTGACCTTCCGAAGTGCCCTCGTTAATAACCGTACACTTTTGGATATCGCAAGCTGGGCCCATCACTTGGTACGAGTGGGATACAAAACAACCTGCCCAGTGGCCTCTGAGGACGTCTTTACAAAGACTTTGCAATACATTACAAATCCTCCGCACTTCGAAAAAGACGAGAATATCGACTTAGACGACTTTTGCTCGGCATGGACAAAGACCGTCAATAAACTCTTTGGAAAAACCTACGATGACGAATTTAATAAACTGCTCAAAGAAATTCACTCGTTGAATCTGCAGATCAAAGAAGCCGAAGTGAAAGTGCACGACGGACAATTCTTTCCAACAATTTACCTGACTCAGACAGAAATTGATTGGACCATCGCGGTTCGAACCGCGGCCGTTGATTACAAACCGATTCCCAAATTCCCACTTTCGCGTGGGCCCAAAAAACAACGTTTGTGCACGCTCTACAGCACCATCGGCCTTTACGCTTTGGTCCTTACAGCTAAAGACGCTGTTCTTTTAAAACACCGAGAGACTCTGCGGGATAAAATCCTCGAGCAGTGCGATAGCCTTCTCAGAGACAAAGCCGCCTAAAACTAAAGATTGTAATCGGGATCTCGACGGTACTCACTGAAGGGATCAAACTCACCCGCTGCACGGATTCTGGCAGCTTGGTACTGTTCCCATCTTTCTGCCATAATGAACGGATTGACATGAATGCCACCGGTCAGCGCATGATCTACGAGGTTATTAGAAACCACTTTTTCAGAAGCAAATCGGCAGAATGTAAGCATCTGTCCTTTTGCACCCGCACGACAGTGTAGTTCGTTTCCTTCGGGGCCATAATAGAATCGCAAATAAAAAGTACTGCGCGCAAACTTACGAGGCCGTTTGTTTTCATCCAAAGGCTCTTTCAACGCGGAACGAATGGCACGTGCACTGTGAACTTTAAGAACATTGTCGTCCGACGCCCCACGAAGACTATCACCGATGATCTTTCCGTCAGCATCCACATCCAATTGGAAATACGCCCAACCTCGATGGTTATATTGCGCAAGTAATGTCTGATATAAAAGACGAGCGTCAATCAGCCTAAATACTTCTTGATGAAAGAAAGCGTACTCGCCAAATTGAGAGCCCAGTCCGTCAACATCATCATAGGTCGCAGGATCTGTGAAATCGCCACGCAGATTCATTCGCGTAGGATCTTCTTTAAAGGCTTCACGATCATAAGAAAAGCTCTGCGCGCTTAATCCCATCATTAGTTGTTTTGCAAGCTTCTGCGCTTTCCTAGAACCACCCACTTTAGGGACACCCGGCGTTTTAGATAATTCCGCAGGTGGCAATTCCGCGACTTCAAACTCAAGCGTCGGGTTTTCCACCGATACTTCCACAGATTTTTTTT
Source organism: Bdellovibrio sp. HCB337 (assembly GCF_047302465.1). GTDB lineage: Bacteria > Bdellovibrionota > Bdellovibrionia > Bdellovibrionales > Bdellovibrionaceae > JACMRP01. Next base: position 1,494,014 of record NZ_CP178621.1, on the reverse strand, counting down.
CAATGAGATTTACAGAGCCCACCAACAGAAGGTGAAGCCCAAAGGAAAGAACTAAAAATAAGCCTAAACTATTGAGGCGAGGCATTCCCCTTAGTCGTATTCCTACTCTCAGGGGCTGTCTATGAAAAAGCCGTCATTGAAAATATTAGAACGCGCATTTACAAGGTAAAAGCGCTTACTTTAAGACGGGCTTTAAGTACTTACCGGTTTCGCTGTCTTTGACCTTCGCCACAGACTCTGGCGTGCCAGTGGCAACGATATAACCACCGCCCTTGCCGCCGTCAGGACCCAAATCAATGATGTGATCCGCACACTTGATAACTTCCAAGTTATGCTCAATGACCAAAACTGTATTGCCTTGATCAGCAAGGTCCTGAATCAGCTCTACCAATTTTTTGACGTCATCAAAATGCAAACCCGTCGTTGGTTCATCAAGGATGTACAAAGTTTTCCCGGTACCACGACGAGAAAGCTCTTTTGAAAGCTTCACACGCTGAGCTTCGCCACCCGACAGTGTCGTCGAGCTTTGCCCCAAAGTCATATAATCAAGCCCCACGCGGTTCAAGGTCTCAAGCTTACGATGAATTTGTGGAAGAGCTTTAAAGAACTCTAGCGCTTCTGCTACTGTCATATTCAGAACTTCGGCAATAGATTTGCCTTTGTATTTAACGTTCAAGGTTTCGCGATTGTAACGAGCCCCCATGCAGGTCTCGCACATCACAAAAACGTCACTCATAAAATGCATCTCGACGCGAATTTGGCCGTGGCCCATACAAGTTTCACAACGGCCGCCTTTAACGTTAAAGCTAAAACGTCCCGGAGTGTAACCACGCAGTTTGGAATCCGGAAGATTCGCAAACAAATCACGAATCATCGGGAAAAGTCCTACATAAGTCGCAGGTGTTGAGCGCGGAGTACGACCGATAGGTCTTTGATTGATATCAATAACCTTATCGATGTGCTCAATACCTTCCAATTTATCAAATGGCGAAGGGGGCGCGTTCGCTTTATAGAAACGCTGCGCCAAAATCTTATAGAGCGTATCAATGATCAAAGTACTCTTACCGCTGCCGGAAACACCCGTCACAGCCGTGAAAGTTCCAAGCGGTAACTCCATCGTCACATCGTGAAGATTGTTACCGGTAGCTCCGATTAATTTTAATTTTTGACCGTTGCCTTTACGGCGCTCTTTCGGAATCGCAATACGAAGTTCGCCAGACAAGTATTTACCAGTCAGACTGTTTGGATTTTTCTCGAGATCTTTTGGCGTGCCCTCGGCCATCAAAGCGCCACCTAAGCGCCCTGCACGAGGCCCCAAGTCCACGACGTGATCGGCGAAACGAATCGTATCTTCGTCATGCTCAACCAAAATAATCGTGTTCCCGCGGTCTTTGAGTTCGCCAATAATATCCAGCAAACGATGGTGATCGCGCGGATGAAGACCAATCGAAGGTTCGTCCATCACATACAAAACACCAATCAAAGAAGAACCCACCTGAGTCGCCAAGCGAATCCGCTGTGCCTCGCCGCCAGAAAGTGTTCGCGAAGGACGATCCAATGACAGGTAACCCGTTCCAACACGAATCAAGTAATCCAAGCGTGAAACGATTTGTTTGTTAATCTTTTCGGCGATCATTTGGTCTTTATGTCGCCATTTAAGATCTTTGATCCAATCGCGAAGCTCGACAGCACCAAGCTTTGAAAGTTCGGCAATGTTTTTCTCATGAATCTTGATATTCAAAGAATCTTTTTTAAGACGAGCCCCTTTACACTCAGGGCACGCAGAAAGATTGACCTCTTCGGCTTCTTCATCCTCTTCGTCATTCGAAGACGCTACTTTTTTACCTTTATAGGTGTACTTTACTTTTTCCAGACGGCGGCCGCCAACTTCGCCTTCACTGAACTCTTCTTCTTCAATTAAGTCCGTGGTGCCAAGGCCATTACAGACTTCGCAAGCGCCGCGCGGATTGTTGAAGCTGAAAATACGTGGTTCGATCTCTGGAAAGCTGTAACCGCACTCAGGACATGCCGAGTGTAAGCTATACGCCGTACGCTCGCCCTCGAAAGTCTGTAAAATAAGACGGCCATTCGCCATGCTAAGGGCTGTGTTGACGCTCTCGGCAATACGAACCTTTATCGAATCTTTCAAAATGATTTGATCAACAACGAGATCGATATCGTGAGTCTTCGTCTTTGCAAGTTTCGTTGCCTTTTCAAGATCGATCATCTTGCCGTCGACTTGCGCCTTCACAAAACCTTTGCGCGCCCAACGTTGGAACTCGGCTAAGAACTCCCCTTTTTTCCCCTGAGCCATCGGCGCCAAAATATAAAACTTGGTGCCTTGAGGCTTTTTCATAATCTCATCAATGATTTGCTGAGGAGTTTGACTGCTAACCGGAATGTGATGAGTCGGACACTCTGGCACGCCCACTTTTGCAAAAAGCAAACGCATGTAATCGTAGATCTCGGTCACCGTGCCCACGGTCGAGCGCGGATTGGTACTAACGGATTTTTGGTCAATGGCGATTGCCGGAGATAAGCCCGTTACCGAATCGACTTCAGGTTTTTTCAATTGCTCGAGGAAATTTCGTGCGTAAGCAGAAAGGCTTTCAACATAACGACGCTGACCTTCAGCGTAGACTGTATCAAACGCAAGGCTCGATTTGCCGCTACCGCTTAAGCCTGTAAAGACCGTGATCTTATTGCGTGGAATCACCACGCTCACGTCTTTCAGGTTATGCTCTTTAGCGCCTTTTACTACAATGCCGTCGAATTCTTGATTGGAAGCCATCTCGCTATACTACGAAAGCTAAGATGGCCGGGCAAGAGAAGCTTAAGAAGGCATCTCATAAATCCAAATCCTACGTTGTTCGTCGTCGCAGTACGCTATGTACAGCTTCCTCCTCACGCCTTGGCTTTGGATTTATGAAATTCCTTCTTTTATTTTTGTTTTGCTGTTTGGCAGCTTGGGCAAACGCCGTAAAGCTCTAGAACGTGGTGGGTCAAGTGGAAGCCGAATTGTTTTGCCACTTTTTCTTGCAGAGTCTCGATAGTTTTATTCTCGAACTCGCAAATTTTCCCGCAACGCACACACGTTAAGTGATCATGGTGAGTTTTAGAATTAAGCTCATAACGAGCTGGCAAACCGCCCATACGCACTTCAGTAACAAACTGACCTTCAGTCAAAGTTCTCAGAAATCGATAAACAGTCGCGAAGCCAATCTCAGGATGATCGACGTTCACTTTTTCAAAAAGTTCTTGTGCTGTGACATGGCGACGACCTTCATGAAGTGAATTCAAAATCGCCAAGCGCTGTGTAGTGACTTTCAAATTGAGGGCGCGAATGATTTTTTTAAGCTCAGCTTCACCAAATTCATCACGATGAACGATAATGTCTTCGTCTTGCTGGCGCGGGAGTAATGGAACCGGATCTCTGCTCATTGGCACCTCTGATTATGAGGTATAAATAAATCCCCCCCTCAAGGTCAACTCAAATAAGAACGATTATCACTTGCAATCCACGATGAAAACCAACTGACATTCAACAACCCCTTGATTTTAAACAAAGAGCTATGGATTTCCTTATCAAATGCCAGTCTTTTTCATAGTGTCAGAACCGCATCCTGAGGAGGTTTTGCGTGAAAAAACTGCTATCTTTTCTATTGGTCGTAGCCTTTGCCGCTGCAGGTTTCGCCGATTCAAACGATGACGAAGTCCCACTTCCAGGCCCTGGAGCGCCTCCTTCAGAGACTCCACCTCCACAGCCAACACCGACTCCATACCCAACTCCGACGCCTCCGCCGGATGATCCCTATCCGACACCTTACCCTACTCCGTATCCAACTCCACGGCAGACGCCATATCCGACACCGTATCCGACTCCATACCCAACACCTTATCCAACCCCTCCACAAAATCCTCGGGATCCGGTGACCTATAGTTTGGGTTCTGGGCATACAACGCGTTTTAAAGATCGCACTTACAGTTTCCGCCCACCATCTAATTTGCGAAACTTACGCGCGCTTCGAATCACGTGCACAAGCTCGCGAGTTAAAATCAAACGCGTACTCATCACCTACACCGATGGACGAGTGCAAGATGAAGTCATATTGACCGGTGAAATCCATGCTGGCAATTCGCGTACGACTTATATGTATGGCTCGCCGGTGAAAAAGGTGACTGTCACTGCTGGCAACGGATCTATCTTTAGAAAGAATGGTACTTTCCAAGTCGATGCTTCAGCTCCAAAAACCAAAGCTCAAGCTGACGAGCCAGGCTCTCAACAAGAAGAGCCTGACTTCGAAGAAGACTATGACACTAGAGAACTTGGGGCTGCTTTCTAGCCCCATTTTTCCCTCTCAAAAAGTCCTGTGGCGGGCTAAACATCGCCCCCACTTTGTCTTTCAGAAAACGAATACAATTTAGACAAATTAAAAAACTCGACAATTAGAACGAAATAAAAAGCGTCTCATGATGCTTGTTTGGGGATCTCAAACATTTTCACCGAACGTATAATTTAAATATCTAAAAAAGAAGACCGAAGAAGGGTCAACTGTTTGGAGTAAATTATGCAGAAGCTGAAACTGATTTCTTATACTGTGTTATTAAGCGGACTTGTACTCAACACCGGATGCGGACGAACCTTCACTGCTCCTATAAGCTATGATAGCAGTGGTAACAATACCAACGACTCAGCAAGTTTGGGTTTAAATGGACAAGTCGAAAAAATCCTCAAGACCCAGTGTGCCTCTTGTCACGACAGTAATAACTACGCTGGAACTAATCTGACCTATGTCGACAACCTATATCAGTTGGCGGCATCAGATTATATTGCTCCGGGAGATCCGGATTCCTCTTATTTTATGTCACGAGTGGCGAGTGGATCTATGCCACCGGGAAATCCAATGTCTACTGAAGACCAAGATCTTCTCAGAAAATGGATTGTATCTTTAGCACCTGCTCCTACGCCTACGCCGGCTCCAACGCCAGTACCGACTCCGAATCCTACTCCGGCACCAACACCTATGCCTACTCCTGTCGTAACCCCAACTCCGACACCCGTACCTACACCTACTGTGACGCCGACGCCAACACCGGTACCTACACCGACTCCTAAACCAACACCTGCGCCTACGCCGGTACCGACACCAGTCCCAACTCCTACACCGACACCGGCTCCAACGCCAGTACCTACGCCTACACCGACGCCGGTACCGACGCCAAAGCCAACACCGGTTCCTACACCTGTGCCTACTCCTACGCCAACCCCTACACCTGTGCCAACGCCGACTCCGGCTCCGACACCGGTTCCGAATCCTAATGCGACATTCACTTATATCAGCGTGAACGTCCTGCAAAAGAGATGTAACAGCTGTCATGGTGGCGCTGGAGGATTCTCGTTCAATACCTACACAAATACGCTGAAGGCCGTAAAAGTCGGAAATCCGACAGGCAGCGTGCTTTACACCGAAGTCAATAGCGGCAGCATGCCACAAGGAGGAGCAAAACTTCCAGCGGCAGATATCAAAGCTATCTATGATTGGATTGCGGCGGGAGCGCCAAACAACTAAAAAGAATCAAAAGAAAACCCAAGAGAGAAGAGGCTCTTGGGTTTTCCATTTCGTTCATTGATTATTTGTTTTTTAAATATTTATCTAGATTAGTGAAACCATCACAGTACGGTTCGCGAACATCGCGATGACCTTCTACCAACGGGTGCGCAAGTCTCACATCCAAGGTCAGCCATTTGCTGCCTAAGATTTCAGCTTCAAGACAGTTGTAGGAGTCATCCAATTTCTCATTCACCTTTTCTTTATACTTCAAACACTTTCCGTAATACCGAACCTCAACGACATTCTTTCCTTCAAGGACACCGAGCTCTCCGCTGTGCATTCTGACCTGCTCATCGGTATGAATTCTAAAAGTCAGGCGTCCCCGCTTCGAAACGGAAGAAACCATAGTCATGTTCTCGAGAAGTGATAAATTAGGCTGCCCCGTTTTAACCATTAGAATATTGCAGCCGCGGTAATTTTTGACTTTGACGAAATTGACGGCTCGACGAACTCTGCGTAGATCTTTCGGAGGTTCCACATCAATATACTTTGTAAATTTAAAAATAGGCTCTTGCCCTTGAGTTACCTCTCCGTTGCAGCGATGATAGCTGTACTCTCGCAATGGAATGACATCTTCAATTATCTGAGTATTTTCCTGAGCTTCGTCCGGAAAAATTGCGCTCTCGATTTTTTTATTACAAAGGAGATAATAGTTGTCAGATTCTAAATCTGCAGAGACTTCCTGAGGAAGATCACCAGGAGCATCTGCCTTAAGCGTCTTAGACTCGCCAGCGCATGCAAGCACTACGAACGGCAAAGCCAGACCACCTAAAATCTGCCATAGGGATTTCATCAAAAACCTCGCGTCTTTTGTAGGTCCTAAGATAGCGATTTTCCTCACAATGAAAACTGTAGAGATCCTGACAGGAGTTTTTTACCTGTCGAACTCTTGGACGAAAATAAGCCTCGACGAAAGGGTTTCCCTCTTGGAATACCCTCAGAAACGCCTTATGCTTTTATATATGAAAAGACGTCTTTTATTGGCTTTGTCCTGTATGTGTTTCTTGGCTTGTTCTTCTTTTTCAGGGAAAAGAAATCCCGCTCTCTCAGAGCCTTTTGCCCCCGTTGAACCAGGCAGTGTGTTTGCAAGCTACACGCCCCTCGCTATTGAGTTAGAGGCCCCTCTTAATGAGCTTTTTAAAAAAGTAAAGGCCACCACTTTTCCCGATAACAAAGATCTTTCCGTAGATGGGAAGCTTTCTTACAACAACGAAAGTAACCAGCGTGTCGAGATCCCCGTCGAGGTTCACGTTAAAGGGTTTTCGTCCTTGTTTTCTTGCTCGTTCCCAAAGCTAGAACTAAAAATGAAATCCAAAGAACGTGCTGGAACTTTGTTTGCAACGACCAAAAGCATTGACCTCAATACTCACTGCTTCGAAGAAGGCACTCGCAAAGAAGGCGATATGATGGCGGTGTCGATATACAATCATCGCGAAGCGCTCATCTACCGCATGGCAGAAGTTCTTGAAATTCCAACATTCAAAGCCCGCCCCGTTTTTGTTCGCTACAAAAACACCCAAATCGCAGCTGTTGAAAACAAAGAGTACCGCGCCTTTTTCTTAGAAGACATGGGAAGCTTCCGCAAAAGATTAAATGCAAAAGAGGTCAAAGGCGTGAATGATCCTCTAAAAGCTTACGAGATTCAGAAAGATCCAAGTAAAGAATCCCAGTATGTATTTTCCGATGTAAAATCATCGCCGATGATTGATGCTGAAGATGCTTCTCGTGTTGCACTTTTCCAGAGCATGGTTTCAAACGGAGATTGGTTCATAAAAATGAACCCGATCCATTTGCGAGACGAGACCTATCCCACAGACAAAACCAATTTATGGAATACCAAAATCGCCGAGCTTCCCAATGGTCGCTGGGTTCTTTTTCCACAAGACTTTAGCCTTTCGGGAATTCTTATTGGCTTTAACTTAGCACCTTTGAGTCAGATAACTTTTGGGTTTTCACCACAAGCAACCCAAAACCAGTTGAAGCAGACCTTCCTAGCTAGAAAGCCCGAGATCTATGCCCTGCTAGGCACTCTCACTCAGGACCCGAAAGGCCCCGAGCTCATGAAAATAACGTTGGATGTTTTCTACAAAAATCTAGAGATAAATCCTAATTAAAGTGCACCTTGATATTCAATGATTCAGCTTCGTCGCGCATTTGCTTTACCACTTCTGGCGTGAATTGACTGCGAGTCAGAAAAACTTTGCAATGCTTATTCTTGATCGCCGCAAAAAATCCAGGCTCGACGCTTTTAAAGGATCCCCCTGATAAGTCAATTTGAAATATTCCCGCGCCCAAAGGCGCCAAGAAGTCCTTTGGCAAAGTCTGCTGTTTAAGACCTTGAAGTGTCAGGTACGAAAGAGGCTTTCCTTTCAGGAAGTCCAAACTCTCTGGCGACCAACCTACATTTTGTATCGTCAACTTCACAATCTTTGGATTGTTAGCGAAAATAGCTTCAGGGATACTATTGAGGTTCGGTAAGTTAACAAACTCTACGTATTCTAAGTAAGGATTGGTCTCAAATAAATTCACTGGTAGATAGTAAATTGCAGAGTCGGCTAAGCTAAACTGATTCAGTCTCGTCATACCTGCTAAATCATAGATAGTAAGGCGCGAGTCGTTTGTGAAAATGTGATCAACTTTAGTATTCAACTCTTCCGGGGTAACAAACTCACAGCTTTTCCTAAAGAGGTCGACAATACTTTTTGCAACACCGGGTGAACGCTCACAAACACTCAAAAAAGCAGATGGTTTTGCAGTAATCCCGATATTCACCAAAGATGTATTGAAGTCGCTAGCACTGAGAGTTTCAGCGTGCTGAGAATGCAAAAACTGATTCGTCCAGCGAATGATCTGTGGGTCTTCGCTATGATCCCACAACCACTCGTGCACTAGTAAAAATGAAATCTGCACCGGCGCGGCCTTCAGCTTGTTAAAAACCTCTTCATCGTACTCATAGCGGACGATATGAGGTTGCTTATTTCGAACAACGACCTGAACCATTTCTTGCTCAATAGAACCCAGATTCTTCCATCCACAGTTTTCCGGAAGTTTACGACGAATTTGCTCGTCTTGAATGTCAACAAGTCCATGAGGAGCCGAAAGCCAAATACGTTTCTTTGTCCAATCTACTTGGTTATCAAGGTCCCCTAAAAAACTATCAAAGCTCTCAAGAAGCGACGGAGCTCCTTTCGCCAGAAGCGCACGTATACGGTCACGAGACGCTTCCCAACTTTTCACAGACGCAACCTCATTCGCGTTGGTTAAGGTCATCAAATAGTCGAGAGCATAATATCCTTTAAAGCTATTATTTTCGCTAGAACGACAAAAGACAGCGTCTCCACCATTACCAACGTACACGCCGCCAGCATAGGTCTTCGCGCAGAGAAGTACCCCCAAAGATAGAATAGAAAATACTAATTTATTGTTCATGAAGTTTCCCCTTTTCGTCTTGATCGACTCGGAAAAGTTGAATGGAAAGTTGATAGAGTTTTGATGGTGTCTTACCTTCAAGAAGCTGAGCCATCTCTTGTTGAAAAGCGAAAATGCGTTTTTTTGCTTCGCCCATCTTTTTACCGTCGACGGTCAGTATAAAATTCGAAAAATCGCGTTCTGCAGATTCCTGAGTATCAATCGCGACCATTGCTTTACGTATAACTTCTTTGTGATAACTGCGAACGGCGTTCGAAGCCACTTCTGGGATCACATGCAGTTCTTCATGAGTTGTCTGCCACAATCCCTGTTCATCTTGGCTCACCAAATTCAATCGTTGTAAACGCTGCAAACAAGATTCTGCGTCAGCCTCAGAGATATTCAAACGCTCAGCGATATTCTTTATACGTCCTACAAAATTTGGCAACGTCAGTATCGCCAAAATCGCACTGTGCTGCCATTCTGAAATCATTGCGAATTGATCAACGGCCAAAGACGGAACTTGCTTAGAGGCACGCGCCCACTTCTGAAGCTCCTCTAAAAGCATCTGTTTGTCTTTTGCGACTTTGGTGTTTTCAAACTCCACCAAAGTTAGAAAGTACTTTTGGCGGCTTTGATTCCATTGCAACTTTCGCGCAATGCTCACAGCCTTATCTTGAGATAGTTGACGACGGCCGTGAAAGAGCAAACTCAAATAGCTCGGAGAAACCCCGATAGTTTGCGCAAAAGACCTTAACGAATAGGCTTCGTTCTTTTTTTGTCGGCTGATGAGTTCGTCACGCAGCAGTTGATATGAGCTTCCTTGGATATCCGCCATAGACCGCAGTCATATCAACCCTCGAGATCTTGTCAACACTCACGTTGACACCAGTAAACACTATTTGCCCCGATCCTGACGCTTTTGTTGATTGCGCAAAGGGTCAATATCGATGCTCAGGCTCATTCAAAAGGAGGCACCAACCATGTCTTACTCAAAAATCATTTTATACACCCTACTCTTACTGGGATCTTCGGCATTTGCAAAAGATGTCACTCCCGAAGAAAAATTAGGCCAGCTTGAAATTAAAAGTATCGATATCTCCAAGTTAAGTACCATTTTTGATCTTAAAAACTTCAGCATGAAATTTTATGTCGACGATAAGTCAAAATCCGTAGACTTCGACTTGGCTAATACCGTCGCCGCAGGAACTGGCTGCCTAGAAGTCATCTACCGCGACAGCTCTGGCCCCGTCTATGAAGCCCGCCAATGTAATATCCTTGTGGAAGAGAAAAAAACAACTCACTTACAACTGGCCGCAATCAAGTATACCTGGAATGCGGATCAATATAAAACTGAGTTCGGACCGCAACCACTTTTTACTTTTTCAGCGGCTGATGCCTCTAATGTCCTGAGACTCTATCGCGGAATTAGCAGCAGCGATCCTTACGGGCAACCCGTGCTCTTGATTCCCGCGATGCCTGTTCTTGCCAACCTTTATCACGAACACACGGGAACTCTTTTTTCTAAGACCACTGTTATTAAATCAGGGACTCTACAAACAGAGACCTTGGACACGAAAGAACTGCGCGGTATCATCACGCTGGATTTTATCGACGGAAAACCTAAGTTTCCGGAAACAGAATCTACTCGCAATTACCTGCATGCCACTTATTGGAAAAGGGAGCCATATGATGAACGTGAATCGCACGCTCCGCTTAACAACTCAAGCGCCTACAACTACTATGAGTTCAAAACAGATGGCACATCCCAAAGTATTCGCGCATTTCCACTCTTGAAAGGCGTCAAAGACGCGACCCTTGAGGTCTCGATCAATGAACACCTGATCAAACCAACTCTGTCGGCCGGACAAACGATACGTATTCCAGTTGCAACGTTAAATGTGAACGACTATCGGTCGAATCTTCCTGGAACTTTTAAAGTATATTCCAGTAAAAATCAGCGCAGTGGAGTTTTGGCGGAACATCTTCATCCCTACATTCACAACTTCTATTCCCAACCTTCCTTAAGAGAAACCTATTTTCCGACGAAAACCAGCCTATTTTTCCCAATCGGTCATCTATTGCGCTTAGATTTCTACGCCATAGACGATCTCGGTCGTAATACGCTTCAAGATCAAATCAAGGTGGATTTGACGAAGGAAAATTCTCCTTCCCTTTACTAAAACCTATCGGAAAAGGTCCTGGTTCTATGACCGGGACCCTTGACCGCACCCAGTGATACAACAAGAATAAAGGATGTCGAACACCCTCAAAGGACATCCTATGGAAAACGCGTCTCCTGCGGCATCTCTTAGCTTTACTCCTTATCAGAAATTTGTGATCGCGATTCTTGCTTTCTTGCAGTTCACAATCATTTTGGACTTTATGATTTTGTCTCCGCTGGGCGCGATTTTGATGCCGGCACTCAATATCACGACAGCTCAGTTCGGAACTGTCGTTTCAGCTTACGCGATTAGCGCGGCCCTTTCCGGATTTCTAACTGCAGGTTTTGCCGATAAGTACGATCGTAAAAAACTTCTTTTGTTTTTCTATACAGGATTCATTGTCGGCACATTGCTTTGTGGACTTGCTCCCACTTACCACTTCTTGTTAGGCGCTCGTATTGTCACCGGGCTCTTTGGTGGTGTGATTGGATCGATCGTAATGGCGATCACCGCGGACCTCTTCCCAATTCAACAACGCGGAAGAGTTATGGGCTTTATGCAAACTGCCTTTGCTGCCAGCCAAGTTTTAGGTTTGCCAGTGGGACTTTTCCTCTCTGACAAATGGGGCTGGCACATGCCTTTCATTATGATCGTGGTGGTTAGCGTGATTGCTGGCGGTTTCATTGTCGTTTACATGAAGCCTATCACTGGACACTTAAGTCTGCAGACCGACAAGAAAGCCTATGATCATTTGCTGCATACGATGAAGGTGCCTCAATACGTATTGGCCTTTGCTACAACCGCGCTTCTTTCTATCGGCGGTTTCATGATTATGCCTTTTGCGAGTGCTTTTACCGTTAACAATATGGGGATTCCAAATTCGCAGCTCCCAATGATCTACTTGGTAACGGGCCTTGCCTCGATTCTAATTGGACCGCTCGTTGGTAAAGCCGCCGATAGTTTTGGTAAGTACAACACGTTTGCCTTTGGAACTATACTCAGCATCGTCATGGTTTTGATCTATACCCACCTGGGAATCACCCCTCTGTATTTGGTGATCTTGGTGAACACGGTGATGTTCATCGGGATTTTCTCTCGCATGATTCCATCGCAAGCGCTGATGTCGGCAATTCCGACGCCAGCTAATCGCGGAGCTTTCATGTCTGTCAGTGCTTCGTTACAACAGTTAGCAGGTGGTGTTGGTTCTATCGTGTCTGGAATGATCGTCGTTCAAGAGACTAGCGGAGTGATTCGCCATTTCGATATCGTTGGTTATGTCATGGCAGGGATTGCGTTTAGCACTCTGTTGATGATGTATTCTATCAATCGCTCTATTGCCCAGAGCAAATAAAAAGACCGGCTTTAGGCCGGTCTTCTGTTTAGATCTTCAAAACTGGTTTCCAAAACTATTTAGTCTTACAAGTAAGCTTCTTAGATTCTGCCGAGAACTCCCAGCCAGAGTCATTTTCATCATATGATACAGAAGCTACTGTCTTGCTAGTTTGAGGCACCTTGACCTGAATATAGTACTCTCCACGATCTCCAGCGCTTGCTGTAAGGATAGCTTCGTCACTTCTTTGATCGAAAGTCATCTGATCTGCATCCCAGCTGTTTTCATGGTCACCAGCTTGAATGCTGATAGTGGTTTTCAAGCTCTCGTCCATAATAACAGACAAAACGATGATCTCACCTTTTTGACTAAGACCACTGCACAGAATTGTTTTTGCTTGAGCTGCTGAAGCGCCCATAAGAGTTGCGACTATCGCGAAAGACATCATTTTCATGGATGGACTCCCGGGTAAAGTTTTAAAAACAGATCTCTTTATACGGGATTTTTAAGATATTTGCCGGGAGTTTCTCTAAATAGTGAAGAAATGTCCCGTCTGTCGATGGACTTGACGTTCCAGCTTACAAGAGTGTCTACGAATTTGACACGCAAGAGCGTGAACAACGACTATTCTTGAAATGGATTGATTGCGTCTTTGCCGCAAATCTTATTTATGAGATTAAATAAAATGAGGCAAAGAACGAAGTTTACCAGAGAGATAAATATCGCCATCGCAATAAAGGCGCCCCACCACGCAATACCGATATTCAGCGCATTTACAAACTTACCGTGCACACCCCAGCTAAAGGTATAAGAGAGTGTATTGATCAGTACTAGCACCACAAATATCGGAAGGATTCCTCCTCGCGCGATTTGAAAATCTTCCGGCGAAAGCTCCATCTGTGATGTTAGGCAAACTGCCAAGTATAAAAACACATAGAACCCGAAAGAGCTCCAGTTGCCTGCACCCAATAGAGATTTCGAAAAGGCGTTGGCTAAATAACCGAGGTCGTTGAGCTGTAATGAAAACGCCACCGGATGCGGAAGTAACAGAGTATAAATCAAAAACAAAAACGCCGGTGCCAGCAACACCGGCCCCATACCGATGAAAAACAAGCCTATACGGTGATAAATGTTGCGATCGTTGTAATGATGAACAACCGTACCGTAAGAACCGCCCTTGCCTTTCGGATCAAACCACTTGATCGAACCTATTTCATGAAAAAAGATTTTCGCAAAAAGAGCATGACAGAATTCATGCAAAGGCACACCGATCACACCAAAAACATAAAGTCCAAACTTAGGCAGGACAAACTGACGGAAAATATTGTTGGTCCACCGAGAAATAAAAGTCAGCACGAGGCCTGAAATGAAGAGCACTCCGAACAGGCCCGAGAACTGTAGCACTGAGTTTTTAAGGATGATGTAAACAGCCTGGATCATAGAAAATATTATGCCGCCTTAACCCCTGGCTCACAACTGAGCCTTAAAAAACCGGCTCCCTAAAGCGGCACAAGGCAGGGTTTCTAGACATAACTCTGCCCTATAACCGAATATATGGGACCTGGCCGAGTACAAGGCTTGCAAATACCAGCCACCGGAGGACCCCATGGCTAAAACCCCTATTTTCGTTACAACGGCCCTTTGTTTTGTGACCTCGTTGGCACTTGTTGCCTGCAGTGGTGGAAACCGTCAGGAATCTAAAAAACTAAGCTATCAGTTTAATGAGAATGGTTGCGACACTGGCAAGAAAGAGTTTACCTCCAAACAAGCTTATTGCGCAGCTTTGGAAGACAATAGTGCCAATAACTTCTGTGCCGAATCCATGAGAAAAACGACCTTTGAACGCGAATGTGGCGCATTGCCAACTCCGACCCCTCAGGGAAAAAGCGATTCAGATCAACCAGTAATTCCCCAGCCTGAAGTGGACACTACGGTCATTCCAAGCCCCGAAACACCAACTCAACCGGTGATTCCTTCTACAGAAAACTCTGTTCCAGAAAGACTTGTAATAACGGCGAAATCTCTGAGCCCCTTAAAAATGAAATCTGATATTTCAAAAGAGGCCATCATTCTTCTTCTTAGTGGTGAAGCTTCCGTCAGTGATTTAAGTGTGGACCTAAAAGGCCCTCTCAAAATTGACCTGGCGTCTGCTACGACGGTGGCCAACCTGGCTCCATGTGAACTGACTACGACTTTTGAGATGTCCGTTGATAACAAAGCAGTGGCGTTTACTTTAATCAAAGTAGGCCCTTCGAATCCTGCAACTGCTGGCTGTATCAGCAAACTCAACCAGTTCGCGGCAGAAGGATTCACAACAGAATTTTCAAATGTCCGCGTCGGCGGCCCTCTGAGTGAGAAATTCATTAAAAAGGTCACCCTCATCGTAGAGCCTCGCAAATAGGCCCAAATAGACGGAGCCCCCCTCCGTCTGCCCTAGCTCTTGTTCGGCGACATCATAGGACTAAGCCTATGACAAACGTCAAAACAATCGTTTTTACAAATATCAGGCCTTAGCTTAGTTTCCTCCCAACAACGGGAGGTTCTTAAATGAAACACTTGATTTTGATTTCGACACTTTTAACTCTGACGACGACGGCTTTTGCAAAGAATTTGGATTGCTTTGATGCCCCTTCTTATACTGGCAGAAGCTTCTTCATGAATCGCGATGGCGGCATCGGTTATAACGGTACTTATATCGTATTGAAAACAGAGTCTCTATGGGACCTTGGCTCTTCGCCTATCGGTTTGGATCAAATCACAGGGCGCCCGACGGATAGTAAATTTGTGGTTAAAGGCTTTACTTTGGCGATCTCTCCTAAATCTGCATGCACGAATCCAAATGCGCCCTTGCTAACTCCTTTTAAATGCTCTGCTCAACAAGCAACAGTCATTGCCACAGGTGAAACTACGCAAAAATCCACTGGTGGTGATGGAACACCTATTAACGACAGAATCACCGTTAGCAGCCAATTGAAAGCGGAGGTTGAGGTTGAATTGGTAAAAACGCCAAAGAGCGCAAGACACGAAATGGTCCTTCAGGGCACGATCAAAGCTGTAGGTGAAAAGGTTCACTTCGCAGTTCCAGTAACGGACATCAAAGAACATTGCGAAATCACAGGTAGCTAAATCTTAGCAGTTCCCAAATAAAAAGCCCTGAGCTAAAAAGCCAGGGCTTTCTTTTTTTCCGATACTAGAGTGAACTAGTTTTCAGTCTTTGCTTTTTTCTCTTCAGGTTTAGTTGTTGCCTGATTTTTATTACGCGCTTCGCGCTCTTTACGAGTAGCATCTACGATTTTTGCAGTAGCTGCATCAACCGGCTTATCAACTTCTTTCAAAAGTTCCGCAATGCGATTCAAGTTTGAAGACCAATCTGTGATGATCAACTGATTCGTATTCTCGACCGCTTGAATCTCGCCGTCTTTTGAAGCCAAGATTCTAAGATTGGTATTCAATACCATTGATGAAGTATGTTTTGCTGTATAAACCCAAGTATACATTCTCTCTGGCTTGACTGTTGGTTTTTCAGTGCTTACTTCAATAAGGTCACGCTGAATATTGCGCGCAGCTTTTACAACCATCGTGTCGCCTTGCTTGCTGATTGCAAAACCATTGATCGCAAGTGCTGATGACAAATGATTAAAGGCTTCTTCTGTTGTTACAGTCTCTGGCAAAAAGATAGTAACTTTACCACGCACTCCTGGATCAACGACAAATTTTTGTCCTGATGCCTTAGAGTAAGCCTCGATAATTTTTGTGAGTTCCTCATTCGTGAAATTCATTTTCATTTTATCAGCGGCGCTAGCTACTGAAACGGCTGCAAAAACCAACAATGCTGTTACTAATTTCATAAACTCTCCTTGTAGAAGTTCGTTCTAAAAGCAGACCACAACGGATTTTCAAGAGCAAATGGGTTTCAACTAACCAGGCTAAAAATGTGATCGAAAAAGAAAGTTGCCAGAAAGAGGTTCCAATTCGGAACTAGACTTGGTGCCACTATTTAATCAAAAGACTCAAGTTGGAAACGGTTCTCTTGAAATTTATCTTCTGAAGATTTATTGGCGGGGCAAGAATGAATTGTGAAAACTCAGCTCTCCCTTGAATCTCGACACTTGGGTTTACGCAAGGACTTCCATCTTGAGGACACAAAGGGCGCCAAGAAATTTTCAACACAACCAAGCAAAGAGGATTTGCTAAGTTCACATTACAAGTCTGCCCCTGTGAATCAACGCCTACGGAATCCCCATCTGAAATCACTGCCTTTTCTAGATTGACAAGTCTCAATGGCAAAAATTGCTCAGTCGCAGTACATGTCGCATTCGCGACACAACGAATGGCTTGATTCTCTGTTAGGTTCACAGAGGCCTCAAGCACCTGAGTGTTCTCAACATTAGCTTGCAAGTTCATCATCACAAGTTCCACTTGATCACGAAGAACGTCCCTCGCAATTTGCTCTTTATACTTTAGCATTGGAGTAACTAAGTTAATTAAATAAGTAATGAGCCCAATTGACATGATTGAGATAAGCATTAGTAGATAGCCACTTCCTCGCTGATTCATTGGATCCATAACTGTCCTGCTAGATTTTTTTGACAGCAACTATTTCCACCCAAACTACAAACGCCGGTCGTGCCACAATTTTGACAGTGAAATCCTGAGACCGCTCCTGCATTTGTGGATTCAGAGTATCCAATAGAAGCTCCGCCGATAGAACTGACAAACTCCCAGTTTGTAGTGTCACCGAGTACGCTTGCGACAAAGTTTGTATTCTCCCATTCGCAATATCCTACGTTGGCTTGATGAGATCCCTTGTTGGTGTTCGCTAGCACCAATGGCACCGTCAAACTTCCTTGAGCTGTATCTTTGATCAAAACCGAAATCTTCTTTTCAAAATCAGAAGTGCTCATCAAAGCTAAAACGTATTTATCATCAAGACGTCCTGGGCTATCCAATCCCAGAGGGGGGTCTACTTTGGCAATTTCGCTATAACCCGTCAATGGTGCCGAAACAACCAACGCCTGTGCCAAACCGGTCCCCATGCGACAATAAACTTCAAAGGGACAAACTCCGCCGCTACCATCAGGATCTAGCTTATAAAAGCCACTTGCAGTTTTGCCTTTGCTTTTAGCTTCGGCACAAGAACGGTAAAACCTTTGTGGTGTCAAAAGGTTTTCATAAGCGTCAATGACTTGAGAGACTCCTGCAGCATCCACCTTAGTGAATTGAAGTTTGACGAGAATATCAGGCTGGGCACACCCTGTACCGGCGCATGCAATTTTAAAGGAAGAATCTATCTTGTAAGGACACAACCAGCTATCGCCGGCTGGGTCTGGGCACACTAAAAGATCTGTCGTAAATCTAGTGACTCCAGGATCAATCAATACACTTCCATCTTCACCTATAAATTTCAAAGGCCCTTGATAGGTGGACGAACAGGTTCCATCTTTTAAACATGACAGCTGGTTCGCTGGATATTGAAAGGTATTTGCTTGAATGCAACTGCTTTCAATCTGCTTTCGCAGGTGCAGCTTACTTCCAGACAAAGATATCTTTTGCTTCAAAGACACAATATTTTGTGTCGTCATATTGTAGAAAAAATAAAATCCGCAGAGAACCACCAAACTGAGCGCAAGGCCGATGATGGTTTCTACCAAAGTGTAGCCTGAACGATTAATTAATTTCAACGGTGGGATCGACGACTTTGACATAGATCGAAACTTTGTCTCCTGGCTGTAAAACATTTTCTTTGAAGATGACTTTGTTGCCGACTATTTCGTAGTCATTGGAGCAAACAGACACCTCAGCACCGCTACGAGTGACGTTCACGCCACTGATGGCTTGCCCCTCTTTGACTTCTGGGAAAATAAACGTGCTTTCAACTTTTTGTGTGATGATTTTCGAGAGCGTGTCAAAACTAAATCCATAATCATCATGGCAAATACTTTCGTAACTAGAGTAAGGGTTTTGCGTCATCTTAATAAAATCAGAATAAGCCGTACCATACGATCCGTCCGTCAATGTGCAAAGCCCTTGATCTTTGATGGGGTCTTGAATAAATGCGCGGATCGCGTACCCGTTTGCTCCGAATTTGGCATTAAGTTTTCTAATTAGGTCTTGCTTCAAACCCACCATCTTTGCTGGAGATACATAAGAGGTTTGAACAACAGTGCCATCCATAAGCTCATGGAACCACCAATTAAATTGGTTCTTAACCTGCTTTGTAAATCTCATAGTACAACCGGCATAAGTAGAAGGATTATAAGTGCGTTGACTTGCAAATACTTCCTCTTTGCTTTGGTAGGTTTTGTATCCCATAGGATAAGGTCCTACGCTGCAGCTGATTCCTTTTAAAATCTGGATACTGGCGGGATCCGAAGTGTTTAGGTTAAGACCTCCATTCCCCATTGTTACATTCATAGTGCAGGATTGAATCGATGTATAATAATTTGAAACTTTATCTAACTCTTCTTGAGGACATGGATAAGTTCCTGGTGTGCGGTACTTACAAACAACCCCGTTTATCTCCGCGCATACCGGAGCAAGCACCG
This sequence comes from Bdellovibrio sp. HCB337, assembly GCF_047302465.1. Classification (GTDB taxonomy): domain Bacteria; phylum Bdellovibrionota; class Bdellovibrionia; order Bdellovibrionales; family Bdellovibrionaceae; genus JACMRP01. The sequence continues at coordinate 1,474,954 of NZ_CP178621.1, read as the reverse complement.
ACATCGAGGAATCGTTTTTCGTCGCCTTTAAAGACATGGTAACATTCACAAAGTTGAATTTAAAATCAATTGCAACATTATCCGCTGCGGGATCCGAAGCTGTTGTAGTTTGGATGACCGTAGAGACAATAGGTTTTTGGGTCTGCGCGCGATCACAAGAAATTGTCGAAGTTCCAGCTATAGGCATTATTGCATCGTCCTCATCACTAACGATGATAAAATAGACTAAGTCATTAGAATTTAAAATCCTGTTAGGCCCACTGTCTTCAACGATACGAGCAAGCGTACACAGGCCCGACTCCCGATCTGTCCCTGGATAAGGCTTATACTGGCTAAGAATCTGGTCAATACGAGAATCTAGATCTGCCACAGCTAACTTTGAGTTCAAAGGAATACTTAATTTCAAAGAGAAGTCTGGTTGAGTTTGCGCAGCATAGCTGTTGGCATCAACCATGACTGGCGCGTACGAAGAAACGTTATCAAAACCTTTATAGTAGTTAGAGACCTCATTATTCCAATTATAGAATTGACCCAGCTGACTTGCTGTCGAATAAAAATAAACTTCGGCATTGTACTGTCCAACCTTTGACAGCAGTGACTTGATGCCATTTTTCACTTTCAAGAAGTTGTCCGCCATGCTGGCAGAGGTATCCATAATGATCACGACTTTCGTAGTCGGAAAACTCTCTGCAGGACGCTCAGTAGCCTCTTGCTCAGCTACGACAGTAGATGTTTTTTTTCCGATCGGATAATTTTTTAAGACTGTAAATTTACGACGTGAGACAAAACCATTGTCTCCACGAGTTAAGAAGTCCAATTTCACCATCATCTGCGAGCAAATGCCGTCCTCGGAACAGAGCAAATGCCATTGCGACTTTACTTGGATTGGACAGTTGTCTCCTGTACAGGTCAGTCCACCATAAGAATAAAAACTTCCGGACTCGCCCTCTACCATAATATTTCCCATAGAGTCACGAATCACAAAATTTGCATCACCGTTTAAAGCACCACAGGCATCAATCTTCAATTTGCATTCCGCAATCTTATTACTGACATCCGCTAAAGTATTTTCCCATGCAGCAGGGCTATTAAGAGCTTTCAAGACATTGTGCTGAGTTTGCCCAAGCGAGAAGAAAACATTCACATCTTTCATCTGTGTATGCATCGAAGTCACATAAGCAGATGAGGCTAAAGCCATTACCGAAACTACGCCGACGGCTACTAAGGCCGACACGATCGTAGAGCCACGTTGCGGTTGAATACGTTCTAGGTGGTTCATACCGAAGATCATGACACTTCTTCGGCAGGGTCTCTACATTAGTTAATATTTTGTTTCTAATTGTCTCATGAACGAACGTACCCCATTCGCGAATGGAGGAACAAACCCTCATGCGAATTTTAGGGGAACATACTTCGTAGAGGCGATGACCTAATTGCAATTCCCAATACTGCTCAAGACTGCAAGGACTGATCATTCTCTAATCTGATCAGACAAATCTCTCAAAAATGTAAAATTTCGGCGTGGGCTAAGCGATGCCCACGCTTTGTGGGTCCCTCTACGCATGAAGAGGATGTTTTGATGTATAGTACCTCAAAACTAAATATTCAAAAAAGTGAAAGGTCCCTCTATGAAAACAATTATTCTCTTTTTATCAATCGTAATAAATTCTTCTTTAGCATTTTCGTCTGACCAGTTTGCCAATGAAATCATTTGCGAAAGTTTAAATCCTGATGATGGTTTTGAGGTAGTTATGCAGTCTAATCCCACAGCTTGGGTAAAGCGGGTTTCTATCGTAGACGTTAGCGGCGTTACGGGCCCTCAAGAAATCACCTTTTTCCAGATCCCTCTGCAGCCGCAAATAAAAAACGATCCTACATTAGGATGGGTTCATATCTATCAAAATACAGATTTCTCCATCCAACTCCAAGTGGACTCTGCCGATCCAAAGAACTACCAGTTGCTAGGACCTGCCGCCAGTCAGTTTTCTTCTAAGAAGATCTCTCACGACGGTCTATTCGATTGTTATAAAAAGAACTAACTCCAAGTGTTTATTGAGCCCATGGCTTACATCCAGTTTCCTAGGACCTATTTTGACAGGGCAGCAAAATAGGTCGAGCCTTAGAGTATGATCTCAAAATTAATTTTGTCTCTGTTTCTGATGTCTTCGGCTTCTGCAGCAACTAGCAACTACAACAAGGTCGTCGCCGATTTACAAAAAATAGCTCAATCAAATCCGCAAAACGCCCAGATGTTCAATTTAGGCATGTCGAATGCGGGGCAAATGATCGTCGGGCTAAAAATCGGCTCAGGCCCCGTCGCAGACCTTGTGGTGGGCACTCATCATGGTAACGAGTATGGCTCTACTGCCGTTGCAATGGGTGCTGCTGAGTCCTTTGCGATGGATCCTATTCCTGGCCACACCGTGTATATCATTCCGGTGTTGAACATCTCTGGATACAACTCCAAACAACGGGAAGAACAAATCGGTCGAGGCACCATCGACCCTAATCGCGATTATCCTGGCCCTTGCGTAACAACGAAGTCTCATCAATCGAAAGCGACTAAATTACTTGCAGACTTCATCTTAAGTAAAAATATTGTCTCTTCTGCGACTTTGCACACGTATTTTCCAGCAGTGCTCTACCCGTTTGGTTTTTCCACTAACGACACTGAAACCAAAGACGACAGCGCCTTTATCAATATCAGTAAAGCTGCAACCGTTGAAAGCCGTTATGAGATCGGAAACTCCAAAGAGTTGCTCTATGCCGCAGACGGAGCCTTTGAAGACTACGCCTACTGGAAACACGGCATTTGGTCTTTGTTATTTGAAATGGGAGGAAGTCACAACCCAACTCCCACCCAAATTAAAAAAATGGTCGCCGACAACGTTCCTGGCTTACGCCGATTCTTCGAGATGGCGCCAAAAGAACGCTCTGCCAATCATGCCTTTACCGGGCGCTGCGACCACAACGTTCGTAAACGTGGACGCACACACCTAGAGTAAGAAGTTAACTTTCAAGACCGAATAGATACTGTTTTGAAGATACAGTGGACTTCCGTCGATGTGTTTTTGGTTGAAACTCTCTTGTTGGCTGTTCGCATTCATGAAGAAGTGATCCAGTTGAGGTATTTGCAGAACCTCTATAGGTGTACTTCTCTTCGGATTTAACCGTGCTGCCATGGCCATCAACTCGTCGTACTGCGAGGCCACGAAGTCGGACTCTCCTGAAAGAATTAAATATTTAGAATTACTTTTCAATAACTCGCCTTCCACATCCAAATCTGCAAGTTGCTGCATATAAGTGTAGCTTACAGGCGAGGTTACATAATTGGCGAGTTCTGGATACTGCTGAATGATTGCTGCGGGACTCATTTTCTGTTTGAGCAACATATCCGTCGCAGCTCTGGCTTTTTTCATTTCATGAAAGATCTGCATCGGGTTCAAACCTGCAAGCGCCAATTGGCGTTCTGTATTGATCAATGTGTAGTCATACCAATTTCCCGCCAACGTTCCCATCACGGCAATGCTTTTCACCGGCACTTGCGAAGCCAAATACGGAGCGATCACGCCGCCAATACTATGACCGAAAATGTAAATCTGATCCGCCTTCACAAACGGATATTTTACCAACGCTTGCAAACCGGCAAGATTGCCTTGAAGTTCCCTCTGAAAATCCTGATCCTGACAAGCGGTCCCTTTGCTGTCCCCCATACCGGATTTCTCGACTCGCATAGTGACAAAGCCTGCTCGGGTCGCAAGCTCAATAGCAATCTGATAAGACGCTATGCTGTTTCCACCCGAGAAATCTACAGAGTAGCATCCCATACCACCGATAAAGAGGAGCGCTGGCTTGGCGCCCGCACCTGGAGGAACAGTGACAATAACGCGTTGGAGTTCTTCCCCCACTCGTACAGAGCCATAAGTTATTTCATAATCAAGACTGGATTCGCGAGGCAGACCTCCAGCTGTTGGAGCTCCCAATTCATTGGGGATTACAGTTGCTCCACTCACAGCGGATAGCCACAATGAAGTTAATAATAAGAACAGTATTTTCATTTTATTTAGAGACATAAAAATTCCTTTTATAACTTTTTAAGGGATCATGTTTTTTAGATTTATTTGAACGATCTCACCACCAAGAGGCGATGAAATAGTTACCTTTACTGACTGCAAATTTGGATCGGACAACTGAGTTCTCAAATCTGGTAACGAAATAGAAGCGGTTGGCTTTCCCTCAACGGCAGTAATGTAGACACCTTGGCGGAGGCCTGCTTGCCATGCTGGGCCGTCTTTAACGACATCCAAAACCTGCAAATTAGCTCCAGCCTGGATCAACCACATACCGCTACGATCAGCAAGATCCGGCTGGCTATAAAGTGTGTTTCTCTCAAGAATGACTCTCTTTCGCTTATAATCAACAACTGTATTAAACTTTTTAAGAATCCCATTTCCTAATGTGCCTGCAATACCATAATCCACTGCCATGCCACCGGTGGTCGCGGTTGGCAGTCTAACAATGGCATTGCTAATATTTTCTCCAGCAAAAGTTATGTTTTTCGTTCTTACAAGATAGGTCGATAAGGCTCCGCCCACTCCCCATCCTGTGATCATTTCGAAAGGCGGTTGATACACTGATACCAAGTTATTACGTCGAATAAACGGAGTCGTTAGTGTCATGGACGAACGATCTCCGGTATCAAGCCAAAATAGTCCCGCTATTCCGTCGAGGTTGACGTGAACTACGGGAGTGGTGCCGTGAAACTCAAAGGGGACTACAGTTCCAGTTCCTTGATAGTTGTAGGTAGACGGATCAAGAAAGCTCAGTGTTTTAGTGTCATAGTTGATCTCAACAACATACTGGCTAAAGACTTCGTAACCGATGAAGCCATCCAACCTTGGAAAACCGATTGCGTTTTTCATCGCCGACAAATCCATTGCCAGAAACTTCTGGTTGGAAAGGCTCACATTTCCAAAACTCATCAAAGCGACCTGACCTGAGGTCGTCGCTACACTGTTAGCGCCCCCACCATTTGCTAAGCCAGAATCACTAGTAGAAAGCCCCAGACGTCGCACCAAGGAGGTGTCAAAAATATTGGAAGCTCCTGTATCAAGGACCATCGCGAAAGGCCCCTGCCCGTTGAGATGAATTTGCATAAAAATACGATTGTCTATCAGTTCAAAAGGAATCGAGTCCTGTTGCCAAGCCAAGTTCGCGCCAAATACCTGCTGCGAGAACATCATAAGAACAGCGATGTTCAGCCATAGACGGATGGTATTTTTTACCATGAAGTGCCCCCCAAAGACCGCGAGATCTTAATGCTTACGACGGAGCTTTACTGGGAATATATTGCTGTTTTTCGCTATCTCGGATGCGTTGACAAAATTAAAGGTCACAAATACCTTCCAAAAACGTGAGGGAAGGCTTTTTGTGACGAATCCGTTAAAGCTAAATATCAAAAAGAAGTCAGAGACTTGCATAGCCATGGATGCTGTCATGACGGACTTCTCGGGTAAGCTTGTCTGCACCATGCCCGGCCTTGAATTTTTGATGCCCCCTTATCCTGCTAAAGAAGTTTACCGTGATGGCAAAGCACGCAAAGTCGATCCACAAGCGGTCTTAGTCTTTAACGGCACTGAAGAGCATGTCGAAGTCTTTCAACAGACCAATACTCATCTGAAGTCCCTTGTCTTTGGCAGTCAGTTCGTAACCGACTTCTGCAAACCTATAGGCATTAATGCGACCGAATTGTTATTCGATAACTATGAAATCAGCGGCGACTTGAAGTTGCAGAATCTTCTGCGATCCCTTGCGGCTCTTCATGAAGAGGACATCCCAGCCACAGAGTTTTCCATAGACTGCTTGGCCTCAGAAATCATGACGTTGGTTTTGACAAAATATAAGCACAGGTTCTCGGATAAAGTGCATAGGGGCTTATCCTCGGGACACTTCCCCTCTCATCGAGATCGGACAAAAGTAATTCTGCGCGAGCACTTAGACGATCCAGATTTCAGCATGGATACTCTTGCGCGCGAAGTCGGCTTAAGCAAATTTCATATGATTCGAAGTTTTACCCAAGAAACGGGAACTTCTCCGGCTAAATATTTAAATAAAATGAAAATGGAGATCGCAAAACAACAGCTTTTGCTTACACCAAAATCCATTATCTCTATCGCCAACGATCTTGGTTTTCGCGACCTCTCGACCTTCAATAAAGCTTTTAAAAACTCAACGGGGCTGTCTCCTCGCAACTTCCGCAAGCAACAGTGACATCCACTGGGCGCTGCGACCACAACGCGCGTCAACGTGGCCGTAATCACCTAGAATAGTAATTACAAACACTGCTCGATCCCCCTACACCCTTAGGGTGCGTTTCTTTTCGTCGGTAACTTTCAAGAATTGACTCTGTTCTTCAGGCAAACCTAAATCTTACTACGAATGGGGTGGGTTTATGAAAACTATCGTGTGCTCTTTATCAATCTTAATACTTTTCTTCTCTCTGACGTCAGCTGCGGCTTCAATTAATGCTTCTTGCATGACTACTATTAAATGCGGCAACGGAACGGCAACATGCTCAGCACAACCAGAAAAATCCGGCGGCACTTCTTTGGAAACTGGCTCTTGTGGCGCAGTTTCTGGAAATTACAGATCCTGCAGATGGACTGGTCTTATGGATTCAAATAATGCCCTAAAAAATGAGAGGTTCATTTGTTGCAATGCCAACGGTGATGCGATTTCACTTTACGAGAAAAAAAGTGCTGTCGAAACTTGCGCTTCTCCGGGAACCGTTCAGTAAGAACTATTTATCGCGACAGTGCCTTTTTCAGGTGGTCCAAAATTTTTGGGACGCTTTTTGACCTTTGCCGAAATCATTCTCTTGCAACTCATAACGAGCACTGCTGAGATTTGATAATAAATAAACTCGGAGGCCACGATGAAATGGATTACATCTTTCGTTTTTGTATTGAGTGCTCAACTTGCTCACGCGATTGATTTTGACTGCGTCAATCAGGTTTCGCCTGAAACAACAGAGTACACCCGAGTCTCTTCTTGGCCACGCGTGCTGGTATCGATCAGTCAGCACAGCTGCAGCCCTCCTGATGCCAACGGGGAATCAATGTGTAGTATTGGAATCAAGGACGAGATTGCAACCCCGTTTCAAGTCTGCTTTCGACAAGTGGACACCGACAAAGACTGCAAAATCACGGAAACAAGCAGCCTTATCGCGGTCAGCTGCAATGCCGACAGAACCGTGATGACATTTAACTTGGACCAAAACGGCCATGGAGAAATTCGCTGCACAGAAGACCAGATCCAACGTAAAACTTGGAATGTGGGCCTTTGCACTCGCAAGTAAGCCCCCAGTTTCCTGCCTTGTGTAGTCGTGACAATATTATTTACAGCGGAGACCTTGCAGTACAACCGTAGCTTCTGCGTAAGTTTTGTACTCACCCTTATAAATTGTTTTTGACTGAATTGATTTTATTGCGCAGTGTTCGCAACGCTGTTGTAAGCAAGTGTAGTAGGCGTCTCTCATAGAAGCTCCCACACAAAAATCCTCCGCTTGCTCAGGACTACCTGCTAGCGAACAATCATAAGAAGCCTTAAATTCATTGCTAGCACTTACTACTAAGTCCATCAGCCTAGCCTGGCTGGCAAAGGAAACGGTTGATGCAAATAGAGAAACAAGCAAAATAAAAACTTTCATAAGTCCTCCAGACGGATGAGAAAATGGCAATTCGATATTAAAGTGTTAAGAAGCGAACAGTTTTTATTCCCCATCATCAATCCAAGTCTCAATATCACCGTCCTGATGATAGCACCCGCCCGTACTCGTCACGCCCTTACTGTGACATGTGAGCGCGGTGACAAGATACATGTCACGAGTCATGTATTTTCCAAGCGTGGTTGGAGCTAATCGCAGAAGTGGTGCTCCAGCCTTTGCTGTCAGAACAAAGCGTTGTGCATAGGTTTCATCCCAACGCTGTCTGCCGTCACACCATGTGCCATCTTTGTGGATCAGACGCAGTGTTTGACGAGATTTAGAAAGGTAAGTCCGATCCGCAAATGGAATTGCGATGATGGCATTCTTTGACTTGCTCCAACTGAGGTCCGGCATCAAATTTAGTGGATAGTCATAAATGACAGGCTGACTATCAGACGTCGTATAAAATTTAATGCGTGGCTCTTCGCTGTTAGTCATATTTATTTCGATATCTTTATTGTCTGTAGTGCACGTAATACTAGAAGATCCCGCTAATGCGGGCATGGACAATGCAGTTAGCAATACAATTAATATCTTTTTCATCGAGACTCCTGGAAATGAAGGTTCTTATTTGTGTCTATGACGTTTTATATATTGGACTCGCCCGAGAGTGTGAGTTATTAGATATTAAATATTTCGCCATGAGGTAAGTAATAGTTACTATGCTTGATATCTATGAATACAATCAGTACACCCAATACCTACGTGATCTGACAAAACGTGCCGACTCTCCACTGACAGTGAAAGAACTTGCAGATGCTGCACACGTGCAAAGGCCCTATATCTCGAACGTCCTTGCTGAAAAAGCTCACTTAAGCCGTGAGCAAGGTTTTAGATTGGCAAAGCACTTGGGACTTGATGATACCGGAATGAATTACTTCTTAAATCTGATCGAAATAGAACGAGCGGGCTCACCCCAGTATCAAGCCTATTTAGAAGAAAAAGGCTTGATGATGAAAAAAGATTCCGAACAGCTGAAAAACAAGCTTAAAAGAAATCCGCCTGTGTTAGCCCAAGAGATAGCGACCGAGTATTTTTCCAGTTGGGAGTATTGTGCTGTTCACTTATTAACGAGCATTCCGGAGTTTCGCACGCTTCGAAAGATCGCAAAGGCATTGCACCTGACTCCGCGAGAAGCGCAGTTTTTTATAGATAAACTTGTTGGCTGGGGCTTGGTTGGAAAAGTCAAAGACGGCTACCGCTGGTCTTCGGGCAATGTCCATCTTCCTGCGGGCTCTCCGATCACTCGCCTGCACCAAAGAAATTGGCGCGAGCAAGCTGTCGAAAACTCAAAAATCAATGACGAAACATCCGTTCACTTTACAAGCGTCTATTCAATGACCAATTCAGATGCCGAAAAAGCGCGAAGCAAGATTTTGAAAGTGATCAAAGAATACAACGAACAAGCGTCTCGCTCTAAAGAAGAAACGCTTGTTTGCCTGAATGTGGATTTATTTAATGTCACTAGTCCTTAGAAAGAATAGCTGGGCCCACTTCAAAAGTGAACTTATCGGCTTTCTTGTCATAGATGACATTTAAATCGGCCTTAAAGACTTTTCGCTGAGCGAATGTACCTTGAGGATCATACGCCTCTAAAAATACCCAAAAAGGTGCAGCAGCATCACTTGCGCTATTTGTCTCGATATTCACAAAGTGTTTTGGGTAAGAGGAAACGATTTTCTTTTGCTCACTATTCAACACTTTAAAAACCGCTTCGCGTACAAGCTTGTCACAATCAACTTGGCAAGCGGCAATCAGCTCGACGGGCTCTTCTTCGCGTTGGTGTAAGGCGAAAATCCCCTCGACATATCTTAAAGGTGATTTTTGTGGGTCCTCGGATGTCCCCACAGTGATGACCGTATCCCAAGCATATTTAAGCTCGAGATGTGGTCCCCATGGCGTGATATTGTACAAAGAGTAAATCGCCGGATATGGCTTCTCTTTTTCTCTTAGAACAGCCAAGGTTCTCATTGTTGGCAAATACACTAAGTAATTCACGAGATGCTTTTTGTTCTTATCAACAAAGACATACTGAGCATCGATCGGCAGATCCAAAAGTTCATCTAAATTGAACTCGAGCGAATCAAACCCCCAACCAAGGGCAAACACTCCCTCACCCGCAGTCGCAGAACCGTCTATAAGCAAAAAGCCAGGAGTAGCCCCTAGCTCTTTTGTTACAGCAAGGCGAATCGTTTTCTGAAACTGGTTGGAGATCTTATAATCAGACCCATCATCAAGTCCCATCAATCGAATCACTTCATGAAGTAAGAGCGGAGTGAAGGTTCCAAGAGGCTCTCTGTAGGAGTGACAGATTTTTCTATCAACAATGATGATATTATCGCCAAAGACGTTCAGCATCTCGACAGGAACTCCGCCTTTAGTAAGATTTTTGGAATACTTAAATTTTACTTTAGATAAAATCGAAAGTGCGTGAGAGCGACCAACTCCCATGTTTGAAAGGTCAATTTTACCATTTTGAAAGAGCTTCGTTAAAAGACTGAAGCTACGAGACATCTGTTGCTTACAACTGTCCCCGCCCCCTGTAACTCCAGGACCCAAAGACTCGGTGGCTGCAACCCCCACTTCGCAAAGTAAAATCACAGAGAAGGCCAAAGCCTTAACAGTTTTTAAAAGCATAGTGCCCCCAAGATTCTTTCAGATCTTGGGTTATATTCACTCTGACGGAGCTTGGCTAATAATTTAAATTTACCAATGGCATTAAATAGTAAAAAATTATTACGGCGCTCCGAAAGAAACGCCACTGTTCGTTAAAATGAACCCCTGCATTATGTCACTTCATACGAAGGAATGTCTCGACGACCTTTTGTACTCGCTTAGGATGTGATTTTGAGTTCAATGTGACTATATAAATCGTATTCTTACATTTCTTGGAATCTATAGAGTGAGTTCTTAATTTAGCCTTAAGATCTGACGTTTCCACGCAATGGCTTGGGAAAATGGCAATACCTAAGCCATGGGCTACCATCGTCAATGCCGCATGCATGCTATTTGTTTTCCCATGGAAACTGAACGCATCTTCATTTTTTATTTTATGATGACTCGACCACTTCTCTAAGAGAACTTCGTGACCAGGATAGTGAACCCACTGGTGGTCGTGTAAGTCACGCTGGCTGACATTCTCGTTTTTTGAAGAGGTCAGCACGTATTCTTCGTCACAAAACTCTGTATATATCAGATTTTCATTGGGGGTCTTCTTCGTCACAAAGCCAAAATCGACGGTATTACTTAATACATTCTCGATGACCGCGTCGGATGCACACAAATCGACTTCTAGCTGTATTGAAGAAAACTTCGAATGCTTTTCTTTTAGTAGGATTGAGAAATGCGGGCTCAGCAAACAGCTTTCGGGCATTGCATAGCGTACTTTTCCAGTCAGCGCCTCTTTACCACCTTGGATGCTTTCAGATAAGCCCTGAATGGCATCATTGTACTTCTCAATAAACTCTAGCAATTTCTTACCAGAGTCCGTCAGAATCACCTTTTTGCCAACTCTGTAAAATAGCTCATCTCCAAGCTCGGCCTCGAGTTTAGAGATATGTTGACTGACCCCTGACTGGGTCATCCCAGCAAGACGTGCAGCCTCTGTAAAGTTTAATACCTCGGCGGCGCACTGAAAGGCTTTAAAGCAGGCTGTGTCTAAATTCATAGATCAATCAAATATCATGATCATTTTGATAAAATCAAATAATTTTAATAATTGATAGGAATTTGCTATAACGCCTCCACCAGGAGGCCCTATGAAACTACTTTTTACACTTTTCTCATTACTTTTAGCAGCCAATGCTTTTGCTGCGGATACGATTTCATGTCTGGATCAGACCAACACCAATTACACTTATACTCTTAGTTCGACCGACTACGAATACTATCAGCTGACCGTCACAAAGACAGTCCTTGAGGATCCGAACTCATGCAAGTCTAGATGGGGTTGCGATACTCATGAAGAAACTATCTATACAGATCGACTGCTATTCATTGATGTTCAAGGAGCCATGACGTTCAAAAGCAAGAGAATCTACATTAATATGGAAGACATGGATAATGTCGGCTATAGTTTTACGTACAAGGCCGCAGACGGTACCTTTAAAGAAGGATTTCGCAGTTTGAAATGCCAACAGGAGGAATAGATGAAATCCCTGATTTTTATATCTCTTTTATTAGCATCAAGCTCGGCCCTTGCTTCTCACAATAGATTTTGGATTGGATATAAGAAAGAGTCCTTAGCGACGGATAAATTTCTAAATGGGCTGAATGTATTTTTCAAAGAAACAGTTACGTTGGGGGCTGGAAAAGGCTTAGTATCCTATCAACCCTACATCACTCAAATGAAAGGCGATACTCCAGATGAGATTGCCTTAGTCACGTATGAGAACGAAGAAAAATACAAAGCGATCCGAGGCACTCCTGAAGGAAAACAGTATGGCGAGCGCCACTGGGATTTTTTTGAAAAAGAAAAATCGAAAAGCACGGTGCCGACCCTATTTGCCGGGACGTTGTCGAATAACGGTGCCTATGAACTATCTTCTGACTTTAGCGAGTGGCAAGGCAATGTCACCTACGTAGTTCTCTATAAAAATCAAACATCCGACCTCGCGACTCTAGCACAAGAATTTGAATCTCTTAAAAAAAGTAAGGACCTGAACAATTCCATTATTTTAATCACTGACAAATTCGTCTACGAATACCGCTCGATGAAGAAAAAGAGCAAAATCACTCCACTTGCATTACCAGTCGTAGAAATGAAGAGGCTTCCGGGTTTTGAGATCGGCAACTTCCCAGTAACTGGCTTCGGTGAAGGAATTAACTTTAGATTTTCAAAATGACTTTTTTTCACGCCCACATCAGCATAACCCCCAGCGTCAGGGACAAAATCTGGGGGTTTTCTAGCGTGTTCTCTACTTTTCCCAAAAAGCTCATGCTAGACCCTTTTCATGACTACAAGAGCACTTTTCCTTTCAGTTTTTTTGTTGTTCTCGCCTGCTTTGGTTTTTGCCGGGGGCGATGTTGTTAATAACGGTGCGGGCTTCCGCGAGTCCCAGTTAATCTATATCTGGAATCACTTCGCCGAAGATCTGACAACCTTCAGACAAACCGCGAATTTGAACGCGGCCGAGTTTGCTACTGCGACAGATCTAATCGCAACACGAAAAGCGTTTGTATCCAACGCAGACAATGTACTTTTCAAAAAAGAAACCGAATTCAAATTTCCGATCAGCAGCAACGGTCAAGCCGCTTCCTTTGCAACACAAGCAAAAGTGGGATCCGTCATCGTTGTTAATCAAGATTGGCTCTATCGCCACACGACCGAAGGCAGCTTCCGCCAAGACTACCAAGAATCCTTCTTACTGCTCACCCATGCTTTGCTAGTTCAAAAACCAAGTGCTAATGCGGGAATGCTAGTAAGCAAGATCTCTCAGTGGTTGAATGCCGAGGTTAAAATTATCAATCTCGCGGTTTACAACTTGCCACAAATTCAAACCAAGCTCGTGCTGAACCAAATTCTTGTGAATGACGAGTTTCAATTGCTGAACTTGACCGAAGAGTTGCGCGCGCAAGCTCCGTGCGCCGATGCGAACATGACCGTGCAAAGTCTAACCTTCAGCAACTTGCACTATGCTGCCGTTCAAGGAGTAAACGCTAGCGACACAAACCTCGTTGTAGAAGTTGCTGGGAATGTTACTTATGAATGCCAAGGCCCCACTCAAATCCAAAAGATTCGCGGCGATGTTCAGTGGAGCTTAAGCTTTGATCGCATTGTCCAACCTGGACAACCGACTGAACTCCGCTTTCACGAGCAGAACAAAAAAGTGGAAGCACTCCACGATGTTTTGTATTTCAATCTGCAGGAGCTTTAGTTGAAAAAGGTTCTCTTTTGTCTGCTGACTTTGGGTTTATCTTGGATGCCGGTTGCTTCCGCTATAGAGCCTGAGGTGATTACAACGGGTTATCACCTCACTGATGACTTCGGCGATCAGGGCGGCAATATCAGCGCCCCCATTGGTTGGCCCGCCGGAACGCGCGGTTATGTCTATTATTTATACTCGCAACTTAAATCCATCCTTGTATCAGCGCGCACCCTAGACGCTGATAAGTTCACCGACCAAGAAAAAGTTTGGCTCGACCAGTTGATCGCAAAACTTCCTTACTTTCCGGCATCAACGGCTGAACTTACAGAAACCAATCGAGATTGGGCCGATTATCAAGATACTTTGAAGATGGTGGATCCAAAAACGAATCCCATTTTTGACGTTGCTTCTGGTACTCATAGAGTCGCAGTAACCCAGAACACTTGGGGCAGTATCATTTACCTGAACGAATTCCTCTTCGCGGGAGCCTTCAAGGTCGATCCGTATTTTGGCAAAGACGTCACAACAGATTTTGTTTCGCAAGTCTTGACGATTTTAGTTCACGAAAAGGTCCATCATCTTGGAGTCTTGGACGACAACGCCGGAAGTTTAGACAAATTTGGCTCTAAGGTCGCCGAATCGTTTCTAAGAACCTCGAGCTTTCTGAACTTCTTTAACAATTTTAATTCCCTGAGTTTCAGCATCATCAGCCTGGCTGAAAATGATCAAGACTGCGATCAACAAAAAAACCGACTAATTTTCATCAGGAACGGTGTTTATGATCTTACGTTGATTGTTTCCAACATTCTGCGTAGTCAATTTCAAATTATTCAGCCTGATCTTTGCAAAATTAAGTTTTCGAACCCTCGAAGTGTCGGCACGCCATCTGTAGATCTTATCTACTCGCCTAGTGGCTCTGTGATCAATCACCAGGTTCAAATTGATTTCACGATTAAGCGTAAGACAAAAACTGAAACCGGAACCCTCGAGATGCTCATTGGAGCCTCCGAATACGGGAGCGGCGTTTTCTCTTACAACGAAAAGCCTGCATTTAAAATCAGAGTCTTGCCTCTGCAAAATAAAGCTCCGCAAATCTTTCAAGTCTTAAAAGGACCTGAGGCGATTGAAAAAGGGACTGTTGCAAATTTTCAAATTAAAGTTCCTAAAACGTCAGCCGCCAAATCCGCGAAGCTTGTTCTTATAAGTCGAAATCTTCTCGACTTTGACTGGGCTCAAGATCGTGCGTTGATACTTCCAGCAAAAAGTATCCAAGAGGTTGGAGATTCTTTGATCCTTGATTTCACTTGGGACGTTCCTGCGAACACTGTACGCGCCAAGGTCTCGCCCGTGCGCATAGAGATTAATGATTCACAAACTTATTTCCCACAGTTCCTTAAAGAGTTTGCGGTCACAGATCCCCTTCCAGAAACAAAAGGTCAAATCACTAATATTGCTTTTTCACACTGCACACCTCCTATGACATGCGAGATGTCAGTAGAGGGCAGAAATGACACGCCTTGGATCGTCACCCACTGGAATGATCAATACGAAAATACGTTCATAGTGAAAGTTCGAAACTTTAAGGACATCACACAGGTTCGCCTTATTGGCTACGCATGGATGTTTGACAGAATTCCAGGTGATACCGATGTAGATTATATATTCCGTGACTATGACCAACGCGCCTATTTAGGTGAAAGCACCCCACTGATTACATCCTGGAGTGTTGACTATGCCGGCGACACCGCCACAGTGAAGATCCATCTCAAACAGCCGTTCGCTAGATATCCGCGTGAGTGGGTGATTGAAAAATTGATTTTGATAGACTCTTCAGAGTCGGCAACGAGCATCTTTCTAGATGCCAAGCTTCATCAAATTTAGATTATTGCAGGAGTTCTAAATGAAACGTGCGATCGGTTTTTTGCTGACGATGACTGTATCTTGGATGCCCATTTCTGCATCTGCGGTGGATGCGAATTCGTTCACAGCAGACTATCATCTGACCGATGATTTCGCCGATTCAGGTGGCGATGTCAGCGCCCCTATCGGATGGCCCCAAGGAACCCGCGCCTATGTTTATTATTTATATTCTCAACTTAAATCCATCCTTGTCTCAGCACGCACCCTAGACGCTGATAAGTTCACCGACCAAGAAAAGGTTTGGCTCGACCAGTTGATCGCAAAACTCCCCTACTTCCCTGCTTCAACAAACGAACTGACCGAAGCCAATCCTGAATGGGAAAAGTATCAAGAAACTTTACAAATGGTAGATCCAAAAACGAATCCAATTTTTGACGTTGCTTCTGGCACTCACCGAGTCGCGGTAACGCAGAATACTTGGGGCAGTATCATTTACCTGAATGAATTCCTCTTCGCAGGAGCCTTCCAAGTCGATCCGTATTTTGGTAAAGACGTCACAACAGATTTTGTTTCGCAAGTCTTGACGATTTTAGTTCACGAAAAGGTCCATCACCTTGGAGTTTTGGACGACAACGCCGGAAGTTTAGACAAATTTGGCTCTAAGGTCGCCGAATCATTTCTAAGAACCTCGAGCTTTCTGAACTTCTTTAAAAGTTTTGAGTCTCTGAGCTTCAACATCATTAGTCTCGCAGAAAATGATCAAGACTGCGATCAACAAAAAAACCGACTGATTTTCATCAGGCACGGTGTTTTTGACCTTACGGCTATCATTTCCCGAATCCTCCGGGGTCATTTTCAAATTCTTCAGGCTAATCTTTGCAAAATTAAATTTTCTAATCCACGAAGCGTTGGCACTCCGTCTTTGGATCTACTCTATAGTCCTGAGGGAAGCGTGATCAATCACCAAGTTCAAATAGATTTCTCTATCAAACATGGTGCAAAAATCGAGCATGGAACTCTTGAGATGCTGATCGGTGCTTCGGACTACTATTACGGCGTCTTCCTATGCAACGAGAAGCCCGCATTTAAATTCAAAGTTTTGTCTCTTCAAAACAAAGCGCCGAGACTTTTTCAAGTGACCAAGAGCCCCACTTCGATTGAAAAAGGAACTACTGCAAATTTTCAAATTAAAATTCCAAAGACGGCAGCGGCCCAATCCGCGAAGCTCGTTCTTGTCAGTCGAAATCTTCTGGACTTCGATTGGGCCCGCGATCGTGCGCTGACACTTTCGGCAAAACAAATTCAAGAAGTCGGCGATTCCTTGATTCTTGATTTTACTTGGGATGTTCCTGCCACCACCGTGCGTGCCAGTGTTTCACCAGCTCGTTTAGAGATCAATGATTCACAAACTTACTTTCCTCAGTTCGTGGCCGATTACGCAGTCACTGCTCCGTTACCAGAATCAAAGGGTGAAATTGTTCACGTCGCTTTTGCCGAGTGCTCCCCGCCCCTGCAATGCGAAATGCCGGTAGATCCTAAAAGAAAAGATCCGCCTTGGATTGTCGCTGATTGGATCAATCAACAAAAAAATACACTCATCATCAAAGTTAAAAATTTTAAAGACATCGCGCAGATTCGACTCATTGGCTTCGCTTGGGGTTTTGAGAGAATCCCAGGCTCTGGCAATGAGCGTGCTTATATGACCTTCCGCGGATTTCAGCAGGTGGTAAACCTCTCCGAAAGCACTCCGCTCGTTAAATTTTGGAATGTCACTTATACTGGCGACATCGCCACCGTGACGGTCCATCTGACACAGCCGCTCGACCATGTTGCTCGGGAGTTTGTGATTGAAAAATTGATTTTGATAGACTCATCTGAATCCGCGGCGAGCCTTTACCTGCTCGCTAAGCTTCATCAGATCTAAATTACTTCAGCTCGGTGTGCGGGAACAAAGCCACGCAGAGCTGAAAGACTTCCGTATCTTTATCGTCATCAAGATCAGCGTTCAGCTGGTCTCTCATTTCACGTAAAGTCTTTTTCATCTCGGCCATTTTCTTTTTCGAAGATTTAAAAGTGATCGCGATATATTCGCGATTTTGAACTTCAACCTCATCTACGGCCTCGATCGCTTTTTGCAGCATTTTCTTATGATAAGTACGAACGGCTTGGCTTGGCACATCTTCGTTGGTGTAAAGCACGCGGCGGTCAAAAGCCAGGCCTTCCCACTCTGCTAGTGCGGAAGTAATCTGTGACGAAGTTACTTTACCGCGCAGACGTTTTGAAATCCAGGCGATGTCTTTTTGAAATTCTGGCGTCAGTGCCAGTTGACGAATAACCAGTGGGTACCACTCAGACACCCGGCGGAAGATCTCATTATCGATGTAATGGGTCTCGAAGCGATCTGGACGAAGCTTATTCATCTCGGCTTCAACATCCAAAGCGGATTTGCGCTTTTTAAGAAGCTTTTCGCGTTTTACCATGAGGCTCATATAGCGCTGCTCTTTAACCGAGAGCTTTAAGTCCTGACCAAGTTCAAATAAGAAATCTTCCGAAGGTAAACGGTCACCGGCGATGATAAGTTCTAATGAACGAGAGCTTGCATAACCTAAGCGTGATGCCCAAGCCTTTAGTGAAATAGGCTTCTTCCGTTCGCCATAGTGATCGCGAACGGCTTTCAGGTAATCAGTATGACTTGAAAAGACAAAGGGCGATATGCGTTGAGGATATGGGCTCATAATGCCTAAGCGCTACCCTACCTCAGAAGTCCGAGTCAATGTCCTTTTCGGCCCCAGCTAAATACCAAAAATCTGGAGTGGTTCTATTGTGACTCTGAATTGTGGCGTGTTCTTGAATACTTGCCAGTTGACTGCTTTCTGCCAAAACTATTATGAACTCTCTCCAGGGAGGGAATCATGGCAGTGATAACTTTAGGCAAAATTTTTTTAAAGGGTCCGGCCTTAGTCCATGCGATTTTGGCGCGTTGTGTATGGGGTATTATCCTGCTTTTCTCGACGATCAATATTTTTCAGTACTTTGCGGTCACCGGCACCCATATCAATCTCTCTGAGATCCAAATTGATTTTACAAACGGTTTTATTCTGTACATCTATTGCTGTGTCGCCGTGTTTGGAGTCGTGGCATATTTTATCCCTCGATTGGCTACACGAGGTGTAAAAGCAAAACCAGAGTTAGCGTATTCGCGCAGGCTTATGGGATTGGCGCTCCGTCTTACATTTGTAACGGCCATGGTTATCTTAGGTCTCATGCTCAGTATTAAAGAACATAACGGCAATATCGGCCTTCCGATCGCCGTTGTTTCTATGTTCGGCCTAATCGCAAGTTTCCCATGGCGCTCTTTTAGTGAGTTTTCGCAAGAAGAACTCAGCCCCATTGTAGAGGCTCAGCAAAAACAATATCCACCAATTCCAAAAGCTTTGAAGCTCTTGGGAATCGCGTTTATTGCGGTGGGCATTCTCTGTTTCAATCTTGTACTTATCGGAGTCGCAACAGCTCTAGTGAGTAGACAAACCTTTGCTACGAAGCCCACAGCTTATAAGGTTTGCTTCGTAGGTGCTTTGGCTCTCGTAGCCTATGAAGCTTGGAAGTTTTGGGGAAGATAACCAAGCTATTATTCGCCTAATGTGTCCTTGAAGACCGCCAGTTGCGCTGCGAAGGCGCGCTGATAGGCAGGGCGTGCTTCGGCGCGAGCGATATAGGCACAAATATTTGTGTAGTGCTCAAGCAAACCCGATCCATCCAATCTTCGCAATACCGTCACCATCAACAGGTCCCCGGCGCTGAAGTCTCCGTCTAGCCATTCAGCATCCCCAAGGTAAGCGGAAAGTTCTTTCAAGCGAACATGCACGCGTTCATCCACGATAGGCAGTCGTTCGCTGAACCAGGGCTTATTACGCTCTAAGAGTACGAAGCCACTGCGCTCGACAATGGGTGGCTCGACAGTATTAAGTGCCGAGAACATCCACATGATCGCGCGCGCACGAGCTTTGGGTTCTGAGGGAAGTAGACCCGCATGTTTTTCGGCAATGTAAAGTATGATGGCCCCTGACTCGAACAAAACTAAATTGTCTTCTTTATATGCAGGAATTTGTCCGAAAGGTTGAAGCGCTCGATACACGGGTTGCTTCATTTCTTCGAAAGTCACGAGTTGAACATTGTAAGGCTGCCCCACTTCTTCGAGTGCCCAACGAACGCGCATATCACGAGCAAGTCCTCGGCCGCGATCCGGAGAAGTTTTAAAAGCTGTGATTGTCGGAGTGGAAACAGATTGTTTCATGGTTACCTCGTAGAAATGGTATCCAGAAACGTACTATTGTCACCAACATTGACCTAGTAAGAACGCAAACCGTTGTTCACGCCCTTCGTGATCAGGGCTTCGGCGTTGTGGGGATGCAGACTTTCAAGGTGCTTAACCTCAATCAGGTAATCCGCGACATCAGGGACGCGGTCTAGGGCCGCTTTGATCCTACGAGAAGCATCTTCACAGAACATCAAGTTTTGGCCGTTACGAAGGGCGAACTCTTGCTCGTCTTCACGTTTGACGGCGCCTTGAACTGGGGTTTGAAGGGCGTCTTCCACCACATCAATCAGGTCTTCAAAACTAAAAGCAGAGCTTGAACTTTGTAATTGAACCTTCACTCGCGCTTCACTTCTTTGCGCATGCGGAGTCGCAATCACTCCCTCACTGCTACCCAACCACTGATGGATGTCTTCGAAGTTCAGTTCATCCTGACTTAAGAACTCTTTTTTGAAATGATCTTGGATCAATTGACGAGATAAAGCTGCCGATGCCGGGCAGGTACTTGAGTAAGTCACCAGAACTTCGGCGAGAATCTTAGGGCGGCCCTCGAAATTTTCAACAGACAAAGTCACTGGATAAGTTCTCCATGCTTTGTTCTCGGACTTTAAAGCTTTTCTTTGCAAAGGGGCTTCGAACTTTACCGCTAGATAAGCATGACGGCTTAGATCTTTGTGAGTTTTCAAAAACTCTTGGGATAGCTCTTCTAAAAGTGCATAATTTAAAGCTTTGCTTGAAAGCATTTCTTGCACTGACAAGTACAAGCGAGACATGTGAATCCCACGCGAAGACGCGCGATCAAGGCTGACTTTCGCATTCACTCTTGCAGGCACGCGGAACAAACTTCCTTGGTCTGATGCCAGCAGAACCGGGACCTCGATATTTCCCATCCCCACCTGATCAATCGGAGGGTAAAGATCCTTTCGGGTTTCCAGGGCGACATCTGCAAGTTTAGGCTTGTCCGTGAGTTTGTCCATGGGCGGCTATATACCGCCAAATCCGCGTTTTGGCTCGAATTTGTTCAGTTTCTGCCCTATAACAGAAGCCAAATGAAAAAATTAGTCCTCGCCAGTACATCCAAATACCGCCAAGCGCTTTTAAACCAATTGGGGCTCCCGTTTGAGGCCCAAAAACCGCTTATCGACGAGGAAAAAGAAAAAGACCCAAGCTTAAGCCCCCAACAGTTGGCCGAGAAATTGGCATTTTTGAAGGCCCAAAGCCTGAAAGCCCCGGGCCACGTTGTCATTGGTGGGGACCAATTGGTGGCTCACCGCGGAAAAATCCTGGGTAAACCCCACACCCGCGAGCGCGCGATCGAACAGATCCTCAGCATGGAAGGCCAAGTGCATGAGCTCATCACCGCCATCTGCATTTTTGATGGCGATAGCTTTACCCCGTACACCGACATTACCCGCCTTTACATGAAGCCGCTGACCCGCCAGCAAGTCGAACGTTACGTGGATTTGGATCAACCACTAGATTGTGCCGGGGCTTATAAAATTGAGCAGCATGGAATGATGCTCTTTGAAAAAATCGAAAGTCAGGATTTTAGCGCCATCCAGGGCTTGCCCCTTTTGGCTCTGTCACAGATACTGAAGAACTCAGGCTTTGCCATTCCCTGAACTGAACAGGAGTCATCATGAAAGCAGAACTTTTAAAACAAGCTTTTGAAGGACAAAAACACGCACACGCCCCGTACTCGCAAAAATATATTGGCGCGGCGGTGCTGATGGACAATGGCAAAATCTATAACGGCTGCAATGTTGAAAACGCATCTTACGGCGGCACCGTGTGCGCAGAACGTGTTGCGATTTTTAAAGCGATCAGCGAAGGTGCAAAAAAAATCAAAGAAGTGGCTGTTGTCAGCAACGAGAAAAATCCGTGGCCTCCTTGCGGTTTTTGCCGTCAAGTGATCGCCGAGTTTGCAAGCCCCGAGACCATGGTTCACTTAGCCAATCCTCAGGGACAATCGCGCAGTTTGAAATTTACTGAACTGTTCCCCGAGGCCTTTGAACCCGCTCACTTGCAGAAACCTTAACGGTCATTCCTGCCATTGCCCGGCAGGACTCAGCACATGTACGACAAACATCCGCACAGCGAAGCATTTCTGGATCTTCTGTGAAGCGCTCGCACTCGTCTGCACAAGCTAAGCATACTTCAAAGCACAGCTCGCAGCTTTGATGATGAAACTCAAGGTCCGCCACCATCATGCGCGCTGAAAGCAAACAAGACTCCGCACACATTTGCAAAAGCTCGAGATTCTTTCCCTGAAAATGCGTGCTCTTCTGACTAAGACAATGATGAAGAGTTTCTAAACAAACTCTATGGCAAGCAAAGCAGTTTTTAATACAATGGGCCAGGTCGCTGTCTTGCATAGGATCACGTGTGGCCATTGGTCACCTCCTCGGTTAAAATTCTACATATTCTAATTGTAACCGAAGTGACTGGCGGATTGATAAAGTTGCTAGAGTGCAATGAGCCCAGGTGCTAATACGCAAAAGGTGTTGAAATATGAAGTTGGCTAGGATTCTTTTTGCATTCACAGTGACATGCCTATCAGCATCTGCTCTCAAAGCAGAGAGTCTTAATATCGGCACTTACGATCACCTTAAAAGTCTTGATCAGATCTTCAGACTAAAAGACTTTGCATCAGAAGCTCTTAAAAAAGAAAACTTCGATGTCACCTTTCACTCGACACCAGTTTTACGTTCTGCAGAACTAGTGCAAAAAGGCACATTAGATGGCATTTTCCCTTGCAGCAGTGACATTCCTAAAATTTTTCCTGATGTCATTTTGATCGAGCCCCCCATTCTTTACACACATCTAATCGCAGTATCCCTTAAAGAAGATAAAGCCTTCAGCGTCGCGAATCTTGAAAAAATGCGAGGAACTAGCATTTTAAATAACTTGGGTGTTCAAGATTTCGCACAAAAAAGAAACTTAAAAATCTTAGAGGTTGCACAACCTCAACAGGCTTTCGAACTACTCGAGAAAAAACGTGTCGAATTTATTCTTCTCTCTCAAGACGTTGCGTTGGCTTTCTTGGAACTGCATCCTAACCTCAAAGACAAAATCCAATTGAACCCAGAAATCCTAGTAGAGGCCGCACAATATTTTGCGATTAGTAAAAAGAAATCCCATTTGGCGCCAAAAATAAAAAAGGCCCTCAAACAGGCCCTTCATGAAAATCTTAAAAAATATCCGCATCTCAAAGACATCGCGAACAAAAATTTCTAACGGCCTTTAAGGAAACTCCACTTTTCACTGGTCGCAAGGTTTTCAACCTCAACGACATCCAACGATGAGTTTTTTTGAAAGATGATGTCCGAGAAAAGCTCTTTAGCAGAGCCCACGGAAATTTCTTGGTCTTCGAGAGTTTCTTCAAAAAAGGCTCGCTCCCATGAAATTTTATAAAGCATACCATCGAGTTCTTTAAGAGCCTCACGCCCCATACACAGGCGACCGTCGCTCCAGCGCATCCAGAATCCCCGCTTTTCACGAAGACAAAGCTCATTGAGGACAACACCTTCGTTTTTAGCCTGGACGCTTAAATAATTCTGAGATTTCTGCAACAAATCCCCGAGTGAGTGCCAAGACTCTGACGCCCAAACTTGGGCAAGGTCCGTAAGCATCGGGTCGACTTTGACTAAATTGAGTAGCATCCCTGACTGAGGATCGACGGCAGGAGCGGCACTCTTAGCAAGACCCATCTGCACATCAAAGACAAAAGCCCGAGTTTCATCGGGCTTTTGGATCTTTACTAGAATTGTCTGAGATCTATGAAAACTCAGCATTAAGGCTTCATCAAAGTGTTGTTCACTTCGATTTTGGAAACTTTCTTGTATTCGTTCAGCCAGTTTCCGAAAAGCATATTTGCACGGTAAGACTGAGTCATGGTTTTGGTCATTGAATCCAAAGCCACCGGAGCTTCCATCTTCGCTTCTTTCAACTTCAAGATGTACTTGTCATCACCATCACGGATGATGCGCTTCAAAAGCTTTTGTTCCATAGAAAGCTCTGGGAGAGCATTGTTAGCCAACTGGCTATTGATCTTAGGAGCGGCATCTTGAGAAAGATCGAAAGAACCGGTCTCGTCCCATTTTGCATTCATGGCTTTCAAACCAGATTCCAAAGCGGCGTCGTCGCCCTTGCTGACAGCTTCTTCCAACACTTTCATGTCAGCCAAGAGTCTTTCTTCAGCCAAAAGCTTTTGCGCTACGATGACTTTTTGTTTTTCGAAGTTTGGCTCTTGAGCCTCTTTCTTTTCAGTGACTTTAATAAGGTGATAGCCGAATGGAGTTTTCACTGGGCCAATAACTTTACCAACTGGAGCTGTGAACGCAGCTTCTTCAAACTCTTTAACCATTCTGCCACGGCCAAAGAATCCCAAGTCTCCGTTTTTCGCTTTTGAGCCTGGGTCTTCGCTGTTTGCAGCTGCCAACTTACCGAAATCACCCGAAGTCGCTTTTTTCGCTAAGTCTTGAACTTTCGCGAGTGCCTTTTTGTCATCGTCAGGAGAAGCACCCGGCTTTACCTGAACCAAGATGTGTTGAGCGCGAACTTCTTCTTCTTGAGCATAGTCAGATTTGTTTTTTTCGAACGCATCTTGAGCCTTTTTAAGGAACTCTGCGTTAGCTAGCGCTTTTTCAGCGTCAGCCGCACTCACTGTGAAGTTTTTAAGCATTTGGTTATGATCCAAGTGAACAAACTGAACATTCATTTTGTAAGCTTTAAGATCCGCCATTTTCGCCGCTTCCAATACACTCATGGAAGATGCGAGGTCAAAAAGATGACGCACGCGTAGAGCTTCTTGTTGTTGGCGAATGCTGTTTTCAAAATCTTTTGGAGTTTGGTGAGTCATTTCTAAATAACGGAGGTAGTAGTCTCTTTGGAACTGGCCGTTATTCTGAAAAACAGGGATATCTTTAGTTATTGTCTGAGCAATTTCTGGGTCCGCAACGATAATGCCGCTTTTACGTGCAGCTTGAGACATCAATTCACGGTCAATCAAGCCTCTCAAAGCCTCTGATCTCAACTTAAACGCATCGTTTCCAAACACATCGCCATAGATCTGACGAAGATTATTTTCTGCCGACTGCATATTTGCGATAGAAATAAGGGTATCATTGACCTGAGCTGCAGCGCCAATGCCGCCGCCACCTAAACGATCAGCAACTCCGAAAAACACAAACACCAAAATGATGGCTCCGAAGAGAATCATTGCGGTGAAGTTCTTAGCTGAGATCTGCTTTCTGAAACGTTCTGCCATAGATTGGGACATGTTTTTAAAACTCCTGTGAAATATACGAGGTCCCATTACTCCCCGAAAAATATGTTTTTTCAAGGAGAAACTGTTGGAATAACAGAGTCTTTTTGTTACCGTTTTATCAAGTACATGTCGTTGTCGAGGTGAAGGTTGAATTTTTTTAATATAGATCTCAAAAAGATCATCATGATCGCCATTGTCCTGGCTTTGCCGCTCGTGTCTATCAATATGCAGCAAAGACCCCAGGAGTCCAATTGGCTCTCTCGCCCTTTCAGTTTTGTTGCAAGCTTGACCGAGGAAACATACTACGCGTTTTCTGCAGGTGTCCGCGGGACCACAGCTATGTACTTGGACCTGATCAACATCAAAAAAACCAGTCAGGTTCTGGCCAGCAAGAACAACGAACTTCTGGCGCGCATGACCGAAATGACCGAGCTTAAAGGTGAAAACGATCGCCTGCGCGGTCTTTTAGAGTTCCGTCAATCGACGAAAATGGATCTTGTCAGTGCTGAGGTCATCGCTCGCGATATCGTGACGGATCACAAAATGCTGACGATCAATAAAGGCACGAATCACGGTTTGAAATCTGGCCAAGCCGTTATCACTGTTGAAGGGGTTTTGGGATATATTCACCGCCCTGAGGCCATGACTTCAAATGTAATGCTGATCACCGATCGCTACTCTGTTGTTGACGGTGTTGTCCAAAGAACTCGCGCTCACGGAATTGTTGAAGGCAAAAGCCTTGGCACAAACGGCGCTTGCCAATTGAAGTACGTAGAGAAAACGGAAGACGTTAAAAAAGGCGACCTAGTTGTAACTGGTGGCTTAGATAATATCTTTCCAAAAGGTTTCCCTGTCGCCGTGGTTGAATCCGTGGAACGCAAAAACTTTAGCGTCTCTTTGAAAGTTGATTTGAAACCAGTTGTTGATCCTTACAAAGTGGAAGAGGTCTTTGTCATCGCCAACGCAATGAACACAGACCTTTCAGACCGCTTACCACCAGTCGCTGATGCTGACGCTCCGGCGGCAACCGCAGCAGCGGGCACGACGACAACAGCACCTGCAGCCGCAGCTGCGACGGCCCCAGCCGCTCACACGGCTGCTCCAGGCACTGCGACCGCAACAGCTCCGGCAGCAACTCCTGCGGAGAAGCGTCAGTGAAAATTCGTTGGAGTAAGATTCTAAATTTCATTTTGCTACTGTTTGTGCTGGTTGTGGTCTCTGGCTTTCAAAGCACATTCTGGTATCAACTTTTCGGCACAGTTCCTGCGCCAATGCTTTGGCTTTGTTTGGTGGTTTACATTTCATTGTACCGCAAACTCTATAGCGCTCTTTTTATGATCTATATCATGAGTCTTGCGATCATGGGCTTTACGATTATTCCAATGAAGATGCTCTTAATGAGTCTTTTATTGGTGTATTTGATTTTGTACTCGATCCGAAGCCGCGTTTTCTGGGAAGGCCCCGCTTATTACACGATCATGTGCTGTGTGGCCTCTTTCAGCTATCACATCATTTACTTCTTTAGTTCATTGTTGGTGGAAAGAAATCCAGCTCCTATCGACTTTTTAGATCGCTTCATTCAATTGGCGCTGACTCCGATGTTCTGCGTTCCGATGTATTGGATACTGGTAAAAATTGACAAGATGACTTTGGACGAGCTGTCTACGGAATCACGAGGGTATGAGTTATGAGTGATTATGTAAATAATCCGGATGAAGCCAAGGAATATTACCCCCGATACAGGCTTTTCTATATTGCTGTAGGTATTACCTTCGTTCTGTTCACGACCCGTTTGTGGTATTTGCAAATCATCACCGGAAATGAACTTCGCGAGTTCTCTGAGAAGAACCGTATTAAGCAAAATAAAATATCGGCTCCTCGTGGATTGATGTTGGATCGTAACGGTAAAGTTTTGGTCGAGAATCTTCCGGGCTTTGAAGCGATTCTTTCCCCGCAATATATCGAGAATCTAGAAGTAACAGCAGGCGCCCTGGGTCCGATTCTGAACATGGAAGCTGACAAGATCGTTCAGAAGGTTCAAAAAAGCCGCAAACAAAACGGTCTGTTCGCCCAAGTACGTTTGAAAGAAAACTTAAGTCGCGAAGAGGTTTTCCGTCTTAAGCGCATTCGTTTGGATACTCCGGGGCTTGAGATCCGCGAATCTATCGTTCGTTATTATCCACTGAAAGAAGACGGCGCCCAAGTTTTTGGTTACGTTGCCGAAATCTCGAAACGTCAGATCCCAATGATGAATGAACTCTACAAAGACGTCTTCTTCTTTGAACAAGGTGACGTCATTGGTAAGAGTGGGCTTGAAGAGACTCTCGAAAAAGACATCCGTGGTAAAGACGGCTTGAGCTTCATCCAGGTTGATGCCCACGGACGTGAAACCATCACACAAACTCCGAACATTTACGGCGAGCAAATCCGTGATCAAGAACCCGTACATGGAAACAATGCGGTTCTAACGATTGACCGCGATGTTCAAGAGGCTGCCTTCAAGTCCATGATGGACAACCAACGTATCGGTGCCGCATTTGCCATGAAAGCAAATGGCGAAGTCCTTGCATGGGTTAGTACTCCATCATTCAACCCTAATGACTTCTCGACGGGATTCTCTTCTCAGACGTGGTCACGTTTGGTGAATGATCCTTTCAAACCTTTGCGTAACAAAGTCATTCAAGATTACAAGGCACCTGGTTCGACCTTTAAGCCTTTAGTGGCGGTCGCAGCTCTTCAAGAGAAAGTTGTTGGCCCAAACACGCTCGTTGCAGCACCGGGTGTTTTCATGTTCGCGCGTCGCCCCTACCATGACAGTAATAGAAATGGTTACGGGATGATCACGATCTTTGAAGCCATCGAAAGAAGTTCGAACGTGTTCTTCTTTAAGATGGGTATCGCTTTGGGTGTTGATAAGATGTTTGCTTACATCAACCCAATGGGGATCGGTCAAAAAACGGGCGTTGAGCTGGCACGTGAAGTTGCCGGGACCATGCCGAACTCTGAATGGAAAAAAGGCGCCATGGGTGAAGAATGGCAAGCCGGTGAAAACTTAAGTACAGCGATCGGCCAAGGTTTCGTGGAAGCGACTCCGATTCAAATGGCGGTTGCTTACAATGCGATTGGTACTGAAGGAAAAGTTGTTAAACCTTTCGTGATTCGTAAAATCATCGACCAAGAAGGAAAAGTTCTTAAAGAGAACTTCCCGCAAGTGGTGCGTGATTTGACTCAGCCTCAGAAGACCGGCATTCAAGTGACCACTGAGACTTTCAAAATCGTCAAAGAAGGCATGAGACGCGTTGCCAATGGTGAGCGTGGAACTGCGAAATGGTGGAAAGTTCCTGGCGTTCCGATGGCAGGTAAAACCGGTACTGCGCAGGTTATGAATTTCTCGGCGGATCAGATCTATGCTTCTTGTATCGCCCGCCCTATTCACATGCGCCATCATGGTTGGTTCGTTGCATGGGCTCCGGCTGACAATCCTGAAATCACTGTTGCAGTACTTGCAGAGCACTCGTGCCACGGAAACACCGGGGCGGCTCCGATTGTTCGCGACATCGTTCAGGCTTATTTCCAAAAGTATCATCCACAAATGATCGAGGAAGGCTTGAAACAGCAAAATATTAAGAGAGCAAAAGCTCCGGTCGTAGCACCGACAACGACGGAGGGAGAATAATATGGATCTCTCGATTAAAGTTGAAGAAAGAACGATATTTAAGCGCCTAGATTTGAATTTTATCTTGGTGATTTTCGCTTTGAACGTGATTGGCTTGATCAATTTGTACAGCGCTACTCATGGTCCGCACTCTAACGAAGTGGAGCCTCTGTTCATTTCTCAGTTCTTGTGGCTGGGTATTGGTTGGAGCGTGTTCTTTGTCTGTACGCTTGTGGACTATGCGATCGTCGCGCGTTTAGCGATCTGGGTTTATATTTTAAATTTTGGCGCTCTTCTTTATGTGACTTTCTTTGGTCACGTAGCATTGGGTGCCCAGCGCTGGGTTGATCTTGGTTTCTTCCGTTATCAACCGTCTGAGACTATGAAGTTAGCCCTTATCATGATCATGGCAAAAATTCTGGCTAGCAGAAATAGTACAGGTCAAGGGATGGGTCTTAAAGAACTCGCATTCCCAATGATCATCTTGCTAATCCCCTTCGGTCTTGTTGTTGAACAGCCGGACTTGGGAACCGGGATGATGCTCGCCGCAATCGGTGGATCGATGATTCTTTTCAGTAAAGTGAAAAGATGGATTTTAGGTGCAGTTATTACGGTCGCCTTGGTGACAGCGCCAATTGCTTGGCAGTTCGGTCTTCGTGAGTACCAAAAAAATCGTATCTTGACGTTTATTTCTCCTACCAACGATCCGCGCGGAACTGGTTACAACAGTATTCAGTCTAAGATTGCAGTAGGTAGCGGTCGCTTCCTTGGTAAAGGCTTCCGTAAAGGAACCCAGTCACAGCTTGAGTTCTTGCCAGAGCGCCATACGGATTTCATTTACAGCGTGCTCAGTGAAGAACACGGCTTTGTCGGCAGCATGATGACGATGGGTCTTTTCTGTATGTTGTTTATCCTGGGTCTTCGTGTAGCAACCAATGCCCGTGATAAGTTCGGTGCACTTTTAGCCGTCGGCGTTCTTTGTTACGTCTTCTGGCATATGTTCGTGAATATCGGGATGGTGATCGGACTCTTACCGATTGTGGGTGTCCCGTTACCGCTTCTCTCGTACGGTGGATCGAGTATGCTGACCACCATGGCGGGCTTGGGACTTGTCTCGAGTGTCGCCTACCGCAGATATCTGTTCTAAAGACAAAAAACTAAAAACCCGGGTGATGAACCCGGGTTTTTTATTGGGATCTTCCGCAGTGAAGAAACTCTTTACTGGTTTGAATAATAGGTCTCTAATGATTTCATGAAAGTTCTTATTACTGGAGCCAGCGAAGGAATCGGAAGAAGTTTTGCCAAGCGCTTAAGCGCCGAAGGTCACACCGTTACGGCCGTTGCTCGCAATGAAGGGCGCCTTCAAGAGCTGATGAAAGAACTCGGCGGCGGCAAAACCCACTCTTATGTTGTTGCAAATCTTGTAAGCCCTGAAGGCGTCGATAAAATCGCGCAACTGCTGACCTCAGAAAAATTCGATTTACTAATCAATAATGCTGGCCTTGCCACTTATGGCGAATTCCGAACTATGGAGTCCGCTAAAAGTGACGAAATGATGACTCTGAACTGCGAAAGTCTATTGCAGCTTTCCAGAGCGTTTTTGCAACGTGCTCAAAGTGGCGATGCTGTGATTAACGTATCTTCGGGGGCAAGCTTTTTACCGATGCCTGTTTCTAGTGTCTATACAGGATCAAAAGCTTTTGTGACCGCGTTTAGCGAAGCACTTTGGTATGAAGAAAGAAAAAGAAATATCTATGTGATGGCTCTTTGCCCTGGGATTACGATGACACAGTTTCATTCGCGAGCCGGTGGGCATGATAAGCAAATTCCACCGTGGTTGAGCCAAACGCCCGATCAAGTCGTCGACCGGGCATTGAAGCATCTTAAAAAACGTAGCCAGCCTGTTGTTATCTGCGGTCCACAAAGACTGCCGATTCTGCTGACCCGCCTCATCCCAAGAAAATGGGTCATCTTTCTTTCGGGAAAGACCCTTGAACTTGGAATGAAGTAGAATTCTTATTCGCCGTCTTGTTGGCAATTCAAACGGAATTCGGTTTCTTGACCTTGAGAGTCTCTAGCGATCAAGTAGTCTTGATCTTCTTCATCTAAGTAACGGCCCAAATAGAAACCGTGTTTTTTAAGAGCACTCACCTGGTATTGAACGTCATATTGTTTCGCAAAAGCATCAAACTCTTTAACCAAAGATTTTTTAGTTCCTACAACGCTAAAAATTTGAAGTCGTACTTTCAAAACCTGATCAAAAGCTTTTCCGAAAGAAACTTGATCCGTGATATCTGCAAGTTCAGTCACAACGACTTCCACTTTTTCAGAGCGGTCTGTTTCAATTTCTTTGCAGGTAAATGTGCCTGCATAAGCTTGAGAAGATAAAGTTACAAATGCTGCTAGAGTTAAAAACATGTTTTTCATAAAATATCCTTTAATGCATTTCCTTAGGTCTTATTTGCAAGGTGGCAAGACAAACTTGTCTTGTAACCAGCCATTTTCATCAATTTGAATTGCGAACAACAAAGTCGCGCCGTCTTTCGAACCAATAATCGTACGACCGTTAGAAAGAGCTGGATCGTAATCGATATTCAAAAGCTCTTCCAACGCAGATTCTGCATTGCCGACGTAACAAACCGGTCTATCTTCGCTGTTGAGCTGGATTTGGTCTGCCAAAGCAGACACACTCATCAAAGAAGTCAAAAATAACAAAGACATTGCTTTCATAAAATTCTCCGTGCGTAAAATTAACTTATTACTTACAAACGATTTCAATTCCGCCAGCGCCTTTAGCATCAGCATCGCGACCTGTGCCCTCTTCCGAGTTGTCTAGAGCAGCAAAAGCACCCGTCATTGTCTTGCGATCAATCGCGGCATCAAACGAAGCGGCATAGCCGTCTACATCTTCAAATTGAGCACTCACGAGAACCTCTTGTGCTGTTACCGTCGCAGAAGCATTTTGAAACCCGAAGCTTTCAGGAGCCCCGTCTTGCCAACCAGTAACTTCAGCGCTGTACTCAAGAGTCGGAAAACCGGAAAGTGGATTTAATTTCCCCAACTTAATTTCAAACTCGGCACGGTAGTTGGAACTATTATTCCAATCACCTGCGCTTTTGCATTTAATGGTCTCTGCCATCGCAGAGCTTGCAAACATAAAGGACATCGTCATGACTAAAAGTGATTTCATATTATTCTCCATAAAGGTGTTATAAATCTTGATTTGTAGAAGGTCTGAAATAAGCCTCTTGTCGCTTTATAAAAGCGCAATCAGGTCTTTTTTAATGTTTTGAATTTCGGCTTCGACACCGTCGAACTTCGCAAGTAAGGAAGACGACTTGCTTTTTTGACCTGTAATTAGTTCCTGTAAAGAAACTTGATAGGTCTCGGCTAATACCGCATAGGGCTCGCCACGAATCTGGCGACCGTTTTCCCATTCTTTATATGTACTAGCAGGAATCCCTGTGACCTTAGAAACTTCTTGAATTGTTAGTCCTGCACGCTGACGAAACTTCTTCAGTCTAGAGTGGATTGATTCCATATGCGTCCTCCGTTTTCAGAAGTTATAACGCACTGGGCATTAAAACAAAAATGAATGTTAAATCACTTATTATGTAATTTATGAATATTGAAAGAAACGGACTTGGGTGCTCGCTTACGAGTGTTTAATCAAAATGATAGCGATCTTTCCAAGACTGGGGAACACCTAATTTTAATCCATATAGGTAACGAGCCAGTTGTCCATGATGTTGCGCCTCGTGCTCAAGCAGATCAAAGAGAAACTTGAGTTGAGCTTCTGACAGAGAATCCTCTCTCTTCAAAAACTCTGAGATACTTTCGCCGGTCGATTGCAAAGCGGCTTGTACCTCTTTTGTGTCCGTCGTTTTATCCCAATCCAGTGGACACTCAAAACCATCCCACGCCCCTGCTTTGGCAGCTTTAATATAACTATGGCGTGCGCCAACCACGCACCAAAGTTGTTGCCCTATCGTATTTGATGGCAGATTGACGAGCTTACTTCCAAGAGCTGCTTCAGGAACATGGCTCACCAAATCTAAGTAAAGCTTCGTAGATCTTTCAAGACGGTCTTTAAATTGAGTCTTCAACATGTCGTCTCCATACCTATTGAGTACAACAAAAGCAAGGTCCTAGATTTTAGGTTCTGTGTTCATTAAGGAAGGGATCTATTTTTCAACGCAAAGCTTCGCGGATAGGAATTTTAGAATTAAAAAAGCCGCCTGTCGAGGGCGGCTTATCTCATTTACTCTTCTTGCTATGTACTACTTAAGATTCCAGCGAACTTTAGCTCGTTGTAATAGCTTTTCTGGATTCTGAGACTTAATAGATCCAGGCAGAAGCGCCAAGCACTTCTCGTTCAATAGCTGCCCCATCTTAGCTTCTTCGATACTCTCTAGCTCAAGAACGTCAGCGTCTGTCATTAGGTAATGAATCACCTTTGTGTCTGCCATTGAAATTTCAGTAGACTCGCCTGGAGCAAGAATCGCCTTCTGTCTTTTTACGGTCGTATAAGTTGATGATGCTGGAACTTCGCAAGTGGCTGGATCTGGGCCTTCTCCGCCCGACGTAATCATGTAGTGGGCCTGATCAAACACATGCCCAGAACCGTGCATAGCATCGGTGTCTCTGGTACAAATCGCGTTCGTGCTATTATAGTCGTACAAAGAGATCGCGACAGTTCCAAAGTATCTTTGAGCGTCATATTCAATATAACTAAAAAGGGCGCCGGCAGATTCCCACCCTTGTGCAGAGTTGCCATAGAGGCAAACCATGTTAGGTCTTGCCATACAAATACTTGATGCTAACAAAGTAGAAAGAACAAGAATGCTTTTCATTTTGAAATCTCCTGATGATTTACATATTTCATCGGAGACTCGCTAAGGTCGTCAATCCAAATTAGCCTGATTTACTTAGTAAATGCGCTCTATGGCGTATATCGAAAGCGCCGCCACGTTTTAGATTCGATGACCTTGAGTGCTTTTGGAATCTGAAACATGGCCTCTTCCGTAGAATCGCACTCAAAGGTCGACATCAGAAGTCCTCTTTGACTTGCGATTTTAAATTGCTGTCCCATCAGAGTTTTAAGAATAGCGAGTTCGCCGCTCACATCATTTGCTGCACCAAAAGGCCACTGAATTTGCAGAACATCCCCATCCACGCTCGCCGTTGATGCACCAACGAGAACCCCGTCTTGCAAAACCACAAGACTGAGCTCATGATCAATTCCCCAAAACGCAATCTCTTCCCAATCAGGGCTGTCTTTGGGAATAGTTACGGGGTTCCAATGATGAGACTCGAAATAGTTCTCTACCAAAAAGTTCAGTATGGAACTCATCTCGATGCCGCGTGAAGCGGCTTTGTTAAAACTGAGCAGCTGAATATTTTGAGGTCTTTCGAAAACAGGAAAGTCTACGGTGGTATCTATCACAGGAATATAGCAATCAAGATAAGGCTTGTACTTAAGGTGTTTAAGAAAAGCGATCGTCGAGGTATTGTCGTCAAAACAGCAACCATCAACACCAAGAGGAATCAAGGGCTGGGATTGTAGGATCGTCTGATGGATTTTTTGACCAAGGCCTTTTCTACGATATGCCACTTCAACAGCTACGGCTGCTTTAGGAATCTTAGCATGAAGGGAGTTTACAAAAAGCCCACCAGCGCCAACGATTTGGCCGTTGTCTTTCGCAACAAAAAGATGCTTTGCGCGCTTGATCGGATACATTCTGACATCATCAGCAAAGCAGTTTTGAAAGACTTTTTCAATTTCGGCAAATTCGCTTGGTTGAGCCTGCTCTATAATCATAAGCTCACGCTCTATTCAGGTTTGGTCAGAGTTTCTGTCTGAAGCTCGCCACTTTCAGTGCTCGTCGAGTTTAGAGAAACCTTATTTCCTTTTTTTGGAAGCACTTGGTACACGATTGTAAGCTCATTCGGATAACCAGCGTGATCGACCATTTTTCCATCTTTCCAAGCGTTGTTTTCCCAAGACGCTACTGAAACCTGCTTGCAGGTCGCAGCTTTCTTTAAGGGATTCGCATCGCACTTAAAAGTAGAGCTATTCCCGCCGAACAATGATTGGCATTTTGTGTCAGCAAATGACTTTACAAACCAAGTAACTTTGGTGCCGTCAAATGCATAAGAGCTTTGCAAACGCTTATAAGGCGAATTTTTTACTTCTTTTCCGCCTTCGTTAACAACCTTCCGACAATCACCTTTCCATTCAGAATTTTTAGCAGGTGTAGCAACTTTTTGAGTTTCTTCTTTGGCTTTCTCTTCCGCAACTGGAGTCGCAGGCGTCGTTTGCGCAACTGTGTCTGTTTTCACTTCTACACTCTGGGCAGTGTCGGCCTGCTTCTCGCTCGATGCGCAGGCGGCGACAAATAAAATCACAGCTAAAACGAAAGACTTTTTCACTTCGAAATCTCCTGTTGAATTTTCTGCATTTCATCCTAGAACGCGAAGAGTCGTCAATCAATAAGGCGCTGGGACAGTTACTCGCAAGTCGAAGGACCTTGTAGAAGTCCTCTAACGCAAGCCTTACCGCTCACCAATTATGGCAAAATCTCATTTTGAGATGACTATATAACTCTGTACATCGCGCTAACATCTAGACGCTCAGTTTGTCATTTTTGTGTCTCAGCCTCAGCACAATGATGCCTATCTTGGTACGCGTTCTGCAGTTGAAATCCTTGATGATTTCTTTTGTTTTGCAAGAACACCTAGGAAGAGATTTATGAAACAGCTTATAATTTTAATGACCCTCAGCTTTAGCTCTCTTCTAGCGTCAGCTCAGGAGATCACCGAAGTTAAAGGTGATAGATCCTACCTCGAAGGTCTTAAGTTTTTGCAAGAAATGAATAAAAATACCCAAGCCCAACAAAAAAGAGTTCCTCCCCAAGAGGAGCCAGAGCAAGAGTCGGTAGGCTTCACCCGCAGCGAGTTGCATGAGATGACTCAGTTTATGAAAGAACTCAGTGCTAACGCAAAAGAAACGACAAAAAAGCCTGCTGAAGAAGAAGAACATGATACGGACTCTAAACGCAGAGGTCGCGCTTGGACTTCAGGCGAATTCTATGAGGCTCGAATGTTTATACGTCGACTCGGTGATAACACGACAGCACCGAGCTCATCCTCTTCTAGTTCTTCTAAGCCCGCAGCACAAGGCGCTCCAGGCTCTCGTTAAGAACTGTCCCGCTTCCCTACTCCGCAATTATCTATTTTTTTGGTAAGCTATTTCTTATTCTAGAAGAACAAAAAGCCGGCAACCAAACCCCAAAAGTAATAAGCGCCACTAAGGCCATATTTGGAAACAACTTTCCAGTTTCAAAAATTCCCTTTATTAGGACCGCTAACAAAAGTAGATGCGGAATAAAAAATACCCAGAGCATCATGCGCCAATTAATACTAAAATACCCGACAGCCCCCGAGCCTATTGCAAGAACGGCCATGTAACCAACGACTGCTTCCCAAGAAGCACTATTAAAAGCCACTGCAAATATCAAGAATGCAGAGACAGCTCCCAAGATACTTGCAACAAAGAGCGGGATAAGAACCTTGAGATTTCTAAGCCTCCAGTTCATATCCTACTTACTTTCGCACGAGCAAATAACGGGTTTGCAAATTCCGATACTGTACTCCAAGCTTGCAGTGGGCATTTTTGCCTTCATGTCGTACACACACTTCGCTGGAGCATTGTCTTTGGCACCTCGACAGAGTTCTGCCAATTGTTTGTCAGTAATAGAGGGAAGCAAGTTCTTGGCTTCGCCCACGCAGTCAGCGGCACTACCTGCTAAAGATTGATTAGAAAAACCCCAAATCAGGATCAAAAATAAAAATGGCTTCATATCGTCCCCTTAGACCTAGTAGATCTTAGGTGCATTTAAAAAGCCATCTCTTTAGGTCGCTTTTTATAATTTGCGAGATTTCTACTTTGCTAGCTGCTCTAGCTGCAGCTCTAATATTGTTTTCAGGTACTTTTTAAAAGAAGGACTGTGTTTAAGAGGTACTGTGTTATTACAATCAAAATATATGTCAGCAAAAATCATCGAGCTGCTTTCTGGGTTTTTCACAAAGCGCTCTACCAAAGCTTTGGACCCATTTGCATCTTCAACAAGAGTATAAAGATAACTTCCGTCTCCCCATCGCTCGTGCTTTCCAGTAATACCTGCTGATTTATATGAAATGTCGTAAGATTGCGACCCCTCGGCGTAAGTCTTCAACTGATCATAAGAGACGTCTTTCCCATCCTCTTCAAAAATGCTTAAATCAGTGTGCGAATTTGTAATATACTTGTTCTGCCCCAGCGTAATCGTCTTTAAAAATAGCCGTCCTCGCTCCATGCCAAACCAAGAACACCACTGTGTCTTATCATGCTCGGCAGGATTCATTGGAATTTCCTTCACAGGAAACTGAAGTGCCATTTGCTTTTCCATCATTAAGAAGTGTTCTCTGTTATACGAACGAAGCTCTTGCGCCAAATAGATTTGGAATTCGATATATGAGCGCGCGGGTATTTCAGAGCTCAAACTTTGAGAGTACATCGCACAAGGGTAAAATGCTTGCTCAACGCTTTCCAAGAGCCCGTTAGTCCTCACAACCAAAGAGATTGCCGGCTCAAAAACCGCTTTGTTTTGACGTATAAATTTATTATTTTTTATGACGTCGTTAAAAATACGCTCTTGCTCTTTGTATTCTTTATGACCCACGATTTGAGTCGCTTCGCGAAGGATTTCTACACCATGCCGTGCGTAAGGGCTTCCCTTATATTGCCACAAAGAAGCTTCACTTCTTTTATAGATAACAGGTGCAATATCTTTATTGAGTCGAATATATGACCAGTGAACTTGGCTTTCTGAAAATGTAAGCCGAGTCATGACGTACTCTTGAGGTGCAACCTTATCCACCACGCACCAAGGTGCTGACGTGATGCTATCTTTATCGAGTTGTTCTGGGGTTTTTTCTTCTTTGAATTGAGAGCACGCTGTCATCAAGACAATAGCTGCTAATACTAATAATGCTTTTTGCATAGAGGCCTCCGAACGGAAGCCTCTACCAAATACCCTAGGCCTGTAAAGTGATAATACCTAGATCTAACACTGAGCGCTTTTACAAAGTTAAGATCTAGTTACACTCATCGCCAAATGGTTGTTGCAAGCTCGTAATGCGATTTTCAACTGGGTAGAGCTTTTTCCAGATTTCTGAGAACTTGCCATCCACTTGCGAATCATTTTCGATAGGCTCAATGCGATATGGGTAGCGTTTCATTACAAGTGGTAAGTACTTCGCCGACTTAATTTTAAGTTTGTTAGAACCACTGCCTTGGACAAGCTTTAAGCCGATCATTGTTCCAACTTGAGTAGCAACACGGCCAAAGTTTCCGTTTACAAAGTTACCAGTTGAATAAACGATCAAGCCCTCTTCGCCAGTAACTTGGCTGGTGTATTTTTCCCAAGGTTGAATCACATGAGGATGTGTACCCAAAACTGCCGTTGCACCTGAATCGATCAAGTTACGACCAAAAGTCACTTCACGTTTTTCCGGAGAAAAGTTATACTCAACACCCCAGTGAGGCGTCACAATCACCGCATCAATCTGCGGATCTTGAGAAAGTGCACGAACATAGTTGTAGATGTATTTGCTGTCTTCGTAGCAACCAAGAACCTGCTGATCATTGTCAGGCAAACCATTGGTTGAGAATGTACAAGCTAAGAACGCAATCTTAAGTCCGTTCTTTTCGAGTACTGCGTGCCAGCCGTGGTTGGTAGCACCTTTAGGACGAGTACCTGTGTATGGCAGGTTATATTTTCTCATCGCTTCGGTCGTCATGTCAGCTCCTTTAGAGCGACGATCCAAAGCATGATTATTTGCTGTCGAAACGATGTCGATTCCAGAGTTCACGATGTCCCACACCAAACGCGGGTGATAGTTAAACATCGGATAACCGGTATAAGCTTCTTTGTTAAAGTAGAAGTCCCCTTCTTTGCCAACAACTCGCCCAGACGTCGAAATGTTTTCAGCAGAAGGTCCTTCGAAATTCGCGTAGCTGATATCAAACTTATCAAATACAGGAATCATATCTGGCCATAATGATCGGAATGTATTTTGGTCCTTAAAAGACTGCGCCTGCAAAGGGCCATGTAATAAGATGTCGCCAACCCCAGAGATCGTGACTTCTCTTCCAGATGTACATTGGTTTAAAAATTCAAGCTTAGGTGCGCCAGCAAAGGCGTTCCAAGAAAGGCCCAATCCCATTAGAAGGGTTAATACAGGTTTCGTCATAAATGCTCCTATTACGTGCTGCTGCTGGTTTAGCAAAATGCACTCCAAGAGAAAGGGGCTTCCTAATGCATTTAAACGAGTCTTTGTGTCTACAAGCTTGCAAGGTGACAAAAAACGCCCGTATTGGAAACAATTCACATGGGATTAGTTTTGGATTTTGTAGAGCCTATAGTCCCAGCCATAGACCGAATCTTTGAACTCCTGATAGGGAAAACGACTCAGAAAATCTGTGTTGATAGAAAATCCGCGGTCCTTGGCCCACGTGATCTCTTTCGGAGTCACCAGCAGATACTCGATTTTGCGGTTTCTAAGGATGTCTTCGGCCTTGGGACCACCCTGGTAGACGGCCATGATTTCGTCCTCGATACCATCGATGCTAAGACCATGGGTCCATAACACTCCGGGATATCCTGCATACAAACGTCGGCCCGCAAGTAAGACATGCGAGTTATGCACCGGTGCTGACATGATTAAACTTTTCGTTGCAGTTTCTTGCTGGAGTAAATCTCCGAACTGAAGATCTTCTTTGGAATACACCACCAAATCCGGCGCCTTCGTAAAAAGCCGCACGAAGTCCAAGACGCTTGAAAGAGTCAAAGTCACAAACAGAACCCCGGCTCCTAAACGCCACGCCCGTCCCTTTTGCCAAGCTACCACTAAAAGCATTGCCACAAAAGGAAGTGATCCTAAAAACCAAACATACAGAATTTTGATGTTGTCCCAGATCCATGGAGCAAGTTTCAAAACATTCGGAACGACAAAGAAAAATACAAACGGCGCATAAAACATCACAGCGTCTTTAGAAATTTTCTGCGTTCTTCGCAAATAAATGAGAGCAGCTACTAAGAGCGGAATAAAAAATCCTGTGTTTAAGAACCAATACCAGATAAAACCGTGATGTTCTTTCGTCCACCCAAATTCAAATGCTAAAAACTTACTTGCTTGAACTCCCCCGCCCGTAGTGACTAATAGAATCTGCGGAATTGCTAACACTAGTGCTGGAACAAAAAAGAAGACCCACTCTTTCCAGCGACGGTACATCAGCGCAAACAATCCGGCACTGGCCATAATCGCCATATAACTATGGGCGTGTACTAAGGGCATCAGGCCCGTGAACGCTCCCGCTGCTGCAAACAGGCGCGTTTTCTTTTCGGTGGGTTGTTCAAGCCAGTACCGAATACCTTCAAGCCATAAAAGCCAAACTGCACAAAGCATCGGTGTGATCAACAACATGCTTCGCATAGGTACAAGCCAATAGATTAAACTATTGTTAAAGCGATACAGATTTTCAAAACTGGAATAGTCATGACTCAAAAACCGCGCTGAATTTTCCTGAAAGAGCATCGTCCAGCCAAGACCACCATTAAAGAACAATAAAACCAAAGCCACCCAACCCGCGGCTCTATTCTGGGTCAGCTTTTGTACAAAACAGATAAAAAGAATCACTAAAGCAAAAGCGATAAAGATATTCTGCAAAAAGAAGGAAGCCTGCAACGAAAGTCCCAGCTTCACCAATAGCGCCGCATGAAAATCCACAATGAACGGATAAGACAGACGAACTCCCGCTAATGCAGGATGCTCCGCCGGAAAGTTTTCACCAAAAGCAAAACCGTTTATGATCCCAACATGCAAAGCCAAATCCGCATAATTGTCGACCATCTTTGTAACAATCGCACGATCCTGTTCGTAAACACCTTGAGCAAATACAAATGCAAGAAACGTCATGACCGCAGTACCACCGAGCAGTGCGCCTAGATGACTACGAAAACTGAAAGAGTCCCCGGTTTTAAATTTACGAATGAACGCCAAAGGACCAAAAAACGAAATCAAAACCGCAATTAGGATCGATGTGGTCGACAGCGCCCAAACTAAAGCCAAGATATAGGCGGTCAAAGAAACAATCACCACACCAAGAACGATTGCGAATGCAAGACGAACTACTGCGGGTGGTTTAAAATCAAAAAAATGCGTCAAAAGCCACCCGCCGAGCGTGGGTAGCAGGAATAAAGCAAAGGCAGTCATAGTTGTTTCTACTAAAGATAGAGTCATCTAAGCCTTGTTAGTGTTTAGATAACTATGATGCGAGAGACTCTACTTAGACAATCTTTTTTTGGGTCCAGAATCCCTTCAAGACCACCTCTCGATTCGACTTCTGAAACTCTTCAGTGGTCAGGACGTGGCTTCTCAAGAAAAAACTAAAAGTCCTTATTTATAATCGTCTGTAAGCGTGGGTATTTTTTGAGGTCTGATTTAATCCCCGCACGCAGAGCTTTCTCTATTCGCGGCATTAAATCGGCTTTTTTCTTATTCAGTGTTAGATAAAGTGGCATGACCATAAAGTTTTCGTCGGCGATTACGAACTTTTCCTTTAGCTTCGGATCTGTCTCAAAAAATCCCAAGATAATAACTTCTGAAAGTAGAAAATAGTCAGCCCGCTTCTGCTCAAGCACCGTAAGTGCTTGGGGAATATATTTGGTTTCAAGAAACTTTAAATTGTCATCTTTCAACTTCTGAACAATGGTGTGATTGTTCAGTAAAGTCACCGCCTGCAGCTGTGACAAATTCTTTGTCGAAAATATTTTGCGGGACTTCAGGTAAATCATTTTTATATTCGCAAACATAAAAGGACGCGACGTCGTCATAATATGGCTGAAACTTTTCATGGACTCTAGGTCACGACCCATTTCCCCGTCCACCTCGCCATTTTCAACTGAGATGGTTCCTCTCATCAATGGCATAGGCACAAAGTTTACTTTGATTTTTTCTTTTTCTAAGGATGCCGCAATAAATTTTGTAAGGTCCGTAACCACAGGAATTTGAGTATAGTTTTCCTGAGTAGAGAACGACACTTGAGTCGCTTCACTTGCGACCGCGCTGAGAGAAACCAACATCAACAAAAGAAATAGAAGTCTCATGGGGCCATTATACACCTCTTGGACCTCAGTCTCAGTAAATAAATTTGTCCCGCATACGCCGCTCGTCCCGAAGCCCGCTCTAAAGCCAGGTTTTCCCCTCTTACGTCTGAAGACCTTGGTTCAGAATTTTGCTTACTGATTGAGCATTCCCCAGCGCTCGCAACAATAGAGAAAAGGCCATTTTCATTCAAGGGGAATCACTATGAAAGTTCTTAGTTCTGTTCTGGCAGCCCTGTCTCTTGTAGCTGCAAATGTTTCTTATGCCGACGACTTTCACGCGAATATCGTGGGTGGCGTAGAAGCCTCTGTCGGAGAGTTTCCGTATATCGTTTCACTTCAAGATAAAACAATGGGTCACTTCTGTGGTGGATCTTTAATCCGTAAAGACTGGGTTCTGACAGCTGCACACTGTGTAGTTAACGGTGGCGTAGATTCCATCGTCATCGGTCTTCATGATCGCACGGACAAGCGCAATGCTGAAGTTATTAAGCCAAAGAAAATCATTCGCCATCCTAAGTTCAGCGAAAAAACGATGGACTATGATTTTGCATTGATTCAATTAAGCCGCTCTTCTCGTTACGAGCCGGTTGCAATGAACCCTGCAGAGATCGCTATTCCAACAGACGGCTCTACAATCATGACGACAGTTGCCGGTTGGGGCGCAATGAAAGAAACAGCATCTGGGCTTCCTAAGAAGCTGCAAAAGGTCAGCGTACCCTTGGTACATAAAACCGTTTGCGATAAAAACTACCCAAAACAAATCACTGATCGCATGATTTGTGCAGGTTATACAAAAGGTGGCAAAGACTCTTGCCAAGGTGACAGTGGTGGCCCGCTTGTTGCCAAAGATGATAACAACGACACTTATTTGATTGGTGTTGTTAGCTGGGGCGCTGGCTGTGCTCGCGCAAGCAAGCCCGGCGTTTATAGCAAGGTCAATCTTGCTACCAAATGGGTCGCAGAAACGATTCGCTAAAAGACAAAGCCCCCTGATAAAGGGGGCTTTTTTTATGGGATTTTTCTATTTAGATACTCCGGCAAATAATGATACTTCTCTAAAGGCTCATTGGACGCTTTTTTAAAAGCCTTCTCTACTTTCGGCATCAAATAAGACTTATTCTTGCGAACATAAAAATAAAGATCCGTATGATCCAAAGGGTTTTTTCTAACAACAAGATTCTTAAAGTCCTTTGCGTACTGAATTTTTGCAGCATCTATGATGGGCTCTGGCAGAATCGTATAGTCTGCTCTACCATTCTCTAAGAGTTTCAACGCGTGCTCTAAGCTATCGACGCTTACAA
This sequence comes from Bdellovibrio sp. HCB337, assembly GCF_047302465.1. Classification (GTDB taxonomy): domain Bacteria; phylum Bdellovibrionota; class Bdellovibrionia; order Bdellovibrionales; family Bdellovibrionaceae; genus JACMRP01. The sequence continues at coordinate 1,431,711 of NZ_CP178621.1, read as the reverse complement.
CCTTGGCGTTTCTTTTCGACAATGCATCACGGGTCACTACGGCACAGTAGAACATCACTCCAGCGTACTCACTTAGCTTGTCTTCGGTAAAATTCTTAATCTGCTTACGATGGACCACAATAAAATCTGAATGCGCGATTGGAAACGAGGTCATGATGGATTTTGCCGACCTTCTTATCACGCGGGACTCACGAACCAGCTCACCATCAAGCTCACCTTTTTCTACCATAAAGGTGCTCCTATCTATGGATAGCGGCACGTATTCGATTTGAATATCTTCTTTTGCTAGGGCTTCAGCAACATAGGTTTTAAGTTCAACAAAAGGCGCTGTCTTTTCAAGATTTACAGGGACTGCGATGACAAGCGTCTCGGCTGCACACAACATCGTCCAAGTCATGATAAGTAGAATCAACCCTTGCTTCATAAGGTCATTGTCTCACAACGCCTCACTGCCAGAGCGCAGATTGCTTCCGTTTCTCGAGAAAACAATAGCTGTTTAAATGAATAACTAAGGGTTCTTACGGGATCTCGGTATTTAACAGATTTGGCAAATAGCGGTATTTCCAGATCGGACCGCGTGACGCGCGCTTGAGGGCCTTTTCTATTTTTGGCATTAGATGTGCGTTTTTCTTATTCAGACAAAAATAAAGTTCTGAGCGATCAAATGAATTTTTACTAACAACAAGATTCTGAAAAGCCAATGGCTGTCTGTCCCTGGCCGCCGCAATAATTGTGTCAGGCAAAATCGTGTAGTCTGCACGCTCACTCGCTAGCAACAAGAACACCTGATCCAAAGTGGCTACGTTTTCGACTTTAATTTTTTTTCGCTCGATCGTCGCACGCACCGCCGGAGAGTTAAAAAACACAACTCCAACGTAAGTGTCTAAATTCTTTTCTTTAAAGTTTTTTATTTGTTTGCGACGAACCACACGGAAGTTGGTGTAGATCATCGGAAATGAAGTAATCATTAGATTCGGAGAGTTTTTTAATACGTAGTCCGTACGAATTAGCTCCCCGTCTATTTCGCCTTTATTAGCTAAAAAATTTCCTCGCTCTAAAGACAGCGGCATGAAATTGACGTGGATGTCTTCTTTGGCCAATGCATCCGCAAAGTAGTTTTTGAGTTCTACAATAGGTGGAGTTTTTTCGAGATCTTCCTGAACCGAAACAACGATCGTCTCGGCCCGACTCCAAGACGTTATGAGCAAGATAAACACAATGAGAACATGCCTCATATGACAATTATCTCATAAGGGCTTCAAGCCGGCGTAAAAAAACCGGCTTTTCTCGTTAAAAAGACTCTAGTGCTCTAATGTGGATAAACTAGTGACGAACAACCGCTTCGCCAACTTCTTTGGCAGCGTCATTCAAACAAGTAGAGAAGAAGCGAAGAACCATGAACAATTGGACATCCTCGTCCGCTTCCAATTTTGGATCAGTGTTCTCTTCTGAGAAAAGTTCCTGAGTAAGATAGTTTAGGATTTCAGGCTGTCCGTTGAGCATCTCGTTTTTGTGGATTTCTTCTAGCATTTCATCGTTTAAATGAAGAAGTTTTTCCAAGTCAGCTTCTTGGTCCTCAAACTTGGCCACAACTTCGTCCTCAGTGAGAGCGCGAATTTGTGGGTATTTTTCCTCGAAGCTTTTCCAAAGAATCAGGGCAATCATGAAGCCCAAATCTTTAGCACCTTCACTCATGTCCTCGATAAACTCGATCACAAAACCCGCAAGCGCTGGTTGTGCATCAAAAAGAGCCTGAGATACGGCGTCCAAGTCCTCTTCTTCGGTGATTCCACAGATATTATCGATTGAGTTTTGAATAGTTTGGAAAGGAATTGTTTCCATTAAAAGTGCTCCTTGAAAAGCTTGAACCTAGCGGATTTCCCCATAAACGCCAATCAAATAATGAGACATCCCACTCTGAGAAACTGCGCCGTTTTGACTATCTACTAAGCACTCTGTTGACCACAAATTGTTAGACAGCATCTTGGCCTACCACACATAAAACTGTTTTTAAAATGTCTTGAACTGATAACGCTGTCATTCCCAGCACTTAGCTGATCGGCACGAGCTTCGCAATAACTCCAAGTACGCAGTTAGTAACACTTTCGGAGGTCTCAGATGAAAACAAGACGAATTACAAAATGGAGTTTTGTCATCATCTCGACGTTCACGTTGTCTTTCTATGTTGAGAATATTTCGGCTGCTTACATGCAGGAAGGAAGCACCGAAATGGCATCGAAAAATGCAATCCGCTTGCAGCACGCACGCGAGCTATTAGGAACTTCCTATAATGGAAGTTTGGCTGAAAGAAGCGCATCTCTGCCTTCAGTCAGCAAGTTCGTATATTCAACAGTGCAAAACAAACTCTCTGATAAGAAGTGGGCAAAACATGTGGCTAATGTTAGCGCCATGATTCTTTCTGAAAGCGAAAAGAAGGGCTTTGATCCTTTGTTCGTACTCGCAGTGATCCAAACTGAGAGCCAATTTGATCCAACAATCATTGGTGGCGCAGGTGAAATCGGCTTGATGCAAATCAAACCTGACACAGCAAAATGGATCGCTCAGAAAGAGAACATTCCTTGGAAGGGCAAAAACACTCTGAAAAACCCAACTATCAATGTTCGTATCGGGATTGCTTACATGGCTTTCTTAAGAAAGAACTTTGCGAATGAGGCTCCAAACTACGTTTCTGCCTACAACATGGGCCCTAGAAACGTTCGTCGCTTGGTGGCGCAAGCTATCCAGCCTAAAGAGTACTCAAGCCGCGTAATGGGCAACTACGAGATCATCTATGCGCAGATGATGAAGCTAGAGACTTTGGCTCAATTGTAGTCGAAACGCCACTAGCGCAAATAAAAAAGGGAGCTTCAACAGCTCCCTTTTTTATTTAAATCTATTTTCAGATTTCCGATTAGGAATTCTTGCTCAAGAAATCTACGATCGCGTCTTTTGGATGGTTACCAACCAATTGACCGATTTCTTTACCGTCTTTGAAAAGAAGCATCGCTGGGATACCGCGGATGCCGTATTTACCCGGAGTTGATGGATTCTCATCGACGTTCAACTTCACGATTTTTACTTTTTGCGACATCTCTTGAGCCACTTCTTCAAGTTTTGGTCCAAGAGCACGGCAAGGTCCACACCACTCTGCCCAGAAATCCACCAATACTGGTGTGTTAGAATTTAAAACATCAGATTCAAAAGAACTGTCTGTTACGGGTTTTGTAAATGCTGCCATAGCTGTCTCCTCTTACTAATAAGGTTGAGCATGATTGATGAAAAAACAAGGTCGATCAATTACTTTTTTCTAAATAACGCTTTGGTAAAAGACTTACGAAGCTCGTCTTGGTCCTCGATTTCTTTGTTATTCCAAGACTTTACGATCTCTTTTTGACTGCGGCGGCTGGCGATTTTACTAAGGCTCTGACGGGGGTCAAAATCATTAATTTGAGCCGTATATTTCCCATATTTGGACACTCGGTCTGCGCCTGACTTTTTGGCATTTTGGATCTCTTTAGCAAGTTTATCGACTTCTTGAGTGCTGATTTCAAGGCTGCGCTCATCACTCAGATCAAAGTTGATTTTTTGCCCGGCGGCTTTTGCAGCAGCTTCGTCTTCAGGAGTGATGCTAAGCTCGCTGTGATCCGTGAGTTCTTTCCAGAGCGCTTCTAAATCTTGATCGTCTTTTTTCGCAGGCTTGCCAGCTGTCTCTGAAGAAATATCCAAATTGAACTTTGCTTTGGCTTTTGTAAAATCCTCTTCGTCTTCCGCAATCGGAGTACCACTGATCGTGAAATTTTCTGGGTCTTCACCGACCTGGCCAGTAACAAGAAGAGCTTCATCCTGCGCTTCACCGGTATGTCCCGTGCCGCCCAAAAGATTGTCGCCAGGTTTGCTGGTATCATTGCCGTGTTTGCTCAGACGTTCTTGCAACAAGAGTTCGTCATAGCCCAACATTTTACCAACGATTTGCATCAGTCTTAGCCCCGGAAGAGGAGCTTCTAGCAACATGTCTGCTCTGATTTTTGCGAAGTCTTGAGGGTTCGGCTTGTAACCTGCTGGTAAAACCAGAATCACTTTCCCCTGCCAGCGAGTCATCTCGCGCAGACGACGACCAGCTCCGATCGTCGTTACTTTTCCGGCACGGCCATAAGCCACAACCACATCAGGGTTGAATGAGAGCACATTTTCACTGAGAGTATATTCTGTTGAAATTCCAAGCACGTCGAAGCCCGCTTTTTGCAAAATAGCTTGGGCATTCATCATTTCTGAATATTCTTCGTAGACTAAAAGGATCTTGCTGCTCACAGTAAATATTGTCAGGGATGTCAGCCGTCGGGTCAACAAAGAGCCGATCCTAATCCTCTGGACAATGGCCGCGATTCCTGCACTAAATAAAGCCTTGGCGTCATCGATAGTTTAAACTAAGGTTCCTTATGGTTAGCGTTTTCCGTGGTAAAAAAGCAGCGCAATACATCTTCTTTGAAATGCTTCCGAGTTTCATTTTAGGCCTGATCGTTTTCGTTTCGATTATTCTTATGTTCCAGGTCCTGCGTCTGACGGAGTTTGCTCTTGTCCACGGCGTGGACATGAAAACCATTGCACAGATTATTGGCTATATTTGTATTTCCCTTTTACCGGCCCTCTTCCCAATGAGTCTTCTTTTTGCCGTCATCCTGACTTATGGACGCCTCAGTAGTGATTCCGAGATGGTGGCGATGAAGGCCTCTGGACTTCACATGGGAATGATTCTGACTCCGGCCGTCGTGCTGTCTCTCTTGGTCGGAGTCCTTTCCGCCCAAACCTCTTTCGAAATTGCTCCTTGGGGCAATCGTCAGTTCGAAGTTCTTTTTACGAAGCTTGGAAATACCAAAGCCGCTGCCACGGTCAAAGAAGGCACATTCTCGGAAGGTTTTTTTGATTTAGTGGTTTATGCGAACAAGGTTCATTCAGACAATGGAACTTTAGAGAACGTATTCATTTACGATGAACGCGAAGAAGGAGCGCCGCTTACGATTATTGCTAAGCGCGGCGCCATCGTTCCGGATCCGAAGGCGCCGGGGCACAATGTGCTCTTGCGGCTTGAAGATGGCGACATTCATCGTAAAACTCAGACTCACACTAAAATCAAATTCGACACCTACGATATTCGCCTGACCGATCCGATCCAAGAAGTCATTCGCGAGAAATCCGCACAGTCTCTGACACTTTCAGAGTTGAAGGAGATTCTTAAGAAGAAGGACTTAAAGCCTCAAGATCAAAGAACTTATCAGACCGAGTTTCATAAGCGCATTGCGATTTCGGTTCTTTGCATAGTGTTTGCCTTAATCGGAGTCGGCCTTGGCACAACCACCAATCGTCGTACTGCCAAAAGCAGCGGTATGATTCTGTGTATCGGCATTATCATTGGCTATTGGGTCTTGTATGTAACGTTCGAGGGCCTAGCCCGTAATGGACAACTTCCACCGGCTTTTGCAGTCTGGAGCCCGCTTGTGCTCTTTGCAGGCATTGGCTTCAATTCCTTAAGAAGAAACTGGAACTAAAACAATTCCGAGCGTGTTTGAATCGGCTTGGTTTCTATTTATAATTGTTTTTTTTATTTTTGCTGTTCGTTTTGAACTCTAGATCGAGGGGCGGGAGCCGCTTAGAAAAATGAGCGATGCAGTAGCGTCCTTACCACCACGGTCATCCTTGACCACATCGCCCCTCCCTTGAATCTAATGTTAAGAGAAAAGACGAGAGTTTTTCAAAGGCTTTTTTCATTATTTTTCATTTTTTTTAGACAAATGACAAAGTTAGAGCGGCGCCACTACATATAGATTTTAGTCCTGCTAGAGCTCACTAGCCATAGAAGTAACATTCGGCAGCGTTTGCAACTCGCTTCTAAAATAGCTGCCCAAGTCCTCGGCATCACGGATCGGAGTGGCTCCTTCACTCAATAAATCAAGATTTCCTAGGTGCGAACTGTCACTTGGATGACCCGGAACAACGAGAACTGATTTGCCGAGCTGCAAAGATTTATGTGCGGTCAACAAACTCCCACTGCGGCGCCGAG